>CAVPQM010000001.1:0-32444 GCA_963707555.1 uncultured Actinomycetota bacterium
CGAGCTCGCTCCCGTGATCCTCGCCGATGGCGTCGAACAGGTAGTGCAGCAGACGGCCGATGCCGACGAAGCCGGTGCACAGGGCGAGGGCGCCGTACCAGCTCCGGCGTGCACCCGACCACATGACGAACGACGAGCGGGCCTCGATGCGCCGGGCCGCCCACCACACCACGACCGCGATGGGCGTGGCGATCAGCCACATCGTCAACGTGCACGTCAGCAGGATCGGATCGGGGTTCCCGTCCACGATCAGGTGGGCCGACGTCGCGGCGCCGAGCGCGGCGAGCCCGGCGGAGAGGGTCAGCGCGGCGTAGGTCAGCGTCTGGCGATCCGACGAGCGCAACGACCGCAGCGACAGGCGCGCTGCGGTGTCGGCGTCCCACCCCGCGGCGACGAGCTCGGCGGCGATCGAATCGGGACGGACGCCCGCGTTGCGCCGTTCGGTGAGCCAGCGCTGCAGCCGCAGGTGGTCCCAGACGGCCGCGTCGTGCGACGCCGGGGCGCAGGGCGTCGGTGCCGGCGGCCTCTCGGTGGGCGGGGTCTGGGTGGGCGGGGTCTCGGTGGTGGATGGGTCGGTCGAGAACGGGTCGGTCGTGAACATGCGGGTCCTCCTCCTGCCGGGCGCGTCGTCCGGCTCCCCTGCCACCCTGAGGCCGACGGCGCCGGCGCGGAATCGGGCCGATCCCTCAGATCGTCCTGGGGGATCGCTGGGGGTGCGCCGTGGTGGCGGCCGCGCGACGCTGTGCGCTCCCTCCCGGAGGTGCACGTGACCCGACTCGAGCTCCGCTACGACCTGCGCAACCCGTCGATCGCCGGGACCTCGGTCGCGGACCGCTACGAGGCCGCGCTGGAGCAGATCGCGTGGGGGGAGCGCCACGGGTTCCGGACCGTCACCTTGTCCGAGCACCACGGCACCGAGGACGCCTACCTGCCGTCGCCCTTCGTGTTCGGCGCCGCCGTCGCGGCACGTACCGAGCGCATCCGGATCCGGATCGCGGCGCTGATCGCCCCGCTGCACGACCCGTTGCGCATCGCCGAGGACGCCGCCGTGCTCGACCAGCTGAGCCGGGGACGCCTCGAGCTGGTCGTCGCCAACGGCTACGTGCCCTCGGAGTTCGCGATGTTCGACAAGGACCTCTCCGGGCGGGTGCCTGCGGTCGTCGAGACGATCGCGACGCTGCAGGCGGCCTGGACCGGCGAGCCGTTCGATTTCCGCGGCCGGACCGTCACCGTCACGCCACGCCCGTACCGCGAGCCACGACCCGCCATCTTCCTCGGCGGCTCCTCGGCGGGGGCCGCTCGTCGAGCGGCGCGCATCGCGGACGTCTTCTTCCCCTCCGACGCCACGCACTGGGACACCTACCGGGCGGCGGTGGTCGAGCGCGGCGGGCCCGACTTCGGGCCGATGCCGCCGGTGGCACCGCGGTTCATCCACGTGTGCGAGGACGTCGAACAGGGCTGGGCCGACGTCGGCCCCTACGTCGCGAACGACCGCAACTCCTACGGGGCCTGGGCGGTCGAGGCCGGTCTCGACACCGGGCAGCGGGCGGTCACCGACGAGATCGGTCTGCGCGACGACCCCGAGTACCGGGTCCTGACCCCCGAGCAGTGCATCGAGCTCCTGCGTGACCTGGGCCCCTCGGCGACCCTGCCGATGACGCCGATGGCGGGCGGAGTCCCACCCGAGGTGGCCTGGAGCAGCCTGCGACTGCTGGTCGACCGGGTGATCCCCGAGCTCTGAGCGCCCTCACGGGGGCGCCGCCCGAGTGCGACTCCGAAATCGGGGCGAAAACTGTCACACGGAGTTCGTAGAGTGCTCGGCGTGCCAGCAGTCATCGCAGAAGGACTGGTCAAGCGGTTCGGTGAGACCGAGGCACTCAGGGGCGTCGACTTCGAGATCGAACGTGCGACAGTCCTGGGTGTGCTCGGTCCCAACGGGGCCGGGAAGACCACCGCAGTCCGCATCCTCACCACCCTCCTCAAACCAGACGCCGGTCGAGCGATCATCGACGGCATCGACGTCGTGGCCGATCCTCGGGCGGCCCGGGCCCGCATCGGCCTGACCGGCCAGTACGCCGCGGTCGACGAGCGTCTGACCGGCTTCGAGAACCTCCAGCTCGTCGGGCGCCTGTTCCACATGCACACCGGCGAGGCGCGCTCCGCGCCCGCAACCTGCTCGATCGATTCAGCCTGGACGAGGCCGCCGACCGGGTGGTCAAGGGTTACTCCGGTGGCATGCGCCGTCGTCTCGACATCGCGATGAGCCTGATCGCCAACCCGTCGGTGCTGTTCCTCGACGAGCCCACCACGGGGCTCGACCCGCGCAGCCGCCTCGAGATGTGGGACGTCATCGACGGGCTCGTCGCAGAGGGCACCACGACCCTGCTGACCACGCAGTACCTGGACGAGGCCGAGCGCCTGGCGAAGGAGATCGTGGTGATCGACCGGGGCTCGGTCATCGCACGTGGCACCGCGTCCGAGCTCAAGGCATCCAGCGGCGGCGAGCGCGTCGAGGTGACCGTCACCCAGCGCGACGACCTGGTCGCCATCGCCGCGTTGCTCGGCGACTTCGCCCTGCCCGGCGTCGCCGAGACGATCGACCGCGCCGCGGCGACGGTCACCGTCCCGGTCCGCACCAGCGAGCACATCGTGCCCGCCGTCGTGCGCACCCTCGATGACGCCGGCATCGACGTCACCGACGTCGTCGTGCGCCGCCCGACCCTCGACGACGTGTTCCTGCAGCTGACCGGCCACCGCGCCGAGGACGAGACCGACGTCGTCGTCGAAGGAGCTTCCCGATGACCACCGCATCCGCCGTGCCGACCACGGCCGCTCCCGCCAGCTACGAAGTACCGAACGGCCCGATGTGGCTCGTGCGGGACACCTGGACCGAGGCGAACCGACACCTGATCGCGACCGTCCGCAACCCCGACCTGCTGGTCTTCGCGGCGATCCAGCCGATCATGTTCGTCGTCCTGTTCGTGTACGTCTTCGGCGGAGCGATCTCCGTGCCGGGCTACTCGAGCTACGAGCAGTTCGTGGTGCCGGGCATCTTCGCCCAGACCGTCGTGTTCGGTTCGGCGTTCACCAGCATCGGCATCGCCGAGGACATGCAGAAGGGCTTCATCGACCGGCTCCGGTCGCTGCCGATCTACCCGTCCGCGGTCCTGATCGGCCGCACCTTCTCCGACCTGCTCCGCAACATCTTCACGTTCGTGATCATGTTGGTCGTCGGCATCCTCGTCGGCTTCCGCCTCGAGGGTGGCCTGGTCGACGGCCTCCTCGCGACCCTGCTGCTGCTGGCCTTCGCCTACGCCTTCAGCTGGATCCAGGCGCTCATCGGCCTCTCGGTGAAGTCGGTCGAGGCGGCGAACTCCGCCGGCTTCATCTGGATGTTCCCGATGACGTTCATCTCCTCGGCCTTCGTCTCGACCGAGACGATGCCGTCGTGGCTCGCCCGCATCGCCGACGCGAACCCGTTCACCATCGTGACTAACGCGACCAGGGCGCTCTACAGCGGCAAGGACCCGGGCATGGACGTGTGGTGGTCGTTGGCGTGGGCGGTCGGGATCACCGTGGTGTTCGCGGCGCTGTCGTTCCGGAAGTTCTCCTCGACGTCACGCTGAGCCCCGCGACACGGGTTCACGGCCAGATCCGCACCGGGGTGCCGGCCGGGACCAGCTCGGCCAGACGCAGCATGTCCTCGTTGTACAGGCGGGGACAGCCGTTCGACATCGCTCGACCGACGCTCGCCGGGCGGTTGGTCCCGTGCAGCGCCAGCACCGGCGCGATCGCGTCGGGAGCGCCCTCGCCGCTGGCGCCGACGTCGGACTCGCCGGCGAACGCGTCCATCACCTCGGAGTAGCCGTTCAGGGCGAGCGCCACCGGTCCGTAGCCACCGGCGGGGTTCACCGACGGCACCACGTCGGTCACGTAGAACTCACCCGTCGGTGTGGGCGTCGAGGGTCGACCGATCGAGATCGGCGCGGCGAGCTCCTCGACGCCGCCACGGACGACGCGGAGCCGGCGCTCGCTCAACGACACCTCGACCGACAGATCGGTGCGGGTCACCGTGGCACTCGAGGCGGGCAACCAGCCGACGGTGCCGTTGGGACGCACCGGGACCAGGACCTGGATCCAGTCGCCCTGGCGTTGCACGACCCCGAACACCAGGGGTTGGGGCGGCGTGAACGTCGTCGGGTTGGCGAAGGTCCAGCCGTCGGCCGAGACGTGTCGGCCCGAGATGGGAGCGTCCGGCGACGGCAGCGCGACGCGGGCCAGATCGAGCCCGGTGCGCGGTGGTTCGGCATCGACCGAGGTGACCACCGGGGTGAGCGTCTCGTCCCAGCCCGGAGGCGATGTCGAACGGACGGCGACATCGGCGAGTCCGGGATCGATCGTCGCGACCTCGCTGATCCCGGCGGGCAGCGTCTCGTGCACGACGACGATCGAGGTGGGACCGGAGGTGGTGGTGGGCGTCGACGCCGTGGTCGAGCTGCTGGTGACCGCGGCCACGTCGGTCGACGGCTCCTCACCGGGGCCCAGGACCACTCCGAGCGCCACGGCCGCCACCGCGAGGACGAGCGCGCCCACCACGACGACCGTGCGCGACGGTGGCCGCCTCGAGCCCACGGTCAGGTCGCGTCCAGGTGCGCGAGCACCGCGTCGGCGAACGCTTCGGGCGACTCGACCATGGGGTAGTGACCGACTCCCTCGAGCAGTGTCACCGGCGTCCCGGGTCGGGCCCGCACGAACTCGTCGGTCATCTCGACCACCGCGACCGGGTCGTCGGTGCCCCAGACCAGTCCGACCGGCGAGGGATGCGTCTCGATCGCTCCGGTGAAGCGGCGCTCCTCGAGGCGGCGGTCCTCGAGGTAGCGGATCGTCCGTGGCAGCAGGCGCTCGCCGTGCTGGTGCAGGGCGGCGATGCGCACCTGTTCGATCTCGTCGGCCGAGGCGGGATGCGTGGTCGAGAACGTCCCGGCGACCCCGGCGGCGAGGTTGTCGGCGTCGATGAGGTCGATCGCGGCGTCCGGCAGGTCGCACAGGAGCTGCTGCCCGGGCGTCAGCTGGGCCAGGTCGAGGTAGATCGAGCCGTTGGTCAGGACTCGACGTCGGATCTCGACCGACAGCGCGCCGTCGAGGTCGCGAGCGAGCAGCTCCCCGCCGACGGTGTCGCCCATGTCGTGGGTCAACAGGTCGATGCGGTCGATGCCCAGGTGCGTCAGCACGTGCTCGGCGGCATCCGCGTGCAGGCGGATCCCGTAGCGGCGGTCGGGTTTGTCGGACCAGCCGAACCCGAGCTGATCGAAGAGCACCACTCGTCGGTGTCGTGCGAGCGCATCCAGCACGTGGCGGAAGTCGAGCGACGACGTCGGGAACCCGTGCACCACGAACAGCGGCGGGGAGCCGTCGGGTTCGCGCGCAGGTCGATCGAGCACGAACACCTCGCCGTCCGCGGTCGACAGCATCGACCCCGCCGCGCGCCACTCGTGTGCTCCCATGATCTCCGGACGGCTCATGGAGGTCATGGTAGGAACCGGCGGAGGTTCGTGCAGCGTTGCTGCAAGAAACCCCCGCCCGGACCAGAGTTCACTCCGGCGGCCGCCGGGTCACTTGTAGCGGATCACTCCACGGATGTTGTTGCCCGCGAGCATGTCGTCGAAGCCCTCGTTGATCTCCTCGAGGGCGTACTCGCGGGTGACCATGCCGGCCAGGTCGAGCTGGCCGCTGCGGTACAGGTGCATGAGGCGGGGGATGTCGGACTGCGGGTTGGCCGAGCCGAAGATCGTGCCGACGAGCTGCTTCTCCATCAGGGTCAGGTCGCACAGCGAGATGCTGATCTGGCCCTCGTCCGCCGGGTGGATGTTGGTCACGACCACCCGGCCGCGCTTGGCGGCCAGCATCATGATCGACGAGATCTGCTCGCCGTCACCCACGCCCACGCAGCAGATGACCTTGTCGCACATGCGGCCCCAGGTGAGCTCGTTGATCATCTCGTGCGCTTCACCGATGCTGTTCGCCGTGTGCGTGGCGCCGAACTTCAGGGCCTGTTCACGCTTGAACTCGACGGGGTCGATGGCGATGATGTTGCGCGCGCCGGCCAGGCGGGCGCCCTGCACGGCGGCGGCACCGATGCCGCCGACGCCGATGACCGCCACGTTGTCGCCGGGCTTCACCTCGGCGGCGTAGACCGACGAGCCCCAGCCGGTGGTCACGCCGCAGCCGACGAGGCAGGCGAGCTCGAGGGGGATGTCGTCCTCGATCTTCACGCACGACATCTCGTTGACGACGGTGTGGTGGCCGAACGTCCCGAGGCACACCATCGTCCAGATGTCCTGGCCGCGGGCGTGGTGGCGGCTGGTGCCGTCGAGCTGCGCGCCGACGAGCAGCGCGGCACCGTTGTCGCACAGGTTGGAGTGTCCGTCCGCGCACGACGGGCATCGGCCGCACGCCGGGACGAAGCTGAACACGACGTGGTCGCCGGGAGCGACGGAGGTGACACCCTCGCCGACCTCCATGCACGACGCCGGCGCCCTCGTGGCCGCCGATCAGCGGCGTGATGGCGGGCAGGTCGCCGGTGCGGGCGTGGTCGTCGGAGTGGCACATGCCCGAGGCGACCATCTCGACGAGCACCTCGCCGGCCTTGGGCGGGTCGAGCTCGATCGCCTCGACGCTCCACTGGCCGCCTGGCTCCCAGAGGATGGCTGCTTCGGTCTTCATGTGTTCCCCCTGCTCGGGCGGTGGCCCGGTCGGGCCGCCTGGACAGCCTGCAGGATAGGGACAACGAGAACGTGTTCTGGAAATCAGCCCGCGTCGGCGCCGTCTCCCGCGCCGGCCGGGCGCGCACCGACCACTTCGAGCGACAGGTCGTCGCCGCTGCCGGTGGGGGACGCTCGGAGCTCGGCGGCGCAGTTGATCACCACCGCGGTCACGGGCACGGCGAGCAGCACGCCGACGAAGCCGAACAGGGAGCCACCGGCGGCGATGACCACCAGGATCACCGCCGGGTGGATCTCGAGGGCCCGGCCGTAGACGAGCGGGGCGAGAAGGTCGCCGTCGAACTGCTGCACGACGAAGGCGACGACGAGCACGATCAGCGCCTGTGTGGTTCCCGCGGTGACCAGGGTGACGAGCACCGCGACCGCGCCCGCGGCGACGGCACCGACGAGCGGCACGAACGCAGCCGCGAAGGTGAGGATCATGATGGGAGCGACGAGCGTGCCTCCCACCGCCCACACCGTGACGCCGATGGCGATCGCCTCGACGGTGCCGAGTGCCGTCGACCCGAGCAGGTAGCCGCCCAGGGTCTGCCAGATCCGACGACAGAGGCGATCCGCCACGCCGCGTCGACCGGCGGGCAGCAGTGAACGTCCCCACGCCAGGGCTCTGGTCCCGTCCTTCAACATGAAGAACGCCAGCAGCAGCGACAACACCGCACCCGCCGCGATCGAGGCGAGCAGGAAGGCGCCGCTGGTCAGCGCCGAGGACGAGGAGCGCAGGAGCTCGCCGCCGCGTTCGACGGCCCAGTCCCGTGCGTCGTCGATGTCGCCCTGGGTCAGGTCGAACGGTCCGTCCTCGACCAACCACGTCTGCAGGTCGTCGATGCCCTCGGTGACGGTCTCACGGACATCGTCGAACTGACCGGCCACCGCCGGCACGATGAACCACGTCGCGCCTCCGACGATCAGGAGGAAGCCGAGCACCACGCTCAGAGAGGCGAGAGCGGGCGGGAGGCCACGCTCCCGCAACCAGGAGGCGACGGGCTGCAGCGCTCGGGTCAGCAGCAGCGCGACCGCGATCGGCAGCGCGACAACGCTCAGCTGACCGAGGCCCCAGAGCACCACGGCGAGCGCGGCACCGATCACCAGGAACCGCCAGCTGTAGTCGGCGAGCCGGACGACGGTGGGATGGATCGGACGGGGCGTCACGCCTCAGAGGTACCCCGCGGGGTGACGACCAAACGACCGCGGAGCTCCCGTTCCGCGGCGCAGCCCGGCTCAACCAGCGGGCCCCGACCGCAGCGCCCGGAGCACCTCGAGGGCGTCCCGACCACGGTCGACCGGGACGAGCAGGTGGTCGTGGAAGTGGCCCGCGACGACGTTGCAGCTGATGCCCTCGGCAGCCAGAGCGGTGGCGACCGCAGCGGTGAGGCCGACCGCGAGCAGCGACGAGTGGACCTGCAGCGTGATCCGGGCCATCGGCGGCGGGTCCTCGGGACCGCACCCGAGGGCGATCGCGTCGGTCAGGGACCTGCGATCGAGGATCACGGTGGTGCCCTCGTGCTCGGCGACGGTCGCGAACGGCCGCAGCGAGCGGGTGTCGAGACCCGGGGGACCGGTCACCACGACGTGCACGGAGTCGTCGAGCACCGGGTCCATCGCTCGCAGCAGATGGGCGAGGTCGGTGCTGCCGTGCTCGCCCGGGGTGCTCACGCCGTGACGCCCACCGGCACGATGCCCAGGTCGTGGTAGGTGAACACCGGCAGGTAGGTGACGCCGTGCTGCTCGAAGTAGGCCGCAGCGATGTCGCTGCGGTCGACGAGCGTCACCGCGGCGACGATCGACGCGCCCGTGTCGAGGACCTTCTGGTGGGCCTGCTGCGCCGAGCCGCCGGTGGTGACGATGTCGTCGACGAGCAGCACGCGGACACCGGGGCCGAGCGTGGCACCCTCGACGAGTTGGTTGGTCCCGCGCCCCTTGGGCTGCTTGCGCACGACGAACCACTCGTGGTCGTCACGCAGGTGGGTGACGATGCCGTGTGCGAACTGATCGGCGCCCAACGTGAGCCCGCCGACGGCGTCCCACTCGATGCCCGCAGCGGCCACCTGGTCGGCGATCACGCGGCAGGCAAGGTCGAGGGCCGAGCCACGCGAGAGTCCGGCCTTCGCGTCGATGAAGTCGCGGCTCATCTCTCCGGAGGAGAGCTCACGTGGCTCGTCGAACTGGATGAGTGCCCGGCTCCGGACGATCTCGAGCAGGGCCGCTCGGTCCGAGGAGTGGGCGGTTGCATCGAGATCGGGAGTGTCGACGTCGGAGGCCATGAGGTCGATCGTAGACGGGGGCTGTCGGTGTCGATCAGGGTCCACGACGGCCCCGGCGGTCAGGCCTGGTCGCCGAGGAGCTCGCTCAAGCGGTGCAGGCGCCGATCCCATGCGGCACCGGTCTCGTCGATCCAGTCGACGGCCGAACGCAGCGGCACCGGGTCGGCCCTGTACTGCGTCTCGCGACCCTGGCGCTCCGCGACGACGAGACCTGCGCGGTCGAGCACTCCGAGGTGCTTCGCCACCGCTTGGCGTGAGATCTCGCGCTCCGCGGCGAGACGTGTCGCGGTGGTCGGGCCCAGGTCGGCGACGGCGCGGAGCAGCTCACGTCGTGTGCCGTCCGCGAGCGCAGCGAAGACCGCGTCGACCAGCGGTGCGTCGGAGCGATCGGTGCTCACACCGCCACGAGTCGGTGCTGGTCCAGCACCGCGCCCAGGGCGAGCAGGCAGCGTGTCCAGCGGTCGCTCGAGGACCCGTGGATCGAGGCCTCGACGTGGTCCCCGAGGCGATCGTCGGCATGCCCACCGACCTGCGTCTCGCGGATCACGACCTGAGTGCCGGCGTCGAGGTCCTCGAGGTGCACCACGACCTCGCTGCGGCACTCCGGGTCGTCGAGCGGGGACCAGGTCCATCGGACGTGTCCGTCGGCGTCGAGGTGGTGGTCCGACACCCTCCGGGTCACCCCGTCGTCGGTGACGACCCGGGCGTGGCCGTCGCCGTGGTCGGTCCAGGGGCCCAGCCATGCCGACAGGAGCTCTGGGGCGAGCAGCGCGTCGCGCACCGCGTCGAGGTCGCCGGGGAGGATGGCGGATCGTTCGGTCTGCATATGTGCAACTTAGCGGTTGCGTGTCGATCCGTGCACCCGTACGCTCAAACACGCAACCAAAGGGTTGCGTCATCCGATGTCAGCGAGGACTCCACATGCTCGTACCCACCGTTCTGCTGTCCGGACCGCAAGGGGAGCGGGCCTACGACCTCTTCTCGAGGCTGCTGTCGGACCGCATCGTCTTCCTCGGCTCGGCCATCGACGACCAGGTCGCCAACCTGGTCGTCGGTCAGCTGCTGCACCTCGACGCCGAGCAACCGGATCGGCCGATCAGCCTCTACATCAACAGCCCCGGCGGCGAGATGACCGGCTTCTTCGCGATCGCCGACACGATGCAGTTCGTCTCGGCGCCGGTGTCGACCATCTGCGTCGGGCAGGCGGCGTCCGCGGCGGCGGTCCTGCTCGCCGCCGGAGAGCCGGGGCACCGCTACGCGCTGCCCAACTCGCGGGTGCTGCTCCACCAGCCACACGGCGGCGCACAGGGGCAGTCGGTCGACATCGAGATCCAGGTGCGCGAGATGGTCGAGATGCGCGAGCGCATGGTCGAGATGCTGGTCGAGGCGACCGGGCAGAGCGCGGCCCGGATCACTGCGGATCTCGACCGTGACTTCATCCTCCGCGGACAGCAGGCGGTCGACTACGGCGTGATCGACCAGGTCCTGCCCTCACGGCGCATCGGGGGGCAGCTGGCGACGGCGAGCTGAGTCGGCGAGGCCGGGACGGGCATCTCAGCGCGGCAGTGGCACGCAGGCCACCGGTTCCGTGGCCGCCGGTCGCCGGAACGTCGCCACCTTGGTCCGGGCGGCGTCGCCGACGAACGTGCCGAGATCGGTCCCCTCGACGGTGAAGGTGCCGCCCTCGTGACGCTCGCCGGGTGCTTGCCACGACGAGGGGTCCCCGTCGACGAGCACCCAGACGCCATCGAGCTCGAACGCGCGACAGCGGAGGTCGACGTCGACGTAGTGCTCGGTACCCACCGAGAGGTCGATCGGCGCAGCGCCCGGGCTCGTGGCGGCGCCCGGCCCGGTGGAAGGAGCGGTCACGGCGACCTGCGTGGTGGTCGAGGGAGCAGCTGTGGTGGTCGGAGCCGATGCGTCGACGACCCGCAGGCAGCCGTCGCCACCCTCGAAGGACACCTCGACGGTCACGGTACGGCCGGGAGCGACGTCGACGGTCACCGAGCAGGGCAGGTCGCCGGTCAGGTCAGGCACCGAGGGCGGCGGGCCGGCGCCGGTGTTCGCCTCGGCTCGGACCACGACGGACCCGGCCGGCACGCTCTGGTGGTGCACGCTGTCGTAGTACTCGTGGATGTCCCGCCGACCGACCTCGGCGAACCGCTCGTTCCACCGAATGGCGGCGACCGTCGCACCCTCGACCGTCTCGAACCGCAGCCCGACTTCGAAGCCCTCGATGAAGATTCCGCCGGTCTCCTCGAGGCGGACGTCGATCCAACCGGTCTCCGGGGCCTCGTCCCCGGCCGCTGCCATCGCGTCCGTCGTCGCCGGCACACGGTCCGCGTCGACGGTCTCGACCGGCTCGTCGCTGCCTGCGAGCCACACGACGACAGCGACCAACGCGGCGATGGCTGCGACGGCGAGGCCCGGCACGAGCCACCTGCGTGAGCGCGGGGCCGGTCCGTCGGGACCGGGTGCAGCGGGGTCGTCGCCGGTGGTCGAGTCGCTGCTGTTCGAGTCGTCGGCATCCATGACCTGTTCTGACGACCGGACGCCTCGGTCGGTTCCCAGGAGCGTCGGGAACTCGGTCGGCTCAGGCTCGATAGGGCCGGAACGGCGTGAGCGTCGCGATGTCGAGCGACGGATCGACACGATGCGCGTCGTCGACGAAGCCCGAGACGTCGATGTTGAGCGACAGCCCCATCGGCGCGTCGATCGGCGCGAAGAAGTCGTCGAGGTGGTGCGGCACGAGGAGGCCGGGCTCGAAGGTGGAGAGCACCCGTGGGGTGAAGTCGCGGGTCATCGAGCGCCCCGCGATGCAGCACAGCAGCAGATCGACCGGGCCCAGGCGGTACTCCTCCTCGACCAGGTCGGCGCTGCCCAGGTGGAAGAAGGTCGTGCCGTCGACCTCGATGTGGATGCCGTAGACCTGACCGCAGCGGTAGGCGCTGCTGGAGAGCCCGTCGAGCGAGTCGCAGGTCAGCTCGCCGTCGGAGGGCACTGCGAGTCCCAGCAGCAGCTTCGAATGGCGACCGGGCACGAAGCGGACGGTGAACGGGCCGATCTCGTACACAGCCTGCGGATCGACCTCGACCGCGGTGTCGGCCAGGCCGTGGAGCCCCAGGAGCCGCACGACGTTCGACGACCCGTAGACGGCCGCACCCCGCCGGGCGAGCTCTGGCACGTCCATCGCGTGGTCGAAGTGGCAGTGTCCGATGAGCACGGCATCCGCCTCGGGCGCCAACCGCGCCACCACCTCGGGGTCGGTCCGCACGGTCGACGAACCGAGCGTCTGACCCAGGCTCCGCCTCGTGAGGAACGGGTCGATGAGCAGCGTCGTGCCCTCGTGGGTCAGGCGGAAGCCGGCGGTGCCGAGCCACTCGAGGCTCATGCCGTCGGGCAGCACCCGCTCGGCTCGACGGTGCAGGTCGAGCTCGGCGAGCACGGAGCGGTCCTCGGCAGCGCTGCGTCCCGCCGAGTGCCGCGCGTACAGCCGCTCGATCGCCGAGAACAGCCCGGCGCGCAGAGGTCCGGTCGGGCGTGACGCCACGGTGGCAGCGGTCGGCACCCCCTGGGCTCCCGCTCAGTCCGTCGCGCGCTTGCGGCGGTGGTGTCGGGGAGCGGACGACGCCGTGACCTCGGTCGGCGCGGCGCCGGCGAGGTCGAAGACGAAGCGCTCGCCGACGCGCTGGAGCCGAGCGATCGCGCAGTCCTGCACCGCACGGTCGGTGACGACCACGACCGAGATCCGTCGAGCGTCCGCGCAGCGCACGGCCGCGGCGATGAAGCCGACGTGGCCCTCACGGGTGCCCGCAGGGGCCAGCACGATGCGCTGGTGGTTGATCTCCTCGTCGAGCAGGGCCTGGTCGGCCGACGACAGCGCCCACTTGAGGGCGGGGTCACCCACGATGGCGACCACCGAGTCGGGTGCCTGCGAGCGCAGGTCGGCGACCGCGGCGCGCAGCTGCTCGAACGAGGGTGTCACCCGCCGCCAGCCGGCCACGGTGTCGGCGTCGACGATCACGACATCGGGATCAACCATGCGAGCACGCTAGGGGGTCGGGCGCCTCGCCTGTTCACTCGAGCAGTTCACGCTGGTGGGGCGCGGGCTGCACCGACGTCGAGGGGAAGTCCTCGAGCGGACCGAGCGGCTCCGCGTCCCACTCCGTGAAGGTCAACGGCGAGCGGGCGTACGCCAACAGCAGCCGCGTGAGCGCCACGATGCCGTCGAGGTGTGTGCGCTCGTGACCGTGGGTGCCGTCGACGCCCACGCCGATCAGGGCCGCACGTGTGGCCGCGCCCGCCTCGAGTGCCGCAGCGGCATCGGAGCGGTAGAAGTCGAAGACGTCGCGACGGTGGGGGATGTCGGTGCGCCGACAGAGCGCGAGGAGTCGGCGCGTGAGGTGGTAGTCGAACGGACCGCTGGAGTCCTGCAGCGCCACCGTCACGGCGTCCTCCCTCGACGTCTGGCCGGAGGCGACCACCGCGCTGTCGATCGAGATGAGCTCGGCGACGTCACCGTCGAGGCCGTGCGACGCTCCGTGTCCCACCTCCTCGCTGATGGTGATCAGCACGTGGAGGGGCACCTCGAGCTCCGCGTCCTGGCGTTCGAGCACGGTGAGCATCTCGAGCAGCGCGGCGAGCGCCGCCTTGTCGTCGAGGTGCCGAGCGACGACGAACCCGCTCGAGGTGATGGTCGGTTGTGCGTTGAAAGCGACGTGGTCACCGACGTGGATGTCGAGGGCCTCGACGTCAGCGGCCGACTCGACCGCCTCGTCGAGGCGGAGCTCGACGTGGTCCCAGCCGACACCCTGGGTGTCGATCTCGTCGCCCCACCGGTGCCCGCTCGCCTTCAGCGGCAGGACCGTGCCGGTGTAGGTCACGGCGGGGTCGTCGACGAAGAGCGTGACGCGCCCGCCCTCGGCGAAGCGGGCGCTGTGGGAGCCGATCGGCGTCAACCGCAGGCGACCGTTCGGCTTGACCTCTCGCACCATCGCCCCGATCGTGTCGGCGTGGGCGACCATCGCCCTCGCGGAGCCCGGTGGAGAGCCGGTCGGCCGCACCGAGATGGCGCCCCGGCGGGTGAGCTCGGGAGACAGACCCAGGTCGACCAGCCGGTCGCCCAGCACTTGGACGACCTCGTCTGTCCGCCCACTCGGGCTCGGGATGCCCAACAGCTCGACGAGCGTCGCCTGGAGTCGCTCGGTGTCCACGCCGCCGCTCATCGTCGCCGCCTCAGGGTCGGGAACAGCAGGTCGACGAACGCCTCGGCGGTCGGCTGCGGTTCGTGGTTGGCCAGACCGGGACGCTCGTTCGCCTCGATCATCACGTACTCGGGGCCGGACACGTCGGGCACCAGCAGGTCGAGTCCGGTGACGGGGATGTCCAACGCACGCGACGCCAGGACGGCGGCGTCGGCGAGCGCGGGGTGCAGCTCGTCGGTGACGTCGTGGATCGTGCCGCCGGTGTGCAGGTTCGCGGTCCCGCGGACCTCGATCCGAGCGCCGTCCTCCGGCACCGAGTCCAGGGTCAGGCCCTGGTCGCGCAGCACCGAGACGGTGATGTCGTCGACGGGGATGGTCGACTCGCCTCCCGTCGCGGCGGCACGTCGTCGGCTCTGCGCGGCGATCAGCTCGCTGACCGTGTGGCGGGCGTCGCCGACCACGGCGGCGGGTCGCCGCAGTGCCGCGGCGACCACGCGGTGATCGATGACGACGATGCGCAGGTCGTCGCCCTCGCAGCGCTCCTCGATGAGCACGTGCTCGCACAGCTGCGCCGCACGTGTGACCGCCGCTCGCAGCTCCTCGGGGTCGTCGACACCGACGGTGATGCCCGCACCCTGCTCACCGCGAGCCGGTTTCACGACGACGGGGCCGAACTCCTCGAGCGCCTCCAGGTCGCGGTCGTCGCCGGTGGCGACCACGCCGCGGGGGAGCCGGAGTCCGGCGTCGCCGAGGATGCGGCGGGTGACCCGTTTGTCGTCGCAGCGGCTCATCGCGATCGCGGAGGTCAGCTCCGACAGCGACTCCCGAGTGACGATGCTGCGCCCGCCGAAGCTGAGGCGGAGCTCGCCCCACTCCGCGTCGAGCACCTCGACCTCGACACCGCGGCGCAGGGCCTTGTCCGCGATGATCCGCGCATAGGGGTTCAGGTCGTCGAGTCCCGGCACCGCGCCGGGCACGAACAGCGGTTCGTTGATCGGGTTCTTGCGCTTGATGCAGTACACCGGGACCCGCCGGAACCCCAGCTTCTCGTAGAGCCGGATCGCCGGAAGGTTGTCGTGCAGCACCGAGAGGTCCATCGTGCGTCGCCCGAGGGCGAGGTAGTGCTCGGCCAGTGCCCTCACCAGCGCCTCGCCGACGCCGGGGCGAGACGATTGGGGATCGACAGCCAGGCACCACAGGCTGGTCCCGCCCTCGGGGTCGTCGAAGGCCTCGACGTGGTCGACGCCCATGACCGAGCCGATCACCCGGTCCGAGGCCGCATCCTCCGCGATGAGATAGGTGAACGACGACCCACTCTGGTTCTCGACGATGCGGTCGTCGGACGCGGTGACCATCGAGTTCAGCAGGTAGAGGTGGTTGACCGAGCGGGCGTCGTCGAGACCCTCGACGGCCCGGACCACGACACCCTCGAGAGGCCGCCGACGTGGCCGGTACGCCTCGAACTCCAGCCGGTAGGTGTGGGACGGGTCGATGAACAGCTCGTTGGGGGCGTGTCCGACCACCACGTGGGGATCGCTCGCGTACAGGCAGATGTCTCGGCTGCCGGGCTCCTCGGCGCGCAGAGCGTTCGCGACGTCGGCCGAGTCGGTGAAGGTCTGACCGAACACCAGCCGGCCCCAGCCGCAGTCGACGGTGGCAGCCTCGCGGCACCGTCCCGTGATCGACGGGGTGAGCTCGCTCCAGACCTCGTGGCGCGCTGCGCCCGGTGGAGTGTCGCCGACGTCGGCCGGAGCGGGGTCGACCTGAGCTCGCGTCACAGGCCGTGCCCCTGGAGCCACAGCTCGAGCAGCGCCATCTGCCAGAGCGAGTTGCCCTTGAGCGGTGTGATGGACCCGTTCGGATCCTCGAGGTGCGACTCGACCGCCTCGGGCCGGAACAGCCCGCGTTCCTTCGCTTCGGGCGACCGCAGCACGTCGGTCACCATGTCGAGCACCGGTCCCTCGAGGTGGCTCAGCGCCGGCACGGGGAAGTAGCCCTTGGGCCGGTCCACCACCTCGGCGGGCAGGAGGCTGCGGGCCGCCTCCTTGAGAACACCCTTGCCGCCGTGGGCGAGCTTCAGTCGGGCCGGCACCGACGCGGCGAGCTGGACGAGCTCGTGGTCGAGGAACGGCACGCGTGCCTCGAGCCCGTGGGCCATCGTCATGTTGTCGACGCGCTTCACCGGGTCCTCGACGAGCATCACCTGGGTGTCGATGCGCAGCGCCCGGTCGATCGTCGCGGTGGCGCCTCTGCGACCGAAGTGCTCGCGCACCATCTCCCTGGTCACGTCGTGTTCGACGAGGTGACCCGGTTCGACCAGCGTCGACATGGCCGCGTGGGGACGATCGAAGAAGACCTCGGCGTAGGCGTCGACGGAGGCGTCGAGCCCCGCCGCCGGATCGAGCTCGGCGAGAGGGGGATACCAGCGGTAGCCGCCGAAGACCTCGTCCGCGCCCTGCCCCGACTGCACCACCTTCACGTGGCGGGCGACCTCGGCGCTGAGCAGGTGGAAGGCGACCACGTCGTGGCTCACCATCGGTTCGCTCATCGCGCCGATCGCGTCCGCGAGCGCACCGGGCAGGTCGACCGAACGGATCCTGATCTGGTGGTGGTCGGTGCCGAAGGTGCGGGCGACGACGTCGGAGTAGCGGAACTCGTCGCCGTCGATCGAACCGTGCGACTCGAATCCGATGCTGAAGGTCTGAAGTCCCCTCTGGCCGGATTCGGCGAGCAGTGCCGTGATGAGGCTCGAGTCGAGACCGCCGGAGAGCAGCACGCCCACGGGGACGTCGGCCACCTGCCGACGCTCGACCGCGGTGCGCAGCGCTCCGATGACGGCGTCGGTCCACTCGCCGGCGGACAGCGCGTCGCCGTGCGGTCCGGCGTCGAAGTCGAGGTCCCAGTAGCAGCGTTCGGTGCGGGTCCCGTCACCACGGATGCGCAGGATCGTCGCGGGCGGCACCTTGCGCACCTCGGCGAGGATCGTGCGCGGCGCGGGGACCACCGAGTGCAGCGACAGGTAGTGGTGGAGGGCCACGGGATCGATGCGTGAGGACACCCCGCCCCCCGCGAGCAGCGCCGGCAGCGTCGAGGCGAACCGGAGCACACCGTTCGCCTCGTGCAGGTAGAGGGGCTTGATGCCGAGCCGATCGCGGATGAGGACGACCTCGTCGTTGCGGCTGTCGACGATGGCGATCGCGAACATGCCCTGGAGGTGGTCGACCATGTCCTCGCCCCAGGTCCGCCACGCCTTGCCCAGCACCTCGGTGTCACCGTGGGAGATGAAGTGGTGGCCTGCCGCGGCGAGCTCCTCGCGCAGCTCCCGGTAGTTGTAGATGCAGCCGTTGAACACGGTCGTCAGGCCGAGCTCGCCGTCGACCATCGGCTGCGCCGCGGCGTCCGAGAGGTCGATCACCTTGAGACGACGGTGGCCCAGGGCCACTCGACCGTCGGTCCAGAGCCCCTCTCCGTCGGGTCCTCGCGGAGCGAGGATGTCGGTCATCCGGGCAACTGCGTCGACGTCGGGTGTCTGTCCGGGTGCGGCGATCTCGCCGGCAATACCGCACATGTGGAATCACATCCTTGTGGGGGCGCGTGACGCCGAGGTACCCGGCGCCGCGCGCGCCGAAACGCCGCGGCCGTCCGTCACGCGGCGCGCGCCGAGTGGGCGCTCGGCGCTGTGAACAGACCCGATGATTCGATGTAAAGAACCCTTTACATCGAAGGGGCGCCGTTCTACAGTCATCGACGAGTCGGGAGGGAGTTCGGCGGACTCGCGATGTGGTCTGGCGGTCATCGTCGCAGCCGCTGAGCTCCTCCTGTCACTCGATCCGGCCGGGCGTCGACGACGACGCTCAGTCCGGGAGCGCACAGGTCGCGTCGGGCGGGTGAGGGGGTCGCCTCACCCGCCCGACCGTGACAGCCGGGCACTTCAGTCCGTCCCCCCCGGGTCAGGGTGTGTCGGTCGTGTGGATCGCTCGGGCGCGGAACCGCAGGGGGCGTTCCTCGAGCTCCTCGAGGTAGTGGGCGACCCAGCCCGCGACGCGCGCGATCGAGAACAAGGCGGGCATCATGCCGGGTGGCGCGTCGATCGCGCTCGCCAACGCGGCGAGCGCGAAGTCGATGTTCGCCGGCGGCAGGCCCTGCTGGGCAGCGATCTCGACCGAGCGTTGCACCAGTGCCCGGTGCTCCTCGTCGCCGAGTCGAGAGGCGAGCGCCAGGAGGCAGGTCGCTCGCGGATCGCCCTCCGGATAGGCACCGTGTCCGAAACCCGGTACGGACCCCCAGCGCCGGATCGCATCACCCATCGCGACCTCGACGCCGTCCGACGACGCCGCTCGCAGCAGCTCCAGGGCGATGTCGCTCGCCGCCGAGTGCAGGGTGCCGGCGCTCGTGCCCAGCCCCGAGAGCACCGCGTCGTAGACATCCGCACGGGTCGACGCGGCGACCCGGACCGCCAGCGTGGAGGTGGCGAGCTCGTGGTCGGCCAGCAGGACCATCGCGGCGTTCACCGCGGCGGTCACACCGGCGGGATCGTCGTGCGGTCCGCCGCCCGGCCTGATCGCTGCGGTCAGCCGTCCGGCGAGCGACCCCCCGACACGCGCCCCGTCGGCGAGCACGAGCTCGGGCACCTCCGCGCCGCCGGTCGACTCACGCCTGGGATCACCCAGTACAGCCACCAGCGTCGCCGCGAGAGTGCGGGCCGCGCGGGCCACCGCTGTCGGGCGCAGGTCAGCGCGGAAGGGGTCCTCGGCGCCGGACATGACGGTCGCCCACGGCAGCCGGTCCCTGGGGCGCAGGTGCGCGGGAACGTCCAGCGTCCGGGGCGACCACTCCCCGTCCTCGAGCGGCTCGGCCCGCCACAGCGCGTCCGCCACCCGCTCGAACGGTTCGGTCGTCGCCAGCTCGGTGGCAGGGCGGCCGCGGTACACCGGGCCTCGCTCGTCGAGCAGCGTGATCGACGTGGTCACCACGGCGAGTCGGCTCTCGGTCCGGCGCCCACCACGCGAGCGGGCGGCGAGCCGTTCGACGTCCTCGACGGCGAACAGGCTGCGGCGCGAACCAGGATCCGGGTGGGACTCGAGCAGGCCCCTGCTCACGTAGACGTACAACGTGGTGACCTTGACGCCGAGGCGACCGGCGGCCTCCTCGCTCGTCATCATCCGGGCCATCGATCGCTCCTCGTCCGCTGCTCCTGGTCGAGCGCATTGACTCGATCAACATATACATGATCAACGTTTACGTCGAGCGATCCGCTTCCTACGATCGAGACGACACGGAGAACACACCGCAGGGCGGCCCCGAGGGTCGGGCGACCGTCGCCGACGAGGAGAGCAGATGAGAGACGCAGCAGCCACCACATCACCCGAAGGACTCGACGGCGTCGTCGTGGCCGCCACAGAGGTCGGCGACGTCCGCGGCCGCGAGGGCTACTACCACTACCGGCAGTACTCGGCGGTCGAGCTCGCCGAACGGCGCAGCTTCGAGGACGTCTGGTACCTCATGGTGCACGGTGAGCTACCCGATGCCGCGGAGGCGGCGGAGTTCGCACGCCGCGTGTCGGCGTTGCGGGAGCTCCCCGGCGGGCTCGACGCCACCATCGAGCTGGCAGCCCGCCACGGTGACGCTCTCGCCGCCCTGCGCACCGTCGTGTCGGACCTGGGCGCACGCGAGGGGTGGGCGCCGACCCACGACCTCGGCGCCGAGGAGATCCGACACCAGACCATCGTGCTGGGCGCGGTCGTCCCCACCATCCTCGCCGCCGCACACCGGCGCCGCTCGGGGCTCGATCCGATCGCACCCCGGGCCGAGCTCGGCCATGCGGCGAACTACCTCTGGATGCTCACCGGCACGGTGCCGGACCCTGAGGTCGCGCGGGCCGTCGAGCAGTACATGATCCTGACCATCGACCACGGGTTCAACGCCTCGACGTTCACCGCGAGGGTGATCACCTCGACCGGTGCGGACGTCGCCGCCGCCATCTGCGGAGCGATCGGCGCGTTGTCGGGTCCACTGCACGGTGGTGCGCCCAGTCGGGCGCTCGACATGCTCGACGCCATCGGTTCACCCGAGCACACCGACGAGTGGGTCCGCGCGGCGGTCGCCTCCGGCGAGCGCATCATGGGATTCGGTCACCGGGTCTACAAGACCGACGATCCCCGTTCGACCTTCCTGCGCGACGTGGCCCGCGGCATCGGCGGTGAGCAGGTCGAGTTCGCCACACAGGTGGAGCGCACCGTGGTCGACGTGCTCGCCGAGCTCAAGCCCGGCCGCGAGCTCTACACCAACGTCGAGTTCTACGCCGGGGTGGTCATGAACAGCTGTGGGATCCCCCGTGAGATGTTCACCCCGACGTTCGCGGCCGGTCGTGTCGTCGGATGGTCGGCCCACATCCTCGAACAGGCGTCGTCGAACCGGATCATCCGTCCGTCCGCGATCTACCGGGGCACCCCACCCCCGGTCGCCGTGCCGGCCCTCGTGTGAATGGTGCCGGGGACTGTCAGACCCCGGCCCTAGCGTGTCGTCGACCGGCACCCGCCGGATCCGACCACCCCTCGACGGGAGCACACATGGCCTTCGGGCAGGCATCGGGGCCACCGGCCTCGGCCAGGCAGATCCAGGAGCTCGCAGAGCTGTTCGAGGCACGTGGCTTCGACTCCTTCAAGGAGGCGCGCCACCCTTTCGGCCTGACCCAGCGTCAGGCGGGCGGCAAGTTCACCGTCGAGGAGGCCACCCAGCTGATCGACCAGCTGAGCGACGATGCAGAGGCTGCAGCGGGCCCCGGTGCCGACGCCGTCGTCGAGCCGTCGCCGGGCGCCCCCCGGGGTCGTGCCGCCTCGGCGGTCGGCGCTGCCACCCCCGCCCCGAAGCGAGCAGACAGCGACCGCGTCGCGGCGCGGGCCCTGCGCCGCCAGGAAGACGCAGTGGTCGAGCTGCTGTCCGAGGTCATGGCGACCGAGCTCACCAACCGTGGTTGGTGCTGCATCCCGCCTCCTGACGACGCCACCCCCTGAACCCGCGGCCCGGGCGCCCGGCTCCGGGGCGTGCTCGCCCGCTCCGGGAGGTCAGGACCGGGCGAAGTTCCGGTCCGGCTGGCCCGGGGGTGACATGAACCCCTCGCCCGGTCGCCAGCCGCTCTCGCGCAGGTCCTCGATCACGTGGGCCATGTTCAGCAGGTCCTCCTCGTAGGAGAACTTGCCGTCGCCTGCGTAGACCAGCGTCGAGACACCCGACTGCTCGTAGCGGCTCCCGTCCGGCCGGGTGCCGGGCAGCTGCTGGGTCCACTTCACGACGACCGTGGAACCGTCGATGGCGGTGAACTCGATCGGGAAGTCCCAGTCCTCGAGGCCGCGCATGCTCTCGTCGAAGAACTCGCGTAGAGCGTCGATGCCCTGGATGCGCCCCCACGCGGGATCGATGTAGACGGCGTCGTCGGTGAACATCGTCGCCAGGTCGGTCCACGTGGCGTCACCCGCCTCGATGCGTCCGCGGAGTGCGACGTAGGCGTCGACGGCTGCCCTGACCTCTTCCGGCGTGAATTCGCTCATCGGGGGAGGCTCGCAGCTGAGGAACCTGAGAACCAGCGGGAATACTTGAGACCTTGAGCGTGCTGCCCTCTCGACGTGCCCGGATCGAGTCCGGGCCGACCGCTGGAGTGACATGACCGAACCCGATGGGACCAACCCGCCGTCCGATCGCACCGTTCCCGGTGCCGACGACCGACTGCTCGCCGACGACACCCTCCTGAAGGGGAACACCCTGCCGTTGCTGGCCCTCACCTCCGGTGTGGTGCTGCCCGGCATGGTGATCACGATGGCCCTCGAGACCGACGAGGCCCGCGCGGCGGCCGACGCCGCGACCTCCGCGGATGGCCACCTGTTGCTGGTCCCGCGCGTCGACGGTCGCTACGCCGGTGTCGGCACGATCACGACCATCGAGGACTCCGGCAAGCTGCCCAACGGCGTGCGCGGCGTGGTCGTCCGTGGAGTGCAGCGCGCCCACATCGGCGCCGGGGTTCCGGGCACCGGGTCGGCTCTCTGGGTCCGCATCGAGCCGATCGAGGAGCACGCCGAGGGCGATGCCGTCGACGAGCTCGCACGGGAGTACCGCGCGGTGATGGAGAACATCCTCACCGAGCGCGGGGCCGCCGGGCTCATCGGCGTGCTCGACGGCATGACCGAGCCGGGTGCGCTCGCGGACTCCGCGGGCTACTCGCCGGATCTGGACTTCGAGCAGAAGACCCGGGTGCTCGAGACGATCGATGTCGAGGAGCGCCTCCGTCTGGTCCTGGAGTGGGCGCGCGAGACCCTCGGTGACCTGACCCTTCGCCAGCGCATCCGGACCGACGTCGAGGAGGGCATGGAGAAGACCCAGCGCGAGTTCCTGCTCCGTCGTCAGATGGACGCCATCCGCAAGGAGCTCGGCGAGGTCGGTGACGACTCCGGCGACGACCTGCGCGCTCGTGTCGACGCGGCCGACCTTCCCGACGACGTGCGCGCCGCGGTCGAGCGCGAGCTCGACAAGCTGGAGCGCACCAACGAGCAGAGCCCGGAGCGCGGATGGATCCGCACCTGGCTCGACACCGTCCTGGAGCTGCCGTGGGGCGTCCGCTCCGAGGACTCCCTCGACGTGCTCGCCGCCTCGCGGATCCTCGACGAGGACCACGACGGGCTCGAGGACGTCAAGGAGCGCATCCTGGAGCACCTCTCGGTGCGCAAGCTGCGTGCCGAGCGGGGCCTGTCGTCCGTCGACGGGCGTGGAGCCGGCGCGATCCTCGTCCTCGTCGGGCCTCCCGGCGTCGGCAAGACCTCGCTCGGAGAGTCCGTGGCACGAGCGCTCGATCGCAAGTTCGTGCGGGTCGCCCTCGGCGGCGTGCGCGACGAGGCCGAGATCCGTGGCCACCGCCGCACCTACGTCGGAGCGCAACCCGGCCGTCTGGTCCGAGCACTGCGCGAGGCGGGCACGATGAACCCCGTCGTCCTGCTCGACGAGGTCGACAAGCTCGGCTCCGACATGCGGGGTGACCCGTCCGCCGCGCTGCTCGAGGTGCTCGACCCGGCCCAGAACCACACCTTCAAGGACCACTACCTCGAGGTCGACCTGGACCTGTCCGACGTGATGTTCCTGGCGACGGCCAACGTGCTCGACACCATCCCGTTGCCGCTGCTCGACCGCATGGAGATCATCACCCTCGACGGCTACGTCGAGGACGAGAAGGTCGCCATCGCTCGCCACCACCTGCTCGCCCGGCAGATCGAACGTGCGGGGCTCCGCGCGGACGAGGTCGAGGTGACCGACGAGGCGCTGCACACCATCGTGGCCGACCACACCCGTGAGGCCGGCGTCCGCTCGCTGGAGCGCACCATCGGCAAGGTCATGCGGAAGGTCGCGACGGCCATCGCCTCCGGCGAGACCGAGGCACCGGTCCGCATCGACGCCGACGACGTGGTGACCTGGCTGGGCCGGGCACGCTTCTTCTTCGAGGCGGCCGACCGGACCAGCGTGCCGGGTGTCTCGACGGGGCTCGCCGTGACGAGCGTCGGCGGAGACGTCCTCTTCATCGAGGCGACGTCGATGGACGGCGCCGAGGGGTTGACCCTGACCGGTCAGCTCGGCGAGGTCATGAAGGAGTCCGCCGAGATCGCACTGTCGTACGTGCGCTCGCACGCCGAGGAGCTGGGTGTCGACCCGGCGGCCTTCGAGGGTCGGCGCTTCCACCTGCACGTCCCCGCCGGAGGTGTGCCCAAGGACGGCCCGTCCGCCGGTGTCACCATGACCACCGCTCTCGTCAGCCTGCTGACCGACCAGCCCGTGCGTCCGGTCGTCGGGATGACCGGCGAGGTCACGCTGCAGGGCAAGGTGCTGCCGATCGGCGGTGTCCGCCAGAAGGTCCTGGCTGCCCACCGTGCCGGCTTGACCGAGGTGGTCCTGCCGCAACGCAATGGCGTCGACCTCGACGACGTGCCCGAGCACGTCCGTGAGCAGATGACGTTCCACCTGGCCGACCACGTGAGCGACGTGCTCGCCGCGGCCTTCGGGACGACGTCGGATGCCGCAGTGGACAGCGACGACGAAGAGGTCGCCGAGACCGCCGAGGTTGGCGCCGCGGCCTGACCGCTCACCCGGCGAACCCACGTGCCGCGCCGGCACGGAGCGCCGATCCTCGCTGGTGCTCTCCCGGTCCCGACACACGTCGGGACCGGGAGCGCGTCGGCGCAGTGACGGGCAGCAGCGTCAGCGTGGGCGAGAACGCAGCGGCGTGTCGCGCAGCAGCCGGGTCGTGGCCGCCACGGCCACGAGCCACGTCGCCACGACCAGAACCACCGCACCGCCGGCCGGTAGGTCGAGGAACACTGCGTCGACGCTCTCCGGGAACAGCGACGAGCTCAGCGACGCCTCGACGACGACCACGGGCAACAGCCCGGGCACGGTCAGCAGCAGCCCGACGACGGTGCCCCAGCGGTAGAAGCCGAGGCCCACGAACCAACCGCTCGCCATGTAGACCGCGTAGACCAGCAGCGACTCGACGGCGACCCACCAGAGCTGACCGGGCGCATCGAAGAGGTGACGCTCCGACAACGCCAGATCGACGTCCGCGAGACCGAAGGCGACCAGCTCGGCCGCGTAGACCGCCGTGATGACGGCGGCGCCGATCGCCGAGATCACCACGATGCCGACGATGGAGCCTTGGGCGACCCGGCGCCGCGTGAGCCCCTGTGCCACGAAGACCGGGAAGGTCGCATAGGCGAGCACACACCCGGCGGCGAACTGGACCCAACGGGTCCAGCTCAACCCGGCGAACTCCCAGACGCTGGACTCGAGCTCGCCGTAGCGCGAGATCAGGACGATCGAGACGATCCACAGGAGCACAGCCGCGCCCCAGAACCAGGCGAGCCAGGACATCGTCCCGTAGGTGACGTACTCGAGGATGCGACGCACCGGGTCGGGGACGTGTGCCGGCACCGAGTGCGACGAGGACCGCTCGGCGCGCACGGCAGGGTTCGACAGCGTCGGGTCGGTCATGGTCGCTCCTCGGGACGGTCGGTGACGAGCGTGCGCTCATCGCCGAGGTCGGTCAGGTGGACGAGCAGATCCTGGAGGGGCACCGGGCCGAACTGGGCGCCGCGTCGTTCGGCCTCGGCCCGCAGCGCCGGGGCGATCGTGCCGTAGAAGGTCGACCGTGTGGTGGGGCCGAGCGAACGGACGTCGATCACCGTGGCGTCGGGAGCGGCGGAGGTGACCATGGCGACGACCTCGCTCGGCCCGGTCACCATGACACCGCGGCCCCGGAGCGTGTCGGCGTCGTCCGCGAGCGTCAGACGGCCGTGGTCGATGACCACGACCTGTTCCAGCAGGGGTGCGATCTCGCCGATCAGATGCGTCGAGACGATGAACGTGCGCTGCGTGCGCAGGTAGTCGCCGAGCAGCTCGTCGTAGAAGACACCACGTGAGATCGCGTCCATGCCCAGGTACGACTCGTCGAACATCGTCAAGGGTGCACGGGAGGCCAACCCCACGACGGAGCCGAGTGCGGAGCGCTGGCCGAGCGAGAGCGTCTTGATCTTCGCTGTGGGGTCCAGTTCGAACCGGTCGACGAGGTGACGGGCGTAGTCGTCGTCCCAGCCGGCGCGCAGGCGTGAGCCGCACCACAGCTGGTCCTCGATGCTCATGTCCTCCTCGATGTCGCCGCTCTCACGGATGAGGCTGATCCGCCCGACGACCGACTCGTTCTCGTACGGGTCCTGGCCGTCGACGGTCACGCTGCCGCGGGTGGGTCGTCGGAAGGCGGCGATGGTGGCGAGCAGGGTCGACTTGCCCGCGCCGTTGCGGCCGAGGAGTCCGCAGAGCGTGCCGGCCGGGATGTGCAGCGACAGCCCGTCGACGGCGTTCGTGCCGCCGATGCGGCAGGTCAGCTCCTCGGTGGTCACGTCCAGTGTCATGTCGTGGCTCCGTTCGTCGGATCTGCGGCGGGCGTGCCGGCGTTCGCCGCGTCGGCGGCACGCGTCGCCACGTGGGAGAGGAGGGCCTCGACGGGGATGCCCAGCAGTGCGGCCCGGTCGAGAACCGGGTCGAGCTCCTCGTCGAAGAACCGGCCGCGACGGTCCTCGAGCAGCTGGGAACGCGCCCCGGGGCTGACGAACATGCCGACGCCTCGCCGCTTGTAGATCAGGCCCTCGTCGAGCAGCTGGTGGAACGCCTTGGCCGCCGTCGCCGGGTTGATGCCGTAGAACTCCGCGTACTGGTTGGTCGACATCACCGGGTCGTCCGCACCGAGGACGCCGGACAGCACGTCGTCGCGGATGCTCTCCGCGATCTGCAGGTAGATGGGACTGCGGTCGTCGAACACGTGCGGGTCACCGGTCGCTCCGGACGTCGGTGGATCATCCGCCCACCCAGGACGTCGCTTCTATGGTTCATTACTCTAGTAACGAACCATAGAACGTCAACCCTGCACGGACAAGACCCTCGTGACGCGGTGATCGGGGCCCTTCTCCAGCACGACGTCCGCCAGGGACCGCGCCGGTGCAACGTGCTCGTCGAAGACCGGCAGGTTGATCTCGGTCCAGGTCCAGACGGCGAACTCTCGTGCGGCGGCGTCGTCGAGTGCGACGAACTGGTGGAAGAAGGTGGTCGGGTTCCCGACCGCCTCGGCACGCAGGCGCATGAATCGTTCGACGAACCACACCTGGACGTCGTCGGGATCGGCGGCCAGATAGATCGACATGTCGACCAGGTCGACGACGGCTCCGTCGACGGTGACGACGTTCAGCCCCTCGAGGATGACCACGTCCGGCGCGCCGAGATCGTGGGAGCCCTCGGCGACGTCGTAGGTGAGGTGCGAGTAGGCGGGCGCGACCAGACCGGTCTCGCCGCGCTGCACGGAGTCGATGAACGTCGCCAGCGCTTCGAGGTCGTACGTCCTCGGCGAGCCCTTCTCGATCGCCAGCCCGAGCTCCTCGAGGCGTGCGTTCGACAGGAGGAACCCGTCGGTGGACACGACCTCCACCACGAGCGACGGGTCGTGGCCGCGCAGCGCGTCCGCCAGGTGCTCGGCGGTCGTCGACTTGCCCACCGAGACACCGCCTCCGAGGCCGACCACGAAGGGGCGGTCGTCGCGGCGTTCGACGATGAGCGACGCCAGCGGCGCGAGTTGATCGCTGTCGGTGGGTGCGTCGTCGGGCATCGGGCGAACGGTACCGTCGGACCCGCCGCGATCCACCCGATCGGTCCGGGTGTGCGCAGCGGGTCCGGCGGTGACCCGTCCCAGGTAGCGGGGCTGGTGCTCGGCCCCGACAGCGAGCGCTCAGCGCCCGCCGCGGTGCCCGGAGCGGCGCGGCACGTCACGGGGCGTCGGTCGGCCCGGTCGGATCGACCGTGCATGTGGCGGCTCGTGCCGTGACGTGACGTCGTCGTGCGAGGGGGAACCGTCGCGCCGGGCTCGTGGGGTCGAGCCCGGTGGACGAGTGCCCTTGGGTGTGATGCGACTGCGGGTGTGCCGTGGTGCGGTCATGGAGACCTCCGTCTGTGTGCACCGGCTCGTGTCGTCGCTGCAGCCCTACGGCGCGGCGATGCGCGGATCGTGGGCGGTCAGGCCCGGCGAGCGACACGAGCTCGGACGGTCAGCGGAGGGGGCGACGGCCTCGTCGGCAGGTCGACCCTCGCTCACGCTGCGGACACGCAGGGATGTGCTGCGATCGGAACGCAGTACTCACGCTGCGGTTGCACGCGGTGCGTGCGGGTGCGTCACAACTTCATGTCGACGACCGTACGACGACGTGTCGCTCGGGTCCACCGATTTCCGGCGCCGGGATCAGCCCGGCAGGCCCTCGTACGCGGGAGGCGCCGCGGCGAGCGCCGGTTCGACCATCTGCGCGTCGGTGCCGAGCGTTCCCTGCGGGTCGAGGTCGACCAGGGTCGACGGCTCCGGCGCGCCGGGAACGTGCTCGAGCTTCGTGAAGTAGAGGTCGAGCACGCGGTCCACCAGGGTCGGAGTCAGCTGCCGCGCCGAGTTCTCGTAGTTCGTGATCGCCACGGCGAGCTCGCAGATCACTCCGGGCAGGTAGGCGCGCAGCTCGCCGTCGCCGCGGGCACGCGCCGCCGCGCGGAGGTGGGCAGCCGCGGTCGCGTCGACGTCGATCGAGTGCTTCTTGGCGACCCGCACGAGGATCCAGTCGAACTGGTCGTCGGTGCACGCACCGATGTACACCTTGTTGTGGATGCGGCGGAAGAACGCCTCGTCGCCCAGCTGGCTCGGGTCGAGGTTGGTCGACAGCACCGCCTTCACCTCGAAGGGCACCTCGATCTTGCGACCGTGCAGCGTCAGGTAGTCGACCGCCCGGTCGAGGGGCACGATCCAGCGGTTCAGCAGGGCCTCGGGTGTCATGGCCTGGCGACCGAAGTCGTCGATGACCAGCACTCCGTTGTTCGCCTTGAGCTGCAGCGGCGCCAGGTACACCCCGGTGTCGCGGTCGAGCTGCAGGTCGAGCATCGCGGCGTGCAGCTCGCCGCCCGCGACCACCGCGGGTCGCTGGCAGGCCACCCACCGACGGTCGACACCGGGCGGTTGCTCCTCGACCGGGTCGTGCAACGTCGGGTCGAACACCGAGACGATCTGGTTGTCGACCTCGATGCAGTGCGGCACCAGCACGACGTCGCCGTAGGCGCGCACGACGCGCTCCGCCACGCTCGACTTGCCGGTGCCCGGAGGGCCGTAGAGGAACATGGCGCCGCTGCCGTGGATGGCCGGGCCGAGCTGGTCGAGCAGGTCCGGTGCGATCACCAGGTCCGAGAACGAGCGTTCGAGCATGTCGCGATCGAGCCGGAGCTGCGGCTTCTGCGAACGCACCACCCGGCTGTACAGGTCGAGCGACACCGGCATCGGACCCGAGTAGCGACACTCACGCGAACGCTGGATCGACATCTGCCGTCCGGCCTCGGTGACGGAGATCATGTACGCCCGTCCCTCCATGCCGTCGTACTCGATGAGCTTGCGGTGACGGAGGTCGTTGAGCAGCGACTCGATCACGTTGATCGACACGTGCAGCTTCTCGGCGATCGTCGTCATGGGCGTCCTGCCCTCGGCGACCGCGCGGCGCAGGACCAGGTCCTCCATGAGGGACTGGCTCAGGCCCAGGCCCTCGGGACGCTGGGGCGTGGAGATGTCGATGGTGTCCGCTTCGTTCGACTCAGGCTGCACCCGGGGTGTGTCGGTCGCTTCGAACCCGAAGTTGAGCAAAGCGGCCGGATGCCACAGCCGGCATGCCTGGATTCACCCCGCCCCACCGACGAGACTGGTGCGTCGGTCGTCAGAAGGAGCGAAGAGTGGATCGTGCAGCGCGGGCGTTCGTCGCTGGCCATCTCGGGCTCGTCGGTTCCGCCGTCGTGCGCCGACTCGAGGCCGAGGGCTACACCAACATCCTGACCGCGCGCCGCGACCAGCTCGACCTGCGCGACCAGGCGGCCGTGAACTACTGGTTCCGGGCGAACCGCCCCGACTACGTGTACCTCGTCGCCGGAACCGTCGGCGGCATCATGGCCAACTCCACCCGACCGGCGGAGTTCATCTACGACAACCTGATGATCCACGCCACGGTGGTGCAGGCGGCGCACGAGTTCGAGGTGTCGAAGCTGCTCTACCTCGGCAGCTCGTGCATCTACCCGCGCGACGCGGCGCAGCCGATCACCGAGGACGCGCTGCTCACCGGTCTCGCTCGAGCCGACCAACGAGGCGTACGCGATCGCGAAGATCGCCGGCATCAAGCTGTGCCAGTCGTACCGCCGCCAGTACGGCGACAACTTCATCTCGGCCATGCCGACGAACCTGTACGGCCCGAACGACAACTTCGACCTCGACGGCGAGCCACGTGCTGCCGGCGCTGATCGCAGAGTTCCACGAGGCCGAAGCTGGCCGGTGTCGACCAGCGTCGAGGTGTGGGGCACCGGGACGCCCACGCGCGAGTTCCTCCACGTCGACGACCTGGCCGCCGCGTGCCTGTTCCTGATGGAGCACTACGACGGACGAGCAGCACGTCAACGTCGGCACCGGCGAGGACCTGCCGATCCGTGAGCTCGCCGAGATGGTGCGCGACGTCGTGCACCCCGGCGCCGAGCTCGTCTTCGACACCTCCAAGCCCGACGGCACGCCCCGCAAGCTGCTCGACGTCTCGAAGCTCCACGCGCTCGGTTGGCGGCACTCGATCGAGCTGCGCGACGGCATCGAGTCCACCTACCGGTGGTACCTCGAACAGCTGCCCGGGCAGCTGCGCGGCGCACGCACCACCCTGGTTGGCTGACCCCGCCCACGACCGCACTCGGTTGGCTACGGTTCGCCGATGGCCGAACCGACGTCCGACGAGGTGCCGCTCGACCGACTGCTGGTCGCGGCGCTGCGCCCGGTCCTCGGTGACGTCGACGTCGCCGAGTTGCGTCGACTCACCGGGGGAGCGTCGCGAGAGACCTGGTCGTTCGACGCGACGAGCTCCGACGGCACGGTGCACGCGCTGATCCTCCGCCGCGATCCGCCCGGTCGTCCCGGCCCTGCAGGTTCGATGGGCCGGGAGGCGCGCTGCATCGTCGCTGCAGGCGAGGCCGGACTCCCGGTGCCGCGGGTGCTCGTGCACAGCGACGACGTGTCGGTGCTCGGCGCGGCGGGCATCGTGATGGCGAGGGTCGAGGGCGAGGCCATCGCCCGGAAGATCCTGCGCGACGAGCGCTTCACCCGGGCCCGGCGAGGGCTGGTCGCCTCGTGCGGGGCCGCGCTGGCCGGTGTGCACCGGCTCGACCCGTCGGTGCTGGGCGACGGGTCGCCGAGCGCCTTCGGCGGTGAGGACGACGAGCGCCGAGGACGACAGCGCCGAGGACGACAGCGCCGACGGCGGCGCGGCTGCCGGTGGCGCGGCGGTGGACGTGGACGCGGTCGACGTGATGGTCGAGGCGCCGGACCCGCTCGAGGAGATGCGGGCGCCCTCGACTCGTTGGGTCGCACGACGCCGGTCTTCGAGTACGTGCTGCGCTGGCTCGAGGCGCACCGCCCTGCGCCGACGGCGGCGCCGTCGCTCGTGCACGGCGACTTCCGCCTCGGCAACCTCATGGTCGACGACGACGGGCTGCGTCGCCGTGCTCGACTGGGAGCTGGCCCACCTCGGCGATCCCGCGGAGGACCTCGGTTGGCTCTGCGTGCGGGCGTGGCGCTTCGGTCAGGCGGTCCCCGTCGCCGGGCTCGGCGAGCGCGAGGAGCTGCTCGACGCCTACGACGACGCCGGTCGGCGTGCCGATCGACCCCGAGGTGCTGCGGTGGTGGGAGATCTAGGGCAACCTCCGCGCTGGGGGGTCATCTGCATGGTGGCAGACAGCGGCTCCTCGCGGGGCGACCCGTCGGTCGAGCTGCGGCGTCGGTCGTCGTGTCGCCGAGACCGAGTGGGACCTGCTGCTGCTGATCGCGCCCGACGCGACGACTGCGCGCTCGACGCCGTCGAGCAGGGGCGCCGACGGTGCCGAGGTGGACGCCCACCGCCCGGCAGAGGGTGACCTGCAGGCCGGCTATCGCCGCGGAAGCTGCTCTGCGGGCGAGCACGTTCCTGCGTGACGACGTGATGCCCCGGCCCAGGGCGGCGTCGTATTCGACGTACGTGCCGCCGGCGCACGTCGTGGACATGGTCGCAGCCGCGGCTCGAACGAGGCGACACCAACGCGAGCGCACGTGCCGAGGGCGCTGTTGCGGTTCTGGCAGCTCCGGACGAGATCGCACTGCCGCCGCGATCCGCGACGGTGGCCTCGACCGCCTGGACCTGCTCGTCGACGGCGTGCTCGACCGCCTCCGGGTCGCCAACCCGCGGACCCTGTGAGGCGGCTCCCGGGTCGAGGAATTCTCGCTCTGCCGACATCGTGCCGCCCGACGGAAGCAGCAGGTCCCGGTTGCCCTGCCGACGGCCATCCCACACCATGTGTACCTCGCCGCCTGGCCCCTGTCGTGTTCGTCGCCGCCCTGGCGCTGCTGGCGTCGACCTTCGGCGCGGTCGACTCCGGCGCCTCACCCGGGGCATCCGGCGCAGCCGCACAGTTCCCCGGGGACCCGGTCGACCGGGAGCCCGAGGTCGTCGCCGCCCTCTCCCGCTCCGACGCGGCCCCGGCGAGGCGCACGAACGGGCCACCGAGGCGGTCGACGCCGCGAAGCGCTGCGGCCACCGACGCCACGACGG
>CAVPQM010000002.1:0-412792 GCA_963707555.1 uncultured Actinomycetota bacterium
TGGAGTGGTGTGCGGATCCCGTCGAGCAGCAGCGACACGATCTCGTCCGAGTTCAGCGGGTCACCGCTGGCGAGCAGGGGGTGCGTCGAGGCGATGGTCAGGCCGTGCAGCGCACGCGTGGCCCGCACGGTGTCGACCCGCAGGTGGTCGTGGTCGGGCTCGAAGATCTCGGCGAGCGCCGCGACCCGGGCGATCACCCGGTCCTCGTTGGATCCGCCTCGACCCGTGGCGAAGCGTGGACCGAGCGCCGAGGCCATCTCGAAGACGGCACTCACCCGGCGACGGAGGGTCTCGACGGCCTGGACGAGTCGCTCTTCGAGCGGGAGGGAGCGGTCGACGTCGCCGAGCGCGGCGACGAGCGGGGTGACGTCGGTGACCGCTTCGACGACGGCGTCGATCAGCGCGTCCTTGTCGGCGAAGACCCGGAAGATCGTGCCTTCGGCGATGCCCGCGGCATCGGCGATCTGCCGGGTGGTGGCGGCGGTGCCGTACTCGAGCAGCAGCGGGCGCGCCGCCGCGACGATGTGGGCACGTCGCTCCTCGGGCGGCAGCGCTTCGGCACGGGTCCTGGACACGGCGACGAGAGTACACCCTGAGTGAGTACTCACTCAGTCGCCGGACGGGCGGTGGTCAGAGGATTTTCGGATCCCACGATCCACTTGCAGGCGCAGCTTGTGACGAATCGTTAAGATGCGTGCCACAACCAGTTCGTCGGGAGGGCCGTGATGGGGCACCCTCCCGACGAACGGTTGAGTGAGGGGCGGGGTCAGGCGTTGCGGGGCAGCTCGTTGAACGGGACACCCTTGGTGTCGCCCGGCTCCTTGGGCAGCCCGAGCACGCGCTCGCCGATGATGTTGCGCTGGATCTGGTCGGTGCCGCCGTAGATGGGCGGAGCCTGGGCGCACAGCGCGATGCCGGTGACCATCGCGAGGAACGGGTTGCCGGTGGCGTCGTCGATCGCGGCCTTCTGCTCCGGCGTGTAGGCGTGCAGCATGCCGGCAGGGCCGACGATGCGCAGGCCGAGGTCGCGGGTGAGCCGCATGATGTCGCTCATGCCGAGCTTGGCGAGGTTGCCGATGCCGGGGATGTCCTGCCCGGCCTTCTTGGCCGCCTTGAGGCGCAGGTTGTTGAAGCGGCCGATCTCGCCGAGGGTGTGCAGCTTGACCAGGTCCTGGCGGATGGTCGGGTCCTCGATCGAGCCGTTGCCCTTGGCCAGGTCGATCATCATCTTCGAGCCGATGCCACCGATCGGCGCGGCGCCGCCGCTGCGCTTCTTCTTGCGTGCCCGGAGCGGCCGACGAAGTCACCGGCACGCTTGTCGAGCTGGCCGGCGATGGTGCCCGGCGTCGCCGAGCCGGCGGCCGCGGAGCCACCGCCGACGCCGAGGCCGGAGCGCTCGTGCATGAGCGTCGTGTTGGCCACGGCCCAGCCGTTGTTCCGCCCGCCGATGATCGCGTCGTCGTGCACCTGCGCGTCGGTGAGGAACACCTCGTTGAACATGGCGTGACCGGTCATCTCGACCAGCGGACGCACGTCGACGCCGTGCTGGTGCATGTCGATCGCGAACCAGGTGATGCCCTGGTGCTTGGGCAGCTCCGGGTCGGTGCGGGCGATGAGCATGCCGAGGTCGGCGATGGAACCGAACGAGGTCCACACCTTCTGACCGTTGACGATCCACTCGTCGCCGTCGAGCTCGGCCTTGCAGGTGAGACCGGCCAGGTCGGAGCCGGCGCCGGGCTCGCTGAAGAGCTGGCACCACGCCTTCTGGCCGGTGACGATGTCGCGGACGTACAGGTCGATCTGCTCCTGGGTGCCGTGGGTCGCGATCGTCGGAGCGGCGAGCAGCAGGCCGAGCCCGCCCGGCGCCGACAGCGCACCGTGCGCCGCGATCTCGCTCTGGACCCGCACGGCGTCGTTGCGGCCGAGGCCCTGGCCGTAGGCGTTGGTCGGCAGCCCCGGTGCGGACCAGCCGGCCAGGCCGAGGCGCTGCCACCACTCGCCGACGGTCAGGTCCGGGTCCCAGTTCTCCTCGAGCCAGGTGCGCAGCTCGTCGACGACGTCGTCGCCTCCGGCGGTCGCGGTGGTGTCCTTGGTCTCGCTCACGTGCTCTCGTTCCCCCTGTGTCGACGACCCCGCAGGGCCGACCTGTTCGTCGTCGGTCCGGGCCCCACGACCCGCACCTCGCTCAGCTCGCCGCGTCGGCGGCGACCGCGTCGAGGGAACCGTACTCCTCGGTGGTGTCGGTCCAATCCTCGAACTGGATGATCCCGATGTCGGTGAAGCGGTCGCGCAGCCACCCGTCGCCGGCGTCGAGGATGCCGAGCTTGCGGCAGTTCGGGACGATCTTCGAGAACAACATGTTCTGGAAGAGCTCGTTGCCCTCGTTGTTCTCCTCCATGTACGGGATGATCGCCTTGGGATCGACCCCCATGCGCTCCCAGACGTCCTGGGCGAAGAAGCGGTTGCGGAGCTGCAGTGCGGCTTCGAACGCGAACTCCTGGCGCTCCTTGATCTCGGCGGCGCCCAGCTGGGCGTAGTGCTCCTGCAGCGACAGCACGCCGAAGGCGACGTGGCGGGCCTCGTCGCTCATCACGTAGCGCAGCAGCTTCTTGAGCAGCGGCTCCTCGGTGAGCATGTGCATGAAGCCGAACGCCGCGAGCGCCAGGCCCTCGACCATGATCTGCATGCCCAGGTACGTGATGTCCCAGCGGCCGTCGTTGACGATGTCGTCGAGCAGGGAACCGAGCTGCGGGCTGATCGGGTAGGTCCCGCCGAGCTTGTCCTCGGCGTAGCGGGCGAAGACCTCGACGTGTCGGGCCTCGTCCATCACCTGGGTGGCCGCGTAGTACTTGGCGTCGATCCACGGCACCGTCGAGGTGATCAGCCCGGTGCACACCAGCGCGCCCTGCTCGCCGTGGAGGAACTGCGACATCATCCACTTCTGCATCTCGATCGCGAACTGGTCCCACTCCTTGTCGGCCCAGTTGCTGACCGGTGTGCCGGGACGGTCGCGCAGCACCGAGAAGCGGCTCGACGCGGCGTTGAGCTCCGGACCGAGTCGCTCCAGGTCGACCACGGTGTCCCAGTCCAGGTCAGTCGAGCCGTTCCACTGCGAGGTCTTGGCCTTCTCGTAGAGCTTCACCAGCGCGGGCCGGCTGCGCCGGTAGTCCCAGGTCATCAGGACCTCGCTGTTGAGCTCGATGGTGTGCACGATCTCGTCGAGATCGGCGCGCTCCATGACGATGTTCTCCGGAGCGTTCACGTCGGTGACGGTCATGTCGGGTCCCCCCGGTCGGCTGGTGCTGGTCTGGCTGGTCTGACAGGTCTGACAGGTGCTAGGTCTGGCTGGTCCGGGTCGGTGTCGGCGGGCGACGGACGGCGGTGAGCATGCGCTCGATCACGTCGGCCCACTCCTCCCGACCGATCGGATCGAGCCCGAGCGCGTCGGCGACCATGGCACCGAAGCCCACGATGGTCGTGAAGCGGGTGAGCGCCGCGGCGTCGATGGAGTCGTCGACCTGCCCGTCGGCCTGGCCCCGTTCGATGAGGTCATGCCGCTGGCGTTCGCTCTCGGAGACCGACACGGTGAGCGCCTTGGCGACGTCGACGTCGCGCCGGGTGGCGACGATGATCTCCATGATCGGGCCGCTCAGCAGGTGACTCCGCTCGGGAAGGTGCAGGCCGAGACGACGGAACACCTCGATCGCGGACAACGTCGGCTCGGAGTCGATCAGATCGGTGAACGTCCCGGGGCCCTGCTCGCCGATCGCGGCGGTGAGCAGGTCGGCCTTCGAGTCGAAGTGGTTGTAGATCGCGCCCGTCGTCACGCCGGCCTCTCGAGCGATCTCGGCGACGCGGGTGCCGTCGTAGCCGCGCTCGGAGACGACTCGCATCGCCGCAGCGAGCAGTTGTTGCCGTGTCTCGTCGGAGCTGACCCCCGCCCGGCGACCCATCCGAAGAACATAACAACTGTTCATTTGTTTGTCCATGGTCGGGCGGCGACGCACGTGTGATGGCCACGGCGTGGTGTGACGCTGCGATGACGCGGTTTGGCGCAGCGGTGAGATGGGTATGGCGCGCGCGTCGTGGTGTGCTCCTTCTCCGACCAGCAGCACCTCGACAGAGGGAGGCACCGTGAGCAGCCCCCGAGACCCCGTTCGGGGCAAGCCCCCGAGGGTGATCCACACCGACAAGCCGAGTGCACGCCAGTGGCTGCACGCAGCGACCGGTGACCGTGAGGCCGAGGCCAGAGCGCTGGCCGAGCGGGCCGGCATCAGCCTGTACGCGGCGCGCAAGGCGGTGAACCGAGCCCACGGCGAGAGCGTGGAGCGGGTGCACACGAAGCGTGATCTGGCCAGCCCGGCCGACGCGCGCCAGGTCGACGACGAACGCCCCTGACGCCCGGCGTGACCCGGAGAGCGTCCTCGCTCGGCCCTCTTCGCCCGGACTCCCACCTGACGGATCGTCAGGTACCGCCGTGAGTCGGATACGGTCGCCGCTGCGACCGATCGAGGGGGCCGACATGAGATTCTGCTACGCCGAGGCGATGACCGATCCGGCGTTCTACGCGCCCGCTGGCGCGGGCGGCCGAGGACGCAGGGTACGACTCGTTCCTCATCCCGGACTCGGTGGCCTACCCCGAGCACTCGGACTCGCTCTACCCCTTCAACCCCGACGGCTCACGGGAGTTCCTCGACGGCAAGCCGTTCCTCGAACCGTTCGCACTGATCTCGGCGCTCGGCATGGTGACCGAGCGACTGCGGTTCACGGTGTCGGTGTTGAAGCTGCCGATCCGCCACCCGTTGCACGTCGCCAAGCTCGCCTCGAGTGCGGCGGTGCTCTCGGGCAACCGGTTGACCCTCGGGGTGGGTGTCAGCCCGTGGCCCGAGGACTTCGAGATCACCGGCACCCCGTGGGCGTGGCGCGGCAAGCGCATGGACGAGAGCATCGACGTGCTGCAGGGCCTCCTCACCGGCGAGTTCCACGAGTACCACGGCGAGGCCTGGGACATGCCGTCGGTGAAGATCGCGCCGGTGCCGACCGAGCCGATCCCGCTGCTCGTCGGCGGCCACTCCGAGGCAGCGCTGCGACGGGCGGCCCGCCTCGACGGGTGGATCCACGGCGGCGGCGAGCACGACGACCTGCCGACGATGATCGCCCGACTCCACGAGCTACGCGCCGAGCTCGAGCGCAGCGACGAGCCCTTCGAGATCCAGGTGATCAGCGCGGACGCCGTACAGCGTCGACGGGCTGCGCCAGCTCGAGGAGCAGGGTGTCACCGAGGTGATCGTCGGGTTCCGTTGGCCCTACGAGGTCGGGTCGGACCAGCAGCCGCTCCAGGAGAAGATCGACCACCTGCGGCGTTACGCCGAGGGCACGATGGCGGCGTTCACCGGCTGATCGCCCGGACTCGGCGCTACGTCGGGTCGTCGCCGGTCGGGCCGCAGATCCGGGGCGTCAGGTCGGGATGCACTGGTCGTTCAGCCAGGCCGTCACCCGATCGTTGGCGTCCGCGAGCTCGCTGGCACCGAATCCGCCCATCAGTTCGGTGGCAGCGGCGGACGCCTCCTGATCGCCGCCCTTGATCGCGTCCCAGTCGATCTCGCCGGCCGAGGCAGCGAGCGCTGCGTAGCCCTCTGCCATGGTCGTGACGTCTTCGGCGATCTCGTCGGGAGCATTCTGCTCGGCGGCCTTCAGCGCCTCGGCGTAGGCCTGGAACTGCGGGCCGGGGTTCGAGCCGTCGGCGAACGCCGCCAGCATCTGCTGGACGTCGAGACTCATGAACGCCTCGCGCAGGTCGTCGCACTCGGGCGAGATGACCGGACTCCTGCGACGAGTCGCCCGAGGTGGTCGTCGTCGCCTGCTCGACGGCCTGCCCGGTCGTGGTCGTGTTCGCGGAGTCGTCGCCACCCCCGCAACCGCTGACCGACAGGACGAGCGCACCGGCGGCGACGACGGGCAGCATCAGGTGACGCGGGGACATGGTGTGAGGAGCTCCTGCGAGGTCGCGGACGGCGGAAGGTGCTGCTCGACCCTAGTGAGCACCCGCTGCACTCGATGCACTGCTGTCAGGAAGCGTCGCTGCGAGGCGGACGGGAAGCGTCGCGGCGGCCCCGGTGGCAGGCTGAGGCGATGAGTGACCCCGACGGATCGACGAATCCGGCCGACGCCACCCACCGGGGCCTGGCCACGGCGCTCCCGGACGGCCTCGAGCTGCAGCGGGTGACCGACGTGTTCGACGCCGAGTCGGTGCCCCGTGGGCTGTTGCGTGCCCACCAGATCGCGCAGGGCGTGTGGGGGCGCCTCGTCGTGGTCGCAGGCACCGTGCACTTCGTCTGGGAGGACGACCCCGACCACCCGGTGCGCCTGGCCACGGGCGACTCGGTCGTCGTGCCACCGTTGCGTCGACACCACGTCGAGCTCGGCGACGACGCCCGCTTCTCCGTCGAGTTCCATCGCTGAGGGCGGCTCTGGGTGCGCGACGGTCTGACGCTCCTGCTCGTCCTCGAGCTCGCCGGAACGTTCGTGTTCGGCCTGAACGGTGCGCTGACCGCGATGGAGGCCGAGGAGCTCGACCTCGTGGGGGTGGTGGTGCTCGGCACCATGACGGCGCTCGGCGGTGGGATCACGCGGGACATCCTCATCGGGGAACTGCCGCCCGCCTCGTTCAGCGACTGGCGGTATCTGGCGATGGCCACGCTCAGCTCGGTCCTGGCGTTCATCAGCCTCCGTGTCCTGACGAGGCCGCTCCCGAGGGCCCTCCGCCTCATCAACGTCTTCGATGCAGCGGGTCTCGCGCTCTTCTGCGTCACCGGAACCACGGTTGCGCTGGCAGCGGGACTGGAGCCATTCCAGGCGACGCTGCTCGGCAGCGATCACCGCCGTCGGGGGCGGCACCATCCGCGACGTCGTCATCCGTCGAGTTCCCACCGTGCTCACCAGCGGCCTGTACGCCGTTCCGGCCCTCGTCGGCGCGGCGCTGACCGCGGCAGCGTTCACGAACGGCTTCCACACCGACGTCGCTGCCGTCGGGGCAGCGCTCATCTGCTTCGCCATCCGGCTCACCGGTGTCCGATACGACCTGCACCTGCCCCGTTCCCGCATGGGCGGCGATCCGGACCGCGGACACCTGGTGCGCTGGCACCGTGACCCACCCCGTGCCGGCGGGTCAGTTCTGCATGTTGACCTGCTGGCCCTGCACCAGGGCGAAGTGGGCGAGCTCGCCGCCGTCGAGGTCGTGGTGGTGCATGTCCACCCCGGTGATCTGACTGTTCTCGTAGGTCCGGTAGTAGTAGATGCCCTTGTCGATGTTGCAGCACGAGGAGTAGATGGTGATCTCGTAGCGATCACCGACGCTCACGCAACCTCGCTGCTGAGCGACGGACCCGAGGATCTGGAAGAACTGACTGATCGATTCGGACTCCGTGTCGCCCGAGACGGAGTTCACCTTGGTGAAGCACGCCTTGACGAAGCGGGACGCCGAGGACAGATCGCCCGGCAGGCCGATCGCTCCCATTCCTCGGCTGTAGGTGTCCAGGTCCAGCGACTTCGAGAAGTGGTTCTCGGGCGGATCCGTCGACATGGACACGAAGTCGTTCAGACGGAAGCGCTGGATGTCGAACGTCGGGTTGTTGGTCAGCACGCCCACGTCGTTGTCGTAGACCTTCAAGCCGTCGGCCACGGACTCCACGGTGATGGATGCGTCACGGTCGGCGATGATCCAGTGCAGCGGCGAGAGCGGGAACTGCTCGCTGAACGAGACGTCGAGCAGGTTCAGCCCCTCGAGGGCACCCTTGACGTCGTCGATCGATCTCGCACTGGCCGAGGATCCACGGGATGAACTCGAACGGCGTGATGTTCGTCGCGCCGTCGGCTTCGGGGAAGTAGACCGCGTTCTCCGGGAAGTTCAGCCCCGCCATGCTGAGCCCGTGCTCGTTGGTCGCGTCGTAGTACAGCGGGTAGCCGTCAGCGACGGTGGCCATGCCGATCATCGCGTGGTGGGTCCGCAACGGTTCGGCTCTCCGGAACTCGAACTCGAAGTTCCGGGGCGTGATCGTCACCCCCTCACCGAAGGAGACTTCGAGATCCAGGTTCCGACCGAAGTAGTGGTCGCTGGTCGTCAAGGTCGCTGCAGTGCACACGGGACGCCTCCGCCCCTTCGGCGCATCATCCGAGAGGTGATGTCGACCGTAGAACTCGTTGCGGACGCTCGCAAGGGTTCCTGGGCTCCACGGGCCTCCGACCCTGCACGGTGGGGCTCGTTCCGGACGCCGGACAGCGACACGACCCCCGCCGAGGGCGGGGGTCGTGTCGTTCGGTGGGCGTACACAGACTTGAACTGTGGACCTCTGCCGTGTGAAGGCAGCGCTCTAGCCAGCTGAGCTATACGCCCGTGAGGGCGACACTCTAGCGGCGCACGGGCTCCACGGCGAACACGCGCCGTGCTCCCCCGGCGACCCCGCTCCCCCGACGCTCCGGCTCCCCCCGGCCCACCTGATCGCCCACCCGTTCGCTCAGCCGCCGCCGAGCACGGTCGGCGTCGACGCGGTGACCGCCGGGTCGCTGCTCACGCAGAAGAACTCCGAATCCAGCAGCACGTACCGGGTCTTCGCCGGGCAGTCGAGCGCGGCGGGTACCTGGGTGAGGATCCGCCCGTCGTTGCGTTCGCTGCACGGCACGAGGATCGCGGTGCGCCCCTCGACCAGGCGCACGCAGTTGGGCGGCTCGGTCGTGGTCGAACTGCTGGAGTCGTCGGTCCGGCTCCCCGAGCCGGCGTAGGCGGTGACCACGAAGAGCAGAAGGCCGACCAGCACGATCAGCACCACCGGGCCCCGCCGCAGCAGCCAGTAGTGGCCGGCGCTGAGCTCGGGTTCGTCGGGATCGAGCTCGTCGAGCCGCTGCCGGGCGTACGCCGCGTCGGGATCGCTGGCGTCCTCGGGTGCGCCGCTGAACGGCTGGCGTGACGAGCCCGGACCCGGCCGTGGCGGTGCGCCGTTCGAGCCGGAGCCGTTCCGGGCGCCGCTCGGAGCTGTGCGCGCCGCTCGCAGCTCGGTGTCGTAGGCCCGCCGTCGGTCGTGGTCCGACAGCACCGTCCACGCGACGTTCACCTCTCGCATCCGCCGCTCGGCGAGGCGCCGCTCGGCGCCGGTCGACTCCATCTGGCGGTCCGGGTGCAGCACACGGGCGAGCTGACGGTGTGCACGGCGGATCTCCTCGACGCTCGCGCCGGGAGACACTCCCAGCACCTGGTAGTGCGTTCGCACGGAGAAGTCCGTCATGGCAGCACCAGCCTACGGGCCATGCCGAATGCGCTTGGGCCGCTCCCCCACCGGCCGTACACTGCGCGCGTGCCATCCCTTCGATCCTCGAAGTATTCCGGTGAGCCCTCCGTGCCGACGCCCGGGACGCTGCGCTCCGCCCTGCACAGCCAGGCTTTCCGCCGCCTCTTCGCCGGCACGCTCGCATCCAACGTCGGCACGTGGATGCAGAACATCACGCTCATCTCGCTCGCCTATGCACTGACCGGCGACGCCTGGTTCACCGGCGTCATCACCTTCGCCCAGCTCGGCCCGATGCTCGTCCTGTCGCCCTTCGGCGGAGCGATCGCCGACCGGTTCAACCGCCGCCGGATCATCGTCGCGCTGTCCGGCTGGCAGATGGCGCTCTCGCTCGTGCTCGCCATCGTCGCGCTGTCCGACGACCCGAACCGGCTGGTGCTCGTGCTCGTCGTCGCCGGCATCGGCTGCGCGAACGCGATCAACGGCCCGACGATGAACGCCCTGCTCCCGACGCTCGTGCCACGCACCGACATGCAGCCGGCGATCGCCCTCAACTCCGTGGCCATGAACTCGTCGCGAGTCGTCGGACCGCTGCTCGGCGGACTCGTCGGTTCGCTCGCCGGCTCGTCCGCGGTGTTCCTCGTCAACGGCACGACCTATCTGTTCGTCATCTGGGCGGTCATGAGCGTCGACGTCGACTTCTCGCCCAAGGGATCGCACTCCGACGGCCCGTTGCGGCAGCTGCAGATCGGGCTGCGGGCCGCGCGTGGCCGACACGCTGATCACCCGGGTGCTCATCACCATCTCGGTGCTGTCGCTGTGCTCGCTCGTCTTCATCTACCAGATGCCCTTGCTCGCCGAGCAGCACCTGGGCCTCACCGGATGGCGCTTCAACCTGCTCTTCGCATCGTTCGCACTCGGCGCCGCCGGCGGGGCGCTGTCGATGGGGTCGTTCCTGTCGTCGCGGGACCGGGCGGGCACCACCGCGGTGCGCTGGTCGTGTTCGCCGGGTCGCTCGCGGTGTTCGGCACCACGTCGATCGTCGCGGTCGCGTTCGGCACGGCGTTCGTGTTGGGCGCCGCCTACTTCGTGATCGTCACCGCGCTCTCGACGACGCTGCAGATGCGGGTCGCGGACGAGGTGCGCGGCCGGGTCATGGGGCTGTGGATGATGGCGTGGGCGGGGCTCGTGCCCCTCGGCGGCCTGCTCGCCGGACCGGTCATCGACTCGGTGGGGATCAGCGCCGTGCTGCTCTTCGGCGCCGCGGTCGCGCTGCTGCTCGCCGTCGTGATCGACCTGCGCGATCCCGAGCTGGTCGCCCTCGGCGCCGAGTAGCCCGGCGACCTTCCACCACCACCAGCGTCACACCGTCCCGAAAAACGGGACGGTTGGGTGACTTGAGGTCAGCCGAGGTGACGGAACGTTCAGTTTTTCGGGACGGTTCGACAGGGGGTGTCGGAAGAGTGCCGACAGGGTCGGCGTCCGCACTCAGGCCAGCAGTGCCGCGGCCACCACTTCCAGACCGGCCACCCGCGACCCCTTCACCAGCACCACGTCGCCGTCGCCCAGGTCGAGGCCGCCGAGGGTCGCCAGCACCTCGTCGGTGTCGGGCACCGGCGCGACTCCGTACAGCTCGGTCGCCACCGACACCAGCTCCACGTCGAGCGACGCGGCCAGCGCCGCGATGCGCTCGTGCTCAGCGGCGGCGGTGTCACCGAGCTCGGCCATCACGCCGACCACCGCCACGCGCCGGGTCACCGGCAGCGACGCGAGCGACCGCAGCGCGGCGGCCATCGACGCCGGCCCGGCGTTGTACGCGTCGTTCAGCACCAACAGCCCCGACGACGCCCGCTGCAGGTCCATGCGCCACGGCGACGACCCCGAGGACTCGAGGCCCTGCACGACCCGCTCCAGCGGCACACCCAGCCCGAGCGCCGCTGTCGCCGCCGCCAGGGCGTTCGACACGTTGTGCACGCCGCGGATGCCCAGGTGGACCGCCGCGCTCCCCCACGGCGACTCCAGCACGAACGACGGCCGCAGCTCGACGTCGACCTCGATGTCGCTCGCCCTCACGTCACCCCCGGCACCGAAGCGCAGCACCGGCGCAGCGCTCCGGACCGCCATCGCCGCGACCAGTTCGACCTCGGCGTTCAGCACCGCGAGCCCATCGGCGGGCAGCGCCTCGATCAGCTCGCCCTTGGTCCGGGCGATCTCGGTCAGGTCGCCCATCACCTCGGTGTGCACGCCCTCGACCGTGGTGACCACGCCGACGGTCGGCCGGGCCATGTCGCACAGGGTCGCGATGTGCCCGGCACCTCGGGCGCCCATCTCGACCACGACCGCCTCGACGTCGTCGGGGGCGTTCGCCAGCGTCAACGGCACGCCGAGCTCGTTGTTGAAGGACCGCTCCGACGCGGCGGTCACGAAGTGCTGAGCGAGCACCGAGGCCAGCAGGTCCTTCGTGGTCGTCTTGCCGACCGAGCCGGTCACGCCCACGACGCGGTCGGGCATCCGGTCCGCGCATGGCGCCAGCCAGCGCCGGGAGTGCGGTCGCGACGGACTCGACCACGATCGACGGCCCCGGATCGACCGGGTGCTCTGCCAGGACGGCGCCGGCGCCTGCGGCGAGGGCTGCCGACACGAAGTCGTGGCCGTCACGCTCCCCTCGAACCGCGACGAACAGCTGTCCTGCGGCCACCGAACGGGAATCGATCGACAAGCCGTCGAGGACGACGTCGGGACCGACCAGTTCGCCGTGCGAGCGCCGCGGCGAGCGACGAGGCATCGATGCGCAGTTCGGGCATTCTCCCCAGCTGCCTACACTGCTCACCCGGTGCCTTTGCCCGATCGCGTCCGCCTCGTGGTGCTGTTCGGCGGCCGCTCCGCCGAGCACGACGTCAGCTGCGTCTCGGCCCGCCACGTGCTGCAGGCCGTCGACCTCGACCGCTACGACGTCGTCCCCGTCGGCATCACCCGCGAGGGCCGCTGGATGCTCGCCGAGGCGGCGGCCGCGATGCTCTCGACCGGGCTGCCCGGCCGAGCTCCCCGCCTCGCTCGGATCGGCGGCGACGACCTCGATCCCTGCAGCACCTGCCGGCGACGACCGCTGCCGGCGACGTCGCCGACACCGTGATCCCGACCGTCGTGCTGCCCGCTCCTGCACGGACCCAACGGCGAGGACGGCACCGTGCAGGGCCTGCTCGAGCTGGCCGACGTGCCCTACGTCGGATCCGGCGTGCTCGGCTCGGCGGTCGCCATGGACAAGGTCATGGCCAAGACGGTGCTCGACGCCGACGGCATCGCCCAGGCCCGGTGGCGCCGCATCCGCGCGTCGACTCGGCGACGTCGACCGCGGCGACGATCTGGTCCGTCCGGATGCTCGACGAGCTCGGCGCGGACCGTGTTCGTGAAGCCGGCCAACATGGGCTCGTCGATCGGCGTCACCAAGGCCACCGACGCCGCCGAGCTGGTCGACGCGCTGTCCGAGGCCTTCGCCTACGACGAGCTGGTCGTCGTCGAGGAGGCGGTCGTCGCCCGCGAGATCGAGTGCGCGCGTCCTCGGCAACGACGAACCCCGGGCCGTCGGTCGTCGGCGAGATCGTGCCCGGCGCCGACTTCTACGACTACGACGACAAGTACGCCGACGGCGCGCGCAGACCGTCGTCCCCGCCGACCTCGACCGACGTGACCGAGGCAGGCTCCGCGACGCTCGCGCTGCGCACCTTCCGGCGCTGCGGGCCGAGGGCATGGCCCGGTCGACGTTCTTCTACGAGGACGGACGGGCCGGCCGGGCTGCTGGTCAACGAGATCAACACGATCCCCGGGTTCACGCCGATCTCGATGTACCCGATGCTGTGGCAGCGACTCCGGGCTGTCCTACCCCGAGCTGATCGACGAGCTCGTCGAGCTCGCCCTCGAACGCCACGAGCGCCGGCTCACGTCGACCGCACCGACCGCCGATCCGCCAGGCCGAGGAGCCGTCGTGATCACCGACCGCCTCGCCGGGAACCGCATCTTCGTCACCGGCTCGACCGGCTTCGTCGGCACTGCGCTGGTCGAACGGCTCCTGCGCTGCGTGCCCGACGTGACGCTCGTCCTGCTCGTCCGCGACGGCCGTCGCAGCTCGGCCCAGCGCCGCGTCGAACGCGAGATCCTGCGCAACGACTGCTTCGACCGTCTGCGCGACGAGCTCGGCGCCGAAGGCTTCGCAGCACGGCCGACGCGCGTCAAGGTGGTGGCCGGCGACGTCGGCACCGACGGACTGGGCCTGGACGACGCCGGCAGGGCCACGCTCGCGCAGCTGCGACGTCGTCATCCACTCCGCCGGCGACGGTCGCGTTCGACTCCCCGCTCGACCGGGCCGTCGAGGTCAACCTGATGGGCCCGCCCCGCATCGCCGACCTGCTCAACGAGCTCGGCGTCACCCCGCACCTCGTGGCGTGTCGCACCTGCTACGTCGCCGGCAACCGCCGCGGCGACGCCCGGAGGAGCCCGGTCGACCGAACCCCTTCGTCGCCGACATCGACTGGCGGGCCGAGGTCGCCGCGGCCCGCCGGACCAGGGCGACACCGACGCCGAGAGCCGCTCGCCCGAACGACTCGCGGAGTTCCGGTCGCCGGGCCCGCACGGAGCTCGGTGCCGCGGGCGGCCCGCTGCTCGCCGAGCGGACCGAGGCGTCCGCAGGACTGGGTGCACGACCGCATGGTCGAGCTCGGCCGGGCCCGCGCCGCGTCGGTCGGCTGGCCCGACGCCTACGCCTTCACCAAGGCGCTCGGCGAGATGGCCACCGCGCAGACGCTGCGCAGCCAGGGCGACGCGCCCGGTCAGCATCGTGCGCCCCTCGATCATCGAGTCGGCGCTGGTCGAGCCGCGCCCGGGCTGGATCCGCGGCTTCCGCATGGCCGAGCCGATCATCCTGTCCTACGCCCGCGGCCTGCTGAAGGAGTTCCCCGGCGTACCCGAGGGCGTCGTCGACGTGATCCCGGTCGACCTCGTGGTCGCCGCCATCGTCGCGGCCGCCGGGCGCCCGCCCGACGACGAGCCGACCCGCTCCCGAGCCACCCCACATCATCCAGGTCGCGACCGGCACGCCAACCCGCTCAAGTACCAGCGGCTGGTCGACCGGGTGCGCGAGCTGGTTCACCGAGCACCCGCTCTACGACCGCGACGGCCAGCCGATCGTCGTGCCGGACTGGACGCTTCCCGGGCGCGGCCGGCGTCGAGGGCCAGCTCAACCGGGCCATCGACGTGCTGCGAACCGGCCGAGAAGGTCGTCGTCGAACCTGCCCGCTCCGGGGCAGCAGGCCGCCGAGTGGGGCGCGCACGGTCGAGGAGCGACGCGACGCAGGCCGAGCGGGCCCTGACCTACGTCGAGCTCTACGGCGCCTACACCGAGTGCGAGGCCGTCTACGGCGTCGACCACCTGCTCGACCTGTGGGACTCGCTGGACGCCGACGACCGCGCGGAGTTCGCCATCGACCCCGGCGTCGATCGACTGGGACCACTACGTCACCGAGATCCACCTGCCGTCGGTGGTCGAGCACGGCCGGGCCGGTCCCCGCCGTCGCGCAGCTCGCAGGCGGACCCGCACCGACCGGCTGCGCGGCACAGGTCCTGTCGCCCGAACGCCAGCTGGCCGCCTTCGACCTCGAGAACACGCTCATCGCGTCCAACGTGGTGACGTCGTACGCCTGGCTCGCCACCCGACGCCTCTCCCCGCGGACCGGCTGCGGTTCGTGCCGCGGACGCTGGCCGAGGCGCCGTCGCTGCTCGCCCAGGACCGCAAGGACCGCTCCGACTTCCTGCGCTCGTTCTACCGGCGCTACGAGGATGCCCCGCTCGAGCAGCTCGAGGCCGACGCCCGCGAGCACTTCAACCAGCTGCTGCTCGAACGTCGTTCCCCGCGGCGATCCGCCGGGTCCGCGAGCACCGTGCGCTCGGCCACCGCACGGTGCTCATCACCGGCGCGCTCGACTTCGTGATCGAACCGCTCGCGGCCGCTGTTCGACGACATCGTCTGCGCCCGCGTCGGCACCGAGGTCGACGACGGGGTCGGACGTCCTGACCGGCCAGCTCGACGAGGTCCCGCCGACGGCCGAGGCCGGGCGCGCTGCTCGACCGACTGCCGCGAGCGCGAGGGCCTCGACCTCGGCCGAGTCGCGTGGCCTACGCCGACTCGTCCTCGGACCTGCCGATGCTCGAGGCGGTCGGCTTCCCGGTCGCGGTCAACCCCGAGCCCCGTCTGGCGTCGATCGCCCGCAAGCGGGGCTGGCTCGTCGAGGACTTCCGGCCGGCGCCGGGCTTCCGCCACCGCCTGGTGCCGATGGCTCGTCGGCAGGCGACCGCAGGCCCGTGGTGGTGCCCGATGAAGGCCCTCTCGCATCGACACGCGACGTACGCCGGTTCGGCGCGGCGCGCCTGTTCGGCAGCGCCCGCGCCGTGTCGGCGCGCACGACTCGGTCCGCTCTCCTCGGCGACGTCGACCCGCCCGACGCTGCCCGGTCCCGACTGGGTGCCGCATCCGGCCCCGCTGTCGGGCATCTGCGGGTCCGACCTGGCCACGGTCGACGGCACGCTCGTCGCGCTGGTTCGAGCCGATCGTCTCGTTCCCGTTCGTGCCCGGCCACGAGGTCGTCGCGGACGACCCCGACGGACGCCGTGTCGTGCTCGAACCGGTGCTCGGCTGCGTGACCCGGGGCATCGAACCGCCGTGCGCCGCCTGCGCCGACGGTCGGCTCGGCAACTGCGAGCACCTGGCCCACGGCTGCTTGGAGCCGGGCCTGCAGAGCGGCTACTGCTGCGACACCGGCGGCGGATGGTCCGACGGAGATGGTCGCCCACCCGTCGCCAGCTGCACGTCGTGCCCGACGAGCTCGACGACCACGCCGCGGTGCTGGTCGAGCCGACCGCCTGCGCGGTGCACGCCGCGCTGTCGGCCTCGGTCGGCCGTGACGACACCGTCGCCGTGATCGGCGCCGGGACCCTCGGACTGCTCACCATCGCGGCGCTGTCGCGGTGGAGCCCCGCCGGCCGCCTGATCGTCGCCGCCAAGCACCCGCACCAGCGACGGCTGGCCGCCGAGCTCGGCACCGTCGACGGGGTCGCTCCGACGGTCTGCGAGCCGGGCACGTTGCTGCGCACCGTGCGCCGGTGGTGGGCACCTCGTTCGTCGGCGACGGCACCAGCGTGCACGACCGCCTCACCGGCGGTGTCGACGTCACGATCGACTGCGTCGGCTCCGCCGACAGCATCGCGACGGCAACCGCCATGACCCGCCCCGGCGGGCGTGTCGTGCTCGTCGGCATGCCCACGCCGCAGCACCTCGACCTCACCGCGCTCTGGCAGCGGGAGCTGTCGCTGCAGGGCGTCTACGCCTACGGCACCGAAGCCGTCGGCGGCACCGCGGTGCGCACCTTCGACCTGGCCTTCGAGCTCGTCGCCGCCGCCGACCTGGGCCGACTGGTCACGGCCTCGTACCCGCTGGAGCGCTACACGGACGCCATCGCCCACGCGAGCACCGCGGGTCGTCGAGGCGCCACCAAGGTCGTGTTCTCGCTGCACGACCCCGACCACCCGGCGGCGCCGGTGCTGCGGGCGCGACGTCCGAGCGCACCACGACCGCCCCGCACCCCACGACCCGGGCGGGCGCGCCACACCGCCCCTGGAATCGACGCGAAAGATCCCGAACGATGAGTCCGCACCGCCGACCCGTGTCCACCGAGCGCCGCGCCACGCCGAGCTCGCCGTTGGCCCGACGCCCACGCGTCGAGGCCGCGCCACGGCCTGGGCTCGTGCTCGACGTCGACCGCTCCACCCCGCCGGTGCTGTTCCACTCCGGTGAGCAGTTCCGGCTCGAGCGACTGCCGGCGGACCGCAGCCGGATCATCTACCCGCCCGAGCCGCTGCCCGGTCTCGAGGATCCCGACGGCGCGATCCGCGATGCGCTGCTGCACCCGATCGATTCCGACCCGCTGCCCGAGCTGCTCTTCCCGGGCATGCAGCTCACGATCGCGTTCGACGACATCTCGCTGCCGCTGCCGCAGATGCGGCGACCCGACGTCCGCCAGCGCATCATCGAAGCGGTGCTCGACCTGGCCGCCGAGGCCGGCGTCGACGACGTGCACCTGATCGCGGCGCTGGCGCTGCACCGTCGCATGACCGAGGCCGAGCTGCGCCACTGCGTCGGTGACCGCGTGTACGACGCGTTCGCGCCGCGGGGACAGCTGTACAACCACGACGCCGAAGACCCCGACGCCATGATGATGATCGGCGAGACCCGTCACGGCGAGGAGGTGCAGATCTCGAAGCGTGCGGCGACCTCGGACCTGATCGTCTACGTGAACCTGAACCTGGTGTCGATGGACGGCGGTTGGAAGTCGACCGCCACGGGGCTGTCCGGCTACCAGGCGCTTCGCCACCACCACAACGTCGAGACCATGCGCGCCACCCGGTCCTTCATGGACCAGGAGAAGTCCGAGCTGCACCGCAGCAACTGGCGCCAGGGCGAGGTGCTGCGCGACGCGGGCATCAAGGTCTTCCAGATCGAGACGACGGTGAACAACGACCTCTTCGGCGACGGTCCGCTGTCGGTGCTCGCCAAGCGCGAGTGGGAGTGGACCGCTCGCGACCGTGCCACGTTCCTCGGTGTCCAGAAGGGCCTCGACCGCCTGCGCCCCGCGGCACGCCGCAAGGTCATGCACTCCTGGGAGGCGCCCTACGCGCTCACCTCGGTCCAGGCCGGCGAGGTCGAGGCGGTGCACAAGATCACCACCCAGCACGTCTACGACCAGCAGCTCGTGCCAGGTCGAGGGCCAGACCGACGTGGTGCTCTACGGACTGCCGTACGTCGGCCCGTACAACGTGAACTCGATCATGAACCCGATCCTGGTCATGTGCCTCGGGCTCGGCTACTTCTTCAACATGTACAAGGGCAAGCCGCGTGGTCCGCGAGGGCGGGGTGCTGATCATGACGCACCCCACCACGAACGAGTTCCACCCGGTGCACCACCCGTCGTACATCGACTTCTTCGAGCAGGTGCTGCCCGAGACGACCGATCCGCTCGAGATCGAGGCCCGCTTCGAGAAGTCCTTCGCGACCGACGAGTGGTACCGCCACCTGTACCGGACCAGCTACGCGTACCACGGCGTGCACCCGTTCTACATGTGGTACTGGGGCAGCCACGCGCTCGAGCACCTGGGACAGGTGATCGTCGTCGGCGGTGACCCTGCGACGGTGCGACGGCTGGGCTTCCGTCCCGCGTCGACGCTCTCGGATGCACTCGAGATGGCCAGCGACGTCGTCGGCCCGTCCCCCACCGTCACCTACGTGAAGAACCCGCCGCTCGGCATGTCGGACGTGAGCTGACGTGGCGCGGCCCGGGTCCCCCAGCGCCCAGCAAGGACGCGACGCGCAGCGCTCGCTGCTCGACGCGGTCGAGCGCGCCTGGGCGAAGCGCCCCGACCCCGTGGGTCGCGTCCGGGCGCTCGGGTTCCCGTACACCTCGGCACCGGTGCCGCGTGGTGTCGAACCGCCGGCGCACGTCGACGACCTGGGTGACCACTACGACACCGAATGGGCCCGGCGCCCGGTCGCCCGATGGACCCGCGTCGCGGCGATGGAGACCGTCGGGCGCGCCGTCACCGAGGCCACCTGTCGTCCGCAGGTCCGCAACACCGACCGACTCGACGCGGTCGACGGCCCGGCGGTCTTCGTGGCGAACCACCACAGCCACCTGGACACCGCGCTGCTGATGACGACCATCCCCCTGCCGTGGCGCCGGGAGCTGGTCGTGGCCGCCGCTGCGGACTACTTCTTCGACCATCGCTCGACCGCCCGGCTCTCGGCCTGGGCGTACGGCGCGGTGCCGATGGAGCGCAACAAGGTCAGCCGCCGCTCTGCGGATCGGGCTGCGACGTTGCTCTCCGACGGATGGTCGTTGCTGATCTTCCCCGAGGGCGGCCGCAGCCCCGACGGCTGGGGCCAGGAGCACAAGGGCGGTGCCGCCTACCTGGGAGTGCGCTGCGGCGTGCCGATCGTGCCGGTCCACCTCGAGGGCACCGGCAGGATCCTGCCGAAGGGCACCTCACGTCCGGAGCCCGGCACGGTGCGGATCAACTTCGGCGAACCGCTGTGGGCCGAGGACGGAGAGGACGCCCGCCAGCTGGCTCCCCGGGTCGAGGCGGCGATCGCCGAACTGGCGGACGAGACGACGAGCGACTGGTGGTCGGCGCGTCGACGAGCGGCGGACGGCACGACGCCGTCGCTGCGCGGCGACGACGTCGACGGTTGGCGCCGCGACTGGGCGTCGCCCGATCGACGGCCGCGCACGCGCACCCGCCGCCGCTGGCCGAACTGACACGGCCCGAGGGCCGTCCACCCCGGGGTTCACGCACCGCGCCCCCACCCCACCCCCACCAACCGGGCACCTTGTTGCCGGCCCGGACCGGCACGACCGCACCCGGTTCAAGCACCCCCACCAACCGGGCACCTTGTTGCCGGCCTGGACCGGCACGACCGCACCCGGTTCACGGAGCCGGGGCGAGGAGCTCCCGGGGCATCGTCTCGGCGAGCCAGCGCTCGTAGCGCTCGGGGCTCCATCCGGCGTGACGGGTCATCTGGTGGAACACCATCGGGCTGTTGAGGAGCCAGAGCACGTCGACCGCGTCGCTCCGTGACAGCCCGGCGCGCAGTGGAGCCACCTCACGGACCGAATCGATGACCGCCGTGGCACCGGTCCGGCGGCGCTCCTCGGTCGTGGTGGCGAGGGCTGCGAGTTCTGGATCTGCCGCCGCGGCGCGGTCGAGTGCGACCAGCACGCCGGCCGCGCCCTCCATGATCCGCCGCACCGCGCCGGCGTAGGCACGCAGCCGGTCCTCGGCCGTCGGCCCCTCCCAGACGGCTCGCATCCAGTCCCTGGCGTTCACGACCACCGGCGCGTCGTCACCGGCGATCGACCGGTCGATGACCGCGTCCATGAGCGCCGGCTTGTTCCCGAAGACTGCGTAGACCGTCTGCACGGCGACGCCCGCCTCTTCGGCGATGGCGGCGATCGTCGTGGCTGCGTAGCCGTCCCGGACGAACAGCGCGCCCGCAGCTTCGACGATGGCCCGGCGTGTCCGCAGGGCACCTTCCGAACGCCGGTTGACCCTCTTGACGTCGCTGCCCATCTCGTTAGAGTATCGCTCTATTCGATAGAGTTCGACTCCATTGGATTGGAGTCAGGCTCTGACGGCGAGACCGAGACCGGGCCGAACAGGCCCGCACGAGCACACCGAGGGGACCGACCATGGCCGACCACCACCAGGACTCCGTCGCCGCCGACCGCTGGTTCCTCGGGACGCGCCTCCGCGTCGTGTCGGACGCGGCCGCCACCGACGGGCAGCTGACGATCCTCGAGCAGTGGGCCCCCAAGGGGTTCTCACCGCCGCTCCACGTCCACCACCGAGAGGACACCGCACTCCACGTCCTCGACGGTGAGCTCACCGTGCTCGTCGGGGACGTCACCAGGTCGGTCGGTCCCGGCGAGGCGACCTGGCTGCCGAGGGATGTCCCCCACACCTTCCGTGTCGACTCGGGCAGCGCGCACTTCCTGGAGTACGCGACGCCCGGCGGCGTCGAGGACTTCCACATCGAGGCGAGCGATCCGGCTGACGCCCCCGGGCTCCCCGAACCCGCGGAACCCGACGTCGCGCTGCTCGTCGCGGCGTTCGCCCGCCACGGCGGCGAGATCCTCGGCCCACCACTGCCGGCCGATCCCGCACCGGCAGCCTGAACGGGGCCGCCGTCGGCCACCTCTCGGTCGCCCCACCTCCGTGCGGCAGCGACCGGGCCACTGACACGTCGATGAGCTCGACGTCGGAGGTCTACCCGGCGGTTGCCCGGGCCAGCTGTGCCTGGATGATCCGGATGGTTTCGCCGACATGACGGCTGCAGAGCCGACCGGGGCCGAGCGGTCCGGAGCGATCCTCGCCGAGCAACGGCAGGGCGGACAGGGCGAGCGCGACCGCATCGCTCATCGCTGCGAGCTGCCGGAGCGCCTCGGCACGGGTCACGTCATCGCCGTCGCAGCCGGCGGCGAGGGTCGCTGCCTTGGCGGCGTACCCGGCGGCGCCGAGCGCGTGGGCTCCCATGTGGGCGACGGCGGCGGCCTGCTCGGCGGCGTAGGCCGCTGCCGTCGCGGCGGGTGTCGGCGCGTCCCGTGCAGCGCCGCCGGCATCACCGCCTCGGCGACGCAGGGCCACGTCCACGGCGAGCTCACCCCTGGCGAACGCACGGGTCTGTTCGATCGCGTCGCGCACCCTCGCATCAGCGGGCACCGCGACCTCGTAGATGGCGAGCGTGTGCTCGGCGCAGTCCGCCGCCCATGAGGCGACATGGCGGCGCTCGTCGACGCTGAGGGTCTGCGGAGACGCTGCCACCGCACGAGGGTAGGCCGCTCGTACGACTCGGTCAGCAGCGCTCGGCCAGCGCGGGGCTGCACCACAGCGACCGGGTGCCGTACTCCCCTGCCTCGGTCCAGCCGAGCCGAGCGAGCTCTGCCACCAACTCGGAGTCCGAGGGCCACACCACGACGTCGGGCGCGGCGCGGTCGAACGCCTCGGTCCAACCGTCCTCGGCACGCAGCATCCGGCGGTAGTCGATCAGCTCGGCCGCGCCCGGGCGATCGTCGACGAACGCGTTCGCCCGGTCGCCGTAGCGCCATGCCAGGTAGTTGCCGCCGTCGATCGTCGCGAGCACCCGGACGTCGTCGCCGATCAGCCCGGCGTCGTCGAGTCGGGCGAACGCCTCGGTGTCGAAGCGGGTCAGGTCGTAGCCCGGCTCCGGGCTCGCCGGGTCGACGACGCCGGCCGCAGCGACCAGCGAGACGACCGCCAGCAGACCCGCGGCGATCCAGGTCCGCCGGGCAGCGGCACCCGAGGGCAGCGGGATCGAGCCGGCGCCACGCAGAGCCGCCGCGGCGAAGGGCACCAGGCTGATCGCGGCGATCGGGATCATGCGCAGCCCCGACGCTCCGATCAGGACGAGCACCGCTGCGGCACCGAGGGATCCCCACCGGCGCCCACGCCATGCGCCCCACAGGGCCAGCGCACCGAGGGCGAGCATCGGCCACAGCGTCGGAGTGCCGAGCCCGGGACGGGCCCACTCGTTGTAGGCCTGCAGCGCTTCACGTTCGACAGGGTCGCCGAACTGCCGCACCGGCAACAGGAGCAGCTCGAAGCGGTCCGGGTACAGGGCGGCACCGGCGAGCGTTCCGCCCACGGCAGCGAGCAACGGCCAGACGTCGCCACGGGTGACGCGACGGTGGTCGACCGCCCGGGCGACGGCGACCAGGCCCAGCACGGCCAGGCCGTACACCCACGACCCGTGCACGTTGATCCAGAGGGCGAACACGGCCACCAGCCACCACGGCGACCAACGGCGGGACCACACCAGCAGCGCCGCGGCGAGCAGCAGGAACGACACCAGGTGCGGACGAGGCCCGAGGAACTCGACGACCGACAGCGCGGCGAGACCCGACGGGACCAGCACCTCGAGCAGACGGCCACGGCGATCCGACGGCGCACACAGCGCCACGAGCGCGGCGCCGAACAGTCCGGCGACGAGCGCGACGAGCACCCGGATGCCGGTCGCGCCGGCGAGCTCGTCGGCGACCGCCAGCGCGCCCGACCAGGCCCAGCTGGGCACCGGGAAGGCCGTCGAGCTGTACAGGAACGGGTTCTCCGCAGGGATGCCGTCGGCCAGCAGCAGGCGCCCGGTGGCCAGGTGTGTCAGGACGCTGTTGTCGCCGATGGGTGCGACAGCGGTGACGAGTGCGGCGCAGCCGCCGACAACCGCACCGACCGCACCGACCGCACCGACCGCGGGCGACGATCCGAGCGCGGCGGCCGGGTCTCGCCGACCGGCGACGCGTCGGCCTCGACCGGCGACGCCTCGGCAGCGTCGGCAGCGTCGACCGGCGACGCGCCGTCACGTCGTCCGCGCCGTCCACGTCGTCCGCGCCGTCGACGCCGGGTGCGACGAGCTCGGCGCCCTCGGACGCGACCTCGAGCGGGCTCACCTCAGAGGTTCTCGACGATCATCATCATCGCTGGGCCGAGCACCACCACGAACAGCGCGGGGAAGATGCAGAACACCATGGGGATGAGCATCTTCACGGGCGCCTTCTGGGCACGCTCCTGGGCGAGCTGACGACGCTTGATGCGCATCTCCTCGGCCTGGCCGCGCAGCACACGTCCGATCGACACACCGAAGGTGTCGGCCTGGATGATCGCCAGCACGAAGGAACGCAGCTCGGGCGTGTCGCAGCGCTCGTCCATGGCCCGCATGGCGTCGGCCCGCGAGGCACCGGCCCGTGTCTCGCCGAGCATCCGGGAGAACTCCTCGGTCAGAGGACCCGGCACGGCGTGGATCACCCGGTCCAGCGCCTGTTCGAAGCCCAGGCCGGCCTCGACCGAGATGGTCAGCAGGTCGAGCACGTCGGGCAGCGAACGCTGGATCTTCTGCTGACGTTCCTCGACCTTGCGGTTGAGCACCGAGTCGGGACCGATGAGGAAGACCGCGATCAGCAGACCGCCGGCAGCCAGCTTCATCTTGCCCTCGAGGGGCGTCAGGTTGATCACGAACACGAACAGGAACGTGAGCGCCGCGGCCACGACGGTGACGACCCGCAGGGCCAGGAAGCGATCCACGGCCTGGGGCGACGCGTTGCCCATGTGCACGAACTTCTGGCGCACCTTGTCGACGTAGCCCGTCGGCGTGAGCCGACGTCCGATGCCGGTCGAGCCCTTCGAGCACCGGCTTGAACGCCCGGTCCCGGAGCGGGTCGAGCATCTCCTGGTCGCGCTTGTTCTCGACCTCGTAGCCGCCGAGCTGGCGCAGCGACTCGCGCACCACCTGGCGCTCGTCGAGCTGCGTGAACACGGTGTAGATGACCACGCCGACGGCGCCCGCGATGAGGAGGGAGGAGATCAACAACAGTGGGGCCATCCGCTCACACCTCGATCGTGATGCACTTCTTCATCCAGGCGAACCCGATGCCCATCATCACCAGTGCAGCGACGACGAGTGCGTATCCGATTCCCGGAGTGAAGAGCAGCTTGATGTACGTGGGGTTCATGACGAACATCACCGCGGCGAGTGCCGGTGGCAGTCCGCCGATGATGAACGCGCTGATCCGGCCTTCTGCGGTGAGGGTGTTGACCTCTCGGCGCAGGCGTTCGCGCTGGGTCATCGTGTCGGCCACGGTCAACAGCAGCTCGGCCAGGTTGCCGCCGACCTCACGCTGGATGCGGATGGCCATGACCGCCCATGCGAAGTCGTCGCTCTGCATGCGCTCGGCGACCGCCTCGAGGGACTCCTCGAGGGAGCGTCCGAGCCGGGTCTCCGAGACGACCCGTCGCAGTTCACGGCCCATGGGATCCTCGACCTCGGTGGAGCACGACTCGAAGCCCTGTCCGATCGAGTAGCCGGCGCGCAGCGTGCCGGCGAGCAGTGTCAGCATGTCGGGCAGGATCGCCCGGAACGCCTTCTGACGCTTGCGGATGAGGAAGTTCAGGACCGCGGTCGGCAGGAACGCGGTGACGACGGCGACCACCAGCGCCACCAGGATGTTGCCGGTGAGGAAGAAGGTCAGCACCGTCAGGATGAGCGCGCCGACGGCGGTGAAGAACATCGCCTCGGGCGCACGCAGCGGCAGGTTCGCCTGCTCGAGCTTCGCCTCGACGGTCTCGAGCACGCCGCGCTTCTCGGCCATGTCGCCGGTGAACTCGACTGCACGCTGCAGGATCGGCACCGTGGTGTGGCTGTCGGCGACCCCGGTGAACTCCTCGGGCACCTCGACGCCGTAGTTCTCCTCGTAGACCTCGAGGCGCCGCGTCAGGTTGTCGTGGTCCGGGACGACGACCGAGACCACGACCCAGGTGAGCATCGCCGCGGCGACCAGGCCGAGCAGGATGATCAGGATCTTCGCGGCTCCACCGGTGAGCAGCGACGAGCCGCCTCCCGCCGCCTCGGTGATCGGCGCCAGGCCGACCACTCCGGTCCGCAGCGCATCGGGGGTGTACGACACCACGGTGCGCGTCTCGCCGCTGGACACCGTCAGGGGCAGCTGTCCACCGGCACCCTCGATCGGAGCGAACGTCACCTCGAAGCGGCCCGCCAGGTGCGCGGCGATCTCCTCATAGGCGCCGGCGAGCTGCTCGTCGTTGTCGACGACGTCCATCGATCCGCCCAGGTCGTCGACCATGGCGGACAGCGTGTTCAGGTCGGCGCCCTTCGGGATCGCGACCACGTCGAGTCGCACGCCGGCACGCTGCAGGGCGGACTCAGCTGCAGAGGCGCTGGCGCCCACGGCGTTGCTGGGCGACGCGGTGAACAGCACCACGGTGCCGATCGAGCCCGCGTCGCGGTCGTCGAGCAGCTCGGCGGCACGGACGAGCCCGTCCCACGTGGCGGAGGTGCCCCGCGGAGCGATGCCGGCGAGGCCGGCGTCGATCGGGCCCTGCGACGCGGTCGGTCCGGTCTGGACCGCTGCGCCGCCACCCGTGCTGACCACGCCGAGGGTGGCGACGGGGCCTGCGCCCGGCATGAGCGGCTCGAGGCCGCTCTTGGCGAGCTGCACCGTCGCGTTGCCGAGTGCCGCCGCGTTGTCGATCACGACGACGACCTCGTTGCGGATGCCGCCAGCGACGTCGCGGGTGCCGGTGGTGGCGATGGCGTCACCACCGGAGCTGAGCTCCACGGTCTCGACACCGGCTCCGACGATCGAGCCGTGGACGGTCACGTCGTCGCCGGTCGCGTCGATGCGGTCGACCACGACCGAGGTGCCCGCGTCGTCCTGGGCACGGGTCGCTCCTGCGTCGGTGACCAGGAAGCCGCCGACCGCCACGAGGAGCAGGGTCGCGCACAGCGACCACCACACCCGCTGGGCGTTGCTGCGGGGACGGATCGACCGCCGAGGTGCCGTGGTGCTCACAGGCGACCCACCGCCTTGCGCTCCTGGGCGTCCGGCGAGAACACCTCGGCGCCGAGGCGGATGCCCTGGTCGGCGAGCTTCTCGGCGAACTTCGGGCGGACGCCGGTCGGCTTCAGCTGGCCGCGGTAGCGGCCGTGCTCGTCGACACCGGCGGCGAAGTCGAACAGGAAGATGTCCTGCAGGGTGATCACGTCACCCTCCATGCCCTGCACCTCGGTGATGTGGGTGACACGACGGGTGCCGTCACGCAGGCGGGTCAGCTGCACGATCACGTCGATCGCCGAGGCCATCTGCTCGCGGATGGCCCGCACCGGCAGGTCGAAGCCCGCCATGAGCACCAGCGTCTCGAGGCGGGCGAGGGTGTCACGCGGGCTGTTGGCGTGGACGGTGGTGAGCGAGCCGTCGTGGCCGGTGTTCATGGCCTGGAGCATGTCGAGCGCCTCGCCGGAACGACACTCACCGACGACGATGCGGTCGGGACGCATACGCAGGGTGTTCTTCACGAGGTCGCGGATCGTGACCTCGCCGCGCGCCCTCGACGTTCGGCGGACGGGACTCCATGCAGAGCACGTGCTCCTGGTGGAGCTGGAGCTCCTTCGCGTCCTCGACGGTGACGATGCGCTCGTCGTCGGGGATGAAGCGACGACAGCACGTTGAGCATGGTGGTCTTACCGGTGCCGGTACCGCCGCAGACGACGCCGTTGAGCCGACCGACGATGCAGGCCTGGAGGAACCGGGCCGCGTGCGGCGTTGACCGAGCCGAAGCGGATCAGGTCGTCGATCTGGAGCGGGTCGGCGGAGAACTTCCGGATGGTGAGGAACGGGCCGCCGATCGCGAGCGGGGGGATGACCGCGTTCACACGGGAGCCGTCGGGCAGACGGGCGTCGACCATCGGCGTCGACTCGTCGATGCGACGGCCGATCTCGGAGACGATCTTGTCGATGACCCGGCGCACGTGGTCCTCGTCGAGGAAGCGGACCTCGGTCCTTCTCGAGCTTGCCGCTGCGCTCCACGAAGACCCGGTCGGGACCGTTGACCATGATTTCGGTGACCTCCTCCTCCTTGAGGAGCCGGTCGATCGGGCCGTAGCCGAGGATGTCGTCGGAGACGTCCTGGATCAGCCGCGCCTTGTCGGCGGCCGACAGCGGGACACGCTCCTGGGCGATCGCCGCGTGCAGCTGGTCGTTCACCCGACGCCGCAGATCCTCCTCGGAGAGCCGGCGGTCGAAGAGGATCGGCCCGAGCTCGTCGATGAGCTGCTGGTGGATGCGGTGACGCAGCTCGGTACCCGCGGCGTCCTGACGCGGCGGGGTCGCGGCCAGGGCGTCGCCCGAGGGCGTCGGCTGGTTCGGCGGTCCGTTGCCGCCGGACTGTTGGCTGTTGATGCGCTCGGACAGCGACACTGCTCACTCCAGGTGTGGGGGTACTGACGACTCTCGGACGGTCCCCGCCCGGCTCAACGACGACGCTTCGTCGGGGCCTCTCGCGGAAGGAACTGCTCGGCGAGCAGCTGGATCGACTTGCTGACGCCGGACTTGGGCGAGTGCAGGACCACCGGCTCGCCCTTGTTGACCGACTGCGGGACCACGACGTCGCTCGGGATGAGCGCATCGGCCGGTCATCTGCAGGGTCCGCTCGACCTCGCTGACATCGAGCTTCACCTTGCTGTTCGCACGGTTGAGGACGAGCAGCAGCTTCTCCATCGGGGTGTTGAGCAGACGCAGCGTCTGCAGCCCGATCTTCACGTTCTTGATGTTCGGGATGTCCATGCCGGCGACGAGCATGACCTTGTCGGACACCTCGACGAGTCCGAGCACGACGTCGTTGAAGTACGCCGGGGTGTCGACGACGACGTACGAGCAGAACGTCCGCAGCATCTCGACGATCGCGATCATCTCGGCCGCGCCCACCTGATCGGCGAACGCCGGCTCGAGCGGCGCCGGCATGACCCGCAGCCCCGAGGGCTCGTGGGTGACCAGCAGGCTCTCGAGCAGCGGCGGGTCCATCCGGTCGAGGACGCCGACGGCGTCGACGATGGTGTGGTGCGGCGTGAGCTTCAGCATCACCGCGACGTCGCCGAACTGCAGGTCGGCGTCGACCAGGCACACCGGCTTGTCGGAGCGCTGGGCGAGGGCCACCGCGAGCGAGGTCGACAGCACCGACTTGCCGGCGCCGCCCTTGGTCGAGAACACCGTCAGGACCTGACCGTCGACGGTCTCGAGCGGCATCGTCGCCTCGTCGACCGTGGGGGCCGGCGGTTCGGGCTCGTGGACGACCGCGACGGCGGCCGCGGGGCGCGGCGCCTGGTCGAGGGTGACGGCGAGGCGCTGCACGGCCTGACCGAGCGCGCCGGGCTCGCCCGAGAGGGCCAGCACGTCGCGCACCCCGGCCCGCAGCGCCTGCTGCAGGAGCGTGGTCGTCAGCTCCTCGACGACGAGGATCGAGGCGAGCATCGGGTACTTCGCCATCATCTGCTCGGCCGAGGCGAGCACCGTCTCGTTGGCGCAGGACGGACCCAGCACCACCACGACGGGCACCGTGCCGGTCAGTCGAGCGGCCAGATCGTCGATCGTGGCGAACGGCGTGACGCCGTCGCCGAGCATGCCCAGCATCCGGTCGAGGGTCGAGGGCTGCTCCTCGACCACGGCGACCGAGACCCTGATCACGGTCGAGGGTTGCGGGACCGGCGTGGGGTCCTGGGATGCCACCGGGTCGACGTGGCTCGAAGTCATCATGTGCTCGCTCACTGTCCGTCGTTCTCGGCGGACGCGTCGGGGTAGGCGGAGGTGCCGGTCTCACCGGGCAGGGTCGGGACGATCGGCTGGAACGGGATCGGGACCAGCTCGTAGTCCGGACGGTTCAGCGTCAGGTACAGCGACGACGACCGGATGCCGGCGAGCAGCACCGCCTGCTGCGGCGGGAGCTGGACGGTGATCAGCCCCGAGGACTCCGGGGCGGCCTCCTCGGCGGGCGCGTCGCCGGACTGTGCGACGGGCACCCCGAGGCTCTGGCCGACGGCGAGCACCTTGACGTTCTGGAAGGCGTAGACCGCAGGGGTCTGCAGGACGTAGCCGCCCGCACCACCGCTCAGGCCTCCTCCGCCCTCACCTTCGGCTTCGCCCTCGGCCGGCTCGACGCCGGCGAGGATGTTGACCGAGTCACCCGGCTGCACCAGACCGGCGACGCCGGCGGAGTCGTCGACCGAGATGGTGATCGCCACGTTGCCCTTGTCGAGGCTGGTCGACTTCGACCCGGTCAGGTCGGAGTCGGCCGACGAACATGTTCGAGGTGATGATCTCGCCACCGCCCAGGTCGACCGAGGCGACCTGCTCGGCGATCTCTGCGTTGCGCCGGACGGCCTGGGCCGGCAGATCGGCCTGTCGACGCTTGTCGACGGTGATCTGCTGGGCGGCGAGGGCGGCGTCGGCGGAGGTGCCCTTCGGGATCGGCCCCTTGGCGACGAGGACGTCGACGAGCTGGTTCTTCGCAGCGTTCTCGTTCTCGACCCCCTTCACGTAGTTCATGGTGAGGAAGGCAGCGAGGCCGCCGATCACGACCGCCCCGATGAGGATGAGTGTTCTGCGTGAACTCACTTGGTCTCGCTCCGTGTGCTGGGGACTCTCCACCGCCATCGGTACGTGGACGGCGTCCTAGATCAACTGATTCGACCGAAACCCAGGTGGGCTTAAAGAATCAGTTCGGATGGGTTCGCAGAATCATCGGGGGGCCGGTCGGCCCAGGGCCCCGGCGGACGCCACGGTGCGCCCGGACGCGCAGGAGCCCCGCTCGATGAGCGGGGCTCCTGGAGTTCATGGATCGATGTCGTCCCACCGGTGTCCGGTGGCACCGGCTCAGGCCTCGGGGTCGCCCTCGACGGGGGCTGCCTCTGCCTCGGCGACGTCCTCGACGTCGACTGCGGCGTCGGCTGGCGCTCGGTCGCCTCGGCGCCCTCGGCCGGCAACGGGTTGCCCTCCGGGTCGAGGCCCTGCTCGGCGTAGTACTCCGCCCAGGCCTCCTGGCCCTCGGAGGTGCCGTCGAACTCACCGGTGTAGTTGCCCTCGGCGTCGTAGTTCTGCTCGCCGAAGTGCTGCTGGTACTCGGCTGCCACGATGCCGCCCTCGGCGGCCTGCTTGATCGACAGCGAGATGCGGCGACGGTCGAGGTCGAGGTCGATGATCTTGACCCACAGCTCCTCGGCCGGGGTGACGACCTGCTCGGGCAGGTCCACGTGGTGGGCGGACATCTCGGAGATGTGCACCAGACCCTCGATGCCGTCGCCGACCTGGATGAAGGCACCGAAGGGCACCAGCTTGGTGACACGGCCGTAGACCAGCTCGCCGACCTGGTGGTTGGAGGCGAACTCCTGCCACGGATCCTGCTGGGTGGCCTTCAGCGACAGCGAGATGCGCTCGCGGTCGAGGTCGACCTCGAGCACCTCGACCTCGACCTCGTCGCCGACGGCGACGACCGAGCCCGGGTGGTCGACGTGCTTCCAGGAGAGCTCGGAGACGTGGATGAGTCCGTCCATGCCGCCGAGGTCCACGAAGGCACCGAAGTTGACGACGCTGGACACGACGCCCTTGCGACGCTCGCCCGGCTTGAGGTTCGCCAGGAAGTCCTCGCGCTGCTCCTTCTGGGTCTCTTCGAGCCATGCACGACGGGACAGCACCACGTTGTTGCGGTTCTTGTCGAGCTCGATGATCTTGGCCTCGAGCGTCTTGCCGACGTAGGGCTGCAGGTCGCGCACACGACGCAGCTCGACCAGCGACGCCGGGAGGAAGCCGCGCAGACCGATGTCGATGATGAGACCGCCCTTGACGACCTCGATGACCGGACCGGAGACGACGCCGTCGTCTTCCTTGACCTTCTCGATGGTGCCCCACGCACGCTCGTACTGCGCACGCTTCTTCGAGAGGATCAGGCGACCCTCCTTGTCCTCCTTCTGGAGGACGAGCGCCTCGACCTCGTCGCCGATCGAGACGACCTCGGAGGGGTCGACCTCGTTGCGGATCGAGAGCTCGCGGTTGGGGATGACGCCCTCGGACTTGTAGCCGATGTCGAGCAGGACCTCGTCCCGGTCGACCTTCACCACCGTGCCCTGGACCAGCTGTCCGTCCTCGACGGCGACCATGCTGGCTGCGTAGGCGTCGTCGAGCGAGACGTCACCGAGGTCGTCGAAGGTGATCTGGCGGGGAACGTATGCATCGTCGCCGATGGTTGCGACCGCGTCCTGCGGCTCGGCGTCTGCGGGTGTGGTGGTGGTGTCGGACACGTAGAGGCTTCTTCGATACTCGAGGGATGGGCCGAGGCCCACCGGGCGCGCGGGATGCGCGATCCGGAGAGGCCAGGTTACCCCTCTCGACGACCGGGCCGAAAGCCCTGTCCGGCGCCACGTCGAGCGACGCCGCAGCGCTCACCGGGCCTGGTCAACCCGGGCGGGACGCGAGGAGCAGGAACTCGGGGGTCTCGGCGCTGGGCGCCGCCCTGCCGTAGGCCCCCGGAGTGACCGACCAGATGTCCTCCACCTGCAGATCGCAGCGTTCGGCGAGCATCCGCAGCTCACGTGGCGTGTAGCAGGTGGTCCACAGCTCGGCCGGGACGGTGACCCCCGAGGAGTCCCGGATCTCGGTGTGCTCGTGGTTCACCGCGCTCGCCGCGTCGAAGGCGTCGTGGTCCTCGAGCCAGCGCACCTGGAAGTAGGACGAGAACGCCGAGACCGCGACCCGCCCCCCGGGCGCGAGCGCCGCGCGGATCCCCCGCAGCACCGAGGTGTCGGGGGCGAGGTTCTGCGGGTCGTCCGCGGCGGTCGGGCCGCCGAGCCCGAACGCGCCCTGGCACAGCGAGATCGCCGCATCGACCCCACCGGCCGGTCGCAGCGACCCGTCGAGGCGGGCATCGCCGACCATCGCTCGTGCATCGGCGCGGTGGAACTCGGTCAGCGCGTCCGACGCCCTCTCGTGCCGCGAGCTCACGAGCGACCGAGACGAATCGCTCGCTGATGTCGACCCCGACGGCCCGGATGCCCCTGCGGGCCAGGGCGATGCAGTGCCGACCGGGGCCGCACCCGACGTCGAGCACCGTCATCCCGGGCTCCAGGCCGAGCGCGTCGATCAGGAAGGTGACCTCCTGGTCGGTCCCCATCGTGAACGAGTAGCGCAGGTACGCCGGCCCGACGTGATCGGCGATGTCCTCGAACCAGTGACGTTCGGGCTCGCTCATCCCTTCGCTGTCGGACTGGCTCATCCCTTCGCTGTCGGAAGGGCTCATCCCTTCGCGGCGGCCCACGAGGGGCCATGGGACAGGTTCACCTCGAGGGGGACCCGCAGGTCGAACGCGGCGGACATCGCGTCGAGCACGACCTCGTCAGCGGCGTCCCGCTCGTCCGGCGGCACCTCGAGGATCACCTCGTCGTGCACCTGGAGGATCAACCGGCTGCGGAGGTCGCTCGCTTCGAGGGCGGCGTCGAGTCGGACCAACGCCACCTTGAAGATGTCGGCCGCGAGGCCCTGGATCGGGGCGTTCATGGCCTGGCGCTCCCCCGCCATGCGCACGTTGCGCTGGCCCGAGGCGAGCTCGGGGATCTTGCGGCGGCGGCCGAAGACGGTCTCGGTGTAGCCGCGCTCGCGGGCCTCGTCGACGGTGCGCTCCATGAACGCCTTCACGCTGGGGAACGCCACGAAGTACGCGTCGAGGATCTCCTGCGCCTCGCCGGTGGGGATGCCGAGGCGCTGGCCGAGGCCGTAGGCCTCCATGCCGTAGGCCAGGCCGTAGGACACCATCTTCGACTTGGAGCGCTGCGCGTGGGTCACGTCGTCGGCGTCGACGCCGAAGATCCGCGCCGCGGTCGTCGAGTGGATGTCCTGGCCGGTGGTGAAGGCTTCGATCAGGCCCGGGTCCTCGGCCAGGTGGGCGATCACCCGCAGCTCGATCTGGTTGTAGTCCGCCACGAGGAACTCGTAGCCCTCGGCCGGCACGAACGCCTCGCGGAAGCGGCGCCCCTCGTCCGAGCGCACCGGGATGTTGTGCAGGTTGGGCGGCGTCCGAGGACAGCCGACCCGTCCGGGCGACGGTCTGGTTGAACGTGGCGTGGATGCGACCGTCCGCGGCGACCTCGGCGATGAGGCCCTCGCCGTAGGTCGACCGGAGCTTCTCGACCTCTCGGTAGCGCAGCAGGTGCTCGATGATCGGGTGCTCGTCGCGCAGCTTCTCGAGCGTCGCCTGGTCGGTCGAGTAGCCGGTCTTGGTCTTCTTGCCGGGTGTGAGACCGAGCTTGTCGAACAGGATCGCTCGCATCTGCGGCGTGGAGTTGACGTTGAAGTCCTCCCCCGCCGCCTCGATGATCGCGGCCCGCTCGGACTCGGCCTCGGCGGTGAGGGAGTCGTAGAGGCCGCGGAGCACGTCGATGTCGACCGCGATGCCGAGGTGCTCCATCTTGGCGAGCACCCGGACCAACGGCACCTCGATGTCGTCGTTGAGGCCGGTCAGCCCGTGCGCCTCGAGCGACTTCGACAGGGGCTCGACGAGCTTCGCCACCGCCAGGGCGTCCCGACCGGCGATCTGCGCGACCGACGAGCCGCCCCCGTCGAAGTCGAGCTGGCCCTCCGGGGCGGACCGGTCGTCCGCGAGCTCGAGCTCGGCGTGGCGGCGCAGCAGCTCGGCCAGGCCGTAGAGCGTGCCCGCCGGGTCGAGCAGGTAGGCGGCCAACTTGGTGTCGAGGTGCAGACCGGTCATGTCGGCACCCATGTCGAGCAGGGACCGCACGAGCGGCTTGGCGTCGTGGACCGCGACCTGCGCGGTGCCGCTGAGCACGCTGCCGCAGCTCGTCGATCAGGTCGCCCAGCAGGTCGCCCGGGATCCAGGCGACCTCGGCGACCTCGACGTCGGTCACCACGGCCAGGCCGTCGAGGGCGCTGCGTCCGGGCACACCGGCCCAGCTGCCGGCGACGGCGACGGAGTCGTGCGCGGCCAGCCCAGCGAGCACGGCGGCCGCCTCGTCACGGGTGTCGGCGACGGTGACCTCGGCCTCGAGGACCTCGACCGCGGGCAGCGCCGCTGCGGCGCCGTCGCCGAAGCGGTCCGGGAAGGCCTCGGGGAGCCGCGGCACCAGCGACGGGAACTCCAGGAACTTGAACAGCTCGAGCACCTCGTCGGTGTCGAAGTCGCCCTGCACCAACGCCTCGGGGGCGATGTCGAGTGCGACGTCGCGCACGAGCGTCATCATCTCGACGTTGGAGCGTGCCTGCTGCTCGTGGACCGTCAGGTTCTCGCGCAGCTTCGGCGTCTGGTCCGCGACGTTGGCGAAGATGCCGTCCAGGTCGCCGTACTTGTTGATCAGCTTGGCGGCGGTCTTCTCGCCGACACCGGGCACGCCGGGCAGGTTGTCGGAGGGATCGCCCCGCAGCGCCGCGTAGAACACGTACTGCTCGGGGCGGACGCCGGTGCGCTCGAGGATGCCGGCCTCGTCGTAGAAGCGCGTAGTCCGAGACACCACGCTTGTTGTAGAGCACCCGGACGTGCGGGTCGCGCACCAGCTGGTAGCTGTCGCGGTCACCGGTGACGATGATGACGTCGTCGCCGGCCGCCTCGGCCTGCATGGCGAGCGTGGCGATGACGTCGTCGGCCTCGTAGCCGGGCTGGGTGACCACCGGCAGCTGCAGGGTGTCGACGACCTGGCGGACCAGGCCCATCTGCTGGCGCAGGATGTCGGGTGTCGCGTCGCGGTTCGCCTTGTAGGTGTCGACCATCTCGTGGCGGAACGTCTTCTGGGGCAGGTCGAAGGTGACCACGACCCGGTCCGGACGGTGGTCGCGGACCAGGTTCAACAGCATCGACGTGAAGCCGAACACGGCGTTGGTCACCTGCCCCGACGCCGTCGCCATGTCGGTCGGCAGGGCGAAGAACGCCCGGTACGTCAGAGAGTTCCCGTCGATCAGCATCAGCGTCGGCACGCCGCCGACAGTACAGCCGGGCGGATCGGCGCGACCTCGCCGCCCGACCGGCCGATCGAGGCCGATCAGGGGGTGAGCGTGCCCGCCAGGACCTCGTCGGCGACGACGCGCATCTGGCGACGTGACGACATGGCCTGCTTCTGCAGGAACTCGAACGCAGCCTGCTCGTCGAGGCCGTGGCGGTCCATCAGCAGGCCCTTGGCCCGGTCGAGCAGCTTGCGAGTCTCGAGGCGCTCCTCGGCGTCGACGATCTGGTCGAGCAGCGCACGTTCCGCACGGAACCGGGCGATCGCGACCTCGATCGCCGGGGCCAGGTCGTGTCGTTCGAACGGCTTGACGACGTATCCGTGCACGCCGGCGTCGCTGGCCTCCTCGATCAGCTCTCGCTGCGAGAAGGCGGTGACGAGGACGACGGCGCTGAGATGCTCGTGGTTGATCTCGCGTGCCGCCGAGATGCCGTCCAGGCCGGGCATCTTGATGTCGAGCAGCGCGACGTCGGGCTGGTGCTCACGGACGAGGGCGACCGCTTCGTCGCCGCGGCCGCACTCGGCGACCACCTCGTACCCCTCTTCCTCCAGGAGCTCCCGGAGGTCCATGCGAATGATGGCTTCGTCTTCTGCGACGACGACTCTGGTCGGCACCGTTGCCTTCCTCGTTCCTGCTGCGGTCTACGACGACTCGGTCACTGCTGGACGGTCGAGTGTAGGCGGGTCATGTTGCGTTCGGGTTTCCTGCCCATCAACGGCGAGGAGTCGACGTCATCGAGGGAACCGGCCCTCAGCGCCGTTTCGCGGAGAGCTTGTCGAGCAGGTCGTCCTGTTCCGCTTCGAACCGGGCGATCGACTCGAGCAGATCGGACCGATGGCGGGCCATCGCGGTCGAGGTCCGCTCGGCGTCGCGGTGCTCCTCGTCGGCGAGCGGGGTCTCCGAGACCATCGCCCGGATCCGCGAGTCGTCGGTGATGTCCGCGAGGTGTTCGAGCTGTTCGTCGGTGATCGTGAGCTCCTGTCGCAACGACGACAGCCGTCGGCCCACGGCTCGCAGACGTCGTTCGATCAGGAAGGACACATCGTCATCCTACGGGTGGGGCACACTTCGGAGATGACTCCGATGGACGCGTGGAACGTCGCGGACGGCTGGACCGGCACCGATGGGCGGTGGCATGTGGTCGATCCCGACTCCCGGGCTGCGCTGCGTGCCGCGCAGGGCGCGGAGCTCCACCCGGACGGCCCGCCCGCAGCGCCGCCCCAGTGGTTCGTCCGACGAGGTGAACGCCACCGGCTGTGGTCGGGGTGCGTCCTCGAGCTCGAGGACGGCTCGACGGTCGGCCCGGTGCACGAGCTCGACCCCGATCTGCCCCTCGGCGTGCACCGACTGGTGCCCGAGGACGGCGGGCCGGCGACGACCCTGTTCATCGTCCCGGCACGGGTGTCGACCCCCGGACGGACATGGGGCTGGTCGACGCAGCTCTACGCCACCAGGTCGCGTGCCAGCTGGGGGCAGGGCGACCTGGGCGACCTGGCGCGGCTCGCCGAGTGGGCGGAGTCCTCGGGTGCCTCGCTGCTCGCCCACAACCCGCTGGGCGCCTCGCTGCCCGTGGAACCCCAGCAACCGTCGCCCTACTACACGTCGTCGCGGCGGTTCCTGTCGCCGCTGTACCTGGACGTCACCGCCGTCCGCGGTGCCCGCTCGATCGGAGCGGACCTGGAGCGGGCAGCAGCGGCCGGAGCGGCACTCAACGCCTCCGAGCTGATCGACCGCGACCAGGTCTGGCGGCTCAAGCTGGCCGCCCTCGAGGACATCTGGTCGCAGCTGCGCGAGTCGGGATCGGTCCGTCGCCACTGGCCCGTCGACGACCTGGCCGAGCAGCACGCGTTGTTCTGCGCGCTCGCCGAGCACCACGGCAGCGGCTGGCCCGAGTGGCCCGAGGCACACCGGCACCCCGATCTGTCCACGGTCGCGGCGTTCGCCGACGAGCACCGGGACCGGGTCGACTTCTGGCGGTGGTTGCAGGTCGAGACCGAGGAGCAGCTCATGGCTGCCGCCGGGGCGGGTGCCGGGCTGCTCGCAGATCTGCCGGTCGGCTTCGACCCGTCGGGGTCGGACGCCTGGATCGATCAGGATCTGCTCGCCCTCGACTGCTCAATCGGCGCGCCGCCCGACGACCTCGGCCCGCTCGGCCAGAACTGGGGGCTTCCGCCGTACATCCCGTGGAAGCTGCGCGCAGCCGGGTATGCACCGTGGGTCGACACACTGCGACGCACCGTCGCGCACTGCTCGTCGCTGCGCGTCGACCACGTCATGGGGCTCTTCCGGCTGTTCTGGATCCCACCGGGTGGCGACGCCCGCCACGGCGGCTACGTGTACCAGGGCGCGGCGGACGACTCGAGCGACCCGGTCGTCGAGCTGTTGGATCTGGCCGTCATGGAAGCGGTCCGTGCCGGTGCCGGTCTGGTCGGCGAGGACCTCGGCACCGTCGAGCCCGCGGTCCGCGATGCGATGACTCGACGTTCCGTGTTCGGTTACCGGATCGCCTGGTTCGAGGACGATGCACCCCGGGAGTGGCCCGTGGAGTCACTCGCCGCGCTGACCACCCACGACCTGCCGACCGCCGCGGGGCTCTGGAGCGGGGACGACGAGCGGGCTCGCGTCGCCGCCGGACAGCCCGCGGACGAGCAGGCCGAGGCGACGATGCGGGGCCGCCTGGCTTCGATCGCCGGCGTCGCACCCGACGACGAGATCGACACCCACGACCTGGTCGTCCGGGCCCACGAGGGACTCGCTGCGAGTGGCAGCGACCTGGCGATGGCCACCCTGGACGACGCGGTGGGCGTGCACCGCCGCCCGAACCTGCCGGGCACCATCGACGAGTACCCGAACTGGCGGCTCCCCCTGCCGGTGCCGATCGAGGACCTGGGCCCTGCGGGAGCGGACGAGATCGCCGCCGTGATGCGCGCTGCCGGCCGCTGAACCGGTCGGTGGTCGCCCGCCGTCACCGCGGCGGTAGCGTCCCCACCCGATGAGCACCGACGAGCACTCCAGACCGGCACTCGACATCCCCGGGATCACCAACCTGCGCGACGTCGGCGGTCAACGGACCGTCGAGGGCCGAACCGTGCGGCGCGGCCAGCTGTACCGCTCGGGCCAGCTGAACCATGCCGACGAGCACATGGGGCTGCTCGAGGGCCTGGACCTGGCCGTCGTCTACGACCTTCGCACCGGGGGTGAGGCCACCCACCTTCCCGACCGGCTCCCTGCGGGGGTCGATCTGGTGCACCTCGACGTGCTCGCCGGTGCCGAGTCGAGCCTGGCCGCGCACCTCGAGGACCTGTTCAGCGACCCGGTCGCGGCCGACGCAGTGCTGCGCAGCGGCGACATCAACGCCCACTACCTGTCGACCTACCGAGGGCTCGTCAGCCTCTCGAGCGCGCAGGACTCCTATCGGACGCTCTACACCGACCTGGCCGGGCGCGCCGATGTCGCCCTGTTCCACTGCACCGCAGGCAAGGACCGCACCGGCTGGGCCGCTGCGGCGCTGCTGACGCTGCTGGGCGTGCCCTACGACGAGGTGCTGGCCGACTACCTGCTCAGCAGCCGACCGGTGGTCGAGTCCTTCCGCCCGATCATCGACCAGTTCGCCGCGGCCGGCGGTGACCCGGAGCTGCTCGAGCCGGTGTTCATGGTCGACCACTCGTACCTGGACGCGGCGATCGACGAGGTGCAGCTCACGTTCGGGTCGATCGAGGGCTACTTCGCCGAGGGGCTGGGTCTGGACAACGACGTCCAGGACGCCCTGCGGGCGCGCGACCTGGTCTGAGGCACCGCAGCCCGATCCTCGGTCCGCCGCCGCGCCATCAGTGCAGGTGGTCGGTCCAGGTCGTGCCGTCCCAGTAGCGGAGTCGGGTCGAACCCGCCGGGTCGGCGTACCAGCCCGCCACCGGCGCGGCGGGTGTCGGCGCCGGAGGTGCGGGCGGAGGCTGTGGCACCGGAGCGACGGGTGGCACCGGCGCGACGGGTGGCGCCTGCGCGACCGGCGGCGTGGACAGCTCCGGCATCGGCGTGATCGGCGGCGGAGCCGCGGTCCGGCCGAGCGGCGCGGTGCCCGATGCACCGGGAGTCGGCCAGGGGTTCGTGTTCGGCGCCGTGCCCACCATGGGCGGCACCGCCGGGCTCGGCGACCAGCCCTGCACAGCGCCGTACCCGGACTGAGCGCGCCGCTCGCGGTCGAGCCGACGCTCGGTCGGGAGGTGCTCCGAGGAGCCGAAGGCGAGGATGGGAAGGAAGACCGGCGAGAACAGGGCCGTGCCGACGCCGAAGGTCGTGCTGCGCCCGAACGACTTGGCGACGTCGTAGAAGATGATGAACGAGACGATGGTGTTGATGCACGGCACGAAGCACAGGAAGAACCACCACTCCGGCTTGCCGGCCACCTTGATCAGCGTCCACGTGTTCAGGAACGGGACGATCGCGTACCAGCCCGGCTCCCCGGCCTTCGTGAAGATCCGCCACATCGAGACGACGACGATCGGGATGGCGGCGAGCACGACGATCGTGAGGATCGCCTGCACCTCCGGGCTCAGCTCGAAGGTCGAGCTCGACGACTCGAGGTACAACTGGGCCAGGATCGACATCAGCTGAATGTAGCCATGCGAAACGTTGTGTCAGCGGATGACCGACAACCCCCGGCACTCCGAGATCCGATCCGGATCTGGTGCCGACGCTCCGCATCGGAGTCGGAATTCGGGGGCGTCTAGCGGTGCCCGGGGTGGGACTTGAACCCACACGCCCTTTCGGACAGCGGATTTTGAGTCCGCCGCGTCTGCCATTCCGCCACCCGGGCCAGGGGTCGAACTCTACCCCGTCGACACGCCCTACCCTGACGTCATGGCTGACTCCTCGAACCAGAACGACGGCGGATCCCACAAGCTCCGGTGGATCATCCTGATCGCGATCGCGCTCGGCCTGATCACCGCCGGTCGCAAGTGGGCGCTGTCGAAGTCCGACCAGGAGTTCGAGGAGCGCCTCCGCCTGGCCGACGAGCGCCGGGACTGAGCCACGGCGCTCGCCGACTCAGTCGGCGAGCGCCTTGAGCAGCTTGAGCGGGGTGTCCTTCGGGCTGATCTTGTACCAGGCCTGCTCGATCTTGCCGGACTCGTCGATCAGGAACGACGAGCGGATGATGCCCATGTACTCCTTGCCGTAGAGCTTCTTCTCGCCCCACACGCCGTACTTCTCGGCGGTGGCGTGCTCCGGGTCGGACAGCAGCGTGAAGCCCAGCTCGTGCTTGTCGTCGAAGCGCGCGAGCTTCTCGGGCTGGTCCGGGCTGATCCCGATGACGACGGTGTCGCCGATCTCGGTGGCCACGTCCCTCAGTCCACACGCCTGCGTGGTGCAGCCGGGCGTGTCGGCCTTCGGGTAGAAGAACACGAGCACCTTGCGCCCCTTGAAGGACGACAGTCGCACCGTGGTGCCCGTCTGGTCCTTCAGTCCGAACGCGGGTGCCTTGTCGCCGACCGTGAGCTGTGCCATCAGGCGATGATAGAGGGCGCACGACCGTTGTCATGGCACCTGTCATCGCACCGGGCATGGCATCCGTCACGGGCATCGGTCGGTCCATCGAGGGCGCCACGACTCCGTACGGCGGGAACTCGTCCGTCCCGGCGGAACGCGTCCGGAACGACGAACGGGGCCGCCCCCGCAGGGACGGCCCCGTTCGATTGCATCAGGACCGCTCGCTCAGACCCCAGCGGCAGAGCGGGCGATCGAGATCACTTGCCGGTCTTGGCGCGGGTCTTGAGCTTGGCGCCCGCGGTGACCTTGGCGGCGTTGGTCGCGGCGACCTGCAGGGTCTCACCCGTCTGCGGGTTGCGGCCCGTACGAGCAGCGCGGTGCGTCTGCTCGAACTTGAGGAAGCCCGGGATGGTCAGGGTCTCCTTGCCCTTCGCCACGACGTCGCCTGCGATCTCCTCGAACGTGTCGAGAACGGACTGGACGTCCTTCTTCGCGATGTCGGTGCGCTGGGCGATGGTCTCGATGAGTTCGGTCTTGTTCATGTGGATACCTCCTGGTCGTTCCTCCCGCGAGGGACGACCCCACGAGTGCGTTGACGTCGGCCGACGCCAAATTCCATTGATGTAACTACCACGATCCTACGCCAAATGCGAACAGAAACCCTTGAAATCACTGGGTTCTCGCGCGGCGGCCGTGGGCGCCGCGGCGCGATCAGCCGCGGTCGAGCGCGTCGCGGAACGACCCGACGAGCTCCGCGACCGCGTCCGGGGATCCGGTTTCGAGCGCGCGCCGGACGATGGCGGACCCGACCACGACGCCGTCCGCGACCTCGCAGACCTCGACGGCCTGCTGCGGCGTCGAGATGCCCACACCGACCAGGACCGGCCGCGACGGTCAACGCCTTGGTGCGCGCCGCGATGACCCGCGCCGACGCGGCGAGCTGCTCGCGTTCACCGGTGATGCCGAGCAGACCGACGGCGTAGACGAACCCGCGTGCCCGTGCGACGACGCGCTCGAGGCGCTCGTCCGATGCGGTGGGCGCGGCGAGCATGACCGTCTCGACCCCGGCCGCGTCCGCCAGCTCGCACCACTCCCCCGCCTCCTCGAGCGGGAGGTCCGGCAGGATCGCCGCGGACACCGACGACTCGACGAGGGTCTGGGCGAATCGCTCGTAGCCGAAGCGGTAGACGAGGTTCACGTAGGTCATCACCGCGAGCGGCACGTCGACGTCGAGTCGGGCGAGCGCGTCGAGGATGCCCGGCGGCGTCGCGCCGGCCGCGAGCGCTCGATCGGACGCCTCCTGGATGACGGGTCCGTCCATCACCGGATCCGAGAACGGGATGCCGACCTCGATGCCGTCGGCACCCGCCGAGGCGACCGCAGAGATCGTCGTGGTCCAGTCGTCGAGCCCACCGGTCAGGTACGGCACCAGACACTTGCCGCCGCTGGCGATGCGGTGCTCGAGCGAGGCCTCGAGGCTGGCGCGCGGCAACCACGTGGTCGGATCCAGCTCGGTCACAGCTCACCCCCGAGGATGTCCATCATCTGCGCGACGTCCTTGTCGCCGCGGCCCGACAGGTTGACCACGACGGTCCGTCCTCTCAGTCGGTCCCGTTCGCGAGCCACCCATGCCACGGCGTGCGCGGACTCCAGGGCGGGGATGATGCCCTCGGTGCGCGACAGCAGCTTGAACGCCTCGATCACCTCGGCGTCGGTCACGGGCTCGTACGACGCCCGCTGCGACGCCGCCAGGTGGGCGTGCTCGGGCCCCACGCCCGGGTAGTCGAGCCCCGCCGAGATCGAGTGGGCCTCGAGCACCTGCCCGAACTCGTCCTGCATCAGGTACGACTTCATGCCGTGCACGATGCCGGGCACGCCGTGGCCGACCGCTGCGCCGCCGGCAGGTTCGACGCCGATCAGCTCGACGTCGTGGTCCTCGGCGAACCCGGAGAAGATGCCGGCGGCGTTCGACCCGCCGCCGACGCAGGCGACGACGACGTCGGGGCGTCCCGTGGGGTGATCCGGGCCGAGTCGTTCACGGCACTGCTCGGCGGCCTCGTCGCCGATGACCCGGTGGAACTCGCGCACCATCCACGGGTACGGGTGCGGACCCATGACCGAGCCCAGGCAGTAGTGGGTGTCCTCGACCGCCGAGACCCAGTAGCGCATCGCCTCGTTCACGGCGTCCTTGAGCGTGCGGCTGCCCGACACCGCGGGGGTGACCTCGGCGCCGAGCAGGCGCATCCGGAACACGTTGAGCTCCTGGCGCACCATGTCGACCTCGCCCATGTAGACGAGGCACTCCATGCCCATCAGCGCAGCGGCCGTCGCCGTCGCCACGCCGTGCTGGCCCGCGCCGGTCTCGGCGACCAGGCGGGTCTTGCCCATCCGCTTCGCCAGCAGCGCCTGGCCGAGCACGTTGTTGATCTTGTGCGAACCGGTGTGGTTCAGGTCCTCACGCTTGAGCAGGACCCGACAGCCCAGCTCGTCGCCGAGGCGCTGGCACTCGGTCAGCGGACTCGGCCGGCCGGCGTACTCGGTGAGCAGGTGGTCGAGCTCGGCGCGGAACGCCGGATCGGCCCAGGCCTCGCGGAACGCGGCGTCGAGCTCCTGCAGGGCCGGCACCAGGGTCTCGGGGACGTAGGTCCCGCCGAACTCGCCGAACCGTCCGTGCTGACCGGGGTCGCCCATCGTGTCGATCACGCTGGCAAGGTACCGCTCGCGGCGCGCCCCACCGAAACGAGATCCGACCGAGGCCGGGCCCGCGACCTCAGATGCCGAGCTCGCCCCAGTCGAAGGGACCGTCGCGGTCGGGGGTGCGTTCCTCGTGGCCCGCAGCGGCCGCACGGGCGGCGTGGATGAACGCCTGCACCTTCGAGCGCGTCCTTCCGGCTCGGGTCGCCGTCGACCTGGACGCCGGTCGAGACGTCGACACCCCATGGACGCACCCGGCCGATCGCCGTGGCGACGTTGTCGGGGTCGAGTCCCCCGGCGAGCAGCAGTCGTCGGTTGACCGGCACCCCGTCGGTGAGGGACCAGTCGAACACCTGCCCGGATCCGGGAGCGGGTGAGTCGAGGAGGATCGCGTCGGCGCCGTAGTCGTCGACCTTGGCCAGACCGGGATCGCCCGCGGGGAACGCCACGACCAGCGCCTGCACGTAGGGACGCACCTCGGCGGCGTCGGCCGGGGTCTCGTGACCGTGCAGCTGGGCGCCGCGCAGCCCGGCGGACTGGACGGTGTCGATCACGAACTGCGGCGACTGGTCGCGGAAGACGCCGACGGTCAGGATCTCGGAGGGCAGACGCCGCACGATGTCGCGCACCTGCCCGGCGCTCACCTGCCGCGGACTCGGGGCGAACACGAAGCCGATCGCGTCCGCGCCGAGGGCGACGGCCATGAGCGCGTCCTCCTCGTTCGTGACACCGCAGATCTTGATGAACACGCCGGGAAGGCTACCGGTCGCCGCGGCGGCCGCCGTGGAGGGTCCACGCGACCTCGGCGGCTCGGGGGTTCAGGTGGCGGTCTCGACGCGGAGCGCGTCGAGCGCCGCAGCGGGATCGCCCGAGGTCACCAGGTGCTCGCCGACGAGCACCGCGTGGTAGCCGGCGGCGGCGAGCGCGATGGCGTCGTCACGGCCCCGTACGCCGGACTCCGCGACCCGCACGGTGTCGCCGGGCATCTCGGCCGCGACGCGCACCGCCCTGGCCTGGTCGACCTGGAACGTCACCAGGTCGCGCTGGTTCACCCCGACGAGCCGGGTCCGGGTGTGCGCGAGCGCCCGTTCGAGCTCCGCCTCGTCGTGCACCTCGACGAGTGCGTCCAGACCGAGCTCGTCGGCCAGCGCAGCGAAGTCGCGCAGCTCGACGTCGTCGAGCGCCGCGGCGATCAACAGGACGCAGTCCGCCCCCATCAGCCGGGCGTCGACCACGTCGTTGGCGCTCACCGTGAAGTCCTTGCGCAACACCGGCAGCTCGACGGCGCCGCGGGCCGCGGCGAGGTCGTCGGCGGAGCCGCCGAAGTGGTCCTCGTCGGTCAGGACCGACAGGCAGCTCGCGCCGCCGTCGCGGTACTGCTCGGCGAGCGCCGCTGGATCGAGGTCGACGGCCAGGTCACCCTTCGACGGGGAACGCCGCTTGACCTCGGAGATCACCCGCAGGCGATCACCGGTCGCGAGTGCGTCGCGGAAGCCCCTGGCGGGGTCGAGGTCGCCGCAGCGCTCGATGAGCTGGTCGGTGCGGCGGGAGTCCGCCGCGGCTCGGGCGCGGTGGGCCTCGAGGATCCGGTCGAGATAGGTGGCCATCGCCGTCGACGCTAGTGCCGGCGCTGGGACCGCTCTTCCACGATCTGGCTGCGGAACATCGCCACCACCGGGGCCCCGACGAAGCACAGCGCCGAGAAGCCCAGCGCACCCAGACCGAGTGCGGTCAACGCATCGATGCCGGTGGTGAGGCTGACCACGACGAGCACGATCCCGATGACGAACAACGCGGGTGGGGCGATCAGCAGCGACCGGGGCGGCGCCGTGGCGGGGTCACCCTCGTCGGGTTCGTAGCGCCACGAGTCGTCGTCGTCCTCGTCCTCGTCGAAGTACGGCGTGAACGCGCTCGACGGACGGTGGATGACCGGCCCGCTCCCGCCCGACCCGCCGGCACCCGACCCGCCGGCGCGGGTGCGGTCGTAGGCCTGGCGTGCGGTCTCGACGCCGAGGACCTGCCACGCCGCGTTGACCTCACGCATGCGCCGCTCGGCGTCACGGCGGGTCGCCGGGTCGTCGGTGGTGTGGAAGTCGGGGTGGTGACGGCGCGCCAGGTCGACGTAGGCGCGCTTGATCTGCTCTGCGCTCGCGTCGCTGCGGACACCCAGCGACTCGTAGTGATCCACCCCGCCATCGTAGGACCGGCGCCTCGATCGGGCAGCGGCGCCGCGACTGCGGATCGGACCGCCCCTCGTCAGCCCGGCACGAGCGGCAGTTCGCGCACCTGCACCGCAGCGACGGTCTCGTCGCCGTCCGCTGCGGACCAGCGCAGCTCCGCCTCGCAGGGCACCTCGACCGAGCGGTGCACGTAGCCGAGCGCGACGGGCGCCCGCAGGTCGAGTGACTCCCCGACGCTCGTCAGCGACCCTCGGACCTGACCGTCGACGACGAGCTCGGCGCCGACGGGCGGCAGCACGTTCGTTCCGAGCACCACGCCACGGAGGTGTCGAGGCGTGTTGTTGCCCCGCGAGTCGACGCGTGCCACCAGCTCCTGACCCGTGTAGCAGCCCTTGGTGAAGCTGACCGACGCGTCGATGAGCCACTGGCCCGCCTCACCGGGGATCACCGAGTCGTCGAGCTCGTGGCCCATCGCCGGCCAGCCCTGCTCGATGCGCACGTTGTGCACCGCCTGCAGTGTGGCTCACCGGCACACCGGCGGGCAGCTCGACCTCGGGTCCCAACAGGTCGACCCCGGGCAGTCCCCGCCAGTCGACCGTCGCGACGACGGCCGCGTCGACACCGGACAGGTCGACGGTCGCCGACGCCGGTCCGCGCAGCGCCACACCACGCCACTCGAGCGGTTCGATCGTGGCGTCCACGCGGAGCTTGAACCGCTCGAGTCGCTCCACGACGGCCGCACCCGCTCCCCCGTCGACGTCGAGCAGCACCTGGTCGTCGGCCGAGCCGCGAGACCCGCAGCCACGCCACGACCTTGCCCTGGGGCTGCAGCAGCAGCGACCAGGCGTGCGCACCGACCGGCAGCGCCGCGACGTCGGCCGACAGCTGTCCCTGCAGGAAGCTCACGGCATCGGCGCCCTGCACTCGCAGCACGTCGCGGTGGTACTCGAATGCGGCGACGGCCCGTCGCAGTGCCAGGTAGCTCTCGGTCACGTCCAACACGTCGCTCATCCCACCAGTGTGGTGTCAGCGGCGGGACCGGGCGGCGCGGCGCTGTGCGGTGAGCGCCTCGGCCGGTTCGATCGCGCACAGCAGCGCCTTGGCCTTGTTGCGCGTCTCGAGCTCCTCGTCGGCCGGCACGGAGTCGGCGACCACTCCGGCGCCCGCCTGGACCGACGCTCGACGGCGCCCGTCGGGACCGGGCGGGTCGACGACCATGGTCCGGATCGCGATCGCGGTGTCGATGCGACCGCTGAAGTCGACGTACCCGACGACACCGGCGTACGGGCCACGGCGCACCGGTTCGAGCTCGTCGATGATCTCCATCGCCCGCACCTTCGGCGCGCCCGACACGGTGCCCGCCGGCAGCGTCGCCCTCAGCACGTCGATCGGGGTGCGCCCCTGGGCCAGCTCGCCCGACACCTGCGAGGTGAGGTGCATGACGTGGCTGTAGCGCTCCAGCGTCATCAGCTCGTCGACGCCGCACGTGCCGAACTCCACGACCCGGCCGACGTCGTTGCGGGCCAGGTCGACCAACATGATGTGCTCGGCGCGTTCCTTGGGGTGCTCCATGAGCTCGGCGGCGAGCTGGCGGTCGTGCTCGTCGGTCCGACCTCGGAAGCGGGTGCCGGCGATCGGCCGGGAGATGACCCGGTCGTCGATGAGCTGCACCATCGGCTCGGGCGAGCAGCCCACCAGGGTCACCTCGTCCTCACGCACGTAGTACATGTACGGGCTCGGGTTGATCCGCCGCAGCACCCGGTAGACGTCGAGCGGGTCGGCGTCGATGTCGACGTCGAAGCGCTGCGACAGCACGACCTGGAAGATGTCGCCCGAGAGGATGTACTCCTTCGCGGCGCTCACCGCGGCCTCGTACATGCCGGGCCCCATGGTCGACTCGACGTCGGGGACCTGGCCGGCGACGGGTGCCTCGACGAGCGGCTCGTCGAGCGGCTGCGCGCCATCGGCCGCCATCTGGTCGAGCGCGGCGAGCGCCCGGTCGTACTCGGCGTCGATCGCCGCGTCGTCGGCGCCCTCGTCGACGAAGCCACTGACGATGAGCGTGGCGTGCTGGCTCCAGTGGTCGTACGCCGCGAGCTCTCCGATGACCGACAGCACGGCATCGGGCCATCCGCGGTCGTCGTCGGGCGCGTCGGGCAAGCGCTCGACCTCACGCACGACGTCGTAGCCCAGGTAGCCGATGACCCCGGAGTGCAGCGGCGGCAGCTCGTCGCCGCCGGGACCGAGCTGGTCGAGCGACGGCGCCCGGTAGTGCTCGACGAGGCCTTCGAGGGTGTCGAGCACGCCGGCACCGTCGGCCAGGTCGACCGGCAGCTCGCCGGTCACCGTCACGACGCCGTGGCGCGACACGATCTTCGCCTTGGGGTCACGGCCCACGAACGACCAGCGGCTCCACCGGCCGCCGTGGTCGACCGACTCGAGCAGGAACCCGGGGCGGCCCTCGGCGTCGTCGCCGCAGAGTCGGCTGAACGCCGCGACGGGCGTGGTCATGTCGGCGAGCAGGGTGCGCCAGACGGGAACGACCCGGTGGGTCCTCGCCAGTCGCCGGAACGTCTCGCGATCGGGCTTCGCCGTGCTCATGCTCCGAAGTCTCGGAAGAAGCAGCTGTAGGCGCCGGTGTGGCAGGCGCCGTTGCCCTCCTGTTCGACCTGGAACAGCAGCGTGTCGCCGTCGCAGTCGTAGCTGGCTGTGCGGATGAACTGACGGTCCCCGGACGTGTCGCCCTTGCGCCACACCTCGGAGCGCGAGCGGGACCAGAACACCGTGCGCCCCTGCTCCAGGCTCATGCGCAGCGTCTCGGCGTTCATCCACGCCATCATCAGCACGGCCTTGGTCTCGACGTCCTGCACGATGGCGGGCACCAGGCCGTCCTCGTTGTAGACGACGAGGTCGAGCTCGTCGGTCCGGATCGGGATCGGAGTGACGGCAGGGGCTTCGGACATGGCCTCATCGTAGGAGTGCGGAGGAGGCCGGCCGAAACGGGAATCGGCGGCGGGACGTTGAACCGGGTGAGCGGCCGGCTCAGAGGTACAGGCCGGTGTGGCCCTCCTCGAGCCGCTCGGCCGCGACCGCGTGGATGTCCCGCTCGCGCAGGATGATGAACATCTCGACGCGGACCTCGACCTCGTAGACGTCCTCCGGGTTGAAGAGCACCCGGTCGCCCTCCTGCACGGCACGGACGTTCGGCCCGACGGCGCGCACCTCGGCCCACGACAGGCGCTTGCCCATCTGTGCGGTCGCGGGGATCAGGATGCCGCCGCTGGAGCGGCGCTCCTCGTCGGCGGTGTCGAGCTTCACCAGCAGCCGGTCGTTGAGCATCCGCACCGGCAGCTTGTCGTGTCGGCCCATCTGCCCCTGGTGACGCGGCTCGGCCGCGGTAGCGGCCGCGGCGCTCTCGGTTGCCGCACTCGTGGTCCGCGGTGTCGTCGGCGGTCTCGGTCATCAGTAGCTCCCGGTGTGCGAGAGCACCTCGCCGGCGATCAGGTCGAGGTGCTCCAGGTCGTCCATGTCGAGGACCTGCAGGTAGATCCGTGAGATGCCCGCGGCGGCGAACCGCGACAGTCGGTCGAGCAGCTCTGCGGGGGTGCCCGCCAGCCCGTTCTCACGCAGCTCCGACGGCTCACGGCCGATGGCCGCGGCACGGCGTGCGATCTCGGCCTCGTCGGTGCCGCAGCACACGACCTGCGCAGCGGACCGCAGCACCGTCGACGGATCGCGATTGATGGCGCCACAGGCGGCGTTGATGCCCTGCTGCAGGTCGGTGGTCACCTCGACCGACGCGAACGGCACGTTGAACTCCGCGGCGAAGCGGGCGACGAGGTCCGGGGTGCGCTTGGGCCCGAACCCGCCGATGATGATCGGGGGCAGGTCCTGCGTGGGCTTCGGCAGGGCGGGTGAGTCGACCACGGGCCACCAACGGCCGTCGTGGGACCACGTCTCGCCGACCGGCGTCGACCACAGACCGGTGACGACCTGCAGCTGCTCCTCGAGCCGGTCGAAGCGCTCGCCGAGCGGCTGGTACGGGATGCCGTAGGCGGTGTGCTCCTGGTCGTACCAGCCGGCGCCCAGGCCGAGCTCGACCCGGCCGCCCGACATCTGGTCGACCTGCGCGACCGACACCGCCAACATGCCGGGGTGGCGGAACGTCGCCGAGGTCACCAACGTGCCGAGCCGGATGGTCGAGGTCTCCCGGGCGATCGCACCGAGGGTCACCCACGAGTCGGTCGGGCCGGGCAGGCCGGACATGTCGCCCATCTTCAGCAGGTGGTCGGAACGGAAGAAGGCATCGAAGCCGAGGGACTCGGCACGCTGGGCGACCGCGAGCTGCTGGTCGTAGGTCGCTCCCTGTTGCGGTTCGACGAAGATGCGCAGATCCATCGGTGGAGGGGTCCTTCCGGTCGGTCGCCCCGAACCTACCCCGGTCGCCGACCACCCTCGTCCCGCGGCCACACCCTTGTCCCGCCCGGCTGCGCACCCCTACGGTCCTGCGCCCGTGTCGACCGTCGTCTTCGTGCATGCGCATCCCGACGACGAGGCGATCTTCAGCGGCGGCACGATGCTGGCGCTGGCCGAGGCCGGCCACCGCGTGGTGCTGGTCGTCGCGACCGGCGGCGAGCTCGGGCTGGTGCACGACGACTCCTCACCGCTCGCGCTGCACCGGCGCAACGAGCTCGAGGTCGCCGCGTCGATGTTGCAGGTCGACGCGCTGCACCTGCTCGGCTTCGCCGACTCCGGGATGCTCGGCGACCCGGCGAACGACGCCCCCGGCTCGTTCTGGTCGGCGCCCGTCCACACCGCCGCCGCACAGCTCGCCGCGATCCTCGGCGACGAAGGCGCCGACGCGATCGCCGTGTACGACGACCACGGTATCTACGGGCATCCCGATCACGTCCAGGGTCACCGGGTCGGGCTGGCCGCCGCCGAGATCGCCGGCGTCGAGTGCCGCTACGAGATGACCGTCGACCGCGAATACCTGCACTTCGTCGAGACGCACCTGGTCGAGGACGCCGCACTCGCCGGGGACCTGGGCCTGGCCGGGTCCCTCATCGGCAGCGCGTCGGTCGAGGTCGACCTCACCGTCGACGTGCACCGCCACGTCGCGGCCAAGCGGGCGGCGATGGCCGCGCACGTCAGCCAGCTGCCCGAGCACGCCCCGGTGTTCGGCCTGGACGACGCCGGCTTCGCCGAGGTCTACGGCTGGGAGTGGTACCTGCGCCGCGGCCCCCGAGGCCCCCTCGACGACCTCCCCTGAGCCCCTCATGTCGAAATCCGCTCTGAAATCGGGGTGATCACCCCGAAACGGAGTCGGAGATGCCGAGACCTCAGGCCCGTGCGCGCCAGCGCTCGTTCCGCGCCTTGAAGCGAGACTCGACGACCCTCACCCAACCCGGAGAACCAGGAACCCACAGCACGAGTTCCCTCCCGGACCCGGCCACCAGGCAGGACGGTTCGTAGTCGAACAGCGTCGTGTCGTCTCCCCACGGCGGGATGCGGGCACTCGTCACGCGGTACTTCCGTGGCCCTTGACCGACGAAGTACACCCAGAAGTACTCGCGTCCGAAGAACTCCAGCCAGTACGTGGGAAGCAGTGCCCTCAACGGGAACCAGGCGCGGGCCGACTCCGCCCGATGGCTGACCGATGCCGCCTCGAACGGTGACCGCCGGAGCACTCGCATGGCTCGCAGGTGCCGACGGGTCGGTCCGGCGAGCACCAAGAGTCCGGTAACGGTGGCAATCGCTGCCACAGAGCCGATCACGTCGTCGTCGCGGGACGAGCGCCTCCCCTTGGAGCTTGGTCTCCCCGGAGTCGGGGTCGTGGAGCAGCACCACCTGTTCACCGACCGCGTACGTGCGCTCCACCTCCTGGACGAATCGAACGTCCGTGTCACCATGGGTCGCGACCACTTCGACCCTGTCGAACCCGTCGGCGTCGGGACCGAACGAGGTCACCGTTCCGGCGAGCGGCTCTCCGTGCTCATCGAGCCTGGTCGCACGCTCGACCCAGACCCCGATCGCGACAGCAGCGACGACTCCGAAGACGAGGACCACGCACCATGCCAGCGCGAGCCATCGGTTGGAGCGTCGGATCACCGAGCGGATCTCCGGGTCCCTGGACGCCGGCATCGATGGATCCGGCGCCAGCGCTCGGCGAGTCACTGCCGGCGTCGACGCCTCATCCAGTTCTGACGAGAGCAGGTCGACGATCACATCCTGGACGAGCCGCCGCAGGTTCGTCGCTCCACCGGGAGCGATGCGACCCAACCGAACAGCAAGCGGACAACGGGCGAGTTCTATGCGCACGTCGACGACGGTCGAGCGCGCATCGTCGACCGACTCCAGCTCGATCACGGCGGTGCCGCCGAAGGGGCCGTCGTCGAAGTCGACCCGGTAGATCGCCGGACCGACCTGATGCACATCCAGGGCGAAGTGCTCGTCAGCGTGCTCGTCGGGGCGCTTGACGTCGAGCGACGAGCGGTCGACGTCTTCTCGCTCGGCGGGCCGTTCGTCGAGCCTGCGGATCCGTCGGGCGACCTCGTCGAGTGGCGCATCGACGTGAGCACCGACCTCGATCACCACCATCGAACCCCTCCCTCGCCCATCCGCCCGCACATTCTCGGGCTTCCGGCCCGGATATCGGATGATCACCCCCAAACCGGAGGGAATTTCGGGAGGGGGTGGACAACGGTCGGACATCTGCTACGGTCGAACATGTGTTCGCCCTGCGGAGCTGCTGCCGCCTCCGCCGGTCGACCGGACCGCGATCCCGGTGGCGATGGGGCCATCTGGGGTCGCGGTCCGCTCTCGCCCTGCTCTGTGCCCCGCGCTCAGTCCCGCACCGGGCGCACGTCGACCCCAGCGGCGGCCAGCGCGGCCTTGGCGTCGCCGACGGTGTACTCACCGAAGTGGAAGATCGACGCGGCCAGCACGGCGTCGGCCCGGGCGATCGTGATGCCGTCGACCAGGTGCTGCAGGTTGCCGACGCCACCGGACGCGATGACCGGCACGTTGCAGGCGTCGACGACCGCTCGGGTCAGCGCGAGCTCGAAGCCGTCCCTGGTGCCGTCCCGGTCCATCGAGGTGAGCAGGATCTCTCCCGCTCCGAGCTCGGCGGCCCGTGCTGCCCACTCGACCGCGTCGAGGCCCACCGGGGTGCGTCCACCGTGGGTGAACACCTCCCAGCCGGACGCCGCCGTCGCTACGACCCCTGGCGTCGATCGCGACCACGACGCACTGCGCGCCGAACTCGTCCGGCGATCTCGGCGATGACCTCGGGCCGGTCGACCGCTGCGGTGTTCACACCGACCTTGTCGGCACCGGCACGCAGCAGGCGACGGGCGTCCTCGACGGTGCGCACGCCGCCGCCGACGGTGAAGGGGATGAAGACCTCTTCGGCGGTGCGGCGGACGACGTCGAGGATGGTGTCGCGGGCGTCCGACGAGGCGGTGATGTCGAGGAAGATCAGCTCGTCGGCACCTTCGACGTCGTAGCGGGCGGCGAGCTCGACGGGGTCACCCGCGTCACGCAGCTCGACGAAATTGACGCCCTTGACGACGCGCCCGGCGTCGACGTCGAGGCACGGGATCACACGAGCGGTCCTCATGCGGCCCCACCACCCCGGCAGGCGGCGACGGCGTCGGCGACGGAGAACTTGCCCTCGTAGATCGCACGACCCGTGATCGCACCTTCGAGGGTGCGGCCCGGCGGCGGTGACCGCGGGAGAGCGCCGTCGAGATCCGCGAGCGTCCCGATGCCGCCCGAGGCGATCACGGGGATGATGTCGCCTCGACGACCTCAGTCAGTCCCACCAGGTCCGGCCCTTCGAGCGTGCCGTCACGGCTGATCTCGGTCACGACCAGCGCGGCGACGCCGGCGTCCTCGAACGCCCGGGCCAGGTCGAGCAGGTCGGTGCCCGAGCCCTCGAGCCAGCCGCGGACCGCGACGTCACGACCGCGGGCATCGAGCCCGACGGCGACGGGATGGCGTGCCGCGAGGCGTCGGACGAACTCAGGATCCTCGAGCGCCGCGGTGCCGACCACGACCCGGGCCACTCCCGCCTCGAAGAGCGCCTCGGCGGCCGCGTCGTCGCGCACGCCGCCGCCGGTCTGGACCGGCACCGACACGCCCGCGGCGATCGCGGCGACGACCTCACGGTTCACGGGGTCGCCGCTGCGGGCCGCGTCGAGGTCGACGACGTGGATCCACGGCGCGCCCTCGGCCTCGAAGGCCTGCGCCTGGGCGACGGGGTCGTCGCCGTAGACGGTCTCCTGGGCGTAGTCACCCTGGTAGAGCCGCACGCACTTGCCGCCGCGCAGGTCGATCGCGGGGTACAGGTCCATCAGTCGTCTCTCTCCATCAGTCGTTCGCGCTCCAGTCGCGCTGTCAGTTCGCGCTCAGGTCCTCGGTCATCGAGAGCGCGGGATCGGCGTCGGCGCGGCGGCGAGCTCGACGAAGTTCCGCAGGACCGCGAGGCCACCGCGTCCCGACTTCTCCGGGTGGAACTGGGTCGCCATCACCGACGCCGCGCTGCGCGGCAGCGGTGACCGGGCCGCCGTAGTCGACCGTCGCGATGACGTCGTCGGTCGCCTCGGCAGCGAAGGAGTGCACGAAGTACATCCACGGCCGCTCGCCGAGCCCGTCGAGCAGCGGCGACGGCCGACACGACGTCGAGTCGGTTCCACTGCATCTGCGGGTGCTTCACGTCGTCGGGCAGGCGGCGCACCACGCCGCGGCAGCACGCCGAGCCCGTCGACGCCCGGGCGACTCCTCGGAGCCGTCGTAGAGCAGCTGCATGCCGACGCAGATGCCCAGGAACGGTCGACCGGATGCCGATCGCGTCGAGGGCGACCCGGTCGAGTCCGGTGTCGGCCAGCGCCTGCACGGCAGCGACCGAACGCGCCGACACCCGGCAGCACGACGGCGTCCGCGGCCTCGATGACGGCGGGGTCGGCGGTCAGCGTCGCGTCGGCGCCGACGTGTTCGAGCGCCTTCTGCGCCGAGCGCAGGTTGCCGATGCCGTAGTCGAGGACCGCGAGGCGTGGTGGTCGATCGGTCCCGGAGCCGCTCGGGCTCACAGCACGCCCTTGGTCGAGGGCATCTGGTCGCTCTCGAGCTTCACCGCTTCGCGCAGGGCGCGGGCGAAGGCCTTCACCGAGGCCTCGATGATGTGATGCGTGTTGCGGCCGCGCACCAGCGTCAGGTGCAGCGTGATGCCCGAGGACATGACGATCGCCCGCCAGAACTCCTCCATCAGCTGCGGGTCGAACGGCGGGTCACCCAGGATCTTCTCGCCGGGCGGGTCGATCTCGTAGTGCAGGTACGGCCGGCCGGAGAGGTCGAGCACCGCTTCGACGACCGCTTCGTCGAGCGGCACCCGGATCGACGCGAAGCGACGCACGCCACGCTTGTCGCCGAGGGCGTCGCGCAGGACCGCACCCAGCAGGATGCCGGTGTCCTCGACGGTGTGGTGCGAGTCGATCTGGATGTCGCCGGTGGCCTTGACCGTCAGGTCCATGCCGGCGTGGCGGCCGACCTGGTCGAGCATGTGGTCGAAGAACGGCAGTCCGGTCGAGCAGTCGGTCCGGCCTGTGCCGTCGACCGAGAGCTCGATGGAGATGTCGGTCTCCTTGGTGGTCCTGGAATCCGACGAGGTCCGCTCGACGCGGGATCCGTCCGGGGCGTTGGCTGTTCCGTCCACAGCTGGGTCGTTGGCACTCACGCCTCCAGCGTCGCACACCGGACCGACGACCACGCAGTCGGTAACGACCGGGCCGCTGGCCGTGCGCGACGCGACCGCTCACGCCGTCCGCGGGTCGGTCCTGTTGCTCAGTCCTGCTGGGCCTGGGCGGCCTCGACCGGCCCGAGCGCGTCCGGTGGCACGAGGTTGTTCTCCTCGGTCGTCTCGGCCTCGACGAGCCCGACCATCGCCTCGACCACCTCGGCGGGGTCGAGCTGACCCACGGTGATGAAGTCGCGGACCAGCTCGAACGTGCTGGTCGTCGGCGCCTGGAGGCTGTCGTCGCCGAACCACTCCCACATCGCGGCGGCCATGCGGTCGTTGAACCCGGTGTCGTAGGGCCCCGGGTTCAACAGGCAGACGTCGATCCCGAGCGGGGCGAGCTCGGCGCGCATCGCCTTGCCCATGGCCTCGAGCGCGTGCTTCGTCATCGCGTACGGGGCGATCGCCGGGGCCGAGACCAGCCCCGCGACCGACGACACGATGATCACCCGGCCCGCACCGCGCGGGATCATCTGGGCCAGCACTCGTTGGGTGATCGAGAGCGTGCCGAACACGTTCACCTCGAAGAGGTGCCGCACGACGTCGAGGGGCACGTCCGCGAGCGGCCCGAACTGGCCGGCGCCGGCGTTGTCGATCAGGACGTCGATCTGCCACTGGTCGACCTTCGCGACGTCGTCGGTGGTGATGTCGAGCTGCTCGATCCGCAGACCGGAGACGCCGGTGTCGGAGACCTCTGCCCGCAACGCGTCGGCCTGCGCCTCGGTCTCGGTGGTGGCGATCACGTCGTGACCCCGAGCAGCCAGCGCGAGCGCCGCTCCCTTGCCGAACCCGGACCCGGCGCCGGTGATGAGCACGGTGGACATGGAGTCTCCTCGTCGTCGGACACGTCGTGCGACGCGGTGAGGAGACTCTCCCACAGCCCGAGAGCGCGCCGGCGAACTCAGCGCGGCGGTTCGGCAGCAAGGTGAGGCAGTGGAGCAGGTCTCCGTCGCTCGGGGAGCTGACGAGAAGCCTCGGGGTGCCCCCTACCGGCACTTCGGCCACACCTGCACAGCCGCGTTCCGCGGAAGCGGCCGTCGCCCGCCGAGCGGGTCGACTGTCGCGTTTCGCCGATTGGCAGACGGCCCGCCCAGAGGGCGCTCCCGCGGAAGCGCGACCGCCGACGACCACGAGCGGCGGGTGCACTCCCGCGCCGACTTGGAACGAAAGCGGGCGGTCGAACCACTCTCGTTTCGTCGCAACTCGGCGTCAGGACACACCCCGCGGACCGGCACACGCTGACGCTCGACGCTCCCGCGGAAGCGTCGACTCGGAGTGACGTCGCGCGACCGAGCAGAGGGGGCCGGTTCGACCCGCGGCCTGCTCACCGAACCGACGTACGACCCCAGCATCGCGTGCCCCTCCCGCCGGAACGGTGCCCCAGAACGACGGCACCGAGTCAGTCAGTCGACGTTGAGGCGCTCGACGCGCTGACCTGTGATCGCAGCGATCAACTCGAAGTCCTTGTCGAGGTGAAGAACGGTGAGTTCCGCGAGTTCTGCTGTAGCCGCGATCACCAGGTCCGGCACGGAGGGTGCCCTGTGGTGCCCGCGCTCGGACAGCACCCGCTGGAGTTCGAGTGCGCGGTCTTCGATCTTCGGTGTGAGGTACTCGATCGGCATCGAGGCGATCGGAGGCTCATCCAACAGCGCCTGATGGTCACTCGCGGAGCGTGCGGAGTAGCCGACTTCCAGCAGCGTCACCGAGCAGATGCGCACGAGGCCGCGCTCGATACGCCCTGCCCACTCGGTCGCGTCAGGGTCGAGGTGGAGTCGGGTGATGGCCGACTTGTCGATGAGCCACGAGCTCACGACCAGGCGCCGCCCATCACGACAGGGTCGTCGAGGTCGCTGACGAGCGAGGCGACTCGCCGCAACTGTTCGACTGTGACCGGTCCAACATCCTGAACCCGTTCACGGTCGAGGGTCCGTCGGAGGTATTCGCTACGCGAGAGCCCCACCCGCTTCGCCTTGGCATCGATGGCGGTGAGCACTTCGTCGGGAACGTCTCTGATCAGGATGTCGGTCATTCAGCACCACCTTCTGATATCTGATGATATCGCCCCTCGGGTTGGGTGTCACCTAACGATGCTCCTAGGGGCTGTCAAGGGCGAGTTGGTCCTGCGGGAGGTGGTTGTAGACCTCGCGGGCGATGTAGCGCTTGAGGCATCGGAACGTTTCCTTCTTCGTGAGCCCTTCCTTCGTCCGCCGGTCGATGTAGTCGCGGGTTCTCGGGTCGTAGACCATGCGGGTGATCACGATGTGCCAGAGCGCTGAGTTGGCTTGGCGGTCCCCGCCGCGGTTGAGGCGGTGTCGTTCGTGTTTGCCGCTCGACGCGTCGACGGGCGCGACGCCGCAGAGGTGAGCGAAGGTGGCTTCGTTGCGGAGCCGCCCCGGGTTGTCACCGGCGGCGACGAGCAGCGCTGAGGCTGACTCGACGCCGATGCCGACCCGGGCAACGAGCTCGGGTGCAGTGTCCTCGACGAGCTCTTTGAGGATGACGTCGATCTCGGCGATTTCTGCTTCGAGCGCGAGCGCACGCCGGGCCAGGGTGCGCAGCGTGAGCTTCGTCAACGACGTCACATCGCGGCGACCACCGGGCCGGTAGACGGAGGCTCGTTCGAGGAGCCGGTAGACGTTGAGGTCTCGAAGCTCCGAGCGGACCTGATCGGGTGCGGTCGAGATGATGCTTCGCATCTGGTTGAGCGCCTGGGTGCGCGACTTGCGCGCCGAGGAGCGGGCGACGCGCAGCACCCGCATGGCTTCGACGTTGCCGTCACGGGTCTTCGCCTCACCCCTCGCGTCGCCGGACTGGGCGGCGCGGGCGGCGGTGATCGCGTCCTGCGGGTCGGACTTGCCACGTCGGCGGCGACGCTGACGGTTCGGCCGATCGACCTCGACGACCTTCACGCCCTCGCGGTGGAGATGCCGGGTGAGCCCGGCGCCGTAGGAGCCGGTGCCCTCGACCCCAGCGAGTGCGACCTCGCCCTGGCCGCTCGCCCAGCCGAGCAGGTTCCGGTAGCCGTCAGGCGTCGTGTCGAACGACTCGACACCGAGCAGGGCGCCGCGTTCATCGAGCAGCGCTGCGACGTGGACATCGAGGTGGGTGTCGACCCCGAGCGTGAGTTGTGGTGCCATGGTTCTGTGTCATCCCTTCGTTGGTAGCGGTGGGGGTGGCACCGCACCTGCGGGACGACGGACAGGACAGCGACGGGCCTCTACGACAGGCTCCTAGTAGGTCACTCCGTCCAACTGGTGGGTGTCGGTGCGGGTGCTCGAGACCAGGCCGACGGATCGTTATCAAGACAGTCCGAAGACGTCAGCCGGTTAGTTGGAGTCAGACCTGGCTCGAGCACCCGCACCAAACGCTGACCCCCACCACCGACACGATGGTGGACCCTGAATCAACGCCCACCCGATCCTCGCTGCCGGACCTGCGACGATCGCGATGTGACCGCGGAGCGAAGACCTTCTCCGTTCATCTCACCTTGCTGGCGAACTCAGCGTGCGGCGAGCACCTCGGCCAGGGCCGACAGGAAGGCGTCGTTCTCGTCGGGGGTGCCGAGCGTGACACGCAGACAGTCGTCGAGGCCCGGCCACGACGAGCAGTTGCGCACCAGGACCGACCGATCGACGAGCGCCTGCCACACGTCTTCACCCGAGCGGTGACGTGGGCGGAACAGGATGAAGTTCGCGGCCGACGGCCACTGGTCGACGTCGAGCTCGTCGAGCGCCGCGGCCACCCGACCACGCTCCTCGACCAGGTGGGCGACGCGGCGCTCCATGTCGTCGAGGTGGTCGAGCGCGAGCAGCCCGGCGAGCTGGGTCATCGAGTCGAGGTGGTACGGCAGCACGACCTTGTCGAGCTCGTCGACGACCCAGGTCGGTCCGATCAGGTACCCCAGGCGCAGCGCTGCTGCGGACCACGTCTTGGAGTACGTGCGGGTCACCGCGACCGACCGGTCGTCGTGCACGAGCGCCAACGCCGACCACGGTGAGAACTGGCCGTAGGCCTCATCGACGACGAGCAGCCCGTCGACGGACTCGACCGCGTCGAGCAGCGCACGGACCGACGACTCGGACTCGACGCGACCCGTCGGGTTGTTCGGCGAGCACAGGAACGTGATGATCGGCGACTCGGCGCGCACCATGTCGACCGCCCGGTCGACATCGAGGGTGAAGTCGTCGCGACGCGGGCAGTCGAGCACCCGGGCACCCGAGACCTTCGCGATGTGCGAGTGCAGCGCATAGGTCGGCTCGAAGGTCAGCACCGAGCGACCGGCGCCGGCGTACGCCAGGCACAGCGTCTGCAGCACCTCGTTCGACCCGTTGGCGGCGAACACGTTGGCGGCGTCGATGCCGGCGGGCACGAGCGGGGACTCGACCTCGGCGATCCGGGCCCGCAGCGCACCGGCGCCTCGGTCCGGGTAGCGGTGCCACTGCACGTCGTCGAGTGCGGCGCGCAACTCCGCGACGAACGCTGCGGGCGGCGGCTCCGGGGCCTCGTTCGTGTTGAGACGGACCGCCACGTCGACCTGGGGCGAGTGGTACCCCTCCATGAGCGCGACGTCCTCGCGCACGCTGGGCCGAGCCATCAGGCGTCCTCTGCGAGCGAGCGCTGGCGCTGCCCTTCCGCTGCAGCGCGCTGGCGCAGACGGATCGACTCGGCGTGGGCGTCCAGGCCCTCGGCGTCGGCCAGGGTCGCGACCGCGTCGCCGAGACCCTCGGGCTCGAAGACCGCGCGGGCGACGGTGATGACGTGGTGGTGCTTCAGGAAGTCGTCGACGGTCAGCGCTGACGAGAACCGGGCGGTGCCGTAGGTCGGCAGCACGTGACTCGGTCCGGCCACGTAGTCACCGACCGAGGCGGGCGACCACGGGCCGATGAAGATGGCACCCGCGTTGCGGATGCTGGGCACCAGGTCGTGAGCGTCGCGGCACAGCAGCTCGAGGTGCTCCGGCGCCACGGCGTTCGCGACCTCGATCGCGGCGGCCGGCGAGTCGACCACCACCGCGTAGCCGCCCTCGGCGAGGGTCGAGGCGATGTCGTCACGACGCGGGGCCGCCTCGGTCAGCCGGGTCACGGCCTCGGTCACCGCGTCGGCCACGGCCTCGTCCCAGGTGATCAGCCAGGCGAGGCCGTCGGGACCGTGTTCGGCCTGGAGGATCACGTCGATCGCCGCGAAGTCGGCGGGCACCGAGTCGTCGGCGACGACGACCACCTCGCTCGGACCGGCGAACGCGGCGGCGATGCCGACGGAGCCGGCGACCTCTTGCTTGGCCAGCGCGACGTACTTGTTGCCGGGCCCGCAGATCACGTCGACGGGACGGATCGAGTCGGTGCCGTAGGCCAGCGCGGCGATCGCCTGGGCGCCCCCGACGGGATGCACCTCGTGCACGCCCGCGACCGCTGCCGCGGCGAGCGTGATGGGAGCGATGCGTCCGGTGCTGCGATCCGGCGGCACGCACACGACGACCTCGGGCACACCGGCGACCAGGGCCGGCACCGCGGTCATGAGCAGCGTCGACGGGTACGAGGCACGCCCTCCGGGCACGTAGCAACCGACCCGGTCGACCGGCCGGCGGTACGAGGTGATGTGGATGCCGCCGTCGTCGTGTTCGACGGGGGCCGACATCTGCGCCTCGTGGTGGGCGGCGATCCGGTCCCGTGCCAGCTCGAGCGCCCGCCGCTCCTCGGCGCTGATCGACTCGAGCGCGGCCTGCAGCTCCGACGCGGGCACGGCGAGCGACTCGAGCGTCACCCCGTCGAACGTCGCGGTGTACTCGACCAGCGCGTCGTCGCCGCGCTCGCGCACTGCGGCGAGGATCGAGCGCACCGCTGCGACTGGCTCGTCGCCGTCGACGGTCGGTCGTGGCAGGTGCGATGCCAGGTCGGTGACACCACGCAGGTCGAGTCGGTTCAGCACGTCGGATCGTCCTCGCTCAGCACGAGGGTCACGGTACCCACCGGCACCGGTCGCGGCGAACGAGTAGCGGTGCTAGACCACCTTCGTGAGCCTGCATGCAGATCTGACCTCGGTGCTGTCGACCCTCGACCAGGTGATCGAGCGACTCGACGAGGCGGCGGGCGCCGTCGACGGGTCCGAGCGCGACGATCTGCTGGTCGACCTGTACGAGGTCGAACGACACCTGCGCGCCGCCGTTCGGCGTCTCACCAGGACCGTCAACGGGCTGTCCGACGTCCAGTCGTTCTGACCGCCGGCACCCGCGTCGATCAGGGCAGTCGATCAGGGCTGCTGCTCGAACGCCGCCACGGGGTCGGCGTAGGACTTGATCTCGATGACGTTCCCGCTCGGGTCTCGCAGCTTCGCCTTCGTCTGCTCCTGTGCGGTGCCTGCGTGGTCCGTGCTCAGCTCGTGGACCCAGTCGACGCTCGCACCGTCGAGGCGTGCGGCGAGCGCATCGAGGTCGGCACGGTCGAGGGTGACGCCGAAGTGGCGGACACCGGTGCCGGCCCGGTCGAGCACCTGGTCCGGACGCTCCTGGAGGGTCAGCTGCAGCCCGTAGAACCACACGTCGAGCCATCCGTCGCGCACCCGTCCGAGCGAACAGCCGAGGGTGTCGACGTAGAAGTCGCGGGCGTCCGCCAGGTCGGCGACCGGGAGCGACAGGTGCAGGATCGGTGGCATCTCCGGACGGTAGGAGCCGCACCGGAGGTGGTCCACGGAGTTGCGGACAGCGTCCCACCGCCCGCCGACTTTCGGTCACTCGGGCGCAAAACGGACCCAGCGCCCCGAAGGGCGCCGGGCGGGCGACCCGGGCGGCGGGAGCCCTGGGTCACCATCTACCAGGTGGCGGGAACCTGGTAGCTCGGAACCTACTCCGCGCCGCGGTGTCGAGGATGGTCGAAAGGACCCGTCAGACCAACGATGACGGGCAGAAGTCCGACAGCACGCAGTCGCCGCACTGGGGCTTTCGGGCGAAGCAGACACGTCGACCGTGCAGGATCAGGCGCAGGCTGAACGGACCCCGTTCGGCCAGCGGCACCATCGGGTTGAGGGCGTACTCGACCTTGACCGGATCGGTTTCGTCGGTGAGCTGCAGGCGGTGCGAGAGGCGAAGGACGTGGGTGTCGACCGGCAGCCCCGGCAGGCCCAGGGCCTCGGCCCGCACGACGTTCGCGGTCTTGCGGCCCACGCCCGGGAGCTTCACCAGGTCCTTCATCGCAGGTGGCACCTGTCCGCCGTGGCGATCCACCAGCGCGGTCGCCATGCCGATGATGCTCTTGGTCTTCGCCTTGTAGAAACCGGTCGAGTGGACCAGCACCTCGACCTCCTCGGGGTCGGCGGCCGCCAGGTCCTCGGGCGTCGGGAACCGGGCGAAGAGGTCCGGCGTGACCAGGTTGACCCGCTGATCGGTCGACTGCGCCGAGAGGATCGTCGCGGTCAGCAGCTCGAACGCGTTGGTGTGGTCCAGCTCGCAGACGGCGTCCGGGTACTCGAGCGCGAGTCGCTCGTTCGTCAGTCGGGCCCGACCCTTGGGAGATCTCGGACGTCGGAAGGCGGTCATGCGGCGCACGGTAGCGTGGGCGTGCAGTGACCACCGCCGGCTCCGAACCGCACCGTTGGGTCTCACCCCTCACCGACGAGACCGACGCCCGTCTGCGCGCCGAGGGCTGGACGCGGGTCCGCACGCTGCACCAGATGCGCCGACCGCTCCCCCTTCCCGCCGAGCTGGTCGCAGGCGACGCGACCGCATCCGGGTGCGCCCCTTCACCGACTCCGACATCGAGCAGTTCCTCGCCGTCAACAACCGGGCGTTCTCGTGGCACCCCGACCAGGGCGGCTGGACCGCTGCGCAGGTGCACGAGCGTCAGGGCGAGCCGTGGTTCTCCGCCGACGGGTTCCTGCTGCACGACGGCGACGACGGCGTCGTCGACGGGTTCTGCTGGACCAAGGTGCACCCAGCGACCGACGACGACCCCGTCCTCGGCGAGATCTACGTCATCGCCGCGGACCCCTCGACCCACGGCACCGGACTCGGCCGGGCGCTGACCGTCGCCGGGCTGGAGCACCTGTCCGGGCTCGGCATCGACACGGGGATGCTCTACGTCGAGGCCGACAACGAGGCCGCGGTGTCGCTCTACGAGCGGCTCGGATTCTCGGTCCACCACAGCGACGCGGCCTACTCGCCCGCCGCCCCACCCACCGCGCCGCCCACCGGCTCCCCCGCTGCCCCACCCACTGCTGCGGACAACTCCTAGGCTGGGACACATGCCCCACGAGTCCCGGTACGACCTCGATCGGGACGCCTGGAGCGCCCTGCTGGGTGACGAGCCGCGTTTCCGCCTCGAACAGATCTGGAACGGGCTCTACCACCAGGGTCGCCCGCTCGAAGAGCTCTCGACGTTGCCGAAGCCGCTGCGAGAGCGACTCGCCGCCGCAGCGCCGCTCGCGTTGACGCCGGTCACGGAGTCGGTCAGCGACGACGGCGACACCATCAAGTTCCTGTGGGAGCTCGACGGCGGCGCCCGGGTCGAGACGGTGCTGATGCACTACCGCGACCGCTCGACGGTGTGCCTGTCGACCCAGGCCGGCTGCGCGATGGCGTGCAGCTTCTGCGCGACGGGCCAGGCGGGGTTCGAACGCCACCTCTCGGTCGGCGAGATCGTCGAGCAGCTCGCGGTGGCGCGTCAGCGTGCCGCTGCCGGGCCGACGCCGCGGCGTGTCTCCAACATCGTCTTCATGGGCATGGGCGAACCGCTCGCCAACTACGACCACACGTGGGCCGCGATCCGGCGCATCCACGGCGACATGGAGATCGGTGCCCGACACCTCACCGTGTCCACCGTCGGCGTCGTGCCCGGCATCCGGCGCATGGCGACCGAGGACCTGCCGGTGAACCTGGCCGTGTCCCTGCACGCCGCGGACGACGTGCTGCGCGACGAGCTCGTGCCGCTCAACCGTCGCTACCCGCTCGAGGAGCTCACCCAGGCCTGTATCGACTACTACGAGGCCACCCACCGACGGGTCAGCTTCGAGTGGGCGATGATCGACGGGGTCAACGATCGCCTCGAGGACGCCGAACGCCTCGCCGCCATCGCCCGTCGGGTGCGGGCGCACGTGAACCTCATCCCGCTGAACCCCACGCCGGGCTACGCCGTGCGCGGCTCCTCGGGCAACCGGGTGCGAGCGTTCCGCGACCGAGCTCGAGCGACACGGCGTGAACGTCACGGTGCGCGACACACGGGGCTCCGAGATCGATGCGGCGTGCGGCCAGCTGCGAGCCGGCCACGAGGCCACCCCGGTGCGGAGGCCGCGCCGCAAGGTCGCCAGCAGCTGAGCACTCCCGAATTCCGACTCCGTTCCGGGGTCAGGACCCGAATCCGAGTCGGATGTCGGAGTGGAGACGACATCGGGCTCCGTTCCGGGGTCAGGACCCGAATCCGGATCGGATGTCGGAGTGGGTTCGCCGTTCGGGCGGGCAGTGGTCAGCGGCAGAGCACGGTGCGACGGTCGTCCATGCGGATCGCGTCGACGAGGTGCTCGTGGGGGCCGACGGTCGCGCCGGGCCAGACGACGGACCGTTCGACCACACCCTGCACGTCCGCGCCGTCGCCGATCACGGACTGCGCCACCGGACCAGGCCAGGTTGGCTCGCAGGTAGTCGCGAGGGGTGGCGCAGTCGACGACGGCGCCGTCGTGGTGGACCGCGTCGAGGCGACCGGCGGCGAGCTCGTCGCGCCACAGCGCCTCCCACAGCCCGCTGGGTCCGGGCGCCAGCCCGGCGACGGACCGCCACGGGAGGATCGAGGCGACGATGCCGCTGCGGGGACCGAACGGCAGCGGCGTCGAAGCCAGGATCCGCACCCGCTCGCCGTCCCACCCGTCGACGAACGCAGCCAGGTCGGCGTCGCTGCCAGGTGTCGCCGTTGACGACCACGGCGCCGCGGCCGTCGAGCCAGGGCGCGAGGTGGGCGACGGCTCCTGCGGTGCCGAGCGCCACCGGGTCCTCGACCGACAGGTGGATCGGCCGTCGATCGGCCTCGATGCGCTGTGCCACGTGTCGCTCGATCTGCTCGCGGCCGTGGTGACAGTTGACCGCGAGATCGGCGACTGCCGGCTCCAGCGCGTCGAGCGCCCAGTCGAGCAGGGCGCGGTCGCCGACGGGGCACAACGGCTTCGGCCGCAGGGACGTGAGAGGTCGGAGTCGTGTCCCGGCGCCCGCTGCGAGAGCGATGCCAGCGAGGTCGGAGCGTGCTGCTTGACTGTCATCCATGTCGGAACGCCGCTGGTTCAATCCGAACGTGCCACAGACGCTGTACATCGCACAGTTCCTGTTGTACTTCGACGCCTTCTGGGCGCTGCTCGGGCTCTTCGGCAGCGGCGGGCTCGGGCCGCTCGGCCTGTTGGCGCTCGCAGCGTACGTCTACGGCGCCTACGGCATCGCGAACGAGAAGAAGCTCGGCTACCAGGTGGCCGTGGTGGCATCGTTCATCCCGCTCGCCCTTCGCTTCCTGCAGATGGTCATCGGTGTCCACGGCGCCGACGTGAGCTACGTCCTGTTCTCGAACGGCATCATCACGGTGCTCTTCGAGTATGCGTTGATCGCACTGCTGCTGCACCCGATGTCGCGCGAGCACCAGAAGATCTGGTTCCGCTGACCCGGAGCGTCAGCCCCTCGGTCGATGTGGCGGCGGTGATGTTGCAGCAGGTCCGAGTGGCCGCACGGGGCGAGTCGCGACAATGATCGGGCCATGGCGAACGACATCAAAGGCATCGCAGGGCTCAAGGAGCTCGTAGGAACCCATCTCGGCACCTCCGACTGGCTCGAGATCACCCAGGAGCGGGTGAACACCTTCGCCGACGCGACCGGTGACCACCAGTGGATCCACGTCGACCCCGAGCGGCGCCAAGGACGGCCCGTTCGGCGGCACGATCGCCCACGGCTACCTGACCCTGTCGCTCGGTCCGGTCCTGTTCCCGTCGATCGCCACCGTCAGCGGCATCAAGATGGGCGTCAACTACGGCGCCGGCAAGGTCCGCTTCCTGTCGCCGGTCAAGGTCGGCGCCAACCTGCGTCTCGAGCGCCGAGCTGACCTCGCTCGAGGAGCTTCCCGGCAACGGCGCGCAGGTCTACATGACCTTCACCTTCGAGATCGAGGGCAGCGAGAAGCCCGCCGCCGTCGCGGAGATCATCTTCCGCTACTACGAGTGAGCTGACCGGGCCTCGACCCCACGACCGTTGCGCTGCCGGCCTCTCGGGGCCGGCAGTGCCGCGTCCGGGCCGACGTCCGCGGCCACGCCGGTGTCCGCGCCCAGGAGCGCAGCCGGATCAGCGGCCGGATCAGCGGCGTGTGCAGCGTCTCAGGTGCAGACCGGTCCCGAGCGGATGCGGCCGTACGCTGATCGCCGTGTCGTCGCCAGTCCTCCCCCCGTCCGGCATCCGCCGGCCCCCAGCGACCGGGTCAACGGGGCCCGGGTCAACGGGGCCCGGGTCGGCGGCTCGCCGGCCGATGGTCGCGCTCGCCGCGCTGACGGCGGCGCTGCTGGTGCTGACCGGTTGCAGCGACGCGGAGCCGATCTCGTCCTCGGCGACCTCGCCGCCGCGACCCACCTCGACGACCGAACCGACGACCTCCGAGCCCGCCGAGGAACCCGAGACGGTCGCCGTGACGGGCATCCCCGACGACTGGACCCCCGCCCCGCTCGCCTGGGGTGCGTGCGAGGACCCGGCGATCACCGAGTGCACGACGCTCGCCGTGCCGCTCGACTGGAGCGACGTGCAGGGCCCCACGATCGACCTGGCGCTGGGTCGGCAGCGAGCGTTGCGCGAACCGATCGGCCCGCTGATGATGAACCCCGGCGGGCCGGGCGCGTCGGGGCTCGAGTTCCTCTCGTACTCCCTCGTGTCGTCCGAGGTGCGCGACCGGTTCGACCTGGTCAGCTGGGACCCACGTGGTGTGGGCGCGTCGACCGCGGTGTCCTGCGGCGCGGGCTCCGCCGAGCTGTTCGCCCAGCGACCCCTCACCCGACGACGACGCCGAGACCGCCGCCCTCGAGCCGGCGGCCGCCGCGCTGTCGAGCGAGTGCGCCGCCGACCTGGACCTGCTCGAACAGATCGGCACCTGGAACGTCGCCCGTGACATGGAGGCGATCCGCCGGGCGCTCGGCTCGCCGCCGCTCAACTACCTGGGCTTCTCCTACGGCACGCACATCGGCCAGGCCTACGCCGAGCTGTACCCCGACGAGATCCGAGCGATGGTGCTCGACGGCGTCGTCGACCCCGCACAGGGCTTCGCGGAGTTCCTGCTCGGCCAGACCGCGGCGTTCGACGCCGCGTTCGAACGCAACGCCGCGGCATGTGCCGCGGCGGGCCGAGCGGTCTGCGGCGTCGACGACCTGGGCGCGGCCTTCGACCAGGTGATGGCCCAGGTCGAGACCGCGCCGCTCGGGTCCGGGCGCACGCACCGTCGGACCCGGCGAGCTGGGCACCGCGGCGGTTGCGACCAGCTACCGCAACGACGGCTGGCGCGACCTGGGCCCGGCGCTGCGCAGGCGCGCTCGAGGGCGACGGTTCGTCACTGCGCCAGCTCGCGGAGTCCTACTACGACTTCGGCTCGTACGGTGCGTACGCCGGTGTCGTGTGCACCGACAGCGCCCCGCCGCGGGGCGCCGAGGCGTTCCGTCAGTTCGCGGCGCAGGCCGAGGCACTGTCGCCACGCTTCGGCGCCGGTGTGGCGAACGAGATGCTGCCCTGCGCCACCTGGCCGGCCGGACCGACGGGCGAACCGACGGCGATCACCGCCCCGGGCGCACCGCCGATCCTGGTGGTCGGCAACACCGGCGACGCAGCGACGCCCTACGAGAACGCCGTCATCGTGGCCGATCGGCTGTCCTCCGGGGTGCTCGTCACCGCCGACATCGACGGCCACACCGCCTACGGGACCAACCAGTGCGTCACCGACGTCGTCGACGACTACCTGGTCCGCCTCGTCGTGCCGAGCAGCGACCCGCACTGCACCTGAGCCGCGGCCACGCGCCACCGCCGGGCTCGCCCTGTCGACGACCGGCGGCACGTAGCATCCGGGGCACGCTCTCCTTCGGGAGGGCCACCGGCCGGTCCACCGCCCGGTGGGACGGTCCGGGGGATCAACGTGGAGTTCAACCTCGCTCAGGTGCACGAGGCCGTCGAGGCCGCCGTGCCGGATCGCGAGTGCATCGTGTTCCGCGACCGCCGGCTCAGCTACGCCGAGGTCGGCGATCGGACCCGGCGACTCGCCAACGCGCTGCGCGACCGTGGCCTGGGACGCGTGGCTGAGCGCACCGACGTCGACGGCCGACCGCTGCTCGAGCGCCACGTCAGCGGTCAGGACCACGTCGCGCTCTACCTGCACAACGGCAACGAGTACCTCGAGGGGATGCTCGGCGCGTACAAGGCACGGATGGTGCCCTTCAACGTCAACTACCGCTACGTCGCCGAGGAGTTGGAGTACCTGCTGCGCGACGCCGGGGCGACGGCGATCGTGTTCCACTCCACGTTCGCCCGGACGCTCGACGAGGTCCGCGACCGGCTGCCGGAGCTGCGCGGTCCTGTTGCAGGTGCGCGACGGCAGCGACGACACGCTGCTCGACGGTGCCGAGTGGTACGAAGACGTGCTCGCCGCCAGCTCGAACCAACTCGACCAGGAGCTGCGCGACTCGTGGTCGCCCGACGACCTGTACATGCTCTGCACCGGCGGCACGACGGGGCTGCCCAAGGGCGTGCTGTGGCGCCAGGCCGACATCTTCGTCGGCGCCCTCGGCGGACGGCGCCTCGACAACCGCGAGGAGTGGACCTCGATCGACGAGATCGTCGCGACACGCGGCGAACGGCGGCATGCGGCTGGTCGCCGGCCCGCCGTTCATGCACGGCGCCGCGCACTGGATGGCCCTCAACGGCTTCACGAACGCCAACACGATCCTGGTGCCCGGGGTGGTCGACCACCTCGACCCCGACGACGTGCTCGCGACTGATCGAGCGCGAGCAGGGCAACGTCCTGCTCATCGTCGGCGACGCCTTCGGCCGCCCGCTCGTCGAGGCGATGGAACGCGGCGACCACGAACTGTCGTCGCTGCTCGTCACGATCACCGGCGGCGCCGCGCTGTCGGCCGGGGTGAAGGAACGGCTGCTCGCCGCGGTGCCCACGATGATGGTGCATCGACGGTCTCGGCGCCTCCGAGACGGGTCAGCAGGCGAGCCAGCTCACCTCGGCGGGGCAATCGCGCGACGACGGGCACCTTCGAGCCCGGACCCGGCATGTGCATCCTGGACGAGTCCCTCACGCAGGTGCTGCCCGCGGGGCACGCCGAGACGGGCTGGCTCGCCCAGAGCGGACGGGTGCCGCTCGGCTACCTCGGCGACGCGGACAAGACCGCTGCGCACGTTCCCGACGATCGACGGCGTGCGCTACTCGGTGCCCGGCGATCGGGCCCGACTGACCGCGGACGGCGTGCTCGAGCTGTACGGCCGTGACTCGGTGACCATCAACTCCGGCGGCGAGAAGATCTTCGCCGAAGAGGTCGAACAGGCCGTGCTGGCCCACCCCTCGGTCGCCGACTGCCTGGTGGCGGGTCGACCCTCGGAGCGCTGGGGCCACGAGGTCGTGGCCGTCGTGCAGCTCGTCGACGGCGTCGAGGCCAGCGACGACGACCTGCTCGAGGAGGCCGCCCGCCACGTCGCCCGCTACAAGCTGCCCAAGCACGTCGTCCGCGTCGAGCCGGGTGCACCGGGCGCCGTCGGGCAAGGCCGACTACCGCTGGGCCCGGGACATTGCCGCGGGCGTCACCGACTGACACCGGTCGAAGGCCGCTCGGCGTCTCGCAGATGGACGCCTACTCGATCGTGAACGGCACCCGCGGGAGCAGATGCTGCTGCCCGTCGATGTCGACCGACGCGACGATCTCGTAGTCGCCCGGCGCCAGCGCGGGGTCGTCCGAGGTGTCCGCCGATGCGGTCGCAGCCGTCACGGTGATCTGGAGCGGTTCGCCGGGGCCCGCTGTCACCGGTGCCGGCAGCATCAGCCTGCTGAAGCGGACGACCTCGGCCCCGACGACCTCGTCGGTACCCGCCCGCACCACCACGCCGGCGACCGGCTCGATCGACGTCGGGGTCCACGCGAAGGTCCGATCCGAGCGCAGCTCGACGACCGCCTCGACGTCGTCGCCGCCCCGAACGGCGCCCGCGTGATCGACGTCCGCCGCCCCGACCGCCCCGGGTGGCGCCTGGCCGACCGGCACGATCGGGATGCCCGTGGGGAGCGCCGGCACCGTCGGGGTCGGGTCACCTGCGCAGCGCCGGAGGCTGCCGTCGGTGTCGCCCTGGTAGCGCTTCGCGCCGATGACGAACTGCGCCATGCCGGGGTGTGCGGCGGCGACGCGTTCGGCCAGGCCGATCTGGTCGGCGCGGCAGCTGGGCATGCAGTCCGTTCCACGAGGGCCCCGTCGAGAGCACACCACCGTCGGCGACCGCAGGGTCGGCATGCAGTTCGGCCTGCGCCGCCATCATCTCGGCGAGGGTCGACGGGGCGCCTCGCACGACGACCGAGTCCGGGTGGTCGACGGTTGCCCGTAGTGCGGTGAGGTGCGCACCGAGATCGGAGTCGTCCGCGAAGACGGCGACGACGAGCGATCCGCCGTCTGCGTTGTCGTACCCGCTGGCGACGACGTCGGGTTGCGCATCGGCGTAGGTCGTCACCTGCTGCTGCGTTGCGAGGAGCTCCTCCTGGGTGCGTCGGCGGGTCCCTGCCGTCATCGCTTCGGACAGATCGAACCCGATCGGCATCGGGGGTCGGCAGTGGATCGCCGGACCGAGCTCGACTCCCTCTCGCGGCGACGGATCGACGGCGGGCTCGGTCGATGTCGTGTGGCCCGTCGAGGCCAGTTCGCTGCGGTCCGGTCCGTCGTCTCGTGACACGAACGCTGCCGCGCCGACGACCACCACGAGCGCCGCCGTGACGCCGACGACCGAACGGGCTGCGCGTCGCCGCACCCGGCGGCGATGCCCAGCTCCCAGCTCCGCGACCGTCGGCGTCGGTGTCGCCGCCGAGTCGACCCGCACGCGCTGCGCCGCGGCGTCCAGCGCCGGATCGTGCTCGTCGATCCCCGATCCGTCGTTCATGTCGCCTCCAGCGTCGGTTCGCCGAAGCGGTCCACTCTGGACCGCAGCGTGCGCAGACCCCGGTGCAGGTGCACCCGGACCGTCGCCGCCGAACAACCGAGCAGATCGGCGATCTCGGCGGCGTCCAACCCGTCGACGTGACGCAGCACGACGCACTGCGCCTGTCGCGCCGGCAGCCGGCGGACCTCGTCCCAGAGCGCGTCGTCGACTTCGGGGCCGGGTGTGGAGCCGTCGTCGACGACGAGCGAGCCCGCACGGCCGATCACCCCCATCACCCGGAGCTCGACCCGTCGACGGCGCAGGTGCGAGACCGAGCCGTTGATGACCACCGCGACGAACCCATGCACCTGGGCGATCGAGGGCGCCGACGTGACCCCAGCGGCGGTGTGCCGCGAAGAACGCCTCCTGGGTCAGCTCCTCGGCGGCACCGCCACGACCCACCAATGCGGTGGCCACGGCGAGCACCGGTGCCCACTCCCTGGCCATCAACTCGTCGAACGACTCCTCGGACATGCACCCCTCACACGCCCGGAGCCCGCCGACCGTTTACCCGACGCAGCCGATCCCCCGGATCGGACCCGTGACGGCACCGTCATTAGTCTGGCCGGGTGAACACCGCCGAGACGTCTCCCCGTGACCGGACCGACAGCCAGGACCTGATCCCGCGAGCGGGTGACCCGCTGCCGACCGGCGAGGACAAGACCCGCTCGGTCCAGGCGATGTTCGACGTCATCGCCCCCCGCTACGACCTGGTCAACCGGGTGATGACGTTCCGCATGGACGTCGGCTGGCGACGCCGCACCGTCTCCGCGCTCGGCCTGCCGCCGGGCTGCTCGGTGCTCGACCTGGCCTGCGGCACCGGCGACCTGGCGGCCGATCTCGAGGACCGTGGCCTGTTCCCCATCGGCGTGGACCTGAGCTTCGGCATGCTCGCCGCGGCGCCTCGACCGTTCGCCCGGCTGCAGGCCGACGGCGCAGCGCTGCCGCTGCCGGACGCGTCGGTCGACGGCGCCACGTGCGGGTTCGCCCTGCGGAACTTCATCGACCTGACCGCGACCTTCGCCGAGCTCGCCCGCATCGTGCGCCCCGGCGGCCGCATCGCGCTGCTCGAGGTCGCCACACCGCCCAACCCGGTGCTGCGCTTCGGCCACGGCATCTACTTCGGCCAGGTCGTGCCGACGGATCGGCGGGCTGCTCTCCGACGGCAACGCCTACCGCTACCTGCCCCGGTCGGTCGCCTACCTGCCCGAGCCCGACGAGATGCTCTCGACGCTCGAGCTCGCTCGGCTTCCGCGACGTGCGACGGACGCTGCTGTCGGTCGGCATCGCGCAGCTGATCACCGCGACCCGGGAACCATCGGAGTGAGCCGACCGGACCGGCCGCAGGGCGACGTCGGTCCCTGCGGATCTGGATCCCGGTGAACCGCCGCCGGGCCACCCGGTCGCGGCGTTCCGCTCACCGCGTCGCGGGCTGTGGGGTCACGGCGAGGCGCTGCGCATCGACGTGCCGCGCCCTGGCCCGAGCACGTCGGCGTCGTCGCCGACACCCTCGCCGAGCTGCGCGGTCGCGACGACGTGTCGACCCCAGGCTCCGGCCCCGTCGCCTTCGCCGCCCTGCCGTTCGACCCGACGTCAGCTGCGCAGTTCGTCGTGCCGGCGGTGGTGCACGGCCACACCGCCGAGGGCACCCGCTGGATCACCACGGTCGGCACGTCCGACGACGCGGCAGGCCTCCCCCACCCCGAGCCGCGCCCGGCGACGGCGCCCGCCGCGATCACCGTGGCGTCGACCGTGCCCGACGAGCAGTGGTGCGCCGCGGTGGAGCTCGCCACCGAGCGCATCCGAGCGGGCCAGCTCACCAAGGTCGTGCTCGCCCGGGCGCTGCAGATCGACGCCGACGAGCCCATCGATGCGCGCCTCGCTGCTGTCCCGGCTGCGCCGCCAGTACCCCGCCGCCATGACCTTCGCCGTCGACGGCTTCGTCGGCGCCAGCCCCGAGCTGCTCGTCTCACGCGTCGGCGACGTCGTCCGGGCCCAGCCGATGGCCGGCACCACGCCCCGCACCGGCGAACCCGAGGCCGATCAGCGCCGCGGCCGGCGAGCTGCTGTCGTCGGAGAAGAACCGCCAGGAGCACCAGATCACGATCGACATGGTGCACGACACGCTGCTGCCGTGGTGCTGCTTCCTCGACGCCGAGCCGTCGCCGTCGGTCGTGCCCGCCGGGCCGGTCCAGCACCTGGCGAGCATCGTCGAGGGCCGCCTGTCGCACCCGACGCCGTCGGTGCTCGACCTGGTCGCGGCCCTGCACCCCACCCCAGCGGTCGGCGGGTGGCCGCGCGCCGAGGCGCTCGCGCTGATCGACGAGCTCGAGCACGTCGACCGGGGCCGCTACGCCGGCCCCGTCGGCTGGGTCGACGCCGAGGGGAACGGCGCGTGGGCGGTCGGGATCCGCTCGGTGCAGCTCGACGGCCGCACCGCCCGGCTGTTCGCCGGCGTCGGCGTCGTCGAGGACTCCGACGCGCTCGCCGAGCTCGAGGAGACCCGCTCGAAGGCCCAGGCGCTGCTCGGCTCGATCGTCCGCCTCTGAGGCAGCCTCACCGACCCGGCTGGGGTCCGCCCGCGAGTCAGTCGGCGAGCTCGTGCGCCGCGAGCGCTGCCGACACCGCACGGTGCAGCTCCCGGTGCAGCACCACGTTGAGCTCCCGGTCGCTGTCGACGACCACGACGCGGGTGCCACCGCGGGTGAGCGCACCGGCGACCGCGGCCTGCACGCCAGCCCGGGTCGACACCCGCTCCGCGCGGGATGCCGTGCGCCTGCGAGAGTGCGCACAGGTCGACGCCGTGGGGCGTGCCGAAGAGCGTCTCGAACGTCGCGTCGTCGAGCACCTCGTGCTGGCCGAGGAACGAGAAGATCCCGCCGCCGTCGTTGTCGACGACCACGACGACCAGGTCGACCCGGCGCCGCGCCAGGCCCAGCAGCCCGTTGGTGTCGTGCAGGAACGCGACGTCGCCGATCAGCAGACGCGGTCGGTGCGCCGTTCAGCGCCACGCCGACCGCGGTCGACACGACGCCGTCGATGCCGTTCGCTCCCCGGTTGGCGAACACCTGCAGCCCCGAGCGGGCGGCCGCGTACCACTCCAGGTCACGCACCGGCATCGATGACGAGACGACCATCCGGGCGCCGTCGGGCAGCATCGCGGCCAGGTCGACCGCGGTCGCGGGTTCGGTCGCGTCGCCGTGTCGGGTGAGCACACGCCCGATCGCACGACGGGCGGTCGCGTCGGCGTCGATCCAGTGCTCGAGCCACTCCGTCGGCGCGGGTGCCGGCGCCACGGAGCGGAGCTGGTCGCAGACCATCGCCACCTCGGCGGTCAGCGGCCGCGTGATCACGCCGTCGGGGTCGGCGGGTGGCCCGAACGGGTCGACGCCCAGCTGGTAGGCGCCCGACGTCGCCAGGAACCGAGCGAGCTCCTTCGAGCTGAGCAGACCCCCGAGGCGGATCACGACCTCGGGTCGGGCCGCGTCGGCGAAGGACTCGTCGCGCACGAGCGAGTCGAACGTGGTGACGACGCCCGGATGGTCGACACGAACGCCGGAGGACGCGTCGGCGAGCACCGGCCAACCGAGCGCGTCGGCCAGCGCGTCGACCGCCGCAGCCTCGCCGTCGTCGCGGCTGGCGCGAACGCCCGCGACGATGACGCCGCGGCGACCGCCGACGACGGCGGCCAGCTCGGCCAACGCCTCGTCGGTGAGACCCCACGAGGGACCCTCGGGCACGGCGGGCAGCTCGGTGCGTTCCTCGGGCAACTCCCCGACCTGACCCAGCAGCGGTTCACGGAAGGCGAGGTCCAGATGGACCGGCCCCGGTCGCGGCCCGCCGCAGCGCACCCACGAGTCACGGGCCAGGTCGCGCCACCACGGCGCACCACCCGCCGCAGGGGCACCCGGCTCGCAGTACCACCGCACGGCGGAGCCGTAGAGCTCACGCTGGTCGATGGTCTGCGGTGCCCCGACCCCGTGCAGCTCAGGTGGCCGATCGGCGGTGAGGACCAGCAGCGGCACGTAGGCCTGGTGCGCCTCGACCACCGCCGGGTGGAACTCGGCCGCTGCGGTGCCGCTGGTGCACAGCACGATCGTCGGTCGTCTCGACACCAGACTCAGGCCGAGCGCCATGAACGCCGCGGAGCGCTCGTCGTGGTGCACGTGCAGGGTGACTCGATCATCTGCGAGCAGTGCGACCGCCATCGGCGTCGAGCGGGAGCCGGGCGACACGACGGCGTCCGTCAGACCGAGGCGACACCACTCGTCGACGAGCGTCGCGCAGTAGGTGGCGGCGATGTCCCCCTCGGTCGGCGCGTCGGTCGACGGTTCGGTCGGAGCCGCCGGCGCGTCACCGCCCGCAGGCGCAGCGCCCTGCACGAGCGGGTCCGGGGCGGGGGGAACGGGATCGGGCGGGGTCAGGTCTGCCATGAGCGGCGCTCAGCCTACGGTGTGCGGTGGTGAGCACCGAAGCCGTCCACCCTGCGTCGAGCACCACCCTCGCGTTCACCGAGGTCACCTCGGCCTCCGAGGGGTCGAGCACCGAGGCATCGGCACGGCCGATCACGGTGGTGCACGGGTTCGCACAGAACCGCGACTGCCTCGGACCGCTGCGCGACGCGCTCGCAGCGGTCGCCCCGGTGCGGGCCGTCGACGCCCCCGGCCACGGTGGATCCGCGGCGCACGCCGGCGCCGACCTGTGGGCGGGCGCCGAGCTGCTCGCCGCGACCTGCGGCACGACCGAGCTGGTCGGTTACTCGATGGGAGCCCGCCTGGCGTTGCACGCCGCGCTCGCCGCACCGTCGCAGATCTCGTCACTGGTGCTCATCGGCGGCACCGCCGGCATCGACGACGACGCCGAGCGGGCCGCACGACGGGCGGGTGACGAACAGCTCGCCCGACGCCTCGAAGCGGACGGGCTCGAACGGTTCGTCGAGGAGTGGCTCGCCCTGCCGATGTTCGCCGGACTGCCGACCTGGGCGCGCTTCGACGAGCAGCGACGGTCGAACACCGCCGAGGGGCTCGCCGCCAGCCTGCGCCGGGCGGGCACGGGCGCCATGGAGCCGCTGTGGGCGCGCCTCGGCGAGATCCGCTGCCCAGTGCTGTGCGTCACCGGCGAGCACGACGAGCGCTACGGGGCACTCGCCCGACGCATCGTCGGCGGCGTCGGCGGTCCGGCCGAGCACGTCGTGATCCACGGCGCGGGCCATGCCGCGCACCTGGAGCGGCCCGAGGCGACCTGCGACGCCGTGGCGGCGTTCCTCGGGAGTTGAGGCTCAGGCGCTGACGAACAGGCCGATCGCGAGCAGCAGCGCGTAGACGATCTGCACCTGACCGGTGCGGGCGAGCACGGGGATGAGTCCGGCACCCTTCGCACCGCCGAGCACCAGCGTGACGGCCTTGCGAGCCGGCAGGATCGACACGAGAGCCAGCGCCCCGAGCAGCCGACCGCTGGCGCCCGCCAGGAACGGCACCATCAGCATCGGGGTGACCAGCAGCACGATGTAGAGCATCCGGGTGTTGCGGTCCCCCATCCGCACCGCCAGCGTGCGCTTGCCCGCGACGGTGTCGCCGGGGATGTCGCGCAGGTTGTTCACCACCAGCAGCGCGGTCGACAGGCAGCCCATCGCCACGCCGCAGCCGATGGCGAGCCACGAGATCGACAGCGTCTGCACGTAGTACGAGCCCACCGTCGCGACCAGGCCGAAGAAGACGAACACGAACGCCTCGCCGAAGCCTGCATAGCCGTAGGGGCGCGACCCACCCGTGTAGAACCAACCCGCCGCGATCGCGGCGAGGCCGACCAGCACCAACTTCCAGTCGACCCAGATCACCAGCGGCAGCCCGCACAGCGCGGTGAGGCCGAACGAGATCAACATCGCCCGTTTGACCTCGCCAGGGGTGGCCAGTCCGTTGCCGACCAGCCGCGGGGGCCCGACGCGGGCGCCCGGGTCGTCGGTGCCCCGCTTCCCGTCGGAGTAGTCGTTCGCGTAGTTGGTGGCGATCTGGACGAACAGCGCGACGCCCAGCGCGCACAGGAAGGTCCAGAGGGTCAGGCCCTTGAGCAGGTCGCTGCCGAGCGGGTCGGAGGTCGCGAACCCGGCTCGAAGGCCGCTGGTCCGCCCCGATGCGAGGCACTGCAGCGTGTGCGCCACCGACTCCGCGTTGCTGGCGCTGCCCGTCAACGGCCCGCAGTCACCCGCGGCCGCAGCGGTGCCCACCAGGACCGGGGCGATCGCGGCGGGCAGCGTCCGGGGGCGGGCCCCGAGGATCCAACGGCGCCAGTCGGTCGGGAGCGCAGCGCCGCGGGGCGTGGAGTCGGTCATCGGGCAGCGATGCTAGGGCGCGTCGAGTTCCAACTTCGACGACGCCTCGGGGTGGGCCGCGACGAGGTCCCGCACGACGATCGCCTCGTCGCCGGCGAACCTGGTCGCTGCGCCGATGCGGTGGCGTCGCCGGATGCCCGTCAGATGCACGTCGAGCACCACGAGGCCGAGCCGGTGGACGATCTCGATCCGGTCGACCCGCTCCCAGGGGACCGTGAACGACGTGGTGAGGTTGCGGCACTGCAGCGCCTCGGCCGACAGCTCGGCTCGTTGGGTGAGCGCACGCCAGCCCAGCGCGAGTCCCACGACGACGGTCAACGCAGCGATCAGCCAGGGTGACACGAGGTCGGCCTCGGTCGACGACAGCCCGCTCGTCGTGGCGCCCCGCCAGATCAACACGATGGCGGCCAGGGGCAGCACCGCGGCGAGCAACATCGACGGCGGGCCACCCTGGATGATCACGGCGGTCGGTGGCTGGGAAGGGTGCTCGTCGTCGGGTCCGGGGCGCACCCGACGAGCCTACGCGGCGGCGCCGTAGGGCCCGAGACGCGCCGCCGAGCTGAGGGTCGCACGAGGAACGTGTCGCTCGATGGCGTGGAAGCGGCCCACCACGGTGGCACGCTGTAGGGAGTGCAAGACCTCATCGCCCTCCTCGTGCCCGGCGGCCCCGGGTTCGTCGACACCCTGCGCGCCGCATGGGACGCAGGTGACGCCGTGCTGCCCCTCGACCCGACGGCCCCTGCTGCGCACACCGCCGCCGTGATCGAGGCCCTCCGTCCCACGGCGATCGTCGAGGCCGACGGGGAGCGTCGCCGACTCGACGGCGACCCGGTCGAGCCTGGCGACGCCCTGGTCGTCGCGACGTCGGGCACCACCGGCGCACCGAAAGGCGCGATCCACACCCACGCAGGGGTCGAGGCCGCAGCCTTCGCCACGGCGGTCGCCGCAGGAGTCACCGCGGACGCCCGCTGGCTGGCCTGCCTCCCGCTGTCGCACGTCGGCGGGTTGTCCGTCGTGACCCGGGCGCTGCTCACCGGCAGCGGGCTCGAGGTGATCGACCGTGCCGACCCGGCGGCCATCGACGACGCGGCCCGCCGCGGCGCCACACACGTGTCGCTCGTGCCGACCGTGCTCGGCCGCATCGATCCGACGCCGTGGCACACGATCCTGCTCGGCGGTTCGGCGATCCCGAGCGACCGTCCGACGAACACCATCGCGACCTACGGCATGACCGAGACCTTCGGCGGCGTGGTCTACGACGGTCATCGCCTGCCGTCGGTCGAGGTCCGCGTGCTCGACCCCGTCGGCACGGGGCCGAGCACCGTCGAGGAGGTGGCGTCGCGGCGGAGCGCCCCGCGTCTTGCGCCGCCCGGCGTCGTGGGACCGATCGAGCTGCGTTCGCCGACGTCGTGCCGTGGCTACCGCAACGGTGTCGCTCCGATCGACGCCGCCGGGTGGTACTCGACCGGCGATCTGGGCGCGCTCGACGCCGCGACGGGCCTGCTGGCCGTGCACGGACGCAGCGACGACCTGATCATCAGCGGCGGAGAGAAGGTCTGGCCCACCGATGTCGAGGCCGTCATCAGCACCGACCCGGGCGTCGCCGAGGTGGCGGTCGTCGGACGGCCCGACCGCGAGTGGGGGCAACGAGTGGTCGCGGTGGTCGTCCCGAGCGACTCGTCGGCGCCACCGACGCTCGACCGACTCCGCGAGCTGGTCCGTGCCACGCTGCCCGTCGCAGCGGCACCCAAGGAGCTCGAGCTGACCGATTCGCTCCCACGCACCGGACTGGGCAAGATTCGACGTTCTGTCGTGGCGACCGCTGCCGGATCCAGGAACGATGGCTGAACTCCCCTCCCCCGACAACCCGTCCGAGTCGCTCTCCGGAGTGCGCTTCGACCACGTCGGTCTCGCGCTGCGTCGACCGACCGACCTGTGGCCGGTGATGGCCGGCGTGCTGGGCGGTCGCTTCGTCAGCGGCGGCACCACGCCTGGCTACGGCTGGACCCGTCTCCGCTTCGCGAACGGCTTCATGGTCGACGGCTTCAACCCGGAGGGCGACGGCGACTCCTCGTTCCTCGGCAAGTTCCTCGCCCGGTCCGGCGTCGGACCGCACCACCTGACCTTCGTGGTGCCCGACCTGGTGCGAGCCGTCACCGTGGTGCGCGACGCCGGCATCGAGGCACTCTCCGACCACTCGGCGCCCGGTGTGCGAGAGGCGTTCCTGCGCCCGGCCGACGCGCACGGCATCGTGGTGCAGCTCATCGAGGCAGGCCAGGATCCACCGGCCTCGCTGGACGAACCCGAGGGGTTCCCTCCGCTGTCCTACGAGCACCCGGTCGCGTCGTTGGGCCGGGTGGTGCATGCAGTCGCCGACCTGCAGGAAGCACTCCGCCTGTTCCGCACGACGCTCGGCGGCCGTGTGGTGGCCACCGGCTCCGCGGTCGACGGCAACCACTGGGTCGAACTCGGCTGGGACGGGCCGGGTCGGCTGCGACTGCTCGAGGGGCGCCACGCCGAGATCGCCGAGTGGATCGGTGATCGGCCGGGCCGTCTGCGCCACCTGTTCTTCAACTTCGACGACCCCGAGTACGTGCCGGGTGCGACCAAGGTCGCCTCGGGCCGCTGGGTCGTGGCCGCCGACGACGTGCTCGGCACGCGGCTCGTGCTCGCCTCGAGCGCTCGCTGAGCCCCGCCGACGCCCGGCGCCGCCCGACCGCTGAGCACCCCCGCGTGCCCGCGATATCCGCTCTCGGTTCGGCCCCATGGCGCCGAACCGGAGTCCGATCTCGGGCAACGGGCCGATGTCGAGCGTCAGAGCAGCATGCCGCCGTCGACGACGGTGGTCGTGCCGGTGATCCACGACGAGGCGTCCGAGGCCAGGAACAGCGCAGCGTTGGCGATGTCCTCGGGTTCGCCGAGGCGGTGCAACGGCACCATCTTCGAGATCGAGTCCTCGTTCTGCTCCCACAGCGCACGAGCCATGTCGGTCTTCACCAGACCCGGGCAGATGGCGTTCACCCGGACACCCGGCGACAGCTCCTTCGCGAGCGACTTCGTCAGGTGGATCAGCGCCGCTTTCGTGACGTTGTAGTGACCGATCGACGTCTCGATGCTCAGCCCGCCGATCGAGGAGATGTTGATGACGTTGCCGCCCGAGGTCGACATCGCCTGGTGCCACGCCTGTTGGATCCACACGAACGGCCCCCGCTGGTTGACCTCGACGGTCTTGTCGAGTCGTCCGAGGTCGATGTCGATCATCGCCCCCATGTAGGGGTTCGTCGCTGCGTTGTTCACGAGGATGTCGAGTCCACCGAAGCGCTCGATCGTGGCGCTCACGCAGGCCTCGGCTGCGTCCGGGTCACCCGCGTTCGCCTCGAAGACCTCGAGGTCGGCCGAGCCGCCCGGTGCGATCTCCGACACCGCGGCCCTGAGCGCGTCCTCCTTGCGCGACGACAGCATCACCGCCGCACCGGCGTCCGCGTAGGCCGCCGCGATCGCCTTGCCGATGCCCCGTGACGCCCCCGTGATGAGCGCCACCTTGTCGTCGAGTCGAAGCTCCATGCGCTGCACCGTACCGACACCGGGCACGGCGGCGCGCCGCGAACCGGTGGCGAGAATCGTCAGGGGATTGTCATTGCAGCCATCGACCGGGTGCCTGAGGATGCAGTGGTGAGCACCCACCCGCCACCGGATCCGGTCGTCGCCCGCCGCATCGGCATCGTGGCCTTCGAGCACTTCCAACTGCTCGACCTGGCAGGGCCGGCGGACGTGTTTCGCACCGCCACGCTGCTCGGCGCCGACTACGAGATCGTCGTCACGACCGTCGACGGGAGCATCGGTGGCGTCGGTCAGCGGTGTGCGTGTCGCAGCGGATCGCTCGACCGCCGATCTGGCGACGTCGACGGAACCGCTCGACACCCTCATGACCATCGGCGGGTTCGGCGTGCACGAGGCGGCGACCGACGAGACGCTGCTCGACCACGTCCGCCGTCTCTCGGCGAGGGCCCGCCGCACCACCTCGGTGTGCAGCGGCGCGTTCCTCCTGGCCGCGGCCGGACTGCTCGACGGCCACCGTGCCACGACGCACTGGGCCTCGTGTGACGACCTCGCCGAGCGCTACCCCGACGTCCGCGTCGACGGCGACCGGATCTACGTGCAGGACCGCGACCGTTGGACATCGGCCGGGGTGACCGCCGGCATCGACCTGGCCCTCGCGCTCGTCGAGGCCGACCACGGCCCCGACCTGGCCCACTCGGTCGCCGCCTGGCTGGTCGTCTTCGTGCGGCGTCCCGGCGGCCAGTCCCAGTTCTCGGCGCAGCTCCGGGCACGTCCGGCCCGACGCGAGGAGCTGCGCGAGCTGCAGCGCTGGATCCCCGACCACCTGGACGAGGACCTGGGCATCGCCGCGCTGGCGTCCCGCGCCGTCGATGAGCGAGCGCACCTTCGTCCGTGCGTGGCGCGACGAGACCGGCACGACGCCCGCCGCGTACGTCGAGATGCTGCGCATCGAGGCCGCACGGCGACTGCTCGAGACGAGCGACCTGACCGTCGCCGCGATCGCCGCCGAAGTCGGGCTCGGCCGCCCCGAGCGACTGCACCGAGCGGTGCGTCGCCGCCTCGGGACCACACCCGATCAGTACCGCCGGCACTTCGCCCGGGCCTGAGCCTCACTCCCTTTCACTCACCCCCCCCTCCCGCACACACCAGGCACCCGCCACCCACGACAGGAGCCAGACATGCAGATCGCCATCGGCCTCTACCCCGGACTCACCGTGCTCGACTCGATCGGCCCGTACCAGGTGCTCAGCCTGGTGCCCGACATCGACGTCGTGCTCTGCGCGGAGCACGCCGGGCGCGTCACCGACGACAACGGCCTCGTGCACCTCGACGTCGAGCACACCTTCGCGGAGGTGCCCCGCCCCGACGTGCTGCTCGTCGGCGGCGGCTTCGGGACCCGGGCCCTCGCGACACCCGACAGCGCGATCGTCGAGTGGATCCGCTCCGCGCACGCCACGACGACGTGGACCACGTCGGTCTGCACGGGTTCGCTCCTGCTCGGCGCCGCCGGCCTGCTCGACGGGCTCCGGGCGACGACCCACTGGCACTACTACGACCTGCTCGCGGAGTTCGGCGCCGAACCGGTCGAGGACCGTGTCGTCGTCGGTGACCGCATCATCACCGCGGCCGGCGTGTCCTCGGGCATCGACATGGCCCTCGTGCTCGTCGACCGGCTCTACGGCCCCGAGATGGCCCAGGCGATCCAGCTCGGCATCGAGTACGACCCCCATCCGCCGTTCGACTCGGGCGCCCCCTCGAAGGCGGCACCGGAGATCGTCGAGCTGGTGAGCGCCGTGATGGCCGCGTCGCGCTGAGCGCCGAGCCAGCCTGGCGGACCGGGCACGCCGTCACTGCCGTCACTGCCGTCACTGCCGTCACTGCCGTCACTATCAGGCTCCTTCACTGTCAGACCGTGTCGGCAGACTGTTCGCATGCGAGAGATCGACGGGCCATCGTGGTCCACGGTGCCACTGCTCGAGTGGTCGAAGGCCCCGGATCTCGCTCGCGTCCAGGTGCTCCCGGCACGCTCGGCGGCGCGTGCGCCGGTCCCCGCAGCGGTGGCGGCACTCGATGCTCTGGACTCGCTCGACTGGCCGTCGATGACCGGCCAGGAGCAGCTGGACGCCGTTGCGGCGTTGGGTGCCGCGCGGTCGCGTCTCGACGATGCCATCGCAGCGGGCCTCTCGGCGGTCGATCGCTCGGGGGCGGCCGAGGCCGACTCCGGTCTGCGGACGGTGCCCTGGTACGCGCGGGTCACGGGCGAGGAACGCTCGACCGGTCGTCGCCTGCTCGCGGACGGCCGCACGCTCGAACGTTTCGAGCGGTTCGCCGCAGCGTTCCGCGAACACCGCTGCACCATGGACCACGTCCGTGTGCTGACCGCGGCGTGCAACCCACGCGTGCTCGACCAGCTCATCGCCGCGGACACCGAGCTGACCGAGCTCGCCTCGACGCTCACGGTCGAGGCGTGGCGCGACGCGCTGACGCCTGCTGGTCGCCTCGCTCGACGCCGATGGACCCGAGCCGAGCAGCGACCACGACCGCGTCACCGCAGTGCGCGTCGGCGAGCAACTCGTGCTCGACGGCGACCTCTCCGGCGACCAGGCCGTCGTGTTCGAACAGGCACTCGGCGACGAGTACCGCCGACAGCTCGTCGCCGCCAACGGCGAGGCCACCACCGCGGGGATGCCCGTGCCGCCACCCGCGACGCTGCGAGCCCGGGCACTGGTCGAGCTGGTGCGCCGCGGCCACCAGGTCCGAGCCGACGGCACCCCACTCACCCGCGGTGCCAGCGAAGCGAAGCTCGTCGTCCGCGAGGACCACCTCGGGTCAGGTGACCACCTCGGGCCGGGTGAGCAGATCGGCGGGTCGTGGGCCGACCGCATCCGCAGCGGTCGTGTCGTCACCACCGCCGATGGTGCTGCGGTCGACCCGCTCGCCGCGGCGGTGCTGCTCTGCGACTCCGTGGTGCGACCGTTCCAGGTCGACGACAAGGGCAGGACCCTCTGGGGTGGGCGCCGGCGCCGCTCCATCACCCACGCCCAACGCGCCGCGCTCGCCATCCGCGACGGCGGCTGCGTGTTCCCGGACTGCGTCGCCCCGCCGAGCTGGTGCGACGGCCACCACGTCGAATGGTGGCGCGACGGCGGACCATCCGACATCGACAACATCGTGCTGCTCTGTCGACGCCACCACGGCTACGCCCACAGCGACGACTGGACCCTCGAACCGGTCCCGGCAGAACCCGACGACCCCACCGGCGGCACACAACGCTTCACCTGGACCCACCACCCCGGCGACGGCGCACACGCCCGGGTCATGCCCGCGACCAACGCCACGACCCGTCACCTGCGCCACTCGGTGCTGCTCAGCCAGGCAACGGACCTCGACGGCGTCCGAGCCGGCCCTCCCTGAACAGTCGCCCGCGTCAGTGGGTCCGCCGGCGCCAGCCGCACATGACCTGCCCGCCATCGGACCGCCGTCGGACCGGGGTGGGCCCCGCTCGGGGAGCGATCGGGACAGACTGGCCCGCATGGCCAACCGCCTCGCGACCGAGACCAGCCCGTACCTGCGCCAGCACGCCGAGAACCCGGTCGACTGGTTCCCTTGGGGGGACGAGGCGTTCGACCTGGCACGGCGTGAGGACCGACCGGTGCTGCTGTCGGTCGGCTACTCGTCGTGCCACTGGTGCCACGTCATGGCGCACGAGTCCTTCGAGGACCCCTCCACCGCGGCGTACCTGAACCAGCACTTCGTGTCGGTCAAGGTCGACCGCGAGGAGCGTCCCGACGTCGACGCGATCTACATGGAAGCCACCCAGGCGATGACCGGCCAGGGCGGCTGGCCGATGACGGTGTTCCTCACCCCCGACGGCGAACCGTTCTTCTGCGGCACCTACTTCCCCAAGGAGCCGGCGGCCGGGCACGCCAGCTTCTTGCAGGTGCTCTCGGCGATCGAGGACGCGTGGCGCAACCAGCGTGACGAGCTGCTCGAGCAGGCCGCGCGGCTGCTCGACACGATCCGCCGCACGCCCGCACCGGAGGGCTCCGGCGCACTCCCCGACACCACGGTGCTCGACGAGGCCACGATGTCGGTGCTGTCCGCCCACGATCCGCGCTGGGGTGGCTTCGGGACAGCACCCAAGTTCCCGCAGTCGATGACGCTGGACCACCTGCTGCGACAGCACCACCGCACCGGCTCCGACGCCGCGCTGCGCGCCGCGATCACGTCGCTCGATGCGATGGCCGCAGGTGGGATCCACGACCACCTCGGCGGCGGCTTCTCCCGCTACTCGGTCGACGAACGCTGGCTGGTGCCGCACTTCGAGAAGATGCTCTACGACAACGCACTGCTGGCCCGCACCTATCTGCACGCCTGGCAGCTCACCGGCGAGCAACGTCACCTCGAGGTCGTCGAGGCGACCATCGGCTACGTGCTGCGGGACCTCACCCGGCCCGGTGGTGGGCACTGGTCGGCCGAGGACGCCGACTCCGTGCCCGCTCCCCCGCCGGACCGCCCAGCGGTCGCCGCGCCGCAGCACGCCGAAGAGGGTGCGTTCTACGTCTGGCAGCCCGCCGACATCGCTCGGGTGCTCGACGACGCCGGTCTGACCGAGCACCTCGACGATGTGCTGCGAGTGGTACGGAATCGTCGAGGGCGGCAACTTCGAGGGCGCGTCGATCCCCAACCGCCTGCACGCCCGGGGTCAGCTCGAGCGCCCGCCCCACATCGAGGCCGCCCGACAGGCGCTGCTGCGACGATCGCGGCTTCCGTCCCCGACCCGGGCTCGACGACAAGATCCTCACCGAGTGGAACGCCCTCATGGTCGCAGCGCTCGCCGAGGCCGGAGCGGCGACGGGCCGCGCCGACTGGCTCGAGCTCGGCGGTCGAGACCGCCACGTTCCTCTGCGACCACCTGCGCGCCGAGCCCGACGACTCGGGACGCCGCCGGTGGCTCCGGTCGTGGCACGCCGATCTCGACGGCGGCGACGGCGGCGCCCGTCACCTGGCCTACGCGTCCGACCACGGAGCGTTGATCGACGCCTTCGTCACGCTCTACGAGGCCACCGGCACACTCCGCTGGCTGCACGAGGCCGTCGACACCGCCGAGGCGCTCCTCTCGCTGTTCTGGGACACCGACGGCGGCGTCTGGACCACCGGCGACGACGCCGAGACGTTGGTCACCCGACCGAAGGACCTCACCGACGACGCAACCCCCTCGGCGAACAGCCTGGCCGCCGTCGGACTGCTGCGACTCGAGGCCCACACCGGCGAGTCCCGCTACGGCGAGCACGCTCGCAGCATCCTCCGGACCCTCGGCCCGCTCGCCGCACGTCATCCGCTCGCCTTCGGCAACCTGCTCTGGGCGATCGCACTCGATGCGGTCGGCGTCACCGAGGTCGTCGTGACCGGCGAGCGGGACGACCTGGTCGACGTCGCCCAGCAGCGCTTCGCGCCGCTCGAGGTGCTCGCCTGGGGCGAACCCGGCCAGGGGCCCCTGTGGGAGGGGCGCTCGGAGCAGGGCGAACACGGACGCGGGCTACGTGTGCCGCGACCACGTGTGCGCTGCGCCCGCGCACACCGTCGAGGAGCTCCGCGCACAGCTGCAGCGCCCCGACCGGAGCTGAACCCGCGACCGGCGGGCTGGCCCGCAGCGGGACGGCGCTCAGGCGTCCTGGGCGGCGGCGACCTTGTGGCCGGGCACGTCGATGTAGGGCGGCTCGACGTGGTCGAGCATGCCCTTCGAGACCCAGTTGCGCTTGTCGGCCCAGATGATCAACGGCGGCAGGACGACCAGCGCTGCGAGCAGGGCGATCGTGATCTTCAGCGCCACGAAGATGCCGAAGTTCGACAGCAGCGGCAGCGACGAGAACGCGATGACCGCGACACCGGCGATCGCCGTCATGGCCGACACGATGAACGCCCGACCGGTGCGGGCCGCGGTGACGTCGATCGCCTCTCGCGGCTCGAGGCCCCGTCGTCGTTCCTCGAGGTAGCGCAGCAGGATCAGCGACGTGAACTCCGTGCAGGTGGCCACCACGAGCGGGCCACCGACCGCGGTCATCGGGCTCAGCGAGATCCCGAACACGTAGATGAGGATCGTCGCGAGTCCGGAGGCGATGAGCACCGGCACCACCGACAGGATCGCCCGGGTGAAGGACCGCAGACGCACGAGCAGGAACAGGAAGACCAGACCGACCGACAGCCAGGTCAGCTCGACCAGGTTCGCCTCGAGGTTCTCGAGCAGGCCCACGCCCACCACGGCCAGCCCCGACGGGACCACCAGCAGGCCGTCGGGCGGATCCGCGTGCTCGCGCAGCTCGTCGACGACGACCGCGCGGTCCTCGAGGGAGCCCGCCGCGGTCAGGAAGATCAGGTTGAACGCGGAGCCGTCCTCGGAGGCGGTGCTGCGCTGCACGCCCACCGGGGCCACGTCCCACGCCGCCTGCACCGACTCCGCGGTCGGCGGGATCGACGGCACACCCGGCACGTCGGTCAGCTTGCGGACGGTGCCGATGATGCTCGAGTCGACGATGAGGTCCTCGGGGAACTCCTCGACGGTGCGGAGCGTCAGCGCGTTCACGTAGTCGACGGTCTCGTCGGTGAAGACCGTGCCACCCTCGCCCTCGGCCTCGATGAACACGCCGAGGTCGGACGCACCGCCGATCTCACGCTCGAGGGTCCGGATGTTCTTGATGACCTCGGAGTCCTGGTCGACCCAGTTGATCGGGTCGGTCTCGAGCTTCAACCGGGGCTCGAGGATGCTGCCCGCGACGAACACGCCCACGGAGAGCACGGCGAGGATGAGCGCGAAGCGCGGCGGCACGCTGCCGAGCCAGACGACGAGACGCCCGAGACGGCCCTCGGAGAAGTCGCGCCCCTTGGTCGGCGAGCGGAACTCGCGGATGCCGAGCGCGGCGAGCGGGTTGATGATCGACGAGACGCAGATCGCGATGATGCCGACGGTGAGCAGCCAACCGAAGTCGCGGATCATCGGGACCTGCGAGATCTGGATCGCACCGAAGGCGAACACGGCGTCGAAGGTGACGACCAGCAGCGCGGGGCCGAGCCCGCGGGCTGCGGCCTGGATCGGGTGGGACTCGCGGTCGATGATCACCTCTTCCTCGATGCGCGAGTGCATCTGGATCGCGTAGTCGATGCCGATGCCCAACATGACGGGCAGACCGGCGATCGTGACCAGCGTCAGCGGGATGCCCAGGTAGCCGGCCAGGCCGAACGCCCAGATGATGCCGATGATCACCACCGCCAGGGGCAGCAGACGCCAGCGCACGTTGAAGAACAGCATCAGGATGACGATCATCACCGCCACCGCGATGCCGCCGAGGGTGAGCATGCCGCCGCGGAGGTAGTCGTTGATGCCCTTGAGCAGCACCGGGTGCGCCGGTGGTGGTGACCGTGGCGCCGTCGAAGGTGAGATCCTCGGTGATCTCGAGCACCGCGTCGGATGCGATGCCCTCGTCCTCGATCGACAGGTTGCCCGGCAGGCGGGTCAGCATCTGGGCGTGGGTGGGGTCCGGGAACACCGGCCGCAACGAGGCACGGATGTCGCCCTGGTTGTCGTAGAGCAGGAACTTGACCCACTCGGGGTTGTCGAGGGTCCGCTCCTCGGCGGGCACCGCGGCGGTGCGACCGAGGGTCACCGCGGCGTCGGCCAGGCGCTGCTCCTTGAGCGCCGGGTCGGTCTCGGCCTGGGTGGCGTGCAGGATCGCGGCGCCGGCGATGCTCTTGGTCAGGTCACCGTCGGCCGGAGGCTCCACCAGGCTGTTGGAGAACTCGAGCGCGGTGAGCGGTGAGACCACGCCCAGCACCTGGCCGCTCGCCTCGAGCTCCTCGGCGACCGTCGACATCGTCTCGATGCCTTCGGTGGTGAACAGGTCCTCGACCCGCTTGCCGTCGTCCATGACGATGAGCGACAGCATGGCCTGCCCGCCGAAGCGGTCCTGGTAGGCGACGTTGTCCTTGTAGACCTCGCCGTCTCGATCGAGATAGCTGTCCTGACCGGTCGCGAACTCGAGCCGGGTGATGCCGAACCCCAACACGATCGTGAAGACCAGACCGATCGCTCCGACCATGCCGGCGTGTCGACCGAGGTTCACCGCGAGCCATGACCAGACCTTCGCCATCTTCAACTCCCTCGGTCCGCCGCCACTGCCTCACGGCACAATCGCTGAACCTAGCCCTCCGTCGATTGCGTCACGAAGTTGAACTCGAGTCGGTGACGCGTCACCAACCGCCGTCGTGGCGGACGGCGTCGAGGGCCGGCCGACCGGCCGCCGCGGAACGTGACGGCCCGCCGCCGTCGCCGGCGCGATGCCCCAACGCGATGGTCCCGAGGGAGCGCTGGTCCGTCGGCACGCCGAAGGCGTCTCGCACGGCGTCCTCGTGGTCGAACTGCCCGAACAACAGCGCACCGAGGCCCTGGGACTCCGCCGCGAGCAGCATCGCCATGACCGCGGCGCCGCCGTCGACCCACCAGTAGGGCACCGGCCACGCGTCCTCACCCGCGCCGAGTCCCGAGTGGGCCTTGTCGGATGCCGAGTACCGCTCGACGTAGCGCGCCGGATCGACGTACGGGAGGATCAGGACCGGCGCGGCGAGCAGGCCCGGCCAGGGGAACGGTGTCACGCCGGTGTGCAGGCAACGTGACGTCCCAGTAACCAGCGACGTCGTCGCCGCGCAGCACCACGAGCTGCAACGCCCAGGTGTTGCCCGCAGCGGGTCCGCGCAGCGCGGCGCCCAGCACCGAGTCGAGCTGTTCGTCGTCGACGTCTCGTGCGAGGTAGTCGCGACACATGCGCCGCGATGACAGGACGGACTCGAAGGTCCGACCCCGTTCACCGTCGGAGGGGTTCACCCGTGCTTGAGCAGTTCCTCTGCCATGACCCAGCCGCAGGTCACGAGGCAGTCACCACGCTCCGGGTCGAGGTGATCGAACTGCGCCGCGACCGCAGCCGGGATGGCCTCGGGCTTGAGCGACTCGTGGTCGAGCACCAGCGGCGGCGAGCCGTCGCCGACGATCGTGAAGGTCTGGTCGTCGTAGCGCTCGGCGTCGATGCCGAACCGCTTGACCAGGCGACGACCCCAGGCCCGCTCCTCGCCCGAGGCCTTGTGGTCCGGGCGGGGCACGATGTCGGAGAGCAGCTTGAAGGCCTCGAAGGCGCCGGCGTCGCTCATGCGGGTGCCGACCAGCACGTCCTCGTCGGGGAAGGCCAGGAGCGCCCGGCGGAAGTTGTCGGCGATGATGGCCCGGAGCACGGGGTCACGCTTCGAGGTGCGCTTGACGGCTGCGACGCCGAGCAGGATGCACGGCGTGCCGCCGATGCGCTCGAGGGTGGAGAACGAGAAGCCCTCAGGTGGTTGCCTTCGCGGACGAGCGTGACGAGCACCCACTCCTCGACCTGCTTCGAGAGCATGCCGACCTCGTAGCAGTTGCCACCGTCAGCGCAGATGTCGGCCATCTCGGCCAGCTCCGCGTCGCTGAGGGCAGTGCAGTCCTTGGTCTCGACGTCGATCGCCATGCACAGCTCCCCTGGAAAATAGGCACAAACAGGCTCCTACAGTTCAGTCGACAACGGGCACCGGTGCAACTCGCGGCCCGCCGTTCACAGGTTGCGTGGTCCGTGCGCGACGCGTGTCAGGAGCTCAGACGACGACAGCCTCGTGCCCGAGCAGCACCCGGAGCTCGCCGACCAGGCCGCTGCGGACGCTCACGGTGAACTGGTCGGGCAGGCGCAGCACCTGGCGCGTCGCCGAGCAGGATGTAGCACCTCGGACTCGCCGGGGAAGTCGATGAGCAGCTCCTTGAGCCGGTCGACCGTCGCGTCGCTGAGCCGTGCCGCGGGCGAGGTTGCAGCCGCAGCGGCGGCGTCGCCGTCGGCCATGGGCTCGAAGAGCTCGATGTCGGTCGCGATCAGCTTCGGCGTGTCGTCGCGCTTGTCGACCCGGCCCTCGACGATGACCACCGCGTCGTCGGCGAGCAGGTGGCCGATCTCGGCCATCGTCTTCGGGAACACCATGACCTCGATCGACGCCCTGCAGGTCCTCCAGGGTGAAGACGGCCATGAGGTCGCCCTTCTTGGTCCACTTGCGCTGCAGGCCGGTGACGACGCCGCCGACCGTGCGCACGGGCGCCGTCCTCGACCTCGGCCAGCTCGGCGATGGTGCAGTCGGTCTTGCGCGCGCAGCGCCGCCTCGGCGCCCATGCAGCGGGTGGTCGCGACACGTAGAGGCCGAGCATCTCCTTCTCGAACGCGAGCCGCTGCTTCTTGTCGAACTCGAGGTCGGGGATGCGGCGTGCGCTCGTCGAAGGCCGGGCGCGTCGTCGGCGGCATCGCCGAACAGCGACATGACGCCCATGTCGCGCTCCTTGCGGCGCCGGGCCACCGTCTGGTCGACGATCTGCTCGAAGACGGCGAGCAGGCCCTGGCGGGGATGGCCGAGCGAGTCGAAGCCACCGGCCTTGATGAGCGACTCGATCGTCCGCTTGTTGAGCACCTCGGTGTCGACCCGCTCGCAGAAGTCGTAGAAGTCGACGAACGGGCCGTTCGCGTCGCGCTCGGTCGACGATGTGCTCGACCAGGCCCTCGCCCACGTTGCGCACCGCGGACAGGCCGAACGGGATCGCAGCCTCGGTGCCGTCCGTCGAGCGCGTGGCCGGCACGAAGTCCGACTGCCGAGCGGTTGACGTCGGGCACCAGCGACCTCGATGCCCATCGTGCCGGCACTCGGCCAGGTAGACCGCCGCCTTGTCCAGGTTGGTCTTCACGCTGGTGAGCAGCGCGGCGAGGTACTCGACCGGGTAGTTCGCCTTGAGGTAGGCGGTCTGGTAGGCGACGAGCCCGTAGCCGTAGGCGTGGCTCTTGTTGAAGGCGTAGTCGGCGAACGGCTCGATGATGTCGAACAGGTCGGTGCCGAGCGTCCGCGCCGTAGCCCGGTGCGCCTCGCAGCCGTCGACGAACTTCTCCCGCTCCTTGGCCATGAGCTCCCGGTTCTTCTTGCCGCAGGCCTTGCGGAGGTTGTCGGCCTCGGCCAGGGAGTAGCCGGCGAACTTCTGGGCGACCCGCATCATGGACTCCTGGTAGATCATCAGCCCGTAGGTGTCGCCGAGGACCTCCTCGGCGTCGGGGTGGAGGTAGTCGACCGGCTTGCGGCCGTTCTTGCGGTCGGCGTAGTCGTTGTGCATGTTCGCCGCCATCGGGCCCGGGCCGGTACAGGGCGACGAGGGCGGCGACGTCCTCGAAGCGGTCGGGCGCCAGCGACCGCATGAGGGCGCGCATGGCGCCGCCCTCGAGCTGGAACACGCCGATCGAGTCGCCCCGGCGCAGCAGCTCGTAGGTGGGCTGGTCGTCGAGCGGCGACGTCGTCGATGTCGAGCTCGATCGCCGCGGGTCGCGCTCGATGAGCTCGAGCGTGTCGGCGATGACGTCGAGGTTGCGCAGGCCGAGGAAGTCCATCTTGAGCAGGCCGAGGTCCTCGACGCCGTGCATCTCGTACTGGGTGACGACCGGCGCGTCCTCGGGGTCCTGGCCGGCCTCCGGCTTGCGCTGGATCGGCAGGTAGTCGGTGAGCGGGTCCTTGGTGATCACCACCGCGGCGGCGTGGATGCCGTCCTGGCGGCGCAGGCCCTCGAGGCCCTTGGCGACGTCGATGACCTGCTTGGCGTCGGGGTCGGTCGTCGTACATGTCCCGCAGGTCGGCGGCCATCTTGTAGCCGTCCTCGTACTTCGGGTGCTCCTCGAGGCAGGCGTAGAGCGGCGTGTCGCGGCCCATGACCAGCGGCGGCATGGCCTTGGCCACCTTGTCGCCGACGGCGTACGGGTAGCCGAGCACCCGGGCCGCGTCGCGCACGGCGGCCCGGGCCTTGATGGTGGAGAACGTGACGATCTGGGCGACGTGGTCGCGGCCGTAGCGCTCGGCCGCGTAGCGGATCATCTCGTCCCGGTAGCGGGAGTCGAAGTCCATGTCGATGTCGGGCATCGAGATGCGGCTCGGGTTGAGGAAGCGCTCGAACAGCAGGTCGTACTTGATCGGGTCGAGGTCGGTGATCCGCAGGCAGTAGGCCACCGCGCAGCCCGGCGGCCGAGCCACGGCCCGGGCCGACCCGGATGTTGGTGTCGCGGGCGTGCTGGATGAGGTCCCAGACGATGAGGAAGTACGAGCAGAACCCCATGTCGCCGATGACCTTGAGCTCGTAGGCGAGCCGCTCGACGACCTCGTCGGGCAGCTGCGTCGCCCCAGCGCTCCTTGGCCCCCTCGAAGGTGAGGTGCTCGCAGGTAGTCGGCGTCGTCGGTCGAAGCCCTCGGGCAGCGGGAAGTTCGGGCAGCAGCGGCTTGCCGAACTCGATCTCGACGTTCGCCCGCTCGGCGATCCACAGCGAGTTGTCGCACGCCACCTCGACCTCGCGGAACAGGTGGCGCATCTCCTCCGCCGTCTTCAGGTAGTGCTCGTCGCCGTGGAACTTGAAGCGGTCGGGGTCGCTCATCAGCGAGCCGGTCTGCACGCACAGCAGGGCGTCGTGGGCGACGGCGTCGTCGCGGTGCGATGTAGTGGCTGTCGTTGGTGGCGAGCAGCGGCGCCCGATGCGCGGGCGATCTCGAGCAGCTGCGGGTTGGTGCGGTGCTGCTCGGGGATGCCGTGGTCCTGGATCTCGACGAAGAGGTTGTCCCGCCCGAAGATGTCCTGCAGCCGGCCGGCCTTCTCGCAGCGCGGCGTCGACGCCCTGGTTCAGCAGCGCCTGCAGCACGTGGCCGCCGAGGCAGCCGGTGGTGGCGATGACGCCCTCGCGTGTGCTCCTCGAGGAGCTCCCAGTCGACCTTGGGCTTGCAGTAGTAGCCCTCCAGGAACGCCCGGCTGCGAGAGCTGGATGAGGTTCTTGTAGCCGGTCGTCGTTCTCGGCCAGCAGGGTCAGGTGGTAGTAGGGCTTCTTGCCGCCCTCGGCCTCGCCGCCGGAGTCGTCGACCTTGGCCCCGCGCGGCTGCGGGCGCTCGGTCGCGGTGCGTCGTGGGCCATGTAGAGCTCGGTGCCGATGATCGGCTTGACGCCCTGCGTCGTTGGCACGCCTTGTAGAAGTCGAGGACCCCGTACATGTTGCCGTGGTCGGTGATGCCGATCGCCGGCTGGCCGTCGGCGGCCGCGGCCGCGACCACGTCGCCGACCCGGGCCGCGCCGTCGAGCATCGAGTACTCGGTGTGCACGTGCAGGTGGGTGAAGGAATCCGCCACGGCTGGTGTGCCTCCCCAGGCCTCGGGCGGCACGTCTGCGCCGCGATCACTGGTCGACGCTGCGAATCACAGCGATGGGATCCGAGTATCGCGCGCCGGGCACCGTCGCGCCGACGGCGCCCGCTCAGAGGTAGCCGGGACCGGCGTTCGGCTGCGGGCCGATCTGCGGCACCGGACCGCGCATGCCCTCGAGCTGCTGGCGGGCGGCCATCTGCTGGGCGAACAGGGTGGCCTGGATGCCGTGGAAGAGGCCCTCGAGCCAGCCGACCAGCTGGGCCTGGGCCATGCGCAGCTCGGCCTCGCTCGGCGCCGCCGTCCCCGAGAAGTCGAACGAGAGCGGTCGAGCTCCTCGCCCAGGTCGGGCGACAGCGCCGGCCTTCAGCTCGGTGACCGAGTTCGTCGTAGATCCGCCGCAGCTGGTCCCGGGCGGCCTCGTCGAGCGGTCGGTGTTGCGCACCTCTTCGAGCAGCTGCTTGACCATCGAGCCGATGCGGATGATCTTGGCCGGCGACTCGATCTCGACCGCCTCACCGGAGTCGCCCTCGGTCTCGACGAGCGCCTCGCTGCGAGGCTGCACCCCGTCGGGCGCCACCACCTCGGGCTGGGCGTCGGCAGCGGTCTGGGGCACGTCGGACATGATGGCGATGCTACTTCAGGGCCTCGGGCCTGCGCGGTCCGCCGGTCAGGCTCGGTCCGCCGGTCAGGCTCGAGCGACGAGCAACGGCACGAGCATCTCGGCCGCCGTCATCGAGCCGTGGCGGCCCTGCAGCTCGAACGGGCCGGTGTCGTCGGGGTCCTCGAACGCGACGGGCTCGAACGGGCACGAGCGCGACGTCGCCGAGACGCGACAGCGGGCCGGGCAGCACCTTGGGCCCGAACCAGCCGTCCTCGATCATCTGCTCCCGGGTGACCACCCAGGCGACGTCGCCGTGGTGCCGGTCGCGGCGTCGAGCAGGGCGGCCTCGTCGCCGCGGCGGGCGTGCAGCCAGCGGAACCGTCCCTCGCCGGACTGGTGCGCCACGTGCGCCAGCACCTCGGGGTGCGGCGTGATGATGCGACGGCCGACGTCGACCTGGCCGTGGTCGGCGGTGACGACCAGGGCCGCGCCGGTCGGCAGCTCCTGCACCAGGTACTCGACCATCCGGTCGACGAACGACCAGCTCGGCGTCGTAGAAGTGGCTCAGGCCGTACTCGTGGGCGACCTTGTCGATGCCGTCGTAGTAGGCGTAGACGAACGGCTCGCCGCGCTGCAGCTGGCGCACGATCTCGGCCACCAGCGTCGACGGCATCCGGTAGCGGCACGTGGCGACAGCCGCCGAGGTGCGCCCGGCTGAACCCGGTGTCGCGGAACTCGGCGCGGACCACGACCGGCGGTCGCTGGCCGCCGAACGCGACGTCGTGCTGGATCGACTCCGGCGGGATGGCCTCTCGGGCGTCGCCGCGCGAGTTCGTCCACCGCAGGACGTTGAGCACGTCGCCGTCGACGTTCATCCGGTAGCCGATGACGCCGTGCTCGCCCGGCGTGAGACCGGTCGCGATCGACGTGAGCGCGGTCGCGGTCGTGGTCGGCGCGACGGTCGTGATCGGCGCCGAGTTCAGCGAGCGTCAGACCCCGCAGCATGGAGCGGCGCTCCATCATCTGCTCCCAGCCGAGACCGTCGAGGACGAGCAGCACGATCTGCTCCGCGCCGGCGATCCCCTCGGGGAACCACGCGGGCAGGTGGTCGGGGTCGTCGAGCAGGACGTTGACCACGTTGTTGGTGCACGCGCCGTCGTAGTCAGGGAGGACCGGACCGGCCGCGTCGCCGTTCACCCGTTGAAGATCCTGTGGGGCCTGTACGGCCACCGGTTCATCGCCCACCGTTGGAGTCTCCTCGTGACGTACCCCTCCACGGTACAGAGGTTCTGGCGCCACGGAGCAACAATCCGCGGGGAAGTCGTTCCCCGCCTACGATGGTGGGGTGAAGGTCTCGACACGGGGTGACTACGCGAGCCGGGCGCTGCTGTCGCTGGCCCTGCACCACGGCGACGGTCCGACCTCGGTCCGCGACATCGCGGAGCGCACCGGTCTGCCCCAGCCGTACCTCGAGCAGATCCTGCTGGCGCTCAAGGGCGCCGGACTCGTCCGCTCCAAGCGGGGCGTCGGCGGCGGCTACGTCCTCGCCCGACCCCCCGCCGAGATCACCCTCGCCCAGATCGTCTCCGCGGTCGACGGTCCCATCCAGGCCGGCGACTTCGGCCAGCCGCACACCGACGGCGCCTGCGACCACGAGGGCCAGTGCGTGCTGCTCGCCATCTGGGACGACGTCGGCGGACACATGCGGGCGCTGCTCGAGGCGTACACGCTCGCCGACCTCGCCGGCATCACCGAGGGACTCGCCCCTGGCCCGGCGAGGTGCCCGTCGGCGCAGCCGACTGACGAACCCGCGCTCGGCCGCCTCAGTGGAAGCGGTCGAGCACGGCCTGCAGGTCCTCCGGCAGCGGCGAGTCGAACGAGACGAGCTCGTCGGTCCCCGGGTGCCGGAACGAGAGCTGGCGGGCGTGCAGGAACGGCCGGGGCATCCGGAACGAGTGGCGGAGCCCGCCGTAGATCTCGTCGCCGACCACGGCGTGTCCGATCGAGGCCAGGTGCACCCGGATCTGGTGGGTGCGTCCGGTCTCGAGCTCGCAGGTCAGCAACGACGCCTCGACGGGCTCGTCGAAGGGCTGCTCGACCCCGTAGTGGGTCCGGGACTCCCGACCGTCGGCAGCGACGGTCATGCGCAGCGGGTCACGCCGCGACCGACCGATCGGGGCGTCGATCACCCCGTTCGGGTGCTCGAAGTGACGCCAGGTCATCGCCGTGTAGACGCGCAGCACCGAGTGCGTCGACAGCTGGTCGACCAGGTCGACGTACGCGTCGGGTGTCCGGGCGACCACGAGCAGCCCCGAGGTGCCGTGGTCCAGCCGGTGCACGAGCCCGGGCCGCAACGGCTCGCCCACGTCGCGGAGCTCCGGGTAGCGGGCGAGCAGACCGTGGACCAGCGTCGAGTCACGATGACCGGCGCCCGGGTGCACGACGAGCCCTGCCTGCTTGTCGATCACGATGATGTCGTCGTCCTCGAACACCACGCGGACCTCGATGTCCTCGTCGGGTTCGACGACCTCCTCGGCCGCGACCGGATCCTCGCTGATCGAGACCTCGGCTCCCGGAGGGATCCGCACCGACGGCTTCGTCGCCACGTGGCCGTCCACCAGGACCCCGCCCGAACGGATCGCCTCGACGGCCTCGGCACGGGAGCAGCCGGTGATCAGCGCGATCAGTCGGTCGAGCCGCTCGTCGCCGAGCGCCTCCGGGCACGACCTCGACGGCGTGGAGCGACGACCCCTCGGGAGCGCTCACTCGGACCGCGACGCGTCGGCGTCGACGGGCTCGCCCGCGACCGGTTCGTCATCGACCGGTTCGGCCCGCATGCCGTAGAGGGCGAGCGCGATCGCTCCGACCACCACGGCCATGTCGGCGACGTTCCAGATCGGCCACCACTGCACGTCGATGAAGTCGACGACCGCACCGCGCATGAAGCCCGAGGGTTCGCCGGCGAGCGGCGCACGGAAGAGCCGGTCGAGCACGTTGCCGAGCGCGCCGCCGATGATCAGACCGACGAGCACCAACTGCACCCGTGACCGCATCGTCCGGGCGACGAACAACAGCACGCCGACGACCACGAGCACGACCAGCCCGATGATCGCCCCGGATCCCGCCCCCTTGGAGAAGGCCATACCGGTGTTGAACGCGAGGTTGAAGCGGAGCGTCCAGACGACGTCGATGATGCTGCCGTCGGACAACCGTTCGAGCGCCCACGACTTCGACAGCTGGTCGATCGCCAGCACGAACAGGGCGACACCCGCGACGATGCACCACCGCCACCAGCTCGACGACGCCACCGCGTCCTGCTCGATGGCGGCGACGACCACCTCTTCGGGCGGCTCGTCAGCAGCAGCCGGCGATCGACGTCAGCCGCATCGGCGGCCGCATCGACAGCGCGAGGAGCCTCGAGGTCAGCGCGCTCCGAGGGCTCGGGATCGGACATCGGATCGCCTTTCCGGGGCGGTGTCAGCGGAAGCTGCGGGTCTTGAACTCGACTCGCTCCCGAGCATACGGAATCGCCCGCAGGCGTTCCTTCGGGATGGCCTGACCGGAGTACTCGCAGATGCCGTAGGTGCCCTTGTCGAGCCGGACGAGCGCGGCGTCGATCTCCTCGATCGTCGCGAGCGCTGCCGCGGCACGTGCCAGGTCGAAGTCGCGCTCGACGGCGAGGGTGTCGCCCTCGCCGGACTCGTCGTCGAACTGGACGTCGCCCGGCTCACGATCACGGGCGAGCGCGTCGGCTTCGGCCTTCAGCGCAACGGCCTGGGCGCTGAGCGTCTCACGCTCCTCGAGGAGCGCAGCTCGCTGGGCGTCGAGGAACTTGGCGTCGAACGGGGACTTCTCCGGGGCGGACGTTGCGGAATTGCTGGGCTGCTTCACTGGTGCCTTCTTCGCAGACGGGGGGCTGGCGGTGGACGATGCCGGGGCCTTCTTCGCGGCCGCCGGTATCGCCTTCTTCGTTGCGGGCGCCTTCGCAGGCGCCTTCTTCGTCGCGGCCGACGGCGCCTTCTTCGCTGGCGCCTTGGTGGCCGGGGCCTTCTTCGCCGGTGCAGCTGGCGACTTCTTCACGGGAGCCTTCGCGGCCGGTGCCTTCTTCGCGGGAGCCTTCTTGACCGGTGCCTTCTTCGCCGATGACGGCGAGGCCGACTTTCCGGCCGGTGCAGCCTTCTTCGCTGTCGTTGCACGCTTGGTCGCCACGGAGGGCCTCCTCTGCCATTCGTCGGGCAGCGCCCTGGTGGTCGAATGGTTGGTGCACCCTAGTCGGCCGTCCTGGAGCCGTCAGCGATGCGGTCCTTCAGCAGCGAAACGTCAGCTGCTCGAGGGACCCCACGATCTCGTCCGTGCTGCGCCCGACGGACCCGGTCCGGCGGACGTGGGCGGCGCGGCTGCTCAGCGACGCCAGCCGAAGCGACGAGCCTTCGGGTCCGAGCTGCCCTCGAAGAACGCCTTCATCGCATCGTCGTCGAGCTCGACCGCCTCGTTGACGGCGCTGTCGAGCTCTTCCATGTACCGGTCGCGGGGCGCGTCGGCCCTGGGCACGGCCTGGGTCGGGCGGTCGTCGACCGTCGGACGGGATCCCGCAGTCGGCGCGGGACCCGACGACGCAGCGGGGCCCGACGACGGAGCGGAGGTCGACTCCTGGGCGCCGGCACGGGCGTAGGCCGCCTCTGACTCGGCGTCGTCGGTGAAGTCGGCCGCGATCTCGGACCAGCTGCCCGGACCCCAGCGGTCGGCCTCGCCGATCTGGTCGGCCTGCGACGAGGGTGTCGTCAGATCGAGGTACGCGGCACGTGCCTCGGGGTCGGCAGCGGCCTCTTCGGCGACGCTGACCTCGTCGACCACCTCGACCCGGGCGCCGCCGTCGTCGGGTCCGTCGGAGTCGGACGGGCCGTTCGTCTCGGCGGCGGGTTCCGCGACGGGATCGCCCGCGGCGGTCGAGAAGCTCTCACCCGGACGCTCGTCGTCGACGCTCGGGGCCGAGGTCAGCACCTCGTCGGGCAGGATCGACATGGTCGGCCGCGATCCCAGACGGGACGGGTCCTCGGCGAGCGCCGAGAGCTCGTCGGCGGCACGGGTGAGCTCGGTGCGGTAGCCGGCGAGGCGGGCCTCGAGCTGGGAGATGACATCGGCGAGCTGCGCGCGACGGGACTCGAGCGAGCGCACCTCTTCGATCGCTGCCGCCTTGCGGTCGGCGTACTCGGCGTCGGCCTGCTCGCCGGCACGGCGGATCAGCTCCTCGGCCTCGGCGTTCGCCTCGGCGAGCTGACGCTCGCTGCGTGACTGGGCCTCTTCGGTCATCGCCTGGGCGTGACCACGTGCCTCGTTGACGGTCGCCTCGGCGGTGCGACGGGCCATGAGCAGCGTCTTGGCCGCCTGCTCGACCTCGGCCTCTTCGCTCAGGCGGGTCGAGGTGGCGGCCGATGCCGCTGCGTGCTGCGCGGCCTCTCGGGCCTCTCGAGCCACCCGCTCCGCCTGCTGGGCACGCTGGTCGGCTGCCTGCACCCGCTGGTCGGCCTCACGCGGACGCTGGTCGGCCTCGGCCAACACGGCGTCGGCCTGGGCGAGACGCCCCTCGGCCTGCGCCGAACGCTCTTCGATGTGCCGGACACGAGCGAGGAGCTGCGCCAGCGCAGTGCCCGCCTGCTCCAGGAAGGTCTCGACCTGCTCGGTGTCGTAGCCCTTGCGGCGCTCGGCGAACTCGATCTTCTCGAACAGTTCCGGAGTCAGCTCCATGACGCGGATGGTAGCCCGCTGTCACCGCTCGGTCGGGTATCCGTCATCGGTTCGCCATCTGGCGAACCGGTGCTCGGCTGCTCAGAGCCCGCAGATGATGGGCTGCAGGATGCTGATGCCGAGCAGCACGATCAGCGGCGACAGATCGAGCGCCGCCGCCCCGAGGCGAACCGGCGGGATCACACGCCGCAGCGGGCCCATGATCCACTCGGTGGCGACGAACGTCAGCCGCTGCGCGGTCGCCAGCAGCCCCTCACCCGAGGCGGGGAACCAGCTCAGGATGATGCGCAGGAAGATGACGACGATGAACGCCTGCAGCGCCCAGCAGATCAGTTCCATCTCAGCTCACGAACTGCCGGCGCCCGGCGGACGGACCCACCAGCGGCGGGCTCGTCGGTGCGACGTGTCGATTGTGGGTCCACGATCCGGCTCAACGGTCCTCGTTCACGAGGCCGCCCTCGCGCAGGCGGCGACGGTCGTCGTCGGAGACCTCTGCGCCGTGCGGGGTGAGCAGGAACACCTGGTCGGCGACGCGCTCCATGTCGCCCTCGAGGCCGTAGCAGAGGCCGCTGGCGAAATCGATGAGGCGACGCGACAGGTCGCGGTCGACGTTCTGCAGGTTGATGATCACCGGCTGGTCCCGCTTGAAGCGGTCGGCGACCTGCTGCACGTCGTTGAAGCCGGAGGGCGTCACCACGTGCGGCTTGGCGGTCGACGGCAGCGGCCGGACGACGCCACGGGGCTCGGGGTCGGGGGCCGGCGCGCTGATCACCCGCACGCCGCCGTCGCCCTCGTCCCAGTCCTCGGACTGACGGGTGGGCATCGGCCGCACCGACGACCTGGCCGAAGACCGCTGCGGCTCGGCGACCACGGCAGGGCGGGGCGCCATGCGCTGGGGCGCCACGCGTTCGGCCGGCTCGTCGATCTCGTCGACGTAGTCGTCGTACTCGCCCGGGTCGCCGTACTCGTCGTCGTAGTACGGCTCGTTGCCCAGTCCGAGCCACGTCCGCGTGTTCTTCATCCAGTTCGACATCGTGAATCTCCTCTGGGCGAGTGTAGTTCCAGCCAGATCATGCGGTGTGGGCAGACGTGGGGGCGGACCAGATCACCGCGCTCTGGCGACCGGAGTCCCGTCGTGCCCTCCACGAGTAGTACCGGGGATCCGAAGCGGTGCAGGCGACGACGGGGCTGGCGGGGCCGAGCGCACCCGCGGCCGACAGCGCAGCGGCGACACCGGCGCGCAGATCGAGCGCAGGTGCTCCGTCCGGTGTCGACGCCCGGACGACGTCGCCGTGGCGCGAGGCCACCAGGTCGAGGTCGCTCTCGCCGAACTCGTAGCGGGCCGGCGAGATGCACGGCCCGAGGCGCCAGTGCACCTCTCGGGCGCCCAGGTCGCGGATCGCCTCGACGGTGGACTCGAGCACACCCTCGTAGAGCCCACGCCAGCCGGCGTGCGCCGCACCGACGACCACGCCCGTCGGAGACGGGCCGGCGAGCAGCACCCCGGCGCAGTCAGCGGTGTTCACGGCCAGCACAGCGCCGGGCACCGCGGTGACCGCCGCATCGGCGGCCGCGCCCGCGTGCTGTCCCGGCTCCCCCACCACGACGACGGTTGCACCGTGGACCTGACGCAGCCACGTCCACGGTCCGGGAGCGATCCGGGCGCGTGCGTCCGCCAGCGCCACAGGGTCGGCGTCGACGGCGAGATCGCCGTCGCTCCGATCGGTGAAGCGCGCGTGGACCCGGTGGGAGTGACCCTTCGATCCGCCCGATGCTGCAACGGCGGCGTCGAGCCGGCCGTCAGGTTCAGCGACGACGGCTCACTTCAGGAAGGAGGGCACGTCGAAGTCGTCGTCCGGCTCGAAGAGCGACTCGTCGTCCTCCTCGGCGAAGACCTCTCGGATGATGCCGCCACTGCTGCGCTCGGCCGGCTTCGACGCGGGCTCGCTCGGAGTGGTCTCGATCCGTCGCGGTGACGCCTTGGAGTCGTCCCAGCGGTCGAAGCCGGCGGCGATGACGGTGACGCGCACCTCGTCGCCCATCTCGTCGTCGATGACGGCGCCGAAGATGATGTTGGCGTCGGGGTGGGCGACGCCGTGGATGACCTCGGCGGCCTCGTTGACCTCGAACAGGCCGAGGTCGCTGCCGCCGGAGATGTTGAGCAGGATGCCGCGGGCGCCCTCGATGGACGGCCTCGAGCAGCGGGCTGGAGATGGCGTGGCGGGCGGCCTGCAGCGCCCGGCCCTCGCCCGAGGCGTAGCCGATGCCCATGAGGGCGGAGCCGGCGTTGCTCATGATCATCTTCACGTCGGCGAAGTCGGTGTTGATCAGGCCGGGCGTGGTGATGAGGTCGGTGATGCCCTGCACGCCCTGGAGCAGGACCTCGTCGGCCATCTTGAAGGCGTTGAGCATCGACGTCTTCTCGTTGGACGACGGTGAGCAGCCGGTCGTTCGGGATGACGATCTGGGTGTCGACCTTCTCCTTCAGCTGCTGGATGCCCTGGTCTCGGCCTGCACCGAGCGGCGCCGACCCTCGAAGGCGAACGGTCGGGTGACGACGCCGATGGTGAGGGCACCGAGGGTCTTGGCGATCTCGGCGATGACGGGCGCGGCGCCGGTGCCGGTGCCGCCGCCCTTGCCGGCGGTGATGAAGACCATGTCGGCGCCCTGGAGCACCTCTTCGATCTCGTCGCGGTGCTCCTCGGCGGCCTGACGGCCGACCTCGGGGTCGCTGCCGGCGCCGAGGCCACGGGTGAGCTCGCGGCCGATGTCGAGCTTGATGTCGGCGTCGCTCATCAGCAGCGCCTGGGCGTCGGTGTTGACGGCGATGAACTCGACGCCCTTGAGGCCCGGCGTCGATCATGCGGTTGACGGCGTTGACGCCGCCGCCACCGATGCCGACGACCTTGATGACCGCCAGGTAGTTCTGCGGGTTGCCGGCCATGGGATTGCCACCTCCAGGGGCCGGGGCGGCGATGCTCCCGGGAATTCGGTTGCGGTGAAGATCGACTGCCGACCGCGCAGGACTGAACCTGCGGTCGAGGTGGAGTCGGAGTGAACCTCGTGTGGACCGTGAGACTACGGCCATTCCGGCGCTGCCTTCAACGATCACCCTGCGCCGCCGGTCACGGGAGCGCGCTCGGAGTCGGCATCGGCGGGCACGCCGGCGTCGAGGGGCTCGGGCAGGTCGCACCCGTCGACCCGTGAGCACGGTCGGTCGGCGGGGCTCGCGCACGTCGACCCGGGCGACGCAGTCGCGCACCACCTGGGTGAGCAGGCTCTCGATCGTCGCGAGCTTCTCGGGGACGTCCTCGACCGGGCCGACGACCACGGTGCCGTCGTCCAGGTCGAAGCGTCAGCGCGCCGTCGCGGTCGAGCGACCCGACGGGGATCTCGGCGAGCACGACGTCGGACATGCGCGAGAACACGGTGGCGGCCAGACGGACCGGCTCGGGGACGTCGCGCCCACCTCCCAGCCAGCGGCACCCGTGCCGGCGAGCTCGAGTCGCGGCAGCAGGGCCGTGTTCAGACCGGCCCGGACTCGTCGCCCGCCGCCTCGCGGGCGAGCACCCGTCCGGTGCTCGAGACCACGAGCGCGGCCGCGCCGTCGTCGACCGACGACCGCGGGCCGTTCCTCGAGGACCACGATCTCGACCCCTGCGGGCCACCGTCGGCTCACCGTCGCGGCGGCCACCCACGGCAGGGCGCGCAGCTGCTCACGCAGCGTCGGCCAGGTCGAGCGTCACGAGCTGGTCGCCGGCCTCGATCGCCGGTGGCGGCCACGACGTCGGCCTCGGTGCAGCCGATCCGCGCCGGTCACGACGATCTCGTCCACGTCGAGGAGCGGACTGAACAGCACCCCGATCGCCGCGGCCACGACGGCCACGAGCACGACCGAGCGCGATCCAGCCCCGCGACGACGAGCGCGTGCCGCGCGCGGACCTCACGGCGACGTTCGACGATGCGAGGTTCGACCTGGCTGCGCACCACCCGACCCGACGGTGCCTCGACCGGGCCCTGGGGGCCCGGACGGGTGGTCGTCCGTCGACGCTGCGGGCGCTCCGGGGCCGCGGTGCGACCGGGTCCGCCGCTCACGAGGCGGGTACCGACGGACCGCGTGACGCCGGTCCCACCGGCGTCATCGGAGGGGAAGCCGACCAGCCGGGTCTCGGCGCGCAGTCGACGCCGCTGTGCTCGTCGCACCCGGCGCGGCGACCTCGACCATCAGGGCGAGCACGTCGTCGGCGCGGACCGCCGTCGTCGGCCTGGATGAAGTTGGCGTGCTTCGTCGACACCTCGGCGGTGCCGACCCGCAGGCCCTTGCAGCCGGCGGCGTCGATCAGGCGGCCGGCGGAGTCGCCCGGCGGGTTGGTGAACACCGAGCCGGCGTTGTGGCCGCCGGGCTGGTTGGCCCGGCGCCAGCGCACGATCTCGGCGATCTCCGCCTCCGCCGGCGCCCGGTCGCCCGGCGCGCGAGGCGCAGCTCGGCCGCGACCACGACCTGCGACGCGGCCGATCGACGAGCGGCGGTAGCCGAGGTCGAGCGCGGCGGCGGGCACCGACCCATCCTCCCCGGTCGCGAGGTCGACGACGCGGACCCTCACGAGCGTCGCGGCCATGTCCGAACCGTGGCCGCCGGCGTTCATCCGCACCGCGCCGCCGATCGAGCCGGGCACGCCCGACCGCCCACTCGAAGCCGGTGAGCCCGGCCGCCGCGCTGCGGCGGGCCACGACCGGCAGGCTGGCGGCGCCCGCCGGCCCGGACAGCGTGGCGTCCCGTCGACCACGTCGACGGTCGCGAACGCCTCGCCGAGCACCACCGCCAGGCCGGCGAAGCCGGCGTCGGCGACGAGCAGGTTCGAGCCCTTGCCGACCACGAGCGGTCGGCACCGCCGGCTCGGCGCGACAGCGCGGCGGCGACCGCGGCGAGCTCGTCGTCGTCCGTCGACCTCGACGAAGAGCGCGGCCGGGCCGCCGACCCGGTAGGTGGTCAGCGGGCCCGAGCGGCACGTCGCGTCGGCAGCCGCTCGCCGAGCGCCGCTCGAGCGCCGGCGTCGAGCGCGGTCAGTCCGCGCCGCCGCATCGGGCGCCAGGCGCGTCGAGCACCTCGTCGGGCAGCGACGGTGACGTCGCCGGCGCCGAGCGTGAGGCACAGGTCGCCGGGGCGCAGCTCGTCGGCGCAGGTAGCGCGCACGACGTCGTCGCGCCGCGGCAGCCACAGCGCACGCCGGGCCCGGGGTGGCGTCGAGCACGGCGTCGACGACGAGCTTGCCGGTGACGCCCGGGCCGGGGCGCCTCGCCGGCGCGCGTAGACGTCGGTGACCACGACCACGTCGGCGTCGTCGAAGGCGTCGCCGAAGTCGCGGCACAGGGCCTGCGGTGCGGGTGTAGCGGTGCGGCTGGAAGACGCCGACGACCCGGCCCCAGCCGCCGCCGCGCGCCGGCGGCCAGCGCCGGCCGCACCTCGGCCGGAGTTGTGGGCGTAGTCGTCGACGAACGTGACGCCGGCGACCTCGCCCCGGAACTCGAAGCGGCGGGCGACGCCGGCGTAGCGGCGCAGCGCCGTCGGCGGCGGCGTCGAACGGCACGCCGAGCTGCCAGGCCGCGGCGATGGCCGCGGCGGCGGCGTTGCGGCAGTTGTGCAGGCCGGGCACCGGCGAGCTCGACCGCGCCGAGGACCTGCGCCGTGGTGCACGAAGCCGGAACGTGGCTGCCGTCGCGCGCCCAGCTCGGGTCGACGATCCGGTAGTCGGCGTCGGGCTCGGTGCCGTAGGACGCTGCGTCGACCGTGCCGGCCGAGCGCGGCGCGCGACCGGGTCGTCGGCGCACACGACGTTCGGGCCGCGGGCTCGGCCAGGAAGCGGTCGAACGCCGGCGAGCTCGCTGGTCCGAGCCGCCGTAGTAGTCGAGGTGGTCGGCCTCGACGTTGGTGACGACGCAGCGGCGTCGGCGCCGAGCTCGACGAAGCGTGCCGTCGCTCTCGTCGGCCTCGACCACGAACCAGCCGCCGTCGCCGTCGCCAGCGGCACCGCCGATCGCCGTCACGGCTCGCCGCCGACGATGAAGACGGGGTCCAGGCCGGCCTCGACCAGCACGAGGGCCAGCATCGACGACGTCGTCGTCTTGCCGTGGGTGCCGGAGACCGCGACGAACGGCGGCGTCGGCGCCATCGCGGGAGCAGGTCGGCGCGGCGCAGCACGGCGATCCCCCGCTCGCGCGGCGGCGACGCACCTCGGGGTTGTCGGCCGGGATCGCGGTCGAGATGGCGACCAGCGTCGGCGTCGCCGACGTGGCGGCGTCGTGGCCGACGTGGACCTCGACGCCCAGCGCCCGCAGCCGCTCGAGCGCCGCGCCGTCGGCTTGAGTCGCTGCCCGAGACCGTGTGCCCCAGCGCGGCGAGCACCGTGGCGATGGCCGTCATGCCGGCGCCGCCGACGCCGACGACGTGGATGCGCGTGGCACGTCCAGCGACGGCGGCGACAGTCGGCGGTCACGACGGGCGCGGCGCGTCCGACTCGACCAGGTCGGCGACGTCGCTCGCCGCGTCGGGGTGGGCGAGCGCCTGGCGGCGTCGGCCATCGCCCCGGCGCGACGGACACCGTCGACCGGCGGCTCGTCGACGAGGCGGCGACCTCGGCCTCGAGCCGGTCGAGGCGTCGAGCTCGTCGTCGGGGACGAGGACCGCGGCGCCCGCCGCGGACGAGCGGCTGGCGTTGGCGCGGTCTGGTGGTCGCGGGTGGCGATCGGCAGCGGCACGAGGACCGCCGGCACGCCGATCGCGGCCAGCTCGGCGACCGTGGTGCCGCCGGCCCGGCTGACGGCGACGTCGGCCGCGGCCGAGCAGCAGGTCCATGCCGTCCTCGTACTCGGACCTGGGTAGACGAGCGCCGCTCCGGCCTCGACGGAGTTCGCGGGCCGTCCCAGTCGCGGCGGCCGATGACGTGGCGGATGGCGAGGTCGCTCGCGGTCCGCCAGCGCGCGGCCACGGCGCACGCGCGCCTCGTTGATGCGCCGCGAGCCGAGCGAGCCGGTGAACACGCACGATCACGTGCGGTCGGCGGGCGAGCGCCGAGCTCGGCGCCGGCGCGGCGGCCGCGGTCGCGGTCCGCGGCGACCGCCAGCGATCTCGGCGCGCAGCGGGTTGCCGGTGACGACCGCGCGGGGCAGGTCGGTCTCGGGAACGACACCGCGCAGGCCGCTGGCGAAGCGGCGCGAGCAGCCGGTTGGCGGCGCCGGCCGCGCGTTCTGCTCGAGCAGGACGAGCGGCACCCGCCAGACCACGGCGGCCAGGCGCACAGGCGACGCTGGCGTAGCCGCCGAGCACGACCACGACGGCGGGCGGCGCCGCCGGACGAGCCCGATCGCGTCGAACAGCGCGCGGACCAGTCCCGGACCGCCGCGACGTTGGCGAGGGTGAGCCGGCGCTGGATGCCCGCGGCCGGGCAGCATCGTCGAGGTGAAGCCGGCCGCGGGCACCAGCTCGGCCTCGACGCCGCGGTCGCCGCCGACGAAGTGGATGCTGACGCGGTCGTGGCCGCGGGCGACGAGCGCACGGGCGACGGCGAGGCCCGGGAGCAGGTGCCCGGCGGTGCCGCCCCCGGCGATGAGCGCCCAGGTCTGCTCCGAGCGGTTCCCGGTGCTCATCGAGTCCGCGGGCGACGGGCCATGAGGAGCCGACCCCGGCGAGCATGGTCATCAGCAGCGACGACCCGCCGAAGGAGATGAACGGCAGCGGCACGCCGGTGATCGGCAGCAGCCCGACGACGGCGCCGATGTTGACGAACGCCTGCACGAGGAACCAGGTGGTGATGCCGAGTGGCGAGCAGGCGGCCGAAGCGGTCGGGCCCCGCAGGGCGGTCGCGGACGCCGAGCCAGCCGAGCGCGACGAACGGCCGACGCACGAGGAGGCGCCGACGAGGCCGAGCTCCTCGCCGATGATGGCGAAGATGAAGTCGGTGTGGGCGTACGGGCAGGAAGCCCCACTTGGCCCGGGAGTCGCCGAGGCCGACGCCCAGAACCCGCCGGACGCGACGCCGACCTGGGACTGGAGGTCTGGTAGCCCTCGGTCGCGGGTCGTCGGGGTTCAGGAACGCCGAGAAGCGCGCGGCGGAAGCTCTCGAACGCGAAGAGCACGATCACCGTGGCCGCCACGCCGGCACAGGCGATCGCGCCGACCAGCCGGACGCGCGGGTGCCGGCGACGAACAGCATGGCGAACACGATCGACGCGATCACGATGGTGTGCCGAGGTTCGGCCGGCATGACGACGCAGCCCAGCGACCGGCGAACGCGAGCACCGGCCAGCAGCGTGCGCGCGAGTCGGCGATCGTCGCGGCCGCCCGGCGAGCAGGTCGGCGGCGACGAGCAGCAGGGCGAGCTTGGCGAACTCGGACGGCTGGACCGCGAACGGCCCGACGCCGAGCCAGCGGGTCGCGCCGTTACGCTGTCACGCCGATGCCGGGCCGCCGATCGCCGCAGCACCAGGACGAGGGCCAGCACCGCCGCAGCGGGATCGCGACCAGCAGCAGCGGCGCCGACAGGCGGTCGCGCCAGACGCGGCAACGAGGATGCGCGCCGCGCCGACGCCGAGCAGCAGCCCTGGCGACATGAACATGAACTGGCGCAGTGACGACGCCAGGTCGACCCCCGTCCTGCACCGAGGCGACCGACGACGCCGACAGCACCATGACCAGGCCGAGCAGGTTGAGCACGGCGACCGAGCCGAGCAGCATGGCCTCTGCGCTCGGACCGCGCAGAACCACCCGATCTCGGGGCGACGGGCGGTCGACGTCGACCGGTCCGGCCCGCCGAGTTCCGGCTCGCCGTGTCCGGCTCGAGGCGTTCCGGCTCGAGGTGTCCGGCTCGAGGTCGAGCGCGTCGAGGTCGAGCGTGTCGTGGTCGACGGCGCCCGGTGGACAGGCGCGGCTCCCGGTGGAGCGTCGCTGCGGAGGACGTCGTGTCGAGGTCGCCATCAGTGCTCCCTGCCGCTGGTCCGCCGAGCACCTCGGCGCGGACCCCGGGTGAAGTCGTCGCCCCGCTCGCCGTAGGACGCGTACCAGTCGAACGAGGCGCAGCCCGGCGACAGCAGCACGGCGTCGCCGGGCTGGGCGAGTCGCGCGGCGCCGCGGCGACCGCGTCGGCCATCGAGCCGGCCACGACGACGGGACGGACGCCGGCGAAGGCGCGCGACGACCTCGCCGCCGGCCTCGCCGATGGCGACGACGGCGCGGACGCGGCGCCGGCGCTCGGCCAGCGACGCCGAGGTCGAGGCCCTTGTTGCGCCCGCCGGCGATGAGCACGACCGAGTCGAACCGGCGACCGCGGCCAGCGTCGCGTGCGGCGTGGTCGCCTTCGAGTCGTCGTACCAGCGGACGCCGCCGCGCTCGCCGACCAGCGCGACGCGGTGGGGGAGGCCTGCGAACGTCCGCGAGCGCGGTGGCGCACGCCGTCGAGCGTCGCGCCGCCGCCAGGCGCGGTGGCCGCGGCGGCGAGCGCGTTGGCGACGTCGTGCGGGCAGCGCGCGCCACAGCTCGTCGACCGGCGACGAGCTCGTCGCCGCCGGGCCCGACGCAGCACGCCGTCGACCTCGGGTACGTCGGCCAGTCGGCGGTCCGGCGGCCGAGCCCGAAGCGTCACCGTCGGCCGTCGGCGGTCTCGGTGCGCGACGCAGCGACCACCGGGTCGTCGGCGTTGGCGACCGCGAGCGTCGTCGGCGTCCCTGGTCGCGCCCAGATGCGGGCCTTGGCCGCGTCGTAGGCGCTCGAGCGACGCGGTGCACGTCGAGGTGGTCGCGGCGAAGTTCGAGCCAGGTCGCGACGGCCGGGCCGGAAGCGGCGGCTGTGGCCCGAGCCGGAACGACGACGCCTCGACCACGAACACGTCGAGGTCGGGGTCGGCGATCGCCGCGACCAGCGGCACCTCGGTGTTGCCGACGGCGACGGCCCGCACGCCCGACGCCTCGAGCATCGTCGGTGACCAGCGTCGTGACGGTGGTCTTGCCGTCGGTGCCGGTGATCGCCGAGCAGCGGGCGGTCGTCCCACGCCGCGGCCAGGTCGAACTCGCTGAGCACCGGCACGCCGGCCGCGGCGGCCGCGCCGAACACCGGGTGGCGCTCGGGCAGCCCGGGCGCCGGGAGCACCGCGTCCGACGCTCGGCGAGCAGCTCGAGCCAGCCGTCGTGCTCGTCGGGCGCCTCGACCAGCTCGACGCCGCAGCTCGGTCGCGCCAGCGCCGGCCGCGCCGCGGTGGCGATCGCCGTCGTCGACGAGCGACCACCACGTCGCCCGGGCGACCAGCGGCGCGCGCCACCGGCCGTGCCGGTGACGCCGAGGCCGACGACGAGGACGTCGCCGGTCGGTCGGCGGCGCCGGTGCACGTCGGTCACTCGAGCCCTGGCCGAGGCGGAGGAAGTCGGCGTAGAAGATGCCGAGGGCGAGCGCGGTGCAGAGCCCGGCGAGGATCCAGAAGCGGATGATCACCGTGGTCTCCGGCCAGCCCGCCAGCTCGAAGTGGTGGTGGATCGGCGCCATGCGGAAGATGCGCCGGCCGAAGAGCCGGAAGCTGACCACCTGCAGGATCACCGACATCGTCTCGAGCACGAACAGGCCGCCGATGATCGGCAGCAGCAGCCGCGTGTCGTCAGCTGAGCGCCAGCGCCGGCGAGGCCGGCGCCGATCGCGAGCGAGCCGGTGTCGCCCATGAAGATCCGCGCCGGGGCCGCGTTCCACCAGAGGAAGCCGGCGCAGGCGCCCGACCATCGCGGCGGCGACGACGGCGAGGTCGAGCGCGTGCGTCGATGCCGTAGATGAGCCGGAGTGGCGGAACCCCCAGAAGCCGATGACGATGAAGGCGGCGAAGGCGAAGATCGACCGAGCCCGCGGCCAGGCCGTCGAGGCCGTCGGTGAGGTTCACGGCGTTCGTCGTCCCGAGGATCAGCAGCACCGCCCAGACCACCCAGCCGACCGTGCCGAGCTCGATGCCGGGAGGTCGAAGCGGGTGAACGACAGATCGTGGTGTGCACGTTGGTGACGTCACAGCATCAGCACGCGCGAAGCCGATCGCGACCGACGAGCAGGCCGAGCATCTTGGCCCGCTTGCTCAGCCCGAGGTTGCGCTCGCTGGTGACCTTGATCCAGTCGTCGAGGAGGCCGACCACGCCGGCGCCGACGATCGCGCGCCATGCACCAGCGAGCCCGGTCCGGGTGAAGACCACGCCGCTGCGCAGGTCGCGACCGACGTAGCCCGACGACCGCGGCGACGACGATGGCGACGCCGCCCATCGTCGGCGTGCCCGCCTTCTTCTGGTGGCCCTCGGGCACGTCCTCGCGGATCGGCTGGCCGATGGCGCGCCGGGTCAGCCAGTCGATCAGGCCGGGTGCCGACGAGCGAGACGACCGAGCGCGATGCCGGCGGCGACCAGGAGCGCGATCACGAGGCGGCCCCGTGCCGGTCCGGGCGGCGAGCGGCCCGGCGACCTCGCGGTCGTCGAACGGCACCACGCGGTCGCCGATGGTCTGGCTGTCTCGTGGCCCTTGCCGGCGATGACCACGACGTCGCCGGCGCGGGCGCGAGCCGACGCGCGTCGGCGATGGCGCGCCGGCGATCGGGCTCGACCACCGTCGGCGTCGTCGTCGCAGCCCGCGACGGCCTCCGCGATGATCGCGTCAGGGTCCTCGCCCCGCGGGTTGTCGGAGGTGAGGACCACGACGTCGGCCAGCCCGGCGCGCCACCTCGCCCATCGCCGGCCGCTTGACGCGGTCACGGTCGCCACCGCAGCCGAACACCACCGTGAGCGGCCACGCGGACCCAGGCGCTCTCGGGCGGCGGCCGAGCACTTGCTCGAGCCCGTCGGGCGTGTGGGCGTAGTCGACGACGACGAACGGGGCCCGCGTCGCCACCAGGCTCGAAGCGCCCGGGCACCGGCCGGCGGCCGCGAGACCCTCGGCGATCCGATCCTCGGGCACGCCGAGCGCCCGGCCGCCTCGGCGGCGGCCAGGGCGTTGGCCACGTTGAACGGCCGCCGGGCAGCGGGAGCTCGACGCGTCGGCCCCGCCAGGTGAACGAGCTCCCCCGCCGCGTCGTCACCACGTCGTGCACGTCGCGAGCGGAGACCGGTCGCGGATCGTCGCCGCGTCGAGGAGCAGGCGACCGTGCAGGTCGTCGAGGTTCACGACGCCCGCCCGGCACCTGCCGGGCTCGAACAGGCGGCCTTGGCCTCGAAGTACGACTCCATCGTCCCGTGGAAGTCGAGGTGGTCCGGCTCAGGTTGGTGAACACCGCGACCGCGAAGCGGGTGCCGTCGACCCGGTGCAGGGCGAGCGCGTGCGACGACACCTCCATGGCCACCGCGTCGACCCCGTCGGCCCGGAACCCGGCGAGCTGCGCCTGCAGCTCGGGCGCCTCGGGGGTGGTGCGGGCGCCGGTCAGCGTGCCGATGACCCGTGCGGCCGGCCGGCCGGGTGAGCACCGAGGTGACGCGCACGGTCGTCTTGCCGTTGGTGCCGGTGACGCCGACGACGGCGAGGTGCCCGACGGGTCGCCGGACACCGCCGCCGCCGCAGCGGCCATCGCGGCGCGCACGGCCGGCACGACGAGCTGCGCGCGGCGACGCCGGGCCAGGCGACGCTCGCACAGCAGCGCGACCGCGCCGGCGTCGACCGCGCCGCGCGGCGAAGTCGTGCCCGTCGGGCGCTCGCCGGGCACGCAGCAGAAGAGGGCGCCGGGCCGACGGCCGCGGGAGTCGTGGGTGACGCGACGACCTCGACCTCACCGTCGCCGCTGCAGGTCGCTCCGATGGCCTCGGCCAGGGCCGCCGCCTTCATCGACCACCACCGCCCGATTGCGAGGTCGTCCGGTTCCGTCCTGTCGAGGTCGCGCCGTCGTCCTCGTCGTCCTCGTCCTTCCCGGTCGTCCCGGTCGTCCCGGCCTTGCCGTCAGCGGCGCCAGTCGGCGCCGCTGCGGGCGTCGATCGGACCCGCCCGCTGCTGCCGGCCAGGCTCGCCGCATCGGTCTCCGCCGGGTGCAACGGCGCGATGCCGAGCTCGCGGATCGACAGGCGAGCCAGATCGGAGAAGACCGGACCGGCAGCGGTCGACCCCGTCAGCCCCGAGGTGATGTCCTCGAGGATCACGGTGATCGAGACCTGGGGACGTTCGGCCGGCAGGTAGCCGGTGAAGGCAGCGACGTGGTGGAAGCGGCCGTCGGCCCAGGCATGCACGTCCTCGTCGTCGACCAGCGTCTCGCTGACCATGCGCGAGGTGCCGGTCTTGGCCGCGACGGAGTAGCCCGGCAGGTTCCACTGCTCGCCGGTACCGACCTTGACGACCTCCTGGAGCATCGACGAGACCTGGTCGGCCGTCGCCTCGGAGATGACCCGCCACGGCGAGGCCGCCGGGAGACGGGTGCGTTCGCCCCGGGCGTCGATCGTCGAGTCGACGAGCCGTGGTGCCACGTAGTTGCCGCCGTTCGCGATGACGTTGTACGCCGCCCACAGCTGCAACGCCGTGGCGGACTGGTGCGTGCCGATGCCCGAGGCGGCGAGGTCGGGCGCCGTCCACTGGTCGGCAGCGGGCAGGATCCCGGCGCTCTCGGCCGGATGCCCGATGTCCGTGCGACGCCCGAAGCCGAAGCCGACGACCGCGTCGTGCAGGGCGTCCCTGCCGAGTCCCTGGGCGATCTTGATGATGCCGACGTTGGAGCTGTCCGCCACGATGTCGGTCACGGTCATGGTCCGGGTGCCGACCTCTTCGTCGTGGTCCGAGAAACGTCGGTCCTCGACCTGGATCGTCGAGGGGGACCTGGAAGCTGGTCCCGGCGTCGACCTGGCCGGCCTCGACCGCCGCAGCGACGGTCACCAACTTGAAGACCGAACCGGCCTGGTAGGAGTTCGAGAAGGCGATCGGGGCGTCCGAGAGCACCATCTCCCCCGTCGTGGTGTCGCGCTGCACCGACCCACGGCCAGGATCTCGCCGGTGCCGGGACGACCCACGATGGCGATCCCCCGTACGGCGCCGGCCTCGGCGGCCCACGTCGCCAGGATCGACTCGACCTCGTGCTGGAGCGTGCGATCGAGGGTGAGCTCGATGTCGGATCCGGCGACGGGCTCGTCGACGATGCGCTCGGCCCCGGCGATCGTCTCGCCCTCGGTGCCCAGCTCCACGACCTTCTCGCCGTTGCGGCCCGTGAGCTGCTCGTCGTACGCCTTCTCGATGCCGGCCAGCTCGCCGGGGCCGTCGGGCCCGAGCGTGCCGATGAGTCGGAGCGCCGAGTCGCCGGCGGGGTGCACACGTTCGGTCGAGTCCTCGAGGATCACTGCGTCGAGGATGCCCGATGCTTCGATCTCGCGGACCACGCGGCGTGCGGTGTCCTCGTCGACGGCCTCGACGATGCGGATCCAGGGGTCGGTGGGTTCGGCGGCGAGCAGGCGCTCGGCCACCGCGGAGGCGTCCAGACCGAGCAGGCCGGCGAGCTGGGTGGCGAACTGCTGCACGTCGGCGGGAGTGTCGATGCCCTCGGCCTGCAACTCGACCATCGACACCGCGACCCGCTTGCGTGCGACCGAGATCGCCAGCTCCACGCCGTTGCGGTCGACGATCGATCCCCTCGCAGCGACCAGCTCCACCTCTCGGAACCGCTGGTTCTCGCCGCGGGCGACCAGCTCCGATCCGTTGCGGACCTGCACACCGACGAGCTTCCACATCGGGGCGATGGCCAGGATCGACACGATCGCACCCACGACCATCAACCGCTGACGCATGGCCCGGGGATCGCCGTCCGCGGTCGCCGAGCGGGTGTGGACGCGGCGCGGCGCGGGCCGTGCAGCCGTCGGACGCCGAGCCGGCCCGGTGCTGCGCGGTCCGGTGCTGCGGGGTCCGGTGCTGCGGGGGGTTCCACCGCGAGCGGGTGCAGGCCGGCGAGTCGACGAAGGCTTCGATGACGACGGCCGGGACGACGGCTTCGATGAGGACGGCCGGGACGAGGATGCAGAGGTGCGACGACGAGGACCGCCGCCGCCCGGGGGGCGACGCTCGGTCAACGCGTGGCCTCCGACGCACCGGCGCCGCCGGTGCCGCTCTCGGAACCTGCAGTGCCGCCGGTGCCAGGGTCCACGTCCATCGCCACGGCGTCGTCCGCGGTCGTCGCGTCATCGGCAGCGATCGAGGAGTCGTCGGGAGTGACGGCCTGCTCCGGCGGGACGTCGGGCGCCGCGCCGTCCGGCTCGGCCGGTGCACCGGCGGTCACCAGCGGCACGGGGGTTCCGGGCTCGACCATCTGCAGCGCCCGCGCCTCGTCCATGATGCGAGCGGGTGATTCGGCGACGGCGACCCGGGAGCGCAGTGCCCTGTTGAGCTCGACCGCAGCGACCGTCTCGGACTCGAGGCGATCGATCTCGTGCTGGCCTTCGATGCGCTGGGCCTGGATCGCCACCGACCCTGCGAGCACACCGAAGAAGAGTGCGACGCCCATCAGCATGGTGGCGCGCAGCGAGAGCCGGCGCCGTGACAGCACTCGCAGCCGTGGTCCGGTCCCCTCCTGGGGGGAGGGCCGGACCACGGCGCGAGATCGGTTGGCACCGCTGCGGGACACAGTGGTGCGTGCGTTCGAGGAGCCGCTGCGCGAGGTCGCGGTGCCGCGGGAGGTCGCGGTGCCCCGGGAAGTCGCTCGCTGGGCGGCTCCACGCGGGGCCGACGACCTGGTGCCGGTCGACGACCTGGTGCCGGTCGACGTCCTGGTGCCGGTCGACGTCCTGGCGCGCTGGGGTCCGCTGCCCTTCCGGACACACGGCGGCGCGGCAGGGGCTGCGGCGCCTCCACGCGTCGGTCGGGTGCGGACCACGGTCACGATGCCTGCTCGGCCAGTCGCTCGACGGCACGGACGCGCACGCTCTCGGCGCGTCGGTTGCGCTCGACCTCGTCGGCGGGCGCCGTCCACGCGCCACGCTTGAGCAGCCGGACGGTCGGCTCCGCGCCACACGCGCACGGCAGTCCGGGCGGGCAGACACACCCACCGGTCTCCGCCTCCCGCATGGTCGACTTCACCATCTTGTCCTCGAGCGAGTGGTACGACATCACCGCGAGCCGGCCGCCGGGGGCGAGCACGCTGAGGGCGCCGTCGAGCGCCTCGGCGAGCTGCTCGAGCTCGCGGTTGACCTCGATCCGCAGCGCCTGGAACGTGCGCTTCGCCGGATGGCCGCCCTTCCGACGTGCGGGCGCCGGGATCGAGTCGCGGACGATCTCGGCGAGGTGCTCGGTGTCCCGCACCGGACGCGCCCCGATGATCGAGCGGGCGATCCGGGTGGCGTAGCGCTCCTCGCCGTACCCGCGGATGACCCGCACGAGCTCGGGGTACGAGTACTCGTTCACGACGTCGACCGCGCTGGTCGACTGTCGACGGTCCATCCGCATGTCGAGCGGAGCGGCGACAGCGGTAGGAGAAGCCGCGCTCGGCGACGTCCAACTGCGGCGATGAGACACCCAGATCCATCAGCACGGCACTCGCTCCTTGTTCGGTTCGTTCCCTGACGAGGCGTTCGATCTGGTCGAAGCCGGTTTCGTACGATCTCCACCCGGTCGCCCAGGTGGGCGAGGTTCGAGATGCCGCCTCGATGGCGACGTCGTCGCGGTCCAGCCCGAGCAGGCGGAGACCGGGGTTGGCTTCGAGCACGGCGCGGGCGTGACCACCGCCGCCGAGGGTGGCGTCGACGTAGAGGCCGGGCGGCACGTCGCGGAAGAGGTCGACGATGAGGTCGAGCAGCACGGGCACGTGCACGAAGGGACGTGCGTCGTCATCGCTCACGGTGCTCCCGCCCATCGGGTCGACGCAGGCGACGGGACGGCCGCACGGCGGAGGCCGCCATCACAGGAAGTCCAGCGTCGAGAACTTGTCGGCCAGGGTGACACCGGCGGCGTCGGGTCCGAGGACCCGGGCCTCCATCTCCTCCCACACGTGGCACGCGTAGATCGCCGCGTGTGAACCGGAGCCGACGATGGTCACGGCACGGTCGATGCCCACGAGGGCGGCGCAACTTCGCGCCGATGGGGATCCGGTGCTGGGAGTCCTGACGGAAGGGGCTCGCGTACGAGCGCAGGATCTGCAGCTCCTCACGGGAGAACGTCCCGCTCAGCTCCAGGCGGCGCTGGTACTTCTCCCAGCCGTCGGCGGTGAAGAGCGCGGCGGAGGTACCGAGGTAGGTGACGAACCCGCCGGTCGCGAAGGCGTCCCGGTACACGGAAGGGAGGACCAGTCGGCCCTTGTCATCGATCGTGTGTTCGAACTGATCGAAGAACTCCACTGCCACCGCTTCGTCTGCCGCCACCGGGCTGGGATCGGTCGGAGGCGGTGGGCGCCAGAGCGTCCCTCTGCACCGCCATGATCTTCCGGATCACTCCACTTCGCGCCACGGTATCCTCAGCTTCCCCCACCGAACAACGAACTCCGCCCACATCTCGCCACGCGAGGTGTTCAGCGGCGCGCCGAAACGCGCGATCAGGCGAGGTGCAGCAGCAGCGGGGCGCCGCCGGGCGCGCCGGGTTGAGGATCCGGCCGCTCCGGCCGGGATCAGGCGGTTCAGCCGGGCAGGTGGAGGTGACGCCTCGACGACGCTTGACCGTCCGACGGCGTGAACCGAGCCACTGTGGTTCGTCGACGGGGTCGTCCGTCGAGCGTGCGGACCTGGTGCGAGCCCTGCCTCGAGCGATCGGCCGATGCCGGGGACAATGACCGGAGGATCGGTCTGGTTCGACCGCAGGCGGACGATGCACTGGAACCTCGCCCAGCGGCGGAGACGTGGACACCCTGACGAGCCGGTGACCGTCGAGCAGCACCTCGCCTGGACTGACCGAGGCGAAGACGCGACTCTACCCGAGGTCGGATCGCTCGACGGCGAGCGGCGCACGCTGGTCGGCCGGTCAGCTGGGGTATGAGGGACGGATTGCTGCTGATCGGTACCCCGCCGAGCGACCACGTGGATCGGTCGATGTTGTTGCACGACCACCTCGTTATGGTGGCAGGCATGTTGACCCGCAGACCGCGAACTGCACACCGTGCGCCGTGAAGCGTCGCGCCAGGCCAGGCTGGTCTGCTCGACGCCCTCGAGGTCGAGCGACTCCCGCAGGCTGGGCGTGGCGATGATGAGGCTGGCGTCGAACTTCGTTCGATCTGCACGGTACTGGAATCCGGCTGTTCGACCAGGTTGTGGAAGTGCCTGGGCGTGCGGCACGTCGCTCAGCGCCGAGGTCGAGATGGCAATGAGACTGTCATCACCGGGCACGAGGATGCGCCAACGCCCGACGGACCGAGCTGGCCAGCTACCAGGTCGACGGGTCCGGCGGACCGCGACCTGAGCGATGGATGATGCAGGGTAATGAGCCAAGGGCGACGAAGCTGATGGTCGCTGGTCACCGACAGGACCTGCTGATGAACGCGCGGTCACCCGGCCCGCGCCGATGGTCCCGGCCGGCCTGTATCCTGGGGCGGCATGATCCGGCCAGACGCGACGAGACGGTGCGCCGCGCGCGGAGGAGGCCGGCATCAGCGAGGCCGAGATCGGCCGCGCGCGGACCGAGACCGTGGAGTTCACCTTCGGGTGGTCGGCGCTCGACCAGGACCAGGTGATCTCGCCCGCTGCGACGGCACCGCCGCGCCGCCGGCGGCTGAGGGCGCTCCAGGCGCTCGCGTTCCGGCGAGCAGCGGTGGCGTAGCGTCGACGAGCCGACCCGCGGCAGCCGGCGCAACTATCCCGATCGACTCGCTCAGTTCATCGAGGCCTGCTGAGGACTGCCGGCGATGGGCTGATCGACATCACCCGGGGCCCCGAGCACATCGCGACCTGGCGCTACGACTGCTGAGCCAGTGCAGTTCCGCGCCGAGTCGTCGCTCGACGCGACGGGCGTGCGCGGGTCAAGGCGCCGAGCAGCACCTCGTCGACCGTGCAGCGAGCGAGCACGTCGGCAGCGGGCGCGCCTGAAGCCCGGACCGTCGGGCACGACGAGTCGACCGTCGCCGTCGACGACCATGGTCTGGCGACGTCGATGTGAACGGCTCACCGCTCGGCCAGAAGATCGGGGCTCGGGCAGCGAACATCCGCAGGCTGCGACCGTAGCGCCGCCCGCCCGGCCGATGCCGAGCTTGAGCATCCCGCCCACCAGGGCATGTGCCAGGGCGAGCGACGGCGGTCGCCGCGGCGCGGACCCCGCCCAGTCGCGCTCCCCACGACATCCACTCCTCGGCCTGCGCCAGGCCAGCGTCGCGCACGGCGTCGGGGGACGTCAGCGACTGCTCGAAGCGCGACCGGTCCGCAGCGCTCGGCCACCGCCGCCAGCTCGTCCGACGTCGCGCCCGGCGACGGGCCTGCTCCTCGACATAGACGAGGCCGAGCGTGTCGATGTCGCCGAGCCGTCGACGCCGCCGTGGCTGCCCGTCGCGTCCGCGGCGACCTGCTCCGCCCACGCGGGTGTGATCACCGCCGGACTGGTCGATGTCGCACCCCGGAGCGATCTTCAGCCTCCACCATCGCGGCCCGTGCGCCACGCGTCGAGCTGCCGGCGAGCGTGTCGGGACCGAGGTCGGCCGAGATGACACAGCGGTCGAGCGGGACGTCGCTGCCCGCCGAAGCCTCGGGCCAGCAATGACCTGCCGTCCGAGCGCAGCGAGGCGTCCATGCGGGCATCGGCGAGAGCGTGGACGCAGCGACGGTAGCCGACCCCACCGGGCGTCGCCGCCAGTGTCGCCGGGGCCAGGTCGTCGCGGAGCCGATGCGACGAAACGTTGGTCGTCTCGGTCGAAACCGGTCATCGATGGTCGGGACTCCCCCACCCGTACGCCGTCGGACCGGTGCGACCGACCAGCACCACGTCCCGCACCCTCGGTGCCCGTGTGCATCTCGGTGCTCCAGGACCAGGTCGGACCTCGACGCGGACGAGGCGAGCGAACGGGCACGGCGTCGTTGGCTGTGTTCGACGAGGCCACCGAGGTTGATGCACCGATGAAGTCCACCAGCCGACGGCTCGACGAGGCCAGGGACGTGCCGACCGTTGTCAACGGCGCATCAGCCAGGCCACTTCCGACACGCGCAGGTACGTGACGACGTCTCTTCGGGCGTGGGGTCGCGCCGTCGCCGCCGTACGCGGTCACCATGCGGAAGCGCAGGTAGTCCGCATCCGGGAGGGGCAGGTACGGCGACGGTGCCACCAGCCCGTCGGGGCCAGGCGAAGAGACCCGGACCGCGGTGGCCCAGAGCCGGACGGACGGCGACGGCCAGCACGGCGCGCAGCGGCAGACGGACGGGCCTCTACGTCGGTGAGGGGATCGGCGGCCCGGCAACGGCCACGTACGTCGAGCGACCGGCCAGCCGACTGCGGCGGCGCCCACCAGCGGCCCGTCCGCGCCGCGGCCGAGGGCACGATCCGGGCGCCACGGCGAAGTCGAGTCGAGCGACGCGGTCGATCTCGGCCTGCGCGGCGGCGAAGAAGACGTCGCCGAAGCCGAGGGCGACCGAGCCGGCGACGACCGCCAGGCGCAGGTCGAGCAGGTTGGCGACCGAGCCACCGCCCGGCCGACCAGCCGGCCGGTGCGGACCGACCTCGGGTGCCGCCTCGGCGGGCGCGCCGGTGATGGCGCGGATGGCCGTGCCCGACGCCTCGGCCTCGAGGCAGCCCCGGGCGCCGCACGGCACACGCCGGCCGTCGGGCTCCACGATGACGTGGCCGATGTGGCCGGCGTTGCCGTCGGCGCCGTCGAGCAGGCGGCCGTCGAGCACGATGCCGCCGCCGACGCCGGTCGAGACGACCATGGCGAGGAAGTTGCGCTCCGCCCGCGGCCGCCCCGAGCCAGCCCTCGCCGAGGGCCAGCGCCTTGGCGTCGTTGTCGACGAACGTCGGCAGCCCGGTCGCGCTCGGCCAGCCGGGCCCGCAGCGGGAAGGCCCGCCAGGCCGGGATGTTGAGCGGCGAGACGGTCACGCCGCCCGCCGTCATCGGGCCGCCGCAGCCGACGCCGCACACGACCGGCGCCGGGCCGCCGGCGTCGGCGACACGGCGTCGACCAGCCCGGCCAGCCGCTCGAACAGGCGCTCGGCGCCTCGCTCCCCGCGCCGTCGGCTGCGCCGGCGCGAGCGACGCACCGACGCCCGCCTCGTCGACGAGCCGGCGGCCATCTTGGTGCCGCCGATGTCGACGCGCGAGCAGCCGATCCACGGGCGCCAGTGCGCACGCAGCACAGTACCGAGCGGGCGAGTGCCCGAGGTCGGTCTCGCGGCGTGTGACAGGTTTCAGCCGCCTACGCTGAGCGCTCCGCACGACCATGCCCGGCAGGATCGAGGCGAGATGAGCCCAGGAGACGACGCTGGTCGCGGCCCCTCAGGAGACCCGGACGTTCGCCGAGCTCTTCGACACGATCGCTCGCAACGTCGCGCAGGTCATCCAGGGCAAGGACGAGGTCATCGAGCTGGTCGCTGCTGTGCCTGGTGGCCGAGGGCCACCTGCTGATCGAGGACGTGCCCGGCGTGGGCAAGACCAGCCTGGCCAAGGCGCTGGCCGCGTCGATCGACGGCGCGTTCGGCCGCATCCAGTTCACCCCCGACCTGCTGCCGTCCGACGTCGTCGGCGTCACCGTGTGGAACCGGCGGTACGAGCCGAGTTCGAGTTCCGGCCCGGCCCGGTCTTCGCCAACATCGTGCTCGCCGACGAGATCAACCGGGCCTCGCCCGAAGACCCAGTCGGCGCTGCTCGAGGCCATGGCCGAGCGCCAGGTCACGGTCGACGGCGACCACCTACCGGCTCGGCGCCGCCGTTCATGGTGATCGCCACCCAGAACCCGATCGAGCACGAGGGCACCTACCCGCTGCCCGAGAGCCAGCTCGACCGCTTCCTCATGCGCGCGTGTCGATCGGCTACCCGAACCGCGACGCCGAGCTCGCCATCCTGCTCGAACCACGGCGACGACGACGCGCTCGACGACATCCGTCCGGTCGTCACGGCGGCCGACGTCCACGCCATGGCCACCGCGGCCAAGGGCGTGCACGTCGCCCCGGCCCTCGCCGGCTACCTGGTCGACCTGGCCGACGCCACCCGCCGCCACCCGGCCATCGCCCTCGGCATGTCGCCCCGGGCCACGCTCGGCCTGCAGCGGGTCGCCCGGGCCCGGGCCGCCGCGGCCGGCCGCGGCTACGTCATCCCCGACGACATCAAGGCGCTGGCCGAGCCCGTCCTCGGCCACCGCCTCCTCGTCACGCCCGATTCGCGCCTGACCGGCCAGCGTGGACGAGGCCATCGCGAGCTCCTGGCGAGCACTCCCGTCCCGGGCGGACATGGCATCACCCGGCGCGGCACGCTGGCTGTGGCACCGGTGTGCGGTGCGGTGCTCGCCTGGCGCTTCGGCCTGCCCGTGACCGCGAGGCTGGCGCGGGCGCGACTCGGATGGTCGCCGTCGCCGCCATCAACGGCGGCATCAACCTGCGTGGTCGAGATCACCGCAGTCCCCGCCCCGGCCGGTCGTGTCGGGGATCGCCTGCGAGATCCAGCTGACGGTGACCATCGGTGCCGGCGACAGCCACCGGTGATCACACTGGCCGATCACGTCCCCGGGTTCGGCCACGACGACGTCGCGACGCCCTGATCGCCGTGGTGATCGCTTCATGAGCGATCCGTCGCCGACGGCGCGCAGGAGCGGGTCGGGCCCGCCATCTCCACCGAGGACGCGGTCGGCGTCGTCGTGCGCCGCACCGAGGCGGGCGGGACCGCGAACTCTGCCGCCGCCCCGCACGTGGGTGCTCGCCCCGCTCGCACCGACGGTCGGCGAGGAGCCCGAGCACGGCTCCCGCTCCTTGACGTCGTCCAGCACGGTCGACGAGGAGTTCGCCTCGCTGCGCGAGTACGTGAGCGGGGACGACTTCCGGCGCATCCACTGGCCGAGCACCGCACGTCTGGGCACTCCCGTCGTGCGTCAGTTCGACGTGCCGTGGCAGCGACGCACCACGGTGCTGGTCGACCTGCGAGCCGCAGCGCACGACGATCGCTCCTTCGAACGGGCAGTGACCGCCGCAGCGAGCGTCGTCGAGCTCGCCGCGTCGCGTGACGAACTGGTCCGACTGGTCACCACCCATGGCGCCGACTCCGGGTTCGTACCCGCCGTCGCGGAGCTCGACGAGCTGATGGACCGGCTCGCGGTGATGGAGTCGGACCACGGCCCCCACCGGGGCGACGAGCTCGTCGCGACGCTCGGGCACCTCCGCAGATCGCAGCTCGGTCGAGCCGTGGTGTGCGCAGGCCGGATCGACAGCCCGCGGCGCCCGCGCTGCCGACTTCGACGTGAGGCGCCTGGACTGGTGGTGGTCCTGACCGAACCCGATCGCTCCGAGGGGCCGGCTCTGCGGGCGCAGCGGGGACGACCGGGGCCGTGGGCTCCTCGGTGGTCCACTTCGACGGGTCGCGGACCCCCAGCAAGGTCTGGGCCGAGGGCACCGATGCCCGTCGGTCAGCCGATGAGGCCGACCCGTCGTTCGCGACGCGACAGGCGTTCGTCGCTGCCGAACTCGGGCTGGCCGCCCTGGCCTGGGCACGGCCGCCTCGTTCACGCGCCTCTTCGTCGGCTGGGACTTCCTCGGGCGCCTGGCGCCCATCGTCGTGCTGGCGTGGCAGACGGCGGTGGTGCTGCGCCGCTTCCGCGTCGGCATCGCGGTCTCGGTGGTGGCCCACCTGGCCATCGGCGTCGCCGCGCTGTCTGGTGGTTCGCCGCCGGGACGCAGTACCTGGGGGTCGTGCCGGGCCCGGCGACGCTCGACGCGTGGCGCGACGAGATCTCCCGCTCGTTCGCCGAGGTCCCTGACCTGGTGGCGCCGGTCGCGGCGAGCAACGGCTTCCTGGTCGTGATCGCCGCAGGGTTCTGGGTCCTCGCACTGTTCGGTGACACCGCGGCGTTCCGCTACCGGGGCACCGTGCAGGCCGCGGTGCCCTACGGCGCCGTGTTCGTCGCGACCGGCATCCTGGCCCGTGACAGCGGCCGCCTGGTCGCCGCCGGCACGTTCGGCGTCGGCGTCGCGGCCTACGCGATCGCCAACGAGCACTCGCTGCGAGCGAGCAGCGGTGGATCCCCGGCGACGTTCGGCGCGGCACCAGGGCCACGGTGGTGGGCGCCGCGGCGGTGGCGGGACTGGCCCTCGTGGTCGGCGCGCTCGTCGGCCCGTTGCTGCCCGCGGGCACCGAGCCGGTGGTCGATCTGCGGGAACTCGGCAAGGGCAGCGGTCCGAGGACGGTGGTCAGTCCCTTCGTCAGCATCCGGTCGCTGCTCGACGAGCGCAGCGACCAGATCATGTTCCGGGTCCGGGCCGCAGAGCCGTCGTACTGGCGACTGACCGCTCGAGGATTCCGACCGAGGGCGACATCTGGGTGTCGCACGGCAGCTACGACCCCTCCGACGGGCAGCTCCCCCGCAACGTCGACTTCCGCCGTGCCTGCGGCACCGCTGCGACAGGAGTTCGAGATCGCCGGGTTGAGGAGCGACTGGCTGCCGGGCGCCTACCGCACCGGACCGCATCGAGAGCACCCGACCGGTCAGCTACAACCCGGAGTCGTCGTCGATCATCCTCGCCGAGGACGGCGACGGCAGTGAGGGCGCGGGCGGGGTCGCCTATTCGCTCGACTCGCTCGTGCCGGACTTCGAGGGGGTCGGCCCCGTCGCCGGAGCGTCGCACGACGTCGACCCGATCCACACCGTCGCCCCGGATCTCTCCGACGATGACCGGGAGTTGCTCGACGACGCGATCGCCGGCGAGGAGCGACCCATGCGGCAGATGCTGGCCCTCCAGACCTGGTTCCGCACCAACTTCGCCTACGACGAGGACGTCGACTACTCCGGCCGGTCCGACGCACTCTCCGCGTTCCTCGAGGAACGACGCGGCTTCTGCCAGCAGTTCTCCTCGGCGTTCGCGCTGCTCGCACGAACACTCGGTCTGCCCAGTCGCGTGGCGGTCGGCTTCACGCCTGGTGACCCGACCGTCGACGCCGACGGCGACGTCGAGTTCGTCGTCCGCGGGCGCCACGCCCACGCGCTGGCCGAGGTGCACTTCGCCGGGATCGGATGGGTGCCCTTCGAACCCACCCCCAGCGAGGCGACCCCCAGGCCGAGGGACACACGGGCGTGGTCCCGAGCAGGCCCAGGCACCACCGGCACAGGCGGCGACGACGACCTCGATCGTGGCGACACCGCCGACCGAACCCGCGCCACCCACCACGGCCGGGTCACAGCTCGATGCCACCGAGGACGAACCTGAGGCCGACCGGGACGACGCCGACGACGAAGGCGGCGCCAGCCCGTGGCCGGCGATCATCGCGGTGGTCGTGCTCGGCACGGCGGCGCGTGGTTCGCCGTTCGCCTGGCCGGTCGCCGTCACCGACGGCATCGGGGCGGGCACCGCCACGATGCCCAGATCGCGGACGCCTGGTCGGCGGCGGTCCGTTCGATCCAACCGCTGGACCTCCGCCCGGCCGAGCACGAGACACCCTTGAGTTCGCGACACGCGTCGCGGTCCACCTCGACCGCGACCTGCTCGGCGATCTCGCCGCCATCGAGACCGAGCGTCGCTACGCCCCTGACGGCGCATCGGCGCAGGACGCAGCGCGAGCCGAGCAGGTGGCACACGACGTCAGTGCGTACGTGCGGGACGCGACCACCCGTGGGACGTCGCTGCGATGGTGAGCCGCTCGAGCGAATGACGTGTCGGCCCCACGCCCCTCGAAACCTGCGTGGGAGGGACCGGCGTGGGAGGGAGTGACTACTCCTCGTCGGGGCGGCGCAGCTTCTCGCGCCTTGGACCCGGCGTTGTTGAAGTAGTCCTTGAGCCCTCCACCGCGCATGGCCTGGGTGGCTTCGTTCATGCCGGCACGACCCAGCCGTCGGGCGTTGCTCTCGATGAACAGCGTCGCAGCGACGAGCGCCAGGAACGCGGCGAAGGCCAGCAGGTAGTTCACGCTGAGCAGGAGGATGGAGGCGACGAGTGCGAGCACGAACCCGGCGACGCCCCACTTCAGGCGTCGGAGCGACTCGGTGTACACGGTGGTCGAACCGACCTGTCGCGCGAGGTCTGGATCGCTGGCGCGGAGGTTCGCCTCGATCTCTCCCAGAATCCTCTGTTCGTCCTCAGAGAGCGGCATCAGCCACTACCCCCTCGATGCTGCGATCGTGACCCGCACGATCGCGTTGTCCGGTGAAGGGAATGATCCCACAGGCTACCGGCCCGACACGCCGGTCGCTCGTCGACCTGTGGAATTCTCTTCTCAACCGCGGACCGGCACGGCCATCTCCCTCGGCCAGGTTCGGGTCGGACGGGCCCCATGTTGGTCGCCAGGTCGACGGTCCGATCCCACCAGGCGGGCCGGCTTGATCAGTGCGTTGCCGAAGCGCGATCGGATGGCGTCGACGGCCTCGTTCGCCGCGTCCCAGGACCCTGCGTCGTCGGCGTCGAACAGGGTCTGCTGCTCGGGTGCGTCCTTGCCCAGGTTCGCGACGCCGACGCCGACGAGTCGGACACCACGTTCGACGGGCAGCCGCACGAGCATCGACCAGGCGGCGTCCATCACGTCGGTGCCGCGATCGGTCGCGTGGTCGAGCGTCCGCGACCGGGTGACCGTGGAGAAGTCCCGGTACCGCACCTTGAGCTGGATCGTGCGCCCCCGGTAGCCGTGATGTCGCAACCGCGACGCCACCGCCTCGCTCAGCCGGAGCACCTCGGAGCGCAGCGCGTCCATCGACACCGAGGTCGACCGCGAAGGTCTCCTCGTGGCTGATCGACTTCGGCTCCTGATCGGCGACCACCGGACGGTCGTCGCGGCCCCACGACAAGGCGTGCAGGTGGGCACCCGCTCCCTGCCCGAGGGCCCGGACGAGGGTGTCGGGCGGCAGCTGGGCCAGGTCCCCCACCGTGGCGACGCCGAACCGCTCGAGCTTCGCCAGCGTCGCCGGACCCGACGCCCCAGAGCGCTCCGACCGGGAGCGGGTGCAGGAACGCCAGCTCGTCACCGGACTCCACGACGTGCACGCCCGACCCTTCGATCGGCCCGCCGCGACTCGCGGCGCGGCTTCGCCGAGTTGGTGGCGAGCTTCGCGAGGAACTTGTTGGTCGCGACGCCGATCGAGCACGAGCAGGCCCTCCTCGTCGCGCACCCGGGTCCGCAGCCACGCGGCGACCTCCGGGCGCCGGGCCGAGCAGTCGTTGCGTGCCGGAGACATCGAGGAACGCCTCGTCGAGCGACAGCGGCTCGACGAGGCGGCGTCAGGGACCGGAAGATCTCCATCAGCCGTGCCGAGACCGTCTGGTAGTGGGCGTGGTCGCCGGCGAGGAAGACGCGTCGGGGCACAGACGCCGGGCCCGCACCGACGGCATCGCCGAGTGGATGCCGTAGGACCGCGCCTCGTAGGACGCGGCGGCGACCACGCCCCGCTGGCCCGGCGCCCCCGACGACCACCGGCAGACCTCGCAGCTCGGGACGACGGAGCAGCTCGACCGACGCGTAGAACGCGTCCATGTCGACGTGCAGGATCTGGCGGACCGTCCCGGGACGGTCGCTCACAGCCGGGTGACCCGAGCGTCGCTCATGCCGGTGCCGAGCACCTCGTAGCGGAACTCCCGGGTGACCTCGAAGCGCTCGAGCAGCCATTCGAGGAGCGGTTCACGCACCCACTGGTGTGAGGTGTCGAGCCGGTCGGCGCACGAGGTCGCGCCGACCCAGTCGGCCGCGACCACGATCCCGTCGGGATCGTCGCCGATCGACAGTCGCCGTCGACCTCGGCCGCCAGATGCACCTCGACGCGGAGTCGCCACCCCAGGTCGGGCGCCTCGGCTCGGATCTCGTAGAGCGGTCCCGCCCACCGGAGCACCTCGAGCCCGGTCTCCTCGCGGACCTCACGGGTGAGGCCGACGAGCAGCTCCTCGCCGGGGTCGATCACGCCCCCGGGCGGTGTCCAGTCCGAGGTGCCGTTGCGGCGGACGTTCTCGACGAGCAGCACGCCGTCGGGCTCGAACCCGTCGGCAGCGACCGGTCCGCCTGCGACGCCGAGCGCGGGTCCGTGCGCTCCGACGAGCGCTCGCCGTTCGATCACGGCTCCTCCCACGACCCACTCGCGCATGCTCGGAGTCTGCCAGCTGGAGCGCCTCGGATGCCGCCGCGCCGGTGCCTGGAACACTGCCGATCCGTCGGCAATTCGTCCCTGGGACGTCCGTTTGGGGCATGATCGGGACCGTGCGGTGACTTCCGGTCACGCACGGGGGACGAGAGGACGAATGATGCGGACGAGACGCACGCGACTGGCGTTGGTGCTCACGGCGGCGATCGCGATCGTCGCCAGCGGATGCTCGGACGACGATCCCGAGACCTCCGGCGGACGGCGACGACTACTCGACGATCAAGGTGCCCGAGGACCACGACACGGTGCAGGCGGCCGTCGACGCCGCCGCGCCCGGCGACCTGGTGCTGATCGGCCCGGGCATCTACCACGAGGCCGTCGAGGTCGCGACCGAGGACCTGACCATCCGCGGCACCGACCGCAACGAGGTGATCCTCGACGGCGAGTTCGAGCTCGAGAACGGGTTCCGGGTCCTCGAGACCGACGGCGTGGCGATCGAGAACATCACCGCCAGGAACTACACGAGCAACGGGTTCTTCTGGAGCGGGGTCAGCGGCTACCGCGGCTCGTTCCTCACCGCCTACCGCAACGGCGACTACGGCGTCTACGCGTTCGACTCGGTGAAGGGCCAGCTCGACAACTCGCTCGGCTCGGGCAGCCCCGACGCCGGCTTCTACATCGGCGAGTGCTACCCGTGTGACTCCGTGCTCGACAACGTGGTCTCCGAGTACAACGGCCTCGGCTACTCCGGCACGAACTCCGGCGGCAACCTGCTGATCGTCAACTCGACCTTCCGGAACAACCGCGCCGGCATCGTGCCGAACAGCGGCAGCTACGAGCTCTGCTACCCGGGCCGCGACAACACGATCGTCGGCAACCTGGTGTACGACAACAACCGCACCGACATCCCCGGCATCACCGTGTCGCTGCTCGCGCAGGGCAACGGCATCCTGGTCGCCGGCAGCGTCCGCAACGTCGTCGAACGGAACCTGGTCTGGAACCACGACCGCACCGGCATCGGCCTCGTGCCCTACCCGGAGGAGACCGCCAGCGACCTGGCGCCCGAGATCTCCGAGTGGGAGACCCCGTGCTCGGAGACCCACGACGAGCCCGTGCCCGAGATCCCCGCCGAGGACTGCGTGGCGGTCGACGGCCTGCTCGAAGGCTGCGTCGTGATCTGGCATCCCTTCGGGAACCGCATCATCGACAACGTCGTCGAGGGCTCCGGCGTCGCCGACATCGCGGTCGGCACCGTCGACCTGGACGGCAAGGGCGTGACGACCGAGCAGCTCCGACAACTGCTTCTCGGGCAACACGTTCGCGATCGAGCATGCCCGCCGCCATCGAGCAGCTCGCCCCGTGCGACGGCACCGGGCAGCGGCGACTGGAGCGCCAACTCGCTCGACCTGCTCGGGCTGCTCGGCGCCCCGGCCGAGAAGCCGCCGGCGGACATCTACAAGACGACGCCGGAACCGGCCGCCCAGGAGAACATGCCCGACGCCGAGACCGCCCCGCCGCGGCCGGCCAAGGACGTGCCGCCGACGATCGACGTCGCTGCGATCAAGCTGCCGGAGCGTCCGGCCACCTGATGCGTCGCTCCCTCGACACGGCGCTGCTCACTCGGTACGGCGCGCCGTGGCGGGAGCGGTCGCCGCGGCCCTGTGCGTCGTGGCGGGCGCGTCGTCGTGCACCAGCGATGCGGAGTGGTCGGCGCCCTCGGAGGGCGACCGTGCCGACGTCGGTGGAGGCACGTCGAGGTCGCCGTCGACGCACCGCCGTCGCGCCACACGGGTCCGCAGGGCCGTGCTGCGCAGTTCGTGACGGACTGCGACTACAGCCACTCGTCCCCCGACGATCCGATCGTGCACGCCGGATACCCCGGCCGATCGCACCTGCACGACTTCTTCGGCAACACGTCGACCGACGCCGACTCGACGCTCGAGACGCTGCTCGAGGGCGAACACGACGTGCCAGATGCAGCACGACACCGCGTCGTACTGGGCGCCGGCGCTGCTCGACCACGGCGCCGCGGTCGACGCCGAAGTCGTCGACGGCCTACTACCGGGCGGCGCCGGGCGTCGAGCCGTCGACGGTGCAGCCCTACCCGGCCGGGTTGAAGGTGGTGGCCGGCGACATGACGGCCACTTCGCCGCAGTCGACCGACCTGGCCGGCTGGAGCTGCGGTGCGTCGACGACCCACCATGACGCACCCGCCGAACTGCCCGTCGACGTCACCGTTGCGCGGGGTCATCACGTTCCCGGACTGCTGGAACGGGACGGATCTGGACAGCGCTGACCATCGGTCGCACATGGCGAACAGCGTCGAGGGCGTCTGCCCGGAGAGCCACCCGGTGCACGTGCCGCAGCTCACCTTCGCGATCACGTATCCGATCACCGGCATCGACCACGAACTGTCGCTCTCCTCGGGATCGGTGCACGGCCTCCACTCGGACTTCTTCAACGCGTGGGACCAGGACCAGCTCGTCCGAGAGGTCGAGTCGTGCCTGCACCGCAACGCCGTGTGCGGCCTGGCGTCCAACCGGTCCGAGGACCCGCTCTTCTCCGGCTGACCGGTCTCGGCACACTGCCGACCGGCATCGTTGCGTCAGGCAACAGCGAGGACCCTGGCGACCGCGCTCGTTAGCGTCGACCGGTGCCATCTCTGAGATCGATCCTTCTCTCGACGCGCCGCGACGCTGCTCCTGTGCTGCACCGCTGTCGTCGCCGCCGCCTGCGAACCGCCGCCGCCTCCGATCGCCGACCCCCTGACCGGCCACCGCAACGGAGATCGGCTGCCCGGCCGGCGCGCACTTCGACCTCTGCGAGCGCTCGGCCCGGGCCGCACGCAGCGACACCGCTGCGCCGGGCGCTCAAGTTCGCCCTGTCCCAGGTGGGAGTGCCCTACAGCAGCGCCGGCCGGTTCGGCACGCAGGGTTACGACTGCTCGGGTCTGGTCTGGCAGGCGTACGCCTCGTCGGGCATCGACATCGGAGCGAACCTCTCCGTCGACGATCATCGCCCCCGGCGGACCACGATGGTCCGTGCCGATGCCCCACGTGCAGCCCGGCGACGTGCTCTGGTACCCGGGTCACGTCGTGATCGCGCTCGCCGACGGCAAGATCGTCGAGGCGGCGAAGCCGGGCACGAACGTCCGGGTCGTGAACGGCGCGTACCGCGGGTTCTCACGGGCCGTCGCCATCGACGCCCCCTGACGATCAGCGCGGGCGCCGACGGTTCAACGCGGGCGTCCAGCGACCCGAGGGCTCAGCCCTCGACGCGGATGCCGCCGATCATGCCCTTGGTCGTCGTGCCGTGCAGCGAGCAGTAGTACGGGTACTCACCCGCGTCGTCGAGCACCAGCGTGGCGGTGTCGGCCGGCTGCAGGTCGTCGACCGGGATCGCCTCGAACTGGTCGTCGATCGAGGGGATGACGTTGTGCGCCGTGCGGCCCCGGTTGTCGAAGACGATCTTCGTGCCGGGTGAGACGGTCACGTACTGGGGCGAGTAGCTGTTGTCCTTCGTGGTGATCGTGATGCTGCCCTTGCCGGTCTCGTCGACCCACTCGGACTCGGGCACGGTCAACGTCGACTTCTCCTCGGCCGACAGAGGAGTCGCTACCGCCCCCGCAGGAGGCGAGCAGCACGACCACGACGGACGCGATCGAGGCCCGGAGTGCGAAGGTCCGGAGCGCTGTGGGGGCCGCAGCGGAGCGGCTCTGAAGGGTGCGGGACATGGCGGGGACCATAGTCCTCGAGCCCTTGCGGACACACAGCCCGGGACACCCCGCCGGCCAAGAATTGACTCAGAGTCAGTCCCGGGTGACGACCGGACCAGGGGTGCCGTCGGGCAGTCGCTCCTGGACCACGGCGTCGCCGATCTCGACCTCGGGCGACCCGGGCGTCTCGGCCCCGGGCTCCGCTCCCGCGGGTGTCTCGACCGTCTCGGTGTCGTCGGTCGAGGTGACCACCGACGCGTCGCTGTCGCCGCTCACGAGCAGCAGGGTGCCGGCGGCGGTCACCGCGACGACGACCCCGATGATCGGGATGAGCAAGCGGCCCCGGAGGCGTCCCATGCGGTGCGCGACGTGCCCGTCGGGCGACATCATCAGCGCGTGGAGCTCGGACTCGACGTTGCGTCGCGGGACGCCCAGCACGCCCTCGAGGATCTCGAGGTCCGGCTCGCGCAGCGGGACCGCCGTACCGGGCCGGACGTCGCGCATCGAGTAGACCATCGCCAGGTACTGGGCGAGCACCTCGCGTCGTTCCACGGTGTCCGACTCGAAGCGGATCGTGCGGTCGCCCGCGGCGAGCGTCCCCTCGGTCAGGTCGACCACCAGATGGGAGCGCTCGGGGATCAGCGTGGTCGTGGGGATGCCGTAGAGCTCGGTCAGCGCCTTCACCTCGGGATCCATCACCGGGCGGCGCCCGGTCTCGACCTCGAGCAGGGTGAGCGGACTCCACGAGGTGCCGAGCGCGTCGGCGGCCTCGGTCAGGCTGTAGCCGCCGTCGACCCGTGCCTCGGCGAGCAGCGCGCCGAGGCGCTTCGGCGGGAGGAGGAGTTCGGCGGGAAGGTCGCGGGTCTGCATGACGGGTGGTGCTCCTGGAGAGAGTGGTTCCGTCCTGATGATCGGCATCGGGTCACAGGTGCTTGAACTTCGGGGTGCCGACGGCTGGCCCGTAACATCGACCCCGTGTCGTCGCCCAGCAGCCCTCCCCCACCGGCCGGATCCGACCCCGAGTCGCAGCTTCCGTCGGTGCTCGCCAGGGTTCTGGCGTTCGTCTCGATCTTCATCGGCGCAGCCGCCGGCGGGCTCATCGGCTACGCGTTCGCCGACCTCGGCGGGTTCGAGGGCGCCGCGATGGGCGCCGTGACGTTCTTCTCGGTGCTCGTGGGCGCCGGCGGCGTCGCGGTCGTCGCCGTGCTCACGCTGCGTGCCTTCGGAGAGTGGGCCACCATCCGGGAGCGAGATCCCGAGGCGGCCCGACGGCCCCGCCCGCCGGGCAGGAGCTGATCGTGTCCGAGACCCCTGCCAGCCCCAGCCCTGCCAGCCCTGCGAGCCCCAGCCCTGCCAGCCCTGCCAGCCCCAGCCCCAGCCCCAGCCCTGCGAGCCCCACCCCTGCGAGCAGCGCGTTGCACGAGGCACTGCTGGCCGTGGCGGTGCGCGCCGCGAGCGAGGCGGTCGACCTCATCCACCACCGTCGCCCGGCCACGTTCGCGATCGACGCCAAGTCGACGGCCACCGACCTGGTCACCGAGATGGACACCGCGTCCGAGGCCCTGATCCGCTCGATCATCGCGTCGGAGCGACCCGACGACGTCGTGATCGGCGAGGAGGGCGGCTCGGCGCAGGTGCCCGCCGAGGCCCCGGGGGCCGTCACCTGGTACGTCGACCCGATCGACGGCACCACCAACTACGTCTACGACCACCCGGGTTACAACGTGTCGATCGCCGCGACGATCGACGACGTGGCGGTCGCTGCGGTCGTCGCCGACCCGACCCACGCACGGACCTACACCGCCGTGCGTGGCGGCGGTGCGTGGTGCGACGACCGACGCCTCGCCATGGGACCGGCGCCGGTCCTGCCGGAGGCGCTGATCGCGACCGGATTCGCCTACGACGCCACCCGCAGGGGCCGTCAGGGCGCGCTGGTCGCAGCGCTGCTGCCGCAGATCCGTGACATCCGTCGCATGGGCGCAGCAGCGCTCGACCTGTGCTCGGTCGCCTCGGGCCGCGTCGACGCCTACTACGAGGTCGGGTTGGCCCGCTGGGACCTCGCTGCCGGCGCGCTCATCGCCGAAGAGGCCGGCGCCCGTCTGGGTTCGCTCGACGGCGGCCCGGTCCGCCCCGAGTCCGTGCTCGTCGCGCACCCTGCCCTGTTCGACGAGCTCCGGGCGTTGCTCGCCGAGTTGGGCTCCGAGTCGCTCTGAACCGACCGGGTCCCGGGACGTTGCGCCGGGCGCAGGTGCACCCCCCGTCGGGTTTCTGAACAATGATGGTCGCCGTGGGAACTCGCATTCTGTACGTCGAGGACGACCAACGCATCCGTGGATCGGTCAAGCTGGCACTCGAGGACGAGGGCTGGCAGGTCGAGGAGGCCGAGACCGGCGAGGACGCCATCGTCAGCTTCGAACGTGCGCCGACCGAGGTCGTCCTGATCGACATCATGTTGCCCGGCATCGACGGGTTCGAGGTCTGCCGGTCCATCCGTCGGACGAGCGACGTGCCGATCATCATGGTCACCGCACGTGCCGACACCCACGACGTCGTGGCGGGCCTCGAGGCGGGCGCGGACGACTACATGACGAAGCCGTTGCAGCCCAAGGAGCTGTCCGCCCGCATCCGGGCGCTGCTGCGTCGGGCGCGTCCGAGCCAGCCCGGCAACCCGCGCATGCGCTTCGGTGAGCTCGAGATCGTGCCCCAGGAGGGGCTCGTGACCCGCGACGGCGACCAGATCCATCTGACCAAGACCGAGTTCCGCCTGCTCGTCGAGCTCGCGAACAACCCGGGCAAGGTGTTCTCGCGCGAAGACCTGCTCGAGAAGGTGTGGGGTCACGGCGTCTTCGGTGACGGCCGCCTGGTCGACGTGCACGTCCGCCGCCTGCGCACCAAGGTCGAGATCGATCCCGCGAACCCGCGTCACGTGGTCACCGTGCGCGGCCTGGGCTACAAGCTGCAGCCGTGAAGCTGCCGTGGCGGCGGCGCTCCGCATCCACCGGCAACCTCCTCAGCGGCTTCCAGATCGGCCTGCGCGGCCGCATCACCCTGGCCGTCGCGCTCGTCGGCCTGCTGCTCTCGGTCGTGCTGTCCGTCACGACGATCACCGTCGCTCGCAGCACCCTGCTCGACACCCGCGAGGACTCGCTGTCGCGCCAGGCGCTCACGAACTCCGAGACGGTCCGCCGCAACATCGACAACGCCGAGGCCGCCGACCTGCAGACGCTGCTGTCGTCGCTGCCCGACGGCGGCATCCCCTCGCTCATCGTCGGGGCGGGACCGGGTGATCCCGTCACGGTGAGCGTGAACTCGAAGTACGGCGTCGACGTCCTGCCCCAGGAGCTGCGCGACCGCGTCGTCGAGGACCGCGAGAACTCGATCATGCGGTTCCACTCCGACGGCCAACCGCTGCTGGCGGTGGGCGTGGCGGTGCCCGACAGCGACGCGTCGTACTTCGAGGTCAACTCCCTCGACGACATCGACACCGCGATCCGGTCCCTCAGCCTGACGCTCCTGGTGGCCACCGCGCTCGCCACGATCGTGGCGATGGCCCTGGGCTTCTGGGCGAGCCGCTACGCGCTGCAGCCGCTGCGACGCATCGGCGAAGCGGCCGAGTCGGTCGCGCTCGGCCAGCTCGACACCCGGATCGACTACGACGACTACGCCACCGACATCGACCTGGCTCCGCTCGTCGCCAACTTCAACGAGATGGTCTCGGCGCTGCAGGAGCGCATCGACCGCGACGCGCGTTTCGCGAGCGACGTGAGCCACGAGCTCCGCTCCCCGCTCACCACGCTCAACGCGTCGATCGAGGTGCTGCTCAACAACCGCGACGAGCTCTCGGAGCGATCCCGGCAGGCGCTCGACCTGCTGAACCTCGACATGCGGCGCTTCACCCAGCTCGTCGAGGACCTGCTCGAGATCTCCAGGTTCGACGCCGGCGCGGTGCGCCTCGAGCTGGACTCCGTCGTGCTCGTGCCGACCGTCGAGGCGGCGGTGCGCATGGTCGCCGACGGCGACGTACCCGTCGAGTCGGACCCGGAGCTCGCTGACGTCGTCATCTCCTGCGACAAGCGCCGCCTCATGCGCATCCTCGCGAACTTCCTGGACAACGCGAGCAAGTACGCGGATGGCGCCACCGCCGTGTTCGTCGAGCGATCCGACGGACACCCGGACGCGTCGGGCGACAGCCGCTCCGACGGTGCATCGATCCACGGCCCGATGGTCGAGATCGCCGTCGAGGATGCCGGATCCGGCGTGCCCGAGGCCGAACGGACCCGCATCTTCGACCGCTTCAACCGCGGCGACCAGGGCGGCGCCCGCGGCACCGACATGGGCGTGGGACTCGGGCTCGCCCTGGCGGCCGAGCACGCCCGTCTCCAGGGCGGCAGGGTGTGGGTCGAGGACCGTCACGACGGTGGCCAGGGCTCACGGTTCGTGCTCGAGCTGCCGCTCAACGAGCCGGGTGAGGACGGCACGGACGAGCTGCAGCTCGACGACCTCGCGGCGGTGACCCCGGAAGAGGCCGAGTCGTTCGCCCTGACCGGCGAGATGCCGGCGATCCGCATCGACGGCCCCGGGGACCGGGCGTGACCACCCGACGGTTGGCGGCGTCGCTGACCGTGCTGCTGGCGGTCTCGCTCGCGGCGTGCGGCGTGGACGTCGACAGCGCTCCCCGCCCGGTCCGGACCGAGCCGAGCACGACGACCACGTCGTCGCTGCCCGAGCGCGGGGGCGCCGAGGTCGTCCTCTACTACGTGCGCGAAGGCACCCTGTTGCCGGTGATCGACGAGCTCTCGGACCGCGGGCTCGAGTCGACGTTGCAGGCGGTGCTCCAGCCGCCCGACGGTTCGGTCGCGATGGTCGGCCTGGGCACGTCGATCCCCGCGGGCACCGAGCTGCTCGGCGTGGAGCGGAGCGACAACGTGCTCCGGATCAACCTGTCCGAGGCCTTCGACAACGTCGTCGGCCGCTCACGTCAGCAGGCCATCGGTCAGCTCGTGCTGACGGTCACGCAGGTCTCCCACGTCGACGACGTGACCTTCGAGGTCGACGGCGAGCAGATCACGGTGAGCAGTCCGTCGCGCGGCGACCGGACCGTCGTCGATGCCTGCGACTTCCGATCGTTGCTCGCGACGGTCGACGATGCCAGCGAGGCGGCCCTGCCGTTCGACTCGCTCGAGGTGCTCGCCGAGCGGCGCGCCGAGCTCGACCGCGAGTGCGTCTGAGCCTGGCCCCACTGACGCGTCCCCGCCGCTGCGATCTCTGATCTCGTTTCGGGGCGATGACCGCTGATCCGGATCGGATGTCGGTGGCTCAGGATGCGAAGAACGGTCGCGCGACCTCGTCGTAGAACTCGATGTCCACGGTCTTGGTGGCGTCGACGGCCTCGCCCAGGGGCACGTGCACGATCCGGTCGGCCTGGAGGGCGACCATCGAACCCCACGCTCCCGACGCGGCCGCATCCGCAGCGGCGATGCCGTAGCGACTGGCGAGCACACGATCGAACGCCGTCGGGGTGCCGCCCCGCTGGATGTAGCCCAGCGTCGTCACCCTGGTCTCGAGACCGGTTCGACCCTCGATCTCCGATGCGATGAGCTGGCCGATGCCACCGAGGCGTTCGTGGCCGAAGCGGTCGACCTCGTAGCTCGGAATCTCGAGCGTCCCCTCGACCGGGCGGGCACCCTCGGCGACCACCACGATCGATGCGAAGCTGCTGCCCGCATGACGTCGGGTGAGTGCGTCGCAGACCTGTTCGATGTCGAAGGGCACCTCCGGGATGAGCGTCATGGCCGCGCCACCGGCGAGGCCGGCGCGCACCGCGATGTGCCCGGTGTCGCGCCCCATCACCTCGACGACCATCACACGGTCGTGGGCCTCGGCGGTGGTGTGGAGACGGTCGATCGCAGCGCTCGCGACGTGCACCGCGGTGTCGAAGCCGAAGCAGAGCTCGGTCGAACCGATGTCGTTGTCGATCGTCTTGGGCACGCCGACGCACGGGATGCCGTCTGCCTGCAGGTCTCGAGCGGCTCGCAGCGACCCGTTGCCACCGATGACGACGAACCCGTCGAGACGATGACGCTCGACCGCCTCTCGCACCCGGTCGACGCCGTCGTCGAACTGGTACGGCTGGATCCGCGAGGTGCCCAGGATCGTGCCACCGCGGGGCAGGATCCCACGACACCGCTCGACGTCGAGCGGCTCCCAGTCGTCGTCGAGCACACCACGCCAGGCGTCGTGGAAGCCGATGATCGAACCGCCGTACACCCGCTCGGTCTTGCGGACCACCGCGCGGATCACTGCGTTGAGTCCGGAGCAGTCGCCGCCGGAGGTGAGGATGCCGATGCGCATCGTCGGATCCTACGGGCAGCCGTCCGACCCGGTGGCGCAGTGCAGCGCGGTTCGCACTGCGTACATTGTCCCTCCATGTCCCAGGCTGCAGAGGGTTCACCGATCGTCATCGCCATCGACGCCGGCACCACCGGTGTGCGGGCGTTCGCCGTCGACGGGACGGGCCGTCCGATCGGACGGAGCTACCGCGAGTTCACCCAGCACTTCCCACGGCCGGGCTGGGTCGAGCACGACGCCTCGGAGATCTGGGACGTCACCTGCACCGTGCTCGGCGAGCTCGTCTCGGAGCTGGGGCGTCCCGTCGCGGCGATCGGGATCACCGATCAGCGTGAGACCGTCGTGGCCTGGGACCGCCGCACCGGCGTGCCACGACACCGGGCCATCGTCTGGCAGGACCGACGCACCGCGGAACGCTGCGACGAGCTCGCGGAGCTCGGGCACCTGCCGATGGTCCGTGAGACCACGGGGCTGGTGCTCGATCCCTACTTCTCGGCGACGAAGATGGAGTGGCTGCTGCGCGACGGCGGCGTGCCGGTCGACGACGACCTGCTGCTCGGCACCGTCGACTCGTGGTTGATCTGGAACCTGACGGGCGGCGCGTCGCACGTGACCGACTCGTCGAACGCCAGCCGGACGATGCTCTACGACATCCGCTCCGGGCAGTGGTCCGACGAGCTCTGCGAGCTGTTCGGCGTGCCTCGGGCGGCATTGGCCGACGTGGTGCCGTCGTCGGGACCGGTCGGGGTCACCGCGGACGGCTGCGGCATCGCTGCGGGCATCCCCATCTCGGGCATCGCGGGCGACCAGCAGGCCGCCTTGTTCGGGCAGGCGTGCACACGCCCAGGCATGGCGAAGAACACCTACGGCACGGGTTCGTTCGTGCTGATGAACATCGGCGAGGAGCTGCCGCCGCCGACCCCGGGTCTGCTGAGCACCGTGGCGTGGACCGTGCCGGGCCGGATCCTGGGTGTCGGCGGTGACGAGCCGGTGACCCACTACGCGCTCGAGGGCGCCATCTTCGTGACGGGCGCCGCGGTCCAGTGGCTGCGCGACGGCCTGGACCTGATCGAGGACGCCGCCGAGGTCGGCCCGCTCGCCGAATCCGTCGACGACTCCGGCGGCCTGGTGATCGTCCCGGCCTTCACCGGACTCGGCTCGCCCTACTGGGACCCGTATGCCCGCGGCACGATCATGGGCATCACCCGCGGCGTTGGTCGGGCGCACCTGGCCCGAGCGGTGGTCGAGTCCATGGCCTTCCAGACCCGCGACGTGGTCGACCAGATGTCCGCGACCGCCGGCCGTCCGATCGCCGAGCTGCGCGTCGACGGCGGGGCGGCGGCGATGCCGCTGCTGCTCCAGCTGCAGGCTGACCAGCTGACGGTGCCGGTGGCCCGCTCGGCGGTCGCCGAGACGACCGCCCTGGGCGCCGCGTACCTGGCGGGGCTGGGAGTGGGCCTGTGGGCGACCGCAGACGAGGTCGGCGAGCTCTGGGCGCACGACGCCCGGGTCGACCCGACCGCCGAGGGTGTGGCCCAGCGCGACGTCACCTACTCGCAGTGGCTCCGCGCGGTGGAGCGGTCCCGCGACTGGAGCCACTGAGCGGACCGACCGTTGCTGAGCGACGCCGCCGAGCAGAGATCACCGGCGACGATCTCCCGGTCCCGGTGCTCAGGCCATGCCCGGTGGCGCCAGCGGCGGCGGAACGGATGTGGCCGAGCGCATCCTCCGTGCAGCCAGCAGCACGAGGACGCAGCCGACGATCGTCGCGATCCAGGAGATGACGAACCAGGCGACTGCGATCGCGACGGCCCACGTCGGAATCGCGTCCCCGTTGAACGCTGGGAGGAAGAAGCCGATGAAGAACACCGGCAGATAGGTCGCGATCAGGCCGGCCCACAGGACGGTCGCGGCGAGCGCATGGCGTCGTGTGAGCGAACCACGCTCCTTCCAGGTGACGATCAGGAAGATGGCAGGTGCCATCCCGCCGCTGAACGGCGCTGCAGCCCAACATGCTGCTGCCGCCCACGGGTTGTTGCCGACCGATGACTCCGCCATGTCCGTCGCCCCCTCCGGATCCGCCGGTGCACAGTACGACACGACAGGTGCACGACACGACCGCTGCGCTGGTCAGATGAGAGCGGCGAGGCCCTCGAGCACGTCCTGCTCACGGCCGCGCAGCGGCGATGCATGTCGTGACACGACGAGCGCCAGCCCGGAGTCCGGCAGCGTGGCGACGGCCAGGTCACCCAGCTCGAGCGAGCTGTCGTCCGCGGTGGCGCCGAGCACGAACGCGCACAGCCAGCCCTCCGAGGGCACGTCCTCGCCGGCGGCGCAGACGAGCCGGGCGCCGGTCGGGTCGACCAGCGCCACCCAGTCCGCACCGAGCAACGACAGCGCTCCCTCGACGAGCGTCTCGAACCCCTCCACTCCCCCGCCCGCCTGACGGACCGAGCGGGCGATGCGCAGCGCGGTGACCGCGGGATCGGGCGGCGGACCCGACAGCGGTCGGATGTTCTCGACGTCGACGCCCTCGACCTCGCCGATCTCGGCGAGCAGCAGGTCGACCAGCTCGCCGTCGGGTAGATCGATCACGAGCTCGTCGATCGCCCGACCGGCGCCCCGCTCGATGATGTCGATCCCGATCACGTCCGCTCGCACGGCGCCGACCCGGCTGGCGACGGCCCCCAGGGCACCGGGACGATCGGGAAGCCAGACACGGATGATGAACGCAGGCACGACTGCAGCGTAGTGACCCTGCGTGTCGAGGTTGTTTCCTGGCCGTGAAGGCACCGTCCACTTGACCGGCCGGTCAAGATCCTTTGGTATCGTCACTCCGATGTCACGACGACTGACGCCACGGGGCAAGGAGCGCAGGGCCCAGCTGCTCGAGTTCGCCTCGTCGCGGTTCGCCCGCGACGGCTACCACTCCACCTCGGTCGCCGACATCGTCGATGGGCTCGGCGTCGGCAAGGGCGTCTTCTACTGGTACTTCTCCTCGAAGGAGGAGCTCTTCATCGAGATCCTCCGCACCGCACAGAAGGACATGCGGCGTCGTCAGCAGCGAGCGATCTCGGACGTCGAGGACCCCGTGGTCCAGGTCGAGCTCGGCATCCGTGCGGGCGTCGCCTGGCTGGCCGAGAACAACGACCTGCGCCGCCTGTTCGAGTTCGCACGCACCGAGTCGACCTTCAAGGGCGCCATGCGCGCCGGCCAGGCGACCCTGGTCGCCGATGCGGTCGTCTACCTGAAGGAGGCGATCGTCGAGGGCCTCATCCCGGACCGCGATCCGGAGTCCCTGGCGTTCGCGATCCTCGGCGTGTCGAACCAGCTCACCAACGTCTACATCGACGGCCGAGGCGAGAGTCCCGAGGTCGTCGCCGACATGGTCGTCGACTTCTGCATGGGAGGGCTCGGCGTCAGCGCTCGCGGACGGTGACGCTCCGGGTGTGGCTCAGCCGAGCTTGGTGAGCGCCCGCTTGAGGCTGCGGGTGGCCTGGTTGATGCGCTGCTCGTTCTCGATGAGCGCGAACCGGACGTTGCCCTCGCCACCGGGGCCGAAGCCGACACCGGGCGACAACGCGACGCCGGCCTCCTTGACCAGGAACGAGCAGAACTCGACCGAGCCCATCTCGCGGTAGGGCTCCGGGATCGGCGCCCAGGCGAACATGGTGCCCATCGGCGGCTCGATCTCCCACCCGATGCGGGACAGTCCGGCGCAGAGGGCGTCGCGACGCGACTGGTAGATCTCGTTGACCTCGACCGGGAAGTCCTGCATCTCGTTCAGCGTGACCGTCGCAGCGATCTGGATCGGCTGGAACGTGCCGTAGTCGAGGTACGACTTGAGCTTGGCGAGCGCAGCGATGACCTCGGGGTTGCCGAGCAGGAACGCCATGCGCCAGCCGGCCATCGAGAAGGACTTGGTCATCGAGTAGAGCTCGACGGCGACCTCTTTCGCTCCCTCGGCCTGCAGGATCGACGGTGGGCGGTAGCCGTCGAAGCCCAGGTCGGCGTAGGCGTTGTCGTGGACCAGGATGACCTGCTTCTCACGGGCGAAGTCGACCACCCGCTGCATGAAGGCCAGGTCGACGCAGGTGGTCGTCGGGTTGTGCGGGAACGACAGCACGATCACGCGGGGCTTGGGGTGGGAGTACTCCCACTGCTCGACCATGTTCTCGAAGAACTCGTCACCGGTACCGAGCGGGATCTCGCGGACGTTCGCACCGGCGAACAGCGGGCCGAAGATGTGGATCGGGTAGCTCGGCGACGGCACGAGGGCGACGTCGCCCTTCTCGAGCAGCACCCACATCAGGTGACTGAAGCCCTCCTTGGCGCCGATGGTCGAGATGACCTCGGTGTCGGGGTCGATCTCGACGTCGAAGCGGTGGCGGTAGTAGCTCGCCGCCGCCTCACGCAGCTTCGGCAGGCCACGAGACGAGGAGTACCGGTGGTTGCGCTCGTTGTGGGCCGCCTCGCAGAGCTTGTCGACGGCGATGGTCGGCGACGGAAGATCGGGGTTGCCGAAACCGAGGTCGATGATGTCGGCGCCCTCTCGCCGGGCGGCCACCTTCAGGCTGTCGATGATCGTGAAGACGTACGGCGGCAACTCGGTGATGCGGCGGAACTCCATGCTCCGAAACTACTCCCCCGGTCCGCCTGCCCCCGCAACGCTTTCGTGTGACGCCAGACGCTGCGCCCCGAGCACCGCAGCGCCGATCGCGCCGGCGTCCGGACCGTCGGGGGCGACGAGGATCCGCGACGAGCGACCGTTCACCGCTGACGGGTAGCACTCGTCCAGCTCCCTGGTGATCAGCTCGAGCAGCAGGGCGCCGTGGCGGCTCACGCCGCCGCCGATGACGATGACCTCCGGGTCGAGCAGCACCATCAGGTTCGCCAGACCGACGGCCACGTAGCCCGCGTAGCGCTCGAAGATGGCGAGTGCCTCGGGGTCACCGCTCGCCAGGCGGTCGGTGACGTGCTCCCCGCGGAGCGCGTCGGCGGAACCGGCGGCCTGCAGCAGCCCCGGCGCCTCACCGGCTTCGATCGTTCGACGGGCGAGGCGTTCCAACCCCGTGCCGGACGCGTACACCTCCCAGCAGCCCCGTTGACCGCACGGACACGGCTCGCCGTTGCGCTCGACCACCATGTGACCGGGCTCGCCGGCGAAGCCGTTGGCGCCGCGCAGCAGTCGGTGGCCGATGATGATGCCGCCACCGATGCCGGTGCCGAGCGTCACCGCCACCAGGCTCTGGGCGTCGGGCTCGGCGAGGGCGTGGGTGGCGACCGCGACGCAGTTGGCGTCGTTGTCGACCACGGCCGGCAGCCCGAAGCACTCCTCGAGGCGACCGGCGACGTCGACGCCGACCAGGCCTGCGGAGTTGGGGGCGCTGCGGACGATCCCGTGCCGATCGACGAACCCGGCCAGACCGACCCCGATCGCGTCGGGGCGGACCGCCGCGCGGTCCAGGATCGCCATCACCGCCCGTTCGATCTGCTCGACGGACTCGTCGCCGCCCGCCTCCGACGGCAGCAGCTCGCGATCGACCACCGCGGGCGCCCTGCCCGGTGCGATCTCGACGAGCAGCGCCAACGTCTTCGTGCCGCCGACGTCGACACCGACGACGCGTTGCAGATCCCGACTCATGGCATCACCCTGCACGACAGGTGGTCGCTGGTCATGGTCGAGCAGTCGACCACACCTCGACCGAACCGGCCAGCCGTCAGAACGCAGCGAGCGTCGCGGTGGACCGGTCGACGAGCTCGAGGGACGGGTCGGACGACCCGGCGAGCAGCACGACCTGGACCAGGTCCGACATGGCCTGGAGGCGCCGTACGACGGCGGCGGCCTCGGCGGGATCGGCGGGCAGGCCGTCGACGAGCACCGGGACGGACCCGGCGAAGGACACCGAGCGCTGCTCCGCGAGTCGCGACACCACCGTCCACTCCGCTGCCGCGGCGTCCATGACCGTCGTGCGGTCACCTGCACGTGGACCCGAGCCGGCCGATCCCCCCTGCGAACCTTCGCTCGGCGGTGCGGTCGAGGGCCGGTACGGCGGCGGCGTCCCGGGGCTCCGGGCGGCTGACGGGGACGGGGACGGGGCCGGGGCCGGGGCCGGGTGTTCGGCCTCGGCGATGGCTGCGAGCAGCGACCGTTCGTCGTCGCGGACGTGGAGCTCCTGCTCACGCAGCTCGGCGATGGCCCTGCTGGCGACCTCGTGCACCCGGACACGTTCCTCGGCGGCACCCAGGCGGTCGAGTGCGGCGTCGAGCTCGGCCTCGACCTCGGCCCAGCGCGACACGTCGGGCGCGGGATCATCCGCGACGTCGAGGGCGGCGAGTGCCGCCTCGATCTCCGCGACCCGGGCCCGAGCCGGTGCGATCGCCCGCTGGACCCGTTCGTGCCAGCGGCCCCACTCCCGTGCCACCTCGAGCAGCTCTGCCGATCCGTTCGCCGTCGACCATGCCGGGAACGGCCCGACGGGCAGGTCGCCGGCCAGGTCCGCCTGATCGGCCCCGTCGGTCGGCCAGTGGGCACCGCTGTCCTCGAGCACCCGGCGCAGGCGACCCATGGCGATCATCACCTGCGGTGCGTCGTCGGTCGATGCCGTCACCCGTCGCAGGCGCAGCTCCTCGGTCGTCGAGTAGACGAGCTCGGCGATCTGTTCGACGTCGTCGGGGTCCCGCTCGGAGGATCCGAGGGACAGGGCGCGTGGATCCCCGAGGTACTCGAGCGACTCCACGAGCGCGGCCGACAGCTCCACGCCGGCTCGGTCGACGGTGCGGCGGTCGGGCAGCTCCGCACGGAGCTGTTCGACCTCTGCCTCGATCCGCTCGGAGCGGTGCTGCGCGGTGTCGACCTTGCTGATGCGCTCCATCTCGGCGCGCAGCGACGGGATCCCCATGACGTACGCGCTGTAGGTGTCGTACCCGAGGCGGTCCAGCAGCACGGCCTCCTCGGCGCGCAGTTCCGACACCCGACGCTTGTTGCGCGACGAGCTGAGACGACTGGAACGGTCACCGACCGAGAAGATCTCGTCCCTGACCTGCTCGAGCCGCGCCACCACGTCGGGGTCGACCGCCCCGGAGCGCATGGCCCGTTCCGCGGAGCGGGCGATCTCGACGGCTTCGTCGAGCCGCTGGGTGGCCTCGCGCTCGCGCAGCTGCAACATGGCCCGACGAGCGGCCAGCTCGCGAGCCTCGGCGAGCAGACCCTCGAGACGATCCGCGAGTCGAACGGCCACCGGGTCGGGCTCGGTCGGTGGTTCGATCGCTCGGGCGAGGGCGTCACGTGCGGCCTGCACCGCGGCTGCGTCCAGACGTCCCGCGCCCTCGAGCCAGGAGCGCAACGCCGACCGTCGACCACGCAGATCCGCGCGATGCGCTTCTCGCTGCGTGCGCTCGTGCTCCCACTCGGTGCGCAGCGTGGAGCGACGCGACTCGAGCGCTTCGATCTGGCCGAGGCAGACCTCGACGGCGGTGTGGGCGTGTGGGTCCAGCCGCTCGCGGTGCTGCTCCATCCGCTCGGCGAGCTGGGTCCGACGCGCCGCGACCTCACGCAGCCGGCGGCGCAGGTCGTCGGTCGGCGTCTCGCCGAGATCTGCGGTGTCGAGCGGGTCTGCGGTGTCGAACGGATCTGGCGCACCCGGCGCCCCGAAACGCAGGACGGGGTCGACGAACGGGTCGAGCTGGAGCTGGTCGAGCGTCGCCCGGTCCAGGGTGAGCCGCACGCCGCTGACCTCGAGCAGACCCGAGTGCCCCGGAGCGCTGTCCCGCCCGAAAGCCCGGAAGACCTCGACGAGGCGCCGCCGCAGCTCGGGAGGCGCGTCGGCGAGGACCGTCATCCGTGGATGCAGGTCGAGTGTCGCGCCTCCTGGGGCGATCCGGTCGATCCGTACGAGCTTCATGTGCAGGTCCTGGAGCCACCTGTCGGCACCGATCCCACCATCTTGAGGCTCGGGAGGTCGCACGGCCACCCGGAGCCGACCGGCGAACGGCGTCAGTCGACCGCGATGCGCGTCACGCGACGGGTCCGCGGCGTGCCCGAACCGGTCGGTGCCGGCGCCGTCTCGACGGGCTCGTCGGCGGCGGGAGCGGTCGACGCCGCGGCCACGGTCAGGTCGACCGAGGCGTCGCCGAAGAACAGCTCGACGTCGTCGGAGCCGGCGTCGGAGCCGGTGTCGGAGCCGGTGTCGCGCCCGGCCGCATCGGCATCGTCGGCACCGTCGACATCGGGGTCGGGTGCATCGGGGTGGTCCGGGTCGTTGCGCAGCCAGGTCGGCTCACGACCGGCGAGCCCGCCGAGCAGGCCGCCGGCGAGGTCCCTGCCGGTCGCCGATCCGAACCCGCGACCCACCAGCTCGGCGATCGACGACGCCGCACCCGAGAGGCGTTCGTCGTCCTCCACCACCTGTTCGACGACGTCGAGGAACGAGCGCGCCGCAGCGACGAGCTCCCGGGCCGCTCGCTGCAGGTGCTCGACTCCTTCGGACAGCTCCGGACCGGAGTGCTGCGGGTCCTCGGCGCCGGTGTCGTCGTCCATGGTGAGAGATCATGGCCCGGCCGGGCTCACGACGCCACGTCCGGGTCCTGACCGGCAAGCAGCGGGGCAAGGAGCGAGCCGCCAGGAGCCGTCCGGAACGAGCCGCCGGGCGTCAGCCGTCGACGAAGGCGACGGCGAGTCGGCCGTCGACCAGCGCGGCGGTGGCGATCTCACGCCGACGCAGCGACTCGGGCAGCACCAGGTTGCGGCGATGCGGGCCGACCGCGACGTGCAGCTCGTCGTCGGAGCGGGTCAGGTCGATCTCGTCACGTTCGGTGAACGGCAGGTCCATCGACAGCACGTAGCCGCCCTCGCCCCGATCGACGCGGATCGGCAGGCCGTCGACCAGACGGTCTGCGGGGTCGACCTCACCCCAGAGCTCTGCCGCGAACTGCGAGAGCGCGTCGATGCCGACGATCTCGCCGCCTGCGTGGGTCGCCCGGAACACCGGCAGCGGAGCGAAGCCCGACTCGATCGTCGACAGGTGCTCGCTCTGCGAGCGGTGCCACGCGTCGAACCAGGCATCGCTGTCGTCGCCCGCGCGGCTGCGTTCGGGAAGGATCCGGTTCGCGACCACCGCGTCGACCTGATAGCCGAACAGCGACAGGTAGGTGTAGGTCCGTCGGGCCTCGGCGATGACCATGCGCTCCGGGTTCACCACCAGGCGCGCCGACGTCACCTCGGGATCCGACAGGATCGCCCGCACTCCGTCGAGCTGGGCGTAGAAGCGCTCCCCCGCCGAGAACACTGCCTGGTCCGCGACCGGCAGCGAGGTCAGGCGCGACAGCACCGGGCCGACCATGCGCGAGACCCGCTTCGACGCCGGGAAGAGCCGCTCCATGTACCAGCTGAGCAGGTCGGGCAACGACAGCAGTCGGATCGTCTCGGCGGTCGGGGCGCAGTCGACGACGACGACGTCGTGGTCACCCGAGTCGCACAGCGTCTGGACCTCGGTCAGCGCGAACAGCTCGTCGAGCCCCGGGATGACCGAGAGCTCCTCCGCCTCGATCGCGGCCACTCCCGCCCAGTCGAACAGCTCGACCATCCACTCGCGGATCTCGGACCAGTTCTCCTCGAGTCGGACCCTGGCATCGAGCTGCTGTGCGTGGCACCGCGGCGCCACCAGCCGCGGCGCCGAGTCCAGCTCGAGGTCGAAGGAGTCCGCCAACGAGTGCGCGGGGTCGGCCGAGGTGACGACCACCCTGCGGCCCTGTTCCGCGAGGCGCAGCGCGGTGGCCGCGGCCGTGGTCGTCTTGCCGACCCCACCCTTGCCGGTGAAGAGCAGGACCCTCACGACGCGGCCCTCACGACGCGGCCCTCACGACGCGACCCTCACGACATGGGCCCGACGACTGCCGGCCTCATCAGGACCGGCTCCGCGACGCCCACCCGCGGCGGGAACAGTCCGTGGCGCACCGACCAGAGCCCGCTGAAGCCCAGACCGACCATCGGCACCAGCGTGCCGAAGGCGAGCGGTGTGAAGGGGTGCAACGCCGCCGCGACGAGCGCGACGACCAGTTGGATCCCGAGCGCCGCCATCAGGTGGACCTGGGCGGCGCGGGGTGCGCAGCCGGCGAGGAAGAACAGCCCGCCGATGCCCATCGCGTCGTCCCGACTCCGAGCGGCGGCGAGCACGATGTCGATCGCGAACAGCGCGCAGGCCAGGAAGAAGATCACCAGCGAGACCACGAAGAAGGCACTGATGAACCGGTCGGGGTCGATCACTGCCGGCACCGTGACGACCACGAACGCCGCGGTCACGATCCAGGACACCACGATGATGCCCTTGCCCGGCAACGTGTCACCGAAGCGCTCGGCCAGCGCCGCGGCACGCTCGGCCTTCGTGGCCTCTCGACGGGCCTCGACCTCGGCGCGTGCCTCGGCAGCCGTGGGTGGCCGGGACCTGTCGTCGTTCATCGCGCCCCATCCTCGCCCGACCGCCGTCCGTCCGCCACGTCGCGCCGCGACGGCGGCGGGTCGGCGAGCTCCGCGGCGACCGCGTCACGCCCGCTCCGGTGGCCGGGTTCGAGCAGGTCCCGGCGGCCGAGCCGCAGGGCCGCCCACGCGGCGTAGCCGGCGAGCATGTCGTCGGGGCCGTCCAGCAGCGCCTCGAGGTGACCGACCACCGTCGGATCGTCGGCCGACGCGGCGTTGCCCGCGACGAGCAGTGCATTGCGGCGCAGGTAGCGGGGATCGCGGCGAGGGACGTACCAGCGTCCGACGGTGTCCATCAGCTCGTCGTCGGGTGCACCCAGCAGCCACTCGACCGGCACCCACGTCCCGGGACCGGCCGGCGCGTCGGCGGCGTCCGGAGCGGCGGGCTGCTCGGCGCGTCCGGTGCGCTCGTGGACCACGTCGGCCCGTCGACTCGGCGGACAGACCTCCTGGCAGTCGTCGCAGCCGTAGATCCGGTCGCCCAACGCGACGCGGTGCTCGCGCGGGAACTCCTCGGCGGACTGCACGAGCCAGGCGAGGCAGTGCCGCGCGTCGACCACCCCGGGAGCGATGATCGCCCCGGTCGGGCAGCCGTCGAGGCACCGGCGACACGAGCCGCAGCCGTCGTCGACCGGGGAGGCCGTCGGCTCGAGCTCGGCGTCCGTGAGCACCGATCCGAGCACGACCCAGCTCCCCTCGCCGGGCACCAGCACGTTCGAGTTCTTCCCGTACCAGCCGAGGCCGGCCCGTACCGCGGCGGCGCGGTCGACCATCGCGTTGTCATCCGCCACGACCATCGCCCGGTGCCCGGCGCCACGCAGCACCAGGGCGACGTGGTCGAGCGCCGAACGCAAGCGCGCGTAGTGGTCCCGGGTGGCGTAGCGGGCCACCCGGGCGCTCGTCGCGTCCGGAGCGGGCCCGGGGTCGGTGCCGTAGCGCAGCGCGCCCACGACCATCGACCGGACGTCCGCCATGGTCGCCGACGGGTCGGTCGACCTGGCCGGGTTCCGGTACGTGAAGGCCATGTCGGCCGACAGCCCCTCGGCCCGGCGTGTCTCGAGCGCCGTCCGGGCCTCCTCGAACGGGGCGGCGTCGCAGATCCCGACCGCCACGAGCCCACGGGTCCGCCCCTCGGCGAGCACGGCCTCGCTCAGGCCTGCGTCGACGTGCCGGCCCTCTCCACCGTGCGGGACCCCGGCGCGGCCGGTGGTGTTCATCGACGCAGCAGGGCCAGCAGGGCGTCGGACCGCACGACGTTCGCCCCCAGGCGGCGTGCGCCCTCGGCGACCCGACGATCGGAGCTGGCCACCACGACCGGCACGTCGGTCGGCAGCTCAGCCACCATCGCCAGGATGACGTCGTCGGCCTCGACGTCCGCGGGGCTGAAGTGCACCCGTACCGGCAGCGGAGCGGCGACGCTCGGGCGCCGGCCGTCGTCGTCGCCGTCGAACACGACGTGCACGTTGGCACCGGTGCGGCTCTGCAGCGCCCCGAGGGCGCTGGTCAGCGAGCGGCGCTGGTGGGAGCGGTCGAGGGCGGGCCATCCCTCCATCGAGACGTTGTAGCCGTCGACGATCATGATCGCGCCGGTGGCGGAGGCCAGCTGCTCGACACCCTCGGCGGTCCCGTCGTGCACCCCGCCGCGCAGCCGCAACGGCGACCGCCGCGGTGGACGCACCGACGGCCGGCTCTCCACGGCACCGGGCTGCGGCGCCTCGGCCTCGGGCTCGCTCACCCCTGCCGACCGTCCGGGAGTCGGGTCGGGGCTCGGCATCGGATCCGGGACGAGCAGTCGTGCCGCCTCGGCGAGTGCGTCGCCGAGCACCGAGGTCGCCTCGGCGGCGCGCGCCACCGCCGCCGCGACCTGCGAGGGGTCGAGTCCGTCCCAGGGCGATGCCACCGCCGGTTCGACCGGCGCGGCGATCGACGCGGGCCCGCCCACCGGGTCCGACCTCGCCTGATCACCGCGGCTCGACTCCGTCCCGGCGTGACCGGGATCGGCGCCCTCGGGTCGGGCGTCCTCGGGACGGGCGGTGACCGGACGGGCGGTGACGGGGCGCTCCGGCTGGGCGTCGGCCGGCGACGACGTCGCCCGCGTGCGTCGGCCAGCTCGACCACGTGCGCCTCGAGCTCGGTGACGCGGGCACGCAGCTCGCGCAGCGCATCGAGGCGGTTGGTCGCCAGCGCCTCGGTCGCCTTGAGGTGCTTGACCGTCGCGGCGCGGTCCTCGACCAGCTCGGCGACACGCGCCGAGAGGTCCGCCGCGTTCGCCTCGAGCGCCGCTCGACCGGCTCGTTCCTGGGCCAGGGCGGATTCTGCGGCGTCGAGCGCAGCGGTCGAGCGCCCGTGGTCGGTGCGCAGCGCCTCCAGGGTCGCCTCGACCTGGGCGAGCCGGCGCTCGGCGACCGCCTCACGACGCGTCGCCTGGTCGTCCTCGCTCTCCTCGATCGCGGCGGCCGAGAGCAGCTCGAACTCCTCGTCCCAGCCCTCGGGCCGCTCCAGGAACAACCACGAGGCCCGCCCGAGATCGGACTCGGTCGCACCCTGTGCGACCCGCGCCCGGAACTCGTCGTCGCTGTCCAGCACGGACCTGACCGTCTGCAACGCCCGTGACGGCAGCTTCGCGAAGCGCAGCACGGGTCGCAGCTTGGCGGGTGGCGCCGGCGCGTCGACGGTCGAGGCGTCCCGGCGCGCCGTGACGACGGCCCGTTCCAGCGCCCCGATCAGGAGCTCGTCGGACGGGTCGATGTGATCAACCCTCCGAGGAACCGGCGTCGTCGGCGACCCCGGTGGAGGCCAGTTCGTCGGCGTCGACGGCGACCACCGACGCCGAGGAGTCGCACCACCGGCAGATCACCGGCTCGATCTCCTCGGAGAGCACCTCGGACTCCTCGATGCTCAGGTCACCACCGATCGTGTAGTGGTGGAACGACCTGGTCCGGCGCGTGACGGTGACCTCGAAGCGGGTCAGGTTGCCGCAGGCGTTGCAGCGGTAGCGGGTGCTCGGTGAGGACTCCATCCCCGCCAGTCTACCCCCGCCCGTGACGACGCTCTCAGCCCTCGTCGGCGGCCTGCGACGCCGCCCGGCTGACCGCGACGAGTTCGCCGAGCACGGTGGCGGCGGCACCCGAGCCGATCGCTGCGCCGGCGCGCTCGACACCCGCCGCCAGGTCGTCGACCAGCCCCGCGACGACGAGACCCGCGGCGGCGTTCAGCACGACCATGTCGCGGATCGGCCCGGGCTCACCGGCCAGCACCGACTCCGCCGCCGCCGCGTTCTCGGCCGGGCCGCCCACCGCGATGTCCTCGACCGAGGCGCGAGCGATGCCGACATCCTCGGGCACGACCCGGAAGCTCCTCACGACCCCGCCGCGCACCTCGACGACCTCGGTCGCACCGGTGGTCGTCAGCTCGTCGAGGCCGTCGGTCCCGTGGACCACCCACGCGTGGTCCATGCCACGACGGGCGAGCACGTCGGGCACCAGGTCCATGAGCCGCGGGTCGGACACGCCGAGCACCTGCCGCGTGACGTGACCGGGGTGCGACAGCGGGCCGAGCACGTTGAACACCGTCGGGATGCCGAGCTCGGCACGCACAGGTGCCGCGTAGCGCATGGACGGGTGGAACATGCGGGCGAAGGCGAATCCGACGCCGGCCTCGCGCACGCACGCCGCGACGCCCTCGCCGTCGAGCTCGACCTCGACGCCGAGCGCCTCGAGCAGGTCGGTGGAACCCGACGCGGACGACGCCTTGCGGTTGCCGTGCTTGCAGACCGTGGCACCGGCAGCTGCGGCGACGATCGACGCCATCGTCGACACGTTGAACGCCCGACCCTTGAGCGTCGAGGACCCGCCCATGCCGACCAGGTCGATCGTGGTGGTCGGGTCGGGCAGCTCGAGTGGCGCAGCGACCTCGAGCATGGCGGCCACCATGCCCTGGACCTCTTCGGCGGTCTCGCCCTTCATGCGCAGTGCGACGATGAACGCGGCGACCTGCGCGGGGGTGGCCTCGCCCGTCAGCACGTGCTCCAAGGCCGTGCGCGTCACCGCGGCCGACACGTCGCGTCCGTCGGTCAGCTCGCGCAACAGCCCGGGCCATGCCCCGATCTCGGCGAATGCACCCATGTCCTGCCCTCCAGGGTCAGTGCGCCGGACCCGACGACGGGTTCGGCGCGACTCGGACGTCGTGTCCGCTCAGCGTGCTCCCGCGCCCGAGACGACCTCGGCGCCGCGGCCGGGTGCAGCCTCACCCGAGTTGCCCATGGAGCGCAGACGACGGCGACGGCGGATGATCCGCTGGCGCTCACGCTCGGTGGCGCCGCCCCACACGCCGTTGTGCTCGCGATGCCCGATCGCGTGCTCCAGGCAGTCGGCCTGGACGGGACATTCGGCGCAGACGGCCTTGGCCTCGTCGGCCTCTTCATCGGTGGCCGGATAGAAGATCGTGGGATCCAGGCCCTTGCAGGCCGAGCGGGTCACCCAATCGCGGTCCATGCCGTCCGATTCTGCCTGCGCCCGCCGTACATGTCCAAGTGAGATACAAGTTGGCCGAATCGTCACTCTACGTGGCCACGACGACGCAGTTGGTGAGAGGTTGCAGGGCCGCCGAACAATCGTCGCCCCAACCGGCTCGGCGCACATGACCGCTGGACACACGCCCCCTAGGCTCGTCGATCGTGACCCCACGCCCGTTCGTCCGATCCTCCTCGCTCGACGCCCTCCGCGACGAGACCTACGACGTCGTGGTCGTCGGCGGCGGCATCACGGGCGCGGGCGTCGCGCTCGACGCGGCCTCCCGGGGACTGCGGACCGCCATCGTCGAGCGGGGCGACTTCGCGTCGGGCACGTCGTCGAAGTCCTCGAAGCTCGTCCACGGCGGGCTGCGCTATCTGCAGCAGGGCGAGGTCGGACTGGTCTACGAGGCGCTCGCCGAACGTCAGCGCCTGCTCGAGAACGCACCGCACCTGGTCCGTCCGCTCCCCTTCCTCATCCCGATGTTCGGCAAGGACGGCATCATCCCCGCCAAGATCGCACGCCTGCTGGGCTCCGCGATGTGGGGCTACGACCTGACCGGCGGCCTCCGGATCGGCAAGGTGCACCAGCGCCTCGACGCGGACGAGGCGCTGTCGTACATGCCGACGCTCCCCCGCGAGAACCTCGTATCGGGTTACCTCTACTACGACGCCGCGGCCGACGACGCCCGCCTGGTCCTGGCCGTGTTGCGCACCGCTGCGCTCGAACACGGTGCGGTCGCCGCGAACTACGTCGGGGCGGTCGGGCTGTCCAAGGACGCCGGGGGACGCATCGACGGCGTCGAGGTCGATGCCGACGGCGAGCACTTCACCGTGCGGGCCCACTCCGTGGTCAACGCCGCTGGGGTGTGGTCCGACGACGTGCGCGAGTTCGACGAGGGCACCAACCCGGACTCGATCCGCCCCGCCAAGGGCATCCACATCACCGTGCCGTGGCGCCTCGTGCGGAACCAGGTCGCAGCGGTCATCCCGGTGCCGAAGGACCGTCGATCGGTGTTCGTCGTCCCCCAGGGCGAGTTCACCTACGTCGGCACGACCGACACCGACTACGACGGACCGGTCGACGACCCGCAGTGCACCAGCGACGACATCGACTACCTGCTGCGAGCGCTGAACGGGGCCTGCACCGAGACCATCACCCGCGACGACATCGTGGGCTCGTGGGCGGGCCTTCGTCCGCTGGTGAAGTCGGCCAGCAGCGGACGCACCGCGGATCTGTCGCGCAAGCACAACGTGCGTCGCTCGAACTCCGGCCTGGTGACGATCACCGGCGGCAAGCTCACCACCTACCGCCGCATGGCCGCCGACACCGTCGACGAGCTCGTCGGCGACGTGCTGCCGATCCGCCCGGGCGCGACCCAGGTGGGCCGCAGCCGCACCAAGAAGCTGCGCCTGCGTGGCGCCGCGGGCTTCGACACGCTGGCCTCGACCCGGTCCGTCTACCCGGCGGCCCCCGCCGAGCTGATCGAGCACCTGGGCAACCGCTACGGCGGCGAAGCCCGCGTGCTGCTGGCCGCGATCCAGTCCGACCCGTCGCTCGCCGAGACCGTCGTCGACGGGCTGCCCTACACCCGCGCCGAGATCGACTTCGCCGTCCGGCACGAGATGGCCCGCTCGGTCACCGACGTGCTGTCGCGTCGCACCCGGTCGCTGCTGCTGGCACGAGACGACTCGGCGGTCGCCGCCGACGCGGTCGCCCGGATGATCGCACCCTCGCTCGACTGGGACGCCTCGGACGTCACCGCGTCGGTCGAGTCCTACCGGGCAGCGGTCGTGCACGAACGGGAGTCGGCCGATCTGCCCGAGACCCATCTCGACGCGATGCTCGGCGCCTGAGCGCCCGCCGACCGCCCCGAACCGTCCCCACCGACATCCAGCACGACGGAGCCCACGGATGAGCACACCACGATCACTCGCCGACCTGGATCTGGGTCCGGGTGTCCCGACACCGCCGATCGAGCTGGCCGGGGGCGCAGCATCCGCGACCTCGAGGCGACGGGGCTCGCGGGTCGGGGTGACCGAGGCCGTGCTGCGCGAGCTGCGCGCCGCCTGCCCCGACGTGTCCGACGACCCGGCGGTCGTGGGCGAGTCGAGCCGCGACTGGTGGCCGCTCGCCATGACCTGGGCGGTGCGCGGGCAGCTCGCCTCCCGCGCGGCGGTCGTCGCCCGGCCCACCGACGCCGAGCAGGTCGCCGCCGTCGTCGAGGTCTGCAACACGTGGGGCATCCCGGTGACCGCCGCTGCGGGCCGCTCCGGCGTCCTGGGCGCGTCGGTGCCGCTCTACGGCGGTGTCGTGCTCGACATGTGCGGGCTGAGCGGCATCGTCGCCGTCGACGACGAGTCGTTGACCGTCGAGGTGCTGCCGGGCACCTTCGGCGACCGCTTCGAACAGGAGCTTCGTGAGCAGCACGGGCTCACCTGCGGGCACTGGCCGCAGTCGATGGCGCTGTCGACGGTCGGCGGGTGGGTCGCCTGTCGTGGTGCGGGCCAGCTGTCGACCCGGTACGGCAAGATCGAGGACATGGTCACCGGCCTGGACGTGGTGCTCGCGGACGGCTCGACGGTCACGACCGGCGGGTACCCACGTACCGCGACGGGACCGGATCTGACGCAGCTGTTCGTCGGCTCCGAGGGCACGCTGGGCATCGTCACCTCCGTGCGCATGCGGGTGCACCCCGTCGCTGCGCACGAGCGGCGGACCGTCGTCGCGCTCCCCTCGTTCGTCGACGGCCTGGACCTGTGCCGGCGGATCATCCGCCGCGGCGCGACTCCAGCGGTGCTGCGCCTGTACGACGGGACCGAATCGGACCGCAACTACCAGGTCGGCACCGACCGGGCGGTGCTCATGGCCCTCGACGAGGGCGATCCGGCGATCGTCGATGCGGTCTTCGCGGTCATCGAGGACGAGTTCGCCCACGGACCAGTGCCCGTCGAGCGCCTCGACGACGGGCTCGCTGACCACTGGCTCGAGAAGCGCAACGACGTCGCCGCGCTCGAGCGCTACATCAGCGGCGGGCTGGTGGTCGACACCATGGAGATCTCGGGCCCCTGGTCGACGCTGCCGGGCATCTACCGCGACGTGCTCGTAGCCATCGGCGCCATCGAGGGGACGCTCGCGGTGTCGGCGCACTGCAGCCACAGCTACCTCGACGGCGGCTGCCTGTACTTCACCTTCGCCGGTCAGCCGACCGAGCAGGGCGACGACGGGTTCTCCACCCAGGAGTCGACCGAGCGCTTCTACCGCGGCGTGTGGGACGCAGGGACCCGGGCGGTGCTGGCCGGCGGCGGATCGCTGTCGCACCACCACGGCGTGGGCCTGAACCGGTCCGGGTACGTCGCCGAGGCCCTCGGCGGCGGGCTCGACGTGCTGGGTGCGGTGAAGAAGGCGCTCGACCCCAAGGGCGTGCTCAACCCGGGCAAGCTCGGCCTGCCCTCCGCGTTCGGCAACGCAGGGCTGGCCTGACCGTGACCGCACCCCGATCGTCCCAAGGACCCGGCGGCAACGCCCTGCCCGAACTCGAACCGCTGCAGGCCCTGTGGCGTGGTGTCATCACCGGTCTCGTGCTGGTCATGCCCGCGGCGATCCTCAACAACGTGCTGATCGACGACGGCACGATCGAACCGGGCCACCCGGCGACGTTCGTGTTCTGGTTGCTGATCCTGCTCGGCGGAGCTGCCGGCGGGTGGGCGACCATCCGCCTCGCGCCGTCCGCCCAACTCGCGCACGCCGCAGCCGCCGGTGCCGGCGCGTACCTGGCCGCACAGGGGGTCGGCGTGGTCCTCCGGCTGATCTCGGGTGAGTCGATCAGCTGGCTCGCCTTCCCGTTCATGGCCATCATGATGGCGACCTGCGGGATGCTCGGGGGGATGTTCGCCCGCAAGTGGCTGCAACAGAACGGCCCGGCGCCCAGGAGCGACGACCGACCGTGACCAGTCCGGGGGGACCTGAATGAGCATCCTCGTCATCGACGCGGGAACCAGTGGTGTGCGTGCCGCGATCGTGCACGCCGACGCGACGATGGGTGTCGAGCGTCGACGCCCGGCGCTGCCCGACAGCCCCTTCCCGGGCCTCGTCGAGTTCGACGCCGTCGCCTACGCGGACGCTGCGCTGGACTGCGCCCGTGAGGTGCTCGACCAGCACGGTCCGGTCGACGCGGTCGGCATCTCCAACCAGCGGGCGTCGGCGATCGTCTGGGACGCTGCGACCGGCGAGCCCGTCGCACCGGCACAGGGCTGGCAGGACCTGCGGACGATCGGCGACTGCCTCACGCTCAACGCCGAGGGGTTCCACCTGGCGCCCACGCTGTCAGCCACCAAGGTGGCGAACATCCTCGACGCCGTCGACCCCGATCGAGTGCGCGACCTGCGCTTCGGGACCGTCGACTCGTGGATCGTGTGGCGCCTGACCGAGGGGGCCCACCACGTCGCCGACCGGTCCAACTCCGGTGTGTGGGGGTTGCTCGACCTCGACTGCGGTGACGCCGACCGACGGCTGCTCGAGCGTCTGCGCATCCCGGAGTCCGTGCTGCCGACGGTGGTCGACTCCTCGGGAGCGATCGGCGAAGCGACGGCACTGCCCGGCGCCCCGATGATCTGCGGCATCGCCGGTGACCAGCAGGCGTCACTCGTGGGCCAGGGCTGCGTGCTGCCCGGGATGGCCAAGATCACCTTCGGCACCGGCGGCATGCTCGACGTGTTCCTCGGCGCGGAGCGGCCCTCGTTCCCCACCAGGGGCAAGGGCGGGACCTACCCACTGGTCTGCTGGCAGGACCGAGGCCAGGTCGCCTGGGGTGTCGAGGCCGTGATGCTCTCGGCGGGCACGAACGTCGAGTGGTTGCGTGACGACCTGGGACTGATCCCCGATGCGGCCGCATCCTCCGAGATCGCCGCGTCGGTGCCCGACACCGACGGCGTGACCTACGTGCCGGCGCTGCTCGGCCTGGGCACACCACGATGGGACTACGGGGCACGCGGCTCGCTGCTCGGCCTCACCCGGGGCACGACCGGCGCGCACATCGTGCGAGCGGTGCTCGAAGGGGTCGCAGAACGTGGGGCCGACCTGGTCGAGGCCGCCGAGCTCGACAGCGGCGTCTCCCTCGGTACCGTGCGCATCGACGGCGGCATGAGCGCCAACCCGGTGTTCGTCCAGGCCCTGGCGGACGCCACGCAGCGCCCGATCGAGGTCTCTCCGGTGCTCGAGGCGACCGCGCTCGGGGCCGGGTTCCTCGCCGGTCTCGCCATCGGCACGTGGTCGTCGTGGGACGACATCGCGGCCACGTGGCGGCCCGCCTCGGCGGTCGAACCAGGTCCGGCGACGGACCGCGACCGCTGGAGAGAGGCCGTCGACCGCTCGGCGGAGTGGATCAGCGACCTCTCCGCCCTGGACTTCTGAGGCGCCCGCCCGGGCGCGTCGCCCGTCAGATCTGCGTGACCACGGGCACATGCCCCGTGGTCACGGGGCGTCCGGGCCACTCGGACCCCTGTTGGGCCGATCGGTCCATTCGCCTAGGACACCAGGATCAATGGGCTCCAGAAGGCCGATCCGGGTGCCGTAGAAGGATCATGAGCGATTTCGAGACCACCACCGCCGCAGCGCTGAGGAATGCAGAGTGGTCGACCGTGGCAGACGCTGCGGCCCCGATCCTCCGTCGTGCCACCCTCGGCGCCGTCCTGCAGGAGCGCCGTATCGAGCTCAGCTACGACTGGGAGCGAGGCGAGTACGAGCTCGGCCCCACCGTGGTGAGCACCAACGAGTTCTGAGCAGTCCTTTCGACCGGCGAGGGCGGAGCGCGGCCCCCTCGTCGGTCGGATGATCGCCACCTCAGGGTGACGAGACCCCCCACAAATCCTCATCGAGGTACACGCCCAACGGCCGACCGGTCCTCCGGTCGGCCGTTGCGGCGTTCGGCGTTCAGGCGTTCTGGCGTTGCTGTGCCTGGCGGCCACCGCCGAACCACGAGCCCAGGTCGAGCAGGAACCCGAGCGCGACGATGAACCAGCCCAAGCCGCTCACCCCACCGATCGGCGCGTAGCAGAGGGCGTAGAAGACGGTCGTGTACGGCAGGAACACGAAACCGAGCAGGCCGACGAAGAACGAGTCCATCGCGATCTCCATGCGGTCGGTGAACAACCACATGAGGAACAGCACGAATCGCGGCGAGAGCCACGCGAACAGTGCGACGAGGCATCCGCATCCCAGAGCTGGCATCGACTTCTCCCGAAGGTTCGTGTCCCTCGTTCCTAGCCGATCGGCCCGTCGATCCGTCGCATCGTTCGGTCCGAACCCGCCGACCGGCCACGCGCGGCGTCCGCGTATCGCCCAGTTCGGGTGTCGCCCGAGGACCCGCCGTCGCTCACAATGCCGAAGTGGATGCGGAAGAGGACGGGGACGCCACCGCGAGCGGCGGCGACGAGGATCACTCCCGACGCGACGGTTGGGGCGTCAACGCCGCCCTCGGCGCGGCGTCGATCGCTGCCAGGACCGCGGGCGACGTCGCCGACGCGGTGGGCAACACGGTGCCCGCCAAGGTGTTCGACCAGGCAGCCAGGTGGATCACGCGGCCGCTGTCGAGCGAGGGCGAAGAGGTCCGTGAGCGAATCGGCACCGAGGGCGTGCCTGCGGCCCAGGAGGCGATCCGTCAGGCGACCCCCGGCGTGGTCCAGGCCATCGACATCAACGAGATCCTCGCGGCGATCGACCTGGACCTGCTCCTGGACCGGATCGACGTGAACCGGCTCGTCGATCGGATCGACGTCGGTGCGATCGTCGCGAAGGTCGACGTCGACGAGCTCGTCCAGCAGGTCGACGTCGGGGCCATCGTGGCCCGGGTGGACATCGACCAGATCGTCGCCAAGGTCGACCTCGATGCGCTGCTGGCATCGGTCGACCTCGACGCGCTGCTGTCGAGGATCGACGTGGGCTCGCTCCTGGAGCGCATCGATCTCGATGTCCTGCTCCGGTCGATCGACCTCGATGCGCTGCTGACCCGACTCGACCTCGACCAGCTGCTGGGCTCGGTCGACCTGAACGCGTTGCTGTCGGGGATCGACATCAACGCCCTGATGGACCGACTCGACATGGACGCGCTCGTGGCGAACACCGAGCTGGGAGGCATCATCGCCCGTTCGACCAGCGGTGTGGCGTCGGAAGCCCTCGACGTCGTCCGCAGCCAGGGCGTGGGCATGGACAACTTCATCGCGCGGGTGGTCAACCGGGCGATGCGACGTGAGCAGAGCGAGCTCCCCCAGGGTCCCCCGCTGCTCGTCGAGGCCCAGCTGGCGCTGCCCGCCCCGGACGCGGCCGAGGCCGCCGTCGTCGATGCAGCAGCGGCGGTCGGTTCATGAGCGCGGAGCTGACCGACGCGATCTCGCAACAGGGCCACTACGCCGGCGCAGCGACGCGCCTGGCGGCGTTCGCGATCGACCAGAGCGCGGCGACGGCGATCTTCGCGGTCGCCTCCGCGGTGCTCGCCTGGGCGATCACACTGGTGACCGCCGGTGAGATCCACTGGGATGCGGCGACCTGGCTGACCGGCCTGACGTACGTCGTCTGGCTGTTCGTGTACTACGCCTACCCGTGGGCGGTGAGCGGCAAGACCCTCGGGATGGCCCTGGTCGGGATCCGGGTGGTCCGGGCCGACGGCGCGCCTGCGGGGGTCGGCAACGCGGTGGTGCGCACGCTCGCCCTGCCGCTCAGCTTCCTGACCCTCGGGCTCGGGTTCGTCCCGATCGTCGTCGCTCCACGACGTCGAGCGCTCCACGACCTCATCGCAGGAACCGCGGTGGTCTACTCCTGGGATGCGCGCGCGGCGCGGCTGCGGTTCCTCGCCCGCCAGCACGCCGGCTCGGCTCCTCGCCCGGCCTGATCAGGGCCCTCCTGCTGGGCACGCCCCCGGCGAGGTGCGATGCTGTGGGCGTCGGTGAGTCGATCGGGTGACCGCGGCACGATTCCACGGAAGCGTGTCGAGGAAGGTCGGGACTCCACAGGGCAGGGTGCTGGCGAGAGCCAGGTCGGAGCGATCTGACGGATCAGGGCAACAGAGAACAGTCCGCCGATGGCCGGGGACCCTTCGGGGCGACCGGCACAGGTCAGGGTGAAACGGTGCGGTAAGAGCGCACCAGCGTCGGGAGCGATCCCGGCGGCTCGGCAACCCCCACCCGGAGCAAGGCCGAGCAGTGGGACGGGCGGCTCGTCCGCCGAGTCGTTCCTCGGAGCGGCACGGCACCCACGGGTAGGCCGCACAGATGGATGGTCACCGAACGGGACCCCCGCAAGGGACCCGGGAACAGAATCCCGCCTACAGATCGACTCACCGACACTCACCGCCATCTCGCCCGGCGACCGCTGACGCTTCGGGCGTCCAGGCGGACGGAGCCGCCCACGGCGGCGCGCCCGAGCCGGCGCTCATGCTGCCTCCTCGACGACGTCGGACGGGTTGCGGACATCGACCTCGAGCGCTCCGCCGACGAGGTCCACGCGCACGGCGGCGCCGTCGAGGACGTCGTCGGCGAGCAACGCTCGTCCGATGTGCGTCTCGACCTCGTGAGCGATGAAGCGCCGCAGGGGGCGGGCCCCGTAGACGGGGTCGTAGCCCTGCTCCGCGATGAAGCGGCGCGCCGACTCGGTGACATCGAGCGAGATCCGACGCACGGCCAGTCGACTCCGGACGTCGTCGACCATCAGGTCGACGATGCGCTCGGTCTCGGCCTCGGTGAGCGCCTTGAAGAGCACGATGTCGTCGATGCGGTTGAGGAACTCGGGACGCATGTGGCTGCGCAGCTCGCCCATCACCAGATCGCGGGCGTCCGGCTTGATCTCACCGTGGTCGGTCGCACCCTCGAGCAGGTACTGCGAGCCGAGGTTCGACGTCATGATCACGACGGTGTTGCGGAAGTCCACCGTGCGGCCCTGTGCGTCGGTCATCCGACCGTCGTCGAGCAGCTGGAGCAGCGTGTTGAACACGTCCGGGTGCGCCTTCTCGAGCTCGTCGAAGAGCACCACCGAGTACGGCTTGCGGCGGACGGCCTCGGTGAGCTGTCCGCCTTCGTCGTAGCCGACGTAGCCGGGCGGCGCGCCGACGAGCCGGCTCACGGTGTGACGCTCCTGGTACTCGCTCATGTCGAGGCGGATCATGTTGTCCTCGGTGTCGAACAACGCCTCCGCCAGGGCCTTGGCCAGCTCGGTCTTCCCGACACCGGTGGGACCCAGGAAGATGAAGGACCCGATCGGACGTCGCGGGTCCTTGATCCCCGAGCGGGCGCGGATGATGGCGTCGGCGACGAGTTGCACCGCTTCGTCCTGGCCGATCACCCGCTCGTGGAGGATCTCGTCGAGCCGCAGGAGCTTGGCGCGTTCGCCTTCGACCAGGCGGGAGACCGGGATGCCCGTCCAGCGGGCGACGATCTCGGCGATGTGCTCCTCGGTGACCTCCTCCTGCAGCAGCGGCCGCTCCCCCTGCTTGTTGACCAGTCGCCCTTCCTCGGCCTCGATGCGCCGCTCCAGCTCGGGGATCCTGCCGTGGCGCACCTCGGCGGCACGGTTCAGGTCGTAGTTGCGCTCGGCGGCGTCGGCCACCGCTCGCTCCTGCTCGAGCTCCTCGCGGAGCGACTGCAGGTGCTGGATGACCTGGCGCTCCGCCTCCCAGCGAGCACGCATGGCATCCGCCTCGGAGCGGGCGTCCGCCAACTCCCGGCGCAGCTCCTCGAGGCGGGCGTGGCTGGCCGCGTCCTGCTCCTTCGCCAGCGCGTTCTCCTCGATCTCGAGCCGGATGACCCGGCGCGTCACCTCGTCGAGCTCGGCCGGCATGGACTCGATCTCGGTGCGGAGCATGGCGCACGATTCGTCGACCAGGTCGATCGCCTTGTCGGGAAGGAACCGATCGGTGATGTAGCGATGGCTCTGGGTCGCCGCTGCGACGAGCGCGCCGTCCTGGATGCGCACACCATGGAACACCTCGAAGCGTTCACGGAGCCCTCTGAGGATGGAGATGGTGTCCTCGACGGTGGGCTCCTCGACGAGCACCGGCTGGAAGCGACGCTCGAGCGCGGCGTCCTTCTCGATGTGCTTGCGGTACTCGTCGAGCGTCGTCGCGCCGATCAGGTGCAGCTCGCCGCGGGCGAGCATCGGCTTCAACATGTTGCCGGCGTCCATCGACCCTTCGGCCGCACCGGCGCCGACGACGGTGTGCAACTCGTCGATGAACAGCAGGATCCGACCTTCGCCCGCCTTCACCTCGCTGAGCACGGCCTTGAGCCGCTCCTCGAACTCGCCCCGGTACTTCGCTCCGGCCACCAGGGAACCCATGTCGAGCGCGAAGATCGTCTTGTCCTTCAGCGACTCGGGCACGTCGCCCCGGACGATGCGCTGTGCCAGGCCCTCGACGATCGCGGTCTTCCCCACGCCCGGGATCGCCGATGAGCACGGGGTTGTTCTTCGTCTTGCGGGACAGCATCTGGACCACCCGACGGATCTCGGAGTCGCGTCCGATGACCGGGTCCAGCGTTCCGGTCCGGGCACGGTCGACCAGGTCGGTGCCGTACTTCTCGAGGGCCTCGTACGACGACTCCGGTGTCGCGGAGGTCACGCGCTGGTTGCCTCGGAGCCCGGTCAGCGCTTCGAGGAAGGCGTCGCGGGTGATCCCCTCCTGTTGCAGGAGGCGGCCTGCGGCGGTGGCCGAACCTTCGTCGATGAGTGCGAGGACGAGGTGCTCGACCGAGACGTACTCGTCCTTCAGGTGCCCGGCCTCCGTCGCCGCGTGGTCGAGCAGCCGCGAGAGCCGCTGGGTGACGTAGACCTGACCCGGCGCAGCGCCGGGACCGGTCACCCGCGGTCGGCGACCGAGCTCCGCGACGAGCTCGCTCCGCACCGCGGCGGGCTCTGCACCAGCGCGCTCGATCAGCGGTGCCACGAGTCCGTCAGGCTGCTCGAGCAGCGCGAGCAACAGGTGCTCACCGTCGACCTCGGTGTGTCCGAACCGCAGCGCCTTCGTCTGCGCGTCGTGCAGGGCTTCCTGCGACTTCTGCGTCAACTGGTTCATGTCCATCGGTCGCGTCGTTCCTCTCTGGGGCCCGGGCGACGACGGAGCGCCGTCTCCAGGCGTTCGATGTGGTCGAGCAGGTCGAGGACCAGTCCGAGCGCCGCGTAGTTCAACGACAGGCCGCTCCGGAGCCGTTGGATGCGCTCGACCTGGCGGACGTCGCGCATCGAGAAGTGCAGCTGCCCGGTCCCGTCACGGGTCGCGTCGAGCAGGCCGAGCTGGACCCACCTGACCACGAGCTCGGGATGCAACCCGGTCGCGAGCGCGAACCCTTCGAGGCCGAGGCTCGTCGGGCGAGCGAGCGGCGCAGCCGTCGTCCTGTGCGTCGAGGGGTTCATGTGCGCGTCCTCGGGTCGAGGTCCGAGGTGCGGGCCAGCTCCTCGAACAGCTCGCGTTCCTCGTCGGTCAGTTGTCGCGGGACGACGATCCTCACCTCTGCGTAGAGATCGCCGGCGGCGCCCTTCGGGTTCGGCAGTCCCTTGCCGCGCAGACGCAGCCGCCGTCCGGACGACGACCCGGCGGGCACCGCGACCTTCGCCTCGCCGCTGGGGGTGTCCACCGGCACCCGCGCACCGAGGGCCGCTTCCCATGGCGTCACCGGCAGGTCGACGGTGAGATCACGCCCGTCGAGCCGGAAACGGGGATGGGGCCGGAGGGACACGATCAGGTACAGGTCACCCGCGCCGGCGGGCCCCTGGGCGCCCTGCCCGGCGAGCCGGATGCGCTGACCCGGCGTCACCCCGGCCGGGATCTCGACCTCGAAGCTGCGGGTGCCGTCGCGGCCCGGGCAGCGTGATGCGACGACGCCCGCCCGCGTAGGCGTCCTCGAGCGAGAGCTCCACCTCGACCTCCTGGTCGGCGCCTCTCACCGACGCGCTGCGGCGAGCGCCGAAGATGCCGCCGAACAGGTCGTCGAGGTCCACGTCGCCGGCACCGAAGAGGTCCTCACCCGAGACCGTCGTCCAGCCGTCGGTGCCGACCCCTCCCGGTCCACCACGCCCCGCTCTCCCCCCACGGCCCGATCCGCCTCCCTGGGCCGCACGCCAGGCACGCGGATCGACGCCGTCGGGAACCTGGCGGAACATCGGACCGAACTGGTCGTACTTCGCTCGAGTGGTGGGATCGGACAACACGTCGTAGGCCTCGGAGATCTCCTTGAAGCGCTCCTCGGCGCCAGGGTCCTTGTTGATGTCGGGGTGGTACGTGCGAGCGAGCTTCCGGTACGCCCGCTGGATCTCCTCGGACGTGGCCGCCCTCGACACACCGAGGTCCTCGTAGAAGTCGCGCGTCGTCGGCACTACCGGTGTCCCGTCGACACGACCACCGACGCGGGTCGCAACTGGCTCGTCCCCTCGCCGTACCCGGGCCGCACGACGTGCACCACGGTGCCCGGCTCTGCTTCGTCGACCTCGACCGCGCTCACTGCGTCGTGTCGGGCCGGGTCGAAGGGCACCCCGACCTGGTCGAAGCGCTCGAACCCCAGTCGCCGGAACACCTCCACGGCATCGCCGAGCACGTGCTCGACGCCCGAGATGATCGAGCTCGGCTCGCTCGCCGCGTGGCCCAGCGCCAACTCGAGGTGATCCACCAGCGGCAGGAACTGCCGGGCCACCTCGGAGCGCTCGTGCTCCCGGACCTGTTGGAGGTCGCGGGCGTGACGGGTGTTCGAGTTCGTCAGGTCCGCCATCGCCCGCCGCGCCTGGTCCTCGGTCCGAGCGAGGGCCTCCTCCAGCTCGGCGATGCGGCCGTCGGGCTCCGACACTGGCTCGACGAGCTGCGCGTTGCTGCCCGACGCCTGCTCGGAGGGATCAGATGGGTCGAGCGGCCGATCCGACACGTCGTCCTCAGTTCGCCGTGAACTCTGCGTCGATGACGTCGTCGTCCGACGGCCCCGGCAGCACCGCCGGGGGTCGATCCGGTGCTGCCTGCACCTGCAGCCCCGGACGCTCCGAGCCCGTGGAAGACGCCCTGCAGCTCGCCGGTGAGCGAACGGATCCGTTCGATCGGTGCGTCGTCGTCCACGGCGCTGCGAGCGTCGGCGACCAGCAGCTCGGCACGGGACCGTTCGTGGGTCGGCACCGCGTCGCCGAGCTCGGCGAGTCGCCGTTCCACCTGGTGGGCGATGGCGTCGAGCCCGTTGCGGGCATCGATGCGTTCGCGCAGCTGCGCATCCTCGGCGCGGTGCCGCTCGGCGTCGGCGACCATGCGATCGACCTCGGACGCGTCCAGGTTCGAGGACTCGCTGATGGTGATGCGTTGCTCGGCACCGGTGTCCATGTCGCGCGCCGAGACGTTGAGGATGCCGTTGGCGTCGATGTCGTAGGTGACCTCGATCTGGGGCGTCCCTCGCGGCGCCGGACGGATGTTCTCCAGCCGGAACCGGCCGATCACCCGGTTGTCGGCAGCCCGCTCGCGCTCACCCTGCAGGACCACGATGTCGACCGCCGACTGGTCGTCCTCGGCGGTCGAGAACGTCTCGGTGCGGCGTGCCGGGATGGTCGTGTTCCGTTCGATCACCTTGGTGCTCACGCCACCGAGCGTCTCGACGCCGAGCGACAGCGGGGTCACGTCGAGGAGCAGCACGTCCTTGACCTCGCCCTTGAGCACGCCCGCCTGGACCGCCGCGCCGACCGCGACCACCTCGTCGGGGTTCACCGTCATGTTGGGATCCTTGCCACCCGTGAGGCGGCGCACGAGGTCCTGGACGGCGGGGATCCGGGTGGACCCACCGACGAGGATCACCTCGTCGATGTCGTTCGCCGTCAGCTTGGCGTCGGACATGGCCTGTTCGATCGGGCCCCGGGTTCGTTCGACCAGGTCGGCGGTGATCTGATCGAACGTCGAGCGCATCAGCGTGGTGTTCAGGTGCTTCGGACCGTTGGCATCCGCGGTGACGAAGGGCAGGCTGATCGTGGTCTGCGTCACCGTCGACAGCTCGATCTTCGCCCGCTCTGCTGCTTCGAACAGGCGCTGCAGCGCCTGCGGGTCGTCGCGGAGATCGATGCCGTTGTCGCGCTGGAACTCGTCGCCCAGGTAGTCGACGATCCGGCGGTCGAAGTCGTCGCCACCGAGGTGCGTGTCACCAGAGGTCGATCGGACCTCGACGACGCCGTCGCCCACGTCGAGCAGGCTGACGTCGAACGTGCCGCCACCCAGGTCGAAGACCAGCACCGTCTCGTTCTCCTTGCGCTCCAGGCCGTACGCGAGCGCCGCCGCCGTCGGTTCGTTGATGATGCGGAGCACCTCGAGTCCGGCGATGGTCCCGGCGTCCTTCGTCGCCTGACGCTGGGCGTCGTTGAAGTACGCCGGCACCGTGATCACGGCCTCGGTGACCTTCTCACCGAGGAACTTCGCCGCGTCCTCGACGAGCTTTCGCAGGACCTGGGCGGCGATCTCCTCCGGCGCGTGCAACGTGCCGCGGACATCGAACCGGGCCATGCCGTCGGGTCCCGGGACCACGTCGTAGGAGACGGCGTTGATCTCGCTCTCGACCTCGTCGAATCGACGGCCGATGAAGCGCTTCGACGACGAGATCGTGCCCTTCGGGTTGAGGATCGCCTGACGCCGGGCCAACTGCCCGACGAGCCGCTCGCCGTCCTCGGTGAAGGCGACGACCGACGGTGTGGTCCGTGCACCCTCCGAGTTGGGGATCACCGTCGGCTGACCGGCTTCCACCGCTGCGATGACCGAGTTCGTGGTTCCGAGATCTATACCGACTGCCTTCGCCATCATCCACTTCCTTCGGGTCGGGTCTGCTGTTGTCAGGTCTGCTGCTGTCGGGCGGGGCGGACGTACGTGGTGCGGCCGCGGCGCGGTGCGGACGCGAGTGGCAGAGGAGGTCGTGTACGCCCGCTGAGGCCCGGCAGGGGTCCGGGCCATTGGTGGATCCTCCGCCCTGTGGGCCGCCGCCCGGCTAAGGCCTGGTGGGACGAAATCGTGTGCACGCCGCGGCTCCGGGCCGTCCGAGGGACGCCGGCGCCCACGACCGGAGCGGTCGGCGAGCGCCAGCTCGTGCCGCTGGCTTCGTCCTGGCAGGACGAGTGCTCCAGGCGACCCGGCCCAGGGTGTCGAGCGACATAGCCCGAGGGGGTGCCTACACTCCCTTCAGGGGAGAACCACCCGGGGATCATGGAGCCGCCACATGCCCGATCGAGCGCCGCTCGGCCGTTCTCCCATCGGTCTCGACCACCACTCGACACTGCCGCGCTCCACCGGCGCACCCGTCGCCGAGAGCCCTGGCGCCGAGACCCCAGGCGCCCAGAGTCCAGGCGCCCAGGGTCCAGGCGCCGAGGTGTCACGACTGCAGGACCTGTTGTTGGTGTCCATGCAGATGATGGAACGCAGCGACGAGGACGAGATCGTCCACCTCGCAGTCAGCTCGGGCGCCACGGCGGGCGAGTGCCGCATCGGCGGAGCCTTCCTCTTCGAGAGCGGCTGGTACGACGTGTGCGGGCCGTGCGAGCGCCCACAGATCCGCGCCGACGTCGAAGCCCAGTTCGCAGTGCTGAGCAGCGCCGGCGGTCCGATCGCCATCGGGAGCGAGACGTGGGGCTGGGCCTTCCCGCTGCGCACGGTCGACGGACTGCTCGGCCACCTCGTCGTCGCCGCCGACGCGGAGCCGTCGGAGTCGACGCAGTTCATCCTCCGTGCACTCGCACAGGAGACGGGGATCGCCCTCATGAACGCTCGCACCCACGCCAACGAGCGGGCCAACGCGACCCAGCTGCGGATCGTGAACACAGCGCTCGCCGAATCGGTCGCCGCCCTCGAGCGGTCGAACGCGATCCACGATCGACTGGCACGGGTCGCGTTCGAGGGCCAGGGTCAGCGGAGCATCGCCGAGGTGTTGCACGAGCTCACCGGCTACTCCGTGGCGGTCGAGGACGCCTACGGCAACCTGCGGGCGTGGGCCGGGCCGGGCTGCCCCGTGCCCTATCCGAAGGAACCGCGAGCCCGTCGCACCGAGCTGTTGCGCCGCGTGGAGTTGGAAGGGACGCCGTTGCGCGAAGGTGACCAGCTCGTCGCGATCGCGGGCACCGGCGACAGCCGCGGCGTGCTGGTCCTCCACGACGGTGGCGACGCAGGACCCCAGGATCGGATCGCGTTCGAATACGGGGCGACGGTGCTCGCCATGGAGCTCGCTCGCACCCAGGAGGCCGCCGACGACGACGCCCGTCTGCGACGAGACCTCGTCGACGACCTCCTGCACGGCGCTGACGAGGATCGGGCGCTGTCGTGCGCCCAGACCCTCGGGTACGACCTCCGCCAGGCGCACCGCGTCCTGGTCGTCAGCGACGACCGGCACTCGTCGGAGGACGACGAGCTCTTCCACGCGGTGCGTCGAGCCGCACGCGACACCGGCGCAGGGACGCTGCTCCTCTCACGGGCCTCGACCGTCGTGGTGCTCGCGAACGACCGCGACGCCCGGCGCGGTACCTGGGAGCAGCTCCGGGACGAGGTGCAACGGAACATCCGTCGGGGACGCTGTCGGATCGGGGTCGGTGAGATCTGCAACCAGGTGGGCGACTTCCCTCGTTCGTACCGGCAGGCGAAGCTCGCCCTGCGGATCCAGCAGCGCACCGGCGCCGAACCCCAGGCCACCGCGATCGAGTCGCTCGGCGCCTACCAGCTGTTCGGCGAGTCGAGCGACGTCGACGCCCTCGAGGACTTCGTCATGCGATGGCTGGGGCCGCTCCTCGACTACGACGCGAAGAAGAACGCCGAGCTGGTCCTCACCCTCGACCGGTACCTCGCCGCCGGTCGGAGCTACGACGTGTCCGCCAGGTCGATCGGCGTGCACCGCAACACGCTCAAGTACCGCCTGCAACGCATCCGCGACATCTCCCAGCTCGATCTGCGCGACCCCGACACTGTGTTCAACCTGCAACTCGCCACGAGGGCGTGGACCGTCCTGCTCGCCCTGCGCGACGGAGAGACCAGCTGACCCCCATCCGGCCGGCGACCCGACGTCCCTGAGGGCGCCGTACGCGGCTCGACCCCGTGACGCGGCTCGACCCCGGCGAGAGAGGGGAACCGGGGCCGAGCTCATGGGGTTGTGTGCACAAGCCGTGATCGTCAGCGTCGGAGCCACCCACGTTCACGGACAGGCGTCTCCTCCCCACCCGGGCCAGAGTCCAAACAGGAAAACCTCGGAAACTTCCGGAAAGTCCCGATGGGCAGGTTCGGACGGCTCGACGACGACCCCGGCGGCCCTCGCGGATCCCGCCGGATCGAACGAGCCCCCGGATAGATTCGGCGAAGACCCGCGCCGGGGCACTGAGGAGACGCGACACCCATGAAGCCGCAGCTGACGATCGAACAGGCACAGAAGGTCGTGAGCTTCTTCGCTCCGCTGGCCAGCTCACCCGGTGCCCCGCTCGAGACCTCGGAGCTGCTCCGGTCGCTGCGGCCGTCGCTGATGCCCCACGACTCCGTCCAGCAGGGACTGGCCAGCGGCGTCGCCGTCCTCATGGCACGCGGCGTCACTGCGAAGGTCAACCTCACCGCCGACCGCGTCACGCCGAACAAGGACTCACTCGTGCAGCGTGTCGGCGTGCGCGCCGCCATCGCCGGCGCGGCGTACGCAGCCCGACGCCTGCCCGACGAGGACGACACCGCGTTCCCGGCCGCCATCACCCGCCTCGCCGGCGAGTTGATCGAGGGTGGCGCACTCGGCGGCATCGTCTACGAGCTCGCATCCGCGGCCCAGCGACGCACGATCAGCACCAAACGCGGTGCGCTGATCAGCATCGGCGTGACGACCGCATCCGTCGGCTTCGGTCTCTACAAGTCCCGCCAGTACCTCGCCGAACGACGCGACTTCTTCACCGAGGACTTCGACAAGCTGCCCCTCACGCTGCCGAAGTCTTTGGCGGTCAGCGCCGGCATGACCGGCTTCGGTACGGGTGTGGTCTACACCTACCGGGGCACCAGGAAGGGCTTCGAGAAGTTCTTCGGCCCGGGCATCGTGCACACCGCTCTGGCACGATCGGTCAACGCCACCGCGTGGGCCGCCGGGCTGACCGGCCTGTACTGGGCCGGCATCTCCTACGTCGGACGCTCGAACGAGAAGATCGAACCCGGTTACTCCGAGCCGCCCACCACCCCACTGGTGTCGGGCAGCAAGGAGAGCATCGTCCGCTTCGAGGACCTCGGGCAGCAGGGGCGGCGCTTCGTCACCGACGTCGTCACCCCCGAGCTCATCGAGTCCACCATGGGCGAGCCCGCGGTCGCGCACCCGATCCGGGTGTACGTCGGCTTCGACGGCCAGCCGCTCTACCCGAGCGGCCGCAGCGAGGCGGCGCTCGAGGAGCTCGAGCGGACCGGCGCCTACGAGCGCGACACGCTGCTGCTCGTCTCCCCGACCGGCACCGGCTGGGTCGACCACACCATGATCGAGTCGGCGGAGTTCTTCACCCGCGGCGACATCGCCACGGTGTGCATCCAGTACGGCCGCTTCCCGTCGTTCCTGTCGCTGCAGAAGGTGCGCGCCGGTCGGCAGCAGTTCCGCCAGCTGGTCTGGGGCGTGCGCCAGCGACTGCAGGGCATGGCGCCCGAGGACCGGCCGAGGGTCCTGGTGTTCGGCGAGAGCCTGGGCGCGTGGGCGTCGTCCGACGTCATCATGAAGCAGGGCATCGCCGGCCTCGACCACTACGGCATCGACCGCGCGCTCTGGTTCGGCATGCCACAGCTGGCACGGTGGTCCGCCGCCGGGCTCTACCGCCCGGGTCAGCTGACCCCCGCCGGGACCGTCGGCGTGTTCGACCGGTGGGAGGAGCTCGAGCAGCTCAGCCCCGAACAGCGTGACGACCTGCGCATCGTGCAGCTCAGTCACGACAACGATCCGATCACGCTGGTCACCCCGACGCTGCTCTACCGCAAGCCGGAGTGGCTCGGCGAGGAACGTGGTCGTGGCGTGCCCGCCGGTCAGCACTGGACACCCGGCGTCACGTTCATCCAGACACTCGTCGACGCGGCGAACGCCATGCGCAACTCGCCCGGCGAGTTCCGCTCCACCGGTCACGACTACCGCGCCGACACCGCGCGATTCGTCGCCGAGGGCTACCGCCTGCCCTACACCGAGGAGCAGCTCGAGTCGGTCGAGAAGATCCTGCGGGCACTCGAGGTCGAGCGGGCGGCTCGCATGAAGCCCCCGGCCGCGGCCGAGGAGCAGCCGATCGCCCCTCCCGCCCAGCGCACCGAGCGCCACGCGAAGAGCACGCACCACCTGCCACGTCTGCACGGCACGCACACCGGCGGTGCGCGGTGGCTGGACGCGCTCTCCGGCGCCAACCACAAGGGCTGAACGACCGCTCACCGGTCGCCACGGCACCGGTCACCCCAGAACGTTCCCGATCGCGGAGCGGCCGCTGAGGCCGCGCCGCGATCGTGACGTCGAACCTCAGGCGACCTGGTCGACCTGCGACGGCTGGGCCTTGTAGGTCGCGAGCTTCTGTGCCCGCTTCCAGACGCCCCTGTAGTACTCGCGCACTGCCAGACCCAGGTCGATCGGCTCCGAGAGCACGGTCGTCCCGGCGCCGGCGCTGGTGGCGATGCCACCGATCTGCAGGACCCGGTCGTCGTTGATGACGTGGCGGTCGTGCACCTGCGACGCAGGGGCGACACGCAGACGCAGCTTCGTGTCGCGACGCGAGAGCGACCGGACGTAGTCGACGAGGTCGTCCAGATCGGCCTCGGTCAACCGGTCGCTCACGAGCACCCGGGTCACCGAGGTGTGCGTCACCAGGTACTCGAGCTGCGGACGACGGCAGTACGGGTCGACCACCAGCGGCTGGTCCAGCGCAGCGATGCGCCCGACGACCCGGGCGAACGCCAACGGGTCACTCGAGCGGAGATCGGTCTCGAGCACTTCGAACAGCGGCGTGTCCTCGGGGTGCAGACCGAGCGCGTTCACCACGACCCGACCCATCTCGGTCGGCACGATGCGCTCTCCGGTGGCCACCTCGATCAGCCCTCGACGCTCCAATGACGCCACGGCCCCCTCGCTGAAATCGACGTCGCGACCGGTCAGACCGGACACGACCGCGAGTGCGGCGGGACGACGGGGCTCGGCGAGACGCCGGAGCTCCTTGCGCGTCGGCGTACCGCCGACCTCGAACAGACGCACAGCCCACAGCAGGAGACGGTGCGACTCCTCATCCAGAAGATCCATGCGCTCCACGCTAGAGGCGTGGGGGCGTCGATCGACTGATCCCCCGGCGACGGATCCGGTGCCGTTCGCGTCACGCTCGGCGACTCCGATCAGCGCAGGTGTGACGTCTCGTTGAACAGGTCGAGCACCGGACGCCCGCCACGGACGAGGGCGCGACTGATCGACGCGGTGTCGAGGTGGGTGCGCCAACAGACCTCGTCGCTCACACCGAGGGCCCAGGCCGCCGCCGCCTTGATCGGTGAGACATGTGTCACCAGAACGATGGTGCCGGGTTCGTCCAGGCGACCGGCCCACTCGGTGCACGCGTCGCGGACCCGGCGACCCAGGGCGGCGATCGACTCCCCACCGGGCGGAGCGAACGTCAGGTCGGACTGCCAGCGCTGCCACACGTCGACGGGTACGTCGGACACGGGCGTACCGTCGTACTCGCCGTAGTCGAGCTCGATGAGCCGGTCGTCGATCGTGATCGGGTGACCGAAGGCCTCGGCGGTCTCGCGGGTGCGCTGCAGGGGGCTCGAGACGACACCCAGGATGCGACCGAAGGCGCCCGAGGCGACCGACTCGGCGAGGGCGGCCGCCTGCAGTCGCCCGGTGTCGTCGAGCGGCGGATCCTCGCGACCCAGGAGCAGCCCTCGTGCGTTCGCCGCGGTGCGCCCGTGGCGCACCAGGAGCAGGGAACGGGCGTCACCGGTGCTCACGAACGGCCTCGCCCGCCGGGTGCGCCGCCGCGAGGACCGGCGGGACCGCCCATGATCGAGCGGTCCAGCTGCCCGGTGCGCACGAAGCGCGAGCGACGCTCGGCGTCGTCGAGCCCGAACCGGCGGTACGCCCACCACCCGACGGCCAGGCCGATCACGTCGAGCACCAGGCTCAGGAGACCACGTGAGAGCTCGGGAGCGGATCCGGGCGAGAAGTCGAGGCCGAGGAAGGGCCACCAGAACGTCTCGGTCCTGGTCCACGCGAAGTCCAGGACGATGTGCAGGTACAGACCGATCGGCAGGCCGAGCCAGCGTCGGCGCACGAGTCGACGCTTCGACGTCGCGAGCATGACCACCGCGAGCACCAGGGTCGGGAACAGGAGCGAGTGCATCGGTCCGGCACCGAAGGGGATCTCGATCACCGGCAGCACGGCGCCGAGCGCGACCAGGCGGTAGTCGAGCGCGGGACTCTGGAAGACCGCCCAGGTGAGCACCACCGACAGCACTGCGAACCAGATGATCATCGGCGACCGACCACCTGCGGCGACCGGCTCAACGCACGAGCATCCGGAAGCACTCCGGACAGGTCACGACCTCGTCCTCGGGAGCCCGGCGAAGCGCGGCCAGGTCGGCCGACGGGATCTCGAGGTGGCAACCCTCGCACCGGGCACCGTGCAGTCGGGCCACGGCGATGCCGCCCAGCTGACCGCGCAGCTCCTCGTACGACGCCAGCAGGTCGGCCGAGACGCCGGCGGCGGCTTCGGCCCGCTCCGCGCGGGTCCGATCGACGGTCACGTCGATCTCCGCCTGCGCGACCGCGATGCGTTCGTGCACCGCGGCGATGGCCGCAGCGATCGAGTCGACCACGGCGCTGGCGCTCACGCAGCTCCGCCTCGATCGGCTCGGCGACCTCCATCAGTTCGATCGCCTGCTCCTCGAGGGCTGCCTGGCGCACCTTCAGCGTGGCGTGCTCCTCCTGGAGCGACTCGAGCTCCTTGTGGGCGACGACCGTGCCGTCGTACAGCGAGCGGTCGATCTCGGACGCCTTCGTCTCGAGCTGCGACGCGTGCTCCTCGGCGGCGCGTTCGTCGTCGCGCACGACGTTCAGCCGTGCGGTCGTCTCCGACACCGCCGACGCAGCGGCCGCCGCGTCGCGTTCCAGCTGGGCGAGCTCGGTGAACTCGGGCAGCGTCGCTCGTCGATGGATGAGCTGATCGATGGTGGTGTCCAGTTCCTGGACACCGAGGAGCTGCTCGAAGATCGACACACCCGCACCATAGGCCGCGACCCCGTGGTCACTCGCCGTCGTCGCCACCGCCACCGCCACCGCCGTCGCCACCGCCGTCGTCTCCGCCACCGCCGTCGGACGGCGAGGAGTCGCTCGGCGCCGAGGTGGCCGGCGCGGATGTCGTCGCGGTCGTGCCGCTGGAGCCGCGGCTGCTCGAACCGGACCGCTTGGTCGACGTCGACTTCTTCGAGGAGCTCGAGGACGAGCCGTACTGCCTCCACGGGTCCGAGATCGACGACCGCGACCCGTAGCTGTCCGGCGGCGTGAAGTCCGTGACCGGCATGTCCTCGAGGTAGCCGCTCATGAACTCGTTCCAGACCTTCGCCGCAGTGCTGCCGCCCTGGACCTTTCCGCCGCGCATCTCGCACTGGCACGACGGGTCACCGATCCACACCGCCGTCGACAGCTCGGGGGTGAACCCGACGAACCAGACATCCGCGTTGATGCCGCCGTCGGCTTCGTTCGTGCCGGTCTTGCCTGCCGCGGGCCGACGGTCCGGCAGCGATCCGCCCTTGTAGGTGCCACCGGTGAAGACGGCCTCGAGTGCGACGGTCGCCTGGCGTGCGGAGTTCACCGAGATCGCCTGATCCGCGGACGGCTGGAACTCGTAGAGCACGTTGCCGTCGCGGTCCTCGACCTTGGTCACGAAGTGCGGCGGGTTGAACTTGCCGTCGTTCGCGATCGCCGCATACGCCGCGGCCATCTCGAGGGGCCGGACGTCGACACCGCCCCCGAGCGTCATCGACTTCACCGGCTTCGTGTTCTCGAGGGTGTTGATGCCGAGCTTCTTCGCGACGTCGATCACCTTCTGACCGCCCACCGCTTCCTGCAGGCGGACGAACGCGCAGTTGTTCGACGAGGCAGTCGCCCGGATCAGGTCGAGGGAGCCGCCCTTGCAGCCCGACGGCCACGTCGTGGTCGACGACGGCAGTTCCCAGTCGTCGTAGAGCGCCCGCGGCGCCGGCGCCGCGGAGATCGTGTCGCGGACGGTGTGACCGTCCTCGAGCGCGGCGAGCAGCGTGAAGGTCTTGAACGAGGAACCCGGGCTCCGGCCTCCGGCGGGAAGGGCGACCTCGACCAGGCCCTTGCCCTCGATGTTCGTCTCGCCGACCACGGCTCGCACCGCTCCGGTCGCGGGTTCCACCGAGGCGACGACCGCGACGGTCGACGGGTTCCGCTCCTTGATCGGGTTGTTCTCGGATGCGGCGACGGCGAGCATCTGTGCCCGAGGGTCCATCGTCGAGGTGATGGTGAGGCCGCCGTTGAAGATCAGGTAACGACGCAGCTCCTCGGTCGGGGCGAGCCACTCGGCCCTGAGCAGCTCGTCACGGATGCGTCGTTCGAAGTACGTGAGGTCCCGTGCGCTGGCCGACGACGCGACCGTCTGGGCCTCGGTCGGCAGCGGAGCCAGCGCGATCAGGTCCGCTTCGTCCTGGGTCACCAGGTCCTGTTCGACCATCCGGAGCAGGACGACGTTGCGACGTTCGAGGGCGACCTCCGGGTAGCGGATCGGGTCGTAGTAGTTGGGGTTCCGGATCAACGACGCGATGACGGCCGCCTCGGCGTAGTCGATCTCGGATGCCGGCTTGCCGAAGTAGACCTGCGAGGCGGCCTCGACGCCATAGGCGCCGCGACCCAGGTAGACGAGGTTCAGGTACTGCTCGAGGATCCGGTTCTTGCAGTCGACCTTGGGGACGTCCTTGCAGAACTGGTTCTCGAGCTGGATCGCCAGGCTCGCCTCCTTCACCTTCCTCGTCAGGGTCTGTTCGTTGCCGACGAGCGACAACTTGACGAGCTGCTGGGTGATCGTCGATCCGCCCTGTGAGATGCCCCCGGCCTCGGAGTTGGCGCGCACCGCGCGCAGCACCGACTTCGCGCTCACGCCGTCGTGTCGGTAGAAGTCCGCGTCCTCGACCGCGAGCACGGTCTCGCGCAGCTCGTCGGAGACCTGATCGAGGGTCACGACGCGTCGGTTCTCGGCGCCGACGAGACCGCCCGCGGGCTGGCCGTACATGTCGAGGATCTTGGAGCCCTCGGGCAGCTGCGGCAGCGCGATGTTGGACGCCGGCTCGAACGACGCGGCGTGGCGCATCTCGCCGATCTGGGGCAACAGCTGCGCGCCGATCAGACCGATCGCGCACACACCGGCAACGACGATCAACGAGAAGCGGAGGAGCAGGGAGGCGGTTCGCGACATGACAGGCTGTACGGACGCGCTGCCCGACCGGGTGACGCCACGGCGACAGGCTATCCGTGTCCCGGCGCAGCGCCGGGGCGCCCGCACGCCGGTTCGGCGAGCACCTGAGAAAGGACTCCGATGACACAGGCAGCCAGAGGGCTCGGCCGGCTCCGCCGTCGACGCTCCGCTGCGACGGTGGCGCTCGGTGGCGCCGGGTACATCGCCGTGGTGCACGCGCTCGCCGCGCAGTCCGCGGGCATGCGCGTCACGGCGGTCGCGTCCGACGGCGGCACTTCGGCGCGACACCTGGCGGGTGAGCTCGATGCCCGCCGGTGCCGGCCCGACGACCTCCCTGCCGGCGCCGACCTGTTGATCGTCGCCACACCTCCTGATCATCACGTCGACCTGGCGATCCAGGGCCTTGCCGCCGGCGTCGCAGTGCTCGTCGAGAAGCCCCTCGCCCCCACGCTCGCCGAAGCGGACCGTCTCGTCGACGCCGCTCGCAGCGCCGAGCGGTCCGGGTCGTCGGTGCGCATCCGATGTGCCGAGAACCTGGTGCACGCACCGTTCTGGCGCGCCACGCTCGAGCGGCGACCGTCGTTGGGCACCCTCGGCCACCTGTCGCTGCGGACCCGTCAGCCACCGCCCGACTGGGGCCACTTCACGCGCCCCCTCGACACCGGCGGCGTGCTCTTCGACCTCGGCCCACATCCGATCGCACTCGCGCTCGGGCTCGCGGACGAACCGGTGGCCGGCGTGACAGCGCGCTGTCCTCGACCCGCGACGACGGCGCGGACGACGACGCCTCGTTGCAGATCCGCTTCGAATCGGGACTGATCGCCGAGCTCGAGGTCTCGTGGACGGCGACCACACCGCTGTGGGACGCCCAGGCAGCGAGCGACCGGGGCGTGCTGCGCATCGAGCTGCTGCCCGAGGTGCTGTTCGAACACGACGGAGAACCCGTGGCACTCCCGTCGCGTCACGAGGTCGCCGACCCGCGCCTCGAGCAGTTCGGCTACGTCGACCAGCTGCTCGACCTGCACGGCGGTGCACCCGAGCACGGCCAGGACCTGGACACGGCACGACTCGTGCTCGAGGTGATCTGCGCCGCCTACCGGTCCGCCGGACTCGGTGGCGTCGAGGTCACGCTGCCCTTCGACGGCGACCGGAGCGCGACACCGCTGTCGCTGTGGCGCGAGGGCGTCGCGCTGACCGACCGGCGCCGGCGGCAGCCGGCTGCACCCAGCCGCCCCGTCGACGATCGTGATCCGACCGAAACAGCCACGAAACACCGGGTGATGACACTCGGGCGGTGATCTCCACCGTGGACGAACCCAGCGCCGTCGAAGGACCCCTGCACGGCCTGGTCGTCGGGATCACCGCGGACCGTCGTGCCGAGGAGCAGGCCGAGCTGCTCCTCCGACGGGGTGCGAAGGTGGTGCACGGCCCGACGGTGCGGACGTCTGCCGCTGACCGACGGCGACGAGCTGTCGCTGGCGACCGACGCGTGCATCTCGGAGCCGCCCGACGTGGTGGTGCTCTCGACGGCGCTCGGCATCCGTGCCTGGTCCGAAGCCGCCGAGAGTCGCGGGGTGGGCGACGGCCTGGGCGAGGCGTTACGTGACGCCCGGATCCTGGCACGAGGCCCCAAGGCGTCGGGCGCGGCGCTGACCGCCGGCTGGGACGTCGACTGGGTGTCGCCGCTGGCGAGCGCGGCGGACATGGTCCGCGAGCTGGCCGAGATGGGCGTGACCGGTCGCCGGGTCGCGGTGCAGCTCGACGGTCGTGCCGAACCGGTGCTGGCGGACGCCGTGCGCGCCCTGGGAGCGGACGTGGTCGCCGTGCCCGTCTACCGGTGGGAGCTGCCCCGCGACGCCGACGCCTGCGAGGCGCCTGATCGAGGCGACGGTCCAGGGGACGATCGACGCGGTCACGTTCACCTCGTCGCCGGCGGTGTGGAACACCGAGCACCTGGCGACCGCCGCCGGCCTGCGGCGATGAGTTCAGGGAGCGGCTCTCGGGCAGCGTGACCGCGGTGTGCGTCGGACCGGTCTGCGCAGCGGCGGCCACGCTGCCGGCTACACGAACATCGTCCAACCCGTCCGTGCCCGTCTCGGCTCGATGGTCAAGGCACTCGTCGCACACGTGGGCGCCCACCGGTCGGTGCTGGTGCTGGGCGCGACGGAGATCGAGGTCCGAGCAACGGCGGTCGTGGTCGACGGCGAGCTCGTCGAGCTCACCCCACGCGAGCGGCGACGTGTTCGCCGTGCTCGCCCGACGGCCGGGTGCCGTGGTGACCAAGGGCCAGCTGCTCGCCGAGGTGTGGCGCGGCGGCGCCGACGGCCATGCCGTCGAGGTCACCGTCGGACGACTCCGCCGGCGACTCGGCTCGGCCGTCCCGATCCGCACCGTCCCGCGTCGCGGGTACCGGCTCGATCTCGGTCCCCTCACAGCGTCCCCGGCGGGGCGTGCGCACGGCGTCACCGACACGTGACCGCCACCCCACGGACCTGCAACAGAGGCTCCGTACGTTCGGCGCCATGGCAGCACCGAACCCCCCTGCGGCACCGAACAGCCCTGCGGCACCGAACACACCGCCAGCGCTGAGCATCCCCCGGGTGAAGCGAGCCGGCCTCCCCGTCGACCTCGCCCGCCTGACCACCGAGGGCGACGGCTGGCTCTCCCCCGACGACCGGTACGCGCTCAAGACCGTCGGGGTGTGCCCCCAGGGTCAGGACGGCATGTTCATGGTCCGGGTCCGGGTGCCCGGCGGGGTGCTGCTCGCCGCGCAGGCCCGCGGCATCGCCCGGCTCGCCCGGGCGATCGGCTCCGACTGGATCCACCTGACGACTCGCCAGAGCATCGAGTTCCACTGGGTCGAGGCCCGCCGGGTCGAGTCGCTGCTCTCCTCGCTCGACGAGCTCGGGCTCACGACCCGCTCCGCGTGCGGCCACACGTTGCGCAACGTCATGTGCTCCGAGGACGCCGGACTCGGCCTCGAGGAGCCCTTCGACTGCTTCCCCGACGCCCGCCTGGCGAGCGACACGATCGTCGCCCGGTCCGCCGAGCTCAACGTCGTGCTCCCCAGCCGCATCAACCTGGCGTTCGGCGGTTCACCGCGGTGCCGTGAGGACGCCCCGTTGAACGACGCGGCATTCGTGTCGGTCGTCCGCGACGGCCGGCCCGGCTACGAGCTCTGGGCGGGCGGCAGCCTCGGCAAGTCGCCCCGACTCGGGATCATGGTGTCGGAGTGGGTCGACCGCACCGAGGTGCTCGCGGCGGTCGAGGCCGTCATCGACGTCTTCGTCGCCCACGGCGACTTCGAGCGTCCCGCCAAGGGCCGCATGAAGTTCGTGCTCGACGCGCTGGGCCCCGACGGGTTCGTCACCGCGTGGAAGTCAGCCTTCGAGGCAGCGCTCGACCGGACCCACCCTGCTCCTCCGCAGGTCGAGGTGCTCGACGACGCCGACCAGGTCGCGATCCTGTCGCAGCTGCCACCGGGTGGGTGGTCCGAGGGCGTGCGGCCCCAGAGGGTGCCCGGACGGGCGCTCGTGAGCGTCGCGCTGCCGCTCGGCGACACGAACGGCTCCGAGTTCGAACTGCTCGCCGACCTTGCCGAACGGCACTCCGACGGGGCCCTCGTGCTCTCTCGGGACCAGAACGTCGTGCTGCGCGACGTGGCGATCGCGGAGCTCCCGACGATCCGCGCCGCGCTCGCCGTCCGCGGACTCGGACTGCTCGGCGACGACGATGTCGTCGACATCCGGGCCTGCACCGGCGCCACGGTCTGCGCCGTGGGCATCACCGACTCCCCCGCCATGGGTCGGACCCTCGCCGAGCTGCCGTCGCTGCGGCGAGCGGACACGCTGCGTGTCTGGGTCTCCGGCTGTCCGAACTCGTGCGCACAGCACCAGGCGGCGGACATCGGGCTCGCCGGCTCGAAGGTGCGCATCGACGGTCGCACCACCGACGGCTACCACGTCTTCCTCGGCGCCGAGATCGACCGGGGCATCCTCGGCGAGGTCGTCGGTCGCGTCAGCGAGGGCGACCTGCCGGCCACCGTCGACGCCATCGTCGGGCTGTGGAGCGCGACGCGCCGGGCCGGCGAAGCGCTCGGCGCGACGGTCCGACGCCTCGGACTCGACGCGGTGGTCGCACACCTCGACGCCGTGCTCGCCGACCGCTGGGCCAGCGGCGCCGAACCCGATCTGCTCGACCGCCCGACGGGCACACCCGTCGCACTCGCCGGTTGAACCGGCGTCCCGTTGCTGTCAGGCCCCCCATCACCCCATCCCCCACCAGCCTCATCAGCGCACCAGCAAGGAGTTCCGACATGCCCGTTCCGGTACCAGAAGCCATCGAGGACGCCGGCGCACTCGCCGACACGAAGTCGAAGGGGGCGTCGGATCCGAGACGCTTCCTGTTGTCCGCCGTGCTCGCCGGCGCGTTCGTCGGCATCGCCATCGTCCTGCTGCTCAGCGTCGGGGCACCGCTCGTCGCCGCCGGTTCGCCGCTCGCGAAGCTGATCATGGGCTCGGTGTTCGGCATCGCGTTGACGCTCGTGGTGTTCGCCGGTGGTGAGCTCGTCACCGGCAACATGATGGTGATGACCCAGGGGGCCATCGGCCGCACCGTCACCTGGCCACGCGCCGGCCTGGTCTGTCTGTTCGCCCTGATCGGCAACTTCGTCGGCTCGGTCCTGCTCGCCGCGATCGTGCACGGCACCGGCCTGTTCGGCGCCGGACCCGCCTCGGAGCTGCTCGCGTCGACCGTCGCCGCCAAGGACGCCGCATCGGGTCCGCAGCTGTTCTGGCGTGCGGTGCTCTGCAACACGCTGGTCTGCCTCGGGCTCTGGATGGCCTCCAGGACCAGGTCCGACGCCGCCAAGCTGGCGGTGCTGTGGTGGGCGTTGCTCGCCTTCATCGCCTCGGGCTTCGAGCACTCCGTCGCCAACATGACGACCTTCTCCCTGGCGGCGTTCGAGGGCACGGGCACGTGGTCGATGCTCGGCCGGAACCTGCTGTGGACCGTGCCCGGGAACCTGGTGGGCGGCGCGGTGCTGGTCGGGGCGGTCTACGCCTACCTGGGCCGACCCACCGGCACCGCGGCGGTCGAGCCGCTCACGTTGGACCAGGTCGGGGCACCGTCGGCCCGCGAGCGGGAGGGGACCGAGCTGGTCGCCTCCTGATCGGACGGTGTCCGACCCGGCCCGTCCACCACGGTGGGCGGGCCGGATCGCGTCCGGAGCGTTCGACGAGCTGCACGCGCACAGCGCCCGGGCGCTGGACCGCCCGAACACCGGAACGGCGACAGCCCGGCCGAGACGGCCGGGCTGTCGTGAGGATTCGGGCTCGATGCCCGACCGGGCGGTCGACTCAGAAGTCGTCGTCGAGTGCGAACTCTCCGTCGACGCCGGTCTGGTACGCCGAGACGGTGCGCTCGAAGAAGTTGGTCAGCTCCTGCACGTCCTGGAGCTCCATGAAGGCGAACGGGTTCTTGGAGCCGTAGGTCTTCGGCAGACCGAGGGTGACGAGCCGCTGGTCGGCGACGAACTGCAGGTATTCGCGCATGTCGGGCAGCGACATGCCGGGGATGCCCTGCGAGAGCAGGTCCTCGGCGAAGGCGTACTCGACCTCGACCGCCTCGGAGAGCATCGCGGTGACGTTGGCGGCGAGCTCGTCGTCGAAGAGCTCGGGCTCCTCACGGCGGACCTGCTCGATGACCGAGAACGCGAAGTTCATGTGGCAGCTCTCGTCGCGGAACACCCAGTTGGTGCCCGACGCCAGGCCGTTGAGCAGCCCCTTGGAGCGCAGGAAGTAGACGTAGGCGAACGCCCCGTAGAAGAACAGCCCCTCGATGCACGCCGCGAAGCAGATGAGGTTCAGCAGGAACATCTTGCGGTCGCCGCGGCTGCGCAGCTCGTCGAGGGAGTTGATCGAGTCGATCCACTTGAAGCAGAACTCGCCCTTGCGCCGGATCGAGGGGATGTTCTCGATCGCACTGAACGCCTCGGCGCGCTCCAACTGGTCCGGGATGTAGGTGTCGAGCAGCGTCAGGTAGAACTGCACGTGCAGCGCCTCTTCGTAGAGCTGGCGCGACAGGTACATGCGCCCCTCGGGGCTGTTCACGTGCTTGTACAGGTTGAGCACGAGGTTGTTCGACACGATCGAGTCACCCGTCGCGAAGAACGCGACCAAGCGGTTGATCAGGTGACGCTCGGCCGGCACGAGCTTGCGCTGCAGGTCGACGATGTCGTCGGAGAAGTCGACCTCTTCGACGGTCCAGGTGTTGCGGATCGCGTCGCGGTACATGTCGTAGAACTGCGGGTAGCGCATGGGCCGCAGCGTCAGGTTGAAGCCGGGGTCGAGCAGGTTGCCGACCGGGCGCTCCGCGCCGTCGGTCAGGTCGATCGGTTCGGCGAAGGTTGGTTCGAGTGTGGTGTTCTCGAGTGCGGTGTTCTCGGCGAGCGACATCGTGTGCGTTCTTTCGTTCTCGGAGGCGGTGGTCGACCGGAGGGTCGGGTCAGCAGTGGGCGTGGGCGGTCAGCGAGCCGTCACTGGCAGGCTTCGCACGACTCGGGGTTCTCGAGGGAGCAGGCGAGCGCCTCGTCGTCGGTGAAGGTCTTCTCGGCGTCCTGCTCGACGGTGTGGCGGCCGGCTCGGTCGACTCCTTCGTCGGCAGCGGCGTGGCCGGCACCCCACCGCCGTTGGGGCCCTCGGGGGTGCCCCCTGCGCCGGTGGTCTTGTTGATGCGGGTCGCCGGCCGCGAGCGCAGGTAGTAGGTCGTCTTGAGACCCTGCTTCCATGCGTGCATGTACATGGAGCTGAGCTTCCCGATGGTCGGGGACTCCATGAACAGGTTCAGCGACTGCGACTGGTCGATGTAGGCGCCACGGTCGGCGGCCATGTCGATCAGCGAGCGCATGGGGATCTCCCAGGCGGTGCGGAAGATCGCCCGCACGTCCTCGGGGATCTCGTCGATGTCCTGCACCGACCCCTCGGCGCGCTTGATCGCGGCGATGACCGACTCGGTCCACAGGCCCCGAGCGCCTGGAGCTCGCGCACCAGGTAGGAGTTGATCTGCAGGAACTCACCCGAGAGCGTCTCTCGCTTGAACAGGTTCGAGACCTGCGGCTCGATGCACTCGTAGCAACCGGCGATCGACGCGATCGTGGCGGTCGGCGCGATCGCGATGAGCAGCGAGTTGCGCAGGCCGTCCTTGGCGATCTTCTTCTTCAGGTCGGCCCAGCGAGCCGGGTCGGTCGGCGTGACACCCCACAGGTCGAACTGCAGGTCGCCCTTGGCGGCACGGGTCTCGTCCCAGCCGCCGTGGGTGCCGTCGACCGACGCGAGCAGGTTCGAGGCGGTCAGCGCGTTGAAGTAGATCTCCTCGGAGATGCGGGCCGACAGCGCCCGGGCCTCGTCGGAGTCGAACGGCAGGCGGAGCTTGAAGAACACGTCCTGCAGACCCATGATCCCGAGGCCCGACCGGACGCCACTTCGAGTTCGAGTTGCCGGCCTCGTCGGTCGGGTAGAAGTTGATGTCGACGACGCGGTCGAGGAACGGCACCGCCAGACGAACGACGTCGGCCAGGCGATCGAAGTCGAAGGCCAGCGCGCCGTCGGCACCCGGGCGCACCATGGCACCGAGGTTCACCGAACCCAGGTTGCAGACCGCCGTCTCGGCCTGGTTCGTCACCTCGAGGATCTCGGTGCAGAGGTTGGACAGGTGCACGACGTTGGGCGTGCCGTCGGACGCCACGGTCCCGGTCTGGTTGCACTTCTCGTTGGAGGAGTCCTTGAACGTCATCCAGCCGTTGCCGGTCTCTGCCAGCGAGCGCATCATGCGGCTGTAGAGCTGCCGAGCGGGGATCTGCTCCTCGAACAGGCCCTCGTTCTCGGCCTGCAGGTACGCCTCACGGAAGTCGTCGCCGTACAGGTCGACAAGGTGCGGGACCTTCTTCGGGTCGAAGAGGCTCCACTGCCAGTCCTGCTCGACGCGCTCCATGAACAGGTCGGGGACCCAGTTCGAGAGGTTGAGGTTGTGGGTCCGACGGGCGGCGTCGCCCGTGTTCTCCTTCAGCTCGAGGAAGGCCTCGATGTCGGCGTGCCACGTCTCGAGGTACACGCACGCCGCACCCTTGCGACGGCCCCCCTGGTTGACCGCGGCCACCGAGGAGTCGAGCGTCTTGAGCCACGGCACGATGCCGTTGCTCAGGCCGTTGGTGCCGCGGATGAGCGAGCCCCGCGAGCGGATGCGGCTGTAGGACAGGCCGATGCCGCCGGCGTGCTTGGAGAGGCGGGCGACGTCGCGGTAGCGCTCGTAGATCGCGTCGAGGTTGTCCTCGGGCGAGTCGAGCAGGTAGCAGCTCGACATCTGCGGGTGGGTGGTGCCCGAGTTGAACAGCGTCGGCGACGACGGCAGGTAGTCGAGCGACGAGATCAGCTTGTAGAACTCGATCGCCTCTTCGGGCGAGGTCGACAGGCCACAGGCGACGCGCATGAGGAAGTACTGCGGCGTCTCGATGACGAACCGGGTCTCGGGGTGACGGAGCAGGTACCGGTCGTAGACGGTGCGCAGGCCGAAGAACTCGTAGAGCCAGTTGCGCTCCGGGAGGATCGCGTCGTTGAGCTTGCGGGAGTGGGTGGCGACCATCGCAGCGGTCTCGTCGCCGATGATGCCCTGCGCCTGGCCCAGGGCCACCGACTGCGAGAAGGAGTAGATGTCCTGGTTCTGGACCTCCTTGTCGATCACGGTCGCCAGCAGGCGCGCCGCGAGACGGGAGTAGTTCGGCTCCTCGGCGATGAACGCAGCAGCGGTGCGGATCGAGAGGTTGTCGAGGTCCTCGGTGGTGGCGCCGTCGACGAGGCCGGAGATGGTCCGGGTGGCGACACGCATCGAGTCGACGTTCTCGAGGCCGGCTGCGCACCGGGCGACCGCTCGCACGATCTTGTTCAGGTCGACCGACTCCAGGCTGCCGTCGCGCTTGCGGACGCGCATCTGGGTACCCAGGTCGGTGTCGACGACCTCCGGGGAGTCGTCGAGCACTTCGATCTCACGCACGTCTTCCGAAAGTGCCACCGTGTCCACCGATCCTCTGTCCGTCTGCTGGCTGTCTGCTGCTGATCCACCGGGCCACTGCGACCACTCACCGTGTGCACCGCCCTGTCGCACCGTCCCTGGACCTCGCGTCCGTGCAACAGGCCCGTGGCACCGCCCTCACGACCCGGCGCGGACGCCACGACGTGCTGGATTCCGGTGACCGCCCAATCACCAGATGTGGTGGCTCGCTGACCCCTGCACCCCTACATCTTGGGGTGCAGAGCTGTAATTACAGTCGCGTAAGTACAACCCTGTCAACGCTATCGGGCGTGTCGCACGCGACTTTCTCGACCGACCCCGGGGTTCGCGCGGAGTGATGTCGAAACCACCACGCGCGGTGGCCGGTGCTCGTCGTCGGTGGCACAGGGACGCCCTGTCCGGCTCCCTGGCGGGCGGTATCGTCCGCAACGTGACCGTGCCGGACGACCGCCCCACGACTGCTGCCGACCCGTCGTGGTGGGACCCCGAGGCCATTCCGGCGGCCACCGTGCTGGTGGTGCGTGACGGTGAGGACGGCGTCGAGGCGCTCATGCTGCGCCGCGACCGCGACCTGAGCTTCGCCGGCGGCACGTGGGTGTTCCCGGGTGGCCGCATCGACCCGGGGGATCACCCGCCCGAGGGCGAGGACCTCGAGGCCGCCGCGCTGCGTGCCGCAGTCCGCGAGGCGCACGAGGAGTCGGGGCTCGTGCTCGATCCGCTCCTGCTGCGCAGGTGGTCGCACTGGACGCCACCGCCGGAGAGCCCCCGCCGCTTCACCACTGCGTTCTTCGTGGCGGCCATGCCTGACGACGCCGGCGAGATCGTCGTCGACGACGGCGAGATCCGTGAGTACCAGTGGCGTCGGCCGCTCGAGATGCTGGAGCGTCGCGACGCGGGCGAGGTCAGCCTCACTCCCCCGACGTTCATCACGCTGCGTCAGCTGGTCCGCTTTCCCACGGTCGCGTCGGCGGTCTCGGGCGACCAGGTCGTGGAGCACTTCTCCACCCGGATCGCGTTCAGCGGTGACCTGGTGATCGCGATGTACCACGGCGACGTCGGCTACGAGTCGGGCGACCCGGACCGCGACGGACCTCGTCACCGCCTCTCGATGGGCCCGACCTGGGCCTACGAGCGGGAGCCGTGACCGACACCGGCGGACCTGCCGACAGCGACGACACCGGCGAACTCGTCGACAGCGGCGACACCGGCCCCCGGACGCCTGCGGCCGACGGCATGTCGGTCGCCTCCGATGTGACGGCGGTCGCCTCCGATGTGACCGCTGGCACGACGGATGTGACGGCGGGCGCCTCGAACACGACGGGTAGCGGCTCGAACACGGCGAACGGCAGCTCGCGATGGCGCCGCCTGGCGACCCGTGCAGGTCGCTCGAAGCTCGTGTTCACGTTGTGGGTCGCGGCGTGGGTGCTGATCGTGGTGCCATTGGTCTACAGCCCGACGGCGAAGCTCGGCCCCGGCACCGTGAATGCGAGCTTCCTGCCGTCGCTGCACGGTCGGACCGAGCTGGGCGTGCCGCCACTCGGCGCCGTGCGGGCCGCGACCCACTCCGCACCGGTCCAGCTGCGGCTCGAGCTGACAGAGGTCGACGTCCTCGACGCGATCGGCCCCAAGGACGGCCAGGCGCCGGTCGACATCGACGACCCGGTGCCGATCATCGAGGCCGACGTCCGGGAGGACCTCGGTCCGGCCGTCACCAAGTTCGTGCTCACCCTGGTCGTACTCTCCGTCGCCGTCGGCGTCGGCGCCGCGGCGGCGTTCCCGGGTCGCCGCAGTCTCCGACGGGTGCTCGCCGGCTCGGCGATCGCGCCGCTGAGCATCGCGGTGCTGCTCGTCCCCGCCGGGCTCTCCTACGACGCCGAGCAGTTCGAGCAGGCCCCCGAGCTCGTCGGCCAGCTCGGCTCGGCGAGGGAGCTGATGGCCAGCGTCGGCAGCCTCGAGACCCGCTTCGGGTCGGTCGACTCCCGGGTCAAGGTGCTGTCGGGCAAGATCGCCAGCCTCTACTCCACCGCGCTGACCGGCGACATCGAGCGCTCCGAGGGTGAGGTCGTGCTGCTGCACGTCTCGGACCTGCACCTCAACACGATCGGCCTGGCCCTGGCCAGGGACCTCGCGGCGGACTTCGAGGTCGACGCCGTGCTCGACACCGGCGACATCACCTCGTTCGGCTACGAGCCCGAGACAGCGTTCCTCGAGCTGTTCGACGACTTCGACGTGCCCTACTACCTGGTCGCCGGCAACCACGACAGCGCCGCGGTCCGGGCGACGCTCGCCCGCAACGACGACGTGACCTTGCTCGACGACGACATGGTCGACATCGAGGGCATCAAGGTGCTCGGCGTGTCCGATCCCACCGAGACCGCGCTGCGCAAGGTCCCCCGCGACGTCCTCGACGAGACGTACCGCGAGCAGTTCCCGAGCACGCGGCGGCTCGTCGAGCGGGAGGAACCGGACCTGCTCATGGTGCACAACCCGGTCCAGGCCCGCCCCGCGCTCGGCGAGGTCGACACCGTCGTCGCCGGCCACGTGCACACCACCCGGCTCGAGATCGTCGACGGCACCGTCGTCGCGGTCGTGGGTTCGTCGGGTGCGACCGGTGTGGGCGACCTGCTGACCGAGGGCGACAACCCCTTCGCCTTCCAGTTGCTGCGCTACGTCGACCAGCGGCTGGTGGCGATCGACCAGATCACGCTCCAGGGCGCTGACGGCGACTTCGTGCTGAACCGGATCCTGCTGCGCGGCGAGCTCGACGACACTGCGGACGACGTGTCCGACGACGGCGCCTACGAGCCGTCGCTCGAGGAGATGCAGGAGCTCGACCCGGACTCGGTCACGACGACCACCGTGGACCGCGCCCTGCTCGACCCGTCGACGACCTCCTCGACCAGCACGACCACCACCGAAGCGAACGGCTGACGCCGAACCGAACGGCTGACGCCGCCACGACGCTCGGTGTGTCATCGGCGTGGGGGCGCGCCGTTACCGCCCGCGGGGTGGTCCGGGGCGGTCGGCGTGTGGGTCGGGGCTGGCTTGGCGAGGCTGTCAGACAGTGAGCTCCCGTGGTGGCGGGGCTGGAGGTGGTCCGGTTCGTTGGATGCCGTGGCGTTGGGACCACATGACGTGGCCGATGGGGGTCTGCCACCAGAACCATTCGTCGTCGGTGACTCCCATGCGCCACCCCTTACGGTGTGACACACCGTGGTGGTGCCTGCACAGCGAGGCGAGGTTCGCGAGTTCGGTCGGGCCGCCGTTGCGCCAGTGGATGACGTGGTGGGCGTCGGTCCACGACGCCTTCGCCCTGCAGCGGGGGAACACGCAGCCGCCGTCGCGGCGGTCCATCGCTCGACGTTGGGCCCGCGACACCAGACGCTGTTGCTTCGCGACGGCGAGCACGGTGCGGTGCATCCCGAACACGACTCCTCGCAGGGTCGGGTCACATGTCGCGGTCCAGTAGCCGGTGTCACCGATGGCGACGCCGTCGTCGTCGACCAGCCCGGTCGGATCCGTGGCGTCGAAGTGCAACAGGATCTCGGCGCTGCCTCCCTTGCCGGCTGCGGCGTTGGTGGCCCGGTCGTTGCGGGCCATGTCGTGCAGTGCGTCGGCGAGCAGCCGTTGCTGCGAGGGCACGAGGGCGTCGGTGCCGGCGACGGCTTCGTCGTTGGTGCGGGCGTGGAACAGTCGTTCGGCCCGGTCGTTGAGCGCGTCGCGGATCACGGCGCCGGTGACGGGGTCGAACTCGCCGTGCAGGATCCAACGCCCGGACAGACCGCGGCTGAACCCGACCCGGTTGTCGTCGGACGGGTCGCGGGGTTCGTCGCCGTCGGTGTCGAGCAATGAGATCAACGCGGTGAGCTGTGCGCGCCACACGTCGAAGTGGAGAGTTTCGGCGTCGTCGAGCAGCGAGGGGATCATCGGTGTGAACGCGTCGCGGATCCGCGTGATGTCGACCGCCTTGGCGAACAGCTGCGCGTGGGGCTCTCCGATGCGGCCCTGGCACCACGCATCGATCACCTCGGGGGCGTGGTCACGCAACGAGACCGCGACGCGCACCTGCGCGCGAGCGACACCCGAGGGCAGCGTCGCGGCGCTTGCGAGCCACGCGGCGGGCCGCAGGCCGAGATCGACGTTCGTGGTGTCACGGAGCTCGACCTCGCCCAGCAGCCGGGTCGCCGACGCGTCGAGCACCCGGCGCAGCTCGCTCAGTTGTCGCAGCGTCGCGAGCAGATCGGCGTCACGCGCCGCAGTCGGGTCCGCGGTGGCGACACGTTCGAGCAGGACTCGTGCCGGGGACAGCTCGACACGGACGCCGAGTCGATCGGCGAGCGCTTCCTCGATGAGCTCGTCGGCCAGGCGCTGTCGCACCTCCCCGAGACGTCCCGCTACACCCGCCGCATCGAACATGTGTTCACCGTAACCAGGGGGTGTGACACTGAAGCCCCGCCGCCCCGCTCGACCCTCGGCGATGTGGCTCCGTACAGTCGGTGCGGACCGCCCGGCTGAGTCATGCCAGGCCGAACGGTGAGGAACCCACATGTCCGACGACTTCCAGGGCGCCGAGTCCGAACCGGTCACCGCGCCGCCGACGATCACCTGCGTCGACTGCGGCGGCGTCTGCCACCTGCTGTCGTTCCCCGACCCCGACCTGCCGACCGGCTTCCAGGCGGGCGACATCGTGGCCTACCGGTGCCAGGACTGCCTGGACCGCTGGGACATCGAACTGGAGTGACCACCTGGCCGGGGTGAGACTGCCTGGACCGCTGGGACATCGAACTGGAGTGACCGCCGCTCCTGCCTGAACCCGTTCGGGCCTGCTGTGGCGGCGCCGGTACGATCGTGCACCGGCACCCACCCCCCGAGCAGGACGAGATGACCGAAGCGCGATCGACCGACACCCCCTATCCCAGCGTCCCGACCCGCGCCGACTTCCCGGCGATGGAGCGGCGGATCCTGGACCAGTGGGAGCGCCAGCGCACCTTCGAGCGCTCGGTCGAGCAGCGTCCCGAGGACGACCAGTACGTGTTCGACGACGGCCCTCCGTTCGCGAACGGCTTGCCGCACTACGGCCACCTGCTCACCGGCTACGTCAAGGACGTGGTGCCCCGCTACCAGACCATGCGCGGTCACCGCGTCGAGCGTCGCTTCGGTTGGGACTGCCACGGCCTTCCCGCCGAGATGCAGACCGAGAAGGAGCTCGGGGTCTCCGGGCGGGTCGCCATCAACGAGTACGGCATCGACCGCTTCAACGACGAGTGCCGCGCCTCGGTCATGCGCTTCACCGGCGAGTGGGAGCGCTACGTCACGCGTCAGGCGCGCTGGGTCGACTTCGACGACGACTACAAGACGATGGACGCCACGTACATGGAGTCCGTCATCTGGGCGTTCCGCCAGCTGTGGGACAAGGGCCTCATCTACGAGGCGTACCGGGTCATGCCGTACTCCTGGGGTGCCGAGACCCCGCTGTCGAACTTCGAGATCCGCCTCGACGACGCGACCCGCCCCCGTCAGGATCCGGCGCTGACGGTCGCATTCACCCTTCGTGCCGCCAGCGGCGAGGCGGCGGATCTGCCCGACGCGCTCGTCGGCGCCGACGGCACCGAGATCTGGGCGTGGACGACCACCCCGTGGACCCTCCCGTCGAACCTGGCGCTCGCGGTCGGCCCGGAGGTCGACTACGTCGTCGTGCAACTCGACGAGGGGCCCCGAGCGGGGCGCCGTGTGGTGCTCGGCGCCAACGCCGTGTCCAAGTACGCCGCGGAGCTCGGCGACGAGCCGAACATCGTGGCCCACCTGTCGGGCTCCGAGCTCGCCGGCCTGCGGTACGAGCCGCTGTTCCCGTACTTCGCCGAGCACGCCGACAGCTTCCGGGTGCTCGTCGACGACTACGTCACCGACGACGACGGCACCGGCGTGGTGCACCAGGCCCCCGGGTTCGGCGAGGATGACCAGCGGGTGTGCGAGGCCAACGGCATCGTGTTGGTCTGCCCGGTCGACGACTCGGGCCGCTTCACCGACGAAGTCGCCGACTACGTCGGCCAGAACGTCTTCGACGCCAATCCGGAGATCATCAAGGACCTCAAGGCGGCGGGTGTCGTGGTGCGCCACGACACCTACGACCACAACTATCCGCACTGCTGGCGGACCGACACGCCGATCATCTACAAGGCCGTGTCGTCGTGGTACGTCGAGGTCACCGCGATCCGCGATCGGCTGGTCGAGCTCAACCAGGAGATCAACTGGATCCCCTCGCACGTGCGCGACGGCCAGTTCGGCAAGTGGCTCGAGGGCGCCCGCGACTGGTCGATCTCGCGCAACCGCTTCTGGGGGTCCCCCATCCCCGTCTGGCGCAGCGATGACCCTGCCTACCCGCGCACCGACGTGTACGGCTCCCTCGACGAGATCGAGCGCGACTTCGGCGTGCGGCCGACAGACCTGCATCGGCCCTACATCGACGATCTGACCCGCCCGAACCCGGATGACCCGACGGGTCGCTCGACGATGCGCCGCGTGCCAGAGGTCTTCGACTGCTGGTTCGAGTCCGGGTCGATGCCCTTCGCCCAGCTGCACTACCCCTTCGAGAACAAGGAGCAGTTCGAGGAGCACTCCCCCGCTGACTTCATCGTCGAGTACATCGCCCAGACGCGCGGCTGGTTCTACACGCTGCACGTGCTCTCGGGTGCGCTGTTCGACCGGCCTGCGTTCTCGAACGTGATCTGCCACGGCGTGGTCCTCGACCACGAGGGCAAGAAGCTGTCGAAGAAGCTGCGCAACTACCCCGACCCGGTCGAGGTCTTCGAGTCCCACGGCTCCGACGCGCTGCGTTGGCATCTCATGTCGTCGCCGATCCTGCGCGGCGGCGACCTGCGCATCTCGACCGACGCGTCGGACTTCACCGAGGTGATCCGCCTGGTGCTGAACCCGATCTGGAACGCGTACTCCTTCTTCACGATGTACGCGAACGCCAGCGGGTACCGGGCCACGTTCCGCACCGACGCCGAGGGGCTGCTCGACCGCTACGTGCTGGCCAAGACCAGCGCGCTGGTCGAGGCGATGACCGAGCGGATGGACGACTACGACATCGCCGGCGCGTGTGGCGAGGTGCAGTCCTACCTCGACGCCCTGAACAACTGGTACATCCGCCGCTCACGCGAGCGCTTCTGGGCGCCGGGTGTCGACGGCGACGCCTCCGAGCTCGATGACGACGGCCGCGACGCGTTCGACACGCTGTTCACGGTGTTGACGACGCTGACGAAGGTCGTCGCGCCGCTGCTGCCGTTCGTGGCCGAGGAGATCCACCTGGGTCTCTGCGGCGCCGGCGAGCACGGCGACGGGTCGGTGCACCTCGAGGACTGGCCGGGGACCGACGAGCTGCCCCAGGACCCGGAGCTGGTCGTCTCGATGGACCGTGTGCGTGAGGTCTGCTCGGTCGCCCTCGGGCTGCGTGAGGACCACCGCCTGCGTGCCCGCCTGCCGCTCGCCCGGCTCACCGTGGCGGGGCGCGACGTCGCGGGCCTGGACGAGCTCACGCACCTGGTACGCGACGAGGTCAACGTCAAGCAGGTCGTGCTCACCGAGGACCTGTCGTCGGTCGGCGAGTTCCTGCTGCGCCCGAACGCCAAGGTGCTCGGGCCCCGGCTCGGCAAGGCCGTCCAGGACGTCATCAAGGCGGCAAAGGCCGGCGAGTGGACCCAGCTCGACGACGGCTCCGTGGCCGTGGCCGATCAGGTCCTCGCAGAGGGCGAGTTCGAGCTCGCTCTGCAGGCACGTGAGGGCGCCGCGGCAGCCCCGCTGCGCGACAGCGACGCGGTGGTCGAGCTCGACGTCGAGGTGAGCCCCGAGCTCGCCGCCGAGGGCAGCGCCCGCGACCTGGTGCGACTCGTCCAGCAGGCCCGCAAGGACGAGGACCTGCGCATCACCGACCGCATCTCGTTGCACCTCACGGCGCATCCCGACCTGGCGGCGGCGATCGACGCCCATCGCGGCTGGATCGCCGAGCAGGTCCTCGCGACCTCGTTCGACGTCGCGGTGGCGACCGAGGGCGCAGTGTCGGCCCACGGCCGCACCGGCACCCACACCGGCACGATCGACGGCCTCGATGCCGTCGTGGCCATCACCGTCGCCTGACCGCCGTCGCCCGCCTCCCCCCTTCACGAACCGGGGGCGATCACACCGGCCTGGACCGGCATCTCTGCACCCGGTTCACCACCCCTCACGCCCCCTTCACCAACCGGGGGCGATCACGCCGGCCAGGACCGGCATCTCTGCACCCGATTCAGCCCCGTGCGTCACGATCCGGGCGCGATCAGAAGAACTCGGGGCGCCGACGCCGGCGAGGTGTGGGCGTCGCCCGCAACGCGGCGGCGTCCGCGCTGTCGCGGATGCCGGTGACCTCGAGCAGCCGGCGGCCGTCGACCACCGCGAGCGACACCCTGTCGGTGCCCGGCGGGCCGTAGAGCGAGATGCTGGTCGACTCCGGCGGCAAGGTCTCGACGAGCGGCTCGGGATGGCGGGCCACGACGACCAGCAGTCGATGGTCGGTGCTCGCCACGAGGCACACCGATCCCTTCGCCCACCCCTGAACGAGATGCCGAACGGTCTCGTCGGGTTCCAGCGTGCGTGCGAACGGGAGCAACACCGGTGTCGCGTCACGCACGCTCGCCGGGTCGAGGCGGTCGAGCACGTCACCGAGACGCAGCCGCACGACCGGGTCGAGGTCGGGCGCGACCGGCTCGTTGCGCCGCAGGCGGTCCGGGCGGGTCGGCTCCGCGGTGAACGCCACGCTCGGACGACGCCGAGGGGGCACCGTGGACTCCTCGGCGGGTCGCACCCAGCTGTCGGAACGCGGGAGGTCGCCCGCTGGCGGAGGCTCGACCGGCGGTTCGCCGAGCGGGGCAGCGACCGGGTCGCCCTCGACGTTCAGCGCAGGCTCGTTCGGAGCAGCGGCTCGTTCGGAGCCGGCTCGTTCGGAGCCGGCTCGTTCGGAGCCGGCTCGTTCGGAGCCGGCACCGGCGGCATCGGGACTGCAGCATCGGGAACGGCGACAGTGGGCCGCTCGGCGGCGACCACCGGTTCGACGACGGTCGGCTCGGTCGCGTCGGGCGCCGGTCCGAGTGCCGGCGGCGTGGACACCGACGGCATCGCCCGAGCTGGCACCACCGGTGGCGGTGGCGTGACGGGGCCCGGAGCGAACGGCCCCGGAACGGGACCCGTTGGCGCTGACGCCGGCGCAGGCTGGGTCGGAGCAGCCGGGGCCGACGGCACCGACCCGGCCGTCGCCGCAGCACCAGCGGCGACGGGCTCGCCGGGAGCTGGCGTGACGCCATGGAACGGTGGCGGCGCCGTCGCTGCCGTCGCCTCCGCGCGAGCCATCCGAGCACGGCGGCGCTCGTCGCTCCAGCGAGCGAGGCCGGCCCGCAGGCCGATGCTCCGAGCTGCGTCGCCGGAATCGGACACGGCATCGAGCGCGGGAATGGCCGCTGCCCATCGAGCGGGAACGACCGCAGCGAGCACGCCGAGCGCCACCGCGGCGAACGCCGTGACCGTGAGCACCGGCACGGGGATCGACAGTCCTTCGATGCCGAACTGCTTGAGCGAGCCGATCGCGGCCACACCGATCACGACACCCGCGACCAGACCGAGAGCGGTGCCGATGACCGCGAACGACGCCCCCTCGATCAACACCAGGCGCTGCACCTGGGACCGGGTCGCCCCTGCGGCGCGCAGCAGTCCGAACTCGCGTCGGCGCTCACCCACCGAGAGCAGCAGGGTGTTGACCACGCCGACGAGCGCCTGGATGAGCGTGAACAGCAGCATCCACTGGATCACCCGCTGGAAGCCGTCCAGCAGGTCCGACCGGCTGGCGACGAACTCCGACGGCTCCAGCACCGAGGTGATGCCGTAGCTCCCCGCGAGGTCCACGACTGCGGCCGCGCGCCGCCGGCGTGTCCTCCGCAAGGCGGACGAGTCCGATCAGGTCGGGGGTGGCGGGGATCTGCCGCATGAGCACCGAGCGGTTGATCACCGCCTCTCCGAGCAGCACCGACCCCGAGTCGTAGATGCCCTCGACGGCCATCAACTCCTCACCGCCGCCGTTGAAGTACACGGGCACCATCGAGCCGATGGTCAGACCCGAGCGTCTCGGCCGCTCGACGTTCGACGGCGATGCCGAGCTCCGACAACTCCGACGGCTCCGGACCGACCCAGATCGGCGTCAGCACCTGGTCGAGCGCGGCGCCGTCGATGGCGGTGATACGGGCCGGGATCTCGGCGATCCGCACCCGGCCGAGCTGCCAGCCGCTGACCGCTCCCACCTCGGGCAGCCCGGCGACCTGCTCGAGCAGATCGGCAGGGAGGCCGCCCTTGGTGAACGTCTCGGAGTCGAGGACCAGATCGGCGCTCACCAGGTCCGACACGTCGGCGTCGACGGACGCGGTGAACGAGGCCAGGAAGACGCCGAGACCTGCGACGACCGCGGTCGCCAGCATGAGCGCACCGGTCGTCGCGGCGGTGCGCGACCGGTTGCGGATGGCGTCGCGGGAACCGATGCGGCGCAGGGCCGCCGGGCGGGTCGGAACCAGCCGGATGCCGCCGGCGACGGCGTAGCTCAGGGCGGCCGGCGTCAACACCATCACCACGCCGACGAGCGCCACGCCTCCTGCGATCGACAACACGAGCGACGCGGCGACATCGGCCAGCAGCAGGAGTCCTGCCACCAGCACGGCGAACGCCAGCACCACCGCGACCGAGTTCAACAGGCGCGACCACCCGCTGGTCACGTCCGCACCCGGCGCCTCGGCGACCGCCTCGATGGCCGGCACCGCACACGCCCGACGGGCCGGCACGATCGCTGCGAGCACCGTGGCCCCCACTCCGATCAACACCGCCCAGACCAGCGCCGAGATCGACACGGTCGAGCCGCCCACGGGCACCGACGTACCCAGCGAACCGACCGCCACCTCGATGAGACGACCGAGGATCAGCCCGAGGGGCGCGCCGAGCAGCGATGCGATGCTCGCCAACAGCGCTGCTTCGATCAACGCCGCCGCCATGAGTTGGCGGCGTTTCGCGCCGACCAGGCGGAACGCTGCGAAGGTCCTGCGCCGCTCGGCGTAGAGCAGGGTGAGCGAGTTCGCGACGGTCACCATCCCGACCACCAGCGCGAGTCCGGCGAACCCCATGATCAGCACCCGGATCAGCGTGAAGCTGCGGGTGACCGACTCTTGGCGGTGCCTCGCGCCGGTCTCGCCGTCGACGACCTCGGCACCGGCGGGCAGCTGCTGTCGGATCTGCGCCGCCATCTGCTCGACGTCCGCGCCGTCGTCGAGCCGGATCGCCACCCGGTTGTCGTTGTTCGGCATCTCGAACAGGGTCCGTGCTCGCTCGGTCGAGAAGATCGCGAGCGATGAGCCGTCGGGCAGCTCGCCCTCGGCGGTGGTGACGATGCCGGTGACCCGGAACTCCGACTTGGCGCCCGTGGTGGTGATCCCGACCGTGTCGCCGACCTGTACGCCGGCGATGTCGGCCGAGCGCTCGTCGATCACGACCTCGTCGTCGCCCTCGGGCGGTCGACCCTCGCCGACGAACCGGTACGGCGACATCGCCTCGTCGTCGGGCCAGTTCGTTCCGAGCGGCTGCTCCGACAGGCCCGGCCCGACGACCGGCAGCCCGTCGGCGCCGAGGATGACGGCGACCTCTTCGAGCCGCGACACCGCCGCGGCGATGCCGGGCTGCCCCTGCAGTCCCTCGGCGATCGAGGCGGGCACGAGGCGGCGGGTCTCCTCGAGCGACGAGGAATAGGCGACCTCGCCCTCGACCACCAGGTCGGCGTTCTCGGCCCCGGCCGCGGCCAGGTTGTCGAGCCCGTTCGAGACGCGGTTCAACAGCGTCAGCGCACCCGCCAGGTAGCCCACGCCGAGGGCCACCGCGAGCGTCGCGAGCGCGAGTCGACGACGCTGGCGGACGAGCGCGGCAACCATGCGCCAGAGCCCGACCCCGGGCCGTCTGCCCGAGACGGAAGCCATCAACCGACGTTACCCGTGGGCACTCAGCAGTCCGACGGACCGGAGCGGAACTCGGCGCGACGCTTCTGTTCGATGGCCGCGACCCCTTCGCGCACGTCGGGACCGGTGAACCCCAGCATCTCCATCGCCGCCGAGGCGTCGAAGATGGGGCCGGCGTCGCGCAGCCAGCCGTTCAAGGAGTACTTGGTCCAGCGCATCGCAGTGACCGAGCCGGCGGCCAACCTGCGAGCGACACCGGTCGCGGTGTCGAGGACCTGATCGTCGTCGACGCACATGCTGACCAGCCCGATGCGCTCTGCCTCTTCACCGAGCAAGGTGTCGCAGGTGAGCAGGTAGTACTTCGCCTTGGCCATGCCGCAGAGCAGCGGCCAGATCACTGCAGCGTGATCGCCGGCGGCGACGCCGAGCTTGGTGTGGCCGTCGATCAGGCGGGAGGTGCGCCCGGCGACCGACACGTCGGCGAGCAGCGCGACGGCGAGCCCGGCACCGACGGCGGGCCCCTCGATCGCGGACACCACCGGCACCGAGATGTTGATCATGTGGTGCACGAGCTCGCGGGCCTCTCGGAAGACGCCGTTGCGATAGTCGAAGTCCTCGTACATCGCCTTGACCATCTCCAGGTCGCCGCCCGCGGAGAACGCGCCGTCGGCGCCGTGCACCAGCACCGCACGGGTCTCGGGGTCGCGGTCGATCACCGGCCAGACGTCGCAGAGCTCGCGGTGCAGGTCCCGGTCGACCGCGTTGAGCCGTCCGGGGCTGTCCAGCACGAGTCGGAGCACGCCGTCCTCGGGTCGGTCGATCCGGAGGCGTTCGAACTGTCGGTAGAGATCCACGGCGAGGAGGGTAGCGACCGGCTCCGTGGCGGGGTCAGACCGTCGCCAGCTCGAGGACACGGTCGACGTCCTCGGAGCACAGGACGCCCTCGACGGAGTTGCCGTCGGTGACCACCGCACGCCAGTAGGTGCCCGAGCCGAGACGGGCCAGGACCTCTTCGACCGACTCCTCGGGATGCACGCGCGGCAGGCTCCAGATCGGTTCGGTCAGCGAGGTGATCGGCACCACGGACCGCTGGGCGGGCGGGACCCGCATGACGGCGTCGGGGAAGACGAGCGACGAGACGTGGCCGTGCTCGTCGTACACCGTCACGATGGGCGTGCCGGGGTTGGCCTGCAGCGTGCGTTCCAGGTCGGCCACCGTGGCGTTGCGCGGCAGCGGCCGGGGCAGGCGGCGACCGAGCCCGGACACCGCGGCGACGAGCAACTCCGGTCGCGCCCCGGAGGCCGTCCACTCCGAGCGTGCGGCCAACAGCAGGAACAGCGCCAGCAGCAACGTCCACATCCCGGACCAGAACGACCACCACTTCATCGCGGCGAGCGACGCGGCGATGAGCACCCCCGCCAGGATCTGCCCCCAGAGGGCGGCGGTGCGGGTCGCGGAGCCCTTGCGTCCCGAGCGCCGCCAGAGGATCGCGCGCAGCATCCGTCCGCCGTCGAGCGGGAAGGCCGGCAGCAGGTTGGAGACGGCGAGCACGACGTTGATCGCGGCGAGCCAGATCAGCAGGCCGGCCAGCACCGCGGAGCCGTCGGCACGTTCGACACCCCAGTAGCCGAGGCCGAAGATGCCCGCCATGACCATCGACATCGCCGGTCCGGCCGCCGCGATGCGGAACTCGGCACCGGCGTTGTCCGCGTCGCCCTCGAGCTTCGCGACACCGCCGAAGAGCCACAGCGTGATCTCGATGACCTTCACGTCGTTGCGGTCGGCGATGTAGCTGTGTCCGAGCTCGTGGCCGGTCAGCGACAGCAGGAAACCGATCACGCCGATGACTGCGGCGAACCAGTAGGCGCTCGTCGGGTGGTCGGGCGCGATCGACGGCAGTGACAGCTCGGCGAGGCTGAAGGTCAACAGCACGCACACGACGAGCACGCCCCAGTTGAGGCCGATGGGAACTCCGAGCAGTCGTCCGAGCCGAAGGTGCGTGCGCATTCGTCGTCGAGGGTACCGCCGACGAGCCCGCGTACTCCCCGTCCCGCACCGCGACGGGTGTGAAGTCGCTCAGGCCCGCGCCCCGGAGTCGGCCCCGGATCGCCCGGAATTGCCCGGCACCGGCGCCACGGAATGCAATGACGGGATGTCGAGCTCCGATGTCTCCGCCCTGGTCGACCGCCGAGCAGCCCTGCTCGCGGCTCGGAACCGGAACGACCGGGCCGAGCTGGACGCTGCCATGACCGAGCTGGATGCCGTCACCGTGGAGCTGCGCGACGCCCTCGACGGTCGGGCGCCGAGGGTGCGACGGGTCACCGCTGACGAACCCGGTGCCCTGGTGGCGCGTCTCGCTGCGGCGGAACCGGTGCACCCGATCTCGGGTCCCGACGACCTGGCCGACCGGCTCGCCGAGGACCGCCGGTGCTTCGTGCTCGAGCACCCGCTGCTGCCCGGACGCCCGCTGAACGTGGTGTGGGTGGCGTTGTGGAAGGGAGTGCCCGACGACCTGGCTGCGGTGCTCGACCCGGACGCCCCGACGGCCGATCCCGCCGAGGCGGACACGGCCGCGTTCTATTCGATCTGGAACGTCGAGCCGGGCCTGGTCGGGCTTCCCGGCGGCCGGGCGCTGCTCGGCGGGGTCGTCGAGCAGTTGCGTGAGGAGTTGCCCGGACTCCGCACCTTCGTGACCCTCTCCCCCGTTCCCGGCTTCCGTCGCTGGGCAGAGGAGCACGGGTCCCACGTCGGACCGGAGTCCGAGCAGCGCGACGAGCTGCTGCGGGCATGTGCCACCTACCTGACCGCCGTCGGCGAGGACGGTCGGCCGCTCGACCCCGTGGCGCGGTTCCACCTGGGCAACGGCGCACGGCTGTTCGACCTGGCCTGGGGAGCGGATCGCTCCGACGCGGCATGGCTCGGTCCTTCGGCATCATGGCCAACTACCGCTACGCCCCCGAGGACCGGGCAGCGAACGCCGCGGCGCTGCAGAAGGGGCACCCGGCGCTCGGCGCGCCAGTCGCCGCGCTCCTCGAACGGGCCTGACGCCGCGCGCCTCGAACGGGGCCACTGCACGGTGACATGTCTGACATCCGACGGAAAAGGTTGCCGCTGATGGCCGACGGGTAGCCTCTCGGCCACGTGACGCACCATCCCATCCGGAGGTCCCCCCTCATGCGCACCCGCTCCATCGCCCTCGTTCCGCTTCTCGCGACCGCAGCTCTGCTGTTGGGCGCGTGCGGCAGCGACTCGGCCGACGACGACACCACCACGACCGCCGGCGATGCCGGCGGGGGCAGCAGCGAGCTCAGCCTCGAGGGCGTCGAACTCGTGAGCGACGGCACGCTCACCGTCTGCTCCGACATGCCCTACAAGCCCTTCGAGTTCGAAGAGGACGGCGAGACCACCGGCTTCGACTACGACATCGTCTCCGCGATGGGTGAGCAGCTCGGCGTGACCGTCGAGTTCGTCACGACGCCGTTCGACAACATCATCCCGGCGCTCGCCGCGGGCAGCTGCGACATGATCGCCTCGGCGATGACCATCACCGACGAGCGCGCCGAGAAGGTCGACTTCACCGAGCCGTACTTCGATGCCGACCAGTCGCTGCTGGTGCTCAAGGAGAACGAGGACGAGTTCGCCACCCTCGAGGACCTCGCAGGCGAAGACTTCGGTGTGCAGGTCGAGACCACCGGCGCCACCTACGCCGAGGAGAACAAGCCCGAGGGCTCCACGATCAAGGAATTCTCCACCGGTGACGAGATGTTCCCGGCGTTGATCTCGGGTGACATCAAGGCGGCCCTGCAGGACCTGCCGGTGAACGCCTACCGGGCGACCACCGCTCCCGATCAGTTCGTGGTCACCGAGACCTTCCCGACCGGCGAGCAGTACGGCTTCGCCGTCGCCAAGGACTCCGACCTGCTCGCCCCGCTCGACGCTGCGCTCGCGAAGATCCGTGAGGACGGCACCTACGACGACGTGTACACCGAGTGGTTCGGCGACCTGAAGAGCTGATCTCGGACGACGCGACGGCCGGGGCCACCGCGCCCCGGCCTTCGCCGCGTCCGCGCACCCGCCGCATCCCGGCACGACGCGCCGCACAGCTGCGCCGCTGGGCGGTGTACGCGTTCACCGTCGTGGCGCTGGTCCTGATCGCGCTCAACGCGGACTGGGCGAAGCTCCAGGAGACCTTCTTCGACCCGGAGATCTTCAAGGACCTGTTCCCCGAGATCATCACGGTCGCGGCGAAGAACACGATCATCCTCGCGGTGCTGGCGTTCGCCGGCGGGATCGTGCTCGGTCTCGTGCTGGCGCTCATGCGCCTGTCGTCGATCCGCCCCTACCGCTGGGCGGCGCTGGCGTACATCGAGTTCTTCCGCGGCATCCCGGCCCTGCTGACCCTGATGCTGGTCGGCTTCGTGCTGCCGATCGCCCTGGGGTTCCGGGTCAAGGAGCTGCTGCCGTTCCTGGGCAACTACGGCACCCCGGCGGTCGGCCTGTCGGTCGTCGCCGGTGCGTACCTCGCCGAGACGATCCGCGGCGGCATCGAAGCCGTGCCGAAGGGCCAGATGGAGGCCGCCCGCTCGCTCGGCATGAGCCACGGCCAAGCCATGCGCAGCATCATCATCCCGCAGGCGTTCCGGGTGATGATCCCGCCGCTGACCAACGAGTTCGTGCTGCTCATCAAGGACACGTCGCTCGTCTTCGTGCTCGGTGTCGCGGCCGCCGACCGCGACCTGGCGTTCTTCATGAAGGCGGCGGTGCAGGAGACGTTCAGCGGCACTCCGTTCATCGCCGTCGCCGTGATGTACATGATCATCACGCTGCCCCTCACCGCGGTGTCGAGGCACCTCGAACGGACGCGGCGCCACCTCCAGCCGCCGCCGAACACCCGGCACCGGCGGCGTGGTCAGCCCGAGTGCCGCGGGGCCGAACACGACGACCGGCCCCGGAACCTCCAACGACCAGGTGTGGGACGGATGACCCTGACCGACGAGCGCTCGACCCAGCAGATCCCTGCGATCGAACTGCGCAACCTCGCCAAGTCCTTCGGTGAGCTCGAGGTGCTGCGAGACATCGATCTGCGCGTCTCCACCGGCGAGGTCGTCTGCGTCATCGGGCCGTCGGGATCGGGCAAGTCGACCGTCCTGCGCTGCGTGAACCGCCTCGAGGACCCGTCCGGCGGCGCCGTGCTCATCGACGGCGTCGACATCACCGACCCGGACTGCGACATCGACTCGATCCGCACGCGGATCGGCATGGTGTTCCAGCAGTTCAACCTGTTCCCGCACCTGGACGTCGCCGGCAACCTCGCCATCGCGCCAGCGACGCGTGCTGCGCCGCTCGAAGGACGAGGCGATGGACACCGCCGAGCGTGTGCTCGGCCGCGTCGGGTTGTCCGACAAGCTGCACGCCCAGCCCGTCGCAGCTCTCCGGCGGCCAGCAGCAGCGCGTCGCGATCGCCCGTGCGCTCGCGTCGGACCCCGAGATGATGCTCTTCGACGAGCCGACCTCGGCGCTCGACCCGGAGCTGGTCGGCGAGGTGCTCGACGTCATGAAGTCGCTCAGCGAGGACGGCATGACCATGCTGGTCGTCACCCACGAGATGGGCTTCGCCCGTCGGGTCGCGGATCGCGTCGTGTTCATGGACGGCGGCGTGATCGTCGAACAGGGACCGCCGGACCAGGTCATCGGCGACCCGCAGCACGAACGCACCAAGAAGTTCCTGCAACAGGTCTTCGACCGCTGACGGGTCGCCTCCGGCCGGCGAGGATCACGCGCCGGGTCGTGTCTGCTCTCAGTCAGCGAAGACGTCTCTGCTGTGTTGCAGGAAGAACGTGTGGTCATGACCCACGTTGGGGTCATCCGCGTTGTACTTCGTGACCGTGACACCGTCGGGGAGGTGATCCTCGGAGTAGATCGCTCCCACGGGGCACACGTCCGGCTGGTAGCAGGCGGTACAGGACGTGCACTCCTCCAGGTCGACGTAGAGGATCCCGTCCCCGAACACCCCGACTCGTCTCGGCATCGGGCGTGTGGGTGTTCTCGATCACCCCGCTGCCCGCTTCGTCCTCGGAGCGGAGGAGACCGCTCGCCGGGTCGTACTCGTAGATGCACTGCACCGGGCACACGTCGACGCAGGCCCGATCCTTCACATCGATGCACGCCTCGGTGATCACCGCGAGGCCAGCCACGTCACACCGTCCCAGTCATGTCGCACCTCGATCCGTTACCGCGGCGACGCCACGCTCCGTTCGCGTCGGCGTCTCGACGGCCTACAGGTCCTACCCAGCGACGGCCGGACGAGTACTCCTCTGCCGCGAGCGGGATCTGACGTGGTGGGCGCGGAGGGACTCGAACCCCCGACTCCCTGGATGTAAACCAGGTGCTCTGACCAGCTGAGCTACACGCCCGGGCATGCGATGTTACCGACTGGCGCCCGCGGTCCGACGAGCGGACCTCAACCGGCGAGCCGGGTCCGACTCAGGTCGAGGTGGCCGAGCGAGGCGAGCGCCCGGAGCGCGGTGATCGTCTCGGGCTGCAGCACGGGGATCGCGTCGAGCGGGAACCACTCGATCCGCTCGATCTCGGGAGAGGACGGACGGGCGTCGTCCACCGACGCTCCGGGCGCCGGGCGGGCGAAGTAGACGACGTCGACCCGGTGCGGGATGGGCTCGACGACCACGGCGGGCTCGCCGATCAGCTCGATGTCGAGGTTGACCTCTTCACGGGTCTCGCGCACCACGGCGACCTCGGGTCGCTCGTGACGCTTGGCGAGTCCGCCCGGTGTGCCCCACCGCTTCCAGTAGCTGTGACGCACCAGCAGGATCGCGCCGTCGTCGCGCTGCACGATCGCGATGGCACCCACGGTGTACTTCGGTGAACCGAGTCGCACGAGGATGCGTCGCACACCGGCGCGGCAGGATGCCGAACACGCGGAGCAGCAGCAGATGGACACGGTCGAGCACCGGACCACCCTAGAGGCGGACCTCGGAAACTCCTCCGCAGTTCGCGCTCGTGGCGACGGGGCGACTCACCAGGCAGGGAGCCGGCGGCGTGCGTCGAGCAGCTGCTCGAACAGCTCGGGGGTGCCCGCCGAGACCGGCGTGCGCCGAGCGTCGTGGTCGAGCACCACGAGCTCTCGGCCCTGCGCGTCGGCGATCGACGCGCCCGCCTCGGACAGCACGAGCATCGCTCCCAGGTAGTCCCACGGCCCGAGTGCGCTGTCGGCGCAGTCCATCGTGCCGTCGACGCGGCCGTCGGCGACGCTGCACAGGTCGAGCGCTGTCGCGCCCAGCGAGCGGTACTGCTTCCAGTGCAGGTACTCGGGTGAGTAGCCGTTGAGCACGAGCATCGCCCGATCCATCTGGGTGACCGTCGACGTGCGGATCGGCCGGCCGTCGCAGAACGCTCCCTGGCCGCGCACCGCGCTGTAGCGGGTGCCGGTCGCCAGGTTCACGACGAGCGCGGCGAGGGGGCCCTGGTCGTCGACAGCGCACAGGCTGGTGGCGTACCACGGCAGTCCCCGACTGGCGTTGGTGGAGCCGTCGACGGGGTCGACGACCACGACGATGTCCGCGTCGCCGGACTCGAGTCCCGACTCCTCCGAGAGGATGCCGACGCCTCCGGCTCGCAGCACCGGAAGCGCCGCGGCGTCCGCGACCAGGTCGAGGCGGTACTGCCCAGGGCCGGTCACCGCGGTCGCGCCACGACTCGGGGTGCTCCTCGAGGTGGCGACCCAGCGCCGCGGCGACCGCCTCGGCGGTTCGGTCGAGCAGCGTGGTGACAGCGGCGTGGTCGGGCACATGTGGATCGTAGGCGGGGACCCGTCCCCCTCCTGCCGGCTCGCCTCGGGCGCAGCGTGCTGGCACTCTGGTGGGGTGTCACTGCTCGATGTCGCCGGCTTCGTCGCCGATCTGAAGAACCACGCCGCCGATCACGGATTCCACATCCACGACGAACGGCATTTCGTCGAGACGTACTCCATGCGCCAGGCATGGGAGGTCGACCTGCACCCCGAAGAGGCGTGCGGCGGTCCGCTCGAGTTCCACTTCGCGCTCGAGATCGACCCTCGGACCGTCATGGCCTTCGAGGACCAGGTGCTGGCGCTGCCCGAGGGCGAGGAGCCCGACGAGCAGCACGTCCTGCCGCTCACGTTCACCTGGTCGCTGCCGCCGCTACCGCGCTGCCCCGACCTGTTGCTGCTCGCCACCGAGATCGCGGGCATCGGTGGACCGGATCTGCCCGTCGAGGTCTCCGCGGTCGACTCGTTCGCGAACGTGACCGACCCGTCGGAGCGCACCCTCACCGTCGTCGCCCGTGTGCTGGTCAGCGTCACGCAGATCTACCTGGGCGAGGAGATGCTCTGCGACATCCTCGAGCGCTGCCTCGACGTGAGCCGCTTCCTGCTCGACTCCTCCCCCGTCTGGCTCGACGACCACGGCGTCTGAGCCCGGCACACCGCCGGCGCCGGCGCGACGACCGACCGACGCGACGGGGCCATCGACCGTCCGCCCCACCGACCGATCGACGCGAACAGGGCCGGCACCCGTGGGTGCCGGCCCCGTCGCGTTCGGTCGTTGCAGTCGACCTGACGGGCCCAGCCGCCGGCCGATCAGGCGTCGATCAGGCGTCGAGCGGAGGATTGCAGATCCAGGCGTTCGCCGGGAACGACGTGTACGAGGTGTTGAGCTGCGATGCGGTGGTCATGCCCAGCCCGGCACACGCTGCGTCGGCGCTCGCCTGGTTGTCGCCGGTCACCAAGGTGAACGCGTAGGGCGCACCGGCAGCCGAGCCGGTGCAGGTGCCGTCGGTCGAGGGTGCCAGCGTCGACCAGTTCCAGGAGATGTCCAGGTTGTCGAGCACGTTCACGATGCCGTTGAAGCGCAGGTCCGGCGCATCGGCGTCGACCGAGTCGTAGCAGCCTGCAGCGATGGTGCCGTTGCCGGGCGTGGTCGTGGGCGGCGCCGCACAGGCCGCGAGCGGCAGGGCGAGGCTTGCGATGGCGAGCGCGACGAGCGTCCGGGTCCGAGACATGTGATTCCCCCATGTGTGTGTCGGACGGCGAATCGAATCGAGCCGCCGGTCCGAGAGTGAGACAGCCGGTCAGACCCTACCGACTCGAGGTCACCGAGTCATGTGTTCACCGAACCTCGGTCACCGGCTCACGGACGCCGTTCCAGGTGGGCCGGGCGGGGATCGAACCCGCGACCGAGCGATTATGAGTCGCCTGCTCTGACCACTGAGCTACCGGCCCCGGGGCCCGCAGCGTACTCAAGGAGGTCACCGGTGCCCGAGTACGGTGGTCGTCGTGAGCACACCGTTCCTCGTCGCACTTCTCGTGGTCTGTCTGATCGGCGTGGTGGCCATCGGAGTCTTCGCGTTCGCCCGCTCGGCGACCGACGGCACCACCCGACGCACGAGCGTCGACGATCCCGGCCTCGACCGGCGCAAGGGCGAGGACTGACGTGGCGAAGAAGTCGAGCGGCGGGCGCGTCACCCCCAAGGGAGGCGGCACCGCTGCACCAGCGCCTCGCCGGAGCACGATGCCGAAGGTCGTGGCGATCATCTTGATCGTGTTGGTGCTCGCCGGGCTCGTCGCCGGCACCATCGGATCGATGGTCGGCTCGGGCACCACGACCACCGTCCCGGTCACCGCTCCCCCGGGCTGAGCGCAGCGCCGGCTCTCAGCGGTCCGGTTCGTCGTCGGGCTCAGGTCGTGGCGGCGGCGACGAGCGGGAAGAGCCAGTACGAGGTCGTCGGCGACGTCCCCTCGGGCGGGATGTTCTCGGTCCCCGGGTCCCAGCCGTTCGCGTTGTACTTCGACGACGGGTACTGCGCCGTGATCAGTCCACCGGGCGACACGTGGTTCGGTTCGACGAAGTAGTCGCCCTGACGGGCGAGGTCGCGGGAGTCGGTCGTGGTGATCCAGATCACTCGCTGCTCCCCGGCCGACATCCGGATGGGTTCGTCGAAGGTGATGGTCTCCCAGCCCTTCGCTCCCCACTGCGTCGACGCGGCCTTCGAGGCCACCGCCGGAGCGTCGGTCATGTCCGCCGAGAGGTGCAGCACCGGCTCGTCGGTCGTTCCGTCGATGTCCTTCATGCGGTACCAGATGGCCCCGTGGATCTCGACGTCGGCGTTCGCGGTGAAGGCGAAGCCGAGCTTCGAGGGCTTCTCCCAGTACTGGATGACGTTGGCGTACTCGGTGTCGGTCGTCTCGAAGGTGTCGAACACGAGCGGCGGCGCCGTGGTCGATGTGGTCGACGTGGTCGTCGGCCCGGTGGGGGTCGTCACGCCGGGCTGGGTGCCGGCGGGCGGCGGAGCCGTGCACGCAGCGAGCGTTCCGACGCAGACGGTCACCGCAGCGACGATCGACAGGCGCCGCCCGACGCGGCTCAGCGGCGACCAGCGCCGTGAGGCCGTGGAGTTCCCGCCCGAGTTCCCGTCAGTGGTGCCGTGCCGATCCGCCATGCCACTCAGCGTAGGGGCTCGACCACTCAACGCGAATGAGTCGATGTCCCCACGTCTCTCGACGTACAGCTCGATCGGTTCACCGAGCAGTCCCACCGCCCTACGGCCCGTGACGACGCTGGCCGGGCGACGAGTTGCTGACCCAGCCCGGACGCGAGGAAACCCCCGCCGTGGCGAGGGTTTCGCTTGCTCCGGGGGTGAGGCTCGAACTCACGACCCGCTGATTAACAGTCAGCTGCTCTGCCAACTGAGCTACCCCGGAAGGAGTGGTGCAGGTGGCGGTGCCACGTGCAGCAGGCGGTCACGATAGCAGCGTCGCGCTCGGCACTGGAATTGCGTTCGCCGGAGCGCCCGCCGATGGACTCAGTCGGCGCGGAGGTAGTCCTCGAGCTTCTGGCGTCGCTGCGGATGCCGGAGCTTGGCCAGCGTCTTGGACTCGATCTGACGGATGCGCTCGCGGGTCACGCCGAACTGCCGACCGACCTCTTCGAGGGTCTGCGGCTGGTCGCCGTCGAGACCGAACCGGAGTCGCACGACCTCTTTCTCGCGGTCCGAGAGCTCGTCGAGCGCCGACATGATCTGCTCCGACAACGAGTTGGCCGTCGCCACGTCGGCCGGCATGACCGCGTGCTGGTCCTCGATGAAGTCGGCCAGGTGGCTGTCGTCCTCGTCGCCCACCGGCGAGTCCAGCGACAGCGGGTCCTGGGAGATCCGCAGGATCTCGCGCACCCGCTGCGGCGTCAGGTCGGTCTTGGTGGCGAGCTCCTCGATCGTGGGCTCGCGCTCGAGCTCCTGGATGAGCAGCCGCTGGTGACGGTGCACCTTGTTGATCGACTCGACCATGTGCACCGGGATGCGGATGGTGCGTGCCTGGTCCGCGATCGCACGGGTGATGGCCTGACGGATCCACCAGGTGGCGTACGTCGAGAACTTGAAGCCCTTCGTGTAGTCGAACTTCTCGACCGCACGCATGAGCCCGAGGTTGCCCTCCTGGATCAGGTCCAGGATCTGCATGCCGCGACCGAGGTAGCGCTTGGCGATCGACACCACCAGGCGCAGGTTGGCCTGGGTCAGCTCGGCCTTGGCACGCTCGCCGTCGCGCACGGTCCGACGCAGGCGGGACTTCTCGGCGGGATCGAGCTGTGCGATCTCACCCGATGCGTTCAGGTCGGCGACACGCTCCTCGGCCAGCACACCGGCCTCGATCCGCTTGGCGAGGTCGACCTCTTCCTGCGCCACGAGCAACGGCACCTGGCCGATCTCACGCAGGTACATGCGCACCGGATCAGCGGTCCCCGCACCCGCGGTGCCACCGGGCAGCGACACCGGCCGCGCCTTCTTGCGAGATGTGCGCACCGCGCGGCGGCGCATGAGGTCACCCGCTGGCCCGTCGACGGGGTCGACCGGCTCGGGCTCGCGGACCTCTTCGATCTCGACGGTCTCCTCGACCTCGACCACCAGGTCGTTCACGATGACGGCCTCGCCGAGCACGGCGCCGGGGGCGTCACCCTCGGTGCCCGCACCCGCCAGCACGTCCTCGGGCAGGCCGACGGTCGGGTCGACCTCGGGCACGACGTCGATCTGCAGGGTCACGCCTCGCTCCTCCCAGAACGTCCGGGTCTCGTCGACGACCTCTGAGGTCATCTCGAGACGGAGCGCACTCAGGGCGTCGTCGAGAAGGAGGACGCCTCCGTGCTCCTCGGCCCGAGCCTTGAGATTCCGCAGCTCGTCCTCGGAAACTTCCTGCCAGACAGTCACCCAGACTCACCCCTGATCAGTAGCTCGTCGCCGATCACGGAGCCAGGCTAGCAACTGGGTCAGCGTTTCCACCTCGGCTCTTGAACTGCGGAGCTCATCGAGGGAGACCTTCAGCCAGGCGACGGATGCGGAGTACGCGAGCGGGTCCTCGGATGCCCGTGCCTCGGCCTCGAGATCGGCCAGCACCTGGCGCCCGACCTCGGTCGCGAGACGTGACAACACGTCGTTCGTCGTCGCCTCGCTCGTCTCGACCGCGAGCCGGGTGAGCAGCTCGGCGACGGGCCCCGGGGCCTGGTCGATCGCCTCGCCCAGGCTCGGCGACGTCGTGATGATCTGGTACGCGGTGCGCACGGTCGGGTGCGTGAAGAGGTGCTCGTCCAGATAGGTCGCAGCGACCGACGGATCGTTGACGACCAGCCGCAGGGCCTCGGTCTCGACGCCGTCGCGCAACTCGGGAACGGGCGACGAGGCCCGCCGTTGCCCGCCGTGGTCCTCTTCGCCCGGACGCTCTTCGGGCAGTGGCTCGTCGTCGCCCCACCCGCCGTGCTCGCGTTCCGAGGAGCGGCGGCTGCGGGTCGCCGCCGGCGCGGGCGCAGGCTGGCGGCGCACCTGCTCGAGTCGCTCGCGCAGTCGGCCCGCGTCGATGCGGCAGACATCGGCGATCTGCATGACGTACTGGTCGCGCACCAGCGCATCGGGGTGCTCGGCGACGACGACCAGCGTGGCCTCGGCGGCACGGGCGCGCCCTTCGACGGTGCGCAGATCGGCTGACCCGAGCACCCGGTCGACACGGAACGCGAGGAACGGGCGGGCCTCGGCGACCGCGGCACGCAACGTCTCGGGCGAGGTCCGGGCCAGCTCATCGGGATCGGCGCCGTCGGGCAGCGCCACGACCGAGACCTCGATGTCGTGGGTCTGCTCCCAGGCGTAGACGCGATCCGCCGCGGCCTGGCCGGCGTCGTCCGCGTCGTAGGCGAGCACGAGTCGACGGGAGTACCGCTTGAGCTGCTGGACGTGCTCCTCGGTGAGCGCCGTGCCACAGGTGGCGACCGCTCGTGGCACGTCGGCGCGGTTGAACCCGATCACGTCGGTGTAGCCCTCGCAGATCACGACCTCGCCGTGGTTGACCGCGTCCGCCTTCGCCCAGTTCAGGCCGTAGAGCACCTTGGACTTGTTGTACAGCACGTTGTCACGGGAGTTCTGGTACTTCGGGCCGTCGGTGTCGGGCAGCTTGCGGCCACCGAAGCCGACCACGCGTGACCGCTCGTCCAGGATCGGGAACAGGATGCGGGCGCGGAAGAAGTCCTGGAGCCGACCGGCCTTGTTGGTGAAGCCGAGGCCGCTCGCCTCGAGGTCGGCCGCACTCACCTTCAACGACCGCGCCATGACGTCCCACCCGTCGGGCGCCCAGCCGATCCGGTAGCGGGCGACCTCATCCGCGTCGAAGCCGCGACCGCGCAGGTACGAACGAGCGGCGGCCGCGTCGGGACTGGTGCGCAGACGGTCGTGGTACCAGACCGCGGCGCGGTCGGTCAGCTCGAAGAGCCGCTGCTGGCGCTTGCGACCCTCGCCCTCGTCGCGGTCGGTGTAGCGCAGGGTGATGCCCGAGCGGGCGGCGAGCATCTCGATCGCGCCGACGAAGTCGAGCTGCTCCTTCTCCCGCAGGAACGTGATGGCATCACCCGAGGCCTTGCAGCCGAAGCAGTGGTAGAGCCCCTCGGTCGAGTTGACCGAGAAGCTCGGCGACTTCTCGGCGTGGAACGGGCACAGGCCCGACCACCGCTGACCGACCCGCTTGAGCTGGGTGTACTGCGAGATGACCGCGACGATGTCGGTGGCTTCTCGAACCCTTCCGATGTCCTCGTCGACGATGCCCACAGCGCCCTGATGCTACCGATCCCGTCCGACGCTGGAATCCCGCGTGCCGGCGCCCGACGTTGCGTGAGTCGTCGTCGCTGGGCGACGTCACGTCACCCGATCTCGCAGGTCAGCGGTCGTGGGCGGGCCCGCTCAGGCCATGCGCTCCCGCAGGTAGGCGCCGACCTCGGCGATCGCCACCCGCTCCTGCTCCATCGAGTCGCGCTCGCGCACCGTGACGGCGTGGTCCTCGAGGCTGTCGAAGTCCATCGTCACGCAGTACGGCGTGCCCAGCTCGTCCTGGCGGCGGTAGCGCCGGCCGATCGACTGCGTCTCGTCGTAGTCGGTCATGAACGAACCGCGCAGCTCACGGGCGAGCTCTCGCGACGGCCCGGACAGCTCGGGCTTCTTCGACAGCGGCAGCACCGCGACCTTGTACGGGGCGATGCGATGGTGCAGTCGCAGCACGACGCGGGTCTCGCCCTTGACCTCTTCCTCGTCGTAGGCCGCCATGAGGAACGCCATCGCCGTGCGTGTCGCTCCCGCCGCCGGCTCGATCACGTGGGGCACCCAGCGCTCGTTGGCCGCCTGGTCGTACCACTCGAGCTTCTCGCCGGAGTGCGTGGCGTGCTGGGTGAGGTCGTAGTTGCCGCGGTTCGCGATGCCCTCGAGCTCGTCCCAACCCCACGGGAACAGGAACTCGACGTCGGAGGTGCCCGAGGAGTAGTGCGAGAGCTCGTCGTCGTCGTGCGGACGCAGTCGCAGCTGGTCCGCCGGCATGCCGTGGTCGAGGTACCACTGGTAGCGCTCGGCGCACCAGTACTCGTACCACTGCTGGGACTCGTCGGGATGGACGAAGTACTCCATCTCCATCTGCTCGAACTCACGGGTCCGGAACACGAACTGGCCGGGCGTGATCTCGTTGCGGAACGACTTGCCGACCTGCGCGATGCCGAACGGCGGTCGCACGCGTGTCGTGTCGACCACGTTCTTGAAGTTGATGAACATGCCCTGGGCCGTCTCGGGGCGCAGGAACGCGACCGCTCCGGCGTCCTGCACGGGACCGGCGTGGGTCTTGAACATCAGGTTGAACTCACGCGGCTCGGTGAAGGCGCCGCGGGCACCGCAGTTCGGGCAGACGTCGGGGTCGTCGAGCTTGTCGAGGCGCCAGCGCGTGTTGCACTTCGTGCAGTCGACGAGCGGATCGGTGAAGTTCGCCAGGTGACCCGAGGCCTCCCAGACCTGCGGCGGCGACAGGATCGACGCATCCAGGCCGACGACGTCGTCGCGCAGCTGGACCATGGAGCGCCACCAGGCGTCCTTGACGTTGCGGAGCAGCAGCACGCCGATGGGGCCGTAGTCGTACGTCGAGCGGAAGCCGCCGTAGATCTCCGCGGAGGGGTAGACGAAGCCCCGACGCTTCGTGAGGTTCACGATCTTGTCGAAGAGCTCCGGCGACGACTGCGGCTCCCCGTCCTGTGCTGATGACCCTGTCATAGGGCGGCAGGCTACCGGCGTTGTGGACGCGCCCCGAACCGGGTTCCGGTCCCGACGGCGGACCGGTCCGCGGAACCGGCCACGAACGCCGATACCGTACGAACCGCAGCTTGCGCACGCCCTACCGACGACCGAGGCACGGATGAGCGATCCGAACACGACGCCGCCGCCGTTCCAGGGAGCACCGGAGGGCGCAGCGGGCACACCCGGCGCTCCGGGGTCACAGCCGGCCGGTCCAACCGTGCCGCCCGGACCGCCGCTGCCCGGCCAGTTCCCCCACCATCCGCAGACCCCGCTGCAGACCCCTGCGCAGGCGTACTCGCAGTGGGGCCACGTCGAGGGCTGGGTGCCCGAGCTCGGCGTGCGGATCGCACCTGCGGGCACCCGCATCGGCGCCAAGGCGATCGACATCGTCTTCTACTTCTTGATCCAGGTCGTCGCGGGTGTCGTCATCGCGGCGATCTGGCTCGCCGCCGGCGGCTTCGACGACTCGATGACGAACCGCTCGGGCATGTTCGTCGCCACGGGCGGCGACCTGCTCTTCTCGATCGCGGCGGGTCTGGTGCTGCTCGCCGTCGACCTGCTCTACAACGTCGTGTGCACCGCCCGTTTCGGCGGCACGCCCGGCAAGCTCCTCCTCGGGATCAAGGTGATCCACCAGGACGGCCGGCGCATCGACCTGCGGGGAGCGTTCGTCCGCTTCTCACCCGTCCTCGGCCTGTCGGTGCTCGGCATGGTGCCGATCCTGAACATCCTGGCCTCGCTCGCTCGACTCGGCCTGCTGATCGCCAACCTCGTGCTCGTGCTCATCGACGACCGCCGCAAGGACGTCTTCGACCGCGTCGCCTCGACCTATGTGATCTCCGGCCGGTGACGGACCGGTCCAGCTCATCCAACCGACACTCAGACCCTGGGAGGGCCAACACATGAGTGATCCCAACATCCCGCCGCCTCCGGGCGGGACCCCGCCACCTCCGCCGCCGCCCGGCGGTGGCACTCCGCCGCCTCCGCCCGGACCGCCGCCCGGACCTCCGCCGGGCATGCCGCCGCAGCCACCCGCACCCCCCGCACCTCCCGGTGGCGGCGGCTACGGCGGGCCTCCCGGAGGGTTCACCCCTCCCCCGGCGCAGCCCTACGGCGGCACCGGTGGCGGCACGGCGCTCGCCGAGGGGTGGAAGCGCATCGTGGCGTTCCTGCTCGACGCGATCGGCCTCTGGCTCGTGTCGATCCCCGTCTACCTGATCGTCGGTGGCGCGTTCTCGACCGCCGGGACCGACTTCAGCGTCCGCCCGCTGCTCGCAGGCGTGCTGGTCACCGTCGGCTACTTCCTGTACTTCGCGCTGATGATCGGGAAGACCGGACAGACGCTCGGCGGCATGGTCATGAAGGTCAAGGTCATCGGCGTCAACGGTGGCGCCGTCACCCAGGAGGAGGCGTTCAAGCGAGCGGCCATCCACCTTCTGCAGCTCGTGCCGTGCCTCGGACCGCTCGCCGGTCTGGTGCTGTTCATCTGGGGCATCGTCGCCCTGTTCAGCCAGGCGCAGCGCCAGACTCCGTGGGATCAGTTCGCCGGCACCGTCGTCGTCGACGCCTGACACCTCGCAGTCGTCGAGCGTCACGCAAAGGGGGCCGACATCGGCCCCCTTTGTCGCGTCCGGGCCTCGTCGCGCACGTAGTGTCGTCGCCATGACCGACTCCACTCCCCCCGGCTGGTACACCGACCCCGACGGCACGACCCGTTGGTGGGACGGCTCGGCGTGGGGCGCTGCTGCCGGCGAGGTCCCGGTCGCCCAGCCGTACCAGACGGGCGGGGTCGCCGGCGTGCCGCGGCTCGACGCCGGCGAGTCCTTCTCCTATGCGTGGAAGAAGTTCCAGGAGCATTGGCAGGCGTTCCTCGTCATGGTGCTCGTCGTCGGGCTGATCAGCGTGGTGAGCGGCCTGATCCTCTTCTTCGCGCTGTTGCCCGCCATGTCGGGCAACACCACGGCGACCGTCATCGGCATCGTGCTGTTCGCCGCGGCCTTCGTGGTCTACATGGCGGTCAACTTCATCGTGCAGGCAGGCGTGCTGCGCGCCGGACTGGGTGTCACCAAGGGCACCGCCCCCAGCCTGTCGATGCTGACCGACATGACCAACATGGGCACCTTCGTCGGCACCACGCTGCTCATCTCGCTCGCCGCGTTCGTCGGGTTCATCCTGTGCATCCTGCCGGGCATCGCCGTGGTGGTCTTCGCCGCATACGCGCCCTTCATCGCACTCGACAAGGGCGTCGGTCCCGTCGAGGCCATCCAGCAGAGCATCGACATGGTCAAGAACAACCTGGGCCCGGTGCTGCTCGTGCTGCTGCTGTCCTACGCCGTGTACTACGTCGGCTCGCTGGCCTGCTACGTCGGACTGCTCGTGTCGATCCCGGTCGCGCTCGTCATGCTGGCGCACAGCTACCGGGCGCTCACCGGAGAGACCGTCGTCGCCTGAGCCGGACCAGCCGAGCCCGACAGCACGCGACCTGGCCACCAGCGCGCCCGACCAACAGCGCGACGCGACCAACGAACAGCGCGAGGGTCAGACGTCGTGCAGGAGTCGCAACGACCGGAGGCGGCGTTCGACGTGCTGCTCGAGGGCGCGGGTCGCGATCGACTCGACCTCGTGGGTGACCGCGCCCTCGGGCAGGGCGAGCACCGCGTTCAGTCCCCCGCCGAGCACCGCGCGGCCGACGTTCAACGCGTCGTCCGAGATCGGTCGACCGCCACCGCAGCTGCCGCAGCGCACCCCGCCCGCCTCGAGCGCGAGTCCGAACGGTCCGCCCTGCTCGCCGCACTCGACGCACATGCCGAGCTCCGGCGCAACACCTTCGTTCGCGAGCAGCTTCAGGTAGAACGCGGCGGAGATCATCGACGGGTTGCGCTCCTCGACGGTCCGGAGCCCGCCGAGCAGCATGTCGAACAACTTCGGTGACGGGCCACGGTCCTGGGCCAGCTGGTCGACCGCCTCGAGCAGCGACGAGGTCCGCGACAGCCGGGACAGGTCCTCGCGGGTCCGACGGAACGGTTCGACGGTCTCGGCCTGGGTCACGATGTCGAGTTCGCCGCGCCCTTCGTGGAGCTGCACCTGGATGTACGACCCGGGCTCGAGGCGGGACCCGAACTTCGACGTCGTGCGGCGGACGCCCTTTGCCACCGTGCGGACCTTGCCGCGCCCCCGGGTCATGAGCACCACGATGCGATCGGCCTCGCCGAGCTTGTAGGTGCGCATGACGATGGCGACGTCACGGTAGAGGCTCACCCCGACAGTCTCCCACCGACCGCCGAAGAGCCGGACGACCCTCTCCGCGTGGTCAACCCTCTGCGAGCAATTCCTTATAATGATCCCCACCAACTTCACCTCGGGGGGACCATGTCGGACATCATCATCGTGGGATCGGGACTCGGCGGCCTCGCTGCGGCGGTCACCGCTGCCACGAACGGCGCACAGGTGACGGTGATCGAACGCGGCGAGCGCTTCGGCGGCGCCGCGGCGTTCAGCGGCGGCCAGGTCTGGGTCGGAGCGAACCACGTGGCCGCGGCACAGGGATCCGACGACGACGTCGCCCAGACGCTGCAGTACATCGCAGAGCTCGCCGCGAAGGAGCCGAGCGTCTTCGAGGCGGACCGCTCGCGGGAGTGGGTCGAGGCGGCTCGCGTCGCGGCCGAGTGGTTCGACCAACAGGGTGTCATCGAGTGGACCGTGATCCCCGACTACCCGGACTACTACCACCCCGATGTCGACGGCTCGCGGCCCTGGGGCCGCTACCTGACCGGCGCCCCCTTCGAGGGTGGGGCCCTCGGCGAGTGGCGTGCCGACCTGCTCGAAGGACCGCACTTCCCCGTCGGGATGACCTACGGCGAGGTCTTCGAGCTCGGCGGGCTGTCACGCCGCACTGAGATGGCAGCGATTCTCGCCGAGCGTCGCGCCGCGGACGTCATGACCTACGGGCAGGGCATCGTCGCCGCGTTCGCGACCGCCGCACGCCGGCTCGGGGTCGACCTCCGTCTGCGCACCGAGGTCGTCGAGGTGCTCGCGGAGCGCGGACGGGTCACCGGCGTGCGTGTCGTCGGCCCCGACGGCGAGGCGACCCTGCACGGTCCCGTCGTGCTCGCGACCGGCTCGCACGACTGGAGCCCGGAGATCTCGCACAGCGTCACGGGACTCGACCCCGCCGACGCCGGCAGCGTCGCACCGTCGACCCTGCGGGGCGACCACTTCGCCTTCGCCGAGCAGGTCGGCGCCGAGGTCCGCCAGATCCCCGCCTGGGCAGCACCCGTGTTGCCCGGCTACCTGCTGCCCGAGCCCGCCTTCGACGGCGACACCGGCTTCCGCCCCTGCTACGAGCACTGTGTGCCGCACACCTTCATCGTGGACGGCTCGGGTCGACGCTTCTGCGACGACTCGTTCCACCCCGCGATCGTCGCCGCCGCACTCGCCGGCGGCGCCGAGAACCGGCCGCACGTCCCGATGTTCATGATCTGGGATGAACAGCACCACGAGAAGTACGGCCTGGGGGCGACCGCGCCCGGGGGCGAGTACCCCGAAGGGCTCGTGACGTCGGCACCGACGCTGCAGGAGCTCGGCGAGGCCCTCGGCATCGACGGGGCGGCGCTCGCCGCGACCGCAGCCTCGTTCAACGAGCACGCGGCGAACCTCGAGGACCCCGAGTTCGGCCGCGGTTCGAACGCCTCGGTGCGCAGGTTCCGCGGTGACAACACCGCCGAGCACCCGAACATCGCGCCGGTCGAGCAGGCACCGTTCCACGGCATGCGCCTGCGACTGTTGAACACCGGCATCGCGAGCGGTGGGCTGCGCACCACCGACCACGGCCGGGTGGTCTCGAACGACGGCGAGCCGATCGAGGGCCTCTACGCCGTCGGTGAGTGCGCCGTGCGTTCGACCGGCGGCGGCGGGTACAACAGCGGCTACTCGCTCAGCCGGGCGATGACCTTCGGCTGGCTGGCCGCGCAGCACGCCCTCGCGGACTGATCCGACTCCCTCGACACCCTGCGGGCGTTCAGCCCGTGGGGGTGTTGAGGCCACCGAAGCGACGGTCGCGACGCTGGTACTCGTCGATCGCCGCGTACAGGTCACCGCGACGGAAGTCGGGCCACAGCACGTCGGTGAAGACCAACTCGGAGTACACCGACTCCCACGTCAGGAAGTTCGACATGCGGTGTTCGCCCGAGGTGCGCACGACCAGTTCGGGGTCGGGCATCGAGGGGTCGTAGAGGTGACGTCGGATCGCCTTCTCGTCGACCTTGTTCGCCGGAGTTCCCGCTGCCACGAGCGCCTTGACCGCATCGACGATCTCGGCGCGCCCGCCGTAGTTGAACGCCATCGACACCGTCATGGTGCGGTTGTTCTTCGTCAGCTCGAGGGTGTCGTCGATGTGGCGCAGCACCCGCTTCGGTACCCGCCAGTCCCGTCGACCGATGAACTGCATCTTGATGCCCGCTGCGTGCAGCTCGTCGCGGCGGGTGAGCAGCAGCCGCTCGTTGAAGTTCATGAGGAACTTCACCTCGTCGACCGGCCGCTTCCAGTTCTCGGTCGAGAACGCGTAGACCGTCAGCCAGCGGATCCCAGCGTCGAGCGCCCCCCAGATGGCATCCATCAACGCCTCTTCGCCCGCGGCATGGCCGTCGGTGCGGGGCAGTCCGCGTCGCTGGGCCCACCTGCCGTTGCCGTCCATGACGACGGCGACGTGGGTGGGGATGCGACTGCGGTCGAGCTCGGTCAGTTCCACGTTCGGAACGGTACCGCGGCGCGCCTCAGGTCGACGACGCCGCATCGTCGGCCGGTGCGAGCGCTCTCAGCACCGTGATCACCCCTGCGGGACACGACTGGGCGCCGAGCCATGCGGCCTCGGCGAGCTCCGGGGGCACCTCGACCACGTGCAGGTCGATCAACCCCTCGGCGTCCAGGGTGTAGAGCTCCGGAGCCCAACGGTGGCAGTTGCCCCAGCCCTCGCACAGGCCCGGGTGCACCCGCACCAACACCGTCGTGCCGGGCTGCGGCCGTTCGCTCACCACGGCGAGCTGCACACGGGTCGTGCTCATGCGCCGACCCCGAGTGAGGCGAGCGTCGAACGTGAGAGCTCGGCGGTGAGCTGGTCGCGGGCGCTCGACCACGGCTGGTGCAGCGCGCACTGCGCCGCCCGACCGCAGGGCCGGTCCTCGAGCACGCACTGGCCCCGGTCGGTCGGTCCCTCGATCGCCTCGATCACGTCCAGCAGGCTGATCGCCGCCGGGTCGGCAGTGAGTGTGTACCCGCCGTGGCGACCCGGCGTCGACGAGACCCAGCCGCGTCCGACGAGCGGGGTCATGGCCTGCGACAGGAAGCCCGGCGTGGTGCCCACACGGTCGGCCAGCTCGACCGATCGGGTCCGCTCCCCCGTCCGGGCGAGCTCCAGCAGCGCCCGAGCGGCGAGGTCCGAACGTCGGGTGATCTCCAATCTCATAGTGCGAGACTATAGATAGTGCCCCGGGTCGGCCACGTCGCACAGGTCACACACTCGGTCGACAGAGAACGGTCGACCGAGCCATGGACGACGGGGCGCGTCGTCCAGCGGCCGAGCCCGTGCCACCGGCACGACCGGACTGCCGTGTCGCAGCGGGTTCAGTAGCCGAGGCGCTCGAGCGACTGCGCCTTGGACTGCCAGTCCTTGTCGACCTTCACGAGCAGCTCGATGAACGCTCCTGCGGGCAGCTGCTTGCGCACCCGGGTGCCGACCTCCTTGAGCACGCTGCCGCCCTTGCCGATCACGATGCCCTTCTGGGAGTCGCGCTCGACGAGGATCTCGACGCGGATGCGCGGCCAGTCCCACTCGGCGACCCGGGTCGCGATCGAGTGCGGCAGCTCCTCACGGGTCACGGCCAGCAGCTGCTCGCGGACCAGCTCGGCGACCAAGAACGGCTCGGGCATGGTCTCGTCCTGCCCACCGGGTACCAACGAGGGCCCTCGGGCAGCCGCGACAGCAGGTGCTCGACGAGCGCGTCGACGCCCTCGCCGGTGCGGGCCGACACCGGGAAGTACTCGCTGAAGTCGAACGCCGACGCCTTGGTGAGCTGCCCGAAGATCTGCTCCTCGTTCGCTGCGTCGACCTTGTTGACCACGACGATCGAGTTCGGCGGCAGCCGCTCGGCGATGTAGCGGTCGCCGGGACCGAGCGGCGCGGTCGCCTCGATGAGCAGACAGGCGACGTCGATCCCGTCGAGCGAGCTCGTCGCAGTGTCGTTGAGCCGCTCCCCCATCAGCGTGCGCGGCTTGTGGATGCCGGGGGTGTCGACGAACACGATCTGCGCGTCGTCACGGTCGAGCACGCCGCGGATCTGGTGGCGGGTGGTCTGGGGCTTGTCCGAGACGATCGAGACCTTGCGACCGAGGATCTGGTTGAGCAGCGTCGACTTGCCGACGTTCGGACGCCCGACGAAGGTCACGAACCCCGAGCGGAAGCCGTCCGGCACGTCCGGGTCGTCCGCGATGCCGGCGGCGGCCAGCATCGCGTCCAGGTCGTCCGGCGTCTGCCGCCCGGCAGCCTCGTCGCTCATGCCGACGGCTCCTGTTCGGTGACGGTCTCCTCGAGGCGCACCAGTCGCAGCCGGATGACCCGACGGCCGTCGACACGTTCGACGATCAGGCGGACGCCGTCGGTCTCGACGGAGTCCCCCGGCGCCGGGACCCGACCGAGCATGCCGAACACCAGGCCGCCGAGGGAGTCGTAGTCGCCCTCGGGCAGCGTCAGGTCGAGCTCGCCGTTGACGTCGTCGACGTTCAGCGACGCGTTGACGAGCACGTCGCCGTTGGCGAGCTCCTCGACGTTGGGGACCTCGTCGTCGAACTCGTCGATGATCTCGCCGACGAGCTCCTCGAGCAGGTCCTCGAGCGTGACCAGACCCGCGGTGCCGCCGTACTCGTCGACGACGATCGCCATGTGGGTGTGGCGTGCCTGCATCTCCGAGAGCAGCTCGGCGACGCGCTTGGTCTCGGGCACGAACATCGCCGGACGAAGCAGCTCCGACACCAACCGGTCGCCGCTGCCCTCGCGCTCGGCACGCATGGCGTCCTTGACGTAGACGACGCCCACGATGTCGTCGATGTCGTCACCGAAGACCGGGAAGCGCGACAGGCCCTTGGCGATCGCCTTGTCGACGACCTCGGCGACGGTGCAGCTCGCGCCGATCGAGACCATGTCGGTCCGCGGCACCATGATCTCGCGGGCGACGGTGTCGCCGAAGTCGATGATCGACTCGATCAGGTCACGCTCGGACTCCTCGATCACCGAGTGCTCCATCGCCTCTTCGGCGAGCGCGAGGATCTCCTCCTCGGTGACGAACGGGCCCTTCTTCAGGCCCTTGCCCGGCAGGATGATGTTCGCCACGCCGATGAGGCCGCGGGCCGGCAGCCGCAGGACCCAGCCGGAGAACTCGACGATGGGCGCGGTCAGCAGCGCCGCACGCTCGGTGTGCTGCAGCGCCCAGGTCTTCGGGGCGGCCTCGGCGATCACGAACAGGACCAGCACGTTCAAGACGATGCCGATGACCACCCCGGCGGCGCCGAAGAGGTTCGCCGCGAGCACACCGACGAGCGCGGACTGGATGGTCTGGACGATGTTGACCGACAGGTAGATCGAGTTCAGGTCGCGCTCGAGGTTCTCGACGATGCGCAGCACCCTGGTTCCCCGGCGGGGGTCCTTCTGCGCGAGCGCGGTGGCACGCGAACGCGACATCCGGGTGATCGACGTCTCGGCGAGCGCCAGGATCCCGGCGGTGAACGTCATCACGACGATCACCACCAGCATGACGATGTCGACGGTGCTCATGGGGTTCGATCTCTCCAGGGGTCTCGGGGTCGGGGCGCGGTGCAGCGCCGTGAGCAGTGCTCGTTCGCGCTGCCACATGCGATCTCGATCGTCGGGCTCGGCGTGGTCCCAGCCGGCCAGGTGCAAGCCGCCGTGCACGACCAGCAGGGCGAGCTCGTCGTCGACGGTGCCGGCGTGCTCGGGTGCCTGTTGCGCGGCGACCGCCGGGCAGAGCACGACGTCGCCGACGAGCTCGGCGTCGGGTTCGGTGCCGTCGAGCGGGAAGCTGAGCACGTCGGTCGGTGCGCCGTCGCCCTCGAGGTGCTCGACCTTGAGCTCGGCGATCTCGTCGGGGTCGACCAGTGTCAGCGACGCCTGCGAGCGCTGCGGGGCGCCCTCGGCAGCGAGCACACGCGACAACAACCCCGACAGGGTGTCGAGGTCGACGACGGTGGAGTCAGCGGTTCGGTCGTCCGCCGCGACGACGTCGGGGCCAGGTGCTCCCTGGTCGCGTCGCGGCCCGGGCGACGGGGGCTCGTCGTCCCGATCAGCGGGGACGACGTCGGTGCTCGGGGTCATCGTCGGTCGTCACCACCGGCGGGGGTGGTGGCGATGTCGTGGCGTTCGTAGGCGTCGACGATCTGCTGCACGATGCGGTGCCGCACGACGTCCGCGCCGGTCAGCTTCACGAACGAGATGCCATCGATGCCGCCGAGGATCCCTTGGAGCTTCATGATCCCCGACCGTCCGCCGGGCACGTCGACCTGGGTGGCGTCGCCGGTGACGACCGCCTTGGAGTCGAACCCGATGCGGGTGAGGAACATCTTCATCTGCTCGGGCGTGGTGTTCTGCGCCTCGTCGAGGATGATGAAGGAGTTGTTGAGCGTGCGGCCTCGCATGAAGGCGAGCGGTGCGACCTCGACCACGCCCCGCTCGAGCAGCTTCTGGGCGCCCTCGGAGCCGACCATGTCGTGGAGTGCGTCGTAGAGCGGCCGCAGGTACGGATCGACCTTGGCCATGAGGTCGCCGGGCAGGAAGCCGAGCCGCTCGCCTGCCTCGACCGCCGGTCGGGTCAGCACGATGCGCTCGACCTGCTTCGCCTGGAGCGCCTGGCAGGCCATGGCGACGGCGAGCCACGACTTGCCGGTGCCCGCGGGGCCGATGCCGAAGGTCACCGTGTGGTCGCGGATCGCGTCGACGTAGCGCTTCTGGCCCGAGGTCTTGGGCCGCACGTGCGCGCCGCGGTAGGTGCGCAGCACATCGGCGGTGAGCACCTCGGAGGGCACCTCGTCGGCGCGGACCATGTCGATGGTGCGCTGCAGCGTCGCCGGGTCGAGGCGGTGGCCGCGCTCGACGAGCAGCACCAGTTCGGTGAAGAGGCGTCCCACGGTGACCGACTCGGGGCCGGTGACCGAGATCTCGTTGCCGCGCACCGACACGACCGTGTGCGGAAAGGCATCGGAGACCACGTCGAGCAGTTCGTCGTGGGTGCCGAGCAGCTCGGTCATGAGGTGGTTGCCGGGCACCCGCACCAACGTGTGGGACAGCGCGCCGTCGTCTGTGGTGAGGCCACCGCTCGACGCATCGGAGCGGTCAGACCCTCCGGAGGTTTCGAAGCTGTCCATTGCACGTCAGAGTGTAGTGGTGAACACCACCGGTCACGGGGGCGATAACGCAGACGACCTGCTCGCCGACGCGATCGTCGACGATGCGGTCCGCCGGCGGCGTGCCGAAGGGTGGGGTCGCCGGCGTGCGCTCGACGACGTCGACGTCGCTGCGACCCTGGCCGAATGCGTCGGCGAACAGGTGGTCGTCCTGGTCGCCACAGGCGAGGAGCTGCGCGCCACGATCACCTTCGCAGGGCCGCTGACCGTCCACCTCGAGGCCGTCGCGTCGACCCACTGGGTGCGCACCGATGCGATCGTGGCGGTCACGCCGATCTCCGGACGACTCGCTGCGCCGTCGGGTGCATCGCTGCCCTCCGGGGCGAGCGGTGACGTGCCGTTGGTCTCGCTGCTCGCGGATCTGGTCGACGACGAGCGTTCCGTCGAGCTGCATCTGATCGGCGGGACGGTGCTGATCGGCGTCGTGGCGGCGGTCGGCCGGTCGGTCGTCGTGTCGGATCCGGCCGGCAACAGCTCTGCGGTCGACCCCGACGCCGTGCGGAGCGTCACCCTGCCCTGGTGAGCGTCGCGGCGGCCTGCCGGGCCACGCCGGGCTGAGCCCCTGAGCGGCCTCCGCGCTGGTCCCGGGTCACCGCCGACGCTGTGCCGCATTCCACGGCAGGCGCCCGGGGGCGTCTGGAAGACTGTGGATGCAAGTTCCAGGAGCCACCACCTACTGGTCGACCAGGAGGCAGATGCCCTCGAGCGCAACCGTGACGGTGCTCTTCTGCGACGTCGTCGGTTCGACAGAACGACTGGTCCGCCTCGGCGACATCGCCGCGGACGACGATCGGCGGGCGCTGTTCGCCGCGTTGACCGAGGCGGTCGCGCGCAACGGCGGCCAGGTCGTGAAGCACCTGGGCGACGGGCTGATGATCGTGTTCGAGCACAGCGCGGTCCGCGCGCTGGCGTGCGCTGCCGACCTGCACCTGGCCGCACGATCGATCGACCCCGACGACCCGATCCGCCTGCGCGTCGGCATCAGCGCCGGCGAGGTCGCCCACGAGCACGGCGACTGGTTCGGCCTGCCCGTCGTCGAGGCCGCGAGGCTCTGCAACGCTGCGGCACCGGACCAGACCCTGGCCAACGCCGTCGTGCGTCATCTGGTCGGGTCGCGAGCGGTCGACCACCGGATCACCGAGATCGGGGCGCTGCCCCTGAAGGGCCTCGCCGAGCCCCTGCCGACGGTGCAGGTCGACTGGCTCGACGGCTCCGACCCGACGACCGATCGCCCCATCCTGGTCCCCACCATCGCGCCGGTCGAGCGGCGTCGGGCCGTCGCGGGCGCAGCGATCGAGGACGACGAGCTCGACCTGCCCACCCGACGCCGTCGCACCACGACGCTCGCCATCGCGGCGCTGCTCGCCGTCGCGCTGATCGGTGGCGGCGTGCTGCTCTCGTCGAGGAGCGACGGCCCGAACCGGGGCGCCGGCGACCCGGACGCGAGTGCGGATCGGCAGCTCACGACACCGCGGGGCTACCACCCGATCCTCCGGTCGGCGGAGTGCTCGGCCGAGATCGCGGACGCCGCGCCCGACGCGGTCTGCCGGGAGCTGATCGTTCCGGAGTCGCGCGACGACCCGGACGGCCCGGAGGTGGCGGTGCCGGTCACCAGCATCTACGCGGACCACCCGAGCGCGGATCCGGTCGTGCTCGTCGACGTGAACGAACCGGTGACCACGACCTCGTTGACCCAGGTCGCCGACGTGCACGCCCTGGGGCTGCGAGGGTTCGCACCGGGTGGCCGTCCCGAGCTCGACTGCCCGGAGCTGCGCACCGCATGGATCGAGACGCTCCCGCTGCGCGCCGACGCGCCCGAGGCGATCGACCGCCGCGTCGAGGCTGCTCGCCAGTGCTCGGATCGACTGAAGGACGAAGATGACGTGCACCTCGAGGGCTACGACATGGCCGAGGTCGCGGACGACATCCGCGACCTGGTGATCGCGGACGACCTGGCCCCGGTGAACCTGGCCGGTGGCGGGTTCACGACCACCGCGGTGGCGGCGTTCGCTCGCAGCGCCCCCGACGCGGTGTCGGCGGTGCTGCTGACCAGCCCGGTCAGTCCCGGCAGCTCGCCGCTGGGCGACCCGGTGCAGTCCCTCGAGAAGTCCTTCGATCACCTGATCGACCTGTGCCAGGACGATCCCGAGTGCGACGCCGCCCACCCCGACCTCGCCACGTCCTACGGCGACAGGTCCGAGGAGCTCGACACGACGCCGGTTCCGGTCAGCACCAAGACGCTGGTGGGCACCGGCCCGCACCAGGTGCTGCTCGACGGACGCAGGTGGGCCGCCGCGCTCGAGTCCGCGCTGTTCCAGTCCGATCGACTCGGCCTGGTGCCCGAGGCGATCGACGGTGCCGGTGCCAGCGCCGAGCTGGCGGCATCGACGGGCATCGACGAAGAGGCCCGCTTCTTCATCGCGCCGACCGCCCGAGCGGGCGCCACGTTGTCGTACATGTGCAGCTACGACGCCCTGCCGAACCGCACCGCCGAGATCTCGGCGAGGGCCGCCGAGCAGTTCGCAGGCGCGAACGATGCGAGCTTCGCCCGCATCTGCGAGGCGTGGGACGTGCCGTCGAGCTACGACCAGCTCTCCCACCCGCTCGTCGGTGACATCCCCGTGTTCATCGCGCAGGGCGGCATCGCCGGGTCCGGTGTGAACGAGTGGGGCGAGGAGATGGCCGCGCAGCTCGACCACGCGACGCTGGCCGTCTTCCCGACCATGAGCGCGGATCTGGCGTACTCACCACCGCCGTGCCTGCGTCGCCTCCGCAACGAGTTCATCGAGGATCCGGACGCCCGACTCGACGTGAAGGGCTGTGTGCAGCAGTCCCCCGACATCGACTTCGTCGGCGACGGTTGACGCCATTTCGCGACAGTCACTGAAGTTCACGGCCGAGCGGCCGACAGGTCTGCCAGGCCGTCGACCACCCCGCGGCGACGCGCCTGCGCTGACGAAGGAGAGCAGGACACATGACCGCTGCACGCCCCGAGAACATCGACGCCGGCCCCCACACGACCGACGACGGCCTCTTCGGCACCGACTCGGTGTCGTGGCGTGGCATGGCGCACCCGTCGACGGCCATCGCCGCTGCGACGGCCGCGACGATCCAGATGCTGTACCCGCCGGTGATGTACGTCATCGACCAGGCCTCGAGCTTCCGTCAGAAGCCCGAGCTGCGCGCCCAGCGCACCAGCGAGTACGGCACGACGATCACCTACGGCGACGTCGCGTCGGCCGAGAAGGCCGCCGAGACGCTGCGCCGCATCCACGCCCGCTGCCACGCGGTGCACCCCGACACCGGCGAGACGATCAACGCGGACGACGAGCACCTGCTGGTGTGGGTGAACAACGCCCTCACCTGGTCGCTGCTGCGAGGTTGGCAGACCTACGGGCTCGAGCTGACCCCCGCCGAGCGCGACCAGTTCGTCGTCGAGCAGAAGATCGCGGCGCGGCTCGTCGGCTGCGACCCCGACAAGGTCGCCTCGAGCGTCGCCGAGCTCGAGGCGTACATGACCTCGATGGAGCCGCGGCTCGCGCAGACCACCCCGTGCCTGTGGTTCAAGGACCTGATGGCCGCCGCGCCCGACGAGGGCGGCGCACCCGCAGCGATGGGCAAGGCCTTGATGGTCAACGCGTCGATCGCGCTGATGAGCGATCACCACCGTCGCCTCTACGGCTTCCCGTGGGGCCCCATCCGTGAGCGGTTCGTGGTCGGCACGACCAAGGCCGTGCTCGGCTCGGTCGCCGAGAAGACCCCGTTCGAATCGGCGGTCACGCAGCTGCGCGACTACGTCGACACCCACGCGTTCGGCGCACGTCGCCAGCGTGAGGTGATCGTTCCCGTCGCCGGCTGAGCGGTCGCCGGCTGAACCGGCCGGCTCGCTCGCTGTTCAGTCCGGCGTCGCGCCGGTCACGATCCACGTGCCGGCGCCCAGCCGCACGACGTCGCCGCCGCGGTGCTCCTCGAGCGCCTCGGCGGTGGCGCGCACGGCGCGCAGACGGGTGGTCGGTGTGGACCGTGCGAGCGCAGGGGCGGTCATGGGGTTCTGCTCGAGCAGGCGGGCGGCGAGCGCCTCGAGGTCGTCGGCGCCGTGGAGCACCGCCTCGTCCGGACCGGCGTCGATCTCCACCGACTCGAACCCAGCCGAGTCCAGCAGCGTCGCCAGGTGATCAGGATCGGCCAACGAGAACGGTCCCGGGGCACCGGGTGCGGGCGGCGTCAGGCCGCTCAGTTGTGCGGCGCCGGCGAGCACCGGCACGAGCATGAACGGATTGACCGCCGGTGACTGGAAGCAGACGAACCCGAGTCGGCCACCGGGACGAAGTGCGGCGGCGATGTTCGAGAAGGCGAGCACCGGGTCGGGGAAGAACATGACCCCGAACCGAGAGAACGCCACGTCGAAGGGTTCGTGGGCGAACCACGCGTGCTGGACGTCCGCTGCGAGGAACTCGACGTTCCCCAACCCGGCGGCCTCGGCGCGGCGCGCCGCCTCGTCCAGCATCCTCGCCGACAGGTCGAGGCCGAGCACTCCGCCGGGATCGACGAGCGTGGCGAGCGCACGGGTGGTGGCGCCGGTGCCGCATCCGACGTCGAGCACCCGCTCCCCCGGCTGCGGCGCCAGACGCTCGATGACCGACGCGCCGAAGGGCGCGAGGGTGTGGTCATAGGCGTCCGCGTGGTCGACCCACGCGCCGCCGACGGCGTCGTTCCACAGTTCGAACTGCGACGATTCGGCCACACCCCGACGCTACGCACCATGCGGGGTGCGACGTCGGGGATCGCGAGGTCGCACCTGCGCGGTCAGCTGTCGGCGAGCTCGTCGTCGCCGGCGACCGACGAGGCGTCGAGCGTGCCGGGCTGGATGCGACACGACTCGATGAAGTCGGCGACCTCTGACTCCTTGAGCCGGATCACACGACCGAACCGGTAGGCGGGGATCTTCCCGTCGTCGATGAAGCGGTAGAGCGTGCGGGGCGTGATGCCGAGTCGTCGAGCGCTCTCCACGGTGTTCAGCCAGGTGATGTCCGAGGTGCTCACGGGAGTCGACTCTAGCGACCCCTGTCGACACCCACGATGTTCTGCCGTGCCATCTCAGTACTTTTCGTTCCGGGTGGCCGCGCACCCACCTGGCGATCAGCCGCGTACCCTCCCGCCGATGGCGGACCTCACGACCACGACTTCCCTCCCGACAGCATCCCCTCAGCGACCCCGCAGGGTGCTGCTGGCGCTCGTCGGCGCCCTCGCGCTCGGCGCTGCGGCCTGCGGCGGAGGTTCCGACGACTCCGGCGGGACGACCAGCACCGAGGCAGCAGCATCGGCGTCGTCGACGACGGCCTCGACCACGACGACCACGGCGCCGCTCACCTTCGAGCAGGCCAGCGAGGCGTACAACAGCTGTCTGAGCGAGAACGGCTCGGGCACCGAGGCCATCCCCACGGGTCAGAGCATGGACGATCTCGCCGAGGTGGACTCCTCGCCGGAGTCCCTCGCCGAGATGGGCATCGACACGACGTTCCTGACGGCGCACAAGGCCTGCTGGCCTGCCTTCCGCGCCGCGATGGATGCCGGCGCCACCCCACCGACGGCGGACACCACGACGACCACCGTCGACCCGGTCAAGGCACAGCAGATGGCCCAGGCGGTGCAGTGCCTCGACGATCGGGGCTGGGACTTCCTCGAGCCGGGTGTCGAGACCGGCGCGTTGACGATGGCGGCGCGCCAGGCCGACTTCGACTGGGACGATCCCGGCTTCCTGCAGGACCAGATGCAGTGCCAGCAGCTCGCCGGAATGATGGGCTGAGCGGAGCCCCGGACCCGTACGGCCGCCCACCTGCGGGCGTTCCTACTGCGGCGGGAGTGGAACGCCGCTCGTCACCAGCAAGGGAGCGTGGAGTGCCGTCGAGGTGACACTCACGTCGAAGATGAGCGTCGTCGGCCCGGACGCCACCGCCGTGCGCCACGCCTCGATCGACGTCGCGACCTCTGCCGCGTCGAAGCTCGCAGCGTCGGTGTTGATCAACAGGACCGGGAGACGGACCGGGATCCCTGCTCCGGTGTCGAACGCAGCGCCGACCGCCACCTGCAACGTGCGGGTCCCGGGCGCCGATGCTGTGGCGCCGACCGCGGCGGCGAGCCCGCCGAGATGCTCGGTGAGTGACCCGGGCGTGCGGAACGCCGCAGCGTCCGCGACCGTTGCGGGGTCCGGTGCAAGTAACGGGGAGACGGCGTGTGAGACGACCCAGCCGTAGGGGTCGGGGCACGACCCGACCTTGATGGGGCCGTCGCTGCTGCTGCGCCACTGGAACGACGCGGAGCCCGAGGTGCAGCCGAGCAGCGTGTTCCACGGGCCGGGTTCCGCTCCGCTGTCCTGGCGGCGCACCTGCGCCGAGACGCGATCGGCGGTCGCGATGTCGAACCCGGTCGAGCGCACCGTCGCGATGACCCCGCCGGGCACGGGGCGGCGGTCGGTGAGGGTGACGAGTCCGGCAGGATCACCGCTCGCGACCACGACCTCCTGGGCGCCGGAGCTGACCTCGAGCAGCACCTGCCGGGGGCGCTCGTCGGCGCTGCCCGGGGTGTTCACGTCGAGCTCGTACATGCCATCGGCGACGAACAGCACCTCGACCTGCGCCGTGAACGCTGACGGAGCGGTGTCCTCAGGTGTCGTGGACACCCCGGCGATGGTCGGCGGCTGCGGCGCCGCTGCCAGTGCGGACGCGACGTCGGCATCGTCGAGCTCGAGCACCGTTGCATCCGTCGGCGACGACGTGCCGAGCGGGACCGCGGCGTCGCCGACGGTGAGCTCCCAGTGCTCGAAGCGCGCTGGCGGCACGCCATCGACCGGGACGCCCGACACGACCACTGTCGTGTCGTCGCCGTCGATCGCGACGTCATCGAGGGAGAACTCGGCGCCGGAAGCGACCACCGTCAGCTCTGCTTCCGCCGCGACCGCGGCCGACGACGGTGCCCCCTCATCGGGTGCCGTGCCGGTGCCGCGCGAGGTTCGCACTGCGGTGGTGGCGACGTCATCGAGGTGCTGGCCGGCGGTGCCGACCGGATGGGTCTCGACCTCGTCGCCACGACGCACCTCGAGTTCGTCGTGGACCGCGAGCGTGAGGGCGACACGTCCGTCGTCGCCATGATGAGCGCTGCCGGCGGTGCCCGTGATCCGGACTGCAGACACCGATTCCGCAGCGGTGGCCGCCTCGGCGGAGGGTCTCGAGTCATCGGCGGTGCACCCCGACGCGGCGACGCCGGCCACCAGGACCATCAGGGGCAGCGCGGCGCGCCGCAGGGCTCGAGTCATGACGTCCTGGTCGGCCCGAGAGCCGCAACCTCAAGGAAGCCTGCGAACTCCGAACACCCTGGCGCCGGCAACCCGATCGTGCCCGTGCGAACCCGCCCAGATCGACCGCGTCACCCTTTCATCACTTTTCATGAAGTTTGACGACATGTCATGTCTCGTCGTACCGTGCCCGCATGTCATTGCGCCGACAGCGACGCCCGGGGGCACACCACGCCGTTGAGGACGGCCGTGTCGTCGAGGCGCACCGGGTGCGTCACCGTCTGCCGTCGAACCGGGCGGTCATCGGCGGGCTGCTCGTGACCGTCGCTGCCGCCGGCGTCTTCGTCACCCACCGGTCCGCCACCACGCCGCCGACCACCCGCTACGTCGTGCTGACCCGGACCGTCGAGCCCGGCTCGGCGATCACCGGCGACGATCTCGGCACCGTCGCACTCGACCTGCCCGGCGACCTCGGCGTCGTCCCCGCCGAGGACATCGACGGCGTCGTGGGCCGCACCGCAGCGACCCGGCTCGACGAGCTCGACCTGCTCCGGCCCGGCGACCTGTTCGAGGACGGCCGGTTCACCGACGCGGGGTCGGTCGAGATCGCCGTCGAGCTCCCCGCCGCCCGAGCGCTCGACGGCACGATCGTCGTCGGCGACGTGGTCGACCTGCTGTCGACCGACCCAGCGGGCAGCGGCACGTCGACGGTGGCGACGGGCGTGCGGGTCTCCGGCGTCGACGCTCCCGAAGGGTCCGGCATCGGCGCCGACGGCGACGTCGTCGTGCGCATCGCGCTCCCCGACCGCACATCCGCCGAAGAGGTCACCGACGCCGCGGTACGGACCGAGGTGAGCCTCGCGCTGCCCGCTCCGGGCGGGTCGGGCGACGAGGAGCGTCCGACGTGATCGCCGGGCGCTACGTCGTCGTCGCTCTCGCCCGGGCACGCCAGGGCTGGAGCGCCGAGGTCGACCAGGTGGTCGACCTCCGGTGCCGCGCCGGTGGAGCTCGTGACCTGCATGAGCGCGGACGAGGTGCGCGCCGTCGTCGGCTCGGGACGCCGGGTCTCGGCGCTGCTCGCCGACGCCGGCGCGCCGCGGGTCGACCGGGAGCTGATCCACGCCCTGCGCGCCGCAGGTGCCGCCACGATCGTGGCCACCGACGGCAAGGTCCAACGCGACTGGGACTCGCTCGGCGCGGCAGCGGTGCTCGGACCGGGCTTCGACGTCGCCCAGCTGCTCGACGCGCTGGGTCGCCACGCGGAGCTGGTGGTGGACGACCTCCGGGTGCCGGCTCAGGCCGAACTCGTCGGCCCCGACCACGACCAGGCGACGCTGATCGCCGTCACCGGCACGGGCGGCGCGGGCTCGTCCACCATCGCCATGTCCGTCGCGCAGGCCCTGGCTCGGGTCGCTGCCGGGCGACCCGCGCCCAGGGTCGCCCTCGTCGACGGAGTCCGCCGCGGGGACCTCGCCATGTACCACGACGTGGGCGACGTGATCCCCGGTCTGCCCGAGCTCGTCGATGCGCACCGCGTCGACACCGTCGATCCCGACGAGGTCCGACGTCTGCTGTTCCACGTCGTCGACCGGTCCTACGACGTGCTGCTCGGCCTGCGTCGACCACGGGACTGGGTGAGTCTGCGTCCCCGGTCGGTCGACGCGGCGCTCGACGGCCTGCGCCGGGCGTACGACGCCGTCGTGGTCGACGTCGACGCCGACCTCGAGGGCGAGCACGACACCGGGTCGGTCGACGTCGAGGACCGTCACTGCGTCACACGGTGCAGCCTGGCGCGACGCCGACCTGGTGACTGGTCGTCGGGAGCAGCCGGACTGAAAGGTCTGCACGACCTGGTCCGCCTCAGCGACGACGTCGCCCTGTCGGGGGTGCCGGCAGCTGCGCATCCTGCCCGTCCTCAACCGGTCGACCAGGAACCCGGCGGGCAGGGCGTCGACCTCGCTGTCGCTCACCCGGCTCACCCACGACGACATCGACGGCCCACCCGTGGTGCACCTGGCTGCGACTCGCCGACTCGAGCATGCGCACCGCCAGGTCGGGACGTCTTCCCGACACGCTGTGCCGACCACTCGGACGTGCCGTGCGGCAGGTGCTGCTCGACGCCGGTCCCCGGGTCGTCGCGGCGCGACGACGACGCCCCCGTCGCTCCTGGAGCGTTGGGCGTGCCCGACGACGTCGTGGTGCCTGACCATCGAGATGTCGCATGAGCATCGACGACGTCGCGACACCACACCGTTCCCCGCTCGAGGAGATCGAGTCGGTGGTGCAGCAGCGCGCCTCGTCGATCGGGCTCGATGCCGACACCGACGCCGGTCGTGAACAGCTGCGGCGCCTGATCGAGACCGCCGTGCAGGAGTGGTCCGAGGACCACCGCCGCGGGCTGCGGCAGCACGCGATCGCTGACCCCGACGGCGTGACCGACGGGCGTACCGCAACCTGGCGCAGTACGGCCCGCTGACCGACCTGCTGCTCGACGACGACATCTGGGAGATCTGATCAACGACCCGACGTCGATCTTCGTGCGGCGTCACAGCGCCGGCAGCCGGTACCACAACGAGGTGTTCCACGACGACGAGCACGTCGACCCGGACGCTGACCAAGCTGCTCGACGACTCCACGGCCTCGCACCGCAAGCTCGACCCGACCGAGGGGTTGCAGGACGCCCAGCTCGACGACGGCGCCCGGCTCCACATCGTGCACGGCGACCTGAGCCGCGGCGGCCACATGATGGTGAACATCCGCAAGTTCACCGGGGTCGCGATCACCCGCCTCGACGAGCTCGTCGACCGCGGTTCGCTGAGCCAGCGAGCCGCCCTGGTTCCTCGGCGCTGCGGTCGACGCCCGGCTGAGCATCGTGTTCGCCGGCGCTCCCGGCTCCGGCAAGACGACGCTGCTGTCGTGCTGCGCGGCCGAGCTCGACCCGTGCGCTGCGGGTCGTCGTCGCCGAGGAGGTCTTCGAGGCCGACGTCCCGATCGCCGAACGTCGCGAGCATGCAGACCCGACCGGCGCGCATCGATCGACCCGAGATCGACCTGCGCCGCCTCGTCGCCGGGTTCCTGCGCATGGCACCCGACGTCGCGATCGTCGGCGAGGTGCGCGACCGCGAAGCGCTGCCGCTGTTGCTGACCCTGTCGTCGGGCGTGACCGGCTACACGACGATCCACGCCGGCTCCGCTCGCCAGGCGCTGACACGCCTCCGGTTCGTCGCCCAGCTCTCCGAGGCCGCGTCGACCCTGCCCGTCGCCGCGCTGAACAGCCTGGTGAGCGAAGCCGTCGACCTGGTGGTGCACACCGAGCGTGGACCGAACGGGCCGAGCGTGACGTCGATCATCGCGGTCGAGGACCTGACGGCGGGACCCGACGCGGTGCAGTTCACCACCACCGAGCTGTTCGCACGAGTCGGTCCCCACTCCGAGCTCGAACCCACGGGCATCCTGCCGATCCGCGCCGGTGCCCGGCTGGAACGGGCCGGTCACGACGTCCGTGCGCTGCTGGGAGCGCACGGAGCGGCGGCGACGTGACCGGCCTGCTGCTCGCCGCCGTCGCTGCTGTCGGGGTGTACCTGCTGATGGTCCCCGGTCGTCCGCCGCGGACCGACCGGGCCCCGGTCGGAGCGGCCCTCTCGCAACGGGCTCGTTCGCTGCTCACCCAGGCGGGGCTCGACGACGTCTCGCCGCTGCAGTTCGTGCTCGCCTCGATGCTGGTGGGTGGTGCCGCGATGCTGCCGGCGGTCGCACTGTTCGGTCCGGGTATCGCCGCGGTGCTCATCGGCGCTGCGGCAGCCGCGACACCGGCGGCAGCGTGGCGCCGCCGCCGCGAGGCGACCCGCCGGGCGGCCCGGGAGTCGTGGCCCCGGCTCATCGAGGAGCTGCGTGTGCTCACCGGCTCCGCGGGACGTTCGATCCCGCAGGCGCTGATCGACGTCGGCCTGCACGGACCCGACGAGCTGCGACCGGCGTTCCGGGCCGCGCAACGCGAGTGGGCACTCACCACCGACTTCCCCCGGATGATCTCGGTGCTCAAGGAGCGCCTGGCCGACCCGACCGCCGACGCAGCGTGCGAGACGTTGCTGGTCGCCGCCGAGGTCGGCGGCGACGTCGACCGTCGCCTCGCCGCGCTCGCCGAGGACCGCCGCCAGGACCTCCTCGGTCGCAAGGAGGCACACGCCAAGCAGGCGGGCGCACGGCTCGCCAGGTGGTTCGTGGTGGTCGTGCCTGCGGGCATGGCGTTCGCCGGTCTGAGCGTCGGAGACGGACGTGCGGCCTATCGCACGCCGCAGGGCCAGCTGTTCGTCGTCGTCGGTGTCGCGCTGGTCGCCGTGTGCTGGTGGTGGGCGAGCCGGGTCATGCGCCTGCCCGAGCCCGACCGGGTCTTCGACGCATGATCTCGCTGGGGTGGGTCGCCGCGCTCGTCGCCTGGGCGGTCGGCAGCATCCTGTTGCTCGCCGAGCTGCCGTGGTTCGATCGACGGCCGACGGTCGAGCGGCTCTCGCCGTACCTCCGCGCCGGGCGGCCCATCGGCGCAGCGCGTGGGCTCGGCCGACTCGCTCGTGCAGGTGCTCGCCCCGCTCGCCCAGCAGCTCGGGGCGCGACTCAGCACTGCGCTCGGCGTCACCGAGAGCTTGTCGCTCCGGCTGCAGCAGGCCGGCGAATCGATCCGCCCGGACGAGTTCCGGGTCCGGCAGCTCACCCGCGGCATCGTCTCGCTGCTCGTCGCCGGCGCCGTGGCGATCTGGGCCGGCCCGCCGTGGCTGATGGCGCTCGCCCTGGTGCTCGGCGCGCCGCTGCTCGTGGTGCTCGCCGATGAGCAACGACTGTCGGGGCTCGCCACCCGGAGGGAGCGGGCGTTGCGCGCCGAGTTGCCCGTCGTCGTGGAGCAACTCGGCATGCTGTTGTCCGCCGGCTACTCGGTGAGCGGCGCGCTGACCCGACTGTCCTCACGCAGTGGCGGGGTGATCGCCCAGGACCTGCGAGCCGTGATGCGGAACGTGCGCCACGGCAGCACCGAGACCGCAGCGCTCGACGACTGGGCGCAGCGGTGCGGCATCGACGCGGTACGCCGACTGGTCGCCGTGCTGTCGTTGCACGGCACCGCCGGTGACCTCGGCTCGCTGATCGCCGACGAGGCGCACGCCGTCAGGGCCGAGGCGCAACGCGAGCTGCTCGAGTCGATCGAGCGACGCTCGCAGCTGGTCTGGATACCCGGTGACCGTCGCGACGCTCGTGCCCGGACTGATCTTCCTCGCCGTGCCGTTCATCGCCGCGATGTCGCAGGTGACGGGCTCATGACCACTTCGCAAGCGACCGACACGGACACGAGGAGCACCAGATGGACCACTCACCCACGCCCCGACACGAGGAGCACCAGATGGACCACTCACCCACACCCGGACACATCGACCACAACCGGTGCGACGAACGAGGCGAGGGGGTGATCTCCACGGCGATCGCCGTGCTGATCGTCGCCTTCCTGGGCATCGCCCTCTGGACCGGCTTCGACGGCATGATGAACGACGCGACCGACCGGACACGGGCCCAGGTCGAGCAGATCGGCGAGTGAGCCCTCGCTCGGAGCGGGCCAGCGGCCTGCTCAGCGCCGTCATCGGCGTCGGGGTCGTCACGGTCATGCTCGGGGTCTGCACCAACGTCGCCGTCGGGTTGTGGACCCGCAGCGTCGTCGACGCCGTCGCCTACGACGCGGCACGAGATGTCGCCACCGCACCGCCCGGCGCCGACCCGGTCGCCGTCAGGGCCTCTGCGATCGAGCGAGCACGAGCGGTGTTGGGCGACTACGGCCGACGGGTCAGCTTCGAGTTCGAGTCGGCGCCGGATGCCGACCACGTCGTGCTGCGGGTGCACGCTGCCGGCAAACACCGTGCTGCCGTCAGCGGTGACCGGCGGGTCGATCGTCGGACCGCTCGACCGGCGCATCGTCGTTCGACGGGAAGCGCCATGAACGCCATCGCCCACAGGGCACGGAGCCAGCGCGGGGCGGTCGGCGGACTCGAAGCGCTGCTGCTCGGGTTCCTGGTCCTCTTCGGCGGCGCCGGGCTCATGGTCAACAGCTGGGCGGTGATCGAGACCCGCACTGCGCTCGACGCCGCGGCCCGCGAGTACCTGCGTGCCTACACGTCGCAGTCCGACCCCACATCTGCGTCGCTGTCCGGGGCCGAGGCGGTCGACCGGGTGCTGCGAGCACGCGGCACGCCGCTACGAGGTCTCACCATCGACGCGCCCGAGGCGGCGTTGTTCGGTCCGTGCCAAGCGGTCGAGGTGACCCTGTCGATCGACGTCACCGAGATGCGGGTGCCGTTCATCGACGCGCTCGGCCCGTCGACGGTCAGCGTCACCACTTCCGAGCTCGTCGACGCCCACCGGGAGATGGTCGCCGGCACACGTCACGACCTGGAGGCGACCCCCTGTGGCGGGTGAGCGCGGCACTGCGATGGTGCTGGTGCCGACGATGGCGCTCGTCGTGTTCGCGCTCGCCGGTCTGGCGATCGACCTGTCGCTCGTGCACTCGGCACATCGAGCGTTGCACCGGTCGGTCTCGGCGGCGGCAGACGACGCCGCAGCGATGATCGACCAGCGGCACCTGCAGATGACCGGCGAGTTGCGCGTCGACACCACCGCAGCACAGCGGATCGTCGAGGCACATCTGGCCACCGCGACCTTGCCGGGCGACCTGGTCGAGCTGCGGACCGATGTCGACGCGATCGGGCCTGACGGTCACCGTGACGGCGACGGTGGTCGTCCACCGGATCCTGTTGCCGTCGTCGGCCTCGATGGACCGGGACGAGTCGATCCGGGTCCGGGCACGAGCACGGGTGCGGGGATGACACCGGACGACCAGATCACGATCGACCCGATGCCGTCCCCACACGGTTCCGTCGACGACCGCCAGCGAGTCCGGCGGATCGTCGTCGCCTCGGACGAGCTGGTCGTCAAGAGCGGCTCCGGCCGGGAGACGGGCGCGGCTCCGCCACGAGGCCGACCTGTTGCGGCGGCTCGCCGACGCACGGGTGGTCGACGTCGTCGAGGTGCGCGAGCACGACGACCTGACCGAGCTGGTGCTCGCCGATGCAGGCCGCCGCACACTCGCCGAGCTCGACCTGAGGACCAGCGATCTGACGCTGAGGGCGCTGCAGCGACTGGCCGAGGCGGTCGCCGACCTGCACGACCGCGGTTGGTCCCACGGCGCGATCTGTGCGGAGCACGCGGTGGTGAACCAACGCGGCAACGTGCGGCTCTGTTCGCTGGGTTCGGCTCGGCCTGCGGGCGACGCTGCGGGTGACCTGGACGCAGATCTGTCCGCCCTGCTGTCGGTCCTCGAACTCGTCGCTCGACGCGGCGGCGAGCGACAGGGCGGCACGCGACAGGGCGAGCCGTCGAGCGGACGCGTCCGCGACGGGCTGGACAGGTCGAGGCGTCGCCGCCGGCTCGAGCGGGTCGTCGAGCACGCTCGACGCCTGCTGGCACGTGGCGAGCTGGACGCGGCGACCGTGGCGGGCCAGCTCCGGGAGCTGCGTCGTGAGGCGCCGCTCGGTGGTGGCATCGGCCTGCGCGGCGGAGGATCGCGATGGCTGCGACCACGGGCGTCGGTCGTGGTCGCAGCGGCGCTCGTCGCTGCCGTCGCGGTGATGAGCACGGCGATCGCCACACCGTCGAACGCCCGAGGCGCCGCGCCGCCGACGAGCGAACCTGCCGTCGACGGACCACCGCCCACCGGCGTGCAGGGCAACGCTGCTGACGCATCGTGTGCCGGTCCGGTGGTGGACGTCGACGGCGATGGATGCGACGACGAGGTGCGCCTCGACGGCGAGATCGTCGAGATCGACGGCGCCAGGTACGCGCTCGGCATCCCCGGTGACATCGCGGCCGTCGGCGACTGGGACTGCGACGGCCTGGCCACCGCGCGGGTGCTGCGAGCCACCACGGGCGAGGTGTTCGAGTTCGCGGAGCTGGGCCACGCCCGACACCGACCAGGTCGGCGAGCACGTGGCCACCGTCGACGGCGCGGTCGGCGCCGTCCGGGGCGACGACCCCACCGAGATCGGGTGCGACGTGCTGTACGTCGTCGCCCCCGACGGACGGAAGGAACGACTGTGATCGCATCGACATCGAGGACGCCCCTGCGACCGCTGCTGTGGGCGGCCGGTTCGGGCGGAGCGTTCGTCGTGCTGTGGCAGGCCGGCACCGCTCGACCGGAGCTTCGGCTGCCGGTAGACCCTCGCCGGTGGCAGCCGTGGTCGGCGTCGCTGCACCCACTCGACGCAGCCGCGGGTGCAGCTCGCGCCGTCGCACTCGTGGCGGTCGCCTACCTGCTGCTCCTCGCGGTCCTGCACCTGGCGGCCGCCGTCATGCCCCACCCCGGCACGCTGAGGATCGCTGCCGCTGCGACACCGAGGTTCCTGACGGGCTCGCTCGCCGGCGTGATCGTGCTGGCCGGCGCCGGCCACGCCGGAGCGGACCCCGCGGGAGGAACCGCGACGAGCGTGGTCGGCGCCCCGAACCCGCCCACGATGCGACTCATCGACGAGCCCCCGCCGCCGATCAGCACCCCTTCGAGCGTCGGTCCGACCACCACCGTCACGTTGCCGCCCGCTCCCCCACCGCCAACGCCGACGCAGCCACGGCCGCCGACCACACCACCGACGACCACGATGGCCCCGGCGGCGACGACACCACCGCCGGACTCGGACACACCACCGGCCGGCCCATCAGGCGCTGCCCGCGGTCGCTGCGGAGCTCGACGCTCGACCCGGCGACGCCACACCGAACCCACTCGTCGCCTCGCAGCACGTCGTCCTGCCCGGCGAGCACCTCTGGTCGATCTCCGAGCAGACGCTGACCGCCCGCGGCGTCACCTCACCGGCCGCCGCGCGAGGTCGCCGACTTCTGGCAACGGCTCATCGCGGCGAACACCGAGCGCCTCGACGATCCGAACCTGATCCACCCCGGGCTGACACTGACCCTGCCCGGGTAGACCGGACGCTGGCGCGGCGCGCCCGGACCCACGTCGTGACGCGCCGTGTTCGGTCGGTCAGCCCGACGGCGGCCATTCCAACGGCAGTCCGAAGTGCACGAAGGACGCCTGGCCGAGGAAGCAGTTGATCGTGTCGATCCGACCGTCGGTCACGTGGAGGACGTCCAGCGAGATCGCCCGACAGGTCACGTCGTCGCCCGATCGGCGGTAGTTGGCGGCGGCGGGCTGCCCGTTCGCCGACGTCGCCACCAGGCGCCACTCGTCGGGCCGGTCGGTGGACAGGATCGCCTCGAAGAAGGCCGCGGCAGCGTCGATGCCTCGGCACGGCGGCTCGGGCGGCATGGTGATGCCGATGCCGTCGTGCGAGCATCGCCACGATGGCGGCTGCGTCGCCGCGCTCGTGGGCCTCGACGTAGCGGCGGAGCACTTCCTGGTCCGTCGGCGTCGAGCGCTGGACGACGCCACCGGTCACGCTCCGCTGGCGTGCGGTCGCGCAGGTCCCGACGGGCGCGCTGCACCAGGCTGTTGGCCGAGGCCTCGCTCACTTGCAGCGCCTCGGCGGTCTCTGCGGCGGTCCACCCCAGCAGGTCCCTCCCGATCAGCGCGGCCCGCTGCCGCTCCGGCAGGTGCTGCAGCGCGGCGATCAGTGCCAACTCGATCGTCTCCTTCGACGCGATGCCCTGGAGCGGGTCGTCGGTGTCGTGGAGCCGGCTGTCGGGCAGCCGGCCGGACAGCCGGCTGTCGGGATACGGCTGGATGGTCGTGTCCGTCTCGAGCACGTCGTCGAAGGCCGAGAGGACGGTGCGTCGCTCCGCCCGCTTCAGGTGGTCGAGGCAGGCGTTGGTCGCGATGCGGTAGAGCCACGTGCGCAGCGAGGAGCGCCCTTCGAAGTGCTCGCGCCCCTTCCACGCCCGCTCGAAGGTCTCCTGCACGAGGTCGTCCGCGGTGTCGACCGACGCCGTCATGCGGTAGCAGTGCACCTGCAGTTCGCGCCGATGACGCTCGACCAGTGATCCGAAGGTGTCGGCCTGCCCGATCGCCTGGTCGTCCGCCACGGCACCTCCCTCCCCTGCCGTCTCCGACGGTAGCGGCGCGCTCGCGCCGGCGTCCGGCTGGCTGCGGACGGCACTCGTGGGCGACGGCGCGGCGCTCATGGTGCGAGGTCCGTTGCCGCGAGTCCCGAGCTCGGGTCGACGGGGAACGAGACGTGCTGGTGGATCATCCTCCAGCGGCCGCCGGCCTTGCGGAAGACGCGGGTGCCTCGGGACCACGTGGTCGACGACGAACCATCGGAGCTGACTCCGACCATCTGGTTGAGCCCCCACGTCACGGCGACGTCGCCGCACACGATGACCTCGAGGTCGGGCACCGTCCACGAGAAGCGGTCGGGTTGGGACTCGAAACCGATGGCGCACTCCTTCCGGATGAGGTCGATGTCGGTGACCTGCAGCGGGATCGAGTGCTCGTACGAGACGATGTCCGACGAGATCGGCTCCATCGACGCATCCAGGTCCTTCGCCGCAGCGGCAGCGGCCCACCTGTCGAACAGTTCCCGGATCTCGCGTTCCTCTGGCGTGCCCATGGCGACTCCTTCTGTCGAGAGCTACCCCAGTACCGACGAGCCACCCGCCGCAGAGTCATCGCGGGTGGCCGCCCAGCGGTCAGGTGCGCCGTTCCGGCTGATGGGCGTCGTGTCAGCGAGCATCGGTGAGCCGGTCGCAGCGCGGTACCGTGCGTCGACACCGCACTCCGACCAAGGGGAACCCATGGCCACGTGGCTCATCACCGGCTGCTCGACCGGACTGGGACGGTCGCTCGCTGCGGCCGTGCTCGACGCGGGACATCAGGCGGTCGTCACCGCACGCGACACCGCTCGTGTCCAGGACCTCGTCGACGCCCACCCCGACCGTGCACTCGCGCTGGCCCTCGAGGTCACCGACCACGACCAGGTCGCGCAGGTGGTCGCCGCGGCAGAGCAGCACTTCGGGTCGATCGACGTGCTCGTCAACAACGCCGGCTACGGCTACCGCGGCGCCGTCGAGGAGGGCGACGACGCCCAGGTCGCCGAGCTCTTCGACACGAACGTGTTCGGCCCCGTCGCACTGATGAAGGCAGTGCTGCCGGGCATGCGGGCCCGCCGGTCCGGGGCGATCGTGAACATCTCCTCGATCGGCGCGCGGCTCTGCTTCGCCGGCTCCGGTTACTACGCCGCGTCGAAGGCGGCGCTCGGGGCGCTCTCGGGTTCGCTCGCCTACGAGGTCGAACCACTCGGCATCAACGTCACCACGGTCGAGCCGGGCGCGTTCCGCACCGACTTCGCCGGACGCTCCCTCGAGCAGACACCCACCGAGATCGATGACTACGCCGCCACCGCCGGACTGCGGCGCAAGGAGCGCGACACCATGGACGGCACCCAGGCCGGTGACCCCGATCGGGCCGCGCAGGTCATCATCGAGGCCGTCGAGTCCGACTCACCGCCTCGGTTGCTGCTGCTCGGAGCCGACGCGCTGGCCGCCTACGACTTCACCACGGAGCTGCAGCGAGCAGCTGTCGACGCGTGGCGCGACCGGAGCGGGTCCACCGACCTGACGAATTGACGGGCGACACTGCCGAGCTCGGACCCGGGCGATCCCCGCTCAGGCCCAGGAGACCTTGGTGTCCTCGACCTGGAAGCGCAGCACCGCGACCACGGCGAAGCCGACGGTGAACGCGGCGAGCACCAGGAGCGGCACGGCCACGTCCGCGAGCCCACCCGGGGCGAGGGTGACCTCACGGAAGCCCTTCATCGCCCAGTAAGCCGGTGTGAACGGGGCGATCGCCTGTGCCCAACCCGGCAGGAACTCCACCGGTGTGAGCGTCCCGCCGAGTCCTCCGAAGAGCATCGCCCCGGCGTTCGACAACGCGTTGAGCTGCAGCACCGAGCGGCACAGCGACAGCAGCATGAAGCCGAGCGCCACCTCCATCAGCACGAGCCCCGCAGCGACCGCGACGAACGCCACGAACGAGCCGCGCAGCTGCAGTCCGAACAGCAGGAACCCGGCGCCGAGCAGCACCGAGATCTGCAGCGAGATCGTCAGGATCGGCACGAGGCTCTTGCCGGCCATCAGCTCGCCGGTCGTCAACGGCGAGGCACGCAGGCGTTCCCAGGTGTGCCACCCGTGCTCACGGAACACCCCGAAGCCCAGGTTGCCGACGAGGAACCCGCTGAAGAGGACCGTCGCTCCGGGCACGATGAACGCGGCGCCGTTGGCCTCGATGCCGGGGAACCGGTTGCTCGAGCGCGGCACCGATGGCCGCTTCGTTGAAGGCCATGAACAGCAGCGGCATGACGGTGAAGATGATCAGGTACGCCGGGTCGCGCCGCAGGATCCGAAGGTCGTGTCGGCCGATGGCCCTCAGTCGGTTCACGAGACCAGCTCCTCGTCGACATCGCTCGCATAGGACCGGCCGGTGACGGCCAGGAACACCGTCTCGAGGCTCGGCCGGGACAGGTCGACCGACACCAACCGGTCGGCGGCCGAGCCGAGACTCCCGACGAGTGCCGCGGCGGTCGGGCCCGGCTGGTCGGTGTTCACACGCGGCGACCGACCCGGCGATCGTGGCGTCAGCGATGTCGGGCGCAGGGCCGTCGAATGTCAGCTCGACCAGTCCGGAGCCGTGCGCCTCGATCAGTTCGTCGAGTGGGCCCCGGGCCAGGATGCGGCCGTGGTCGAGGATCGCGACCGATGCGCCCAGCTCCTCGACCTCGGGCAGGTAGTGCGTCGAGTACAGCACGGCGCACTCCTCATCCGCCGTGAGTGTGACGATCGCGTCGAGCAGCCGTGAACGCGTGGCGATGTCGACGCCGGTGGTCGGCTCGTCGAGCATCAGCACCTTCGGGCGGTGCACGAGCGCCATCGCGGTGTGCAGTCGGCGCTGCTCGCCCCCCGACAGCTGGCGTGCCTGCCGGTCCAGGAAGTCGGTGAGCTCGACCACCTCGGCCACCTCTTCGAGGCGCCTGGTCATCGCAGCGCCCGCGTAGCCGGCGAGTCGGGTGAACAGCTCGAGGTTCTCGCGCACGGTCAGCGTCGGGTACACAGCGGTCTCCTGCGAGGCGAGCCCGACGGCCATGCGCGCCTCACGGGGATGCTCGGCGATGTCGAGCCCATCGATGAGGACCCTGCCGCGGTCGGGGGTGCGCAACCCGGCGATGATCGACACCAGCGTGGTCTTGCCGGCGCCGTTGGGGCCGAGCAGACCGCAGACCTCGCCGGCGCCGACCGACAGGCTGACGCCGTGCAGGGCGTCGTGGTCGCCGTAGCGCTTGGCCACGTCCACCACCTCGAGCATCGCGTGTTCCCCCACGCCGCCGAGTCTGCCCGCTGCACGGTTGTGACGCGCGCCGAATTTCGGACCGCAGCGAGCGCGTCGCACACCAGCACGGCGACGACGCTGCGAGCCAGGGGGCGGGACGCCGAGGCGCGCTCGCCCTGCCCGTCAGCGGAAGGTCACCGCGTCCGTCAGCTGACCGTCGGCGTCCATGAGGTGGCCCTGGAGCATCTCGGTGCCCGTCCACTTCGCCAGCTCGACCTCGAGCGGGGTGCCCCCGTCGACGGCCACGTCGCGGCGCAGCGACGGTCTTCTTGGTGCCGTCGGGGGCGTAGCGCACGACCTCGATCTCGAAGGTCGCGTCCTCGCTCGCGATCACATACACGTCGGCCTCGTCCTCGGGGCTCACCAGGACGAGGTGACCGGATGCGGCCATCCTCGTGGCCCGGACGCGCAGCTCGAAGTGGTGCACCTGCCCGTCGCCGACGGTGACCTCGGTCGCGACCTCGATCCATGGCACCCGGGGGGCATGCGAGTGATACGTGAACCGCGTGCCGTCCTGGGACAGCTCGATGCGGTCGACACCTCCGGCCGCCAGGTCGATGTCGCGCACCACCGCGTCGTAGCCCGCGCCGACGAGCGCGAAGACCATGTCGTCCGCGTCGTCGTCACCCGCCTCGATGGTGACCGTCGAGGAGAACCCGGAGGGCACACCGAGAAACGGCGCGGGATCATCCTCCAGCCCGGTCAGGAGCGGCGTCACGGTCGCACCGTCGATCTCGGTGACCAGCTTCCCACCGCGTCGGCCGAAGCTGCGCTCGGTCGGGTCGGTGACGTAGAAGTCGGTGGTGCCGAGGCGAGCGCCGGGACCGGTCAGCGTGAACTGGTTGAGCGCCATCTCGTCGTCCAACTCACCCGCGCAGAACGGGCATTCCTGCGCCTCGAGCCGCGCCGACAGCGGCGTCAGGATCAACGTCTCGGTCGTCGCGTCGCCGACGTAGGGGGATGCGTCGCTCTCGGGGTTGATCGACGCCTCGTACTCCCAGGTGTCGGCCGTGGTGTCGACCTCGATCGCTCGGGGCACGCCGGGGTGGTTGTTGTCGTAGATGAGGATCCACTTGACCCCGTCGCCGCGGTCCTCGATGGCGTAGGGCGACACCGCATGGCCGCCACTCATGTCGGATTCGAAGATGTGGATCGTGTAGGTGTTCTCCGGCGTCCGGGGTGCGGACAGCGTGCGCTCGAGCCGATCCACGACCTGCGCCGGGGACAGGCCCTCGAGATCTGCGGCACTGGTCGGCTCGGTCGCCTGCATCGAGGCGAACCGTGCGATCGACGGGTAGATGTTCTCGTCGACCCCGGGATCGATGTCGAAGGTCTGCGGCGCGCCGTAGTCCGTCGGACGCTGCTCACCGGTGTGGATGAGCTGGCTCATCACGGCCATGCCCTCGCAGTGACCGCCGTCCAAGGACGAGTTGAGCTGCTCCATCCAGCTCACCGCCGGCGAGCTCAGGCGACAGTCCGGCCCGGAGCCGGACGCGCAGACGGCGTCACCGAACAGCTGGTGCATGTCCTGGGCGCGCAGGTTCACGACTCCGCCGTCGTTCGTGTAGTTCTCGAACGAGAACCCGTCGACCGTGGGGCGGAACCCGCTGTCGGCGACGTACACCCCAGAGGTCGCGGCAGCCGTCGCCGCGTCGGGCACCGGGTCGCCGAGCACCGTCGAGGCGACCGGATCCCCGAGCCCTTCGATCGCCGAGTCCTCTCTCCCGGCGGTGCAGCCAGCGAGGATCAACGAGCGCGGCGGACGCGGCGAGGATCCGCCGGGTCCTCGGGGTACGAGAGAGCTCCATGGTCCAACCTTCGGACGGTCCGTCACGAACTTGAGCAGGCTTCGGAAGTCGGGTCCGTTCGGCCCATCCACTGGCGTTCGGGCGATCTCGGCAGCCACTCCGGACCGCCGGACATCTGGAGGTGGCTCCTGGCCCGAAGGTCTTGCATCGAGGAGAGTGCTTTGGTATCTGATGGTGGAGCGGCCGTGACCGACCACGGAGCGGCCGCCGAGCATCCATTTCATCCGTTTCCGCACAGGAGGTAGTTGGAATGTTGATTCGCACCGACCCGTTCCGGGACCTCGACCGGATCGCACAGCAGATGCGGGGCACTCTGGCCCGGCCGTCGATGATGCCCATCGACGCATGGCAGGACGGTGAGGAGTTCGTCGTCGAGCTCGACCTCCCGGGAGTCGACCCGGAGAGCATCGATCTGGACGTCGAGCGCAACGTCGTCACGATCCGCGCCGAGCGAACGGACCGAGCGGCGCCCTCCGAGGGCGAGCTCCTGATCGCCGAGCGCCCGAAGGGCGTCTTCAGTCGGCAGCTCGTCCTGGGGGACTCGCTCGACACCGACAAGATCCGCGCCGGCTACGACGCCGGCGTCCTGGTCCTCCGCATCCCGGTCACCGAGCGTTCGAAGCCTCGCAAGATCGAGGTGGCGTCGGGACCAGGTGGTCCTCGGAGCATCGCCTCGGCCGGAGGCCGCGACGGCGCCCACGATGCCGCCTCCGAGGAGAAGACGACGGCATGACGGGGTCGAGCCGGGCGGACGGCGGGTCCGCCCGGCCCCGGCGTGACCCTGCGCTCAGCCCGGACCGATCCGCCGCCCGCTGACCTCGTTGACGGTCACCCGGATCCACTCGACGCGCAGGTCGGGTCGGGACCACGGCACGACGGGCAGTCGCTCCAGCCGGGCGACCGTCTCGTCGTCGACCACGTGCTGCGCCACACCCTTCGCGAGCACGCTCCATCCCGTGTGCGCCATCGCGTCCCAGTGATCGATCTCGACGCACACCGCGCGCTCCATGATCGCCGCGCTCAACGTCGAGCCCGCCGCGCTGCGGAACACGACGGCGTGGCCGTCGAGTGCGGTGTTCACCGGGAGGATCACCGGCGAGCCCTCGTCCACGAACCCGATCCGCCCGACCGGGGCCGTGCCGAGGAGTTGCCAGCACTCCTCTGCGGTGAGGATCTGTTGCCCGGACCAGTCCACGTTGCTCTCGCTGCGATCGACCATGGGTCCTCCTCGCTGCTGACAGGTCAGCGATCTCCTGGGTCCAGCTTCCTCGCCCGGGACCGGCACGGGTAGGGCCCAAGGTCCTGGTCCGACCCCCGACATCGACGGCGTCGGACACGACGTCGGCTAAGAACGGGCCGTGAGTGAGGAACCCGAGCATCATCCCGACGACGAGGACGTCGTCCCGGACGGCCACCTCGACGAACCGACCGGCGACGAGGCGCCGACCGACGACAGGGCGGCCGGCGACGCTGCAGGCGACGGCGGCGACGACCACGGGTCCCCCGGAGCGGGGTCGCGCCGCAGGCGGCTGATCGTCGCAGCAGTGGTCGCGGTGATCGCCGCGGTCGCGCTGGGCGTGCTGCTCGGCGGCGGCGACGACCGCGGCAGCGCCGACGACGCCGACGTGACCACCACCACGCGCGACATCCCGACGAAGGTGCTCGATCCCGACACCGCCGAGATCGCGACGGTGAAGGAGTCGGTCACGCTCGTCGAGGTGCTCTCCGACGCGCCCGCCACATGGCACGACTCCTCGGAGGCGGTGCGCATCGACGACGCCTCGGTCGTGCGCGGCGAACCCGGCCCGAACGCCGAGGACCCCCTGCCCACCATCGAAGGTCCGATCATCGGGCGCTACGAGGTCGACGACGGCTGGGAGTTCACCAACCCCGGCCCGTACCTGCCCGCCCAGCCGATGACCTTCCTCGTGGTCGAGCGGCGCGACGAGTGGGCGAAGGTGCTCGTGCCCGTGCGGCCCAACCACACCGAGGGCTACGTGCGTCTGTCCGACGTCGAGATCACCACCACCGGGTTCCGCATCGAGGTGTCGCTGTCGGACACGACGCTCACGGCATTCGACGGCGACGAGGTCATCGCCGAGACCTCGGTGGTGATCGGTACGCCGTTCTCACAGACCCCGACCGGGCTCTTCTACGTCACCGACATGGTTCCCTACGAGAACCCCGACGGCGTGTACGGCCCGATCGCGCTCGCCACGAACGGCTACAGCGAGTGGATGGACGAGTTCGACACGGGCGTCCCGGTCGTCGCGCTGCACGGGACCAGCCGACCGGAGCAGGTCGGCGAGGCGATCTCGAACGGCTGCATCCGCGTCCCGAACGACATCATCGACATGCTCGCCGAGACCGTGCCACAGGGAACACCGGTGCTCATCACGCCGTGAGCGACGACAGCACCCCCTGGCGGGCTGGAGCGGGGCGTCAGCCCAGGCGCAGACCCATCTCCTCGAGGCGCACGTCGGCACCTTCTTCTCCGACGCCGAGGATGCATGCGATCGCACGCATGTCGTCGCGGCGGATGGTGAGCACCCGGCCGTTGAAGTCCTGGCGCTGCACCTGGATCATCCGCAGGTAGCGCGACAGCATCTCGGATTCGGCACCCGGCAGCTGCTCGAGACGGGTCAGGTCGATGCGTGCACCGGCGACCTCGGGATCACGGCGGACCGGCACCTCGTGCTCCGACTCGCCCTCACCGCCGGGCAGCAGCTGGTCGACGGGTACCCGGTAGAACCGCGCGAGCCGCTGCAGCCGCGGGACCGAGATCGCCCGCTCGCCCCGCTCGTAGGCGCCCAGCACCGACGCCTTGAACTCCTGGGTGGAGATGGCCTCGACCTCTTGGAGCGACAGTCGCTTCTGGCGGCGGATGTGGCGCAGACGCTCCCCGACCGCCTTGCTGTAGTCGTCGCGCACCTCGGTGTCGTCGACCGCATCGCCACTGGACACGTCGGTGACCATGTCGTCGCTGTGCGTCGTGATCATCGTGAAGGCCCTCTCATCTGCCCCGGACCGGTGTTCGTCGAAGAACCACCGGTGACTGCCGCTGCACCACTCTGCGTCAACCTAGGCGCCCGAACCATGAGAAGAAGTGCCCATCTCAACACTCAGGGTGATGATCCTGTCGGCCCATCGGCTCCGACTCCCCCTTCGACTCCGACTCCCCCACGGCGCCGAGTCGCAGCGCCGCGCTCGGCGCGCCCGCGGTGATCGCGGCGGTCTCGGCACGCAACACGTGTGCGCCGAGCGTGACGGTCTCGGCACCATCGAGCTCGTCGACGCTCCAGCCACCCTCGGGCCCCACGGCGATCACCACGTCGCTGCGGCGCAGCGGTCGCCCGCCGACGTTCGCGAGCACCGCACCGTCGGCGCGGAGGTCCGCGACGGAGCGCACCTCGTCGACCTCGGGGACCCACAGGCGACGGCACTGCGAGCACGCCTCACGGGTGACTCGCCGGAGTCGCTCCAGGTGCTTGTGCGCTCGGGCCTCGTCCCAGCGCACGACCGAGTGGCGGGCATCGACGGGCACGATCCGGTCGACGCCGAGCTCGGTCAGCTTCTGCACCACCAGCTCAGGCTTCCCGCCCTTCACCAGCGCGAACGCGACGGTGAGCGACGGAGTCGGTCGCGGCTCGTGGCCGACCTCGCCGAGTGGCACGAGCGGCGCGGTCCCGTCGAAGGTGCAGCGACGCCAACCGCCGGCGCCGTCGGTCGCACAGACCTCGACACCGGGACGCAGCCGCAGCACCCGCGCCAGGTGGTGCAGATCGGCGTCCGCGAGCACCGGCGCCTGCAGCGTGTCGACGAACACCAGCGCCGCAGCGTCGAGCCACGGCACTCCGTGGACCCCGGCGGTGGGCACCGCTCAGCCCTTGAAGGCGGTCTTGAACCGGGAGAAGAACCCCTCCTCGGCGGGAGCGACCTCTTCGCCTCGCACGGTGGCGTAGTTGCGCAACAGCGCCTCGGACTCCTCGTCGAGCTTGGTCGGGATCTCGACGCCGACACGGACCAGGAGGTCGCCGCGGCCACGCCCGTCGAGCCGGGGCACTCCCCGGCCCTTGAGCTTGAACACCTTCCCCGCCTGGGTGCCTCGCGGGATGATCAGGTCCTCGGCGCCGTCGAGCGTCTCGAGCTCCAGGTGGGCGCCCAGGGCGGCCTGGGCCATCGTGATGTCGAGCTCCTCGACCAGGTCCTCACCGTGACGCACGAAGCGGTCGTGGGACTTGACGCGCAGGCGCACGTACAGGTCACCGGGCGCCCCGCCGCGGACGCCGACGGCTCCGCGGCCGGTGAGCCGCAGCGTCGAGCCCTCGTCGACACCGGCGGGCACGTCGACGGTGTAGGTCTTCTCCTCGATCAGCCGTCCTGCGCCGCTGCACTCGTGGCAGGGCGACTCGATGATCATCCCCTGGCCGCTGCAGCGCGGGCAGGCCGACGCCGACACGATCTGGCCCAGCACGGTCTGGCGCACGACGCGGACCTCGCCCGCGCCGCCGCAGTCCGGGCAGGTCATGGCCGACGTGCCCGGCTCGGCGCCGGTCGACTCACACGCCTCGCAGCGCACCGCGGTACGGACCGAGACGTCGCACTGGCAGCCGAACACGGCGTCGGTGAACTCGAGCACCGCCTGCGCGTCCAGGTCCTCGCCCCGCGGCGGACCCGACGGCCCGCGCCCGCGCCCGCCTCCGCCGAAGGGGTTGTTGCCGCCGAAGAACGAGTCGAACAGGTCGCCGAGTCCACCGGCACCCGATCCGAACGGATCGGAGAAGTCGAAGCCGTTGGAGTTGCCGAACCGGTCGTAGCGGTCACGCTTGGTCGGGTCCGACAGCACCTCGTAGGCGGCGGAGAGCTCCTTGAAGCGGGTCTCCGCGGTGTGGTCGTCGGGGTTCGCGTCGGGATGCGACTCCCGTGCGAGCTTCCGGTACGCCTTCTTGATCTCGTCCTGGGTGGCGTCGCGTTCGACACCGAGGATCTCGTACAGATCTGTCACGACCTCAGCCTTCGCTCAACAGGTTGCTCAACCGCTGGCTGACCACAGCCACTGCGGACAGCGTCTCGGGGTAGTTCATGCGGGTCGGTCCCAGCACGGCGATGGCGCCGGCCGGCTCTCCGCCCGCGGCATAGGGGGCGACGACCAGCGAGCATTCCGCGAGCGGCGCGACGCCGCTCTCGGAGCCGATCGACACGGCGAGCCCGCCGTCGACGAGCTCCTTGAGCAGGCTCACGACGACGAACTGCTGCTCCAGCAGCCCGAGCACGGACTCGATCGTCTCGCGTGCGTCGAAGGAGCCGGCGATGCGCGCCCGGCCGTCGACGAAGACGTGCTGGCCCTCGGCCTCGACCGCGTCGACCAGCGCCGAGGCCGCCGCGACGGCGAGCTCGGAGCCACGCACCGGCGGCGGGGCCCAGCCGGCGAGCGACGAGGCGGTCGCCCCGACCAGATCGGCCGCCAGCACTGCGTTCGCGTCGGACAGGACCTCGACGTCGACGTCGACGTCGTCGGCCAGGTCGATCGTGCGCTTCAGGATCACACCGTTGCTCATGACCATGATCGCCAGCACGGTGCGGGGACCCAGGTCGATCAGCTGCACCGAGCGGATCGTCGAGACGTCGTGGGACTCGCCGACGACGACCGCGGCGGTGCCGGTCATGTCGGAGAGCAGCCGGCTGGTCTCGGCCAGCATGTGCTCGATCTCGCCGTGGGCAGTCGCGAAGAACTCCCGGACCATCCGGACGCTCGTCGGGTTCATCGGGCCAGGCCCGGTCAGGTTGTCGACGAAGAAGCGGTAGCCCTTCTCGGTCGGGATGCGCCCCGCGCTCGTGTGGGGCTGGATCAGGTAGCCCTCACGCTCGAGCAGGGTCATGTCGTTGCGCACGGTCGCGGAGGACACGGCGACGTCGGTGCGGGCGGACACCGTGGACGAGCCCACCGGTTGGGCCGTCTCGATGTACTGCTGCACGACGGCGCTCAGGATCGCCGCTTTGCGCTGATCCAGATGTCGGTCGTCGGCCATTGGCACTCAGTGTACGCGAGTGCCAGCCGCATCCCTTGATCAGGGGGGGGCGGCTCACCACTTACGGACCGGTCGCTCAGCGGCCGGTCTGTGTCGCTGCGATGGCCCGGTACAGCGGGTCGCCCGTCGCCCGCTCCTCGAGCATCGAGGCGTAGACGAGCTTGACGACGTGCGGGTCACCGCTGTCCAGCGCGGCGCTGGCGATGCCACGCCAGTCGCCGGGTGCGGCTGCCCGTCGCGCCGCCGTGTCGGCATCGGGTGGCAGTGTCCCACCGAAGCTCAGCATCGCCGCGGCGAGCGCCTGCGCGGTCCGCAACGCCAGCTCGTGCCGATCGTCGGCCGAGAGGTACGCCGCCAACGCCCGCACCGCCCGGGTCCCGGTGACCAGGTGCAGCGTGCCGAAGTGTCCGGGTGCGACATGGCTCGCTGCGGCCAACGCGGCCAGTTCGTCCAAGGTGGTCCCGTCGACGCGCAGCCGATCCATCTCGGCGACGAACCAGGGCTGTGCGGCGACCCCGTGCACGTCGAGCCGCGAGGCGGCTCCCGCGTCGGGGTGCTCGAGCACACGCCGCACCACCTCGGCCACCCCCAGGTCACCGCCGCCGGCGGGACGCTCGGGCAACGGGGTGTCGTGTGCCTCCCAGTTCTCGAAGGCGTTGGCGACCTGCGCGGTGTGACCGGCATCGATGGCCAGCTCCAGCCGGATGGGAGCGTGGAAGAACTGCGACTCGGGGGCTGCGAGCACGCCGGGCAGACGTCGCCGCACCTCGGCCTCGATGCCGTCGACGTCCATGCGTTCGATGGGACCGTCGAGGGTGTCCGGCCGGTCCCGCGGGATCAGGAAGTCGTCGCTGGTCTGCGTGTCGTACCACTGCTGCAGCTCGTCGGCAGAGGCTCCGAGCCGTGCGGCGGCGACCAGGCTCATCGCCAGGTGGCTGATGAATCCCGAGCGGGCGCCGGGCCGGTAGTCGAGCTCCGCGACGAGCAGCCGCTCGAGCGCAGGGCCTGCGTCGGACCGTCCGAGATCGACGATCCACTCGATCGATGCGGTCCCGCTCGCCGGGGTGGTGGTGGTCGCAGTGGTGTCCATGCGGACGACCGTACGAGCTCAAGTGAACTTGAGGTCAAGGGGTGGTCGGAGGAACTCCCCGGCTCAGTCGTCCTCGAGGACGCTCAGTCGTCCTCGAGCACGAAGCGCGGGCCGCTGCCCCCCGCCGCTGCCTCGTCACCCGGGTTCACCAGCCGGCACGCCTTCATCGACAGGCAGCCACAGCCGATGCACCCGTCGAGGCGGTCCCGCAGCCGTTCGATCATCGCGATCTGCGCGTCGAGTCGAGGCCGCCACGACGCCGAGAGGCGTGACCAGTCCTTCTCGCTCGGTGCGTGGTCGGCCGGCAGCGTCGCGAGCGCCTCGCCGATCTCGTCGAGCGACAACCCGACCTGCTGCGCAGCCCGCACGAAGGACACCCGCCGGATCGTGTGGCGCGAGTAGCGCCGCTGACCTGCGGCGGTGCGGTCCGCACTGATCAGGCCGAGCTCCTCGTAGTACCGGAGGGCCGAGGGCGCGACACCCGTCCGCTCGCTCACCGCTCCGATGGTGAGCACGGAGTCCATCAGCGAGCCTCCATCAGCGAGGGTCCATCGGATGCAGGCTCAGTCGTCGAGCTTCAGCGCCGAGGTGAACGCCTCGGAGGGCACCTCGACGCGACCGAGGCTCTTCATGCGCTTCTTGCCCTTCTTCTGCTTCTCGAGCAGCTTGCGCTTGCGCGACACGTCCCCGCCGTACAGCTTGGCGGTCACGTCCTTGCGGTACGCCTTCACCGTCTGGCGACTCAAGATCTTGGAGCCGATCGCTGCCTGGATCGGCACGTCGAACTGCTGCCGCGGGATCAGCTCCTTGAGCTTGTCGACCATCTTCTTGCCGTAGTCGTAGGACTTGTCCCGGTGCACGATCGAGCTGAACGCGTCGACCGGGTCACCGGCGATGAGGATGTCGACCTTGACCAGGTTCGCTGCTTCGTAGCCCATGGGCTCGTAGTCGAGACTGGCGTAGCCCTGCGAGCGGCTCTTCATCTGGTCGAAGAAGTCGGTCACGACCTCGGCCAACGGCATGCGGTACTGGATCTCGAGTCGCTCCGGCGACAGGTACTCCATCTTCAGCATCTCGCCGCGACGGGTCTGGCACAGGTCCATGAGCGTGCCGGTGAACGACGACGGGGTGATGACCGTGACCCTGAGGTAGGGCTCGAGCACCTGATCGATCGCCGAGGGGTCCGGCAGGTCCGCCGGGTTGTCGATCGCGAGCTCGACGCCATCGGAGCGGATGATCTTGTACTCCACCGACGGCGCGGTCGCGATCAGGTTCAGGTCGTACTCGCGCTCGAGGCGTTCGCGCACGATCTCCATGTGCAGGAGGCCGAGGAACCCGCAACGGAAGCCGAAGCCCAGCGCCCCCGAGGTCTCGGGCTCGTAGGTGAACGAGCTGTCGTTCAGTCGCAGCTTCTCGAGCGATTCGCGCAGGTCCTCGAACTCGTCGCCGTCGACCGGGTAGAGCCCGCAGAACACCATCGGCTTGGGGTCCTGGTAGCCGTCGAGGGGCGCCGAGGCGCTGCGGGCGGCCTCGGTCACGGTCTCGCCGGAACGGGCCTCGCCCACGTCCTTGATGCCGGCGATGAGGTACCCCACCTCGCCCGGTCCGAGCGATGCGACCGGGGTGTTGTCGGGGCGACGCACACCGACCTCGATCGCTTCGTAGGTCGAGCCCGCCTGCATGAAGCGGAGCTTCGAACCGGTGCGCAGGTGCCCGTTGACGACTCGGATCGAGCTGACCACCCCGCGGTACTGGTCGAAGTGCGAGTCGAAGATCAGTCCCTGCAGCGGGGCGTCGGCGTCGCCGACGGGTGCAGGGATTCGTTCGACGACGGCGTCGAGCACGTCGGCGACACCTTCGCCGGTCTTCGCCGAGATGCGCAGGATCTCGTCGGCCGGGATGCCGAGCACCTGTTCGATCTCTGCCGCGTAGGTGTCGGGATCCGCGGCGGGCAGGTCGATCTTGTTCAGCACCGCGACGATCTCGAGGTCGTTCTCGAGCGCCAGGTAGCAGTTGGCCAGCGTCTGGGCCTCGATGCCCTGCGAGGCGTCGACCACCAGGATCACGCCCTCGCACGCCGCCAGCGACCGTGACACCTCGTAGCCGAAGTCGACGTGGCCGGGGGTGTCGATCAGGTTGATGACGTGGCCGGCGTGGTCCAGGCGCACGGACTGCAACTTGATCGTGATGCCGCGTTCCCGCTCGATGTCCATCGAGTCCAGGTACTGCGCCCGCATCTCTCGGGGATCCACCGCCCCGCAGATCTCGAGCATCCGGTCGGCCAGCGTCGACTTGCCGTGGTCGATGTGGGCGATGATGGAGATGTTGCGGAGGCGGGAGAGCTCGGTCACGGTGCACGCCATTCTGCCCGCGCCGGGGGCAGTTGCCAGCATCGGCTGCCACGGGTCGTGCGGCGCGGACCTGACGTCGTCGAGGTGAGCGGCTATCCTCGAACGGCCGACGTCTGAGAGTCGCGTCCCCCGTTCACCACAGAATCGAACAGAGAACTCACACCCATGGCGAACATCAAGAGCCAGATCAAGCGCAATCGCACCAACGAAGCAGCCCGCGAGCGCAACAAGGCCGTGCGGTCCGCGGTGAAGACGCGCACCAAGCACGCCGAGCGCGCCATCGCCGAGGGCACCGACGACGCAGCCGAGCTGACCAAGGCCGCGATCAAGTCGATCGACAAGGCAGCCACCAAGGGCGTCTTCCACAAGAACGCTGCGGCTCGCCGCAAGGCGCGCCTGATGCGCGACCTCAACGCTTCGAACGCCTGAACCGACCGATCACCGACCGATGCCGCTCCTCACGGGGGCGGCATCGTCGCGTCCGGGCGGCCGCGCCGGGATGGCTGGAGCTGGGCGGCGTGCTCAGGAGCCGGAGCACCTCAGGAGCTCCCGTGGCCGCTCGACGAGACGCTGTCGAGCAACCGCTGCTGCAGGTCGTAGAACTCCTCGACGGGACCGTCGTCGGTCCACCAGCTGTCCGGGCGGATCACCACCGTCGCCAGCGACGCTGCATCGACACCGAAGAGGCCGGGCACGGTGTCGAGCCCGAAGCGCTCGGAGCGCAACAGGTCGCCCTCGGTCTCGCACGGGCACAACGGGAGCAGCCCGAGGCCGTAGTAGCTCTGCTCCGGATCGCTCGAGAACGAGGTCATGAGCTCCAAGCCGTCGTCGTCGACACCCTCGGCGAAGAGCCACTGCAGCAGGCGGGCGGCGTCGTCGAGCTCGCTGACGAGCCCGCCGCTCGACCAGGCACCGCCGCGGTAGCCGTGGCCGTCGGGGTCGGTGACCGGGCCCGACGGGTCCTCGTCGGAGCGGATGCCGACGCCGGCCTGCTCCGCCATCGCCCGGACCGCGTCCATGTACGGGACACCCGACGCTCGTTCCAGGGCGAGCGCCAGCAGGTAGTAGCCGACGCGGGAGTAGCCGTAGCCCTCGCCCGGCTCGTCGGCGAGCTCACCGCGGTCGACGAACTCCTGGATCTCCTCGGCGGGGTTGGCCAGGAAGATGTGACGGCTCAGGTCCTCGGGGATGCCGGCGGTGTGCCGGGCGAGCTGTTCGAGGGTCATGTCGTCGGCACGCGGAACCTCGGGCACCCAGCGGCCGAGCGGGTCGTCGAGCGCGACGGCACCCTCGTCGACGAGGCGGACGAGCCACGCTGTCGTCACCGCCTTGGTCATCGACCACCACGCCAGCCCTCCGGGCTCCCGGGCCTCGTCGTCGGCCCAGGCCGCGTGCTGCAGCGCGCCGTCGGGGCCGACGAGGGCGAGGTCGATCCAGCGCGTGCCGACCTCGGCCAGGCGGTCGCCGTGCTCCGCGACCCACTCGTCGAGCACCTGCTGGGCGCCGACACCCGCGACGACCACGGCGGGCACGTCGTCAGGCGACTCCCCCGAGAGGTCGGCGTCGACGCGAGCGGCCCGCTCGACGACCGCCCGACCCGACAGCGGCACGTACGGCGACGCGTCGATCGGCAGCGGCAGCACCAGCGCAGCGACGACACAGGCCGAGCCGGGCACGACCCACCCACGCGCGACCACCCGTCGGGCAGCGCGCCCCGCAGCGAGGTCCTCGACGCCACCGAACACGGCGACGGCGGCGACGATCACCGCTGCGACCACGAGCAGCGACAGCGGGATCCGCACCAGGTCCGACTCGACGCGGGCGTCGACCAGGCGGTGCGCTGCGACGAGACCGAATCCCTGCCACAGGTAGATCGTGAGCGCCCGCGAGTTGACGACTCGCACGAGCGACTCGCTGCGACCGCCGAGCTGCACCAGCGACGAGCGCCACGCGAGCACGAGGGCCACGCCGGCGGCACCGACGGCCATCGTCAGGAGGTACGAGCGGTTCACGACCCCGTCGGCAGGTCCGAGCTGCTGCCAGACGAGCAGCGAGGCGATCGCCGCGGCGACACCGGTCGCTGCGAGTGCCGCCCTGCCCGGCAGTCGCCGGCCCGCGCCGTAGAGCATGCCGGCGAGCACGAACGGCGTGTAGGCCGCTGCGTCGCCGACGGCCATGGGCACCGAGTGGTCACGACCCCACCACCACACACCGATGCCGACACCGACGGCAGCAGCGACCGACGCCCACCCGAGTCGACGGTGCACGAACCGGAGCACTCCCGCACCGATCACGAACCAGAGATAGGCGCGGATGTACCAGAGCGGCACCCACAGTCCGACCAGGTCCGCGCTGCCGATCGGGTCGGCCAGCGGCACGAGCCAGGTCGCGGCGTCGGCCAGGTTCGGACGCCATCCGTCGACGAGCATCACGACCCAGCACGCCGCGGCGTAGGCCCAGTACGGGATCAGGAGCCGACGTGCGCGCTGGCGCAGCGTCGCCCACCACCCTCGACGAACCAGCGAGCCCTCGAGCAGCGCGCCGCTGGTGAAGAACATGGCCGGCATGGCCGGGATCCAGCTCAGCCACGCCCACGACCAGGTGTGCCAGAGCACGACCCGCACGACGGCGACGGAGCGGACCAGGTCGAGCAGCGGGTCGTGCCCGGCGCGCCCGGTCGGACGCGAGTCGGCGGTGTCCTGGTCGACCGAGCGCTGACCGGTGGAGTTCACCGTCGGCGCCGCCCCGAACCCGAGGCGCTGAGGGCGGCCAACCGGGCGACGAGCGTCTCGATGACCGCCTGCGCGTCCTGGGCGGTGCGACCGCGCAGGTCGGCGTCCGCTGCGGCGAGCAGCACCGTTGCTCGTGCGACCTTCGCGCTGCCGAGACGGCGGCCCTGCTCCATCGCCTTCTTCGCCGGGAAGCTCGACCCCTTCATGCCCAGCAGCGCTGCGGCCGCCTTGTCGTCGCGGACGCCGCTGCCGTCGAGGCGCAGCATCCGCTCGACGTGGGTCTGCAGCGTCACCATGATCTGCAGCGGGTGGCGCGCTCCACCGGCGAGCATGCGCTGCAGGTTGGTCACTGCACGGGGCACGTCGCCCGCGTCGATCGCGTCGGTCAGGTCCCAGGGCGGTACGGCACCGGCGTCGCCGAGGTAGGGCTCGATGTCGTCGGGTCCGAGCTCGGCCTCACCGAAGGTCGCCTCGAGCACGGTCAGGATGCCGCCGAGTCGGCTGACGTCGTCGCCGATGCGGTCGACGAGCGCCCGACGGGCAGCCGGGTCGAGCGTGACCGGCGACTGGGCGAGCTGGCTGTCGAGCCACATCGAGCGGCCCTTGCCGCTCGGCACGCCCAGGTCGTGCACCTCGCCGCCGGCAGCGAGCACCGCGTCGGAGAGCTTCTTGGGCACCGGGTTCTTCGTGGCGCTCGGAGCGACGGGGCGTTCCCAGGCCAGGACCAGGCAGGCGTCGGGCGACGGGTGCTCGAGGTACTCGAGCACCGGGCCGATGTCCTTGGCACCGAAGCGGCCGGCGTTGCGGGCGACGACGACACGGTCGCCGAACATCGACAGCGTCGTGGCCGCCATGATCACCTGGCCGAGCTCGTAGTCGTCGCCGTTGAACTCGTCGAGCACCTCGTTGCGATCCGCGGTGCCCACCAGGCGGTCGATGAGCTCCTTCACGCCCTTGGCGAGCAGCACGTCGTCGCCGCCCTTGAGCAGGTGGACCGGGGAACCCTGGGCGCTCACGAGTGCGCCTCGAGTGCGCCGGCGTGGGTTCGTCGCAGCAGTTCGGCGACCACGTCGGCGGTGCGTCGGGCGCCCCGGACGTCATGGGCGCGCAGCACCCGGCACCCCAGCCGGATGCCCAGGGCGTGCGCGGCGTGGCTGGCCATGCGTCGGTCGGTGACCTCGAGGCCGAGCAGCTCCCCGACGAAGCGCTTGTTCGACGCGGAGAGGAACGCCGTGAAGCCGAGCGCTGCGAGCTGGTCCGAGGTGCGCAGCAGCTCGAGCGACTGGGGTTCGGTCTTGCCCAGGTCGAGCCCGTCGTCGACCATGATCCGCTGCCTCGGGATGCCCGCCGCGAGCGCATCGTCGCCCCTGGCGTGCAGGAACTCGCGCACGTCGACGAGCACGTCGTCGTAGACGGGTTCGGGGTCCGGGATGCGAGGGCCGAGCCGGATGTGCGTCGCGACCACGCTCGCGCCGAACTCGGCGCAGATCGGCAGGTACTCGGGGCTCGCGAACCCGGAGATGTCGTTGCCGACGTCGGCCCCCGCCTCGAGCGAGGCGCGCAGCACCGTCGGGTTCCAGGTGTCGACCGAGATCGGGACGTCGAATCGCTCGCGTAGCGCGACGACCGCCGGGACGACCCGCTCGAGCTCCTCCTCGGTGCCGACCTCCGGGCCGGGGCCGGCTTTGACACCGCCGACGTCGAGGAAGTCCGCCCCGTCGTCGACCAGGCCCTGCGCCTTGGCCAGGAACCCGTCGAAGTCGAAGTACTGGCCGCCGTCGAAGAAGGAGTCGGGCGTCCGGTTCAGGATGCCCATCACGAGCGCGCGGTGGGTGACGTCGAAGCGGTACCTCGACCCCAGTTCCAGGATCACCGTCGAGAAGCTACACGAGCCCCCGAGGGGCTTCGATGCGCTCACCAGCAGGCGGCCGGGCGCTCCGACGGGCGGGGCGCACCGAGTTGCTCGGCCACGATCTCGGCTGCGGCCCGGGTGCGCTGACCCTCCCCCGCGACGACCAGGTCGGCGCGACGCACCCCCAGGCGCCACAGCGACTCGAGCACCTCACCCGGCCCGTTCGCGTCCTGCACCTTTACGACGACGCCGCAGCCGTCGACCGTCGACAGCGATGCGCCGCCCAGGTCGTGGGGGCCGGGCTCGAGCGATCCGGGTCGGAGCGCCCAGAGCGTCGCCGCAGCAGCGACGACGACGAGCGCCACCCTGCCCCGCTCGAGTCGAGGCCTCACCACGACGACCAGCACACCGGCGCACCCCAGCACCGCGAGCTGCACACCGCCGAGGGTGGGTGCGGGCGCACGAGAGCCGGTGGTGGCGACGACGTCGACCCAGCGGACCATCGACTCGGCCGGCGTCTGGAGCACTCCCGACCACGGTTCGCGGACCACCCCGGCGAGCAGGCCCACGGTCACGCCGAGCATCATCACCACACCGGCGGCCGGTCCGGCGAGCAGGTTCGTGACGACCGCGACCGAGGGCAGCCCGCCCGCCAGCGCCAGCAGCAGCGGCGCCGTGGCGAGCTGCGCGGCGATCGTCACCGCGAGTGGGACGCGCAGCCACTCCGGGCCGGGCAGACGGTCGGCCAAGGGCGGCGCCAGGAGCAACAGACCCGCGGTGGCGCACACCGACAGCTGGAACCCGAGCGAGTGCACGAGCAGCGGGTCCAGGACCAGGACCGCCATGACCGTCAGGCACAGCACCCGCACCCCGGAGGTCACGCGCCCCGACAGCACCGCGGCCATGGCGACCGCTGCCATCACCGCCGCTCGCAGCACCGAGGGCTCGGCCCGGGTCACCAGGACGAACAGCACGAGCAACGCCGCCGACGCGGCGAACCGACTCCTCGGCCCGGCACGACGCAACAGCGGCGCCGCGACGGCCAGGACGAACGCCACGTTCTGACCCGACACGGCGAGCAGGTGCGTCAGACCGGATGCCTCGAACCGGAAGCGCATGAGCTCCGACTGCGCTCTGTCGTCACCCAGGACCAGGCCCGTGTACAGCGACGCCCGATCGTCGTCCATGGTCCGAGCACCGGTGGTGATGGTGCGGTGCACCAGGTTCGCGGCACGGAACCAGGTCCGACCCCGCCCGTGCGGCTCGATCGTGCGGACCGACAGGCGACCCGCCAGGTGTCGCGACAGCACCCAACCGCGTGGCGCATCGTCCAGGTCACGGGTGCGTCCCTCGATGCGCACCTGCTCGCCGGTCAGCATCGACCGGACGTCGCCGGCCCGGTCGGTCGGGACATCGGCCACGTAGCGGCGCCCCTCGAGGTCGAGGACCACCTGGAGTGCGAAGAATCGAGGAGCAGGGTCCGACGCGAGCACCGCGACACCCTCGACACGTTCGGGCAGCGGCGCGGACAGTGCCGCAGCCGACTGGTCCGAGCGTGCACCGACGAGCACCGCGATGGCCAGCACCACGACGAACGGCCGCCGCAAGGCGACGCCGACCACGACGCCGAGGCACGCCGCGACCAGCGCACCAGGCATCGGGGCCGGGAGACCGATCAGCGCGGCGGCGCCCACCAGGGCCACTGCTGCGGCGAGCCAGACGTCGGCACGCCACGTCGCCCACGTGGCGCTCGCCACGAGCCGGCCCATCAGCCGACGGTCACCAGATCGCGCAGCGCCTCGAGCTTCGCCTCGCCGATGCCCCGTACGTCGAGCAGTGCGTCGACCGAGGTGAACGGCCCCTCCTTCTCGCGGTGGGCGATGATCGCGGCTGCCGTCGAGGGTCCGACACCGGGAAGCTCGTCGAGCGCCGCTGCATCCGCGGTGTTGAGGTCGATCAGCCCGCCCGGCGCGCCGTTCGACGGGTCGGCGGGATCGGGCGGGCCCGACCCTCCGGTGCCGGCTGGCGCGTCGGGCGCGACGAGCTCGCTCGGCGAGGGCTGGCCGATCACCGGGATCACGACGCGGTGACCGTCGGCGACGGGCGCCGCCAGATTCACCCGGTCGGGGTCGGCGTCAGCGCGTAGGCCGCCGGCGGCGTGCACCGCGTCGACCACGCGGCTCGACCCCGGGAGCTCCACGACACCGGGTGTGCCGACCGCTCCGGCGACGTGCACGACGATCCTCGCGTCCGGAGCGAGCGTCGACGGCCCGCCCGTGTCGCCCGGTGCCGACGGCGGCGCACCGGCGAGCGTGGTGGTCGACGAAGCGACCGCCCGGGGCAGGCGATCGTCGACCGCAGGCGGCCGACGCTGGGTGAGGACCAGGACCGCCACGACGACCAGGCCCGCCACGACCAACCCGACCGCCGGTCGTCGCAACGCCGCCAGCGACGCCGGCGGGAGCTGCCACGTCCGTGTGTCGGCGTCCGCACTCCGCACCAGACGATCGAGCGCGTCGACCGAGCGATCCTGTCGCTGATGCGGCTCCGGCGGACGCGACTCCTCCGACAACGACATCGACCCTCCTCACGTCGCTGACACGAGCGAAGGACCCACCACGGGTCCGCTGCGAGGGGAAGTCGAGATGTCCCGCGAGCGGCCGGGACGGTGCCGTCGAACCTAGCGACGGCCGGCGGAGCAGGTGCGGGCGCCCGACCGGGGACCCCTCCCCCGTCGGGTCTCGTGCGATCGCCGACGCGACGAAGTCCGGGACATGGGGAACGCGGGGGCTGGAGGTGACACGCGGTGTCGCTGGCAGCCCGGAGCTCGTGCAGCCGCCGTCGTACCGACCGGTTGCCGCAGCCTCAGAACAGCCGGGCGGTGAGCTGGCGCCGCCAGTCGGCCTTGGCCGGATCGTCGGCGGGCAGCAGCTCGAGCAGATCGACGAACTCCTGGCGGGCCTCGTCGTCGGCCTTGACGCGGTCGAGCAGCCCGGCGAGCCGCGTGGCGACGTCGTCGAGCGCCGAGGGGCCGGTGCGGGCCAGCGCAGCGATGCGGCGGGTCTCGGGCGACTCGGGGATCTTGTTCAGCATCGCCAGCGCGTCGTCGCTGCGACCGTCGGCGGCGAACAGCTCGGCCAGCGCGAGGATCGCAGGTTCGTCGGCCGGTTCGAGCTCGAGCGCCCGGCGCAACGACGCCTCATCGCCGGCCTTGACCAGCTGCTGCACCTCGGTCAGCTCCTCGGGCGGCAGCAGCTTGGCGACGAACGCCTCGATCTCGTGCTCGGGCAGCGCGCCGACGAACTGGTCGACCGGACGTCCGCCGACGATCGCGAAGACCGCCGGGATGGACTGCACGCGGAACGCCTGGGCGATCTGCGGGTTGGCGTCGACATCGACCTTGGCCAGCTCGACGCGCCCGTTCGTCGCTGCGACGACCTTCTCGATGATCGGTCCGAGGGTCTTGCACGGACCGCACCACTCGGCCCACAGATCCACGATCACGGGGACCGTCGCGGACCGATCGATCACGGCGGTCTGGAACGTTGCATCGGTGACATCGACCATGGGACCGAGTGTAGGTGTGCCGAACGGGCCGACCGGCAGGCCCACTAGGTTGGACGCACTCATGACGACGACGGGGGAACCAGTGACCCAGCAGGTTGACGGCATCGACCACGGACGTGTCTCCGAGTGGTTCTCGGAGCACATCGGCGACGTCAAGGGCACGCTCCGCTTCGATCTGATCGCCGGCGGCCACTCGAACCTCACCTTCGGCGTCAGCGACGACCTGGGCCGCCGCTGGGTGCTGCGTCGTCCGCCCCTGGGCCAGGTGCTGGCGACCGCGCACGACATGCGTCGTGAGCACAAGATCATCGAGGCACTCGGCCCCACCGACGTGCCCGTCCCGACCGTCCGAGGGCTCTGCGAGGACACCGACGTGAACGGTGCGCCGTTCTACGTGATGGACTTCGTCGAGGGCGCGGTCATCCGCTCCGAGGCGCAGGCCGCGGCGTTCGATCCCGCCGCCCGTGCGCGTATCGGTGAGTCGATCGTCGACGTGCTCGCCGCGATCCACGCGGTCGACGTCGACGCCGTCGGCCTCGGCGACCTGGGTCGGAAAGAGGACTACATCGCCCGGCAGCTGAAGCGCTGGTACACCCAGTTCCAGGGCTCCGACGAGCAGGTCCCCGGCGGGCTCGACCTGCCCGCGGTGCACGACGTGCACGACAAGCTCGCGGCGAACATCCCCGAGCAGGGCGCCGCCGCGATCGTGCACGGCGACTACCGCCTCGACAACTGCCTCATCGGCCCCGACGGGTCGGTCGTGGCGGTCCTCGACTGGGAGATCTGCACCCTCGGCGACCCGCTGGCCGACGTCGGCCTGCTCCACGTGTACTGGGCCGACCCCGACGAGCTCGCCGTCATGCCCCAGGCGTCGCCGACCGCCCTCGACGGGTTCCGGCGCAAGGCCGACCTGATGGCCCGCTACGCCGAGCGCTCCGGTCGTGACCTGTCCGACCTCGACGTGTTCGTCGCGTTCGGATACTGGAAGCTCACCTGCATCATCGCCGGCGTCTACGCCCGCTACGCGGGTGGTGCCATGGGCGACGTGCCGGCCGAGACCGTGCAGGGCTTCCGCAGCATGCTCGATCAGCTCGCCGCGCAGACCGAGATCGCCGGGGCGAAGATCTGATGACCGACAACTCGCTCGTCGACGTCCTGTTCCACCCCGAGCTGACCGACCCGGTCATGATCGTCGCGCTCGACGGCTGGATCGATGCCGGCATGGCCGCAGCGAACGCGATGACGGTGCTGCAGAGCATCACCTCGGCCGAGACCGTCGCCGAGTTCGACACCGACCGGCTGCTCGACCATCGCGCCCGACGCCCGGTCGTGCAGCTGGTGAACGGCCTGATCACCGATCTGACGTGGCCGGCGATCGAACTGCAGGCGGGGGTCGACAGCTCGGGCAACGACGTGCTGCTGCTGGTCGGCGCCGAGCCCGACTTCGAGTGGCGCGCCTTCACCGAAACCGTGATCGAGCTGGCCCACAGCTTCGATTGCCGGATGCTCGTGCAGCTCGGCGCCTACCCCGCGCCGGTCGCGCACACCCGGGAGACGAGCCTGTCGGTCACGACGTTCTCGACGGAGCTGTCCGACACGTTGCACGGCTACGTGCGCGGCACCCTCGACGTGCCCGGCGGCATCCACTCGGTGCTCGACGTGGCGGCGAACAGCAACGGCATCCCGTCGCTCGGGATCTGGGCGCAGGTACCCCACTACGTGTCGTCCATGCCGTACCCGGCGGCGAGCGTCGCGCTGATCGAGGGCCTCGACGAGATCGCCGGGCTCGACATCGAGCTCGGCCAGCTGCCCTCGGATGCCAAGGCGACCCGCATCCGCCTCGACGAGCTCGTCGCCGAGAACGTGCAGCACCAGGCGATGGTCGCCCAGCTCGAAGAGATGATGGACCAGGGCCTGGGCGGTCCCGACGCCGCGCCGACGTTCGGCTTCGATCACCTGCCGAGCGGCGACGAGCTGGCCGAGGAGCTCCAGGAGTTCCTGCGGGATCACCCCGACGAGGGCTGACGGATCGATTTGGACCACGGCTACGTGCAGCGGGTCGTGCTGACCATGATGGACATCGGCGGGCAGCGACGTCTTCTTCCGTTCGATCGTCGGTGGTGGGTCGCGTCGAACATGCGCACCTCGATGGGCCTCGGCGCCGGGTCGCAGTTCCCCTCGATCCACCACCGCGAACGGCTCGCCGAGATCGGCGCCGTTTCGTCAATCGGATCCGTCGGCGACAGCTACGACAACGCGCTCACCGAGATCGTCATCGGCTACGAACGACTGAACTCCGCCGTGGACCCGGACAAGGCCATCATCCAGAGGACGACGCTGACGGGTTACTCAGCCGAGGTGCTTGCCCATGGCGCTGCACCCGCTGTCGTATGGGCGAAGGTTCGTCCTGAACGGGCGAAGCACTGGCTGGACGATGAGCGCAGCGTTCCCGGTAATGATGTCGGGCCCCTTCACGGGCCGCTCTGACCACTCGCACCATCACTCGCCCGATTCCCCGGCGTCGTCTGGTGCAGAGTGTTGCTCAGTCAAGCTGGCGAGGATCCGGTTGACCTTGGCCCAGTCGTAAGGAGCTGATGGCCCGTCGGCTTGCTCGAACCGATCAGCGAGCGCGCGCAGAGCTGGGATGGCAGCGCCGATCTCAAATCGGTCGATCAGCGCGAGCGCGTCGAATCGCTTCGTGAGATCATCGCCAAGCGCCCAGGCGATGAGCACCTCGTTCGCTTCGGGGCGATGCTCGACGGGCAGGCTCACGTAGAAGTCCTCCAACATGAACACCGCCAGCTGAGACTTCTTGTGCGCCGTCGCCTGCCGATTGGCACGCTCCCAAACATCCTGCATCTGCAAAGCCACACTACGCCCGGTCATCCGACGACCTTCAGGAACTCGGTCGGAATTTCGCAAGGGAACTTCATCTCCCAGCGCAGGGCCGAGACGGCGAGCTGGGCGGTCATGCGGTCATCGATTGAGTAGCCGACAATCCGGGAGCCGCCGACTACCCCGGAGGCAGCGGGGTGTAGTCGGGCAGCACGATCCCGTCGGGCAGGTCGGTGTACATGTCGACCGCGCCCTCGGGGTCGAAGACGTTCGGAGTGCCCTCGGGCCACTCCCCCGGCAGGTATCGCTCGCCGCCGTCGACGTAGCGCCACATGCCCCTGCCCTGCTTGCCGGTCTCGTCCTCGCCCGTCGCCTCGGCGTCCCACCAGACCTCGGTCTGGTCGTCGACGCCGGCGTAGTCGACGCCCGGCCAGATGCCTCGTTCGCCCCACGAGATCTGCGGACTGATCGGGCTGCTCTCGATGATCTCGGCGGCGAAGATCGCCCCTCGGAACGTGTCGTGGGTCAGCTCGGTCCCGATGCCCTGCAGCACCGAGTACAGGAACTGCAGGTTCGGCAGGATCAGGTTCGAGTTCGCACGAGCGGGCGGCTCCTCGCCGTAGAACCACTCGTAGAGGTACACCGCACCCGCCACGCTCGGCGACACACGTGCGTACAGGTTCGACGGACCGAACGCGTGCTGCCACTGCTCCTGGTCGTAGGTGCGGGCGAACACGGTCGTGTCGACCAGCGCCGAGCCGGTGATGACCCACTCCGGGAAGTAGTCCTGCGCCGTGGCGTTCTCGGTCAAGGTCTGCGGCGCGAGCGGGTCACCGGTGTAGAGCACCGTCGTGATGCCCTGCGACTTGAGCCGCGCCATGATCTCGCGGGACTCGCCGCCGAGTGACACCGGATCGGTGAACGACACGATCTCGCTGAGCTCGATGCCGTAGTCGTCCGCGAGGATCGCCTGGAACTCGTCCTTGAGCTGCTCGGACTGCGGCGACGAGGCCAGGTAGATCAGCCCGAACTTCCGCTCCTCGTCGGCCACGTCGTCGCCGCCGAACTCGGCCTTCCCCTCCGCGAGGCGCTTGCCGATGTACTCCGCCGCCATGAGCGTGCTCTGGTGGGTGTTCTTCTGGATGTCCCAGACGTACGGAGCGTTCTGCTCGTACCACTCGATCGTCTGGCCCGGTGTGCACGAGATGCACATCGTCTGGTTGGCGGCGAGCGTCTCGGCGAACGCCTCGGTCAGCAACGGACCACCGATCACCGCGAAGGGCTGCAGGTCCCGGGCGATGGTCTCGGCGTCCGCGGTCGCCGCCACCGCGTCGCTGATGGTGCCGGTCGCGTTGTACCGGACCAGCTCGACCGTGCGCCCGTAGGTCTCGAAGTAGGTGGCGAGCAGCTCGCTGTAGCCCTGGTAGGTCTCGAAGGTCTGCGTCGGGGTGTCGGTCGCACCGATCTGGCCGTAGACGAAACTGAGGATCGGGTCGTTCTCCTGGGGCACGTACACGACGACCTTGATCGTGTCGTCGGTGACGCCCGTCGCGGTCGCCCCGCCGCCAGGGCCGTCGTAGGGCGCGAAGCACTCCGGCGCCGGACGGACCGGCAGTGCGAGCACGCCGTCGTCGACGTCGCAGCGCTCGCCCCACTCGATGTCGTCGACCTCGCCGCGCTCCTCGGCGACGCTGAAGGGCAGCACGTTCTCCGGCAGCTCGACCTCGATGCCGGCAGGGGCTGTCGTCGGCGGAGCGTCGCTCGCGACCTCAACGGGTGCATCGACGATCAGCACAGCGAGGATCCCCGCGAGCAGCACGACGACCAGGGCGAACGGGCCCCATCTCGCCACGGGGTTCCCGCGACCGGCTCCGTCGTTCATCGCTCTCACGAGGCGCTCCCCTTCGATACGTGATCCACTGCACCCGACCGCGACACCGCGGCCACGTCGTCGCCCAGGTACGACGCGACGACCCGTGGGTCGCTCAGCACCTCGGCCGGCGACCCCTGGGCGATGACCTCGCCGGACTCGAGCGCCACCAGCCGGTCCGAGATGCCGGCGATCAGCGGCATGTCGTGCTCGATGACGACCATGGCGCAGCCGAGCTCGTCGCGCATCCGCAGCAGCAGCGCGCCGAGCTGCTCGACCTCTCGTTGCGCGACGCCGGCCGCTGGTTCGTCGAGCAGCAGCAGCGTCGGCTGGTGGGCGACCGCGCAGGCGAACTCGACGATGCGACGGGTGCCCGTCGACAGCTCGCTGGTGAACGTCTCGGCGTATGCGGTGAGGCCGAACACGCCGAGCAGCTCGTCGACCCTGACGCGGACGCGTCGTTCGCTGTCGTACGCGGGCGGCAGGTGCAGCGCCGGGTTGATCGGGTCGCGCACGTCGATCGACTGCTCCAGACCGACGGCGACCGCCTCGGCGACGGTCAGTCCCGGGAACAGCTGGCCCCCCTGGAAGGTACGACCGAGTCCCAGTCGGGCCCGCCGGTGTGGCGACAGCTCGGACACGTCCCTGCCCGCCAGGCGGATGCGACCGCCATCGAGGGGTTGGTAGCCGCTGATCAGGTCGAAGAGCGTGGTCTTGCCGGCGCCGTTCTGACCGATCAGCCCGAGTACCTCGCCCGGGGCGACCGAGAACGACACGTCCTCGGTCGCGGCGATGCCACCGAAGCGACGGGTGACCCCGGTCAGCGCCAGGGCCGGCGGTGCGTCGACCGTGGCGGCGTTCGCTCGCGCCGCAGCGGCGGTGCGTGTCGTGCCGTCGGTCGAGATGCCGTCCGTTGACGCAGCCGAGGTCCCGCCGCCGGCGAGGAAGACGGCCCGCAGCAGGTCGGGCCGTTCGAGCAGCTCCTCGGCGGGACCGGAGAAGCGGATGCGCCCCCGCTCCATGAAGTGGGCGGTGGTCGCCATGGTCAGCGCGACGTTGACCGATTGCTCGACCAGGATCACCGTGGTCCCGCCGGCTGCGATCTCTCGCACCAGCGCGGCGAGCTGGCCGACCACCAGCGGGGCCAGCCCGAGGCTCAGCTCGTCGATCAGCAGCAGCTTCGGCTGGGACAGCAGGGCCATGCCCAGGGCGAGCATCTGCTGCTGACCACCGGACAGGTTCGCAGCGGGTTCGTCGAGGCGTTCGCGCAGGATCGGGAACGTGTCGAGCACCACCTCGACCCGACGTGCGTGCTCGGCACGGTCCTTGCGCAGCAGCCACCCGGCGGAGCGCAGGTTCTCGGCCACGGTGAGCGACGGGAACACTCCGGCGCCGCCCGGGACCTGGGCGATGCCGAGTGCGGCGATCTCGTTCGGCGGCGCGTGGGTGATGTCGCGACCGTCGAAGATGACCGCGCCGTAGTCGGCCTCGGTCAGTCCGGACACGGCACGCAACAGGGTCGACTTGCCGGCGCCGTTGGTGCCGAGCAGGGCGACGATCTCGCCCTCCTTGATCTCGAGGTCGATGTCGAAGAGGACCTGCAGCTGTCCGTAGGACACGTTGAGGTCCTTGATCGTCAGCAGCTTCGACCGCCCCGCGGCGCGTTCGGCGAGGGCGTGCGAGCGAGCGAGCGACGCACCCCAGACGTCGTTGATGTCGCGGCGGATCACCGTGCCGCCCGTCGAGATCATCCAGCCGCCCACGACGAGCACCGGCACCATGACGAGCATGCCCTGGCGGATGCCGAAGCGTTCGCTCACCCAGCCGATGGCCGGCAGCAACGCGAGGCCCGGGATCGCCCACCACGACGCGACCGAGAACCCGACCGACCGGGCCCGTGCCGGGATCGCGAGCGACAGCGTCGCGAACAGCCCCGGCAGCAGCACGGCCAGCACCGAGGTCAGCGCGATGTTCGACAGCACCGTCAGGTAGATGTTGGGCGACAGCGCGAAGCATGCGACCAGTGCGGCACAGGTGAACGACACACCCTTGAGGAAGCGGAAGATCAGCGCCGGATCACGCAGGAACAACCGGGTGCCCAGCTTGGCGCCCACGGCGAGGCCGAGGAACTGGAACGGCTCGGCGACCGCGGCCAGATAGCCGCGCTGCAGCTCATCGAGGTCGTAGACCTCTTCGTAGAGGAGCCCGCCGAGCGACACGAACCCGATGATCGCCACGGCCAGGAACGGCACGGCGTACCAGATCCGGCGCAGCACCTCGATCTTCCAGAGCAGCCGCCAGGACTCCGCGAAGCTCGCTCGTGGCTCCTCGGTGTTGCTCAGCGCCTCATCCGCGCCGGCGGCGCGGCGCTCCTGCGCGCCTCGGATGGGGTCCTTGATGCGCAACCCGAGCACGACCAGCACGATCGTCGGGATCGCGAAGACGACGAACGGAGCCCGCCAGCCGTAGAAGTAGGCGATCGATCCGGCGAGCAACGGCCCCATGAAGTTGCCGAGCACGTTCGCAGCGCGGTGGAACGAGAAGACCGCCGGTCGTTTGTCGACCGAGTAGAAGTCCGACAGCAGCGCGTTGTGCGTCGGGTCGACCACGGCCCGGCCGATGCCCGAGCCGAGTCGGGCGATCACGAGGATGAGGATCGTGTTCGCGAAGCCGGTCATCAGCGAGAACCCGGCCCACAGCGCGGCGCCGCCGAGTGCGATGGCGATCCGGTTGCCCCGGTCTGCGGCGATCGCGATCGGCATCTGCATGAGCAGTGCACCGAACATGGTGAACGCGACGAGCGTCAGGATGCCGGTGTTCGACATGCCGAACGCGTCGCGGACGTTCGGCAGGAGGATCGCGAAGCCGGTGCGGTCGAGCTCGTCCGCAGCGTTGAGACCGAAGAGGATCAACAGCGGGAAGACCGGCCCGGTGCCGACCATCTCCTGGAGCGACTTCCCGGGGTTGCGCAGCGCCCGCGCCCATCGCCGAGGGTTCACCACACCCTTGGACGACTCGCGCAGGTCCTCCCACGTGACTCGATCGGCCGTCGCGGTCATGCCACCACCTCTGCATCCGACGGTGTCTCGTCGATCGGGCCCGTCACGGTGGGCGCCGTGCCGTCATCGGGTGGACGGCTGGCCGGGGGTTCGGTGCTCGGCGGGTCGGCGTCAGGATCACCCGTGGACCGGTCGAAGGCCAGCACCTCGATGCCGCGCGCCCGTGCGATGCGCCGCAGCACCTCGTCACGAGCACGCCAGATCACACCGCCGAGTCCGTCGGGCAACGTGAGCAGCACGACCAGGACGCCCAGCCCGGTCGCCAGATAGGACCAGGGCGCCGGCAGCAGCCATTGGGCGCCACGCTGGAACACCGCACCGCTCACCGCTCCGAGCAGGCTGCCCAGACCACCGATGACCGTCGCGACGAACACCGTCAGGCTCTCGTCCGCCCCGTAGGTCACGGGGCGGAACGACGCCTGGTGGATGACCAGCACGACACCCGCGACCGCGGCGACGAAGCCGGATACGGCGAACGCAGTGAGCTTCGCGAGCGTCGGGTTCACCCCGTAGGCGACGACACCTGCTTCGTTGTCGCGCAGGGCGATCAGCACACGGCCGACCCTCGATCGGCGCACGCCGCGCAGGGTGACGAGGCTCAGGACCAGCATCGCCAGCGCGAAGAAGTACAGGCGCAGCGGCGTGTCCACGTCGATGCGACCGAGCAGCCGGGGCCGCGGGAAGGAACCCTCGGGGATCCAGTCGACCGCCCGGTTCGAGAACACCCACTCCGACGCGGCGAGCGACAGCGCGAGCGTGGTCACGGCCAGGTAGAGGCCGCGCAGCCGCAGCGCGGGAAGACCGACCAGGATCGCGACCGCGGCGCCGATCACCCCGGCGATGACCATCGAGACCACCGGGTCCCACCCACGTTCGACGGTGCACCACGCCCCGAGCGCCGCGCCGACGCCGACGAACGCCATCTGGCCGAGCGACACCTGACCCGCCCAGCCGGTGAGCACCACGACCGATGTCCCGATCATCGCGAACACGACGACGATGCCCGCCTTGAGCTGACCGTTGGTGCCCATGAGGAACGGGCCACCGATCAGCAGGACCGCCGCCACGGCGGCGACGGCGAGGTAGCCGAGACGCACCTCGGGCAGGCGCCGCAACACGGCGGGCACGGGGCGCACCTCGCCCGCCGCGTCCAGACCCGCCCGAGCGTCGGAGTCGGCTCGGGTGTCGCCGCGCCGCTGGATCAACAGGCTCACGATGATGAGCACCGCGAGGATCGGCGAGACCAGGTAGGCGTCGCCGGTGTTCCATCGGATGCCCGTCTCGAGCAGGCCCAGCGCGACCGCCGTGACCGAGATGACCACGAAGTGGGTCATGCGGCCGATCACCAGCGCGGTCATGGCGCGCAGCACGAGCGAGAGCCCGAACCCCAGGCCGAAGGGCAGGCTCGACACGCCCGCGGTCAGGATCACCGATGCGAACGCCAGCACGGCTGCCAGGGTCCAGACCTGCGCTTCGAGCCGGCGAACCGGGATGCCGAGCAATGCCGCACGGTCGGACCGGTCGGCCGCGGCGCGCACCGCGGTTCCGGTGTCGGTCAGGCGCAGCAGCACCGCGACCGCGACGATGAGCAGCGGCGCGACGATCAGGGCGATCAGGTCGTTGGCATCGAACGCGACCTGACCCACCGAGAAGTCGAACTCGAACGGTGCGGGCATGGTGCGGATGGCAGGCCCCTCACCCCATGCCCGTGGCAGCAGCAACGCGCCGAAGGCGAGCAGCTGAGCGAGGCCGAGCGTCGCGACGGTGAGCTGCAGACGTGGGGATCGGAAGAACCGGCGCACGACGAGCACGTCGGCGAGCAGGCCGACCGCCGCTGCCGCGGCGAGTCCTGCGGCGACGCCGACGATCCACGGCAGACCGACGATGGTGATCAGCAGCACCGTCAACGTCGCCGGGAAGGTGCCCAGGTCACCCTGCGCGAAGTTCACGATTCGGTTCGAGCGCCACACCAGCGCCAGGCCGACCGCCCCCAGGGCGCCGAGCATGCCGAGGATGAGCCCGGAGAACATCGCGCCGATCGGCATGGGGAACACGACCAGCTGCACCGCGACGATCGCTGCCGGCGCGAGGTACAGACCAGCCGTCGACCACGCTCGCCCGCGCGGGCTCCACTGTGGCATTCACACCCCCCGGTGTCGCGATGACCACCCTGCTGCGCCGTGACGGCGAGCGATGCGAAGTGTCTACACCGTCTCGTGCGCCTCGCGGGCGAACGCTGCGGATCCCGTCACGTCGATCGCGCCGGGCGCCGTGAGCCGGACGTGGATGCGGGCGCTGCCGCCGGCATCTCGGGCCGCACGGAGCTGCGTGGCGATCGGCTCGAACACGTCACCGCCGGTGGTCGGCGACCAGATCGGTTCGAGCTCGTCGATCGTCGCGACCACACGGTCCACGTCCTCGTACGCCAGCGCCGAGACCGCCGCCCTGGTCGCGGCCCACATCGTGAGCGCTCCCCCGAGCGTGGGACAGGTGACGGGGTGACGTTCGAGTCCGCGTTCGATGTCGATGCCCCGGCGCAGCGTGAGCCAGCATCGGCCGTCCTCGTCGAGCTCGAGCAGACGCCTCACAGCGACGGTCCGCCCTCGCAGATCGGCTCCGGGCTCGAACGACGGACCGGCCAACGACGAAGGAGCGCTGGCGGTCACCCACGCGGCGGCGCGTCGCGCCGCCTCGCCGCCCGACGCGACGTAGGCGCCGAGCAGGACCGCCACCGCAGTGTCGGCCGCGTCGCGTCCCGCGATGACGACCGTCGTCTCGGGTGCAGAGTCGGTGATGTCCCAGCGACCGTCCTCCCCGACCAGGTCGGGCTCGGCTGGGTCGGGCTCGGCTGGGTCGCTCTCGGCGCGGTCGGGCCCGGTCGACGATCTCTGGCGGGATCGACGGCGCTGCGCTCGCTCCTCGAGGAACATCGACGCGACGACGCAGCCGGTCAGCGCCAGCAACAGCAGCGCGCAGGTGGCCAGCGCCGAGATCATCCTCGTCCCCGCGGGTGCACGGACGGTGCGGTGTCGATGGGCTCCACTCCTCCTCGGTCGGCACGAAGCCGACCGTTCGTGAGGAACCCGGGGCGGTCGAACGACCCGTCAGTCCGCGGTCAACGGCGACAAGGTGCCGTCGAGGTACTGCGCCTTGCAGGCGGAGCGCTGCAGCTTGCCCGACGAGGTCTTCGGGACGGTGCCCGGCTCGACCAGCACCACGACCTTGGGCGGGACCCCGACGGAGTCGGCGACCTGCCGGGTGACCTCGCGTTCGAGCTGATCGAGATCGTTCGCCCGTGCCTCGGCGACCACGACGATGTTCTGCGCGCCCTGACGGCCGTCGACGCCGAAGGCGATCACGTTGCCGGGCCGTACGCCGTTGACCTCACCCGCGACCTTCTCGATGTCCTGCGGGTAGATGTTGCGGCCGCCGATGATGATGACGTCCTTGATGCGGCCGCAGACGACCAGCTGGCCGTCGACGATGTAGGCGAGGTCGCCGGTGTAGAGCCAGCCGTCGCGGATCAGCTCGGCGGTCGCCTCCTCGTTGCGGAAGTACCCCGTCGTGAGCGAGTTGCCGCCGATGCGCAGCTCGCCGACCTGACGGTCACCGCAGGGCTCACCCGTGACGGTGTCGATGATCGAGATCTCGAGTCCGGGAACCGGCGCGCCGAGCTGCACCAGTTCGGTGCTGCCCTCGCTGCCCGGCTCGACGATGATCGCCTTGCGGTCGTGCTCGAGCGCCGCCTTGTCGACCCAATCGGTCAGCAGGCCGGCGCCGGGCTTCGGGAAGCAGCCGGCGATGCAGACCTCGGCCATGCCGAACGCCGGGAAGGCACCCTCGGGCGACAGCCCGAACCGCTCCCCCGCCTCGAAGAAGCCGCGGAAGGTCTCGGGGTCGACGGGCTCCGCACCGTTGAGCCAGACACGCATGCGGGACAGGTCGAGTTCGGCGTCGGTGCGGCGCAACGCCCGCGCTGCGAGCGCGTACGAGAAGTTCGGGCCGGCAGTCCCGGTGCCGCCGTAGCGGGAGATCCACTCGAGCCAGCGGATCGGCTTCGCGAGGAAGTCCTGGGGTGCACCCTGCACCAGGGTGCACCCACGGGTCATGGGGATCGTCAGAAACCCGATCAGACCCATGTCGTGGTAGAGCGGCAGCCACGACACCATGACCTCGTCGTGGGAGATCTCCGCGGCCTCCCACGCACCGTCGAGGTTGTTGCAGATGGCGCGGTGGGTCAGCATCACACCCTTCGGGTTCGAGGTGGAACCCGAGGTGAACTGCAGGATCGCCAGCGCATCCGGGTCGCTCGGCGGACGCTCGTAGTCGGCATCGGTCAGCGCTGGCTCGACGAGCTCGTCGAGTGTGAGGAACGGCGGGTCGCCCGGCTCGGGCTCGAGGAACGCCGCCAGATCGGAGTCGATCAGCACGATCCTGGTGTCGGAGTCGAGGATCCGGGCCCGGGTCTGGGAGATGAACTCGTCGAGTGCACCCATGCGCATGGGCAGCGGCATGGTGACCAGCGCCGCGCCGGCCAGCCACGTGGCCTGGATGGCGGTGATCAGCCTGCGAGTGGTCGGGCCCAGCAGCGCGACGTGGTCACCGGGACGGACGCCGTTGGCCTGGAGCACCGCTGCGGCCAACCGAGCCTCTGCGTGCAGCTGGGGCCAGGAGATCGTCGTGTGGTCGTCGCCGCTGACGAACGTGATGTCGCCGTGCGGGTCTGCTGCGACGGCTTCGATTCGGTCGATCAGTGAAAGCACCATGTTCTGACTCTCCAAGCACCCCTTCGGTTACATCCCTGTCATTTGCTCGCACGGCTGAGCGCTCACACGACGATGTTCACCAACCTCGGGGGACGAGCGATGACCTTACGCGGCTCGCCGTCACCGAGATGAGCGCGGACCTTCTCGGAGCCGAGCGCCGCAGCGACACAGGTCGCCTCGTCCGCGTCGGCCGCGACATCGATGCGGTCGCGCACCTTTCCGTTCACCTGGACCACGAGCGTGACGGACTCCTCGACGAGCATCGCCTCGTCCGCGACCGGCCAGGCCGTCTCGTGGACGTGTGCGACGGCGCCGTCGGCTGCCGAGCCCGGGGCGACGGTCCCGTCCGCGACGCGCCGCTGCGCCCACAGCTCGGCGGTCATGTGCGGGCACGCCGGTGCGAGGACCTGCAGCAGCGAGTCGGTCGCCGCGGCCAGCGTCGGCCCGTGCGCGCCCTCGTCGGACTGCACGTAGCGGTAGAGCTCGTTGACGAAGCCCATGTACTTGGCGACCGCCACGTTGTACGACCAGCGCTCGAAGTCGCCGGTGACGTCCGCGATCAGGCGGTGCGTGGCGCGCACGACGGCCTGGTCGGCCGTCGTCGGATCACCCTCTCGCAGCCCGACGGTCAGGTCGGAGTCGGGCACGGCGAGACGCCACACACGCGCCAGGAAGCGTGAGCAGCCGTCGAGGCCGAAGTCCTCCCAGTCGACGTCCTCCTCGGGCGGCTTCACCGCCAGGTGGCTGAGCCGCAGCGCGTCGGCGCCGAGGGTGTCGATGATCTCCTCGGGCGCGACGAGGTTGCCCTTCGACTTCGACATCTTCGAGCCGTCGAGCCGGATCATGCCCTGGGTGAACAGACGGCGGAACGGCTCACGCAGCTCGGGCGGCGCGACGCCCAGATCGGCGAGCGCCTTGGTGAAGAAGCGTGCGTACATGAGGTGCAGCACGGCGTGCTCGGCGCCGCCGATGTACTGGTCGACGGGCATCCACCGTGCGACCTCGTCGGCCCGGAACGGGGCCTCGTCGGACCACGGGTCGGTGAAGCGCAGGTAGTACCAGGAGCTGTCGACGAAGGTGTCCATCGTGTCGGTCTCGCGGCGGGCGGGGCCGCCGCACGCGGGGCACGTGGTGTGCAGGAAGCCCTCGTGGGACAGCAGGGGCGACTGGCCGGTCGGGGTGAACTCGACGTCGTCGGGGGCGAGCACCGGCAGCTGGTCGTCGGGCACGGGGACGACGCCACAGCCGTCGCCCTCGCCGTCGCCGCAGTAGACGACCGGGATCGGACATCCCCAGAAGCGCTGACGGGACAGCAGCCAGTCGCGCAGCCGGTAGTTGACGGTCCGCCCGCCCAGGCCCTCGGCCTCGAGCCAGTCCATGGCCGCTGCCTTGGCGTCGTCCTTCCACAGCCCGTCGAGATCCGGGCCCGGACCGCCCGAGGAGTTCACGTGCGGGCCGTCGCCGGGGAACGCCTCGCCGTCCCAGTCGTCGGGTCGCTGCACGGTCTCGATGATCGGCAGTCCGAAGATGGTGGCGAAGTCCCAGTCGCGCTGGTCCTCACCCGGCACTGCCATGACCGCGCCGGTGCCGTAGGTGCCGAGCACGTAGTCGGCCAGGTAGATCGGCACGGCGCGGCCGGTGAAGGGGTTGCGGGCGTACGCCCCGGTCGGGGTGCCGCGCTCGCCGAGGGCGCGTTCGGTCGAGAGCCGGTCGATCTCGGAGGTGGAGCGGGCGATCTCGACGAAGCGTTCGACGTCGGATCGGTGCTCGTCGGTGACGATCCTGGTGACGAGCGGATGCTCTGGGGCCAGCACGCAGAACGTCATGCCGTAGCTCGTGTCGGGACGGGTGGTGAAGACCTCGAACGAGAGCGCCTCGCCGTCGACGACCACCGGCTCGCCGTCCGCGGTGACGACCTGCATCGGGAACTGCGCGCCCTCGGATCGACCGATCCAGTTCCGCTGCTGGGTCACGACGCGCTCGGGCCAGTCGACGATGTCCAGGTCGTCGAGCAGCTGCTGCGCGTAGTCGGTGATGCGGAAGTACCACTGCTCCAGGTCGCGCTTCTCGACCACCGCACCGGAACGCTCCGCGGTGCCGTCGGGCAGGACCTGTTCGTTGGCGAGCACGGTCTGGTCGACCGGGTCCCAGTTCACCGGCGCCGCCTTGCGATACGCCAGGCCAGCCTCGAGGAAGCGCAGGAAGATCCACTGCGTCCAGCGGATGTAGTCCGGGTCGTGGCTCTGGACCTCGCGCCGCCAGTCGTACACGCCGCCGATGCGGGTGATCGAGCTGCGCAGCATCTCGATGCGCTCGTCGGTGAACCCCCGGGGATGACGGCCCGTCTTGATCGCGGCGTTCTCGGCCGGCAACCCGAAGCTGTCGAAGCCCATCGGCGACAACACGGCGTCGCCCTGCATGGTGCGGTACCGGGTCAACAGGTCACCGAAGGTGTAGTTGCGCACGTGCCCCATGTGCGCGGCTCCCGACGGATACGGGTACATGCACAGCACGTAGTACCGGTCGCGGGGGTCGTCGTTGTCGACCTCGTAGGTCCCGTGGGCCCGCCAGTACTCCTGCCAACGAGGCTCGATGAGCTGGGGGTCGTACGGCGTCGGGGTCTCGTCGGGCATCGGAGAATCGTACCGACACCAACCCGTTCGCCCCGAACCGGTTGGCGCCCCTCGGCTCGGTTTCCACTCCCCCGCGCGCGCCGCTATGGTGTGCATCCCTGCGGGGCCGTAGCTCAGTTGGCTAGAGCGCTTCCATGGCATGGAAGAGGTCGTGAGTTCGATTCTCATCGGCTCCACAGCAGAAGAACCCCCGCCCCGGCGGGGGTTCCTTCGTTTCCGGGCCGGACCAGGACCTCACGAGGAGCGCCCGGGCGAGCGGCCGCCTACCGCTCGACGTCAGGCCGCAGCACGTCGAACGCGGTGGCGATCAGCGGCTTGAGCGCCGCGACGTGCGCCTGGTCGCCGAGGGCGTGGTCGTGCAGCGCGGCGCCGTGCATGATCACCAGCGACAGCATCGAGTAGTCGGCCAGCCCGTCCTGCCCCTCGAGCTCCGGATACGCGGCCAGGGTGATGGCCCGAGCCGCGGCCCGGAAGCCCGGGTCGAGCGCCCGGAAGGTCGCCCGCAGCTCGTCGTTGGTCCGCGCGGCGACGTACAGCTCGACCAACACCTTGGTGCGGTCGTCGCGCATCGCCTCCCACACCACGTCGACGACCGTGGCGGTGTCCGCCGGTTGCTCGATCGCCGCGATCGTCTCGAGGCCCTGCTCCCACATCCGGCGGCCCAGGTCGACCGCCATGGCCGACATCAGCTCCTCCTTCGTGGCGAAGTGGTTGAACAGCGCCCCGTTGCTGAGCCCTGCGCGTCGGGTGATGGCGGTGACCGTCGTGCCCGCGTAGCCGTGCTCGAGCAGGCACTCGAACACCGCGTCGAGCAGCCGGCGTCGCGATGCCTCGGCGCGCGCCTTGCGGCTCGTGCCCGCTCCCCCGACCGCCGAGGGGTCCGTGCTCGTCACGCCCCCAGTCTGCGCAGGTCGCGACCGCTCAGTTGACGATCGGCACGAGCCGGCACGACGACGAGGCGTGTGCCGGGTCGAGCGCGTTGAGCACCAGTCGCAGCGCGTTGGGGCTGTAGGCCAGACCGATGTGACCGCTGAAGTCGACCGGGCAGATGTCCTGCAGACGGAGGTTGGTCACCGTCGGCCCCGACGGCAGGAACGACGACTGCCACGGCGTCACGATCTCGTCGAACTGGGTCGAGATCACCGTGTAGCGGACACCGGGCTGCACGAGCCCGCCGTCGCGGAGCTGGCGGAGGAACGCCGAGCCCTGCACCTGCTGCTCGCACGATGCGCACACCAGTCCGGCGATGTCGTCGAGGCCGAGCATCGCCGCGACCGTCGCCAACCCGAACAGCGTGGTGCCGTCGTTCGACGGCGCCAGCCCGACGAGCGCGCCGACCTTGTCGGCGCCGCCCTGCTGCAGGTACAGGTGGGGCATCATGGCGCCCTGGGAGTGCCCCACCAGGTCGACCTCGGACGCGCCGGTCTCGACCAGCACACGGTCCACGAAGGTGGCCAGCTGCGCGGCGCTGTCCTGCACCGGACCGAGGCCGTAGGCGAACCCGAGTGCTGGCGGACCGCCGTAGTTGAAGGTGAACACGCAGTACCCGTTGTTCTTCAACAGCGGCGACAACGTGAACCAGGTGTTGTGCTGGTTCATGAACGTGCCGTGCACCAGCACGACCGGGCGCGGGTGCGCGGCGCTCGGCCGGCAGCTCCACTGGTTCGCACCCGCGGGTGCCACCTCGGGCGCCGCGCTGCGGGTGAGGCCTGCGGTCATCGAGTAGACGACCGGCAACCCCGACGCCGAGGGCGACGCGCAGCCCGCCGCGACCAGCGCCACGGCCAACGCCGCGACCGCCACCAGGCGGTGCGCCACGTGCGCTCCGCGTCGAACCACGGGCAGTTCCTGCTCGGTCACGTCTCGATCCCCCCGGTCCTCGACGACCGGGCACGCCCTCACGAGCCCGGCCCCTGCATCATTTCACAGAGTGATCACTCTGTGAAAGCCGCCCCGGCCCGTGTCAGTCCCGGGTGGGGTGGTCCGCCGGGCGCCACTCCGCGATCGGCGCATCGGAGTAGAGCCGCTCGATCCGGTAGAAGTCGCGCTCTTCGCCGAGGAAGACGTGCACCACCATGTCGGCGTAGTCGAGCAGCACCCAGCGTCGTTCCGACGCGCCCTCGACGTAGCGCGGCGACTCGCCGTACTGCTCGCGCACCTTCTCCTCGACGGCGTCGGTGACCGCACCGACGAGTCGCGGGTTCGATGCGGACACGACCACGAACCAGCCGACGATGCCGACGATCTTCGACACGTCCATCACGACGATGTCGGTGCCGCCCTTGTCGTCCGCTGCTCGAGCCGCAGCGACGGCGAGATCGAAGGGGTCGTTGCGCGTCACGGCGCGAGATCCTTGCCGACCTTGACCTCGACGTCGACGTTGTTCGGCGACGGTTCGACCGACGTGGCTGCAAGGCCCAGCTCCGTGGCGATCTGCTCCGCAGCCGGCTTCGCCTCGGGAGTGCTGTACTCCACCGCCGACGTCGCCAGATCGAACGACTCCGCGTTGCCGAGCAGCGCAACCTCTCCACCGGCGGCGACGATCCTGGGGGCGAGCGAACGCGCCGCCTGATCGTCGGTGGTGCCGTTCAGGAGCGCGACGGTCGGGCGCTGACCCGGGAACGCGGAGGTCGGGAAGGAGACGTGCTGCGACACCCAGTCCGGCATCGAGGCGGCGTCGACGCCCTGGGTCATCGCCTCGCCGCCGTCCGGCGCCGGGACCGGGACCAGCGGGAGCAGGTCGAAGCGGACCTCGGTCGCCGCGAACGTCGCGATGAGCTCGGAGAACTCCTCGACGCCCTCGCCGTCGACCCCGGTGATCTCGTCGGGTCCGCCGCGCTCGGCGAGCAGGCGCAGCAGCTCGTTCCACACCGCGGCGGTGCGCAGCGACCGGCTGGAGCCGTCCTCCATGTACCCCGGCACGGTCACGAACTCGGCGACCTCGGCCGGGTTGAGGGTCAGCTCACCCGCGGGGTACTGCACGATGATCTCACTCGAGAAGGTCGCGAGCGTCACGGCATCGGCGTTCTGGAAGGTGATCGGACCGACCTGGTTGGCCAGCGCCTCGATCGCTGCGGCCGGCACGGTCAGCGTCGAGGTGGGACCGAAGGTGAGCTCGGCGCCGAGTCGGACCTGCAGCACGTCCATGTCGCCCTCGGCGAAGACCGTCTCGGCACTGGCGGGTGGTGCGTCCTCGAACTGGTTGAGCGTCATCGATGGCGACACCGGCACCACCTGGACGTCGTCGGGAGCGTTCTCGATCACGAGCATCGCGGCGGCGAGCACCTGGTCGGCGGGGGTGCCGTCACGCCACGGTCCGCCGGTGATGGCGACGAGCTGGACCGACGTCGGTCGGACCTCGGCGACGTAGCCGGGTGCGGCAGGGTCGGTGACCTCGCTCTCGCGCCCACCGGTGATCTTCAACGTCGAGCGATACCCCACGGTCGCGAGCCCCACGAGCAGCACCACCGCTACGAGCGTGAACACGGACTGGACGATCACCGCACGGCGACGACGCTTCTTGCGGGTCGAGACGCGCTGACGGACGACCGGACGGATGTCGCCGTCGTCACCGGCCGGATCGCCGGCGGCGGACTCTCCGGAGCTCTCCGGTGGGGCGAGGGTCATCGGGGATCACCATAGAGGCCGTCCCGTTCGATCATCGAGATCACCGGGTCGGACACCAGGTACCGCAACGACCGGCCGTCCCGGACACGTTCGCGCAGCTCGGTCGAGGACACGTCGAGCCTCGGCACCTGCACGTGCTCGACGTCGAACCCGTCGGGCACCAGGGTCGACGCACCAGGGCGTTCGACCACGACGATGCGACACGACCGGGCGACGTCGTCGGCACGTTCCCAGGTGTGCAGCCCCGCCGCGGCATCGGATCCGACGACGAGCACGAGCTCGGCGCCGGGCGCCTCGGCCTGCAACGCCTCGATCGTGTCGATCGTGTACGACGGGCCGCCGCGACGGACCTCGACGTCGCTCACCTCGATGCCCGGCTCCGTGCCCACCGCGGCGCGCACCATCTCGACCCGGACCGCCGCGGGGCTGATCGATCGGCTGCCCACCTTCTGCCACGGCTCGTTGGCCACGACCATGAGCACCACGTCCAGGCCGAGCGCCTCTCGGACGTCGATCGCGGTCACCAGGTGACCGACGTGCGGCGGGTCGAACGTGCCGCCGAACAGGCCGATGCGACGGACCACGGCGCTCGTGGCGTGCGAATCCGTTGCGTCGGCGGGCATCGACGCAGCGTAGGCCGTGCGAACTTTCGTTCAGCAGAGTCTCAACTCCCCCTGTGGACCGCCGATACCGACTGCATCGGGAAAACACAACCTCTCGATGCAGAAGTGCTCTCGAAGCAGAAGTGCTCTCGACGGCGAACGACAGGAACCCCGGGCCCGCCCCATCGAGTGGCCCATGGACAGAAGGTGTTGTGGGAGATGAGCGACTCCGTCGGGATGTACCTCAACGAGATCGGCATGGTCGCACTGCTGACCGCCGAGGACGAGCGCGAGCTCTCCCGGACGATCGAGCACGGCGCCGAAGCTCGTGCCCGCCGTGCCGCCGGCGAGAACAGCCGTGAGATCCGCCGTGCGATCGCCGCGGCCGACGCGGCCAAGGACCGCTTCATCCGGGCGAACCTGCGCCTGGTGGTCAGCGTCGCACGCCGCTACCCCCTGCCCCCGGGCATGGAACTGCTCGACCTGGTCCAGGAGGGCAACCTGGGCCTGGAGCACGCCGTCGACAAGTTCGATTGGCGCAAGGGCTTCAAGTTCTCGACCTACGCCACGTTCTGGATCCGCCAGTCGATCGGGCGGGCGCTCGACCAGAAGGCGTCGCTCGTGCGGTTGCCCGGTGACCGCTCGGCCGCGTTGCGTGCCGCGTTGCGCCAGGTCGCCGGCGACGGCGACGAGCTCGACGACGAGAACTCGCGCCTGCACCGCCTCACCACGCCGACGTCGCTCGACCGCACCGTCGGCGACGACGACTCCAACGAGCTCGTCGACCTGCTGGCCGACTCGAAGGCGGGCCCGGAGGAGCTGCTGCTCGACGCCGAGCACTCCGAGTGGCTCAACGGCCTGCTCGACGTGCTCGACCCGCGTGCCCGTGAGGCGGTCGAGCAGCGCTTCGGTCTGCAGGACGGCCAACGCCGCAGCTACCGCGAGGTCGGCGAGGACCTTGGCGTCACCGCCGAGGCCGCCCGCCGCCTGGTGAAGCGCGCCGTGAACACGGTCCGCGACCGGGCACTCGCCGCCGCGGTCTGAGCCACCGGGCACACCGGCCGGATCGATACCCGCTTCGGCGCCACCGACCCCGACCGGTAGTCTGGGACCCCGATGTCCCCCACCTCGACCCAGAGCCCGAGTGCAGCATGGTCACCCACTTCGTGGCGTGACCGCACCGCGCTCCAACAGCCGGAATGGCCCGACGCGGCCGAGCACGACGCAGCGGTGAAGACGCTGTCGGGATATCCACCGCTGGTGTTCGCCGGTGAGGCCCGCCACCTGACCTCGGCCCTGGGCCGCGTCGCCGACGGCGGCGCGTTCCTGCTCCAGGCCGGCGACTGCGCCGAGTCCTTCGACTCGTTCTCCGCCGACTCGATCCGCGAACGCCTGAAGGTCATCCTCCAGATGGCGGTCGTGCTCACCTACTCCGCCGGTGTCCCGACCGTGAAGGTCGGTCGCATCGCCGGACAGTTCGGCAAGCCGCGGTCAGCGAACACCGAGACCGTCGAGGGTGTCGAGCTGCCCAGCTTCCGCGGCCACATCGTCAACGACATCGCCTTCACCGCCGCGGCCCGTGTCCCGGATCCGCAGCGCCTGATCCAGGCCTACCACCAGTCCGCGTCCACGCTGAACCTGTTGCGTGCGTTCACCAAGGGCGGCTTCGCCGACCTGTCGCGGGTGCACCAGTGGAACCAGGAGTTCGTCGCCGCCAGCCCCGAGGGCCGTCGCTACGAGCAGCTCGCCCAGGAGATCGACCGGGCGCTGCGCTTCATGGGTGCCTGCGGCATCGACAACCAGAGCGTCCCGGCGATCCACGAGGTCGACATCTGGACCAGCCACGAGGCGCTGCTGCTCGGTTACGAAGAAGCGCTCACCCGGCAGGACTCGCTGACCGGCGACTGGTACGACTGCTCGGCCCACATGGTGTGGATCGGCGAGCGCACCCGCGAGCTCGACGGCGCGCACGTCGAGTTCTTCCGCGGCATCTCGAACCCGGTCGGCTGCAAGATCGGCCCGACCGCCACCGTGGACGAGGTGCTCGACCTGTGCGAGGCGCTCAACCCCGAGCGCATCCCCGGTCGCCTCACGCTGATCACCCGCATGGGCGCCGAGCGCATCACCGACGGGCTGCGTCCGCTGCTGCGGGCCGTCACCGACGCCGGCCACCCGGTCGTGTGGGCCTGCGACCCGATGCACGGCAACACCTTCACCGCGCCCAGCGGCCGCAAGACCCGCCACTTCGACGCGATCCTCGACGAGATCAAGGGCTTCTTCGAGGCCCACCGCGCCGAGGGCACCTGGGCCGGCGGCGTGCACGTCGAGCTCACCGGCGACGACGTCACCGAATGCCTCGGTGGCGCCGAGGACCTGCTCGACGGCGACCTGGGGCTCCGCTACGAGACCATGTGCGACCCGCGGCTCAACGGCCGGCAGTCGGTCGACCTGGCCTTCCGCGTCTCCGAGCTCCTGCGCGCCCGAGGCTGAGCCAGCCCCGCTCCCCGGCCAGCGCACCTCCGCTCTCACGAAAATTCCGTCTCTCTTTTGGGTGATCACCCCAAAAGAGAGACGGAAGTCGATCGTTCGGGGTGAGGACGCGCGGGTGGAAGTCCGCCCCGTCGACCATTGTTGACTGGACTGGTCGGATTTGATCGGTAAACTCGACCACCGCAGTCGGCATTTGTCGACGCCGAGCTCGAGTCGAACCCCGGGAGCACCCATGAGCACCATCGAGATCGACACCGACGGACAGGTCGCTGCCGACGGGATCGACGTCGATCCCGGCATGATCGCGGACATCCGCAAGTTCGAACGGTGCCTCGCCGGCTACCTCGACGGCTCGATCGAGGAGGACGTCTTCAAGGTCTTCCGCCTGGCCAACGGCATCTACGGCCAGCGTCAGGGCGGCCACAACCAGATGGTCCGGATCAAGGCGCCCTACGGAGCGATCACGCCGACGCAGCTCGACGCGATGGCCGACATCTCCGAGAAGTACAGCCGCGGGTGGGGCCACCTCACGACCCGACAGAACGTGCAGTTCCACTTCGTCGAGCTCGAGCGGGTGCCCGATCTGCTGTGGGATCTGGCCCAGGTGGGCCTGACCACCCGTGAAGCGTGCTCCGACACGGTCCGCAACGTCATGGGCTGCCACCTCGCCGGCGCCTGCCCCCACGAGGTGCTCGACATCCAGGCCTGGGCCGACGCCACGTTCTGGCACTTCCTGCGCAACCCGATCTCGCAGCGCCTGCCCCGCAAGTTCAAGATCAACTTCTCGGGCTGCGCCACCGACTGCGGCCAGGCGATGTTCAACGACGTCGGCGTGATCGCGGTGAACCGCACCGTCCCCGACGGAGAAGAGGGCGCCGGCACCGTCGAGGCAGGCTTCCGGGTGTTCGTGGCCGGTGGCCTCGGCGCCAACCCGCATCCTGCGCTCGCCCTCGAGGAGTTCACCCGCCGAGAGGACCTGCTCGCGACCATCGAGGCCTGCGTCCGGGTCTTCGAGCAGACCGGCAACCGCGACAACAAGCTCCGTGCCCGCATGAAGTGGGTCGTCGACGAGCTCGGCTTCGAGGAGATGCAGCGTCGGATCTTCGCCTCGCGCAAGTTCCTGATGGCGTCCTCGAGCTGGCCGGGCGGCATCCCCACCCAGGTGCTCGAGCGCGGCGACGCGCCGGCCGGCAGCGGCGGCGACGTCACCCCGGTCGGACAGGGCCAGCCCGTGTTCCTCCGTGGCACCTCTCCCCGACTGCGCTGGACCGAGGCCAACGTCGTGCGCGGCACGGCGAACGGCACCGTCTCGGCGCTCGCCTGGTCGCGACTCGGCGACGTCACCGCCGCGCAGTTCCGCGGCATCGCGGCGATCAGCCGCGACTTCGACGCCGAGGTGCGCATCACCAACCGCCAGAACTTCGTGTTCCGCGGTCTGCGCGACGACCAGCTCGGCGACCTGTACCTCCGCCTCGAGGCCATCGACATGGCTCAGCCCGGCGCCGAACTGAGCCGCGACGTCGTCGCCTGCCCCGGTGCCGACACCTGCAACCTGGCCGTGACGCAGTCCCGCGGTCTGGCCGACGCCATCGGCGAGGCGCTCGACGCCGCTGGTCTGGGCGAGGTCGAGGGCGTGCGGACCAACATCTCGGGTTGCACGAACTCGTGCGGCCAGCACCACATCGCCGACATCGGCTTCTTCGGCGCCGAACGTCGTGCGCACGGGCGATCGGCCCCCGGCTACCAGATGCTGCTCGGCGGCTACGTCGGCCAGGAGTCGATCCAGTTCGGCGCCAAGGCCCTGCGCCTGCCGGCCAAGGCGGCACCCGAGGCCACCGTGCGGGTGGTCGGTCGCTTCGCCAGCGAGCGCGAGTTCGCCGAGCCCTTCCAGCAGTGGCTGGAGCGCTCCGGCGGCGCCAAGGGCGTGGCCGAGTGGCTCAAGGACCTCGACGTCTTCCCGACACCCGAGGAGAACGAGGACTTCTACGTCGACTTCGGCGAGACCGGGCCCTACGAGAAGGAGCTCGGCGAGTCGGAGTGTGCAGTCTGATGTCCCTGACGCTCCCCTCCGAGAATCTGGCCTCCACCAAGTCGCCGCTGAGCGCCACCAACGAGCCGACCGAGCCGTTGCCCGGTCCGTTCCGGGCGACCGAGTTCACCGACGACGAGCTCACCGAGCTCAACGCCGAGTTCGAGTCGTACCCCGCGTCGAAGATCCTGCGGTGGGCGACCGACCACTTCGGCCCCCACCTGGCGCTCGCGGCGTCGATGACCGACGCGGTGCTGATCGACCTGGCCGTCAAGGTCGCCCCGGCGATCGAGGTCGTGTTCATCGACACCGGCTACCACTTCCCCGAGACCCTCGAGACCGTCGAGCAGGTGCGTCGCCGCTACGGGCTCAACCTGCGGATCATGACCGTGGCCCGCCAGGAGGAGGAGCTGTGGAAGGTCGACCCGGCCAACTGCTGCTCCGCGGTCAAGGTCGGCCAGCTCGACCGTGCACTCGCCGGCAAGGCGGCGTGGATGTCGGGCCTGCGACGCGACGAGGCGCCGACGCGTGCGAACGCGCCGATCGTGGCCCGTGACCTGCGTGGACTCATCAAGGTCAACCCGCTCGCGAACTGGACCGCCGACGACGTCGACGCGTACATCGCGGAACGCGACGTACCGGTCAACCCGCTGACGCTGCGGGGCTACCCGTCGATCGGCTGCATGCCGTGCACGAAGCCCGTCGCCGAGGGCGAGGACCCGCGCTCCGGGCGGTGGGCCGATTCCGGCAAGACGGAGTGCGGCCTGCACCTGGGCTGAGCCCCGGTCGGACCGCCCCGCCGACCGCTCAGGTCGGCTTCCACCCCTCGGGCAGCTCACGCGGCAGCGTCTCCGGCAGCGCCGGGCGGCCGTCGGCGTCGAGCGCGTGGTCGTTGTCGAACCACTCCGGACCCGGCCACATCCAGTCGTCGGACAGCGTCATCTCGGCGGTGCGCCGGGCGAAGCCCTCTGGGTGGTGGTAGTCGCGGTAGCCCTTGCCGCTGCGCGGACGACCCGGCATCTGGAAGCCGTCGCCCGAGTGGCGACCACGCTTCGAGAACGGACCGAACTTCGGCTCGTCGGAGTTCGGCACGACACCCACGTGGTAGTCGCCGATCTCGTACTCCTTGATGCGCTGCACGGTCCACATGCCGTAGATGTCCCACATCAGCGACATCGACGCCTCGTTGTCGACGTGGGCGTACCCGTAGACCCAGCGCTTCTCGGGGAAGAACTCGTCGGCCATCGCGCCCATCTCGTAGGCCATCGTGATGCCGACCGCCTGGCGACGGAAGTCCTCGTGCACCCAGAGGTCGAACAGGAACGCCTCGTCCTTGGCGAGCTTGATCGGCAGGAGTCCCCGCTTGCCGTCACCCTCGATCGGCGACTGCGTGAGCAGCCACATCTTGCCGATCGCCCGGTCGGTCGGAATGTGGATCGCCAGGATCACGACGGCGCCGCGGGCGAAGGGGCCCTTCATCAGCTCGAGGCGCTCCGCCGGCTCGATCTGGGCGAGGTGCCGGTCGGTCGGGTCGAAGACGACCTTGAACTCGAAGTCGGGGCCCGCCTCGATGATCTCGTCCGCGATGAGCGGCAGGGGCCGCACGACGATGGCGCACTCCGACACCCGCGGCTTCGACCGCGCGATACGGCCCTTCACCTTGTCGACGACCGACATGTCCACCCCCGCGCTCCGGGTCGGCCCAGCTGACCGAACAGGTCGTGACGGTACCGACCGCTTCCCCCGCCGTCCAGCATCCCGGCCCGTCCACCGGTCCAGCCATCAGCCCCGTCCACCCCGATTGACAGGACCTGATGGCGACGCCACCATGACGGTCGTGAACGATACGGCCGACACGGAAGCGACCGGCAACCCGAGCGGGGCGCCGCGCGGGGTGTGGGGCGGAGCGGCCGTCGCGATGGGGCTCGACGACGAAGCGCTGCCCACGCGACTCATGGTGTTGGGCCTCACCCACCGCGACGGCACGGTGCACGGCCCCGAGCTGTACCGGGTGGCCGCCGAGTGCGGCATCGGCGTGGAGACGGTCCGCTCGTGCATGCGCCGTCTGATCACCGAGGGTCTCTACGTCCGCACCGGCGAGGGGCGCGACGCAATCTACCGGGCGACCGACGCCGGACGGTCCGTGCTCGACGTCACCGAGCAGCGGCACCTGCTCGCGTACGCCCAGGACGCCGCAGGACGCGGCTGGGACCGCCACTGGCGGCTCGTGTCCTTCGCCATCCCCGAGTCCAGTCGCACCGCGCGCGACGCCTTCAGGGACCACCTGCTCGCTCTCGGCGGCGCCAGCGTCCAACCCGGGCTCTACGTCTCACCGCACCGGTGGAACGACGACATCACCGCCGAAGCCGCTCGACTGGGCATCACCGAGTTCGTCTCCTCCTGGAGCACCGACGACCTGGTGGTCGTGGGCGAGTCCGATCCACGACGACTCGCAGCACGGCTGTGGCCCCTCGACGAGGTCGCCGAGCGCTACACGGAGTTCATCTCGGTCTACCGCAGCGTGCCCGAGGCGTTGGAAGCCATGCGGCTGCGGGGCGAGCGCATCAGCGAACACGACTTCCTGCCCGGCGTCCTGCAGCTCGCGATCCGCTTCAACGCCTGCTTCGAACACGACCCGTTGCTCCCACCCGAACTGCTGCCCCGACCGTGGCCCGGCCGTGCGGCGCGCGACCTGCTCGCCCGGTGCCGCAAGCACGGCGTGCTCGCCCGCGAGGAGAAGGCCGGGCCGGCGCTGTTCCGGGTCTTCGACGAGGCCATCGCCCACCTGCCCTGAGGGGGTCGATGGCTGTCGGGCCGCGGACCCGAACGGGTCAGCGGGCCGCGCCGGCGACGCGGACGCCGCGCTTGGCGCGGTACATCGCCTCGTCCGACAGCCGGATCAGCTCGTCCACGCCCAGACCCGGTTGGGCCATCGCGGCGCCGACGCTCAGACGGATCGGCACGCCGTGGGGCGCCAGACGCCGCACCGCGTTGCAGACCCGACCCATGATCCGCTCCAGGGTCTCGCTCGACTCGAGCTGCGGACACACGATCACGAACTCGTCGCCTCCGAAGCGGGCAACCAGATCGACGTCGCGGACGTTGGCACGCAGCTCGTCGGCGACCTGACGGAGGAGCTCGTCACCGGCGGCATGGCCGAAGCGGTCGTTCACCTGCTTGAACAGGTCGAGGTCGCAGTAGAGGACGCCCAACTCGGCACCGGTGCCCTCGACGGCAGTGCCCTCGACCGCAGATCTGTCGGCCGCAGAGCCCTCGACGGTGGAGCCCTCGTGGCGGACCAGGAGCGCAGCGAACCGGCGGTAGAGCTCGGCGCGGTTCATCAGGCCCGTCAGCGGGTCGGTGCGCGCCTGCTGGTGCAGGTGCGCCTCGGCCCGGCAGCGCCGCAGGGTCGCCATCAGCGTCGACGCCAGGACGACCACCAGATCCACGTTGGCATCGTCCCAGCGGTGCCACGTCGCTCCGAACGCCAGGCGGAGCACCGCCCAGGGACGTCGGGGCGTCAGCGGCACCTCGACCACGGCCTGCGTGCGGAGTCGCACGAAGCGGTCGCGGACCGCGGAGGGCGCGAGGTCGGGCAGGTCCGCGCTGAAGTGCAACAGCGCGGTCGAGCACTCCTCGAAGGGCCACAGCGGCGTGAACTCGTCGCTGCCCTGCATGACGACCGAACCGGTTCGCACCACCGGCCAACGGGCGCCCACCGTCAAGGGCTCGTCGCTCTCCTGCCACGCCAGCTCGACCGACTCCGCGCCGACGACCGTGGCGAGATCCTGGAGGAATCGTTCGACGAGCGGTTCGACGTCGTTCCAACGGACCGCCGAGCACTCGAGCGACGCCAGGCGGATCAGCTGCTCGATGCGCACCCGTCGCTCCATCGTCTGGTCGCGGTCCGCCTGGGGCCGCAGCGACACCACCGCCCAGACGCCGCCCGGGCCGTCGAGCGTGACCCCGTTGACCTCGCACGCCACCCAGCCGCCGTCGTGCGACTGGACCCGGAACACCGCGGGCACGTGGTAGCCCTCGGTGCGACTCGCCTCCTGACGAGCCCCCGCAGCGGTCACCAGGTCGTCCGGATGCACGAAGTCCCACATGGCCTGGCCGACGTGGGCGGGAGGGTCGAGACCGAGCACCCGTTCCACGGCGTCGCTCGCGAAGCGGATGATGCCCTCCGGGTCGACGATGACCGTCACGTCCGGATTCGCTGCGCCGGCCAGCGCGGCAGAGGAAGCTCTGCTCGTACCACGCCTCAGCTGCTGCGCCCTTGAACTCCGCGAGGCGGTCGATCGACACCATGATCGGGAGGATCGGCATCCCACCACTCCGGGTGAAACTTTTCGGTGGTCGGAGCAGGTGCCAGATGACCAGACCGGATGATCAGACCAGGTGGTCGACGAACTTCTCCAGCTGGCGCAGGTTGCGGCACTCGAAGGTGCCGTCGCAGTGCACGCCGTACTCCCCCACGATCGAATCACCGGTGTCCCAGTACGCCTTCGGCTCGGGGTTGAGCCAGTACACGTGGCGCGCCTTCTTGCGGATCTCCTTGATCACCCAGCTCTGCGACGAGTGGTAGTTGTTCCTGGCGTCGCCGAGCACGATGACGGTCGTCTTCGAGCCGACGTCCTGGCCGTAGCGATCCCAGAACACCTCGAAGGCGTGTCCGTAGTCGGAGTGACCGTCGACCCAGACGACGTCGGCCTCGCTGTTGACCCGGTGGATCGCGTCGACGATGTCGTCGGTTCCCTCGAAGAACCTGGTCACCTCGTCGAGCCCGTCGATGAAGACGAAGCTCCGGACCTTCGAGAACTGCCCCGAGATGGCGTACACGAGGTGCAGCGTGAACCGGGCGAAGGCGGCCACCGACCCCGAGATGTCGGCGATGACGAAGATCTCGGGCTTCGCGGGGCGGGGGTACTTGAACTTCGGCTCGGCCGGCACGCCGCCGTAGCTCAGCGAGTGCCGCACGGTGTTGCGGAAGTCGAGCGCGCCCTTGCGGCCGTGGCGACGCTTGCGTGCCAGGCGGACCGCCAGGCGCCGTGTGAGCGGCTGCAGCGCCTTGCGCAGCTGCACCATCTCCTCGCGGCTGGCGTGCATGAAGTCGATGTCCTCGGGCAGCGGCTTGCGCAGCGTCTTGGCCATCGCCTCGACGCCACGGTCGGCGACCAGGCGTCGGCGGATCTCGGCCTCGATCTCCTTCTTGAAGTCGTCGACGCGGTGCTCGTACTCGTCGCGCTCCAGGCGCTCCTCGAGCGGGGTCAGCGGCTCGGGCGAGTCCTGGCGCGCCTGCTCCATGAGCTGCTCGAGCACGCCCTCGAGGTCCAGGTTCCGCAGCGTCCGGTACAGGTAGTAGGTGCCGCCGACGGGACGCCCCGGCTCCATGCCGGCGTAGCGCTTCACCGCCTGGCGGGCCATGGCGCGCATCATCGCCTGGTCGCCGCGCAGCAGCGACTGGTAGAGCATCTGCGGCGAGCTCTTCGGGCGTCATGCCCTCGCCGGTGCCGCCCTGGCCGGGCGAGTCGCCCGCACCGTCGGGGCGCTCCATGCCCTCCATGTCGCCCATGTCGGGCAGGTCGGTCGCGTCGGGGTCCAGCGAGTACTGCCGCGCCGCGCAGCGAGAAGTAGACCTCGAACACCGTCTCGAACGAACGCCAGTGGGCGTGGTTCTTCACCAGCGTCGCCGCGAGCGCGTACTTGAACGCCTCGCGGTCCTCGAGGGGGATGTGCTGCACCGCCTCCATGGCGTCCAGGTTCTCGGTCAGGCTGACCGGCAGACCGGCCTCGCGCAGCTCGACGATGAAGCCCGACAGCAGGTCGAGCAGCGGCTGTCCGGCCTCGCTCGGCGCCTGCACCGTCGTCCACGGTGCGCCGTCGGCCGTCGGATCGTCGTGACCGAGCGGGCTCACGAGCTCGTCGAGAGCGGCCCGCCCCGGTTGAACGACTGCTCCTCGGCGGCGAACTCCTTGACCGCCTTGGCGATGTCGGTCTGGTACTTGAGCAGGATGTTGACGGTGTCGGTGGCCGTCTCGGCGTCGATCTGCTCGACGCCGAGCAGCACGAGCGTGCGGGCCCAGTCGATCGTCTCGGACACCGACGGCGACTTCTTCAGCTCGAGCTGGCGGATCGACCGCACGATGCGGGCGATCTGGTCGGCGAGGGACTCGGTGATGTCGGGCACCTTGGTGAGCACGATCTCCTTCTCGCGCTCCATGTCCGGGTAGTCGATGTGGAGGAAGAGGCAGCGACGCTTGAGCGCCTCGGAGAGCTCACGGGTGTTGTTCGACGTGAGGAACACCAGCGGGATCTGGCGTGGCCTCGATCGTGCCCAGCTCGGGGATCGACACCTGGTAGTCGGAGAGGATCTCGAGCAGCAGCGCCTCGGTCTCGACCTCGACGCGGTCGACCTCGTCGATCAGCAGCACGACCGGGTCCTCGGCGCGGATCGCCTCGAGCAGCGGCCGGGTCAGCAGGAAGTCGTCGGAGAAGATGTCCTCCTCGATCTCGTCCCAGCGCTGCGCCTCGCTCGTCGGCCTGCTCGGCCTGGATGCGCAGCAGCTGCTTCTTGTAGTTCCACTCGTAGAGCGCCTTGGACTCGTCGAGGCCCTCGTAGCACTGCAGGCGGATCAGCCGGGCGCCGAGTCATCTCGGCGACGGACTTGGCCAGCTGGGTCTTGCCGGTGCCGGCCGGACCCTCGACCAGGATCGGCTTGCCGAGCCGGTCGGCCAGGTAGACGATCGCCGGCGATGCCCTCGTCGGAGAGGTAGTCGACGCTGCGCAGCTGCTCCCGCAGCGTCGCGCACCGAATCGAATCGGGGATCGGCGTCGAGAGGCGAGTCGGTCGTCGACGAGGTCGTGCTCATTGGGCCGAGGTTACCGATCGACTTGACCGTCCGGTCAATTGGCTTCTCGTGCAGCGGGACCGACCGGCGTACCCTCCCCGGGTGGCCGCACAGCTGGTGGCGACAGGACTCGGGGTCTCCCACGGCGGGCGGACGCTGTTCGGCGACGTCGACCTGGTCGTCGCACCGGGCGACGTCATCGGGCTGGTCGGCGCGAACGGCGCCGGCAAGTCGACGCTGCTGCGGCTGCTCGCAGGCGTCGACCGCCCGGAGCACGGCTCGGTCGCCATCGCGCCGCCCGACGCCACCGTCGGCTGGCTCCCCCAGGAGACCGATCGGATCCCGGGCGAGACCGTCGAGGAGTACCTGGGTCGACGCACCGGCGTGACCGCGGCCCAGCGACGAGCTCGACGCGGCGACCGTGGCACTGGCGGACGGTAGCCCCGGAGCCGACGACCGCTACAGCACGGCGTTCGACCGGTGGATGGCGATCGGTGCCGCCGACCTGGTCGACCGCGGCGCCGCGGTGCTCGACCAGGTCGGTCTCGGCGTCGGGCTCGACCGGACGATGACGATCGCTGTCGGGCGGGCAGGCCGCCCGTGCCGGGCTCGCGTCGCTGCTGCTGAGCCGGTTCGACGTCCTGCTGCTCGACGAGCCGACCAACGACCTCGACCTGGCGGGACTCGACCAGCTCGAGCGGTTCGTCACCGGAGACATCCGCCGGTGTCGTGGTGGTCAGCCACGACCGCGAGTTCCTGTCGCGCACGACCACCTCGATCCTCGAGCTCGACCTGCACCAGCGGTCCGTCGCCCTCTACGGCGGCGGCTACGACGCCTACCTCGTCGAACGTGAGCGCGACCGGACCCACGCCCGCGAGCGCTACGAGGAGTACTCGGGTCGGGTCAGCGACCTGACCGAGCGGGCCCGTACCCAACGCGCCTGGGCCGACAAGGGCGCCCGGACCGCTCGACGCGACCGCTCCGACCGCGACAAGTTCATCCGCCACCACGACATCGCCACCTCTGAGCAGCAGGCGGGCAAGGCTCGCCGGACCGACCGGATGCTCGAACGCCTCGAGGTGGTCGAGGAGCCCCGCAAGGAGTGGGAGCTGCAGATGTCGATCGCCGGCGCGCCACCGTCGGGCAGGGTCGTCGCCGTGCTCAACGAGGCCGCCGTGCGGCGCGGCGCCTTCACGCTCGGTCCGGTGACCTTGCAGATCGACCGCGGCGACCGGGTCGCGATCACCGGCCCGAACGGCTCGGGCAAGACGACGTTGTTGACGCTGCTGCTCGGCCGCGTCGCCCCCGACGGCGGCTCCGCGACGCTCGGGCCGGGGTCGAGGTCGGCGAGATCGACCAGGTGCGCGCCGCGTTCCTGGGCGACGACCTCGCTGCTCGAGTCCTTCGCCGACGCGATGCCCGGACTGGCCGTCGTCCGAGGTCCGCACGCTGCTGGCCAAGTTCGGCCTCGGAGCCGACCACGTCGGCCGCCCAGCGGCGTCGCTCTCGCCCGGCGAACGCACCCGGGCAGGCCTGGCGCTGCTGCAGGCACGCGGGGTGAACCTGCTCGTGCTCGACGAGCCGACGAACCACCTCGACCTGGCGGCGATCGAGCAGCTCGAGTCGGCACTCGACGCGTTCGACGGCACCGTGCTGCTGGTCACCCACGACCGCCGGCTGCTCGAGAACGTCACCACCACACGGCGCCTCGAACTCGACGCCGGAGCGATCACCGAACACTGAGGTGTGTCGAACCCGGCCGATGTGGGCACCGCTACCGTGATCCGGATCGACGTCGACGGAGGTACATCGTGATCAAGGGTTTCAAGGAGTTCGTGCTGCGGGGCAACGCCATCGAGCTGGCGGTCGGCATCGTCATCGGTGCCGCATTCGGAGCGGTCGTCGACGCCGTGGTCAAGGGGATCGTCAACCCGCTCGTCGGGCTCATCCTGCCCGGCGATGTGAAGGACCTCGCCGGCAAGTCCTTCGAGGTCAGCGGCGCGGGAGTTCTTGTGGGGCAACGTGGTGTCGCAGCTCATCACCTTCGTGCTCACCGCCGCGGCCGTCTACTTCATCCTCATCGTGCCGATGAACCACCTGGCGGAGCGCCGTGCCCGTGGCCAGGAGGCCGAGGTCGAGCCCACCAACGAGGAGCGCATGGTGGCGCTGCTCGAGCAGATCGCCGCCAAGGAGTAGCTCGACCGCCGTCGTCGAGCGTCGCCGTCAGTCGACGGCCGGGACCACGCCGAGAGCGGGCTCGGGGTCGACCACGCACACCCGCACGGGCGCGCCGAGTCGATCCGCGAGGAACCTGCTGCGGTCGTTGGCCGAGTACGCCTCGAGGGCCAGGTCATCGTCGCTGCCGGGTGCAGCAGCGATCAGGATCTCGAGCACGTCGCCGGCCTCTCGAACCGCAACTGATCGACCGCGCCGTCGTGGTTGCGGTCGAGGCCGATCGCCACCCGCAGGATCGCGGCCAGCGAGCGCACCTGGCCCTGGCCGCCTCGGGCAGCGCGGCGAACTCGGGGTGCTTCTCCTCCGACGGTGGGCTCTTGCGGTGGTAGCGGGCGATCAGGGCGATGACCTCGATCTCGTTGTCGGTGAAGCCCATCAGGTGCTCGGAGTTCCGGATCACGTAGTAGCTGTGCTTGTGGTGCTTCGAGTGCGACATGAACAGCCCGACGTTGCACAGCAGCGCCGCCGCCTCGAGCAGCTCGCGGTCCTCGTCGTCGAGGTCGAGGCGACCGGCCAGCTCGTCGAACAGCGCAGCGCCAGACGGGCGACCTGGGCGAGTGCTCCGGTTCGTCGTCGCAGAGCTCGATGAGGTGGAACACCGAGCGACGACGCAGGTCCGACAGGTGGTGCAACGTGCCGCCCTGCAACCGGTGCAGGGCATCGAGCAGCACGCCTTCGCGCAGCGCGTACTCCGAGATCGTCAGCTCGCGGATCACCGAGTGCGTCGCAGACCTGCTCGAGCACGATGCCGCCGCCGAGGAGGATGTCGGCGCGGGAGTCCTCGATGCCGGGGAGCTGCGTCGCTCGTCGGTGGTGCGGGCGACTCGGCGAGCGACTCGATGACCGCGCCCACCTCGTCGCGGGTGATCGTCGCCGCGTTCATTGACTGTGGCGCCGCGCTGCCCCGGCGGGCGAAGGCCATCGCCGCGAGCGCCTCGGCGGTCCCCGACGAGGCCACGGCGATGTCGTGGTGCAGGTCGGCGACCTCGTGCATCATCGGCGCGAGCGCGGCCGCCACGTAGCTGCGGCAACGCTCGACCGCGTCGCCCTCGACGACTCCGTCGGGGGAAGAAGCGGCGGGTCATGCGCAGCGACCCGAGCTTGATGGAGCGGGACGTAGGTCGCGGCTCCGCTCCATCCGAGCAGCACCTCGGTCGAACCGCCGCCGACGTCGATGAGCAGCAGGCGTCGGTCGAAGACCGGCAGCGCCTGCAGCACGCCCAGCTGGATGAGGCGGGCCTCCTCGTGGCCGGAGATGACCTCGTACGTCGACACCGGCCTCGTCGCGGGCACGGGTCAGGAACTCCTCGGCGTTTCGGCCTCGCGCACCGCGCGAGGTGGCGACCGCGTACAACCGGCACGTCGAAGAGTCGGCGACGGGACGGCACCGGGTCAGCGCCGCGACGCCGCGGTCGATGCCGCCGGTTCGAGCTCCTTCATCTCGCCGCTCGCCCGAGCCCAGTCGGACCATCTCCTTCTGGCGCGTGATCGACCTCGAAGCGTGCCGTCGCCGACGACGCGGGCGATCACCATGTGGACCGAGTTCGTGCCGATGCGATCGCCGCCAGCGCGCGGGACGGGGGCACCCGAGCGTTGGGTCACGGCCGATGTCATCGGTCCGAGTGTACGTGCCTGCCCCTGGGGCGCAGATCGGAGTCGGTACCAGCGGCTCGTACCGGGTTCGAACCAGCGGAGCTTGTCCGGGTTCCGCACCCAGTGCACCGTCGAGATCCGACCGGCATCGACCCCGGCGGTGCCGACGAGCACGACGGTGCCCTGCTCACGTACGACGATTCCGAGCTCGCCGTTCACGTCCTCGAAGGTGACCTCGACCCGACGCGAACACGCCGAGGACCGATCGACGCCAGGAACCGAGCGGAGCCGCGCCCTCCCCCGGATCGGGTGCCGAGCCGCCTTGAGGGTCGCGCCGCCGTCGGTCACCAGGACCGACTCCGGTGCCGAGCCCTCGAGCAGCCGGTCGAGGTCGCCGCTGCGAGCGGCGCCGATGAACCGGTCGAGCACCTCACGGTGCTCGTCGCGATCGGTCACCACACGGGGTCGATCGGCGGCGATGCGCTGCCGGGCCCGACTGACGAGCTTCGACACGCCGCCGGCGACCGGTCGAGGACGACCGCGAGCTCGTCGTAGCCGTAGCCGAAGGTGTCGTGCAGCAGGAACGCGGCACGCTGGTCCGGGCCGAGGGACTCGAGCACGACCAGCATGGCGAACGACAATGAGTCGCCGAGCTCGGCCGCCGCTTCCGGATCGGACGACGCCACCGCCTGGATCGGCTCGGGCAGCCAGGGACCGACGTCAGCGCTCACGCCGCACCCGAGCCGATCGCAGGTGGTCGATCGCCAGGCGGGTCGCCACCGTGGTCGTGAAGGCCACGAGATTCCGGATCGGTTCGTGCGCGCCGGCGCTGGTCGGCACGCCCGCCGTCCACGGCGCGCCGCACCGCTCGAGTGTGTCCTGTGCGATGTCCTCGGCCTCGGACCGACTGCCGAGCATCCGGTAGGCGACCGCCACCGCACGCTCGCGCAGCACGGCAGCTCCCGGTCGCCCAGACCAGACGGACCCGCGTGGAACGGCGCGGCGCCGTTCACCTCGACCGGCACCGGCCGGGTCGACCCCACCAGGAGCGGAGCCGGTGGCAGCCGGCTCGACATCGCGATGCGGTTCCAGATGTTGATCGCCCCGACGGCCAGCACCAGGTTCGCGACGGTACCGGGCGCGCGAAGTGCTGCTCGACCTCGGCCCACGTCTCGTCGGCGACGCCATGCTCACCCGAGCCGTGTGAGCTCGTCGGTCAATGCCAGCGTTGCCCGCTCCGCCGGGGTGAAGAAGGTCGACTCCCGCCACGACGAGATCGCCGTGATGCGGCGGACGTGCTCACCCGCGGCGAGCGCGTCGGTGGTGTGCATGTCGACACAGAAGCGCGCGACCGTTGATCATCGACGCCCTCAGCTTGACCAGCTCGAACAAGGTGGGGTCCAGGTTCGATGCGACGATCTTGTTCAACGCCAGCACCGCCCTGAAGCCCTCGGGTGCCTCGATCGAGATGTCCATCCGCTGTTCGGTCATGATCGTCGTTCCCGTCACGGTCGTCCTGCCTGTTCGTCCCTGGCACCCCGGCGGATACCCGGAGCGACGTTCGCTCCCACCATCGGACGAGACTGCGCCACGGTCTGTGACCGACGTGCGCGAGCATGATCACCCGATGCCCGACCCCGAGACCGCCTTCGACCTCGATGCCGACCCCCCGGGCTGGAACGAGCACTGGGCGACGCTCTGGGACGCACACCGCGCCGAGGGCCTGGTCCTGTCGGGTGACGCGCATCGACAAGGGCGGGATCACCGTCGCCGAGCATCCCGGCGACGAGTGCCTGGTCGTCGCGGCGAAGGCCGGTGCGACGGTGGTCGTCGGTGACGTCTGCGGGCTCGACCGGCTGCCGGTCGCATCGAGTCGATCCTGCCGCGACTCACCGTGTTCGAGCGACGCTCACCGGGTGTGCTCAGCGATCAGATGCAGCTCCAGTCGCGTGCGGTCGCCGCGACATGGACCTGGTCTACGTGCTGCAACCGCTCGACCCGGGCCTCGACGCGCTCCGGCTCGGCACGTGAGCTGGTGCTCGCGTGGGAGAGCGGCGCCCAGCCCGTCGTGGTGCTCACCAAGTCCGACCGGGTCGACGCGGACGAGATCGAACGGCAACGAGCCGACGCCCAGCGGTTCGCTCCGGGCGTGCGCATCGTGTGCACCTCGACCATGGCCGACCACGGCCTCGAGGAGCTGGACGACCTGCGCGGCCCCGGCCACGTCATCGCGCTGCTCGGCGCATCCGGCGCGGCAAGTCGACGCTGGTCAACGCACTCGCAGGCCACGAGGTCCAGCTGCGTCGCCGAGGTGCGCGACTCCGACGGGCCAGCGGACGGCGCACGACCACCGCGCGGCCAGATCGTGGCGCTGGCCGACGGTTCCCTGCTGATCGACGCACCCGGCATCCGTGGTGTCGGGCTGTGGAACGCGGATGCCGGACTCGAGCGAGGCCTTCGACGATCTGGTCGCGTTTCGTCCAGCAGTGCCGCTTCGACGACTCCACCCGCGCCGCCGAACCCGGGTGCGGTCTTGTCGCTGCGATCGAAACTCGGCCGGATCGGCGCCGACCGTGCGAGATCTGGCGCACCCTGGCGGCCGATCGACGACCTCGAGGACGGACTCCAGGTCCGCGGCCGTGAGCAGCGACGTCAGACCAACCGAGTGCGCCAAGCGCAAGGCGGCACGCCGCGACCTGCCGCGTCGACGACAACACCGGCATCGACGACGATCCCGAGGACGACGACGACCTGGGTGGACGTAGGCGGAAGCACGACGTGCTCACCGAGCGCAGCGCGGCGTCGACCTGCGCGGCCCGCGACGAGCACCTCGTCGCCGTGCAGGCGCCCCGGCTGCTGCCGAGTCGGTCGATGGTCCCGACGCTGATCGGCGAGCGCCTCGCCGTCATCGCCGCGGACCGGCGCCGACCCAACGCCACGCCCGGCTCACGCTCCGACGGTCTGCGACCAGCCCTGACGGGCACGTCGCCGAGCGACCCGATCCCGCCGAGCCGACCTCGAGGGGCAGCACCGCACCGACCGGCGCCGATGCGTGCGCAGACCGTGCCGATGACTCGAGTGCGGCGACGCGCACACGGGAGTCGCCCCCGCGTACGTGAGAGCTCCACCGACTCCCCGTGTCCGGCCGCGCAGCGCCGCCAGTGCCGGCGCAGCGGCGGACGCCAGCGGGAACTGCTCGGTCGCCCCGACGCCCCAGGGCGACCAGGTGCAGGCCCAGCGCCCAACGACCGTCGTCGATCCGCCGCAGCAGGCCGTGCTGCTCCAGGCGCGACAGCGAGGCGGTGCGCGGTCGCCCGACTGAGCCCGGAACGGGTCGTCAGCTCCGCCAGGCTGAGCGGGCCGGCAGCCACCAGGTCCACCGAGCGCGACCGACTTGTCGAGCACCCCACGCACCACTTACGATCGATTCCATACATCGGGAGCCGTCTATCCACATTACTGAGACTCGTCCACTGCCGATCGACCGTCCGGCAGCAGCGAGCAGGGACACCCCATGAGCCAGAGCACCGTTCCCCCACCGACAGCGCCCCGACCGACCCAGGACCCTCGCCGAGAAGGTCTGGAGACCGCCACGTCGTCCGCTCCGAGGCGGGTCAGCCGGACCTGCTCTACATCGACCTGCGCCTGGTCCACGAGGTGACCTCGCCCAGGCGTTCGAGGGTCTGCGCATGGCCGGTGACCGTGCGTCGCCCCGACCTCACCGTCGCGACCGAGGTCGACAACGTCCCCACGCCGACATCGACCAGCCGATCGCGGATCCGATCTCGCGCAAGCAGGTCGACACGCTACGGGTCGACGCCGAGAGTTCGGCGTGGTCGAGTACCCGATGGATGCTCACCCCGAGCAGGGCATCGTGCGCATCATCGGCCCGGAGCAGGGCTGACACGCTGCCGGGCATGACGATCGTCTGCGGCAACTCCCACACGTCGACCACGGCGCGCGTCGGTACGCTGGCGTTCGGCATCGGCACCTCCGAGGTCGAGCACGTGCTCGCCACCCAGACCCTCCCCAGGCCGACCCAGACCCTGGCGGTCAACGTCGACGGCGAGCTGCGCCCGGCGTCACCGCCAAGGACGTGATCCTGGCCATCCTCGGCGTGCTCGGCACCTCGGCGGCATCGGCCACATCGCCGAGTACCGCGGCTGCGCCATCCGCTCGCTGTCGATGGAAGGCCGGATGACGCTGCGACATGTCGATCGAGGCGGGCGCCAAGGCCGGGCTCGATCGCCCCGGACGAGGTCGACCTTCGAGTGCCTCCAGGACCGCCCGCACGCTGCCCTCGGCGAGCTTGGGACGCGCGTCGAGGAGTGGCGCACGCTGCACACCGACGACGGCGCCACCTTCGACAGGAGATCTTCCTCGACGCCGCCGACATCGAGCCCTACGTCTCGTGGGCACCAACCCCGGCCAGGTCATCCGCTGTCGGGCGTCGTGCCCGACCCCATCAGACTTCACCGACGAGGTCGAGCGTGACACGGCGAACCGAGCGCTCGAGTACATGGACCTGAGCGCCGGCACGCCGTTCAAGGAGGTGAAGGTCGACACGATCTTCATCGGGTACCTGCGCAACGGACGCATCGAGGACCTGCCGCGCCGCGGCCGCCATGGCCGAAGGACGTCGCGTCGCCGAGGGCGTCCGCGCCCTGGTCGTTGCCCGGCTCCCATGCGGTGAAGTCACGGGCCGGGCCAGGGCCTCGACCGCATCTTCGTCGACGCCGACTTCGACTCGCGCGCGAGCCCGGGTGCTCGATGTGCCTGGCGATGAACCCGACAGCTCCATCCCCGGCGAGCGTACGGCGTCGACGTCGAACCGCACTCGAGGGGCGTCAGGGACGAGGCGGGCGGAACCTGTCTCCGCCATCGCCGCGGCGTCCGCCATCGCGGGTCGCTTCGCGATGGCCCGACGAACCTGAGCCGACACCCGGCCCGACCGACGCACAGCGCCCGAACGCCCGCACGCGGAACGCCCGAACGCCGAACTGGACCGCCATGGAACCCATCCACATCATCACCGGCACCGCCGTCCCCCTCGACCGCTCCGACGTCGACACCGACCAGATCATCCCGAGCGACTGGCTCAAGCAGGTCGAAGCAGACCGGCTTCGAGAAGGGCCTCTTCTCGGAGTGGCGTGACGAGCCCGACTTCGTCATGAACCGCGAGGAGCACCAGGGCGCCACCGTGCTCGTCTCCGGGCCGAACTTCGGCACCAGCTCCAGCCGCGCACGCGGTCTGGGCGATCCAGCAGTACGGCTCCCAGGCCATCGTGTCGCCCGCTTCGGCGACATCTTCCGGAACAACTCGACCAAGAACGGTCTGGTTCCGGTCCAGGTGTCCGCCGAGATCGGTCGCCGCCTGCTCGACGAGATCGCCGCGGACCCGACGCTGGAGATCACGATCGACGTCGACCGGCGAGTGCTCGAGGTGCCCGCGCTCGACCTGTCCGTCGAGTTCCCGCTCGACGACTCGGTTCGTCACCGCTTCCTCAACGGCCTCGACGACATCGGCATCACACTCAGCCACGAGGCCGACATCACCACCTACGAGGCGGACCGTCCGGCCTGGATGCCGTCGACCACCTCCGCCTGAGGCGCCCACACACTCCGTTCCGGGTGCGACCGCGCCGGCCCCGGCCGGCATCAGTGCACCCGGTACGTGGGGGTCGACGTACTCGGTGCGACCGCGCCGGTCCCGTCCGGCATCAGTGCACCCGGTACGTGGGGCTCGACGTACTGGGTGCGATCGCGCCGGTCCCGGCCGGCATCAGTACACCCGGTACGTGGGCGGACCGGTTCGGCAGCTCAGCGGGCCGATCGGATCGAGCGGCCGGGCGCTCAGTCCTCGCGGTCCTCGGTCCTCGCCGCCAACGGACGGAACGTCACGCTGATCCTCGGGCCGCCGTGACGTGACCGGGGCACCTGGTGCTCCCAGCGGTGCTGGCACGCGCCGCCCATGACCAAGAGGTCGCCGCCCGCCGGCATGAAGGTCGTGCTCGGCCCGCCACCCTTGGGGCGCAACTGGAAGCGCCGGGTCGAACCGAGCGACACGATCGCCACCGGCGGGTCCTTGTGGGCCCGCCCGATCCGATCCACGTGCCAGGCGACTGCGTCGTCACCCGAGCGGTACCAGTTCAGCCAGACACCGTTCATCGGCACGTCGTAGCGCCGGGCCAGGGAGTCGGCCATGCGACGCACGATCGCCGGCGTGCGCTGGTCGTTCACTCGCATGCCGGCGGACAAGCGCGGCTCGTCGACCATCTCGCCGTACATGGGCCTGGTGGCCCGATGCCACACATCCCCGCGGGCGAGACGCTCGTAGAGCTCCATCTGCCCGCCCAGCCAGCCCTGGATCTCGTCGATCCAGCAGTCGCCGTCGAGCCAGGTCCGGTTGACCGAGGCACCGGCGCGGATCTCGAGATCGCCCGTACCGAAGAGTGACCCCTGCATCACGCTCACTCGCACAGCGTAACCGAACGGGTGTTCGATCGCTGGCGACCCCTCCCCCGCCCCCGAAATCCTCTCTGGATTCGGGGCGGTAACCCCGAAATACCGCGACCGATATCGAGGTGATGGTTGGCGGACGACGCCATTTCGAGCTGGTCGGGAACCAGATCCTCGGGCAGCGAGCTGCGTCAGAAGGGTCAGCCGTTCGACGTACGAGGGAGCAGGACATGCGATCGAGCACCGCCAGCAGGGGTTCAGCCCGCCGGGGTCACCACAGCACCATCACATCCGTCTCGGATTCGGGGCCGCAGGGTCGACTCCGAGACGGGTTTCGTGTGAGGGGCTTCCGGTCCGTCGGCATCGCTGCTGCGGTGTCGGCACTCCGCGCTGCTCGCCGGGTGCACCGACGACTCCGGCTGGGGTGACCGTACGGTGTCACCGCCACTCGTCGCCGAGACCGAGGTGTCGCCGCTGCGGGTCGTCGACGACTGCGACCACTCGTCGAGACGGCTCGGCCGACGTTCGCCGCCGCAGCGGCCGCCATGTGGCCCGAGGATGCCGACGAGCACCACCATCACGGCCGACCTCGAGAGCGCCGCTCGTTCCGTTGAGGGGAGCGCCGCCGACGGAGCGGGAGCCGAGGCGGCCGCCGACGGGTTCGCTGCGGCACCGAGCACCGGCACCACCACCGCGGGCGGTGACGACTCGGCGCAGCGACTCGCGGCGGATGCCGACACACCCACCGGTACGAACAACCAGGAGTCCGGCGTCGACGAGTCCGACCTGGTGAAGACCGACGGCCGGCGCATCGTGTCGGTGGTGAACGGTGTGCTGCGGGTCACCGAGCTCGACGACTCCCCCGCCGTCGACGGCACCCTCGACCTGTCGATCCGCTTCGCGACGGACCTGTTGCCTGCCGCGGCGACACCGCACTGGTGATCGGCTCGACCTACGGCGGCGGACCAATCGGACGCGGTGTCGGGTTCGCCGGCGAGGGTACGTCGCCGTCGACATGCCGGGTGACGACATGGTGTTCGCCCCGACCGCGGAGCCGTCCACGACCACCGGACCGACCGCGACGACCCCTCCCGTTGACGACACGACGACCACGACGGCGCCGGACCCGGCGCCGACGACTACGCTCGCCCCCCGCTCCCCCACGAGCGAACCGCCCACCACCGAACCCCAGACCACCGAACCCGCCCACCGAGCCGCCGGTCGTGCCGATCGAACCGTCGCCGTTCCCCATGGGCACCACGCTGACGCTCGTCTCGCTCGAGGATCCGACCGCGCCGCGGGTCGTCCAGACCGCCGAGGTCGAAGGATCGCTCGTCTCGGCCCGTCAGGTCGGCGGCACCGCACGCATCGTGCTGCGCAGCGAGCCGATCGCCATGTACGACATGATGCAGGCCACCGACGGCGCGGAAGCCCGTGCGATCGCCGCCGGGATCGACAGCGACGCGCTCCTTCCCCGCATCGCCGTCGACGGCGAGGCCGCCCCGCTCGGCGGCTGCGACGACGTGCTGCTCACCGCAGCCGTGGCAGCGCCCGTCAACGACGGCGGGACCACCGGCGACACCGACCCCGGCCTCGCGGCGACCTCGATGCAGACGAGCTGGACGCCATCGCAGCTGCCGTCGACCGTGACGGTCCTGACCGTCGGCGAGACGCTCGACGACGTGCAGCCCGTCAGCGTGCAGGGAGCCGCCGAGACGATCTACGCGTCGACCGATGCGCTCTACGTCGCGGCCGGCAACTGGGACCAGGCGGGATCGCGCACCGACGTGCACCGCTTCGATCTGCCCGCCGACGGGCCGGCCGTCTACACCGGCTCCGGTCGGGTCCCGGGGCGCCTGCTCAACCAGTTCTCGCTGTCGGACCACGACGGCGTGCTGCGGGTCGTGACCACCGTCGACGGGCCGGTCGGTGGGGCTGGCGTCGGACCTGATCGCGGCGCGGCGACCACGATCGCTCCGATGCCCGGGGACGGCGAGGTCACCACCGAGATGTTCGTGCCGAGCACATCGTCGCGGCTCGCCGTGCTCGACACCGAGGGCGACACGCTCGACGAGGTCGGCCACCTCGACGGCCTGGGCGTCGGCGAAGAGGTCCAGTCGGTGCGCTTCATGGGCGACACCGGCTACGTCGTCACCTTCCGCCAGACCGACCCGCTCTACGCCCTCGATCTGAGCGATCCCCGGGCGCCGCGTTCTCTGGGCGAGCTCAAGATCCCCGGGTTCTCGGAGTACCTGCACCCGATCGGCGACGGGCTGCTGCTCGGCATCGGCCGCGACGCCGATCCGGCCACGGGCATGGACCTGGGCTTCAAGGCCTCGCTGTTCGACGTGTCGGACCCCGCGGCGATGGTCGAGGTCGACCAGTTCATCGTGCCCGACGCCTGGTCCGACGTGAGCGGTGACCACAAGGCGTTCACGTGGGACGCCGAGCGCTCACAGGCGATCTTCCCGCTCAGCCAGGGCTGCTCCGACGTCGGCCGCTACGCGATCCGCGACGGTGCGGTCGTGCTCCGGGTCGCGGACGGGCAGCTGTCCGAGGTCGCCCGGATCTCCCACCAGACACCCATGGGGCAGCGCGCCGATGCGCTCGATCGTCGTCGGCGACGACCTCTGGACGCTGTCCTACGGGGCGCTCGGCCGGTCCGACGCCGCGTCGCCGACCGCCGTCCAGCTGGCAACCTTCTGAGGTGCGACCTCACCGAGCCGCACTGTTCGTGGCCGTCGCCCTGTCCGCGCTGCTCGTCGGCTGCGGCGACGGACCGAGCGACGGGCCCCACGCCGGGGCCTCGGGCTCGACGCTGTTCTCGGTCGAGGTGGCCGACGGCGCGGTCGAGCTGCACGGAGCGTGTCACCGGACCCTCGATGCCGTGGTCGAACTCGACGGCGACCAGATCGTCCTCACGGACATCACCTCGGACGGCCCCGGGTCCGCCGACGACTGCGCGTCGGTGTCGCTGATCGACGTCGACCCGTCCGTGGGCGTCACCCGTGGCATGGACGTCGTCGCGCCGGACGAGCGACTGCGCTTCGTGTTGATCAGGGACCGGTACGTGCAGGTCGACTACTGCGGTCTCGCCACACCGAGGTGTGTCGGGTTCTCGACGGAGCCCGTGCCCGCCGAGTGCTCCGAGGCATCGTTGCGGTACGCCACGATCGGCATGTACCAAGGCGTGCACCCGCTCGAGGTGGTGCGCTGCGAGGGCGACTGGGCCGTCATCGATCTGGACGTCTGTGGAGGACCGTCCGGCGACGAGGGCCGGTACTGCGGCGTCGAGGACGGGTGGGCGCTCTACACCAAGGCCGGCGGCGGGCCGTACTGGGAAGCCACCGGCTTCGAACAGGACCTGTTCTGCCCCGACCCGGCCGAGAAGTTCGGAGCGCCCGGACTGCCCGACTGGGTCTGCGAGGTCTGAGCGACGGCGCGACTGTACGCGCCCCCGGCCTCAGCCGATCGAGTCGACCGAGACGACCCCGTCGGTGGCGCGCAGCGCCTCGACCGCGGACTCGGGCACGGCACGATCGGTGGCCAGCACCATGAGCGCCTTGGCGCCCTCCGGCGACGAGCCGACGGCCATGTCGTCGATGTTCACGCCGGCTTCGCCGACGACCGAGCCGACCACGCCGATCATGCCCGGACGGTCCGCGTTGCGGACCACCAGCAGGTGCTCGGCCGGCGGCACGTCGATCGTGTGGTCGTCGATCATCACCAGGCTCGGAGTGTCCCGCAGCCCGACGAGGGTGCCGGCGACGCTGTGGGCACCGCCCCGCACGGTGATCAGGTTCACGTAGTCACGAGCGGTCGTCGTCGACGTCGGGCGTACCTCGACGCCGCGCTCCTCGGCGATCTGCGGCGGCGTTCACGTACGAGACCGGGTCGCTCGAGGTGGCCGAGAAGAACCCCTTGAGCAGCGACAGCGTCAGGATGCGCGTGTCGTACTCCGCGATCTGGCCCTGGTACTCGATCTCGAGCAGCTCCGGGCCCGACGAGCTGAGCCCGCCGAAGATGCGACCGATCTGCTCGGCCAGACCGAGGTACGGACGCACCGTCTCGGATGCCTCGGCGGCCGAGATGTTCACGGCGTACGGCACGAAGTCACCGGCGAGTGCCAGCTCGACCATGTCGGCGATGGTGTCGCCGGCCTTGTCCTGTGCCTCGGCGGTGGACGCGCCCAGGTGCGGGGTGACGACGACGCTGTCGAGCGCGAACAGCGGTGAGTCGGTGCACGGCTCGGTCGCGAACACGTCGATGCCCGCACCGGCGACGCGGCCCTCGGAGATCGCGTCGGCGAGCGCCTGTTCGTCGATGATGCCGCCGCGGGCGACGTTGATGACGCGCAGCGACGGGCTTCGCCTTGCGCAGCAGCTCCTCGCCGATCAGCCCGACCGTCTCGGGGGTCTTCGCCAGGTGCAGCGTGATGAAGTCGGCGGGCGATGAGGTCGTCGAGCGACAGGAGCTCGACGCTCAGCTGACGGGCGCGGTCCTCGGACACGAACGGGTCGTAGGCGACCAGCTTCATGCCGAACGCGAGGGCGCGCTGGGCCACCAGCTTGCCGATCCGGCCCAGGCCGATGATGCCGAGGGTCTTGTCGGACAGCTCGACGCCGGTCCACTTGCGAGCGTTCCCAGCGGCCGTCCTTGAGCGCGGCGCTGGCCTGGGGCACGTTGCGCGCCTGGGCGAGCAGCAGCGCCATCGTGTGCTCGGCGGCCGAGAGCGATGTTCGACTGCGGGGCGTTGACGACCATGACGCCGCGCTCGGTCGCCGCGGCGACGTCGACGTTGTCGAGACCGATCCCGGCACGGCCCACGACGATCAAGTCGGTGCCCGCCGCCAGGACCTCGGCGGTCACCTGGGTCGCGGATCGGATGATGAGCGCATGCGCACCGACGATGGCGCCGAGCAGCTCCTCCGGAGAGAGCCCCTCCTGCACATCGACCTCATGGCCGGCGTCGCGCAGACGCTGCAGGCCTCCATCGGCGATCTTCTCGGTGACCAGGACTCGCATCGTCCCATCCTGCCCGAGTGCTCGATGGAGCGGCCAGCCCGACCCGCTTCGGAGCGGCGGTTTCCGGGTAGTCGACAGGGGTCATCCGACACGCCCGACGACGAACCGACTGGGGCTACGACATGAGGACCTCCCGATCCACCACCGCCAACCGCACGCGTCGGCGCACGGTGCGACATCTCACGGCCCCTGTGGTCGGCGTGGTCGCCCTCGCCGCAGCGGCCCTCGTGGGAGCGGCGTGCTCCCCCGACCGGACACCACCGCCGTCCACCACACCCTCCTCCACCACACCGACGACCGCACCACCGACGACCGCACCGCCGACGGGTGACGGGCCGCTGCAGGTCGTCGAGCGGGTCACCGGGTTCGACCGACCCTGGGAGCTCCGATTCACCCCCGGCAGCGTCCCGCTCGTCACCGAGAAGGACGGCCGGGTGGCGACGGTGGACCAGGGCCAGCGTCGTGTCGTCGGTGACGTGCCCGGTGTGGTCTCCAACGGCGAGGGCGGACTCATGGGCCTCGCGGTCGACCCCGGCTATGCCACCAACCGCCGCATCTACGTGTGCCACACCTCGGCGGTCGACGTCCGGGTCGTCCGGCTCACCGTCGGAGCCGGCGAGTCGTCGTTGAGCGAGGTCACGCCGGTGCTCACCGGCATCCCCTCGGGCGCCGGCAACCGCCACCAGGGCTGTCGACTGGCGTTCGGTCCTGCGGGCGAGCTCTGGGTGACCACCGGTGATGCCGCGATCCCCACGGCCCCGGCCGACCGCGCCAACCTGGCCGGCAAGGTGCTGCGGATGACCGCTGCCGGGGCTCCGTGGCCCGGCAATCCGGCAGCGACCGAACCCGGGGCCGGGTGGCATCCGCTGGTCGTCACCAGCGGGCACCGCAACGTGCAGGGGCTCGCGATCCGTCCGTCCGACGGGGCGGTGTTCACCGTCGAACACGGCACCGGCTGCGACGACGAGGTGAACCGTCTCGTGGTCGGAGCCGACTACGGCTGGGACCCGGTGGGCCCGACCGGCGGCTACGACGAGTCGCTGCCCATGACGAAGCCCGGGGCCACGGGGGCGGTGTGGTCGAGTGGTTGCCCGACGGTCGCGCCCTCGGGCGCGACGTTCCTCGACGGATCGCAGTGGGGCGGACGCGACGGCCTGCTCGCCGTGGCGATGTTGAAGCAGCAGCAGCTGACACTCCTGGACGTGTCCGACGCCACACCCGGCGGGGGCCTCGTCGTCGAGCACGACTTCGAGAACACACGCCGCATGCGCAGCGTCGAGCAGGGCCCCGACGGCAGCCTCTGGATCGTCGCCGACGGGGTCGCCGCCCCGCTGCTCAGGGTGACCGCGGACTGACCCCCTACGCTGCCGCGGTGGAGCCGATCCGGACTCGCCGAGAACCGCCGTCGTTCCATCGTGGCGTCGTCGCACGACGCCACGACCTCGGCGGGCGGCTGCACGGCGTCGATCTGCGATTCGACCAGCTCGACTGGCTCGACGGTGTCGAACCGGCAGCGAGCGTTCGGCTGCTGCTGCCCACCGCGCCGGGAGCGCCGCTCGAGATCCCGCAGTGGAACGGCAACGAGTTCCTGCTCGCGGACGGTCGGCGGCCCACCATCCGCACGCTCACACCACTCGGCACCGACGGCGACGTGCTGCAGCTGGCGGTCCTCCACCACGGTGGGAGCCCGCTGTCGTCCTGGCTGCTCCGAACCGCGCCTGGCGACGAGGTCGCCGTGTCGGGTCCGGGACGGGGATTGACGCCCGACCCGGCGGTGCTCGACTGGATCCTGGCCGGCGACGAGAGCGCGGTCCCCGCGATCGCCACCCTGCTCGGGTCCATCGCTCCCGCTGCGACGATCCGGGTGCTCGTCGAGCTGTCCGATGCGTCCGACGGGCGACCGGCTCTGCCCCACCACGACGGCGCGTCGGTCGACTGGGCCACTGCGGCACCGGGCGCACCGCCCGGCGACACACTCGTGCAGCGACTCGCCGGGGTCGCCCTCGGGCCCGAGACCCTTCTGTGGGCAGCCGGCGAGGCCGCCGCGATGCAGCGGATCCGGATCGGACTCGACCGCGGCACCACACCACGGTCCATGACCGTCGTACGCGGCTACTGGAAGGTCGCTAGCGGAAGGTGAAGGGCACGTGGATGCCGGCGGGTTCGAAGCCGAGCACTGCGCCGTAGAAGGCGAGCTCGGTCTCGAGCGCCCGGACCACGGTGTCGGCGCTGTGGAAGCCGTGCCCCTCACCCTCGAAGAGCACGTAGGCGTGCGGCACGCCGTTGGCGACGAGGGCCTCGACGAGCACCTCGGCCTGCGACGGCGGGACGACCCGGTCCTCGGCGCCCTGCAGCAGCAGGACCGGGCGGTCGAGCCGTTCGGCGTGGAACAACGGCGAGCGGCCGCGGTAGGTGTCGGCGTCCTGTGGCAGCACGCCGACCAGGCCGTCGAGGTAGCGGGACTCGAACTTGTGGGTGTCGGTGGCGAGCGCCGCCAGGTCGGTCACCCCGTAGAGGCTGCACGCCGCGGCGAACGCGCCGGCGCGCCGCGATCGGCCTGGAAGCACAGCGCCGCCAGCGCGGTGAAGCCGCCCGAGGACCCGCCGCGGATCACACAGCGCCGAGGGTCGACCCGGCCCGTCGCGGCGAGGTGGGTGGTGGCCGCGATGCAGTCCTCGACGTCCGCGTCGCCCCAGCGACCGCGCAACAGGTCCCGGTACCGGCGTCCGTAACCGGTCGAGCCGCGGTAGTTCACGTCCGCGACGGCGAAGCCCCGCGAGGTCCAGAACTGCACACTGGTCGAGAACTCGGAACGCGCGGCGGCGGTCGGGCCCCCGTGGATGCGGACCACCAGCGGTGGCAGCTCGCCCTCGGGCGCCACGTGGTCGCCGCTCGTCGGCGGGTAGAAGACCGCGTGGGCGACCTCGCCGGCCCCGTTCCCGGTGGGGAACGTCACCGGCACCGGCCGCGAGATCCATGCAGACGCCAGCGGCGCGTCCGGCCGACGCAGGTCGGTCGCGGTGCCACGGTCCAGGTCGAGCAGCCACACCGAGGTGGGACGGTCGGGCGAACCGCCGACGACCCCGACGCGGTTCCCCGCGACGACCAGGTGCTCGACCGAGCTGAACGCGTGGCCGTCCCACGGGGCGACCGCTCCGGTCGCCGGGTCGAGCACGCGGATCGAATCGAGGCCGTCCGCGGATGCGGCGTAGACGACCCGACCGTCACCGGTGAAGCCGTAGCGCGACCCGCCGGCGACCCAACGCGGCTCGCCGACCTCTTCGTGCGCGCCCGGGACGAGCGGCTCGAGGGCGTCACCCGACGCCTCGGCAGGACAGCCGGCTCGGGGAGCGCGACGGAGGTGCCACCAGTCCTCGGTGTCGTCGCACCACCAGAGGTGCCCGTCGGGTGCCCACTCGGGCAGCGCGACCGAGACCGGTCGCCCGAGCTCGCGGGCCTCGCCCGCAGGGTGGCCGCCGGCCACGCGGCGCGCACCGTCGAGTCGCACGGCCGGGCTGGCGTCGGCGAGCTCGGCCGGGCTGGCGTCGAGCAGCTCGGCCGCCCAGAGCTCGGCAGCGTCCCACGGCATGTCGGGGTGGTCCCAACGCAGCCACGCGAGGTGGCGGCCGTCGGGCGACACCCGCGGCGCGGCGACGAAGTCACCCGATCCCGCGGTGCCGTCACCGACGAGCAGGTGCTCGGCGCCGGTCGCGACGTCGACGGCGACGATCTCGTTGTGCACCACCGCGTGGTCGGCACCCTCGTGCCGTTCGCGCTCGCAGACGATCCACCGACCGTCGGGTGTGACGACACCGGCGGCGAAGCGACGGACCGCGCCGTCGGGCGCGGGAGGCGTGACCTGCTCGACGTCGTGGCCCGGCGCCGCGTGCGGACCACGTGGCAGGCCGACGATGCACTGCGACCGCTCGTCGACCCAGTAGACGTGGTCGGCACCGAGCCAGAAGGCACCGCCGCCGTACTCGTTCACCCGGGTCCTGGCCCTGACCCAGTTCGGACCGACGTCCGCCACCGAGACGACCTCGTCGACCAGCGCGCCCGCGACCAGCGCGGTGCGCCCCTCGGACGGCCGGGATTCGGCCCACCACAGTCCCCCGTCGCCCCTCGCGTCGATGGCGAGCCCGCCGAAGCGGGTCCCGGCCTCGGCCGCCGAACGCGGCGACAGCGGCGAGGCCCACGAGCCGTAGGGCGCGGTGATCACCGGTGGCCGACCGATCCGATCAGGAACGGCCGGCGACGAATGCGGCGAGTCGATCGATGCCCTCTTCGAGGTCGTCGTCGCCGAGCGCGAACGAGAAGCGGCCGTAGCCGGGTGACCCGAACGCCTCGCCGGGCACGAACGCGACCTTCGCCGCGCTCCAGGACCAGATCGGCGAGCTCGACGGTGGTCGACGCGGTGACACCCCCGAGGTCGACACCGAGCAGGCCGGTCAGGTTCGGGTACGCGTAGAACGCCCCCTCGGGCTCGAGGCACGTCACGCCGGGGATGTCGGCCAGCTTGCGATGGATCACCTTGCGGCGACGGTCGAAGACCGCACGCATCTCCTCGACCGCGGTCAGGTCACCCTGCACCGCGGCCAGCGCCGCGGCCTGGGCGACGTTGCAGACGTTCGAGGTGAGGTGCGTCTGCAAGTTGGTCGTCGCCTTCACGACGTCCGCGGGCCCGATCAGCCAGCCGACGCGCCAACCGGTCATCGCGTAGGTCTTGGCCACGCCGTTGAGGATCACGCACTGCTCGGCGAGCTCGGGCACGACCGCCAGGATCGAGTGGAACTCTGCGTCGCCGTAGACCAGGTGCTCGTAGATCTCGTCGGTGATCACGAAGATGCCGTGCTCGAACGCCCAACGGCCGATGGCCTCGATCTCGTCGCGGGGGTACACCGCTCCCGTCGGGTTGGACGGCGACACGAACACCAGCGCCTTGGTGCGCGGGGTCCGGGCGGCCTCGAGCTGCTCGACGGTCACGCGGAACCCGGTGCTCTCATCGGTCGGGAGCACCACGGGCACGCCGCCGGCGAGGGCGATCGGCTCGGGATAGGTCGTCCAGAACGGCGCCGGCAGCAGCACCTCGTCGCCCTCGTCGACGAGGACGGTGAACGCGGAGTAGACGGCCTGCTTGCCACCGTTGGTGACCACGACCTGCTCCGGCGCGATCTGCACCCCGGAGTCGCGCAGCGTCTTGTCGGCGATCGCGGCTACGGAGCGCCGGTAGACCTGCCGCCGGGGTGTAGCGGTGGTTGGACGGCACCCGGCACGCCGCGGCGGCCGCGTCGACGATGTAGTCGGGGGTCGCGAAGTCCGGTTCGCCCGCGCCGAAGCCGATGACCGGCTCACCCGCCGCCTTCAGCGCCTTGGCCTTGGAGTCGACGGCAAGGGTCGCGGAAGGAGTGATCGCAGCGACTCGGCGAGCGATCCGCGACGGTGCGGACTGGTCGGACGGAGAGGTGGTCATGCACGAGAAGCTATCGGGCGACACGACGGTCCTCGAACGGGTTCGCCCGAGGGTCCCAAGGCCGCGAGACTTGGACACCGTGACCCCCGACATCGCCATCCCTGACGACCTCCTCCCCCACGACGGCCGATTCGGCTGTGGTCCGTCACGGATCCGGCCCGAAGCCGTCGAGATGCTCGCCGGTTCCGCCGGGCACTACCTGGGCACCAGCCACCGCCAGGCCGCCGTCCGCTTCAAGGTCAGCGAGCTGCGCAACGGGCTGGCCGAGCTGTTCTCGCTGCCCGACGGCTACGAGGTCCTGCTCGGCAACGGCGGCACCACCGCGTTCTGGGACGCGGCGACGTTCGGCCTGATCGACGAGCGCTCCCAGCACCTGAGCTTCGGCGAGTTCTCCTCGAAGTTCGGCAAGGCCGTCGCCGCCGCCCCGCACCTGGGAGAGCCGCAGATCATCACCGCGGACCCGGGCGACCACCCGCTGCCCGTCGGCGAAGCCGGCATCGACGCCTACTGCCTCACCCAGAACGAGACCTCGACGGGTGTGGCCATGCCGCTGCAGCGCCCCGAGGGAGCCGACGACGACGCGCTGGTGCTGGTCGACGCGACCTCGGCAGCAGCCGGGTTGCGCTTCGACCCCTCGCAGGTCGACGTCTACTACTTCGCCCCACAGAAGTGCCTCGCCTCTGACGGCGGGCTCTGGCTCGCGGCATGTTCGCCACGCGCCATCGAGCGCATCGAGCGCATCGCGGCGAGCGACCGCTGGGTGCCGGCGTTCTTCGACCTGGGCGTCGCGCTCGACAACTCCCGCAAGGACCAGACCTACAACACGCCCGCCCTGGCGACGCTGTTCCTGGCCACCGAGCAGGTCAACTGGATCAACGAGAACGGCGGCCTCGAGTTCTCCGCCGGCCGCTGCGACACCTCGGCCGCCACCGTCTACGACTGGGCCGACGCGCACACCGCAGCGAGCCCCTTCGTGTCGGACCCGGCCAAGCGCTCCCACGTGGTGGCCACCATCGACTTCGACGACACCGTCGACGCCACGCTGGTCGCCGCGGTGCTGCGCGACAACGGCATCGTCGACGTCGAGCCGCTACCGCAAGCTCGGACGCAACCAGCTGCGTGTCGCGACTGTTCCCGGCGATCGAGCCGTCCGACGTCGCTGCGTTGACGGCGCTGCGTCGACCACGTCATCGAACAGATCGGCTGACGACCCCACCCGTCGACTCCGACGACATGACGGTCGTCACACCTGACAGACTCTCCCTGGTCGGGACGGCGGGACGGCCCCGTCACCCGGTCCAGGGGGATCAGGAATGTCGAGCACGCAGGACACCGACCGCCGACGCGAACGTCGTCGCGGGCATCAGGGAGCAGCTGACCGGGCCGGGGGGTCCGTTCGAGATCGTGCGCGACGTCGTCGCCGGCGTCGAGATGAAGGTCTTCAAGGACCGCTTCCCCAGCCTGCGCGTCGTGGCCCAGTTCGGGGCCGCGCACGGCGACAAGGAGTTCATCGTCTACGGCGACCGCCGGATCACCTTCGCCGACTTCCTCGCGTCGGCGAACTCCATCAGCAACGCGCTGCTCGGGCTCGGCATCGCCAACGGCGACCGGGTCGCCGTGCTGGCCCAGAACTGCCCCGAGTGGTGCATGACCTTCTGGGGAACCGTCGACATCGGCGCGGTCCTCGTCGGCCTCAACGGCTGGTGGAACACCGACGAGATCATCTACGGGCTCGAGGACTCCGGCGCCCGGATCCTGGTCGTCGACGCGAAGCGCTACGAGCGCATCGCCGACGCCGTCGACGCCATCGACACCCTGGAGCGGGTCTACCTGATCGACGGCGACGCCTCGCAGGCCACCAGTGCGAAGGTGCACGACTTCGACGAGCTCCTCACCGAGCCGACCTCCACGTTCCCCGACGTCCCGATCGACGAGGAGGACCACGCGGTCATCTTCTACACGTCGGGCACGACGGGGCGCCCCAAGGGTGCGATCAGCTCGCACCGCAACATGGTGGCCAACCTGCAGAACACCGTCTTCCTGCTGACCGCGACCTCGATGGCGCAGGCCGCAGCCGCTGCGGGCGACGAGAGCGAGTCGCTGACCCCGCCCGGGACGCAGCCGGTCGCCTTGTTCAGCGCCCCGCTGTTCCACGTCGCCGGGCTGCCACTCCACCCTCGTCGTCGGGATGATGGGCGGGCTCAAGCTGGTGATGATCGAGGGCAAGTTCGACCCGGTGAAGGCGCTGTCGCTGATCGAGGCCGAGCAGGTGACGTTGTGGACGGCGGTGCCGACGATGGTCTGGCGAGTCTGCGAGGCCCCCGAACGCCACGACTACGACACGTCCTCGGTCGTCTCGGTCAGCTTCGGCGGGTCGCCGTCGGCCGACGAGATGCAGCGCCGGGTCCGTGAGACGTTCCCGAACATCAAGGCGACGACCAACGCCTACGGCCTCACCGAGTCGTCGTCGGCTGCCACGACGCTGACCGGCGCCGACGCGCTGCTGAAGGCCGACTCGGTCGGGCTGCCGATGCCGACCGTCGACCTGGCGATCGGCGCTCCCGACGGCACGCACCTCGCACCCGGCGAGACCGGCGAGGTCCTCATCCGCGGCCCGATCATCATGCCGGGTTACTGGAACAAGCCCGAGGCGACCGCGTCGACGGTCATCGACGGCTGGCTGCACACGGGCGACGTCGGACACCTCGACGACGAGGGCTACCTGTTCATCACCGACCGGGCGAAGGACATGCTGATCCGCGGCGGCGAGAACATCTACTGCGTCGAGATCGAGAACCGCCTGGTCGAGCATCCCGGCATCGCCGACGCCGCGGTCATCGGCGTGCCGCACGAGACACTCGGCGAAGAGGTCAAGGCCGTGGTCGAGATCGCCGACGGCGCCGAGGTCACCGACGACGAGATCCGCCGCTGGGTGGTCGAGGTGCTCGCGCCCTACAAGGCCCCGACCCACATCGAGCGCTGGGACGGCAAGCTGCCCCGCAACGCGTCGGGCAAGCTGCTCAAGAACGTGCTGCGCGGCGAGGGCGTGGTCAGCTTCGCCGAGACGATGTAGGCGCTCCCCCGCCAAAGAGCCGTCGGCTCGGGCTGCACGCTCCTCCATCACACGCTCCTACACTGCCTCGCCATGACCGAAGCCCCACCTGATGGCGACTACGACGCGTTCGTCATCGACGTGGTCGACGACGACGAGGGCCAGCAGCGCCTCGACCTGACGATCGTGGCGGGCAAGCTCAAGGGCCAGGTCGTCTCGGTGTCCACCGACGAGCCCGTCGGCGACGTCGCCGAGCTGCTCGGCATGCCCGCCACGCTGCACGTGCGCGGCGGCGCGCCGAGCGTCACCATCGACGACTTGACGGTCGAGTCCGGCGCGCCGACTGCGAGCGGACGCCGTCAGGCTGGTGCCGCTGGCGGACACCGCGACCCGTCCGGCGGCGGCCTGCTCCAGGAGGGGCCAGGCCGCGCCGGTGGCCGCGATCGATCCGGCGCGTCCAACTCCGACCGACGGCCGCCACCCCGCTCGAACGGCGTCCGGCCACGACCGGGGCGCCGGTGGCGATGCCTGGCGCTGCTCGCGGCGACGCTCGAGCGAGCCGCCACGTTCGCGCACCGCGGTCGCGCACGCCGGCCCCGGCTCGTGCGATCGGCGTCGTGAGCGTTCGGCGACGGCCGCGGGCCACGGCACCGGCACCGCGAGGCGGCGGCGGTGCTCGAGTTCGCGCTTCCGCGGACTCGGCGCACTCCGGGCCGAGACCGAGCGCACGCCGACAACGTGCGGGTCCGCAACGGTCACCCGTCGGCTCGGCTACCGGCCCGACGGCTGGAGCAGTGAGACCGCTTCGCGACGAGCGCCGAAGTGACCTGCGCCTCGCACTTGATCAGCGACTGCTGGTCGCCGCGGACGGACGCGCGCGATCGAGGGCCTCGGTGCCGAGGCCCTCGTCAGTTCGGCGGTGTGAGGGTTCAGCCTGCGGCTGCGGCAGCGAAGCCCGCGTCGAGATCGGCGAGGATGTCCTCGATCGACTCGAGACCGACCGACAGGCGGATCGAGCCCGGGGTTCACGCCCGAGTGCTGCTGCTCGTCCTCGGTCAGCTGGCTGTGGGTCGTCGACGCGGGGTGCACGACGAGGCTGCGCACGTCGCCGATGTTGGCCAGGTGGCTGTGCAGCTCGAGCGCCTCGACGAAGCGCTTTCCGGCCTCACGGCCGCCCTTGAGCACGAACGACGGGCACCGAGCTCGCACCCTTCGGGGCGTACGTCGCGACCCGGTCGTGCCACTTGCTCGACGGCAGGCCGGCGTAGTTGACCGACTCGACCTGGTCGTGCGCCTCGAGGTACTCCGCCACCTTCTGGGCGTTCTGCGACGTGACGGTCCATGCGCAGCGAGAGCGTCTCGACGCCCTGCAGGATCAGGAAGGCGTTGAACGGCGAGATCGCTGCACCGATGTCACGCAGCAGCTGCACGCGCGCCTTGATGATGTACGAGCCGGGGCCGAGCGCCGGCCAGAACGCCAGGCCGTGGTAGCTGGGGTCCGGCTCGGTGAACTGCGGGAACTTGTCGTTCGAGGAGAAGTCGAAGCTGCCACCGTCGACGATCACGCCGGCGATCGAGTTGCCGTGACCACCCAGGAACTTGGTCGCCGAGTGCACGACGATGTCGGCGCCGTGGCGCAGCGGCTGGATCAGATAGGGAGTGGCGACGGTGTTGTCGACGATGAGCGGCACGCCGTTCGCGTGGGCGACCTCGGCCACCCCGGAGATGTCGAGGATGTCGTTGCGGGGGTTGCCGATCGTCTCTGCGTAGAACGCCTTGGTGTTCGGACGGACCGCCGCGGCCCATGCCTCGAGGTCGTCGGGGTCCTCGATGAAGCTGACCTCGATGCCGAGCCTGGGCAGCGTGTAGTGGAACAGGTTGTACGTGCCGCCGTAGAGCGAGGCGGACGAGATGATGTGGCTGCCGGCTTCGGCGAGGTTGAGGATGGCGAAGGTCTCCGCCGCCTGACCCGAGGCGACCACGAGGGCGCCGGGCAGTCCGACCGCAGTGTCCGGGGCGCCTTCGAGCGCAGCGATGCGGGCCTCGAGCACACCCTGGGTGGGGTTCATGATCCGGGTGTAGATGTTGCCGATCTCGGCGAGTGCGAACAGGTTCGCCGCGTGGTCCGAGTCACGGAACTGGTACGCCGTCGTCTGGTAGATCGGCGTGGCGCGGGCGCCCGTGGTCGGATCGGGTTCTGCCCCCGCGTGGATCTGGCGGGTGTCGAAACCCCACTGCTCGCTCATTCGTGACTCCTCGTCATCATCGGCCCTGAATCGGTCACCCTAGACCGCTCAATCCCGACCAACAACGTCAAGATTGCGGTGCGTACTCGCCGACGCCACCTCGGGCGATCTGGAGCGAGCGTGTGTGGCCCTCGTCGCCGAGGCGTTCCAGCACCGCGTCGGCGTCGGTGTCGTGCACCAGCGCCGCGACGGTCGGGCCGGAGCCCGAGAGCCACGCGGCCAGGACCGCCGCATCGGCCAGCAGTCGGTCGAGCACCGCCGCCACGTCCGGGCGCGCCGCGAGCCGGGTCGGCTGGTGCAGCCGGTCCTCGCAGGCTGCCCGCAGCGCCGAGAGGTCACCGGTCGCCATCGCCGCGACCCAGAGTGACGACCGGGCGAGCGACCACGTCGCATCTGCGAGCGGGACCTGGTCGGCGAGGACCTTGCGCGAGGCGTCCGTCGACGTCGAGCGATCGGGCCACCAGACCACCACCGACACCTCGGCGGGCACCGGGAGCGACTGAGCGGTCGTGTCGGCCGCGACCGTGAAGCCGCCCAGGGCCGACGCGGCGGCGTTGTCGGGATGCCCTTCGAGCTCGGTCGCGAGCTCGAACGACGAGGTGCGTGCGTCGAGGTGTTCGGCTCCGGCGAGTCGTGCCGCCAGGTAGGCACCTGCGACGCGGGCTGCGCCGGAGAACCCCAGGCCGCGGCCGGGCGGGATCGGGCTGCGCCAGTGCAGCAGTCGCTCCGGGTCGCCGCCCGCTGCGACGAAGGCCACGACCGCCGGGTGTGTGGACTCGGCGACGAGCCACCCCTCGGGATGTTCGTCGGCGGCCAACCCGAAGGGCAGGTCGAGCGCCAGCCCGAGGCAGTCGAATCCCGGACCGAGGTTCGCCGACGAGGCGGGCGCGCTCACGATCACGAGCGCCCGCTCTTCCGGCAAGACGCCCAGAAAACGTCGAAATTGCGTGAGTCGTCGTCGCTCGGCGACGAGGACTCACGCAATTTCGGAGACATGAGCGGAACTCCGCCTGTCGGGATTCGGGGCTCAGTCGCCGCCGGAGATGTCCTCGACCTTGACCTTGCCGGCCGAGATCCACGGCATCATGCCGCGCAGCTCGGCGCCGACCTTCTCGATCTGGTGGTCCTTGCCACGCTGGCGCAGCGCGTCGAAGTTGGCGCCGCCGGAGCGGACCTCGGCGACGAAGTCCTCGGCGAACTTGCCGGAGCGGATGTCCTCGAGGGCTGCCTTCATCTCGGCCTTGACCGCCGGGTTGATGATCCGCGGGCCGGTGACCAGGTCGCCGTACTCGGCGGTGGTCGAGATGGAGTAGCGCATGCCGGAGATGCCCTGCTCGTACATGAGGTCGACGATGAGCTTGAGCTCGTGGAGGCACTCGAAGTACGCGGACTCTGGCTGGTAGCCGGCCTCGACGAGGGTCTCGAACCCGGCCTGCACCAGGGCGGTCAGACCGCCGCAGAGCACGACCTGCTCACCGAAGAGGTCGGTCTCGGTCTCTTCCTCGAAGGTGGTCTCGAGCACGCCGGCGCGGGTGCCACCGATGGCGTCCGCGTAGGACAGCGCGAGCGCCTCGGCGTTGCCGGTGGCGTCCTGTGCGACTGCGATCAGGCACGGCACACCGCCGCCCTCGGTGTAGGTGCGGCGCACCAGGTGACCGGGACCCTTCGGCGCGACCATCGCCACGTCGACACCGGCGGGCGCCTTGACGTAGCCGAAGCGGACGTTGAAGCCGTGGGCGAAGAACAGCGCGTCGCCGTCGTTCAGGTTCGGAGCGACCTCGGACTCGTAGATCGGGCCGATCTCGGTGTCCGGCAGCAGCATCATGACGACGTCGGCCTCGGCGGCGGCCGCAGCGACGTCGAGCACCCGGAGACCGGCTTCCTCGGCCTTGGCTCGCGAGGAGCTGCCCTCACGGAGTCCGACGCGCACGTCCACCCCGGAATCCTTCAGGTTGAGCGCGTGCGCATGCCCCTGGGAGCCGTACCCGAGGATCGCCACCTTGCGGCCGGCGATGATCGAGGAGTCGGCATCCTTTTCGTAATAGACGTTGGCCATCTGATGGTTCTAGCCCAGCGTGGTGGATCCGGTCGAACCCCGTAGGCTCTCACGATGCTCGAACACACCACCATCCCCCTCCGTCGCACCGGCGTGGCAGCCCTCGTCGGCGTGCTCGCCCTCTGTAGCGGCGCCCTCACCGCCTGCGGCAGCGATACTGAGAAGGAATCGTCCTCGGGTTCAAAGGCCACCACCACGGCAGCACCCGCCAGCGGCGCCGCCCAGACGATCGCGGAGAACTTCAACTCCCAGACCGGCCTCGACGTCGACGAGGCGGCGGCCACGTGCATGGGCGACGCCATGGTCACCGCGATGGGCGACGAGCGGGCCGTCGAGGTCTTCGAGTCCAACGACGAGCTCAACGAGCTGTCCGCCGAGGACCAGACCACCATCCGCACCGCGTTCAACGACTGCGTGCCGGGCAGCGCCGTGGCCGAGGCCGCTGCGACCGACTTCTACATGAGCATCGGTGCGAGCTCCGAGCCAGACGCCGAGACCGTGACCTGCCTGGGGACCGCCCTCGACGGCCACTCCGGCGACGCCATGTGGTCGACCTACGCCGAGGACCAGTCCGATCCGGCGCTCGCGGCGACCCTCGCAGCGTTCGAGGAGTGCATGCCGACCTCGGTCCGGGCCGAGCTGTTCACCGCCACCCTGTCCGACGCAGGGCTGCCCGAGGCCCAGGTCACCTGCATCGCGAACGCCCTCGCTGGCGAGCTGACGTTGAGCGAGCTGGCCGAGATCGGCAGCAACCCGGAGATGTCGGCCGATTTCGAGGCACGCATCACCGCCGCCAGTAGCAGCTGCGCCTGATCCCGTCGGACCGACCGGTCCGACACACCATCCGGTGACGACAGAGGGCCGACGGGATCATCCCGCCGGCCCTCGTCGCGCCCGTGTGCTGCACGGGGCCGGGACCGATCGGGCCGGCCCGCACGTGCGATGTGCCGTTCAGCCCGCGGAGCGGAGGCCCGAGTGCTGGGTCCGCTCGAGCTTCGGCAACGCGACGCGACCCGTGCGCTGCAGGTCGACGATCCCGTAGGCACGCAGCAGCGCCTCGAGGTCGTCGAGCCGCTCGGGGTGCTCGTCGAGCGAGATCGTGAGCTCGTCGTGGCCGACGTCGATGATCCGCCCGTCGAAGACGCCGACCAGCTCGATGATCTGGCCGCGAACGGTCGCCGGCGCCTTCACGGTGACCAGCATGAGCTCACGCTCCACGGAGTCCTGCGGGTCGAGCTCGGAGATCTTGATCACGTTGATCAGCTTGTTGAGCTGCTTCACGATCTGCTCGAGCGGTGCGCACTCGACGTCGACCACGACCGTGATGCGGCTGAAGTGCTCGTCGTCGGTCGGCGCGACGGCGAGCGAGTAGATGTTGTAGCCGCGGCGGGCGAACAGGCTCGACACACGGGCCAGCACGCCGGCCCGGTTCTCGACGAGGACCGACAGCACGTGGTACTTCGGCGGCTTCGAGCCGGCGCGCCGGGTGTTCATCGACTGCAGGGTCATCAGAGGAGTCCTTCCTGGAGCGGGCCGACCTCGATGTCGTCGTTCGATCGGCCCGAGCGGCACCATCGGGAAGACCTTCTCGGAGGCGTCGGTGCGGAACTCGAGGACGACCGGCCGGTCGTCGATCTCGTTCGCCTTGTCGATGGCGGGGCCGACCTCGTCGGGCGACTCGACCCGCAGCCCGACGCAGCCCATGGCCTCGGCCCACTTCACGTAGTCGGGCAGGTCCGGCGAGAGGTACACCTCGGAGTAGCGCTCCTCGTAGAACATCTCCTGCCACTGGCGGACCATGCCGAGGTAGGCGTTGTTCAGGATGGCGATCTTGACCGGGATGCGCTCGGTCGCGGCGGTGACCAGCTCCTGGGCGGTCATCTGGAAGCAGCCGTCGCCGTCGACGGCCCAGACCGTGCGGTCGGGACGGCCGACCTTGGCGCCGATGGCGGCCGGCACCGAGAAGCCCATCGTGCCGAGGCCACCGGAGTTCACCCAGGTGTAGGGGTGGTTGAACTTCCAGTACTGGCTGGTCCACATCTGGTGCTGGCCGACGCCCGAGGCGACGATCGTGTCCTCGGGCGAGCGGTCGCGCAGCTGCTCGAGGACGTACTGCGGCTTGAGCAGCTCGCCCCGGTCGACTGCTCGTAGGCGAGCGGGAACTTCTCCTGCCAGCCCGAGACGGTCTGGCGCCACGGCGTGCGGTCCGATCTGCGCCTCGGCGCCGCCGAGCGCCTGGATCGCCTTGACCAGCTCCTCGATGACCAGGCGGCAGTCGCCGACGATCGGCACGTCGGGCCGGCGGACCTTGCCGAGCTCGGCGGGGTCGATGTCGACGTGGATGATCTTGGCGTCCGGGGCGAAGCCGTCGAGCTTGCCGGTGACCCGGTCGTCGAAGCGGCTGCCCGAGGGCGATGAGCAGGTCGGACTGCTGCATGGCGGTGACGGCGGTGTAGTTGCCGTGCATGCCGGGCATGCCGAGGCACAGCTGGTGGTCGTCGGGGAACGCGCCGCGGGCCATGAGCGTGGTGACGACGGGGATGCCGGTCAGCTCGGCCAGCTCGCGCAGCGCCTCGGCCGCGCGGGCCTTGAGGATGCCGCCGCCGGCGTAGATGACCGGCTGGCGAGCGACCGAGGATGAGCTCGGCCGCCTCCTTGATCTTCTTCGGGTGGCCCTTGGTCGTCGGGCTTGTAGCCGGGCAGCGACGACGCGACCTCGTGCGTCGGTCGGCCAGTACCACTCCATCGCCGAGTTCGGGTTGGTCGGGTCGACGATGTCCTTGGGGATGTCGACCAGCACCGGACCCGGGCCGACCGGTGGTGGCGATGTGGAACGCCTGGCGGATCGCCAGGGGGATGTCCTCGGCGCGGGTGACGAGCTCGTTGTGCTTGGTGACCGCCGCGGGTGATGCCGACGATGTCGCACTCCTGGAACGCATCGGTGCCGATCGCGGCACGTGGGCACCTGGCCGGTGATCACGACCATCGGCGATCGAGTCCATGTAGGCGTCGGCCAGCGGCGTGACGATGTTCGTGGCGCCGGGACCCGCTGGTCACCATGGCGACGCCGGGCCGACCGGTGGCGTGGGCGTAGCCCTCGGCCATGTGGCCGGCGCCCTGCTCGTGGCGCACGAGGATGTGGCGGATCGGGCTGTCGATGATCGGGTCGTACACCGGGAGGATGGCGCCGCCGGGCAGGCCGAAGATCACCTCGACGCCCTCGAGCTCGAGCGATCGGATGAGGGCTTCTCCACCGTTGGTCTTCATGTCAGCGGTCCTGTGTGCAGGGATGGGCGTGGCGGGTACTCGGTGATGGTGCGTGTGGACAGATGATGGTGCGACCTGCCCCGGAAAACCGAAACGACCTCCCGAGAGGGAGGTCGAGGACACACGTGCGGGATGAACCGTCCGGTCGTGCGCCTCAGGCGGGTACGAGGAGGAGCGTCGTCGCAGTCATCGACGCCATTGTGCCTTGATCTCGGGTCGGATGCCAACCACCCACCCGCCGACGCTCGGCGCCGACCGCGGACCGGGCGATCGAGCTGAGCCGAGCAGCGTCGTCGCGACCAGCGCCAGGGCGTCCGGGACGAAGGGGTCCCGGCCGGAGTCGTCGCGCAACTCGTCGAGCGAGACGAAGCACGCCTCGACGACCTCGTCGTCGGTGAACTCGAACGGACCGTCGTGCACGACCTGCCAGATCCGGTCGCCTCTTCGTCCACGTCGTCGTCGACGGTAGGCACCGTGACCGACGTACTCCAGCCCGGCGTCGATGCCGAGCTCCTCGCGCAGCTCGCGGCGGGCGGCGTCCTCGGCCTGCTCGCCCGAGGCGGACGACGCCACCGCAGGTCAGGTCCCAGCGACCCGGCCACATGTCCTTCTGGTCGGATCGGCGATGGATCAGCACCTCTCCCCCGGTGGACCACACGAGGACGAAGGTGCAGCGGTGACGCAGTCGCCCGGCACGCATCTCGGCCCGTGTGACGACGCGTTCGACGTCGCCGTCGTCGTCGATGACGTCGACGAGCTCCGCCGCGCTACCGGTGTCCACGGGGGCACGGTACCGTCGCCCCGTGAACGGTTGGGCGGCAGCAGCGGTCGGTGCGGCGGTGCTGGGCGTCGCCGGCATCCGTGAGCTGCTGCGCTGGCGGGGACGTCGCTGGCGCAAGTCCGGCCCTCGCGGCACCGACTGACAGCCGTCCTCGCCGCCGTCGCGACGGCCGGCGTCAGCGAGCGGGCGTGACCATCGCGACCAGCTCGGCCTCCGGCCGCTGCAGGCGGGCCCGAGCGGCTGCGGCACCGGCCCACATCGTGCCGGCACCGACCAGCGGCGCGGTCATCGCCGCCACGACGGTGAGTCCGACGGACTGCTGGCTGGCCAGGAACACGACGAGCGCCACCGGCGCGGACGTCACGCCGAGCACCAGCATGCAGGCAGCGAGCATCAGGCCGGCCACGCAGCCCTGACCGGTGTCGCCCGCGGCGAGCGGGTTCGGACTGTCCGGCAACGCGAAGGGCGCCAATGCGGCACTCGCGACCGAGACGCCAGCGGCGCCCACCACCGACCCGACGGCGAGCAGCCACGACGCCGGCAACCAGACCCAGCCGTCCGACATCGCGGCGAGCACGACCGGCAGCACGAGCGCCGGGAGCGCCATGACCGACAGCGACGAGATCAGCTTGCCGCGCACCAGCACTCGTGCGTCCGCGCCGGCGCCGATCTCCATCCAGATGGCAGGGCCGTCCATGCCGAAGGCGTTGTTGCCGTCGAAGAGCACCGCGAAGTGCAACAGGCCGCCGACCAGGACGATCCTGGGGTCGGGAGTGCCGCTGTCGAGCACCGGGCCGATCAGGAACACGCCCGCGCCGACGGCGAGCGCGGTGAAGGTGTTGACCGCCTGGCGAGGGGTGCGGAACTTCGTGCGGATGGTCCGCGTCGCGATCGCCCCCGCAGGCCCCGAGGGCAGCCACGACGTGTAGCCCGTCCGAAGACCCGGAACCGACGACCGGCGGCGACGGGACCCGCCACCGCCGGGGCGTGGCGAGGAGCGCGCCAGACGTTCGGACGTGGTGATGCTCGCCCACAGCAACAGGGGCAGCCAGACCACCCCCAGCACCAGGTGCGCTGCGGCCGCAGCGGGACGGTCGGCGTCGGCCACCGCCAGGCCGAGCTGTCCGGGCGGGGTCCAGCCGGCAAGACCCACCAGCGGTTCCCACCGGTCGCCCCAACCGGAGGTGTCGCGGGCGATCAGCTGGACACCCAGCCACGCGACCAGCGCACTCATGGTGGCCGCCGCCTGGGCGAGCTGGCGGAACCGAGTGGTCGCCAGGACGCCGAGCAGGTTCGTGGCGGTCCGTGAGACGACCACCAGCGTGATCCACCACGCCACCACGGCGAGCGACACCACGACCAGGCCGGGCAGTCCCCCGGCGCTCCAACCGACGACGACGCCGATTCCGCTGAGCCCGGCGAGCAGGGCCGGCGGGCCGACGGCGGCCGCGGCGAGCAGCCCCACTCCGAGCGACCACCGACCCAAGGGCTCCGAGGCCAGGTGGCGGGCGTCGATGGTCGACTCCACGCCGGTGGCCGAGGACAGGAGGCCGACTCCGAGCACCGACGCCGGGAGCAGGAGGACGACGATGTCGTCGGCTGCCTCGACGCCCCGACCGATCGCGGCGAGCACCGCGAGGCAGAACACGCCGATGACCAGGCTCATCACGACCGACATCCAGGTCTGGAACCGCTGCTGGGTGCTGCCACGCAGCCCGCCGCGCAGCAACGACCACTTCAGCCGGCACAGCGCCCGGGACGCGGTCAGGACGTCCGAGGGACCGCCGGCGCTCACGACGGCGGTCGGTCCAGCCAGGCCACGCTGGCCGGGTCGACGGGATCGGCGCCGACCATCGAGATGAACGCGTCCTCGAGTCGTCCACCGTTGCGCAGCGCTTCGATCGGCCCCGCGGCCAGCAGACCGCCGTCGACCATCACGGCGACCACGTCGCACATGCGGTCGACCAGGTCCATGGCGTGGCTCGAGAACACCACGGTCCCACCCGCGTGGCGATACCGGTCGAGGATCGTGCGCACCGCGACCGCCGAGACGGGGTCGACACCCTCGAAGGGCTCGTCGAGCAGCAGCACCGCGGGCCGGTGCAGGAGCGCGGCGGCGATCGCCGTCTTCTTGCGCATGCCGTGGCTGTACCCGCCGACCTGCTGGTCCGCGGCCCCGGTCAGGTCCATCACCGCGAGCAGCTCCTCGGCGCGGTGGGCGACCTCGGCCTGGTCGAGTCCGCGCAGCTCGCCGAGGTGGCCGAGCAGCTCGCGGGCGGTCAGTCGGTCGAACAGGTTGAGGGGGTCCGGGACGACGCCCAGCAGGCGACGGACGTGCACGGGTTCGGCCCACGTGTCGTGCCCACCCACCCACACCTGGCCGGCGTCTGGTCGCAGCAGTCCGGCGATCATGCGAAGTGTGGTCGTCTTGCCCGAACCGTTCGGCCCGACGAGTCCGCAGAAGCTGCCGACCGGCACGTCCAGGTCCAGGCTCCGCACCGCGACCTTCTCCCCGAAGCGCTTGTGGAGCCCGCGCGCCGCGATCGCCGGCCAACCGGGCAACGGCCCCTCGGGAGTGGTGGTGTGCACGGCGATCAGTCTGGCCCATCGGCGTGCCGGACCCCGGCCCCGCAACGGGCGGCCTTGATCAGCCCGACGATCGGGCCTATGCCGTCACCATGCGAGTCGGCGTCTACCCAGGGAGCTTCGACCCGTTGACGATCGCCCACGTCGCGGTCGCCGACGCGGCGTTGGAGCAGTGCGACCTCGATCGCCTCGAGCTGGCCGTCTCGACGGTCACGTTGGGCAAGGGCCATCTGGGCGCGGCGTCGGTCGAGCGGCGCGTCGCCCGCCTCCGCGACGCGGTGGCCTCGCGGCCCGCGCTGGCCGTGGTCGTCGTGACGTCGTCGCTCATCGTCGACATCGCCGAGGGCTACGACGTGGTGGTGATGGGCGCCGACAAGTGGGCGCAGGTCAACGATCCCGCCTGGTACGCGGACGACCCCGCGCGCCGCGACGCCGCGCTGGCTCGTCTGCCACGCGTTGCGGTCGCGCCTCGGAGCGGTTGGAGCGTCGAGCCCGAGTTCGCGCTCACGGTCCCGGAGCACCTCGGCGAGGTGTCGGCCAGCGCCGTCAGGTCGGGCAGGAGCGACTGGGCGGCCGGCTGACGCCGACACGCCCGGGATCGACTCGCTCGGGATCGACTCGCTCGCGCGCCCGTGGCCCGGAGCGGAACCGGGTCACGGCAGGGTGCCCTATGGCAGGGCGCCCTTTGGCAGGGCGCCCTTTGGCAGGGTGCCCTATGGCAGGGTGATGGCGCCCTGCTCGGCACCCTGTGCGAGCACGGCGTACTTGGCGAGCACGCCGCTGGTGTAGCGCGGCTCGGGCAGCTTCCAGTCCGCACGCCGGGCGGCGAGGGTCGTCCTCGTCGACCAGCAGGTCGATCTCGTGGCTGCGCGACGTCGATGCGGATCCGGTCGCCCTCCTCGACGAACGCGATCGGCCCACCGTCGACCGCCTCGGGGGCGACGTGGCCGATGCAGAACCCGTGCGTGCCGCCCGAGAAGCGACCGTCGGTGATCAGCGCGGAGTCGCCGCCCCGTCCGGCGCCCTTCATGGCGCCGGTGATCGCGAGCATCTCGCGCATGCCGGGACCGCCCTTGGGTCCCTCGTAGCGGATGACCACGATGTCGCCCGCGTTGATGCGCCCACCGAGCACCGCCTCCATGGCGGCGGCCTCGCCGTCGAAGACCCGAGCGGGACCTTCGAAGTGGTCGAAGTCGATGCCGGCGACCTTGACCACGGCGCCCTTCGGGGCGAGCGAGCCGTGCAGCACGGCGATGCCACCGATGTCGTGGATCGGGTCCGACAACGGGTGCACGACGTCGCCGTCGGGCGCGGGCGGATCGATCATCGCCAGGTTCTCGGCGACGGTGCGCCCGGTGACGGTGATCTCGTCGCCGTGGAGCAGCCCGCGCCTCGAGCAGCATCGCCATGACGACCGGCACGCCGCCGATGCGGTCGATGTCGACCATCTCGTAGCGGCCGTGCGGCTTGGTGTCGGCCAGGTGCGGCACACGGGCGGCGACCTTGTTGAAGTCCTCGAGGTGCAGCTCGACGCGCGCCTCGTGGGCGATCGCGAGCAGGTGCAGCACGGCGTTGGTCGAACCACCCAGGGCCATGACGACGGCGATCGCGTTCTCGAACGCCGCCTTGGTGAGGATGTCGCGCGGGCGGATGTTCTGACGCAGCAGGTTCAGGACCGCCGTGCCCGACGCGAAGGCGTAGTCGTCACGACGACGGTCGACCGCGGGTGCCGAGGCGGAGCCCGGCAGCGACAGGCCGATCGCCTCGCCGACCGAGGCCATGGTGTTGGCGGTGAACATGCCGGCGCACGCCCCGATGGTCGGGCACGCGGCCCGCTCGATCGCGTCGAGCTCTGCGTCGTCGATCGATCCCGTGGCGTGTGCACCGACGGCTTCGAAGACCGAGGTGATGTCGAGCACGCGGCCGTTGTGGTTGCCCGGCAGGATCGAGCCGCCGTACATGAACACCGCGGGCACGTTGCAGCGGGCCGCCGCCATCATCATGCCGGGCAGCGACTTGTCGCAGCCGGCGAAGCTGACCATGGCGTCGAGACGCTCGGCGTGCATCACGGTCTCGACCGAATCGGCGATGACCTCACGGGAGACGAGCGAGGCATGCATGCCCTCGTGACCCATCGAGATGCCGTCGGACACCGAGATGGTGTTGAACTCGATCGGGTAACCGCCGGCGTCGCGGACGCCTTCCTTGCACCGCTTGGCGAGCGCGTCGAGCGGCATGTTGCAGGGGGTGACCTCGTTCCACGACGACACCACCGCGACCTGCGCCTTGTCCCAGTCGTCGTCGGTCATTCCCGTCGCCCGCAGCATCGCCCGCGCCGGCGCGCGGTTCGGGAAGTCGGTGACGTCGTGGGAGCGGATCTTGAGATCCTCGGGGTCGCTCATGGCCCCCAAGGTACGCGATCAGGAGGGAGGGGCCTCCACCCGGATGCAGGCCGTCTTGGGGACGGTGATCGAGACCTCTTCCGCGCGCACGACCGCCACGAGACAGCGCTCGGTGAAGCCGGCCCACCAGCCGGAGGGCTGGAAGCGGATGAACGACTGGTCCGCCGTAGCCTTCACGTTCACGAAGCCGTCGAGGTTCCGCGTGCGCTCCGCGATCGACCCGGGCTCCTCGACGCCGCTGCTGAACGCCAGGAACTCCTCTGGGGTGGCGTCGCCGAGCAGCTCCTCGAGCTCGGCGGCACGGGTCTCCATCGCGGAGTCGGCCGCTCGTTCAGCGAAGAGCTTCCCCGCCACCAGCCCGGCGACCACGAGCACGACCACGACCGCACCGATCAACCACCTGGGATGGTCGCGCAGCAGTTCGAAGCGGCGCTTCGGGCGGGTGGGCTCGAGCGAGCGCCCCGACAGCAGCGGCGAGGTGAGCGAGGGCATCGGCGGCTGGTCCGACGACGTCGCCTCGGCAGCCGCGCCCCGCCGACCGCGGCGGCGACGCACCGGCTCGACCTGCTCCGGGACGGCCAACGGCGGCAGGCCACTCAACAGGCCCTGCCCATCGGCCTCGGTGAGCGCGTCGAGCGGCTCGGCTGTATCGGGCTCGGCTGTATCGGGCTCGGCTGTATCGGGCTCGGCTGTATCGGGCTCGGCTGTATCGGGCTCGGCCGCATCGGGGTCGGCTCCATCGGGCTCGGCCGCATCGCGCTCGGTTGTGCCGTCGGCGGCTGCGCCCTCGTCGAGCGTCGGGGCCGCCTCGACCGACGCCGCGGCGCCCTCGACGAGGTCATCGGCGGGAACGGTCGGCTCGGTCTCCGGGGATGACATCCCCCGATGATCGCTCAGAACCGCACCCAGCACCACGGCGCAGGATCGACCATCGACATGGCATCGAAGCGTGCCGCCGCACCCGTGGTGGACTCCACGACCCGTCCGGCGCGCAGCAGGCGCCGCAGCGACGTACCGCCGAGCAGCGCGGCGCCCAGATCGGACACGTCGAGCTGCACGTCGGCGGGGCCGTCCCACCGTCGACACGCTCCCTGTCCGTCGTCGCCGGCCTCGACCACGTAGGTGCCGGTGCAGCGGCCGAGGAACGGGTCGTCGACGCCGATCGCCACGGTGCCCGCCGCCGACCACGAGCGTGCGCCGAGCACGGCTGGCACGTCGAGCACCCTGGCCCACAGCAGGTCCTGGTCCCAGCGGGTCGCGACCTGTCGGGGATCGACCACCACGTCCCAGATCGCGTGGTCGACCGGCACCGGGCAGGTGACGGTACCGACCAGGTCGTGCTGCAGCATCGCCCGCCAGAGCGCCAGCTCCACCCCGACGGATCGACCGACGAGCTCCCAGACGTCGATCGTGTGGTCGGCCTGGCCACGGCTCCAGTCCTCGGCGGTGGTGTAGATCGCGTAGCCGTCCGCCTCGCCGGCGTCGTCGAAGTGGACCATGACCAGCTGCCGAGGGTCGCCGCCGAGGTAGCTCGGCGTCGTGCCCAACACCACCGCCCACCATGCGTCGTGCCGTGCGAGCCCGCCGACGCGGCGTCGCCGCACCCGGTCGTGCACGGCGGGGCAGACCTGCGCAGCGGTCGATGGGTCGACCACGTCGAGGCGACCGCCCGGGTCGGGCCAGTCGTCGCGGAACGTGCAGCGCCGGGCGTCCGCGCTGGCCCAGCGCCACCGTGTCGCCGGCCCGTACCCGAACCGCTGGTAGATCGTGCCCTCCGACGCATGCAGCACCGCCAGGTGCTCACCCCGTTCGGCGATGTCGTCGAGCTGACGACGCATCAACGCGGACGCGACGCCGAGGCGTCGATGGCTGGGCAGCACGCCGACGTCGCTGACCGCCGAGGCGGCGATCGGCACCTCGCCGGGCAGGGTCACCTCGGTCGTGAACGCGCCGACCCCACCGCACGGCACCCCGTCGATCGACGCCAGGTACCAACGGTCCGGCTCCACCATCGCACGCTTGGAGTCGCGTTGCGCCGGGTTCGGCGGCAGGCCGAACGCGGCAGCGTCGACGCGGTGGTACTCGGCGAGCACGGCATCCAGGTCAGCGGCCTCGCTGAGCCGCAGGATCTCGGGCTCGCCGGGGCTCATGGCCAGGGCACCTCGGCGAAGCGGTCGCGCAGCTGGTACTTGAGCACCTTGCGCAGCGTCTCGTTGCGCGGCAGCGACTCGACGACCTCGAGCTGCTCGGGGGTCTTGAACCGGGTCAGGCCCGTCGTCGGCCAGGTACGCGACCATCTCGTCGAAGGTGATCACGTCGCCCTCGGCGGGCGGCTCGACCACGGCGCAGACCCGCTCGCCGCGCTCGCGGTCGGGCAGGCCGATCACCGCGACGTCGCCGACCTTGGGGTGCGTGTAGAGCAGGTCCTCGATCTCCTTGGCCGAGATGTTCTCGCCCTTGCGGATGATGACGTCCTTGAGCCGACCGGTGAGGACCACGTGGCCGTCGGCGCGGAGGTGGCCGAGGTCGCCGGTGCGGAAGTAGCCGTCCTCGTCGAACGCCTCGGCGGTCAGCGTCGGGGTCGGTGTAGCCCTGGAACACCATCGGGCCCTTCACCCGGACCTCGCCGTCCTCGCCCGGCCGCGGCGACGGTGCCGTCCTCGGTGACGATGCGGACCTCGGCGCCCGTCGACCGGCTTGCCGTCGGTGTTGGCGAGCTGGTCGTCGGTGTCGTGCGGCGAGCCCTGGGCGATCATCGGGCATCTCGGTCATGCCGTAGCCGTGGCAGACCTTGACGCCCATCTCGTCGCGGACCTCGTAGTAGACCTCGGGCGGCATCGGCGCCCCGCCGCCGGACAGCGCGCGCAGCGTCGGGATGATCGGCTCGCCCGGCTGCGCTTGCGCTGCTCGGCGAGGAACATCTGGTAGAAGGCGGTGCCCCGCCCGACCATGGTGACGCCGTTGCGCCGGTAGCACTCGACCGCCGCGGCCGGAGCGAACGCCTCGACGATCACCGCGGACAGCCCGACGATCAGCATCATCACCAGGTAGTCGGGCCCGGCGATGTGCGCGAACGGGAAGGCGATGGAGCCGACGTCGTCGGCGTCATGTCGAGCGCGTCGGCCAGGCCCTGGCCGCCGGCGATCAGCGTCGCGTCGGTGTGCTGCACGCCCTTGGGGTCCGACGTCGTGCCCGAGGTGAGTAGATCCAGCGGACCGGCTCGTCGCCATCCGCGTGGACGGCGCGGGCGGGAGCGTCGCGGGGTCGCCCTCGGGCAGCTCGTCGAGTCGCAGCACGCGCGGCGCCGGATCGATCTGCGCGGCCAGTCCCTCGGCCATGGCGACGTAGTCGAAGCCGTTCCACACGCCCGGCACGAGGCAGAACTCGGCCGCGGTGTGCCGCAGGACGAAGCCGACCTCCTTCTCGCGGTAGAGGTGGAGGATCGGGTACTGCACGGCGTCGAGCCGGGCCAGAGCGGCCGAGGCCACGACCGTGTCGATGCGCGAGGGCAGCTGCCAGGTGACCCGGGTCTCGGATCCGATGCCGAGCCCGGCGAGACCGGCGGCGAGTCGCGCCGCCCGCTGCTCGAACTCCCCGAAGGTGATGCGGGAGTCGTCCTCGGCGATGAGCATCACCGCGTCAGGTGTGCTCGCTGCCCGTTCCGAGATGAGTTGCCAGATCGTTGCCACGGCCCGGAAACCTACTCTGACGATCCGTCAGGTTTCAGCCGTTCGGCGGTGCGGTCGTCGTCGAGGAGCCGGTCAGCTCCGGCAGCTCGCAGTTGAAGGCCGCCCATCGCCCGATGGTGTCGAGGTCGGCCACGACCTGCGGCTCCGCGAGGATCGCCGCGACCTTCCGTTCGGCGTCGGGTGACGAGGCCGGGATCACCGACACCCGGGCCCACACGTCGTCGAGCGTCGCCGCCGCCGGCGCGAGCTCGGGTGGTGCGATGGTGACGACGTGGTCGAAGATCTGGTCGACGAGCACGATCACCTGGGTGGCGCCCGCCGGCGTGCCCGCGAGGCCGGCGATGTCGAGCTCGCCGCCGATGAGCTCTCGGAAGGCCTCTCCGGTGACGATGCGGCACAGGTCGGTCTCGTTGCTCAGCGCCTCGAGCTCGGCGATGAACGCCGCCGCGCCGGATGCCGGCACGCCGTCGTCGGCGGGAGGGGCGGTGGGCGGCACGCCGGGCACGGTGACGTCGCCGATGTCGGTGTCGACCTCGGAGGACTCGGAGTTCGACGAGCACGACGTCGCCCCGAGCGCCACGGCCAGGGCCGCCACGGCGGCCGTCAGCGCGAGGCGGGGACGTCGCCGTGCCGCACGACCGGCTGCCGCACGACCGAGCGAGGAGCGCTGCATCGGCCGGTCCGTCACTTCCGGGCGTTCAGGAGTCCCGTGACGACCTTGCCGTCGGCCTTGCCCTGGGTCGCCTTCATGACCTTGCCCACGAAGAAGCCGGTGACCTTGCCGTCGCCGTCGCAGAAACGCTGCCACTCCGCGGGGTGGTCCGCGATGAGACCGTCGACGAGGGCGTCGAGCTCCGAGGTGTCCATCGCCTCGAACCCGAGCTCGGCGGCGATGTCGGCCGGCGAGCCCCCGGACTCGACCATGCGGGCGAGCACCGTCTTGGTCTGCGTGGAGCTGAGCGCTCCCCCGACGTCCATCGACACCAGCTCGGCGAACGCGGCCGGATCCAGGTCGACGGCTCGGGCATCGGACAGGTTGTGCTCCGCGTGCACCAGCGTGCGGGCCGGATCCGCGCCTGCGTCGATCGCGGCGAGACACAGGTCGTCGAGTCCGCGCTCGACGATGAGCGCCGTCTGAGCCAGCTCGGCGCCGGTGCGCTCGACCAGCCGGTGCCGACGTGCAGCGGGCAGCATGGGCAGGTCGGCCCTGATCTGCTCGATCCACTCCGCCGAGGGGTCGAGCTCGACCAGGTCGGGCTCGGGGAAGTACCGGTAGTCGTCCGCGGTCTCCTTGGACCGCAGCAGGATCGTGCGGCCCTCGTCCTCGTTCCAGTGACGCGTCTGCTGCTCGATCCGCTCGCCCGCCTCGATCATGTCGACGTGTCGTGCGGCCTCGTACTCGATCGCACGGCCGAGGCTGCGCAACGAGTTGATGTTCTTGATCTCGCAGCGCGTGCCCAGCTCCTCGCCGTGGCGGCGGACCGAGACGTTGCAGTCGACGCGCATGGAGCCCTCTTCCATCTTCCCGTCGGACGCACCGACGGCGACGAGGATCGAGCGGAGCTCCGAGACATACGCTCGGGCCTCGTCCGCACTGCGCAGGTCGGGCTTGCCGACGATCTCGAGCAGCGGCACGCCGGCGCGGTTGTAGTCGACGAGCGAGTAGGTGGCGTCGTGGATGCGACCGCCGCCACCGACGTGGGTCGTCTTGCCGGTGTCCTCCTCGAGATGGGCTCGCTCGATGCCGACGACCTTGCCGTCGGGCAGCTCGAGGTACCCCTCACCGTTGATCGGCAGGTCGAACTGCGAGATCTGGTAGTTCGTCGGCTGGTCCGGATAGAAGTAGTTCTTCCGCGAGAACTCCGAACGGGCGATGACGCAGTTCAGCGCCAGGCCGACCCGGATCGCGAGCTCGACGGCCTTCTCGTTCAGCACCGGCAGCGAGCCCGGCAGGCCGAGGGTCAACGCGTCGATGTTCGTGTTCGGCTCGCCGCCGAACTCGTTGAGCGCCGAGGTGAACAACTTGGTGCGCGTCGCGAGCTCGGCGTGCACCTCGAGACCGATGACGATCTCCCACACGTCGAGGTCGACGCCGCTCGAGGTGGTTCCTGCGCTGGCGTTCGTGGTGCTGGTCATCTCATGCTCCGTTCGAGCTCGGCGGCGACACGGAACATCGGCACTTCGCCGAGGGTCGGAGCCAGGACCTGCACACCGACGGGCAGCCCGTCGTCGCCGAGCCCGTAGGGCACCGACATGGCCGGGTGGCCCGCCAGGTTCGTGGCGATCGTGCAGACGTCGTTCAGGTACATCTGCATCGGATCGGCGGTCTTGTCGCCGAAGGAGAACGCCGTGGTCGGCGAGGTCGGCGACAGCAGCACGTCGAAGCGCTCGTAGGCCCGGTCGAAGTCCTCGCGGATGAGCGTGCGGACCTTCAGGGCGGTGCCGTAGAAGGCGTCGTAGTAGCCCGCGGAGAGGGCGTAGGTGCCGAGCATGATGCGCCGCTTGACCTCGTCGCCGAAACCGGCGGTTCGGGTGAGCTCCATCATCTCGCCGGTGGTCGGCGCGTCGATGCGCAGGCCATAGCGCACGCCGTCGTAGCGGGACAGGTTCGACGAGGCCTCGGCCGGAGCGACCAGGTAGTAGGCCGACAGACCGAAGGTGACCGCCGGGACCGACACCTCCTCGACGATCGCGCCGGCGGCGGCGAGGGCCTCGGCGGCGACACGCACGCGGGCGGCGACGTCGGATGCGATGCCCTCGCCCATCATCTCGGTGACGAGCCCGACCCGCAGCCCGTCGACACCGTCGTCGAGTCGGCCGCTGACCGCGGGGAACGCCTCGGGGATCGACGTCGAGTCACCCGAGTCGTGACCTCCGATGACCTCGCACACCAGCGCTGCGTCGGCGACGGTGTCGGAGAACGGGCCGACCTGGTCGAGCGACGAACCGAAGGCGACCAGACCGAGCCGTGACACGGTCCCGTAGGTCGGCTTGACGCCGACGACGCCGCACAGCGCTGCAGGCTGACGGATCGAGCCGCCGGTGTCGGACCCGAGCGAGATCGGTGCGAACCCGGCGGCGACCGCCGCTGCGGAGCCGCCCGACGAACCGCCCGGCACCCGGCCGAGGTCGTGGGGGTTGCGGGTCGGGCCGAACGCCGAGTTCTCGGTCGACGACCCCATCGCGAACTCGTCCAGGTTGGTCTTGCCGACCATGACTGCACCGGCTGCCGCCAGGCGGGTCACGACGGTCGCGTCGTACGGCGGGACCCAGCCGTCGAGGATCTTCGACGAGCAGGTCGTCGGCACTCCCCGGGTGCACAGGTTGTCCTTGATCGCGACCGGCACGCCGGCCAGCGGCCCCGGATCCCGACCTGCGGCGACGGCGTCGTCGACGGCCGCTGCGGCGGCACGCGCCTGGTCGATCGTGACGACGTTGAACGCGTGCACGTCGCCCTCGTGGGCGGCGATGCGCTGCAGGTGCTCCTCGACCACGTCGGTCGCGGATCGTTCGCCGGCGCGGACGGCTGCGGCGAGCTCGAGTGCCGACGTGGCACGGTGGGCGACGCTCACGGTGCCTCCCCCAGGACCGGCGGGACGCGGAACTGGCCGTCCTCGGTCGTCGGCGCCGATGCGAGCACCTCGGAGCGATCCATCGGTTCGCCCGGCTCGTCGGCGCGGAACACGTTGCGCAGGTGCACGGGGTGCGCCATCGGGGCGACGCCCTCGAGGTCGAGGGACTGCAGGTCGGCGGCGTGCTCGAGCACGTCGCCCAACTGCGAGGTGAACCGTTGGAGTTCTTCGTCGGTGAGGCGGAGGCGTGCGAGCTTCGCGACCTTCTCGACGTCGGCGGCGGTGATGCGTTCGGTCATGGCGGCGACGAGCCTACCGAGCGGTCGCGGGGTGCGTGACCCCCGTGGCGGCGACCCGGCGGAGGTGCCACGGGGCGCCGCTAGCGTGACGGGGTGCCCGACGCCGATCCCGACCCAGCGATCGACTCCCCCACCCTTGGTCCGGCCCCGGGCCCGACGCCGGCCCCCGAGCCTGCCCAGGGCGACACCGCCGACACCGCCGACGTCGCCGTCGAACACGGTGCCGGGCAGCGACGCCCGCAACGACTCGGGCGCTGGGTGATCGCCGCGGTGCTCGTGCTGGTGCTGGCGTGGCTGGCACTCGCAGGGCTGCAGCTCCGATCCGCCGCGTCCGAGACCCGAGCGGGGGTCGACGAGCTCGAGTCGTTGCGTGGCGTGGTGTCGGGCGACCTCCAGCGCTTCGTCGATGCCGTCGGCGGCGAGGGCGGCGACGTCGGCAGCGGGCAGGACGGCAACAGCGGTGGGGAGGGCGACGTGTCGGACTCCGCGATCGCCGGGCTGCGCAGCGCAGAGGCGGAGTTCGCCTCGGCGGCCGACCGGGTCGAGTCACCGCTCGTGGCTCCCCTCAAGGTGCTGCCGATGATCGGCCGACAGCTGCGATCGGTGGACGCGCTGACGACCGCCGCCGAGGACCTGACCCGCTCCACCGCCGACGCGATCGAGGCGCTCTCCGCCGAGGCCGATCGAGGGGCGGGCTCCGCCGCCGAGCGGCTCGCCGCGGCGCAGCGCACCGTGATGGTGGTCGACGAGCTCGCGGCCCACCTCGACGCGATCGACCTCGGCCCGTCCGACGCACTCGTACGGCCGCTCGCCGATGCCCGGAACCGCTTCGCCGAGGAGCACCAGCAGCTCGTCGACACCGTCGAACAGGCGACCGTCGCGGTGCGTGGCGTCAGCGACTTCCTCGAGGGCCCGACGCGCTACCTCGTGCTCGCGAACAACAACAGCGAGATGCGCGCCGGCGGTGGCATGCCGCTGCAGATCGGCGAGCTGGAGGTCGTCGACGGCGAGATGCACCTCGGCGAGTTCTCGACGACCGCCGAGCTGACGTTGTCCGAGCCGGGCGCCGAGGTCGATCCCGACGTCGCAGCGCTGTGGAGCTGGTTGCTGCCGTCACAGGAGTGGCGCAACGTGAACGTGACGCCTCGTTTCGACGAGACCGCCCGCATGGCGACCGAGATGTGGGCGTCCGCGGGTCGTGGCGCGGTCGACGGGGTGATGGCGGTCGACGTCGTCGGTCTGCAGCAGCTGCTCGTGCTGACAGGGCCGGTCGACGTCCCGGGTTCCCCCGACGACCCCGAGCCGTTCACCGTCGACGCCGACACGATCCACGGGACGATCCTGATCGACCAGTACCTGGGCTACACCGAGGGCTCCGACGCCGAGGCGCTCACCGCGACCCGCCGCAACCGGCTCGGCCGCGTCGCCTCGGCCGTCTTCGACGCGGTGAACACCCGGTCGGTGTCGGTGTCGGAGCTCATCGGGGTGCTCGAGGGCACCGGTGCGGGACGCCACGTCACGTTCTGGTCGAACGTGCCCGTCCAGCAGGCGGGCTGGGAGGCGCTGGGCGCCTCGGGAGTGCTGGCAGAGGACACGCTGCTGTTCTCCGTGCTCAACCGGTTCGGCAACAAGCTCGACCAGTTCCTGCACGTCGACGCGGTGCTCGATGCCACCGTCGACGGGGACCTGCGCCGCGTGACGGTGGACGTGACGCTCACCAACACGACACCCGAGGGCCTGCCCCGCTACATCGCCGGTCCCTTCGCCGAGGGCGCAGCCGCCGGCGACTACGGCGGCATCCTCACGCTCGCGATGCCCGCCGGAGCCGGCAACCCGGAGGTGACGGGCGCCCGTGCGGTGCTCGCCGGACCGGACGGACCGACCCGGGTCATCGGGGCCGAGATCCGCCTGCCCAGGGGAACCAGCACCGAGCTCACCATCGCGTTCGACCTGCCGGTGGCCTGGGAGTCGATCGAGGTGATCCCCTCGGCTCGGGTGCCGCCCGTGCAGTGGACCGCCGGCGATCGCACCTTCGCCGACATCCGACCCGAACGCATCGAGCTCGACGACCTCTCCTGAGCCCTCACCTCGGCACGAGACGCGGCGACGTGGGCAGATCAGCCCCCTTCAGAACGGCAGCGCAGGGTGGTACGTTCGACGCATGCGTCTGGGGAAGTTCTCTCTCATCGTCCTGGCGGCACTGTTCGCAGTGTTCGCGTTCGGCACTGCGACGGCCGGCGCCGAGAACGGTGCGCCCGCCGACCTCGGTGGCGCGTACGTGGGCAACCAGCCGCCGCCCGAGGTGCTCAACAACTCGTTGACGCCCCAGGCCCCGGCCGAGGTGGCCGGTGTCGCGGTCGAGCGTCCCGCTGCACAGGGTGCTGCACTGGCCTTCACCGGTGGCGACACCACGGCCATCGCCCTGGCCGGCGGCGCGACGTTGCTCGCCGGTGTCGCCCTGCTCGCCGCCCGGCGTCGCACGACCACCGCCTGACGAAACCGTCAGTCGCCAGCGGTGACGCGGTCGACGAACTCGAGGGACCGCTCGATGATGAGGTCCTTGTCGTAGTCGATCGTCGCGACGTGGTAGCTGCGGTCGCAGCTGACCCGCTCGACGGACCCGCCGATGTGCTCGGCGAGGTAGTCCGAGTCGGTCGGCGGCACGACGTGGTCCTCCGGGCTGGTGAAGAGCAGCAGCGGGCACTTGATCGAACCGATCGACGACTGCACCGCGTTCGCCGCGTCGAACATCGACAGCAGCGGCCGCAGCGGTGTGCCCGGGTAGGCGAGCTCCGGTGAGCTCGGATCGGCCACGTCGGAGCCGATCGAGTCCATGACCTCCTGGCCGTCGTCGACGAGCGCCTGGATGAAGTCCCGCACCTCTGCAGCGGCCTGCGTCGCGGGGTTCACGCAGATGATGCCGGCCAGCTCGGGGTGGCGCGTCGCCAACCAGACGGTGAGCGACCCACCCATCGACAGCCCGGCCACGACGACCCGCTCGGTACGGGCGGCCAGGCGCTCGTAGGCCGCCTCGGCGTCGGCGGACCAGTCCGCCCAGGTCGTGTCCAGCATGTCGTCGAGGCGGGTGCCGTGGCCCGACAGCAGCGGCATCTCGACCGAGTGGCCCGCGGCCGCGAACGCCTCGGCGAGTGGGCGCATCGACTGGGGATTGCCGGTGAAGCCGTGCAGCACGAGCACGCCGACCGGCCCTCCGTCGACGGACATCGGTTCGGCACCAGGAAGGATCTCGGACATCTGGGCCCCCTTTCGGGGCACCACCGTACCCGTGGCCCCGACCGGGACCGCGCGTGGCGACCCGCTCGGGGGCCGGCTTGACCAGCCGGTCAAGAAACCGCGACGGCTCGGCGGAGCGCGCACTACGCTCTGCCCGCTCGACGAGAAAAGGGGGGCGTCAGATGCCCAAGTACAAGTTCCTGAGCGAGGAGTGGGTCGCCGAGGCGAAGGCGATCCGTGAGCAGCATGCGGGCGACGCCCCGGCCCCTGCCCACGCGGTGCGCATGAACCAGGTGATCACCGACGTGCCCTTCGGCGACGGCAACATCAACGCGCACATGGACACCTCCGGCGGCGAGATGGAGATGGACTTCGGGCACCTCGAGAATCCCGACCTCACCGTCACCCTCGACTACGCGACGGCCAAGGCGATCCTGGTCGACGGCAACCCCCAGGCCGGCATGCAGGCGTTCATGGCGGGCAAGGTCAAGGTCGACGGCGACATGTCCAAGCTCATGGCGATGCAGTCGGGTGCGGCGGACCCGAAGGCGGCCGAGGTCGCTGCCGCCATCCAGGCGATCACCGAGTAACCAGCGTCTGCGACGACTCCCGATCCGCCCCGGCGACCGCGGTCGTCGGGGCGGCTCGCGTCACGGGCGGCTCGTCACCTGATGGTCCCACGAGGTTCTCGCAGCGCGAACGCGACGAGCAGTCCGACGAGCGAGACCGCTGCGCCCACGCCATAGGCGACCGAGTACGACCTGGACAGCGCCATGGTGCCCGCCGCGGCGACCTGGATCGTCTCGAGCAGGTTGATGCCGACCGTCGTACCGATCTGTGCGAACAGCTGCTGGGTGGCACCAGCGACGCCCAGGTCGACGTCCTCGACCGAGTTCGCGACCGACGCCGAGACCCTGGGCAGCGATGCGCCCACGCCGATGCCCGACAACGTCAGGGCGAGCAGCACGATCACCGTGCCGGGGTCGGCCGCGGCGAACGCGAAGAGCCCCATCGACAGCGCCACCGACGCCATGCCGGCGACGATCGCGACCCGGGTCGAGATGCGCCCGGCGAGCATCCCCGCCACGGGACCGGCGATCGCGAAGGTCAACGGGCGTGGGATCATCAGCAACGAGATCGTCTCGGGGCCCAGACCGCGGACCTCGGCGAGCAGCTTGGGGGTGAGGGTGAAGCCGCCCATGTAGCCGAACTGCATGAAGAACGAGACGATCACGGGCACGGCGAACCCGCTGCGACGGAACCACTCCAGCGGGATCAGCGGGTGCTCCTGACGACGCTCCACGGCGATGAACCACCAGACCGCGAGCAGGCTCGCAGCGAATGCGCCGAGGACCCACGGGCTGGTGAGACCCCACGCCGCCACGCGGTCGATGCCGAACAGCATGAGCCCGAGGGCGACGAACAGGACCGCCTGGCCGGCCAGGTCGAAGTGCACACCGCGACGTCGCGGCGTCTCGGCGACGAGCAACCAGGCGAGCAGGACCGACAGGACGAGCAGCGGTGCCTGCCCCCAGAAGATCGTGCGCCACCCGAGGTTCTCGACCAACGGACCTCCGACGACCAGGCCCACCACCGGGCCGCCGGCGACCACCAGCGACCAGAACCCGAGCGCCTTCGAGCGGTTCTCGCGGCTGAACAGGCCGTTGATGATGGCGAGCGAGCTGGGGCCCGTCGCGGCGCCCGCAGTGGCGGCGAGCACCCGGAACACGATGAGCGACGGGCCCGACCAGGCGAGCGCGGAGGCGACGACGAACACGGCCGACACGCTCATCCCGATGAGGAACACCTTGCGGTGACCGTGCAGGTCACCGAGCTTCCCCGCCGTCGTGCCCGTCAGCGCGACGGCGATCGTCGGTCCGGAGATGAGCCAGACCAGGCTCGACACCGACGCGTCCAGGTCCTGGGCGATCTGGGGCCGACTGACCGCGAGGATCGTGATCGTGCTGGCGACCCAGAAGGTGCCGAAGAGCACGGTCCAGGTGATGATCCACGCACCACGATCGCTGCCGTGCACACGCTGCGCTGCTCTGCGTTGCCACAACAGCGGCCACGGCACGACGGGGTCCTCGTCGACGCCGGGGGCCTCGATGGCGAGAGCGGTCAGCTCCTCGGGCAGCTCGTCGGGTGACCTCTCAGGATCCCGTCCCTCTCCGCCGGGCGGCTCGGTGGGCGGGGCGGGAGGCGACATGCGGCACGGATCGTACTGCCGTGCTCTCGAGCCTCGGAGTCGGGCCGGGACCGTCGCCCTGTTGGGGTGGCCGCCTCATCGCGGCGGCTGGGGAACACCACGTCCAGCAGACCACCCCAACGGGAACGACGGTCCCGATGGCGTCAACGTAGGTCGTGCTGCACGCAAAGTGGTGGATGATCGCGCGCCCAGCGGTCGCCGGCAAGATGGCCCAGCGGTCGCCGGCAGGATGGCCCAGCGGTCGCCGGCAGGATGGCCCAGCGGTCGCCGGCAGGATGGCCACCTGGCTGCAGCTCAGGAGCGGGTGAAGATGCGCACCGCGGTGCCGCGAGCGTGCAGCTCACCGGCGACCGGATCGGTGGCGAGCACCATGCCCGAGGGTGACCCCTCGATCCCCGCGACGACGAAGCCGTCGGCCTCGAGCCGTTCGGCGGCCATCGACCCGGTGATGTAGCGCACGTCGGGGACGGCAACCGGTGCAGGACCGCGTGAGACCTCGAGCGTGACGGCGCTGTCGCGCGGGAGCTCGGCGCCGGGCTGGCCGCTGGCCGACACGACACGACCTGCCTCGACGGTCTCGTTGTACTGGGCGTTGACGCGGGGCACGAGCTGCACGTCGGTCAGGGCCTTCTCCGCCTCGGCCTGGGTCATCCCCTGCAACCCGGCCGGCACGACACGCGGCGCGGGGCCCTGGGACACGACCAGGTCGAACACGGTGCCGCGGGGCAGCTGGTTGCGATCATCGATCGCCGCGCTGCCGGGCGCGGGGGCGGCGCTCACGACCTGGCCCTCTGCGAGCTCTTCGTCGTGGGCGGGGGTCACGGTGCCGATGGCGAAGCCCTGCTCCTCGAGTGCGGACCGGGCGTCGGCCTCGGCGGTGCCGACGACATCGGGCACCGGCGCGAGTGTGGCGCCGAGCGAGACGGTGAACGTGACGGTCTCTCCCTCGGCCAGGTCGGTGCCGGCTGCGGGGATCTGTTCGAGGATGTCGCCCGGCGAGGTGCCGTCGCGTCGGTCGACGGTGTCGGCGTCGACGTCCCAGCCGAGCCGGTCGGCCTCGGCGGTCGCCTGCTCGACGGTCATCGCCGAGAAGTCGGGCACGTCGTGGACCGGCACCCGGATCATGAACCACCAGCCGGCGGCCGCGCCGCCGATGAGCGCGATGACCGCGACGAGGGCCAGCACCCGGCGGGGCCAGCGCCGGCGCGGACGAGCGGCCTTGGCGGACACCTTCCGCGCCGCTCGTTCGGCCTTGGCTGCAGCCTTGTCGGCCCTGCGCTGCTGACGTGCGGTCGGGGCGGCGACCGTCGGGGGCAGATCCGCGCCGTAGGGCTCGACCTTCCCGAACGAGGCCGGCCGCGAACCGCTGAGCAGCTCGTGCTCCTGCGCGACGGTGATCGGGTCACGACGGCTCACGTCGTGATCCGCCGCCGAGGAGCCGACTCCCGATGAGCCGGCCCCGTTCGAGCCGGCCCCGTTCGTCGAGGGCGTCGGAGCGGGCCCTGTCGGGGCGCTGGTGGTGGCGGCGGAGATGGCGGCGGAGATGGCGGCGGTCGCGTCGGCTGCGGCGTCGTTGGTCGCGGCAGCGGAGGTCGTGGCAGCGGAGGTCGCGGCGGCAGCGCTCGGGGCGGCAGGCGCCTCCTGGTCGAACACCGCGGCCGTGCCGTCGCCGGGTGGGTCGGCGGGCTCCTCGCCGATGACCTCGGGCGGCGGGACCGGCAGCACCTCGGGATCCCGGTGCACCGTGCCGACGGTGAGGTCGACCGGGCCGTCCTCGATGCCGGTGATCGCACCGATGCCCGCGACGAGCATCATCTCGGAGGTCTCCTGACCGTCGCCGAGCGTGGCGACGATCGGCAGCGGCTCGGGACGTTCGTACTCCTCGGCGGTGGCCATGAGCGCGATCTCGAACTCCGCGGCCTCGGGCCGTTCGGTCGGGTCGAGGCGTCCGGCACGTTCGAGCACGGACCGCAGCCCACCGAGCTCCGGCCCGAGCTCCAGGTCGCCCTGGGTGCGCAGCGCGAGCGTCGCGGCGGTCGTGTCCGCGGCGAAGGGCACCTGGCCCGTCAGGCACTCGACGAGCACGAGGGCGAGGGAGTACACGTCGGACCGGCCGTCGAGTCGGCGTCCGAGCGCCTGCTCCGGCGAGGCGTAGCGGGCGGTGCCGACCGCGGTTCCCGTGGGCTCGGTCCACGATGCCTCGGCGAGGGCGCGGGCCAGACCGAAGTCGGCCAGGCGCAGGCGACCCTCGTCGTCGAAGAGCAGGTTGCCCGGCTTCACGTCGCGGTGCACCAGGCCCCGCAGGTGGGCGTGCGAGAGCGCTCGGGCGGAGTCGAGGCCCACCAGCAGCGTCTGCGACGGTGTGAGCGTCGGGGTGCGGTCGAGCATCTCCCGCAGGCTGCCGCCGCCCAGGAACTCGGTCACCAGGTACGGCACCACACCGGCGTCGGAGTGGTCCTCACCCCAGTCGAAGACCGCCACGATGTTCGGATGGTTCAGCGCGCCAGCGGCGCGGGCCTCGGCACGGAACCGGCGCAGGAACGCCTCGTCCTCGGCGAGTGCCTCGTGCAGCAACTTGACCGCCACGCGGCGCCGGAGCTGCGTGTCGACGGCGAGGAAGACGCGCGACGAGGTGCCCACTCCGATGGGGGCGACCAGTCGATATCTTCCGCCGAGCACACGCCCGGTCTCCTCAGAGAGTCGGGAGGTCATCGGCGACATGGTACCGCTGCCTACCGCGGAGTCCGGGGACGGGCTAGACCATCGGTTGGATGAGCGACCCCACGACCCCTTCCGACTCCCCTTCCGGGCCCGTCGAGGCGGACGATCCAGGGACCGCCGCCGAGACGTACGAAGGCCCGTCGCAGTCGGACCTCGCGCTCGCGGCACGGGCCCGGGACCGACGCCCCTCGCGACTCGGCGACGTGCCGCGCCGCGTGCTGATCGCGCTGCTGCTGATCGGGGTCGTCGTCGGCATCGCCATCACGGGCCGCATGGCGGTCACCGGCACCGGGAGCACCTCGGACGCGCTGCCGGACTCGGTCGAGCGACTCATCCCCGCGTCGGGAGCGCAAGCCCTCCGTCAGGCCCAGGTCGGCATCGACGTCGCCGACGGCTACGACGCCTACCTGCAGATCAACGGCGTGACCATCAAGACCGCCGAGGACGGGCTGATCAAGGACGGCACCGGGCTGGTGCAGTTCCAGCCCGGTCCTGACCGTCCGATCGAGACGCTCAACCAGGGGCAGAACTGCGTCACCGCGTTCGTGTGGAAGCGAGCGCGACGGCGAGGCCACGGCCGAGCCGGTCGCCTGGTGCTTCAACGCCACCTGAGCCCGGCCGGCGTCGGGGCGCCTCAGCCGCCCGGCAGTTCACCCGTCTCGAGCAGTTCGACGAACGCTGCCTCGTCGAGGACCGGCACGCCGTGCTGCTCGGCCTTGGCGAGCTTCGAGGCGCCGGGGTCGTTGCCGACCACGAGCGCGTAGGTCTTGCCCGACACGCTGCCGGGTGACTTCCCGCCACGTGCCTTGATCGCCGCGGCGGCCTCGTCGCGGCTGAACCCCTCGAGGCCGCCGCTGACCACGACCGCCCTCCCGGCGAGGGTCTGGGGCAGCACGGAGCGCTCCGGCCCGACGGTGTTGACCCCGGACGCCGCCAGGCGCTCGACGAGCCGCCGATTCGCCGGGTCGGCGAAGTGGTGCTGGACCGAGGTCGCGATCACCGGGCCGACGCCGTCGACGGCGTTCAGGTCGGCCTCCGAGGCCGACATGATCGTGTCGAGGTCGCCCAGCGACGAGGCGAGCACCTCTGCCCCGGCGGCGCCGAGGTGCACGATGTTGAGACCGAAGAGCAGGTTCGCGAGCGGCCGCTGCTTGGAGGCCTCGATCGCGTTGCGCAGCTTGTTGATCGACGCCTCCTTGTACCCGGGCAGCTCGGCGATCCGGTCGAAGTCGAGGTCGTAGATGTCGGCCACGTCGTGGATCAGGCCGAGCTCCATGAAGGTGGAGATCTGCTGCTCGCCGAGCCCGTCGATGTCCATCGCGCCACGTGACACGAAGTGGCTGAGCGTCGCGAGGCGCTTCTGGGGGCAGTCGGGGTTGACGCAGAGGTGCTGCGCCTCTCCCTCGGCGCGCACGAGCGGCTGACCGCACGAGGGGCACTCGGTCGGGAAGCGCCACTCGGGCAGGCCCTCGGGGCGCAGCTCGAGCACCGGTCCGACGACCTCGGGGATGACGTCGCCGGCCTTGCGCACCACGACGGTGTCGCCGGGACGGACGTCCTTGAGGCGCACCTGGTCCTCGTTGTGCAGCGTCGACAGCCCGACCGTGGAGCCGCCGACGAAGACGGGGCGCAGCACGGCGAAGGGCGTCGCCTTGCCGGTCCGGCCGATCGAGACCTGGATGTCCTCGAGCAGGGTGGTGCGCTCCTCGGGTGGGAGCTTGAAGGCGATCGCCCAGCGCGGCGCCTTCGACGTGGAGCCCATGGCTGACTGGAGGGCCAGGTCGTCGACCTTCACGACGACGCCGTCGATCTCGTAGGGCAGCTCGTGGCGGTGCTTCACCCAGTGCTGGCAGAACTCGTACACGGCGTCGAGGTCGTCGACGGTCCGGGTGAGCGGGTTCACCGGGATGCCGAGGTCGCCGAGCCAGCGCAACGCCGCGGAGTGCGACGGCGGCACGTCGGCGCCGACGACCTGGCCGAGCTGGTAGCACCACCAGGCGAGTCCTCGACCAGCGGTGACCTCGGGGTCCTTCTGGCGCAGCGAGCCTGCGCCGGCGTTGCGGGGGTTGACCGGCACCGGACGCGGCCGGTTCCCCCGGGCGAGCAGCGCCTCGTTCTCTGCCTCGGTGCGCGCCTTGAGCGCTTCGAAGGACTCGATCGGCAGGTAGATCTCACCGCGGGCCTCGAGCACGTCGGGGGCGCCGTCGGCCAGCTGGCGTGGGATGGCGTCGATCCGCAGCACGTTGGCGGTGACGTCCTCGCCCACACGACCGTTGCCCCGCGTGGCGGCCTGGACCAGGGCGCCCTGCTCGTAGCGGATCGACACCGCCAGGCCGTCGATCTTGAGCTCGCAGACGTAGCGCACCGAGTCGGTCGCGCCGAGCTCGGCGACCTTGCGGGCGGTCCTCGCTCCCCACGCCTCGAGCTCGGAGAGGTCCATCGCGTTGTCGAGGCTCATCATGCGGACGGTGTGCTCGACCGGCGCGAACTGCGCCGACGGCGCGCCGCCCACCCCCTCGACGGTGGGGCTGTCGGGCGTCAACAGGTCGGGGTGCAGCTCCTCCATCGCCCGCAGGTCGCGGACCAGGTCGTCGTAGTCCGCATCTGCGATGACCGGCGCATCACGCTCGTAGTAGGCCGCGTTGTGGTCGCGGATCTGCTCGCGGAGCCAGTCGACGCGCCCGGCCGGGTCGAGCTCTGCATCGGGGCCGTTCGGGACGACGGGGCCGGCGTCCGGCGCGGAAGGTTCGCTCACGTCGTCAATGTAGTGACCGACGCCGACATCTCACTTCACGGGCGGTCGGTCTCAGCGCGTTGCGGGTCGGATGCCGAGGCCTGCGGCGAGCGCCGCCGCCTGCACCCGGTTCTCGACCTCGAACAGCTCGAACAAGGTCGACAGCCGCCGCTTCACGCCCGACTGCGAGATGCCGAGGGCACGGCAGATCTCGGGGTTCGAACGTCCTGCCACGAGCTGTTCGGCGAGCTCGTACTGCTCGCCGGTGAGGGCGGGCGCCGACCGCGCCATCTCGACGACCGACGCGGGCACCTGCACGACGTCGTCGGCGAGTGCTGCCAGCACCTCGACGAGGTCTGCGGGCCGTTGTGCCGGCACCATGCCGTGCACCGGGACCGCCGCCATGGTCTGCAGCGCCCACCGTGCGTCGTACGGCATCGAGCCGACGACCAGCACCGTCGCGGCACCCTGCGCGCCCGACCAGGCCCGTGGCGCCGTCGACGTGGGCGTCCGGTCGGTGATCAGCAGGCTCGTGAACCGCCGGACGCCACTCGCCGAGTTCCCGTCGGGTGACGCAGGCCTCGCCGTCGGAGCACCGTCGTCCTGTCGGAGCGAGGTTCGGGTCGCGGTCGAGCGGGCGATCGTGGACAGCGCAGCGGCGACCACCGGATCGGCGACACGGACCTCGACCTCGAGGCGCCAACGAGGGGGGCGTCGACCCCGGTCGCCAGCGCCGGGTGAGTGCACCAGGCGCAGCGCCTTGTCGGACGGGATCACACGAGGACTTCGCTCCGCTGCGTTGTCATGTGACATGAACCCTGAGACACCTCTCAGGGTCCCCTTCGCTGCCCGGGCCGGATGGGGCTCACGGCCCGGGCAGGAAGTCGGTGGCCCGAAGGCACCCGTGCAGCGTGGTCCGTGCGGCGGGCCACTTTCAATGCCCCGTCCGGTCCAGATTCTGGGCCGCTCGTCGCGACCCCATCCCGCTGGGGCTCAGGCTCCGAGGGAGAGTCGGGCGCCGATCGCCTGGCGTCGCACCCGCAGTGAGATGTCGTCGACCAGGTCCAGCAGACGTTCGGCCTGGGTGGGACCGAAGTGGGCCAGGCCGTCGACCGGGCTGATCAGGCTCCGGCTGCGCAGCAGCAGCGGATCCATGCCCGCGCCGACCAGCTCGCACCACAACGCGCTGAGGCGACGCCAGAGCAGCTCCTCGCTCGTCCCCAGCGGTTGGTCGACCGGCACCGCGCCCCATGCGATCCGCCCGCCGCGGTCGAGGAAGTCGGCGAGCTGCGGCGCCCAGCCCACCACCCCGGCCTCCGCGGGCGTCGAGATCACCGACACGCCGGTCGCCAGCACGGCCTCCCAGTTGGTCCGACCCGGCACGTGCACGCCGATCAGCAGGTCGCCGGCCCCGGGGTGCTCGTCGAGGGTCCTCACGAACGTGCCGAGCGCGCTGGCGACCTCGGACGGCGCCAATGGGAACGTCGGGTGCATCGCTCCGACCAGGCCGGGTTCGGATGCGCAGACCAACACGACCGCGTCGGGCAGTGCGGCGCGGGCGGCGGCGAGCAGCGCCGCGGCGCGGCGGGCGACCATCGACTCCGCCAGCGTCATGGCGGCGTCGGCGGGAACCCCGGCGGCACGCAGCGAGAGCGCGAGCGTGACGGGACCGAGCACACCGATCCGTACGCCGTCGACGCTGCTGTCGCCGGACGCGGCGCCGAGGTGGTCGAGGAACCCGCTCGTCGCGGCGTACGGGGCGCCGCCGACGTCGACCTCGACGTCGGCGGGGTCGAGCTCACCGGCGACGAGTGCAGGGTCCGCGCCCACGAGCCGGAGCAGGCCGGGCGGCTGGACCTCGACGCCCGGAAGACCGTGGACGGCCTGGGCGAGCAACGACGAGGAGTGGGGCGCGAGCACCGGCACCGTCGGGAACGACGGGTTCGCTGCGAGCGCGAGCTCCGACGCGTCCTGTGGCGTGTCGCACGGCACGGATCCGATCGAAGTGGCGAGCCCGAACGGGAGCTCGATGGTCCCCCCCATGGGGTCGTTGCTAGCGGTGGCCACGCGAGCCGCGCAAGTCTGTGGGGGTGCACGCCTCTCCCCTCACCTGGCTGACCCGGATCCTCTGGTTCACCCTCCCGCTCACCCTCGGCGACCTGATCGTCGCCGGACTCGACGGACACTCGGATGCGATCCGGGTCACCGGCACCGCCATGTGGTGGGCCGCGTGGTTCGTCGGGCTGCTCGCCAGCGTGGTGATGTCGATCCGGACGCTCGTCCTGTTGCGGGTCCTGGCACCCGTGCCCCTGCTGGCCGGGGTCGTCGCCGCGACCGACGGCGCGCCCTCCGCCCTCGGCTGGGTCGGGCTGGCGACCGCAGCGGTCGTCGCCGTCATCGCGATGGGCGCCGAGGTCGGGCTCGACTTCGTCAACGCAGCGTCCTACGGCGACGAGCGGCGCTTCCCGCTGCGCCCCCCGGTGGCCCTGCTGCTCGGACCGGTGCAGCTGGTCTGGCTGCTCGCCGTCGTGCCGCTCCCCGTCGGCGTCCTGCTGGCCGCTGACGGCCGCTGGGTGGTCGGGGTGCCCCTGGTCGTGCTGGGCGCTGCAGGAGCCTGGTGGGCCGCGCTGACGCTGTCGCGCCTGGCGGTGCGGTGGGTCGTGTTCGTGCCCGCCGGCCTGACGATCGTGGACCCGATGACGCTCATGGACCCGGTGCTGTTCCGACGCGAGGCCGTCCGGCGACTGGCGCCTGCGCTCGACGGCACGACGGCGCAGGACCTCACCGGCGGAGCGACGGGACTCGTGTTGCAGATCGACCTGTCCGAACCCGTCACGATCACACCCACCGTCGGACGCCACGAGATCGCCACCGAGATCGACGTCACCGAGGTGCTGATCACCCCGACGCGCCCGGGCGAGCTGATCCGACACGCTGCGGACCGCGACTTCGCCACCGCCCCGGCCTGAGCCGCGCGGCGCCGGCGTCAGAGGGCGAGCCCGCCGCCCACCACGACCTCGGCCGTCGAGCCGTCCGAGGTCACCTCGTCGCGGTAGAGCACCACGCTCTGCCCGGTGGCGACACGACGTTGCGGCGTGTGCCACCGCACGACGGCGTCGGTGCCGTCGAGGTGCACGTCGGCCGGTTCGGCCGTCCCGTGTGCGGAGCACTGCACGCGCACCGCTCCGGTGACCGGCTCCGCGCTCCACACGACCTGCTCCAGACGCACCTCGTCACGCAGCAGCTGATCGCGGGGACCGATCGTCACGCGGGCGGCCGGCACGTCGACGTCGGTCACGAACCGTCGGCCGCTGCCGCCAGCCAGCTCGAGCCCACGACGCTGCCCGATCGTGACGAGCTCGATCCGCTCGACGGTCCCGATCTCGTTGCCGTCCGAGTCGACCACGGTGCCCGGGTGCAGCTCGATGCGCTGCTCGAGGAAGGCAGCACGACCGTCGCTGCGCGTGATGAAGCAGACGTCCTGGCTGTCGGGCTTGGACGCGGTCCGCAGGCCGAGCGACGCGGCGAGCGCCCGGACCTCGTCCTTGGTCATCGACCCGATCGGGAACTCGATGCCCTCGAGGTCGTCGGCGCGCAGCGTGTACAGCACGTAGGACTGGTCCTTCGCGGCGTCGGCCCCTCGTCCGATCCGGCGGGAGCCGTCGGCCAGCGTCACGATCCGCGCGTGGTGTCCCGTGGCGACGGCGTCGAAGCCGAGCAGTTCCGCACGTCGCAGCAGCACGTCGAACTTGAGGTGCCGGTTGCACTCGACGCACGGGTTCGGCGTCCGGCCCGCTGCGTGGTCCGCGACGTAGGGCCCGACGACGAGCTCGTCGAACTCGTCGCCGAAGTTGAACACGTGGTGGTCGACGTCGAGCTGCGCCGCGGCACGGCGTGCGTCCTCGACGTCGGAGACCGAACAGCACCCGGTGTCGGATGCGCCGCCCCACAGCTTCATCGTGACGCCGACGACGTCGTGGCCGGCGTCGCGCAGCAGTGCGGCGGTCACCGACGAGTCGACCCCACCCGAGAGCGCAGCGAGGACCCGCATCAGCCGAAGCTCCTGACGCGCTCGACCGCGGCGGGCAGCACCTCGAGGGCACGGTCGACGTCCGCGGCGCAGGAGTCCCACCCGAGCGACAGGCGCAGGGCACCCTCGGCGAGCGAGGGGGCGATGCCGAGCGCACGCAGGACGTGGGACGTCTCCTGGGCGCCAGAGGCGCACGACGACGCCGCTGCGGCGTAGACGCCGTCGGTCTCGGCCAGGAACAGCAGCGACTCCGAGTCGACCCCCGGGATGCAGACGTGGCAGATGCCCGGCAGCACCGCGACGCCGTCGGCGCCGAGCACGGTCAGCACCAGGTCGGGCACCGCCTCGAGCAGGCCGGCGGCGAGGCGGTCGCGCAGCGACCCGATGCGGGCCGCCTGCTCCGAGCGTGCGGCGACGGTCGCGTCGAACGCCGCGGCGAAGCCCACGATGCCCGCGACGTTCGACGTGCCCGACCGGCGCTCGCGTTCCTGTCCACCGCCGCGCAGCAGGGGCGACAGCGGTACGCCGTGGCGCACGACCAGCGCGCCCACGCCCTTCGGTCCTCCGAGCTTGTGGGCCGAGACCGAGACCATGTCGGCCGCGGCGACCGCGCACCGGAGGTCGAGCCACGCGGCGGCCTGCACGGCGTCGGTGTGCACCGGGGTGCGCGGGAGGTCGGGCTCGTGGGCGCGCACCACCTCGACGACCGCGTCCAGGTCACCGATCACTCCGGTCTCGTTGTTCGCGGCCATGACCGACACCACCGACACGCTGGTGCCGAGCTCGTCGAGCAGCTCGGCCAGGTGTGCCAGGTCGACCCGGCCGTGGTCGTCGACGTCGATCACCCGTCCACCGAGCGCGAGCACGGGGTCGAGGACCGCATGGTGCTCGACCGCGGAGCACAGCGGGACCCCCGACCGAGGTGGCATGCCGCCGCTGACCGCGTGGTTGTCGGACTCCGTGCCGCCCGAGGTGAACACGACCTCACCCGGTGCGCAGCCCAGGTGCTCGGCGATCCGCTCCCGGGCGTCGTCGACGGCCCGCACCGCGTCGCGGGCGAGCAGGTGCGACCCTGACGGATTGCCGTAGCGCGGCCCGAGGAAGGGCGACATCGCGTCGAGCGCCTCCGGACGCAGGCGCGTCGTCGCGGCGTGGTCCAGGTCGGCGAAGCGCTCCGGCGGTTCGAGGGTCACCCCGACACGCTACGGGTTGGGTCAGCTGCGGGGCAGGTCGCGGAACGGCACGTGCTTGTCGGCACGCGGGTCACCGGGCAGTCCGAGCACCCGCTCGCCGATGATGTTCCGTTGGATCTGGTCGGTGCCGCCGCCGATGCGTGGCGCCCACTGCCCCATGAACAGGTCCTGGAACTTCCCGGTGAACGGCGCGTCGTCGCCGACGAGCATCCCGCCCGGTCCCTGCAGCTCGACGACCAGGCTGCCGCCGGTCTCGTACAGCGCGGAGACGACGAGCTTCAGCACCGAGCTCTCCGGGCCGGGCATCTCGCCGCGCTCGGCCGCGGTGCGGACCCGGTACCCGAGGAAGCGCAGCAGCTCGAAGCGCGTGTACAGGTCGACCAGCCGCTGGCGGACCGTCGCGTCCGTCGGGTCCGAGCAGCTCCGAGCCAGGGTGAGCACCTCGGCGAAGCCGTACATGCCGCCCCCGCCGATCGAGGCTCGCTCGTGCGCCAGCATCGTGAGCGCCACACCCCACCCGGCGCCCACCGGGCCGAGGGTCTGCTCCACCGGCACGCGCACCTCGTCGAGGAAGACCTCGTTGAAGTGGATCGCCCCGTCGATCTGGCGCAGCGGCCGCACCTCGATGCCGGGGGTGTCCATCTCGACGATCAGGCAGGTGATGCCGCGGTGCTTCGGCTGGTCGGGGTCGGTGCGCACCAACAGGATCCCGCGGTCCGCGTAATGGGCGGCCGAGGTCCAGACCTTCTGGCCGGTGACGACCCACTCGTCGCCGTCGCGCACCGCCCGGGTCGACAGGCCCGCCAGGTCCGAGCCGGCGCCGGGCTCGCTGAAGAGCTGGCACCAGATGTGATCGGCGGTCAGGGTGCGCGTCAGGTACTGCTCGCGCTGGTCCTCGGTGCCCCACTCGATGATCGTCGGGCCGGCCATGCCGATGCCGACCGAGAACATGTTCCCGGAGACGTCGTAGCGCTGCTCCTCCGTGGCGAACACCCCGGCGAGCAACGGCGACAGCCCACGGCCGCCGTGCTCGACGGGCCAGTGCGGGGCCGCCCAACCGGCTTCGGCCTTGAGCCGCTGCCAGTCCCTCGCCTCGTTCAGCAGCGCCAGGTCCTGCTCCTCGGTGTGGGCCCTGTGGGTCCGCATCCCGGTGAGCGACTCCAGGTCGCGACGCTTGGCGTTCGCGTCGAGCCATTCGATCGCCTCGGCACGGAGCGCTCGTTCGGCGGGGCTGTCGTCGAAGTCCATGGTCGATGGAGTGTTGCCCGCACCGCCCAGAACTGCAACCTGTTCCAGTTCCGCCGTCCCACGCCGCGGTCCCTCGTCACGAGGCCGCGTCCCGAGGCGTGCAGCGGGACGACGCCCGGCGGACGACTCGGTCAGCGCGTGGGCGGGGCGAGCGGTGCCAGCCCCGCAGCGGCATCCGCCAGCAGGCCACCGGTGCGGAGCTGGTGCGCGGACGCCACGCACACGAGCCAGGTGTGGGCGTCGAAGGAGCCCGGCAGGCTGTGGCCGATGCGGTTGCGCACGGCATCGGCCAGCTCGACCGACATGACCGAGCGAGCCTCGTGCGACATGGCCGAGGAGCGGAGCAGGAACTCCCGGACGAGCGCGAAGTCCTCGTCGCTCAAGCGGCCGACGTCGAGGGTGGCGACGTAGGCCTCGTGCCCCACCGGCGGGTGGAACGCGATCGGCGTGTGGGCGGCGCCTCCGCCGCGGATGTGGATCACGACGGTGCCCGCGGCCAGGTCGCCGGATCGCTGCGACGACGGCGAGAACATGGCGCTCAGCAGCGCCAGGAAGCCGAGTGAGGCGTAGATGTCGACGAGTGCGACGAGTCCCCTGACCACCGCCTGACGAGGGACCTCCGGGGCGCCGTCGACCCCCACCACCCGCAGACCGAAGAAGAACTTCCCGACGCTGCGTCCCCGCCACAGGATCTCGAGCCCGATCGGATACACGATCAACACGAAGAACAGCGACGCGATCGCGATCACTGCCACGCCACCACCCCCGCCGAGCGCGCCGAGGAGCATCGCCAGCACCATCATCAGCGCCGCCTGCGTGGCCAGGTCGATCAGTCGGGCGAAGGCACGCGTCGCCACACCTGCCGTCGGGAGCTCCAACAGCACCGCTTCCGGAGTGACCACCCCCACGCTCATGAGCCCCTACCGTACGGTGTCCGGGTCGCCGTCGGCAGGAGCCACCGGGTGGACATCGACAGGTACATCCAGCGGAACGACCCCATCTGGCGGCGGCTCGAGCAACTCGCCACCGCCGGAGCACGCAACGTCCGCTCGCTCTCCGACGACGACATCGCCGAGCTCGTCGGCCTGTACCAGCGGGTCTCCGCCGATCTCTCGCACGCCCGTGGGCAGTACCGCGATCCGGACCTCAACGCCCGGCTCTCGCGCATCCTCGGCGAGGCGCGGGTCGTGATCTACCGGCGCCGCGGTTCCGCGGCACGCACCATCCGCAACTTCTTCACCGAGACGTTCCCGGTCGCGGTCTGGCACTCGCGCCGCTACGTCCTGGTGTCGTTCGTGGCGCTCATGCTCCCGGCGTTCGCCATGGGCCTCTGGCTCGCGAACTCCCCTGCCGTGCTCGACGCTGCGGTGCCTCCCGAGCTGCAGGAGGTCATCGCACAGGAGGAGTTCGCCGATTACTACAGCTCCGACGCGGCGGAGAACTTCGCGAGCAGGGTGACGTTCAACAACATCCAGGTCGCGTTCCTGGCCTTCGCCCTGGGCGTGATCCCGCTGCTCGGTCCCGTCGGCGTCCTCGTGCTGAACGGCGTGAACCTCGGCGTCATGGCAGCGGTCATGCACCACGAGGGCGAAGCCGCGCAGTTCTGGGGCCTGATCCTTCCCCACGGCCTGCTCGAGATCAGCTCGATCGTCGTCGCCGGCGCCGCCGGCCTGCGTCTCTCGTGGGCGCTCGTCGCACCCGGGGACCGGACCAGGGCCCGCGCCTTCCGCGAAGAGGGCATGCGGGCGGTCGTCATCGTGATGGGCCTGGCGCTGTGCTTCGTGGTCGCGGGCTTCATCGAGGGGTTCGTCACGCCGTCGTCGTTGCCGACCTCGCTGCGCGTCGGGGTGGGCGTCGCAGCGCTGGCGGTGTTCGTCGTCTACGTCGTGCTGCTGGGCGCACGGGCGGAGCGGGCGGGTCTGACCGGCCTGCTCGGCGAGACCGAGCGCGACCGGCTCGACCTGGCCCGCGACACGACGGGTCCGACGGTCGCTCAGAGTCGCCCGTTGCGCTTGACCAGCAAGTAGGCGTCGGCCAGCTCCGAGGACAGCCGACCCGGCGCGGCGTCGACCACGGTGACACCCCGACCCCGCAGGCGCGCCACGGTGCGCCGACGCTCGGCCAGCGACTGCACCGCGGCGACCTGACGGTAGGCCGCCTCGTCGGGATCGATGTCGTCGAGCTGCGCGCCGGCGGCCCACGCCTCGACCTGCGGGTCGCGCACCGCGCCGACCACCACCAGGTGCGTCCTCGAGATGAGCGTCAGCGCCGGCAGGAGCGACGTCTGGACCGCTTCGTCGACCAGATCGGTGAGCAGCACCAGCATCGACCGGCGACGGAACCTGGCCACGACCTCGGCGAAGACCGACGAGTAGTCCGACTCGGAGAGCTCCGGCTCGAGCGCGAACATCGCTTCGGTCACCCGCGCGACCTGGTCGGTGTGACGGGCCAGCGGCACGATCGACCGGACCCGGCGGTCGAAGGTGACCAGCCCGCACCGGTCCCCGAGCCGTGTCGCGACGGCGGTCAGCATCATCGTGGCGTCCATCGCGTGCTCGACGCGCGGCACCCCGTCGACGCGGCCCGCCATCGTCCGGCCGTTGTCGAGCAGCACCAGCACGTTCTGGTTCCGCTCGGAGCGGTAGGTCCGGACGATCGTGCGCCCGGTGCGGGCGGTGGCGGTCCAGTCGATGCGACGGAACTCGTCGTCGGGGCCGTAGTCACGCAGCTGCTCGAACTCGGTGCCACCGCCCAGCCCCTTCGCCGAGCGGATGCCGACCTCGAGGATCCGCGCCTGGCGGATCTTGAGCTCGGCCTCGTCGCGTGAACGGAACGGGGGGTGCACGCGCAGCGTCGTGTGCAACGGCACGGCGCGTTGACGAGCGCCCAGCCCGAGGCGGCCCTCGATGCGGACCGTCAAGTGCTCCAGCTCGAAGCGGCCGCGCCGCATCGGGTGCATCGTGGTGGTGACGCGCGCGGTGCCGCGTGGCGGCACCGCCGTGGTGAACCGGCGCGATCGTGCCCGCAGCGACGGCGCCAGGTCGTCCGCGACGGCCAGGCGCAACGTCCTTCGCGACTCCGAGCGGACCTCCCAGCGGATCGTCGCCTCGCGGCCGGTGACCACGACCGGAGGATGCTCCCGCCGGACCACCACCTGCGCAGGTGACGTGCCGAGCAGCGCGTCTGCGAGCACGACCGCGACGAGCAGCACGCCGAGCACGGCGATCGCGGCGGGCACCGAGACGTCCCCGTCGGGGTAGAGCAGCAGCGCGGCCGCGACCACGGCGGCGACGATCGCGGCACGGCGGGTGGGCAGCAGGAGCACGTGGGTCGGGCCGGCTCAGCGGGGGGCGGGGACGACGGCGAGGATGTTGTCGAGCAACGTGTCCGCGCTGACGCCCTCGAGCTCGAGCTCGGGCCGCACCACCATGCGGTGGCGCAACGTCGGCTTCACCACGGCCTTGACCTCGTCGGGGCTGACGAAGCTGCGACCCGAGAGCCACGCCCACGCCTTCGAGGCGTGCAGCAGCGCGGTCGCGCCTCGTGGCGACACCCCCAGGTCGACCGACGGCGACTCGCGGGTCGCCCGACACAACGCGACGATGTACTCCAGCACGGTCGGCTCGACCTGCACGGTGTCGACCTGCGCGCGTGCCGCGGCCAGATCGGCGACGCTCGCCACCGGGCGCACCCCGGCGGCGACGACGTCGTGGGGATCGAGACCCCGGTGGTGCCGTCCGAGCACCTCGGTCTCCTGTTCGAAGGTCGGGTAACCGACCAGCAGCTTGAACATGAACCGGTCCAGCTGCGCCTCGGGCAGCGGGTAGGTGCCCTCCTGCTCGACGGGGTTCTGCGTGGCGATGACGACGAACGGGTCGGGCAGCGCGAGCGACTCGCCCTCGGCGGTGACCTGCCGCTCCTCCATCGCCTCGAGCAGCGCGGACTGCGTCTTGGGCGGCGTCCGGTTGATCTCGTCCGCCAGGAACAGGTTGGTGAACACGGGGCCCTCACGGAACCGGAGTCGCTGCTGCCCACCCGACGGGTCGAGCACGAGCTGGCCCGTCACGTCGGACGGCATGAGGTCGGGGGTGAACTGCACGCGCTTGAAGTCGAGTGCGAGGGCCTCGGCGAGCGTCTTGACCATGAGCGTCTTGGCGACCCCCGGGACCCCCTCGAGCAGCACGTGTCCGCGCACCAGCAGCGCGGCGACCAGGCCGGAGAGCGTGCCGTCCTGTCCGACGACGACCTTGCCGATCTCGGCGCGCAGCGCCAGCACGGCCTCACGGGGATCACGTCGCTGGTCGTGGGCGAACTCGGGTGGGAGTTCAGGTGGGCTCTGGGACACTGAGGACCTCCGTGCGGATCGAGTCGAGGGTACGTGCGAGTGCGACGAGGTTGGCGGAGGAGGTGATCGGCGCGCCGCCGAACAGCGCCTCCCGGACGTCGCCGTCAGGACGCCCGGTGCGGGCGGCGACGGTCGCGACGAGCACCTCGTCGCTGGCACCGGTCGCGCCGAGTCGAGCGGCGAGCACCGTGCGGGCATCGCCACGCAGCGCGACCGCGGCGCGCTCCGGGCTGCCCTTGCGGCGCAGCAGGTCACCGACGGCCACCACGAGCTCCGAGCCGGCGATCTCGACCGGCAGCGGTTCCTCGACCGGTCGACCGAGGCGGACCGAGCGCCACCACAGGAACAGCAGCGCCACCACCACGAGCTGGGCGAGGGCCAGGCGCACCGGGAGCGGCATCAGCTCGAGCGGACCGTCGGACCCCTCGGCCGACGGCTCCGCGCTCGGCGTCGGGTCGATCACCTCGATCCGCACCCCGGGAGCAGCGCCGGTCAGCACCGAGCGCGGTCGCCGCGTTGGCGAGCGGCATCCCGCCGTCCTCCTTCGCAGGTTGCAGGCGGGCGTTCACCCACAGGTACGGCGAACCGATGGTGACGACGCGTCCCGACCCGAGCTGCTGCGCGGCGATCACCACCAGCTCGTCACCCGGCTCGCCGGCACCGCTGCCCGGTTCGCCGTAGCAGACCTGGTCACCCCGGGCCGCCGTGAACTCCCAGGCGAAGGCGATGTCGATCGGCCCCAGCGAGTCGAGGCCCGGGATGTCGCACCGGCCGGGCTCGCGGGCCATCGCTGGTGTGTCGGCGAGCTCCCTCGCGCCGTGGAACCCGATGACGTCGAGCGGCATGTCGTACGGGTCGAGCAGGTCCTCGGCACCATCGGGCTCGCTGACGTCCCCCTGGTCCGCCAGGGGCCACGGCTCGCCCAGCACGATCGTCGCGCCCTGCTCGGCCAGCGAACGCAGCCTGGCCAGCTCCTCCTCCGACGCGTAGCCGGGCACGGGGACCACGACGGTGCGCGAGGTCGGCTCCCCGGCGACGTCCTCGAGCAGCGACGATGCGGGTACCGCCCGGACCTCCGCCCCCTCCTGCTCCCAGAGCTCGGCGATCGCGGCGTACCCCTCCGGATCGCTGGACCCGACCATGAACGGCGTCAACTGCCGAGTGCGCGTCATCAGCACGAGCACCACGACCACGGCAACGAGCGCGACCAGCAGTCCGAGACCTGCGCCTCTCCCCGAGCGGCCGCTGCCGCCCTGCGCCGCCGTCAACCGGTCACGACCAGCGTCGAGCCGTCATCGTCGGCGCCCCCGCTGCGGGAGTCCCCCGCGTCGTCGAGGACCGGGGCTGCGAGCACACCGGTCGCGGCGCTCCGGAAGCGGGCGTTCTCCTCGGGCCCGGTCGGCACGTCCGCATACCAGGCGAGCTCGAAGAGCAGGGACGCCGTGTCGAAGTCGGCGCTCGCCGACGGCGTGGTGGCGCCCAGGTCGTCGCGGAGCTCACCGGTGGTACGACCGGCGATGTCGGGCAGCTGGCGTCGATCGGTGAGTGTGCGCACGAGCTCGCGGTAGCGGGCTCTCAGCGCGAGCTTCCACTCGCCGTCGGCCTCGAGGCGTTCGGCGTCGGACCGCCACGCCGCGGCTGCTCGCCGGTGCTCGATCTCGGTCTCGGTCGCCGGCGTGTCGTCACCGTCTCGGGGACGGACCCGCTTGACCAGCACGTAGACCACCACGCCGATCACGGCGATCACCGCGGCGATGATGAGGAACCACGCGACGAAGTAGCCGATGCCGCCGAGGAACTCGCCGCCCTGGGGCGACTCCGACATCTCGACGTTGCCGAAGAGCCGCTCCAGCTGCTTCCCGATCCACTCCGCCAGCTGGTCGAACCACGACGGCCCGTAGTCGAACTCGGACCGCGACATGATCTCCTGGACCCGCTCCGACACCTCGGCCGGGTCCGGTGCCGCGGGATCGGCCTGGAGCGTGGACCACGCGGCCGTGATCATCGGCGTGCAGCGGCGAGTGGTCCGTTCGACGCCGATCCGCCGGGGGTGTCGCCGAACATCCGAGCAGCGCGCAGCTGCAGATCGAGGCCCTCGTGTCGGGCGCGCAGGTCGAGGTACGCCCGCGCCGCGATGCACGCGGTGATCGGCTCCGCGAGCAGCAGCACGACCGTGCCGAGCCGTGCCACCACGCCGATCGCCTGCTCGGGCAGCGCGAAGCTCGCCAGCAGCAGCGCAGGCCCGGCGGTCAGCGAGAGGCGCAGGACCTGGGAGATCACCAGGCTGCCGAAGCAGATCACCACGGCGTTGCCGTAGCGACCACGGACGAGCGCGACGCTCCGCGAGACCGCACGCCACGGGCCGACGCCCTCTGCGCCCGCCACGGTCGACGCGATGAAGAAGCACGCGTCGGCCAGGATCCAGCCCACCGGGAAGACGACGCACGACAGCAGCGCGCGAGGCACCGCGGTCAGCACCACGATGAGCAGCGCCACCCACCATCGCCGCACGGCGAGCCCGAGCATCTCGCGGAACGAGACGTCGATGCCGCGGGCCGCGGCTGCGGCCAGGTGCCCGACGCACAGCCCGAGCAGCGACAGCGCGACCGTCTGCGCGACCAGGATCACCCACGACCAGCTGTCACCCGACCCGAGCAGGATCATGGACGGACCGACCGCGACCCGCTCGGGTGTGTCGGTGCCGACGACGGCCATCATCACCAGGTCGATCACCGTCAGCGGCACGAACAGGCACGCCGCGAACCCGACCAGACGGCGGAACCGGAAGCGGAAGAGGTCGAACCCGCCGTCGAGCACGCCCGCAGGCCCGACGGGTCGCAGGTCGGCCAGGGGTGAGGTGCCGTCGGCCAGGGCGTCGGCTGCGCTGCGCGGATCGTGTGGTGGCATCCGGGCGTCACCACGGGCCGTCGCCACGCTCGCGGCCGCCCCGACGCCCCCCGTGTCCCGCCGCTCGGTGATGGCCACGGATCGAATGTACCGCCCGGGAGTTGGCAGACTGCGACCCATGGGTGAACCGTTCGACGCCACGACCTACGGCAGGAGCTTCTCGGACGTCTATGACGACTGGTACCCGGCGGGCGCCGCCACGCTCGACGCGGTGGAGCACCTGGACGCCCTCGTCGGTGGTCGACCTGCGGACCTGCTCGAGCTCGGGGTCGGGACGGGCCGCCTGGCGGTGCCACTCGCTGAGCGGGGGCACCGGGTCACCGGCGCGGATGCCTCGCCCGACATGCTCGCTGTGCTCGAGGCGAAGCAGGTCGACGGTAGCGCTCCGGTCACCGGCGTCCTGGTCGACGTGGCCCGACGCGAGGAGTGGCCCGCGGGCCCCTTCGACGCGGTGCTCGCGGCGTTCAACATGGTCTTCAACCTGACGGATCCGACCGCGCAGGCGTCGCTGTTCACCTCGGCGTTCGACGTACTCCGTCCGGGTGGTTCGTTCGTCGTCGAGTGCTTCGTGCCGGCCCCGCCCGAGCCGGCCGGCGCTCGACTGCTCGAGCTGCGCTCCGTCGAGCTCGACCGCGTCGTGCTGATCGCGACCGAAGTCGATCCGGACTCCTCGGTGGTGACGGGTCAGCACATCGAGCTGCGAGACGGTGCGCCGGTCCGGTTGCGCCCGTGGCAGATCCGAGCGGTGCCGCCCGCACAGCTCGATCGGTGGGCCGCGGCAGCGGGCTTCGTGGTGGCCGCACGTTCGTGCGACTGGCGCGGCACCCCCTTCGGGGCCGACAGCACGTCACACGTGAGCGTCTACCGCCGTCCCACCTGATCGTTCGCCCTCGGGGCGGCCGACCTGGCGTGCGCGAGCGTCAGCCCGGCTTGATGGCCTGGAGCTTCGCGCACTGCGTCGCGATGGCGACCAGTTGCAGGTCCTCGTCCCACAGCTCTGCGGTGCCCGACGCGTATCCGTCGGCAGCGACGTGCGCCCGTGTGTGCTGGAGCAGCCACTCGGAGCGGACCTCGGCGACGAACTGCAGGCTGATCTGCAGCGAGATCACGAGGAAGTCGCCGGCTCTGCTGCCCGCGCCCGCGTGCACGGCGGGACCGAGGATGTCGCCCGGCAGGGCCAACGTCGCCGGCTCCCACGTCCCGTCCTCGCGGCGCGGAGCGGCGAGGAAGCGGAACCACGAGGCGCTGCGGGGCTCGCCCGGAGGGAACTCGGCGCCCCAGTCGCGGCCCACCGGACGGAACTCGGTCTGGGCGTGGTAGGGGATCTTCGAGAACGGCGAGTCCTCGTCGATGGTGCGCGACAGGGTCTGCTCCGGCGGCGTCACCTGGGGAGCAACCGCGCCGACGAAGGTGTGGGTGCTCTCGCTCCGGGTGCCGAACACGCACGTCACGACCAGGTCGTTGCCGACCGGACCGGTCGCATCGGGATCGTGGGGATCGAGCGCCCACAGCCGGACCAGCGCCTGGGCGGCGCTCCTGCCGTTGCGCAGCACCTCGACCTGTGCCGCGACCGGGCCACAGGGCACCGCCTGGCAGAAGGTCGCGTCGGCCGACAACAGGTCCAGGTCGGGCCGGTCGAGCGCCTCGCCAGCGGAGCGCAGCGCGACGGCCATCGTCGAGCCACCGAACGCGTAGAAGATGCGCCACGCCTCGGGGATGAACGCGGAGAAACGACCCTCGACACCCGGCACGGCGTGGGGTGTCGTGTCGCGGAGGATGTCGCCGGGTTCGATCGCGGAGTGGTCGGCCATCGCAACACGGTGCCGCCTCGGCGCCCGCCGGACCAGTTCGATGACCGACGTCACAGCCGAGTGGCGTCCCGGTAGCGTGCGGCCGTGCCACGTCTGAAGGTCCGAACCACCCTCGATGCCCCGCCGTCGCAGGTGTGGGACACGATCGAGGACATCGCCTCGCACACCACCTGGATGCAGGACGCGGTGGCGATCCACTTCACCTCCGAGCAGCACTCCGGCGTGGGGACGAGCTTCGACTGCGAGACCCGCATCGGACCGTTCCGCCTCGTCGACCGCATGGAGATCACCAGCTGGAAGCCCGGTCGCGAGATGGGCGTGCGGCACCACGGCCTGGTCACCGGCACCGGGCGCTTCGAGCTGCGACGCACCAGGGCGGGGCGCACGCGCTTCACCTGGATCGAGCGCCTGCAGTTCCCCTGGTACTTCGGCGGTCCCGTCGGGGCGTTCGTCGCTCGGCCGGTCCTGCGACGTGTCTGGCGGACGAACCTGCGCAACCTGCGGGAGCGGTTCGCCGACGCTGCGGCCCTGTAGGACCCGACCTCCGGCGACCAGTGGCACGGCCAGCAGGACGGGCCAGTAGTACAGCGGGCCAGTAGTACAGCGGGCCAGTAGTACAGCGCGTCAGTAGTACGGGGGGCTGGCGAAGATCGACGCGGCGGCGAAGGCGCCGACCAGCAGTGTGACGCCGAAGAGCACCACGGCGGTCGAGCGCAGCGCCGCGCCCTCCTGGGGCCAACGCAGCGGCTGCAGCACCGCCCCCGCCGCGGCGCCGGCGAGCAGGCCGCCGATGTGCCCGCCGACCGAGATGTTCGGCATGGCGAAGGTGAGCACCAGGTTGATGATCACCAGACCGCCGATGCCCGACTGCCATGGGTTCTGCTTGGCTCGCAGCTGCAGCACGATCAAGGCACCCATCAGGCCGAACACGGCCCCCGAGGCACCGACGGTCGGCGACAGCGGCGAGAGCACCAGGACGCCGAGGGAGCCGCCGACCAGCGACACGCCGTAGAGGATCGCGAAGCGCGCTCGTCCCAGGACCGGCTCGAGCTCCTGGGAGAGGAACCAGAGCAGCAGCATGTTCATGCCCAGGTGCAGCACCCCGGAGTGCATGAACGAGCCGGTGACCACCCGCCACCAGTCGCCGTCCGCGACCATCGGCCCGAACAGCACCCCGTGCTCGTAGACCGCACCCGAGACCGACATGGGGTCACCGCCGAAGATGGTGGCGAGCAGCCACACGGCGACGTTGACGCCGATGATGACCTTGCCCACGACCACTTCGGGGTGGCCTCCGAACAACGCCGTGCCCCGGACGACGCGCTCGGGGCGTGCCGACGTGCACGACGGGCACTGGAAGCCCACCGACGCCTGCCGCATGCACTGCGGGCAGATCGGACGGTCGCACCGTTGGCAGGCGACGCCGGCCGCGCGCTCGGGGTGTCGATGACAGCTGACGGTGACGTCCACGTCATCCGACGCTACTGCCGCCCCCGGTCCGTGCGGTCAGCACCACCACCGCCAGAGGTGGGAGCGTCATCAGCAACGACGCCGGTTGCCCCTGCCACGGCGTGCCGGTGTCCGCGACCAGGGTCCCGTGCGCTCCGGCTGCGGCGCCGGAACCCGCGTAGCGCAGGTCGTCGGTGTCGAGGTCCACGCACCACTCGCCGTCGGAGGGCACGCCGAGGCGGTAGCCGTGACGTGGGACCGGCGTCAGGTTCGCGACGACGATCACGACGTCGTCGAGGCCGGGTGAACGACGCCAGAACGAGAACACCGAATGCGGGTGATCGTCCGCGTCGAGCCAGCCGAAGGTGCCGTCGAGGTCGTCGTCGCCCCGCCACAGCGACGGCAACCGCGCCTGCAGCGCGTTCAGGTCACCGACGAGACGTCGCACCCCGTCGTGGGCCGGTTCGGCGAGCAGCCACCAGTCCAGTTCGCGATCGTGGGACCACTCGCGCTGCTGGGCGAGCTCGCCGCCCATGAACAGCAGCTGGCGGCCCGGGTGGCACCACTGCCAGGCCAGCAGGCAGCGCAGGTTCGCGAGCTGCTGCCATCGGTCGCCCGGCATCTTGTCGAGCAGCGACCCCTTGCCGTGCACGACCTCGTCGTGGCTCAGCGGGAGCACCCAGCGTTCGTGCCGGGCGTAGACCATGGGGAAGGTGAGCTCGCCGTGGTGGTGAGAGCGGTGCAGCGGATCCCGGTGGAAGTAGCCGAGCGTGTCGTGCATCCAGCCGAGGTTCCACTTCCTCGAGAAGCCGAGCCCACCCCACTCCGAGGGGGCCGTGACACCCGGCCACGACGTCGACTCCTCGGCGACGACGACCGCTCCGGGGTGCTCCTCGGCGACCACCTCGTTCAGCTCGCGCACGAACGCGACGGCGTCGAGGTCCTCGCGGCCCCCGTGCTCGTTGGGCACCCACTCGCCGGGCGCGCGGGAGTAGTCGAGGTACAGCATCGAGGCGACGGCGTCGACCCTGAGCCCGTCGACGCGGAACTCCTCGAGCCAGTAGAGGGCGTTGGCCACCAGGAAGTTCCGGACCTCGTTGCGGCCGTGGTTGAACACGAGCGTCCCCCAGTCGGGGTGCTCGCCCCGGCGTGGGTCTGCGTGCTCGTAGAGGGCGGTGCCGTCGAAGCGCGCGAGCGCGAAGGCGTCCTTCGGGAAGTGGGCGGGCACCCAGTCGAGCAGGACGCCCAGCCCACGGTCGTGGCACACCTCGATCAGGTGGCGCAGGTCGTCCGGCGTGCCCAGACGCCCGTCCGGCGCGTAGTAGCCGGTGACCTGGTAGCCCCACGAACCGCCGAAGGGGTGCGTCGCGACCGGCATGAGCTCGAGGTGCGTGAAGCCGAGGGCGACCGCCCAGTCGGCCAGCGGCTCGGCGAGCTCCCTCGCCGAGTGGGAGCGTCCGTCGGGATGCCGGCGCCACGATCCGGCGTGCACCTCGTAGACCGACATCCGGCCCTGGTTGCGACCGGCCCGGGCGTCGCGCCAGTCGCCGGCGTCGCGCCACTGGTGTCGGCTGAGCTCGATGATCGACGCCGTGCCCGGCGGGGTCTCGGCAGCGGTCGCCACGGGGTCCGCCCGGAGCGTGACCGTGCCGTCGGCACCGACGACCTCGTACTTGTAGCGGTCGCCGACCGACGCCGCCGGCTCCGAGCCCCACCAGATGCCACTCGAGCCCTGCGGCTCGAGTGTCGTGCCCGACTCCGGGTCCCACGAGCACCAGTCGCCGACCGCGGTGACCCGCGACGCGTTCGGCGCCCACACGGCGAACGCCGTGCCGTCGTCACCGGGGTGCGCGCCGAGCACCTCCCAGAGTCGACGGTGCCGGCCCTCGGCGAAGAGGTGCAGGTCGAGCGCTCCCGGCGGGCCGACTCGCCGAGTCACGGCTCAGAGCTCCGCGCCGGACTCGGGCAGCTCGTCCTCGCCGTCGAGCAGGCGTTCGACGGCCTGCACCGGCAGGTCGACGAGCTCGGGGCGGTGAGCGAGCTCGTAGGCGACCTCGTAGACCGCCTTGTCCAACTCGAAGACGCTGAGCAGGGCGTCGCGGCTCGACCGGGCCCGCGGCAGGAGCCGGTGCGCCTCGTCGACATCGGCGTACCCGGCCAGGAAGGTGTTCACGTTGCGCACCGTCCACGCGTCCGCCAGCACCCGGAGCTCGCGGTCCGGTTCCTCGTGCTGTCGCAGCGCCATCGCGGCGGCGTACTGGAACGACCGGGTCATGCCGGCGACGTCGCGCAGCGGTGACGACGGGTGCCGCCGCTCCTCGAGGGGTCGTGCAGGTTCGCCCTCGAAGTCGAGCACCATCCAGTGGCGCTGGAGACGCAGCACCTGCGCCAGGTGCAGGTCGCCGTGGATGCGGATCGCCGAACCCAGGTCGTCCGCGCTGCGCAGCCGGTCGTAGATGCCCTCGATCCGAGCGGTGTCGAGCTGGCCGCCGGCGACCCGGTGCAGCTGGGCGGACATGTCCGACGCCCACGTGTCACCGTCGGCCTCCTCCGCGCCGAAGGCCTCTGCCAGCGCGACGTGCAGCTCCGCGACGTTGCGGCCGAGCAGGTGGGCGTCGTTCGCGAAGTCGAGCTTGCAGTCCCGCGGCGGGCGTCGCAGGTTGAACATCTCGCGCAGCGACGTCGTGGCCAACTCGAAGCCGTCGCCCCGGCTGCGTTCGTAGCGGCGCACCACGGCCAGGTCCGTCTGGTTCCGGCGCCACACCGCCACCGGCACCGGGACCGCGCCGAAGCCCACCTTGCCCAGCTGCTCGGTCACCTCGACGTCGGGGTTCGGTCCCGGCTGCACCCGCCGGAACACCTTGAGGATGTAGCGGTCGTCGAGCACGAGCGACGTGTTCGACGCCTCGCCGCCCTGGGGCCGCACCGAGTGGAAGTGCAGGTCGGGAGCGACGTGGTGGGCGAACGCGAGCGACATCGAGTCGTCCGCGAGGGCGTCGAACAGGTGGGCGTCGCCCCGCGGGGTCGCCATCTGCCCGAGCAGCGCCACGTCGGCCAGGTGCGCCGGGCGATCAGGACTGGCGCCGATCGGCAGCTGGTACCAGGCCGATGGTCCCCGTCCGTCGTCGGAGCGCACCTCGACCAACAGCCACAGGAGCGTGGGCCACTGGTCGACGAGCGTGTCGACCCGACGGATGTCGATCCGGGGGCGGTCGACCACGGAGTACCAGCGCTGACCCGCCAGGAAGGTCGGCAGCAACGATGCGAGCTCGGAGGTGAAGGATGCGGCGTCGATGGGAGAGTTTCTACCCTGCTGAGCGACCCCATCGGAACCGGGCCCCGTCCCGGAGGCCGGGCGACGCCGGATCGACCGACGCTACGGTGACGCCATGGGGGTGACGAGCAGCGGACCGGCTCGTGCCGCTCCCGACGGGGTGCTCGAGGTTCGCCCGCTCGGCCACGTCGCGGCGCTCGACGGCATCCGAGCCCTGGCCGTCGTGGCCGTCATGGCGTTCCACGGCGACGTCGCCGGGGCTGCTGGTGGCTTCCTCGGCGTGTCGGTGTTCTTCACGCTCTCGGGCTTCCTGATCACCTCGCTGCTGCTGCGCGAGTGGTCGGCGACGCCTACCGCGGGGATGGACCTGCGCCGCTTCTTCTCCCGACGCTTCCGACGGCTGCTGCCCGCGTCCTGGCTGACGATCGGGCTCGTGGTCCTCATGGGCGCCGCCGGCATCTGGGAGGTCGAGCAGCTCCGGGACCTGCGCAGCGACGTGCCCTGGACGCTCGCCGAACTGGTCAACTGGCACTTCATCGCGCAGGGCACCGGCTACGGCGCCTCGCAGTCGGCGCCCTCGCCGCTCGAGCACTTCTGGAGCCTCGCGATCGAGCAGCAGTTCTACGTCGTGCTGCCGCTGTTGCTCACCGCGGTGCTGGCCCGGACCCGGGTGCCGCCGCGCCGCCGGTTCCGGCTGCTGGTGGTCGTGCTGGGTGGCCTCGCGGCGCTCTCGGCCCTGGCGAACGGACTCGCCGCGCGGACCTCGATCGACCGTGCCTACTTCGGGACCGACACCCGAGCCGCGGAGCTGCTGATCGGCGCGCTGCTCGCCTGCGCGGTGCTGCGCCGGACCGGCGCCCACGACGACGAACGCAGCCACGGCTCGTCCGGAGCCGGGCTGCTCGCGACCGGGTCGGGACTGGCCGGCCTGGCAGCGCTCACCGCGCTCGTGGTCGTCGCACGGCTCGACAGCTCGTGGCTGTACCCGTGGGGGCTGCTCGCGACGGCGGTGTGCACCTGTGCGGTGATCGTCGCGGCGCTGCGCCACGACGTCGTCGCGTCGGCCCTCGCGGTGACGCCCCTGGTCCTGCTCGGACGGATCAGCTACGGCGTGTACCTGCTGCACTGGCCGGTGTTCCTCTGGCTGAACGAGGCCCGCACCGGCCTGGACGGCCTCGCGCTGCTCGCGATCCGGGTCGTCGTCAGCCTGGGCGCCGCGACGGCGATGTTCCACCTGGTCGAGATGCCGATCCGCTCGGGTCGACGTCTCCGCACGCGACACGTGTTCGTCGCGCTCCCCAGCGCTGCGGTGGTGCTGCTCTACGTCACCCTCTGGACCACCCGGGACCTGCCTCCGCCACCGAGCCACCTCCAGGCGCGGGCACCGGGCACCGTCACGGTCAGGGAGGCCGACGGCACCACCCTCGCGCCCCCGACCACCGCGATGCCCACCGTGCCCCTCGAGCGCGCCGCCCGAGCAGCCACCCGGCACACCGCCCACCCCTCCGCCGCCGCCACCGCGGCACCCACAGCGAGTGCTGCTCGTCGGCGACAGCGTCGCGGCCAGCCTCGAGGACGCGCTCGGCGATGCGCTCACCGCCCGAGGCGTCACGTTCGCGACCGCGGCCGGCCCGGGATGCGGTGTCGTGACCGGCGACCCGGCCGATGCGAGCGGCGCCCCGATCGCCATCGCCGCAGAGTGCGATGGCGCGATCCCGCCGCACCAGCTCGGAGCGATCGACGAGGTGCGTCCGGACCTGGTCGTGACGTTGTCGTCGTGGGAGGCCGGCGACCGGATCGTCGACGGGCAGTTCGACCCGCTCGGCACCCCAGGCTCCGACGCAGCGCTGCAGCGGCTCTACGGCGAGATGGTCGCTCGCCTCACGAGCCAGGGCGCCTCGATCGCACTGGCCACCATGCCCGACCCGGTCGACGGCAGGACCCGGGTCGCCGACGAGGACCGGATCCGGCGGACGCTCCACGTGAACGGACTGCTCGACAGCGTCGCCGCCGCTCACCCGGGCCGGGTCACGGTCGTGCCGTTCGCGCAGGCCGTGTGCCCCGGATCACCGTGCCCGACCCACGTCGACGGCGTCGCGCTGCGACCGGGCGACGGCGCGCACTTCGACGACCCCGCGGGCGCCCGCGTCGCGGCCGAGCGACTCGCCGACATGATCGTGTCGCTCGACCTGGACGCGCTCGCCTGAACGCGCTGGCCTGAACGCTCTGGCCTAGCCGCGCCAGGTCGCGACATCCGGTCTCGTTCCGGGGTGATCACCCGAGACGAGACCGGAGTTCGCAGCGGTGGGCGCAGCCGTTCGAGTCGGTGGGATCAGTTGTTCGGGTCGGTGAGCTCGAACCAGAGGAACTCGTACGGCGGCAACGTCACGAAGTACGGCAGCTCGCCGATCGCCGGGAACGCCACCCGACCCAACAGCTCCACGGGCACTCGACCGGCGAGATGGGACAGAAAGAGCTCGGCAGGCTGTGCGGCACCCGAGAAGTTGTTCACGCAGAGCACCGGGTTCGAGGGCTCGTCACCCTCGGCAGCGGTGCGCAGGTACGCGAACACCGGCGGGGTCGAGACCTCGAGCAGCTCGAAGCCGCCCAGGCCGAACAGCGGATGCTGACGACGGACGTGCAGCATGCGGCGCAGCCAGTTGAGGAACGATCCCGCGTCACGTCGCTCCGCCTCGACGTTGACCGCCTGGAACCCGTACACCGGGTCCATGAGGGGTGGCAGGTAGAGCTGGGCGAAGTCGGCGGTCGAGAAGCCGCCGTTGCGGTCCGGGCTCCATTGCATGGGCGTGCGCACGCCGTCGCGGTCACCCAGGTAGATGTTGTCGCCCATGCCGATCTCGTCGCCGTAGTAGAGGATCGGCGTGCCGGGCAGGCTGAGCAGCAGCGCGTGCAGCAGCTCGGCCTGGCGACGGTCGTTCTCGAGCAGCGGGAAGAGCCGCCGGCTGATGCCGACGTTGCGGCGCATGCGCGGGTCCTTCGCGTACTCCGCCCACATGTAGTCACGTTCCTCGTCGGTGACCATCTCGAGGGTGAGCTCGTCGTGGTTCCGCAGGAAGATGCCCCACTGCGCGCCCGCGGGGATGTCGGGGGTGCGCTCCAGGATCTCGGTGATCGGCGTGCGCTCCTCGCGACGCAGCGACATGAACATGCGCGGCATCAGCGGGAAATTGAAGCACATGTGGCACTCGTCGCCGTCGGCGCCGAAGTACTCGACGACGTCCTCGGGCCACTGGTTGGCCTCGGCGAGCAGCACCTTGCCGGGGTACTTCGTGTCGACCTCGGCGCGCAGCCGGCGCAGGAAGTTGTGGGTCTCGGGCAGGTTCTCGCCGTTGGTGCCGTCACGCTCGTACAGGTACGGCACGGCATCCAGGCGGAAGCCGTCGAGGCCCAACCCGAGCCAGTGCGACACGGTGTCGAGCATCGCCTGCTGGACCTCTTCGTTGTCGTAGTTGAGGTCGGGCTGGTGGTGGAAGAACCGGTGCCAGTAGTACTGGCCGCGCTGCGCGTCGTAGGTCCAGTTCGACGGTTCGGTGTCGGTGAAGATGATGCGGGCCTCGGACCACCGCTGGTCGTCGTCACCCCACACGTACCAGTCGGCCTTCGGGTTGGTGCGGTCCTGGCGCGACTCCTGGAACCAGGGGTGCTGGTCAGAGGTGTGGTTCACGACCATGTCGGCGACGACCCGGATGCCGCGACGGTGCGCCTCCTCGATGAGCTCGGCGGCGTCGTCGACGGTGCCGAAGTCGGGGTGCACCGACAGGAAGTCCGAGATGTCGTACCCGCCGTCCTTGAGGGGCGACTGGTAGAAGGGCAGCAGCCACAGGCAGTCGATGCCGAGCCACTCCAGATAGTCGAGCTTGGCGATCAGTCCGCGGAAGTCGCCGTTGCCGTCGCCGGATGCGTCGAAGAAGCCGCGGACGAGGACCTCGTAGAAGATGGCTGACCGGTACCACTCGTTGTCGGCGGTGAGGATCGAGCCGGTGGTGGGAGGTTGGTTCACGTCCGCAGGCTATCGGCGCGCGCGAACCCTCCGATCCGCCCGGCGCCGGGCCGAGCGGGTCGGGTCGTTGCGTCAGCCAGGCGTGATCGCGAAGACGTGGCCGACGCGGTCGCCCGGAGCGAAGCGCACGTAGTTGCCCGACGTGCCCCACCACCACTGCTCCCCCGTCAGCTCGTCGAGCACCTGGAACGTCGTGCCGTCGGCCAGCTCGAGTGCGTGCGTGTCGACGTGGACGGTGGCCTCACGCACCTCGTCCGGCGTCAGGTTGACCACGATCAGCACCCGGTCGGTGCGGCCGTCGACGGTGCGGACGTGGCTGTACGCGATCACGTCGTCGTTGTCGACGTGGTGGAAGCGCAGCGAGTCCATGCGAGCGAAGGCTGGGTGCGCCCGCCGGATGGCGTTGAGCTGCGCGAGGAACGGCCAGAGCGACTCCGGCGCGTCGTGCTCGCGTTGCTTCACCTCGTACTTCTCGGAGAACTGGTACTCCTCCTTGTCGGGCACCGGGTCGTTCTCGCAGAACTCGTAGCCCGAGTAGACACCCCAGCTCGGCGCGAGCGTCGCGGCCAGCAGGGCCCGCTCCCTGAACACCTCGGCGGAGCCGTCGCGGAGCTGTCCGGCGAGGATGTCGGGGGTGTTGGGCCACAGGTTCGGTCGGAACCAGCCCGCAGCGGGTCCGTGCGCCAGCTCCTCGCCGTACTCGGTGAGCTCCCACTTGTCGTGGCGCCACGTGAAGTACGTGTACGACTGCGAGAAGCCGACCTCGGCCAGGCTGTGCATCATCGCCGGATCCGTGAACGCCTCCGACAGGAACACGGTGTCGGGGTGGGCGTCCTGGACCTCGCCCAACATCCACTCCCAGAACGCGAGCGGCTTCGTGTGCGGGTTGTCGACGCGGAAGACGCGCACGCCGCGGGCGATCCAGAACTCCAGGATGTCGCGGCAGGCCTCCCACAACGCGACCCGATCGGACTCCTCCGCCGGCCAGAAGTCGATCGGATAGATGTCCTGGTACTTCTTGGGCGGGTTCTCCGCGTAGCGGATGGAGCCGTCGGCCCGGTGCGAGAACCACTCGGGGTGCTCGGTGACCCACGGGTGGTCGGGGCTGCACTGCAGGGCGTAGTCGAGCGCGACCTCGACGCCGAGCTGCCGGGCCCGAGCGACGAAGCGGCCGACGTCGGCCACGGTGCCCAGATCCGGGTGCACCGCGGTGTGGCCGCCCTCGGCGGCGCCGATCGCCCACGGGCTGCCGACGTCGTCGGGCTCGGCGACGAGGGTGTTGTCGCGGCCCTTGCGGTGCGAGGTGCCGATCGGATGCACCGGTGGCAGGTAGAGCACGTCGAACCCGGCGGCGGCGACGGCCTCGAGTCGGTCCCACGACGACGCGCCCTCACCGAACCCGCCCTCGGAGCGCGGGAAGAGCTCGTACCACGCGCCGTGCACCGCCAGCTCACGGTCGATCCGCAGCGGCAGCCGCTCGGTCGAGGTGACGTCGTCGGGGTCGGGCACGCCGACGGTCAACGCCGCGACCGCGTCGTCGAGACCGGCGGTCAGTCGCACGTGATCGGCGCAGGTGGTCGAACGCAGCTGCGTCGCGGCGTCGCGCAGCCGTTCGCGCGACGCCTTGGGCACCTCGTGCACGAGCCGGTCGAGCAGCGCCGCTCCCTGGAGGAACTCGACCTCGAGGTCCTCGTCCGCCGCGGCACGGATGCGCAGGTCACGTCGCCACGTCGCGAACCGGTCCCGCCAGGCCTGCACCTCGAACTCGTAGCGGCCCGGTTCCTCAGGCACGATCTCCCCGTGCGCGAACCCGGACGGGTCGACCTCGAGCACGGCGTGCTCCCAGCGACGACGTTCCGCCGAGGGATCGGCGCGCCGCCAGCGCACGCGGGCGGCGAGCACGTCGTGGCCGTCGCGCACCAGCCACGCGGACACCGCGACGGCGTCGCCCGCGACCGACTTGGGCGCCCTGCCCGTCGGCGTCCGCGGTGAGACGTCACGGATCAACGTCCGGTACCAGCCGGACGCCGGAGGTCGGAGCTTCGGGTGCCGGGCCTTCGCGTGCTGGGGGGTGGTCGGGGTCATCGTCGCGTCACCGCCAATCTGAACTCGCCCGATGCGACGGGCAGCTCGGTCGTCGAGATCCACAGACCCGCGAGTGACACGACGCGCAGGCCGATCACCGACGGCGTGCCGAGCACGAGGAACGTGCGGTCGATCCCGGCCGCCGGGTCGACGATGGTCATCTGCCCGGTCGCGTAGCGGGCACCGGCCTGCACCTGCAGTTCGAGCGACAGGCGTCGCTCGCCGTCGGTGAGCTCGAAGGTGATCAGGTCCTCGGTCTCGGACAGCTCGGTCAGATCGGCCACCACCTGGCTGTCGATGGGGAACGATCCCTCGTACTCGATGGGACCGGCGAGCACGACGTCGATCTCCAGGTCCTGGATCAGCGGGCGTCGCACCGGCGCGACGGTGGTGGCGAACGGCCCCAGGATCTCGCGTCGCTGGTCGACCTCGAGGAAGGTGACCTGGCCGCCGCACGTCACGGGGCCAGAGGTGGATCGGCAGTCGGAGAACGTCACGTAGCGGCCGTCGACGCTCCAGCCGAGTGCCCCTGCGCCGTGGTTCGCGGTGCCCGGCCTGGCCGTCGGGGTGATGTCCACCGGCGTGCCGCCGCTCGACGACACGACCATCAGCCGGGAGCACCCGGGCCCCGTGCCGTAGACGATGCGGGTCGCGTCCGGCGAGATCGCCGGGTTGCAGATCGTGTCGGCCGACACCAGCACCGCTCGTGCCAGCGTGTCGGTCGCGACGCGGATCAGCTCCTGGCCGGTCTTGTCGGGGCCGACGGCGACGACGAACGAGCCGTCGGGTGAGACCGACGGGTCATCGGCGGAGAGCACGGTCGGTGACTCCTCGGGCGCACCGAAGGTCGCCAGCATCAGCGTGTAGGGCTCGAGGGTGTCGGGGGCGACCGACTCGAGGATCAGCAGGTCGTCGGTGAGCGACGCGGCGATGCCGACCATCGACCGGGTCGACGGGTCACCGATCGTCGCGATCGGTTCGCCCGTCCGCTCGACCACCCGCACGACGTTGCCGAGCACGCCCTCTGGCAGCGGCACCCGGAACACCTGGCCGGGGTCGGAGAGGGGCGGCGGCTCCTCGGGACGGGGGCGGGCCATGTCCTGGGTGCCCACCGCGAGGTAGGCGAGGTCGGCACCCCGGGCATCCCAGACCAGGCTGGGACCGGCGCCGACCGCGTCCAGTGCGACGTCGGTGGCGAGCACCGTGGGGTCGCCACCGCCGACCGGCACCGTGACCAGTGCACCGTCGGTGCGTGCGTAGGCGACCAGGTCGCCCGTGGGGGCGAGCGCCACGGCACCCAGGCCGGATTCGGCCAGCGCGGCGTCGCGGGCCACCTCGGTCGGGGCGCCGGCACCCTCGCCGACCATGACCGCGCCCTCTTCGGTCAGGTAGGCCACGGGCCCTTCGGGAGGGAGCGGCTCGACGAGCGTCGAGGTCGACGTCGAGGCCGGCACCGAGGTCGGGGCCTGGGCGTCCGCATCGCCACCGACGGCCTGGTCGCGGTCACGGGCGGCGGGGATCACGACGAAGGCGACCACCGCGATCACCAGCGCGACGGTCACGCCCGCCAACGCGATCAACCAGGGTGGGATCCGGTCCGTGTTGCGGTCACCGCCGGTGCTCTTCGGGTCCCGCTGCGACATGGTCACTCCACGTTACCGTCGTGAACAGCTCGTGAAACCGGTCGGGCGCCGCTCGACTCGCGACGGCGCAGCACTACCCTCGACCGGAATGAAGGCACTTCGCAGCTTCACCGTCCGCCCCCACGTTCCCGAGCCGCTCCGTGCGCTCGAACCGCTGGCCAGCAACTTGCGCTGGTCGTGGGACCGACCGACGCGTGAGCTCTTCACGAGCATCGATCCCCGAGCGTGGGACGAGGGCAACCACGACCCGCGGGCCGTGCTCGCCCAGGTCGACCCTGCCCGCCTCGAGGCACTCGCGACCGATCCCGAGTTCCTCGAACAACTCGCCGCGGTCTCGTCCTCGCTGGATGCCTACCTCGACCTGCCGCGCTGGTTCCAGCAGCTGCCGGCCGCCCAGGCCGACCCGGTCGACGGCGTCGTCGCCTACTTCTCACCGGAGTTCGGCATCTCCGAGGCGGTCCCCCAGTACTCGGGCGGCCTCGGCGTGCTCGCCGGCGACCATCTGAAGTCGGCGTCCGACCTGGGCGTCCCGCTCGCCGCGATCGGGCTCTTCTACCGCCACGGCTACTTCCGCCAGTCGCTGACCGTCGACGGCTGGCAGCAGGAGCGCTTCCCCGACCTCGACCCCCACGCCATGGCACTCGAGCTGTGCGACGGGGTGCGCGTGTCGCTCGACCTGGGCGGCGAGACGCTCGTCGCGCAGGTCTGGAAGGCGACGGTCGGCCGAACTCCGTTGTACATGCTCGACGCGGACATCCCCGAGAACCCCCGTCCGCTGCAGCTCGTCACCGACCGCCTCTACGGCGGTGACGTCGAGCACCGTCTGCGCCAGGAGATCCTGCTCGGCATCGGCGGCGTCCGTGCGCTGGACGCGCTGGGCATCCCCGTCCAGGTGTTCCACACGAACGAGGGCCACGCGGGTTTCCTGGGACTCGAACGCATTCGGCAGTGCATGGAATCCGACGGCCTGTCGTTCGCCGAGGCCCTCGAAGCGGTGCGCGCCGGCGCCGTCTTCACGACCCACACACCCGTGCCCGCCGGCATCGACCGCTTCCCGCGTGAGCTGATGGAGCGCTACTTCTCCGGCTGGGCCGCCGCGTGCGGCGTGTCGCTCGACCAGCTCATGGCCCTCGGTCACCGTCCCGAGGAGAGCGGCGACGAGCCGTTCAACATGGCGGTCATGGGCATGCGCCTCGCCGAGCGCCGCAATGGTGTCTCGGCGTTGCACGGCGACGTGAGCCGCGACATGTTCGCCGGCCTCTGGCCCGGTGTGCCGACCGAGGAGGTCCCCGTCGGGTCCATCACCAACGGCGTGCACGGCTCGACCTGGGTCTCGGGCGAGATCGACCAGCTGCTGTCGTCGTCGGTCGGTCACGACTGGCAGCTCGACGGCCCCGACGAGTGGGACGCCATCCACCGGGTCGACGACGACGAGCTGTGGCAGGCCCACTCCGCGTCGAAGGTCCGCATGGTCGAGCACGTCCGGGAACGTCTGCGCGACCACGGCCTGGCACAGGGCCGGTCGGCCTCCGAGCTCGAATGGGTCGAGAGCGCGCTCGACCCGTCCGCGCTCACCATCTGCTTCGCACGCCGCATGGCGACCTACAAGCGGGCGGCACTGCTGCTGAGCCAGCCCGACCGCCTGCGGGCGCTGCTGCTCGACGACGAGCGACCGATCCAGTTCATCTTCGCCGGCAAGGCACACCCGGCCGACGACCAGGGCAAGGAGCTGATCCGCCAGATCGTCGCGTTCTCCCACGACCCGGAGCTGCGCGGCCGCTTCATGTTCGTCGAGGACTACGACATGGCCCTCGCCCGTTCGCTGGTCCAGGGCGCGGATGTGTGGCTCAACACCCCGGTCCGCCCGATGGAGGCGTCGGGCACGAGCGGCATGAAGGCCGTCATGAACGGTGCGCTGCACTGCTCGGTGCTCGACGGTTGGTGGGCGGAGTGCTTCGAGCCCGGCGACCAGGGCTCCGACAGCGGCGCCGAGCCCAACGGTTGGGCCATCTCCTCCGCCGAGTCCGTCGCGGACGACGCCCGTCGCATCGAGATCGAGGCGAACAGCCTCTTCGAGCTGCTCGAGACCCAGATCGTCCCGCTGTACCACGACGGGACCGGGTCGACGTCGCCCCACGGCTGGATCGCCAGGGTGAAGGAGAGCCTCCGCACGCTCGGGCCGTTCGTGAGCGCCCATCGGATGGTGCGCGACTACGTCGAGGACCTCTACCTCCCCGCGGCACGACGTGCGACGCAGCTGTCGTCCGACGACTTCCGGGGTGCACGCACCCTGGCTGCGTACCGGGCCCGGATCACCGAGGGCTGGCACCAGGTCCACGTCGACGGCGTCGAGGTCGACGAGTCGATCGCTGACCTGGGCAGCGACCGTCAGGTCCAGGTCGTCGTGGCGCTCGGCCAGCTCGAACCCCAGGACGTCGAGGTGCAGCTCGTCGTCGGCCACGTCGGCCAGTCCGGCGAGCTCGACGCACCCCAGTGCCTCCCGATGCATGAGGACGGCCGCATCGACGACCTGCACCACCGGTTCGTGGCGACGGCCCCGCTCACGACCGCCGGACGCATGGGCGTCACCGCCCGCGTGGTGCCCCGCCACGATCTCGTCGACTCGCCGCTCGAGTTCGGGTTGGTCGCCTGGGCGGGCTGACCCGTTCGGGCTGACCCGCTCGGGCGGTGCTCAGCGCGCCGCTCGGGCGTGCTCAGCGGGCGTCGAAGTCCGCCTTGCCCGGACCCTCGGCGAGGAACGAGCGCACCCCGACCGCTGCGTCAGGGGTGGTGAAGGACTGCACGAAACGCGCCTGCTCCAGGCGGAGTCCGTCCTCGAGCGAGCCGTCGAGCCCGTCGTCGATCGCCGACTTCGCGAGCGCCAACGCGTGTCGGGGACCCTTCGCGTAGGCCGCTGCCATCTCGATCGCGGTCGCCTCGACCTGGTCGGCGGGCACGACGCGGTTCACGAGTCCGATGGCGAGCGCCTCGGCGGCGTCGACGGTCCGGCCGCTGAACACCAGGTCCTTCGCCCGCGACGGGCCGATCAGGCGGGCCAGGCGCTGGGTACCGCCGCCGCCCGGGATGATCCCCAGCAGGATCTCGGGCTGGCCGAAGCGCGCCGTCTCGCTCGCGACCCGGAAGTCGCAGGCGAGCGCGAGCTCGCAGCCGCCGCCCAGGGCAACGCCGTTCACCGCGGCGATCGTCGGGCACGGCAGGGCTGCGACGGCGTTGAGCGCTCGCAGGAAAGCGTTGCCGATGTCGCCGACGCGGTCGGGCGTCGTGATCGCGAAGGGCTCCTCGCCGCCGCGTTCGGCGAACTCGGTGATGTCCGCGCCGGCGGCGAAGATCTTCGGTCCGCCGGTGACCACGACTGCTCGGGGCGACTGCGCCGACAGCGTGGCAGCGATGTGGTCGAGCTCGTCGAGCAGGCCGACGCACAGCGCGTTCACCTTGCCGTGGGTGAGGGTCACGACGGCGACACCGTCCTCACGACGGTCGAGCTGGACGTAGGCGCCGGGGGTGGTGGACGAGGTCTGCGACATGCACCCGACGCTAGCGCCGTGGTGAACGGCTCCGGACGGGCCATCGGGGCGGGACCGATCGGCGCTCGACACGCCCCTCGAGCGCCGCGACGACCTGCGCCGCGGTGGGCCGCTGCCCGGGGTGGTCGGCGAGGCAGTCGGTGAGCAACGCGGAGAGATCGCCGTCGGGTGCCGCGGACGCGACGGCGACCGTGGCGGCGAGGGAGTAGACGTCACCCGCGTGCGACGCGGCCCCACCGCGTCGCCGTTCGGGCGCGGCGTAGGCCGGCGTCAGCCCCTGACGCACGGGGTCACTCGTGCCGTCCAGGTCCGCCGCGCCGAAGTCCGCGAGGAGCGCGGCTCCGTCGCGGTCGAACAGCACGTTCGCGGGGCTGACGTCGCCGTGCACGACGCGACGTTCGTGCGCGGCCGCCAGCGCACGGGCCACGTCGTCGGTCAGCCGCCTCGCTGCGGCGGCGTCGAGCCCTTCCGAGGATGCGCCGTCACCGAGTCGGTCGCGCAGCGACCCGCCGTCGGCGAGCTCGGCGACGATCCAACCGCCGCCGTCCGGACCTCGCCCCATCTCGCGGACCGCCACCACGCCGGGCACGCCGCGCAGACGCGCCAGCGCACGGGCCTCGCGCTCGAGTCGCCCGGCAGCCTCGGCGGCACCGAGCACCTTGACCACGACGTCGCAGCCGGCGACCAGGTCACGCGCCCGCCAGACGCTCGACGTCGCCCCCTCCCCCAGCTGCTCACCGATGCGCAGCCGGGTCGGCAGTCCGGCGATCCACGGTCGTTGCGGCATCACCGGGTCACCGTACCGGGTCGCCGACCCGGTCACGACGTGGTCGGCCCGGCCCGGGTCACACGACCGGGGTGACCTCGACCTGCCGTCGGGCGCTCCACCAGCGGGTCACCTCGGAGATGCACAGCGCGACGACGAAGAGCACGACGGCGGTGGCGGCCATCGCCGCGCCGGCGGCCAGTCGGGCGTGCCACGACACCAGCAGTCCCACCACGACCGACACCTCGGCGAGCACCACCGACGTCACCATCACCCACGGCACGCGGCGGACGAGCTGCACCGCGGCCGCGGCGGGCGCGGTGATGAGGGCGAAGACGAGCAGCGTCCCGACCGTCTTGAAGCTGGCGACGACGGTCGCCGTGACGAGCACCAGCAGGACCGCGTGCGTCAGGCCGGGACGCAGCCCCAGCAGCTGGGCGGCATCGCGGTTGAAGCAGAGGACCAGGAACGCCCGATAGCCGACCACGACGGTGATCAGGACCGCGGCGGCCACTGCGGCGCCCAGGACCAGGTCGCCCGAGGTGACGCTGGTGATGCCACCGAAGAGGAACCCCGTGAGCTCGCCGGCGAAGGAACGGCTGCGACTGATGATCAACACGCCGAGCGCCAGCATGCCGACGAACAGCAGACCGATGGCGGTGTCCTCGCTCAGGCGGGCACGACGCCCCACCACGGTGATGCCGCCGATCATCACCCCGGCGCTCAGCAGGGCCCCGACGGTGGGGTTGAAACCCACGACCGTCGCCAGCGCGAGCCCCGGCAGCACCCCGTGCGCGAGCGCGTCGCCGATGAAGGTCATGCCCCGCAGCACCACCCAGGTGCCGACGAGCCCGCACGCGATCGCTGCGAGGGTGCCGGCCGCCAGGGCGCGCTGCATCGTGTACGAGCCGGTGAACGGGTCGACGAGCCACTCGATCGGCGTGAGCGCCAGGGTCGGGGCGTGGGTGAGGAGCGTGTTCACCCGCTCACACTCCCGCCGAGGGACTCGGCGATCAACTCGGCATTGCGGCGCATCATGTCGACGTAGGTCGCCGCCCCGCTCCGGTCGTCGCCCGTGGACTCGGTGAAGAGCTCGACCACGTGGACCCGGTCGCCGAGCCGCTCGGCGAGTCCGTCGGAGACCTCGGTCGACCCTGTCGTCTCGGCGAAGATCGCGGTCACGCCTGCGTCGCGCATCGACTCGGCCAGATCGTCCAGGTCGCGCGCGCTCGACTCGCCGAGCGAGCTGGTCGAGGGCACGACCGCTCCGATCACCTCGAACCCGAAGCGGTCCGCGAAGTAGCCGAGCGACTCGTGGTTGGTCACGAGTCGACGAGACGCCTCGGGGATCGTGGCGAACATCGACTCCATCTCGGCGGTGAGTGCCCCGAGCTCGTCGACGTAGTCGGCTGCGCACTCGTCGACCTGCGTGGCGTCGACGGGCAGGCCCTCGACGTCGGCCAGCGCCTCGACGATCAGCGGGACGGCGGCGGCGACACGTTCGGGGTCCATCCAGATGTGCGGGTCGTGGTCGTGGTCGTCTCCATGCGCCTCGTCGCCATGCGCCTCGTCGCCATGCGCCTCCTCGGCACCGTCGAGCGGGTCGAGCGGGTCGAGCGACGGTGCCACCTCGAGCACGGTGGCGCCGGACTCCTCGGCCGCGGCGAGCGTGGAGCTGAGCGCCTCCTCGAGTCCGAGCCCGTTCGCGACCACCAGGTCCACCGAGCGCAGCGCGTCGGCGTCCTGCACCGTCGGCTCGAAGGAGTGCGAGTCGGCGCCGACGGGCACGATCGAGGCGACCTCGACCTCGCCACAGAGCACGTTCGAGGTGACGTCCGCCCAGATCGGCGTCGTCGCCACCACACCGCGGCCGGTACCGCCAGCGGCGCCAGGGTCTGCAGCGTCGCTGCAGCCGGTGACCGTGGCGGCCGCGAGTGCACCCGACAACCCGACGAGGACCAGGGCTCGGCGTGTCGTCCTGAACATGACGTCACCCTATTTGAGGATGATTCTCACTTCCAGTCCCGGAAGTTCTCACTTGTTCTCATGCCCGCTACGCTGCCCCTCCATGGGCACCGAGCACGAGCACGACCTGTCCCGCGACGAGCTGCACACCACAGCGGCCCAGCGCCTGCGCAGCAGCGGCCTGCGGTACACGACCTCACGTCGAGCGGTCGTCGACCTGCTGGCGGCATCGGAGCGCCCGCTCACCATCCCCGAGATCCTCGCCGAGGACCGCTCGCTCGCACAGAGCAGCGCGTATCGGAACCTGACCGAGCTGATCAACGCAGGCGTCGTGCACCGGATCATCGCCGGCGACGAGTACAGCCACTTCGAGCTCGCCGAGGACCTCACGTCGCACCACCACCATCTTGTGTGCACCCGGTGTGGTCGGGTGACCGACGTGGTGTTGAGCGCCGAGCTGGAGCATCGACTCACCGCCTCGCTCGACGACGTCGCGGGTGCACGAGGGTTCGAGGCCGAACACCACCGGCTGGATGTGCTGGGGCGGTGTGCGGAGTGCGCAGCCTGACGCACGGAGTGCGCAGCCTGATGCCCCGGGCGACCGCCCGGCGGCTCAGAGGCTGACGGCGGTCCCGTACTCGATCTCGTCGCCCTTCTGGATGACGGCGTTCACGGCCGGGATCCGATCCTTCATGATCCGCTCGATGCCCGCCTTCATCGTGACCGTCGACGCAGGACAGCTCACGCATGCACCGTGCAGCTCGACGGTCACCACGCCCGTTTCGTCGTCCACCTCGATCAGCGAGATGTCGCCCCCGTCGGCCTGGATCGCCGGGCGGATGATCTCGATGACCTCTTCGACCTCTGTGAGCACGTCACAACTCCGCTTCTTCGGGATCGGCATTCGAGCGCTCGCCGAGCACCGATGATGGTGCGCGCCTTCGATCCTGACAACACCGAGGACTAGCGTTCAGTTCCACATGGAGCAGTTGTCGTGGTCGTGGAGCCCGGTCGTCGGTCACATTCTCGCCGATGCGTCCGCGCTGTTCGCCCATCAGGGCGGGTGGGACGAGATGCTCATGGTCATCGTCCCGGTCGCCGCGTTCGCCGCGCTGCTCTACGGGGCGAACCGTCGAGCGGGCCGCCTCGGCGAGCGCAGCGGAGCCGCACCCGAGGACGCTCCGACCGGGTCCGACCGCAGCGGCGCGGCGGCCCCGGATCGGCGACCCGAGCCGCGCAACGAGCGCGGCGGCCCCATCTGAGCACGCCGCATCCCGGGATCGGTCGAGCGGTTGACCGGCCATCGGGATCTGCGTGACCCGCGCTCGATCAGCCCTCGTCGATGTCGGCGCCGATCGAGCGCATGCGCTCGACGAAGCGCTCGTACCCGCGGTCGATGTGGTGCGACTCGGTGATCACCGTCGCTCCCTCCGCACCGAGCGCCGCCACCACGAGCGCAGCCCCCGCCCGGATGTCGACGGCACGCACCGGCGCCCCGGACAGCCGCTCGACGCCGTCGATCACCAGGTGGTGCCCGTCGACGCGGATGTGCGCGCCCATCCGGGCGAGCTCGCCGATGTAGCGGAAGCGCCCGGCGAAGACGTTCTCGGTCGCGTAGCTGGTGCCGTCCGCGTAGCTGAGCAGCGCGACGAGCATCGGCAGGTAGTCGGTGGCGAGACCGGGATAGGGCAGCGTCGACACGTCCACCGGACGTGGTCGGTCGTTCGCCATGGCCCAGAGTCCGTCGGCCTCCGGTGAGATGCGGATCCCCATGTGGCCGAGCTTCTCCACCAGCAGGTCGACGTGGTCGGGGCGGACCTTCCGCAACGTGAGCTCGCCGCCGGCGACGCCCAACGCAGCGAGGAACGTGGCGACCTCGATGCGATCGGGGATCACCGCGTGCTCGACCGCTCGCAGCTCCGCCACGCCGTCGATGGTGATGACCGGGCTGCCCGCACCCAGGATCTGGCCGCCCATGCGGTTGAGGAACGCGGCCAGGTCCGCGATCTCCGGTTCGCGAGCCGCGTTCTGCACGGTGGTGCGCCCGTCGGCGAGCACGCCCGCCATGAGCAGGTTCTCGGTCGCCCCGACGCTCGGGTAGTCGAGCACCACCTCGGTGCCACGGAGTCGCGCAGCTCGCCCTTCGATCACACCGTGCTCGAGGCTGAACTCGGCACCCAGGGCCTCGAGCCCCTGCAGGTGCATGTCGATCGGACGCGAGCCGAAGTCGTCACCGCCCGGCATCGCGACGCTCGCGCGTCCCATCGACGCGAGCAGCGGGCCGATCACCGCGCTCGACGCACGCATGCGCTCGACGAGCTCGTAGGGGGCGACGGGGTCCACCTCTGCACCGCGCACGATCTCGAGCGCGTCGTCGTCGCGCCAGCGGGTCTGCATGCCCATCGCCTCGAGCAGCGCCGCCATGTGGTCGACGTCGGAGATGCGTGGCACGTTGCGCAGCACGTAGCGGCCCTCGGCGAGCACGCAGGCTGCCATCAGCTTCAGGGCCGAGTTCTTCGCTCCCCGCACCTCCAGCTCCCCCGAGAGCGGACCGGACGGACGGACGATCAGGCGTGACACCGCACAAGTATGTCGCCAGTAGGCTGCCCCACCTGAACACCTGCTCGTTCGTTCCCACGAGCAGAGCCGCGGGGAGCAGAGTGCGGGGAGACGAGTGAGCACGGTCCGCACGCTGTCCGTCGTCGACGACGAGCTGCTCGACGCCACGCTGACGCCGCGCGACGACGTCCTCGTGCTCGAGCAGCCCGTCCTGACGGGGCCGGCACCGTCGGCGTCGCAGGCCTCGGGCCGGGCCGAGTTCGAGCTGGGGCACGGGCCCTTCGCGCACTACCGACGCAGCGTTCGCTGGACCCGCACCGACGACGGAGCGGTCGAGCTCGCCCAGGACGTCGAGTACCGGCTCGCGATCCCCTACTGGTCCCGCCTGTACGACCCGTTGGTCCGGCGAGCCGTCCCAAAGGGCATCCCGAGGGGAACCCGCCCGTGGTGGACGACGCCCGACCGTCTCAGCGCGGGGCAGTCGACGATGGTCGCCTCGATGGCGCTGTTCAACCTGGTCGCCGGGCTGCTGTACGGCCTGCTCACCCAGGTGCTCACGTTCATCGCCGCCGATCTCGGCGACGGCTCGCGCAGCCAGCAGACCGAGGTGCTCTCAGCGGTGCGCCTCGGTGTCGTCGTCACGGTCGTGGTCATGCTCCTCGCCGATCGGCGGGGCCGGCGACGCATCGCCGTGTGGTCCTTCGCCGCTGCGGCGGTGCTGACGGTCGTCACCGCACTCGCCCCGTCGCTGTGGGCCGTCGCCGCGCTGCAGCTCGTCGCCGCGCAACCTGGCGATCGCCGGCCTGCTCTGCGTCGACACCATCGCGGTCGAGGAGCTGCCGCCGGGCTCGCGGGCGATGGTCACCGGGCTCGGCACGCTCGCCTACGGCCTCGGCGCCGGGGTGATCGTGATGACGCTGCCGCTCGCAGATCTCGGGACGTGGGGCTGGCGGCTGACCTTCGTCGTCGCCGGGATCTCGCTCCCCATGATCTGGTCCGCTGCCCGGCACCTGCCCGAGAGCGGTCGCTTCCGACGGCTCGAGGCGACACGGATCGAGCACGCCGTCACGACGAGCACCAGCCCAGATACGCCCGACACGCGCGACACGCGCGGCGACACCGGCGGCGGAGAGTCACGGCGGATCAAGCCGGCCAGGTTCGTGCTGATCGCGTCGATCTTCCTGCTCTTCAACGTCTTCGTCGCCCCCGCCTCGCAGCTGCAGAACGACTACCTGCGTACCGAGCGGGGATTCAGCGGACTCATGATCACGCTGTTCGTCATCGCCACCGCGACCCCCGGCGGCCTCGGCGTGCTCGCCGGTGGACGACTCGCCGACATCCGGGGGCGACGTGCGGCGATCGTGCCCGGTCTGGTGGCACTCGGGATCTTCAACGCGGTCTTCTTCGCATCGAGCGGCGCACCGATGTGGTTCGGGTCGCTGCTCGGCTCGGTCCTCGGCGGGCTGGCCGTGCCCGCCATGGGCGTGATCGCTCCCGAGCTGTTCCCGACCGCGCGTCGCGCCGGGGTGCGCGGGTTCATCACGGCCATCGCGGTGGCCGGCTCGGTCTGCGGGCTGATGATCGCCGGCCCGCTGGTCGACGCCCGCGGCTACGGACTCACCTTCGGGATCCTGGCCGTGGCACCGCTGCTGGCCGCGGCACTCGCGTTCGCCATCCCCGAGACACGAGGTCGCGAGCTCGAGGAGATCAACCGCTGACGTCCTCGCCGGCGAGCCACGCCCGGACGGCCTCGACGATCAGCTCGTCGCAGCCCTTGAGCTCGTGGCGGGCGCCGGGCACCGTCACGACGGTCACCGGTCCCGGGATGCGCTCGATCGCCGCTGCGAGCTCGTCGGGTGAACCGAAGGGGTCGCGGTCCCCCGAGATGAACAAGGTCGGCACCTCGAGGCGTGACAGGTGCTCGACGCGCAGCCGGTCGGGCTTGCCGGGCGGGTGCAGCGGATAGCAGAGCAGCACCAGTCCGGCGACGGCGAGCGGGTCCTCCTCGGTCGCCGCGCCCTTGGCCGTCGCGCCGGTCGCACCGGCCGCCGCCATCGACGCCATGCGACCACCCATCGACCGCCCTCCGAGCACCACCCGGTCCGACGACGTCCCGAGCTCGGCGCACAGCGTCGCGACATCGTCGCGCAACGACACGATCAGCTTGTTCGCACGGTCCGGTGCGCGCCGACCCTCCTTGCGGTAGGGGAAGTCGAAGCGCGCCACCTCGAGCGGAGCGAGCCCGTGCTCGAGCGCGACGAGCGACGAGTGGTCTCGTGCGCTGCCGGCGCCGGGCCACAACGCGAGCGCATCGGCGTCGATCCGTGCTGCGCTCATCCGAGCAGGATGCGACGCGCTTCGGACAGGTCCGCGATGCGCGCCGCGGCGTCGGTGTCGTCGGCGCCGTGGTCGGGGTGCGCGGCGCGCAGCTGGTCACGGAACGCCCGCTGCACGTCGCGGCGGCTGGGGGCGCCCGTCGGGGCGCCGGCGTGCGCGACGGTGAGCTGCAGCAGCTGCATCGCCCACGCGACCGGGTCGGCGACGGCGCTCAGGCTGAGGGTCTGCTGCGTGCCGGCGAGGTGGCCGAGCAGAGCCTCGACCGAGTGGCCCCGCCACTCGAAGCCCTTGCGGACGGTCGCCATCACGGTGGGTCGAACCGGCGCGGGCACCGTCGCGACCGCGTAGATCGTGCACAGCAGATGCTGCGCAGGAGTGCCGAGGTCGTCGTCGAACTCGAAGCTCACGAGCTCACCCTGGCCCACGAGCCGGTGCGAGCACCGCTGCAGCCCGACGCGGTCCTGCTGGAGGCGATGACGGACCCGGGGCTGCGAGATGCGCTGTCCCCGCTCGACCTCGTCCATCAGGTGGAGCAGCTCGTCGCGGTGATCGGGGTCCAGGTCGGGCGCGAAGTGCGCGGCGACCGCGCCGAGCAGGATGCCGCCGAAACCCGGCGCGGGGTCGGCGGGCAGGTCGAGCGACCCCAGCGCCACTCGACGTGTCGGTGCGACGGGGCGAGAGAGGAACGCTTCGAGCTCCGCCAGGACCATGGGAGGAAACCGTAGCCGTCCGTGCTCCGGTCCCCCGATCGGGCACGAGCGCCCCTGTGGTCGCCCACTCCGGTGGCCGTCGGTCCGATCGCGACCGCTAGCGGTTGGCAGCGATGGGCGGATCCCACCGCTGTGCCGGCACCATCATCGGCGGAGGCGGCGGCAACCGCCGGCGTCGGCGCCGGGCGCGACCGCTGCCCCGCTGGATCGCGCACCGCACCTCGTCGGGTCCTATCAGGCCGGCGGGCCGACCGTCGTCGTCGACGACCACGGCGTAGCCACCGGGATGGTCCTGGCGGCGCTCGATGAACCCGAGCAGGTCCTCATCGGCGCTGGGCGTCCCGAGCAACGAGTCGGGGCCGGCGATCTGCGACACGGTGGTGCGGGCCCAGTCCTCGGCCGGCACGCCCCGCACGTCGGCCATGGTGACGACGGCGACGGGCGACCCCGTCCAGCCGGTGACCGCCACGGCGCTGCGATGGGTGTTGCGCAACGGTCCCTCGACCAGCTCTGCGACGGTGCTCCACGCGGTGACCACCTGCGAGGTCGGCACCATGACCTGGGCGGTCGTGACGCCCTGCAGGGCCCGCTCTCCGACGAAGTAGGCCCGCTCGTTGCGTGCGGCTGCCATGAGGAACCACCCGACGACGATCGATGCGATGCCGCTGGGTGCACGGAAGGCGAACAGCTCGATCAGCCCGAACGCGACGAGTGCGGCGCCGAGCAGCTGACCGATCGACGCGGCGTGGATCCGGGCGCCGAAGCGATCGCCCGAGAGGCGCCAGAGGAGGGCGGACAGGATGCGGCCGCCGTCGAGCGGGGCGCCGGGCAGGAGGTTCAGCACGCCGAGCGCGCCGTTGACGAGCGACAACCAGGCCAGCAGCGCGATGTAGGCCGCCGACCCGCCGATCGTGTCCAGACCCCAGGCAGCGCCTGCGAAGGCGGCGCCCAGGCCCAGGCTGATCGCGGGGCCCGCCGCGGTGATGCGGAGCTCTGCGCCGGGGGTCTCCGGCTCGTTCTCGAACTGTGCGTAGCCACCGAGGATCCACAGCGTGATGCGCTCGGGCCGGACGCCGTTGCGCCGGGCGACCAGGGCGTGTCCGAACTCGTGCGCGAGCAGCGAGGCCAGGAAGCACACCGTGCCGATGGCCCCGAGGCTCCAGTACACGGTGCCGACGTGTCCGGGGGCGGCACCCGGCAGGACGACCCTCGCGAGGCTCCAGGTGAGTACGCCGACGACGACCAGCACGCCGACGTCCATCGACAGCGGAATGCCAAGGACTCGCCCGAGACGGATCGATCCCTGTCGCACGGCTCACTCCCTTCGCAGCGCTCGCCCCTCGCTGCCCTCCCCCGTACCCAGCGACGTCCGGCGTCACACAGGTGCGATGGCAACGTCGGCGGGCGCAACTCCGCCGATGTGACACACGTTACTCCCAGACTCCCCCGGACACGCGAACCGGACGTTCCCCGGACCGTCGCCCGACCGGGATGCCCCGGAGGCAGCATGTGGCGGAGCGTCGCACGCCGACGTCAGCCGTTGCGCCGCACCAGCGAGCACACCTGCACCCCGTGGCGGTCGGTCTCGACGGCCTCGAGTCGGTACCCCAACGGATGGTCCCACTGGGCCAGGTCCTCGGGCGCCACCTCGGGGCGGTCCAGGAGCAGCCGGACGAGCGCGCCCTTCAGCAGCTTGTTCCAGTGCGAGACGGTGGCGAGGGAGCCGTCGGCACGTTCGTCGTAGAACTTCACCGTCGCCAGCGCCGCACCCTCGGGCGCGGTCCAGGCGGCGTCGTGTTCGTTGGGCAGCAGGTTCCAGACGCGGCGCCCGTCGACGAGCTCGGCCAGGGCGTCGGTGATCGGCGGGCGCCACCACGTCCCGAGCCGACCCAGGCGGGGCAGCGAGGCGCCCATCTTGATCTTGTAGTTCGGGATCGGGTCGTCCGGTGCGACGAGCCCGAACAGGCCGGAGAAGATGACGATGCTCTCCTGCGCGGCGTCGGCGTTGGAGTGCCGACCACGACGCCGCGTCGAGCTCGTCGTAGAGCACGCCGGTGTAGCGCTCGATCGCCGGCAGGGTCGGTGCGTCGGCGAGCGTCAGGTTCGCAGCCGTCGCCGCGTCGAGGCTCGCGCCCTTGACGCCGAGCAGGGCGGAGCGACGCGGCGTCGACCACTTCATCGCCTGGGTCAGCGCCCGCATCGTCCGGGCGCGACGCTCGTCGAGGTCGTGGCGCATGGTCCCCGGAACCCACGGCGCACCGGTCCCACCCTCGGCCTTGCCCTCCGACGGCGGGAGCAGGATCAGCGGCAGCGGGTCGGACATGGCCGCTCATCGTGCCATCTCCGTCGTGCGCGCTCGAAACGGCGGACGGCGTCGGACGGCGCGGACTCACGCGGGTGGCCGGACCTCCATGGAGTCCGGGCTGACGACGACCCCGCGGACGTCGACGACCTCGAGGTCCGCCGCGCTGAGCGAGCGCAGGGTGTCGAGGTCCTGGCGGTCCCAGCGCGCGTCCGGGGTGCCACGCAACGCGAAGTTCGCGCTGCTGTCCGACAGCACCATGCCGTACTCGCGCAGCCCCTCGGCGATGATCCGGGCCTGCGGGCCGAGGTCGAGGGCGTCCAGGTCGACGTCGTCCCGCAACCGGAGCCACGCCCCCATCGGCGCCGCCGCCGGGTCGTCGTTGCGCCCGTCGGTCGCCCGGGCCGGCCAGACCACACCGGTGCTCGAGATGTTCGTCGTCGTGGCGTGCACGACGTGATCGACCCGACCACGTTCGATCTCGTCGTAGGAGAGCACACCCGGCAGCAGCGGGAGCTGCGCCGCGGTCGTCGACCACTTCGGGAACGTCAGCTCGTCGAGGTCCCAGCGAGCACCCGACGACGCGCCCCAGCGCCCGAACCAGACGGTGGTCGCGAACAGCTCCCACATCTGTCCGGACGCCCGGTCGAGCGCCACGTAGTGGTTGTCGACGCCGTAGCTCGGCATGGACTCGATGTACGCCGGATCGGTCACGGGGTACTCCCCGATGAACGACGTGTCCGGATAGGTGCGGATGTCGACCGGCTCCAGGGGTGTGCGGTCGTCCGCGAGGTTGAACGGGATGCCCCAGACGATCCCGTCGTGCGGTTGGCCCCCGAACCCGGCGACGATCTCCGCCGGCCCCATCGCAGCGACGGTACGAGCGCTGTCCTCGGCGACGGGCAGGTCGCCCACCGGCCGGTAGAAGAACGCCTCGTCGGGGAAGAGCCGGCCGATCGGCGGGAACTCGGGCGACGTGAACGGCGGCGGCAGGTTCACGACCGTCAGCGCCACGAGGACCACGACGGCGACCGCGGCGCCGCCGACGACGATCGGCCGCTTGGCCGGCTGCCCCTCGGGGCGGCGACGACGACGGACGGTCCGGACGACGAGGGCGACGGCGAGCACCACGAACGCGACCAGGCCCAAGAACCCGAAGAACACCGGGACGAGCTGCTCGCTGCCCGGGAGCACGACATCGGGTCCGATCACCTGGTCCACGTCGGTCGTCGGTCGCGCAGCGCTCAGCGCTGGTCGCGCAGCGCTCACCGCTGGTCGCGCAGGGCGGGGTGACGGCTGGCGAGCAGCGGCACCAGCAGCTGCTTGGGTGCGAGCTGGGCGAGCACCGCCGCGACACGGTTGACCTGGCCGGGGATCGCCACGGCGCGCCCGGCGACCATCGCCTCGATTCCGCAGCGGGCGACCGCGTCGACCGGTTCCCACATGAACGACGGCAGCGCTGCCTGGGCGTCCTCGGCCGAGATGCCGGCCGCCTCACCGAAGCCGGTGTGCACGGGGCCGGGGCACAGCGTCGTGGCGGTCACGCCGGTGCCGCGCAGCTCGCCGCCCAGGCTCCGCGTGTACGACAGGACGAACGCCTTGCTCGCGCCGTACCCCGCCTGGCCGGGCAGCGGTTGGAACGCCCCGGTCGAGGCGACGTTGAGCACGGCGCCGCGTCGGCGCCCGACCATCGCTGGCAGGAACCTGGTGCACAGGTCGACCACCGCGGCGACGTCGACCTCGATCATGTGCAGCTCGGCCTCGGGGTCGGCCGCGGCGACGGGACCCATCGTCGACAGCCCCGCGTTGTTCACGAGCACCTCGACGTCGAGCCCGAGCGCGGCCACTCTCGCCGGCAGTTCGGCCCGGGCTGCCCGATCGCCGAGGTCCGCTGCGAGCACCTCGGCGCGTACACCCAGGTCACGCAGCTCGTCGGCGAGCGCGGCGAGCTTGTCCTCGCGGCGGGCGACCAGCGTCACGCCGTGGCCGCGCGACGCGAGCTCCCGGGCGATGGCGTCGCCGATGCCCGACGAGGCACCGGTGACGAGCGCCGTGCGGTCGGGGGCGGGCGTGGGGAACGACATGGCCGCGACGATAGGGCCGCGCACCGCCCGGGTGCGGCCCGCACGTGAGATGTGGTCGGTCCGGGCGCGACCGGAGGGCGCGACCGGGACGTGCCGCGCCTCAGACGGTGACGCGCACCCGCTGGGACATCGCGACGATCTGGTCGATCAGCTCGGACTTGAGCTCGTCGGCGCTCTCGTTGGGTCCCTGGCAGGTACCGGCAGCGTGGTGCCCGCCGCCGCCGTGGCGCAGCATCAGGTCACCGATGTCGACGCTGTTCCCACGGTCGAAGATCGACTTGCCCACCGTGTAGACGGTGTTGCGACGCTCCCGCCCCCACATCACGTGCATCGAGATGTCGCAGTCGGGGAAGAGCGCGTACACGAGGAAGCGGTTGCCCGCGTAGATCGTGTCCTCGGCTCGCAGGTCGAGCACGACCAGGTTGTCGTGCACCTCGGCCACCCGCTCGACCTGCTCCATGAAGCGCTCGTGATGCGAGAAGTAGAGCTCGACGCGCTCGGCGACGTCGGGCAGGGCGAGGATGTCGTCGATGCTCATGTCGCGGCACCGATCGATCAGCTGCATCATCAGTTCGTAGTTCGAGATGCGGAAGTCGTGGAACCGACCCAGCCCTGTCCGGGCGTCCATGAGGAACGACAGCAGCGCCCAGCCCTTCGGATCGAGCACGTCGTCGCGGGTGAAGTCCGCCGAGTCGGCCTTGTCGACGGCCTCCATCATGTCCAGGCCGATCTTCGGGAACGCCGAGAGCCCTCCGTAGAAGTCGTAGACGACGCGGGCCGCGGACTTCGCGTTCGGCTCCAGCACGTACCCCGGTGTCGGGCGGCCGTCGAGCCGGCGCTCCTCGCTCGAGTGGTGGTCGAAGCAGAGGCCGCACCCCTCGACGTAGGGCAGGTTCGTGATGATGTCGCGCTCGGTGACCTGCACCAGTCCGTCCTGGACGTCCTTGGGGTGCAGGAACTCGACCGAGCCGAGCATCCCCAGCTCGCGCAGGAGGACGGCGCTGACGAGTCCGTCCATGTCGCTGCGGGTCAGCAGCCGATAGGTGTCGGGTGAGGTCATGGTCATCGTCGCTCCCGGAGGGTCAAGGCTCATGGCCGACGCGCACGGCGATCGTCGCGATCCCATCCACCCGGCCTCGTCACTTCATCGGCCGGAACTCGCCGGAGTTGAACCTGTGACCCCGGGTGGGTCCCGCCGTAGGCTCGGCGTCGTGAGGAACCTGATCGACGGACCGGTCTTCGACGAACCCGACGACGCTGCCGTGGAGCACTTCGGACGCACCGGTTGGCTGCTGACCCGGACCCTCGACGACCAGGGCGTCGCCGCGCTGCAGGGCTGGGTCGCCGAGGTCGCCGCCTGGCCCGACGACGGCGACGGCTGGCTGCACCACCGCGAGATGACCGACTCGGGTCCGGCGTTGTGCCGCAGCGAGAACCTGATCCCGTTCCACGAGGGCCTGCGGGGGCTGCTGACCACCGGAGCGCTCGCCGCGACGGCCTCGGCCCTGCTCGGCGAACCGGCCGTGCTCTACAAGGAGAAGATCAACTACAAGCTGCCCGGCGGTGCCGGGTACGCGCCACACCAGGACGCGCCCGCGTACCCGTTCGTCGCGTCGCATGTGTCGTGCATGGTCGCCGTCGACGACGCGACCGTCGCCAACGGCTGCCTCGAGGTGGTCTCCGGGATGCACCACGAGGTGCTCCCGATGGACGACGTCGGCTGTGTGCGGGCCGACGTGGTCGACTCGATGGAGTGGGCGACCGTCGAGGTCGCTGCGGGCCGGACGCTGTGGTTCCACAGTCGCACGCCGCACCGCAGCGGACCCAACACGTCGCCGTTCGCCCGTCGGGCCCTCTACCCGACCTACAACGCCGCGTCCGAGGGCGACCTGCGAGCCGCCTACTACCGCGAGAAGCTCGCCACGTTCGCGGCCGAGGCAGCGGGCGACGACCGCGTGCGGGTGTCGTTGATCGGTGACTTCCAGGGACGGCCCGTCAGCCAGGGCCGATCGGTCTGACCGTGGAGACCGATCGCCGTCCCGCTGATCGCCGACCCACCGATGGGATCGCGCCGGCATCGTCGGTCGACGAGGTGGTCGACCTGTTCACCCGCTGGGCGTCGGACCCCTACGACGAAACGCTCAGCCAGCTCGACCACGCCGTGCAGACCGCGGCGCTCGCCGTCGCCGACGGGGCCGGCGACGGCCTGGTCGTCGCCGCGCTGTTGCACGACGTGGGCCACCTGCTCGACCTGGCGGCCACCGACGGTGGGGTCCCGGCGGCCGTCGACCTCGGCCACGAGGCCGTCGGCGCCCGCTATCTGGCAGCGCTGTTCCCCCCGAGCGTGACCGGACCCATCGCGCTGCACGTCCGGGCGAAGCGCTATCGCTGCGCGGTCGACCCCCGCTACCTGGCGACGCTGTCCGACGGCTCCCGGCGCAGCCTGGCGCTGCAGGGCGGTCCGTACGAGCTCGACGAGGTGGCGGCCTTCGAGTCGAATCCCGGCTTCGCCGACGCGGTCCGCCTGCGGTCCTGGGACGACGGCGGCAAGGTCGACGTCCTCGACGTCCTCGACCTCGACGCCTACCTGCCGATGCTGCGCTCGGTGGCACTGCGCCGCTGACCTCTGATCGCTGTTCGCTGACCGACGGCCATGAGTCGTCTGCTCGGCGGATCCGCGCCCGCGTGTCGGTTTCGGTGCCCCCTGTTCGACGTGTCATCACCGGCGCGACAATCGCCCGGTCGAGACGAAGGAGCATGTGATGGCTCGATTCCTGATGTCGGTCTGCTACCCCGCCGGATCCACCGCACCCGACCCCGACCAGCTCGCCGTGATCGAACGGGAGATCACCACGGTGCACGAGGAGCTGGCCGCCCGGGGCGAGTGGATCTTCGGCGGCGGGCTGCACGGCCCCGACACCGCGACCGTGGTGTCGGCCGCCGGCGGCGCACCGGTGATGACCGACGGCCCGTTCATCGACACCAAGGAGGTGATCGGCGGGTTCAGCGTGATCGACGTCGACGACCTCGACGTCGCGCTCCAGTGGGCGGAGCGCATGTCCGCGGCGACGACCTGCCCGATCGAGGTCCGCCCCTTCCTCCACAGCACCCTGGCGTGAACGGACGCGTCGGCCTCGACCCCACCTCGGCGGTCGAGGCCGCCTTCCGCGACGAGTGGCGCAGCGTGGTCGCGACGCTCGCTCGGCAGCATCGCGACCTCGACCTGGCCGAGGAGTGCACGCAGGAAGCGTTCACCGAGGCCCTCACGGCGTGGGGACGGGCGGGGGTCCCCGACCGGCCGGGCGCCTGGCTGACAGCGGTGGCACGCCGGCGAGCGATCGACCGACTGCGGCGCGAGTCGGCCCGAGCCGCCAAGTACCGCGAGCTGTCCGGCGACCCCACGACGTCGGCGTCCACCGACGACCCCTCGGGGGTGGCGGCCGACGACGTGCTGGGCCTGGTCGTCACCACCTGCCACCCTGCACTCGCTCCGCACGCGCAGATCGCCCTCACGCTGCGACTCGTCGCAGGGATCGACACCGCCTCGATCGCCGCTGCCTTCCTGGTGTCCGAGGAGACGATGACCCAGCGGATCGTGCGGGCGAAGCGCAAGCTCCGTGCCGGGAACCTGTCGGTCCGGACCCCGACCGCCGCCGAGTTGACGGCCCGGCTTCCCCAGGTGCTCGCGGTCGTGCAGCTCGTGTTCAACCAGGGTCACCTCCGCGCTGCGGGTGGCCTCGGCGACGAGCACCTGGACCTCGTCGCCGAGGCGATCCGCCTGGGGAGGGTGCTCGCCGAGCTCCTGCCCGACGAACCCGAGGTGCGTGGGCTGCTCGCGCTGTTGCTCCTGAGCGCTGCACGCCGACCCGCCCAGCTCGGACCCGGTGACGCGGTGGTCGTGCTGGCCGACCAGGACCGCAGCCGTTGGGATCGGGAGATGAGCGCCGAAGGTCTCGACCTCGTGCGGTGGTGCCTGCGGCGGAACCAGCCCGGCAGGTACCAGTTGCACGCCGCGATCAACGCCGTGCACGCGAGCGCAGCGACCTACGACCAGACCGACTGGTTCCAGATCCTCGCCCTCCACGACCAGCTGCGGCTCGTCGAGCCGACGCCGATGGTCGAGCTGAACCGGGCGGTCGCACTCGCCGAGGTCGACGGACCCGACGCGGCACTCGCCGTCGTGGAACGGCTCCCGCTCGAGGACTACTACCTCTGGCACGCCACTCGTGCGGACCTGCTGCGCCGGACCGGACGCACCGCCGAGGCGCGCCGCTCCGACGAGCTGGCCCTGGAACGCTGCGGCAATCCCGCCGAGCAACGCCTGCTGCGACGCCGCATCGAGGCGTGCTCGCCCGCGGTGCTCGCCTTCGGCGACGACGAGGCGCCAGGTGTGCCACCCTGGGCACCCTCGGGACCGAGGAGGGGACGATGACCCGACGACTGATCATGCAGCAACTGGTGTCGATCGACGGCTTCGTCGCCGACGCGGACGGCGGCACCGGGTTCTTCGACACGGTGGCCGACTACAGCGAGGTCGACGCCGACAACCTCGAGGTGCTGGGCGACGTCGACACGATCCTGCTCGGACGAGTGACCTACGAGATGTTCGCGTCGTACTGGCCCACCGCGGCGGACGAACCCGCTGCCCGCCTGGTGAACGATGCAGAGAAGTTCGTGTACTCCACGACGCTCGCGTCGGCCCCGTGGGGTGACAGGACCCTGCCGGTGATCGCGTCCGACCCGGTGCACCACGTGCGGGACCTGCTGCGTGGCCCGGGCGGGGACGTCGTGGTGTGGGGAAGCCTGTCGATCATGCAGGCGCTGCTCGACGCGGACATCGCGCACGAGCTGCAGCTCCGTGTCCTGCCGGTCACCCTCGGCGACGGCGTGCGCCTGCCCGCTCCACCCGAGGTCCGCCGCTACTCCCTCGTGGACACCCGGCCGTTCCGCTGCGGGATCGTCGGCCTGACGTACACCACGACACCGGGTTGACGGACGCGAGGCGCCATCGGGTCACGACAGGACTCGGTGCGCCTCGAGGTCGATGGCGTGGTGCGCGTGCCGCTCGATCATCGCGGCGAACAGCTCGTCGCCGCGAGCGGTGCGCACCGTGCCGATCGATGACATGACGGTCATGATGACGCCCCACAGGCTGCCGTGTCGGTAGTCGCGCCACAGCGTGTCGGCGCTCAGCTCGACGCCGTAGGCCGCGAGCCGGCGACGGTAGCGCTCGAGCAGGTCGGCCTCGACGGCGGCGCGTGCGCTGCGATCGGCGACGCTGCCGCCGATGAGGTAGGCGAGGTCGGTCGCGCCCAGCCCGGTGGTCATCGCCTGGAAGTCGACGACCACGACGGGATCTGCGGCATCGGTGGTGCCGAACAGCAGGTTGTCGGCCCGGAAGTCGAAGTGGATCAGCGTCCGTGGTGTGTCGGTCCCTTCGAACCAACGAGCGACGAACGCTGCGGTGCGCTCGACGAACTCGACGACGTCGTCGTCGAGGCGGTCACCGAAGTCGTCGAGGAAGCTCACCCGTGCGACGCCGTACATCTCCTGGCAGAACGGACCGGCCTGGTCCGCCGGCAGGGACCCGGGTCCGGCGGCGAGCACCGGGTCGAGGCTCGGGTCGCCGAAGCGTGGGCCGTGCAACGCCGCGGCCTCTTCCACCGCTGCCTCCAGCCGGGCGGCGTCGAGGCCGACGAGCTGGTCGCCCTGGGTGGCACCGTCGATGTCCTCCATCAGCAGCACGAAGTCCGAGGTGGCATCGTCGTGCAGCGCGACGTGGCATCGCGGCACCCGCATCGCGACGCTCGACGCGAGCTGTGTGTAGAAGCACCACTCCTTCCAGTAGCCCCCGGTCGCCACGAGCACGTCGCGCGCCGCTGCGTCCTGGGCGGGGTACTTGCCCACGATCGTCGCCGGGCGGCCCTCGGGTCGGTCCCAGCGCAGCGCGAAGCGGACGCTGCGCGCCGCCTGGCCGGTGCCGATGTCACCCTCGAGCTCGACGGCCACGACCGTGGCTCCCTCTGCGACACCGGCGCGTTCGAGCGCGGCGGTGAGCCACTGCGCCGTGAGCGCCTCCGGCGGACCGGGCAGCGGACCGTCGCTCACGGGCGAGCGGACGTCCCGATCACCCATCGCTGCCGCCGAAGAAGAACGCCTCGGCGTTGTCGTGGAGCCACGCCGCCTTGACGTCGTCGGGCAGGTCGAGCGCGGCGATCTCGCTGGTGCAGCGTTGCATCGACAGAACCGGCGAGTCGGTCGCGAAGATCACCTTGTCCCTGCCCCGCTTCGCGATGAACTCGAGGAACCGCGGCGGCAGCCGCTTCGGGGACCAGGCCGACGTCATGATCCGCAGGTTCTGGTACTTCTGCACCATCCGCATCGCGGTGTCCCACCACGGATCCGCGCCGTGGATCATGCACAGCTTCAGCTCCGGGAACCGGATGCAGACCCGGTCGAGGTGGATCGGGTCCTGCACCTCGGCCGGCAGCGGCGGACCGGGGATCCCGGTGTTCACGCACAGCGGCAGGCCGAGCTCGGCGCACTTCGCATAGAGCGGGTAGTACACGGCGTCGCTCGGCGGGTACATGCCATCGCCCCAGAAGCTCGGCCCGACGGTCGCATAGGCGACCGGATTGTCCCGGACGAACGCCTCGAGCGCCCGCAGCGTGGGAACCGGACGCAGCAGGTCGAAGCCACCGATGCCCAGCGAGAACCGGTCGGGACGCTCCTGGGCGAACTGCCGGGCGCGGTCATCGGGGTTGGTGATCTTGCTCATCAGGATCGCCCGCTCGATCCCGTTGGCGTCCATGTCGTCGAGCAGCTCCGGGAGCTCGGGACGGTGGAAGAACGAGCTGTCGCCCTTGAAGTAGTCGTCCTTGACGCGGACCATCCACTCGGGCGGCTTGCCCCCACCGAGCTCGACGTTGACCAGGCAGTCGATGGCCTTCATCCGGGCAGCTCCTGACTCACGGGTGGGTCGCGCGGCGCCCCAGACATCGGGAAAGTGCCATATACATATCACGCGAGCGACGCTTTCGTCCCTCGGACAGCACGGCGGCGGGCCCGCCGTCGGGGGCGGTAGAACATCTAGATGTTTTGGTCTACCGTTCGACGACGGAACGGCAGCCGCACGCCGGGCCGGGGACGAGCCATCAGGCCGAGCAGTTGGTCGAACGAGGGGGATCGAACAGTGGAGGTCGGACCGTGGAGAGATTGATCGCCGATGTGGTCACGTGGCCGTCCGACGAGCCGGCACTGATCGGCAGCCGCTGCGACGACTGCGCCGCGACCACCTTCCCGGCGCAGGACCGCTGCCCCCGGTGCGGACACGCCGCGATGGTCGAGACGCTCCTGCCCCGTCGCGGCACCCTCGTGTCGTGGACGACCCAGGAGTTCCCGCCCGTCGTGCCCTACGCCGGCGACGAGACCGGCGCCTCGTTCGAGCCGTTCGGCGTCGGGCTGGTCCAGCTCGACGACGTCGTGCGCGTCGAGACCCGACTCACCGAGCACGACCCAGAGCGCCTCGACTTCGGCATGACCGTCGAGCTCCGCGTCGTCCCGTTCTACGTCGACGACGCAGGTGACCAGGTCCTGACCTTTGCGTTCGCACCCGTGCCGCCAACGGCCGCAACCCACTGAGGAGCCCACCGTGGACGACGTCGCCATCATCGGAGTTGGCCTCCACCCGTTCGGTCGCTTCGGCGACAAGTCGGCGTTCGACATGGGTGCGGACGCCGCCCAGGACGCACTGCGCGACGCCGGCGTCGAGTGGACCGACGTCCAGTTCGGCTTCGGTGGCAGCTGGGAGGTGGCGCAGACCGACCCGCTCACCGGGCTGCTCGGCCTGACCGGCATCCCGTTCGTGAACGTGTTCAACGCGTGCGCGACCGCCGCCGCGGCGATCCAACAGACAGCTCACGCGATCCGCGCCGGAGCGGGCGACATCGGCCTCGCCGTCGGGCTCGACAAGCACCCGCGCGGCTCGTTCAAGGTCGACCCCACCCTCGTGAACATGCCCGGCTGGTACGCCGAGAACGGCCAGTACGTGACCACGAAGTTCTTCGGCATGAAGATCAACCGGTACATGCACGACCACGGCGTCACGGCGGCGACGCTGGCGAAGGTCGCGGCGAAGAACTACCGCAACGGTGCGCTCAACCCGAAGGCGTTCCGACGCAAGCCGGTCTCCGAGGAGGACATCCTCGCCTCGCCGATGCTCAACCACCCGCTCACGTCGCAGATGTTCTGCGCCCCCGACGAAGGGGCCGCCGCGGTGGTCATGTGCCGCGCCGACATCGCACACCGCTACACCGACACGCCGATCTTCGTGAAGGCCGCGCAGATCCGGACGCGCAACTACGGCGCGTACGAGGTCAACACGAGCTGGGCTGCCGTCGACGAGGACGTCTCGCCCACGGTCTACGCATCACGGGCCGCCTACGAGCAGGCCGGCCTCGGGCCCGACGACGTCGATGTCGCGCAGCTCCAGGACACCGATGCCGGGGCCGAGGTGATCCACATGGCCGAGAACGGGTTCTGCGCGGACGGCGACCAGGAGAAGCTGGTCGCCGAGGGAGCCACCGAGATCGGCGGCTCGATCCCCACCAACACCGACGGGGGGCTCATCGCCAACGGCGAGCCGATCGGGGCATCCGGGCTCCGCCAGATCCACGAGCTCGTCCTGCAGCTGCGGGGCCGGGCCGGCGACCGTCAGGTCCCCGGCTCACCGAGCGTCGGCTACGCCCAGGTCTACGGCGCTCCCGGCACCGCTGCCGTGACGATCCTGTCTCGATAGGGCCTGTCCCGAGAGGGCCGGTCCCGAGAGGGCGGCCCACACGTCCGACCAACTCACGCTTCGGGGGATGCAACTGTGAACGAATGGTCGATACCTGCGGTGCTCGACATCATCACCGACGTCGCGCCCGACCGCGAGATGATCGTCTGGTGCGACACGAGGCGCACCTACGCCCAGGTGCAGGACCGCACCGAGCGACTCGCTCGCCACCTGGTGCAGCGGGGTCTCGGTGTCCAGCGAGAACGAGCCGAGCTCGAACCGTGGGAGTGCGGGCAGAGCCGCGTCGCGATCCTCATGTCGAACGGACCCGAGTACCTCGAGGCCATGATCGGCTCGTACCGGGCACGATCCGTCGCGTACAACGTGAACCACCAGTACAACGCCGACGAGGTCGCGGCGCTGGTCGACGCGATCGGTGCGTCGGCGATCGTCTACCACCGTCGCTTCGGCCCCCTGCTCATGGGTGTCGACGGGCTCGAGGCGATCGAGCTGCTCGAGATCGACGACGGGTCGGGCGTCGAGCGACTCCCGACGAGCACCGCGTTCGACGAGGCGATCGCCACGGCGGAGCAGTCGGTCGAGCTGCCCGTCCCCAGTCCCGACGACCTGTACATGGTCTGCACGGGCGGGACGACGGGGGTCCCCAAGGGTGTGCTGTGGCGTCAGGCCGACATCTACATCGCCGGCATGAACGGCGCCGAGACCGCCACCGAGGCATCGCTGCGGGAGTCCGCCGAGACCGGGGTCGGCATCTTCTTCGCCGCACCGCCGATGATGCACGGCGCCGCCCAGTGGACGGCGTTCTCCGGGCTCATGAACGGCGGCACGATCGTCCTGCACGACGACGCGACACGCTTCGACGCCCGGACCATCCTCGACATCGCGGCACGCGAGCGGGTCAACGTGATGTCGATCGTCGGCGACGCCTTCGCCCGCCCGATCGTCGAGGAGCTCCGCGCCGGGTCCTACGACCTGTCCGCGCTCGGCATCCTCGGCACCGGCGGCGCGGCGACGAACCCCGAGTACAAGCACGAGCTGCTCGAGCTGGTCCCGCACCTGGTCATCATGGACGGCTACGGCGCGTCGGAGACGGGGGCTGCCGGGTTCGCTCCGTCGATGAAGGGCAGCGAGACCCGCGAGTTCGCGCCTGCACCGGGCTCCGAGATCGTCGACGCCGACATGACCCGGTTCCTCGAACCGGGTGACGGAGAGACCGGTTGGGCGGTGCGGACCGGGCACATCCCGCTCGGCTACCTGGACGACCCGGAGAAGACCCGACGCACCTTCGTCGAGGTCGCCGGCCGACGCGCCTCGATCCCCGGTGACCGGGCCCGCTACGACGACGAGGGCCGCATCATCATGCTGGGTCGCGACTCGATGGTGATCAACACGGGCGGCGAGAAGGTCTACGTCGAGGAGGTCGAGGAGGCGATCCGTCGCCACCCCGACGTCGCCGACGCGCTGGTGGTCGGACGACCCGACGACCGCTTCGGCCAGATCGTGGTCGCACTCGTCGAGCCACGCGACGGCGTCGAGCTCACCCCGGCGCAGATCCGCGCCGTCGCCGCCGAGCGCGTCGCGCGGTTCAAGGCGCCCCGAGCGGTGCTCCTGTGCGAGCAGATCGGCCGCTTCCCCACCGGCAAGGCGAACTACCGCTGGGCCCAGCAGGCCGCACTCGACGCCGTGCCGGCGACCGACTGAGCGCGCACGCACCTGAGCCCGACGGCGCCCGTACGTGACAGTGCCCCGTCGACCCTCCGGGCACCGGAGGTCGACGGGGCACCTCTGATCCGACGGACTCAGCCGAAGATGTCCAACACCTCGGCGCCCTCGAGGATCGTGAACGTGCCGGGGTTGCCCTTCGCGTCGAGGGTCGTCTGCAGCACGTCCTGCGAGCAGATCGCGGGTGAGATGCTCACCTGCTCGCCGTTGCACTGGAAGGTGATGCCGTCGCCGAGGGGCATCTCGGTCGCCGGCATCTCGGCCATCGCGGTCGTCACGGCCTCCGGGGTGACGTCGCCCGTGACGCCCTCCATCAGCCGGGCGAAGCCGAGCACCACCTGGTACGACTGCGGCGCCGTTCCGCCGAGGATCGGGTCGTCGCCGGCGTACATGGTCATCACCGCCTCGTACTCCTGGAACTGCTCGCTCTCCGGGTCGCTGGTCGCCGTCGTGAGCATCGTGGCGCCTTCGAGGTTGGTCGTGGCCTCGAGGAACGCCTCGTTGATGCACTGCGGGATGACGACCAGCTCGCCGTCGAAACCCGACGACGCAATGGCGGCCATGGCCTTGGTGCAGAAGAGCGGGTCGCCGACGACGGTCATGCCGCCGGGGCTCTTGGTGAGCGCCGCCTGGATGTTCGGCGTCATGTCGGCGGTGTCCGGTGGGATCAGGACGACCTCGACGCCCACGCCGGCCTTGTCGTAGAAGAGCGGTGCGGACTGCTTGAGCGCCGCACTCGCTGCGGGCACGTCGATCCCGATGATCGCCGCCTGTTCGACGCCGGCATCGGCGAACACCTTCGCCGGCCCGGCGGCGAGCGACAGGATGCCGTTGGTCATGATCGTCGCACCGGCGTCACGCGGGTCGGCTGCGGCCACGAGGACGGGGATCCCGACCTCGGACAGCGGCTCGAACAACGAGCCCGCCTGGCCGGTGATGCCGTTGAGGACGACGGGGACACCGGCAGCGGCGAACTGCGTCACGCACGCTCCGGCGCCGGCCGGCGACTGGTCGGTCGAGCACACCTCGAGCTCGACCTTCTTCCCGCCGATGCCTCCCAGGTACTCGTTGACGTAGCTCGTCGCCGCCTCGGCCGCGACGAGGTCGTTGGAGTTGTCGACGGCTTCGCTGGTGCCGTCGTACACGTAGCCGATCGTCAGGGTGTCGCCCGTGGCGGGGTTCTTCTCCCCGAGGACCGCTGCCGCGTCGATGGTGGTCTCCGTCGAGGAATCCGGTTCGTCGGTCGAGGCGCTGTCGTCCGAACAGGCACCGCCGACCAGTGCGAGCGCCGCCAACGCGAACGCTCCGCACCGCGTCCGTGCGCGGGGTGTGAGGGACATTCAGGTCTCCTTCTCGTGGAGTGGTTGTGATCGGGTCGTCGGATCGGTCGGGGGGTCGCCGGTGCCGAAGTAGGCGGCCTCGAGTCGACCGACATCGGCAGCGAGCTCCTCGGCCGTCCCTTCGAGCTGCACGCGTCCGTGCACCAGCACGACCGCTCGATCGGCGACCTCGAGGGCGAGTCGGACGTGCTGCTCGACGAGGATCACCACGGCGCCGAGCTCGTCGGCCACCCGTCGCACGATCGGCATGAGCCCCTCGACGACCAGCGGCGCGAGGCCCATGCTCATCTCGTCGATCAGCAGGACCTTCGGCTGACGCAGGAGGGCCCGCGCCACCGCGAGCATCTGCTGCTCGCCGCCGGAGAGGTCTCCGGCGGGAACGGTCCAGCGGCGTTCGAGGGCCGGGAACAGCTCGAGCACGGACTCGGCCTCCGGGGTCCCGCGACGACGCGAGACCTCGAGGTTCTCCTTCACCGTCAGTCGTGTGAAGAGCGCCCGGTCGTCGGGGACCAGCGCGACACCTCGGGCTGCGGCCGCTGCCGGCCGGGTCGACGGGAGCGTGGAGCCGTCGACGAGCACGTCACCGTCCTGGCGTTCGACGAACCCTGCGATGCAGTTGAGCAGCGTCGACTTGCCGGCCCCGTTCGGGCCCAGCAGCGCCACGACCTCTCCCGGGGCGACCGACAGGTCGACGTCGCGCACCACGGTGAGGCGGCCGTAGCCGGCGGACAGCGCCCTGCACTCGAGCGACGCGCCGAGCGAGCCGCCGGGGCCAACAGCGGGTGCCTGATCATCGACGAGGCTCATCCGACCGGACCCCCCACCCGGCTCTGCGGGGCGTCGGCGTCACCGGCGGAGCCGCGTGCGTGGGTGTCGCCCAGGTACGCGGTCCGGACGCTCGGATCTGCGCGGACGACGTCGGGGGGACCCGACGCGATGAGGGAACCGAAGTCGAGCACCCGGAGCTCGTCGCAGAGGTCGAGCACGAGCGCCATGTCGTGGTCCACCAGCAGGATCGAGACGCCGCTCGCGCTGATCTCGCGGAGCCGTGCCCCGAGCCACTGGCTCTCGTTCGTGTCCAGACCAGCGGCCGGTTCGTCGAGCAGCAGGACCTCGGGCCGTCCGGCGAGCGCCCGGCCGATCGACACGAGTTGGCGGGTGCCCTGTGACAGCTCCCCGACGGGACGGTCCGCGAGCGGCCGGAGCCCGAGCAGGTCGAGCACGTCGTCGACCACACCCGGGTCGGCCACACCCGGGTCGACCGCACCCGGTTCGACCCCACCCCCGTCGCCATCGCCACCGCCGCCAACGCCGCTGCCGGTGCCGCCACGGTCCGCCGCGGTCCCGACGGTCACGTTCTCGGCGACCGACATGTCGTCGTACAGATCGAGGGACTGGAACGTCCGTCCGACGCCCGAGCGACTGCGGCGGAACGGTGCGCTGGAGCCGAGCTCCCGGCCCCCGACGCGGATCCACCCCGCCGACTCGGTGAACCCGCTGATCGCGTCGAGCAGCGTCGTCTTGCCCGCCCCGTTGGGCCCGATGAGACCGACGATCGCCCCACGGGGGACGTCGAACGACACGTCGGACACGGCGACGACACCGCGGTACCGGACCGTCACGTGCTGGAGCTCGAGCGCCGTGGGTGCGTCCTCGAAGGACCTCGCCGGGGTCTCGCCCATGCCGACGGGCGCCTGCGGCGCGTCGAGGTGCAGCGACGCCTCGGACCCGTCGGTCGCGTCGGAGGACCCACGACCCAGCAGCAGGTGGACCCGACCGGCGATGCCCTCCGGGTTGGCGATCACCGTCAGGATCAGACCGATGCCGCTGACGATGGTGAACCACTCACCGAGCTCGAGGTGCTCGTCGAGCACGAAGAACACCAGGCCGCTCGCGCTGATCACACCGGCGAGCACGCCACCCGACACCGACGTGATCCCGGCCATGTACGCGGTCGCGAAGAGTCCCAGACCGAGGAACACCGAGAACGCGTCGAAGGTGACGTTGCCCTGCTTGTAGGCCAGCAGCGCACCGCCGAGGCCGGCGATGAACGAGCCCAGCGCGAACGCCGACAGCTTCGTCGCCGCGACGTTGATGCCGGCCGCCGCTGCGGATCGCTCGTTGGCCCTGACCGCCAGCATGGCGTAGCCGAGCCTGCTGGTCCGGAGACGGGCGACGCCCACCGCGGTGGCCACCAGCACGGCGAGCACGAGCATGCAGAACTGCACCCTCGGGTACGCGAGACCGACGCCGACGCTGAGGTCCCAACCGAGCAGCTCCGGACCGTCCACGTCGAAGCCGGAGCTGCTCACGAACGACGAGTTCCTGAACCAGATGGCCTCGATCGCCACGGCGAAGGCCAGCGTGACCACCGCGAGCTGCAGCCCGCGAACCCTCACGGCCGGCAGGCCGATGACGACCCCGATGACCGTCGCGCCGAGCGCCGCCACGATCGGTGCGATCGGGAAGGGCACGCCGACGTCGAGGAACGGGATGCGCCAGGTCGTGCTGAGCGGCCCGAGCAGGAACCCGGCGACCCCGGCCAGGGTCAGCTGCGCCAGCGAGATCTGTCCGGTGAACCCTGTCACGACGACGTACGACAGGCCGATGACGGCGAAGATCAGCGAGGTCACGAACGCCGCCCGGGTCGGGCCCGACAGCACGAGGATCAGCAGCGCGGCGCCGGCGGTCGCCACCACGCTGGTGCGGAGCAGCGCTCGTGGCCGTGGCGCGGCGGCGAGGTCCTGGCGGAGGATCACGCCGCGGCTCGGCAGCGGACGGCTGCGGACGAGCAGGACGACGAGGATCAGCACCAGCGGCACGAGCTCGGCGAGCCCGGATCCGGGGAGCCACGTGTTCTGCGACCTGAGGAAGAGCATCTCGGACTGGAGCATGCCGATCGCGAAGCCGCCGATCACCACGGGGCCGACGCGCTCGAAGGATCCGAGCAGCGCCGTCGCGAGCGCCGGGACGATGAAGAGGGTGTACTGGATCGGCACCAACGGCACGATCGGTGCGATCAGGATGCCGGCGATGCCGCACACGACGGCGCTGAGCATCCAGTTGGCGGCTGCGATCCGGTCGGGTGATCAGGCCGCTGATCAGCGCACCCCGCTCGCTCTCCGACGCCGCCCGGGTGGCCAGCCCGAACCGGGTGAAGCGGGTCAGCGCCCAGACCGCGACCGCGACGGCGACGACCGACGCAGCGAACCAGACGCGGTCCCTGCCGACGGTGACGCCGGCGAGCTCGTACTGGTCGACGGGGAAGATGCGCTGCACCGGCGGGGGCGTCGTGCCCCGTCGCATGACCATGACACCGGTCATGACGACCATCACGCCGAGCGGACGCGACCGCCTTGGCCGTCGCAGAGGCAGCCCGCAGCGGCCGGAACACCGCGAGGTACAGGACCAGGCCGAGCGCCGCCGAGGCCCCCAACGAGATGAGGACGCTGGGCGCCAGTTGCAGCGGTGCACCGATGTCGATCGACTCGGGAAGGCCCGGGACCAGCAGGACGAGCTCGCCACGACGTAGGCCGGCGTAGATGTAGGCGGTGAACAAGGCCATGGAGCTGGTCGCGAAGTTCATCACGCCCGAGCTGCGGTAGGTGACGGTGAGGGCGAGGCCGAGCACGGCGAAGACGGCGCCGTTGGCGAGTCCGAGCAGTAGGAACGTGACGTGTTGACTCACTCGTCCACCTCGATCACTGGCGACACGTCAACGCCCGGCCGAATGTGTCCCCCCGGTCGACCGCTGTCGCGTCGTGCCGGGTGCCGTCGGCCCCCCGCACGATGCGCCAAAGATATATCTAGAGGTATAGATGGGCAAGCACCCGGCCGAGATACCCGATCGGGCTCATCGGGACGGGCTCATGGCCCCGGGCTCAGCGGGACGGGCTCATCGGGGCAGGCCGCACCGGTGCTGGGCGATCAGGTTGCGTTGGATCTCGGTCGACCCCGCGTAGATCGTCGTGCCGAGCGAGAAGCGCAGCAGGTGCTCGACCGCGCCGTCCTCGACACTGGTCGGATCGAGCCGCGAGCGCAGTGCGTCGGGACCGACGATGGAGCACAGCTCCTCGGCGCACCGCACGATCGCCTCGGTGCTGAAGAGCTTGCTCATCGGGCCCTCGGCGAGAGGAACCATGCCGCGCTCCTCCATCCACGAGGTCCGCTGCTCCAGCAGCTTGGAGACCTCGAGCGTCGTCGCCACCGAGGCCAGTCGGCGGCGGACATCGGGGTCGTCGATCGGGCGTCGCCCGTCGCCGGTGTCACGCGCCGCCCAACGCTCCGCCGCCCGGAGCGTGCGGTCTAGGTGCGGCCCGAACGGTGCGGAGTGCTCGTCCTGCAGCGCCAACATGAGCGACCGCCAGCCGCCGCCGACCTCGCTGATGCGCCAGCGGTCCTCGAGGTGCAGGTCGTCGAAGAACGTGATGTTCGTCCGCTCCC
>CAVPQM010000003.1:0-128592 GCA_963707555.1 uncultured Actinomycetota bacterium
CCCCGGCTCTTCGGAGCGTGCGGGTTCGAGTCCCGCCCCGGGCACGATGGCACCGGACGAGACAGGACGGCACGAACGCCAGAGGGTTTCTCACGGATCGTGGTCGCCTTGTCCGTCTGGTGCTGTTGGGTCCGAGTAGTCGCGAGAACCCCTCTGCGTGGTTTTCGTCCTGTGCCTGAGGAGCGCAAGGCGAATCACTGTGAGTGGCCCGGCATCGGCGAGTAGTCGCGCCAGTAGTCGCCGCGACTCCGCCGCAGCTTCGGCAGCGTCCTCTCCGGCCCGACATTGTGCGGGGTTCACCCGGGGGCAGATCAGGATGTGACCAGGCCGTGCAGCTATCTACGGAGCACTCGACGCCGGCGCCAGCGGCTTCCTGCCCAAGGACGTCGACGCCGACCAACTCCAAGCCGCGATTCGAACTGTCGGTGCCGGTCAGCTCATCATCAGCCCCCACACCGCCAAGACCCACATCGACCGAGCGATGAGCAAACTCGGCGCCCGGGACCGGGCGCAGCTCGTCGTCGTCGCACACGAAACCGGCCTCGCCGCTCCGGGCGCGGCGGCCGACTCGGGTGGAGATCCCCCGGTCTGACGGATCCTTGGCGTGCGGCGATGATGGGTCGGTGGTCATCGCCAAACTGGTTTGCTGGTTGGCCCGAGGCGCACGTCGATATAGCATCTGCGCTATGTCGTGGGGGGAGGTGGAGCTCGAACCGGAGGTTCGGGACTGGTACCTGACCCTCGACGAGGAGGATCAGGCGAGGGTCGGGTTCCACGTCGATCGCCTCGCTGAGAAGGGGCCGCTGCTCGACGAGCCGTTCACAAAGCAATTGGACGGCAAGCTCCGCGAGTTGCGGTTCTACCTCGTCGGACGGCCGACGAGGATCACCTATTGGATTGCTTCGAACCGCAGGATCATCTTGCTCACCGTGTTCATGAAGACCAGGCAGCGGGAACGCCGCGAGGTCGATCGGGCTCGGCGGGCCTACCAACAGTGCGTCGCTGAGCGGCACACGCTCGAGGAGAGCTGATGGCAACCAAGCCCAACACCACGTCCTGGAGCGAGGTCCGGTCTCAGCGGCCGAGCCCGGCGGCGAGCAGGGCTGCGACGGATGAAGCTCGGATCACCGCGTTCCGAGAGCTCGTCCACCGGCTCCGTCTCGACGCTGGGCTCACCCAGGCCGAGTTGGCCGAGCGGATGGGCACCACCCAGTCGGCCGTCGCCCGGATGGAAGGCGGCGGGACTCGCCCGACGCTCGAGACGCTGGAGAAGCTCGCGGCCGCTGTGGGAGCGGACCTCGTTGTCGGAGTGGGGGAGAACCTCTCGGAGCACAGGACGATCGCGAAGCTCGAGCGCGAGGGCCACGCTGTGGTCCGCCGCGCGGGCTGAAATACGGACCTCGACGCGACGCTCCTGGGTCGTCGATGTTGAGTGCGAGTAGTCGCGGAAGTAGTCGCGATCTATCCGGAATCCCTCGGACTCGACCACACGAGCCGTCACGAACGTCGGCATCGGGGCCCGGAACGACCGAAAGGGCAGCACCAACTCGGCCCGGCCGGCACCAGCTGTCATGGTGGGCCGAAGGCTTAAACCCCCCGGCTCTTCGGAGCGTGCGGGTTCGAGTCCCGCCCCGGGCACGACCGCACCCGCAACTGCGACGAAGCCAGGCGCCGCCATCCGAATGACCCGTCGGTGCGCTGACCGGCCCTCGTCTCACGGTGCGGCGCGGGAACTCGCACCGTGCTCGGGTGCGGGGGAGTACGCGGCGAGGAACACCCGGACGCCCTCATCCGCGATCTCGTCGAGATCCAGCTCCAGTTCTGCCGACGCTGGCAGGTACAGCGCCCGATGGAGCGGGACCGACAGGATCAGCCAGTTGAAGTGCTCGGCGGCGAGCCGTGGACGGTCGAGGCGCAGCAGTCCGCGTTCGGCCAAGCCGGTGAACAGAGCTTCGAAGGTGTCGTGGGCCCGTTCGGGTCCCCGCTCGAACCAGGTGCGCGCAAGCCCGGGGAAGTGGTCGGCCTCGGCGATGACGAGCCGGCGGATCTGCATGAGGTGCGGCTGCAGCACGTCGCGGAGGTGCTGTCGGGCGATCACCCGGAGGTCGCCGGCGAGGTCGGACGTCGCTGCGAGCTCCTCCACCATGTGGCTCGTTCCGGCCTCGGCGCCTGCGATGTTCGCCTCGATCACGGCGCGGAACAGTCCCTCCTTGTCGCCGAAGTTCCGGTAGAGCGTCTGCTTCGACGCACGGGCGGTCGCGACGACGTCGTCCATGCTCGTCCCGGCGTAACCCTGCTCCAGGAAGAGTCGGGTGGCGGCATCGAGGATCGCACTGCGTCGACTCGTGCCCGTCGGTGGTGTGGGTTCAGGCACAGGTCCCCCTCTCGCTCGGCGAGGAGCCTCGCCTTGGCCTCGTGTAGTACTGTACGGTACAGTACACCGTCGCTTCCCAGGAGGACTGCCATGTCGACCGAGTCGACCACTTCCGCTGATGGCACCCCGATCGCCTTCGAGCGTCACGGCGACGGACACCCCGTGGTGGTGCTGGTGGAGCCGCCGCTGCACCACCGAGGATTCAGCGCGTTCGACGGTCTCGTACCGCTGCTCGCCCAGCATCTGACGGTGATCACCTACGACCGTCGGGGACGGGGTCTCAGCGGCGACGCCGAGCAGTACCACCCCGACCGCGAGGTCGACGACCTCGCCGCGGTGATCCGGGCAGCCGGTGGCACGGCCGGGGTGTACGGCTACTCGGCAGGAGCGCTCCTCGCGCTGCGCGCCGCCAGCGATGCCGACGCCTCCTCCGCGATCGAAGGCCTGGTCCTGCTGGAGCCGCCGCTGCACGATGACGGCGATCCACGGCCGGACCCGTTGACCCTCGAGATCGCCGAGCTCGTCGCGACCGATCGAGCCGGCGCCGTCCGGCGCTTCCACACAGCGATCGGCGTGCCCGAGGAGTACCTCGACGAGATGGAGCGCTCGCCGTCCTGGGCCCGGATGGTCGAGACCGCACACACCCTGGTCTACGACTGCACGCTGTCCGACTCGGTCGACAGCGCCGTGCTCCAGCGAGTCACGTCACCCACGCTGGTGCTCGACAGCACGGGCAGCAGCGACGACCTCACCGGCTGGGCCGCGACGGTTGCAGCCCAGATCCCCGGCGCGACGGGTCGCAGCCTTCGAGGGGAGTGGCACGCCGTCGCCGACGACGACCTCGCCCCGGTCATCATCGATCACCTCCGCGTTGCCGCTGAGCGCCCTCGCTGACGAGCGCGGCGCCGGCGGGCTCGATCGTCAGGCTGGGGATCAACCGGTCGAGCCACCGCGGCATCCACCAGTTCCGGTCGCCGAGCAGGGCCATCGTCGCGGGCACCAGGACCATGCGGACCAGCGTCGCGTCGAGCAGCACCGCGAGCGCGAGTCCCAGCCCGAAGACCTTGATCTCGCGGATGTCCTCGAACACGAACGACCCGAAGACCACGACCATGATCGCTGCGGCGGCGGTGATGACACGGGCGGTCGAGGCCAGGCCGTCGGCCACCGAGCTCGACGCATCGCCGGTGCGGTCGTACTCCTCTCGGATGCGGGACAGCATGAAGACCTCGTAGTCCATCGACAGCCCGAACACGATGGCGAAGAGCATCAGTGGGATGAACGGGTTGATCGGCCCTTGCTCGATGCCGAGCAGTGCGTCGCCCCATCCCCATTGGAAGATGGCGACGACCACGCCGTAGGTGGCGGCGATCGAGAGCATGTTCATGACCACGGCCTTCAGCGGGACCAGCACCGACCGGAAGACCGCCATGAGGATGAGGAACGACATGGTCAGCACGGCGGCGAAGAACAGGGGCATGCGGTCGCCCAGGTAGTCGGTGACGTCGATGTTGGTCGCGGCGCTGCCGGTGACGTGGACATCGAAACCGGTCCCGGAAACTCCCAGCAGCGCATCATCTCGCAGTGTGCGGACGAGCTCCGTGGTCGCTTCGTCCTGTGGTGCCGATTCCGGGATGAGGGTCATCACCCAGGCGCCGGGATCGGCGGCGTCGTCGGCGACGGGTGCGGTGACGGCTGCGACACCCGGGGTCGAGGTCAGCCGCGAGTGCAGCTCGTCGATGCTCTCGCCGTCGGCGTCGGCTCCGTTCGCGCCGGCTCCGGTCGTGGCGGCACCGGTGGCAGCACCGGTCGTGGCGGTGACGACGATGGGCCCGTTGAAACCGTCACCGAAGCCGTCGGCGAGCAGGTCGTACGCCTGGCGGGTGTCCGACCCGTCGGGGAAGTTGCCCTCGTCGGGCCATCCCAGGCGGATGCCGGCGACCGGCGCGGCCAGGACGACCAGGACGACCGCTGCCGACACACCCCAGACCAGGGGACGACGTTGGATGGTCCGGCTCCATCGGTGTGACAGAGTGGACTCCACGGGTCGGGTGGCTCGGTGTGGGACCTCACGGCGCAGCTGCGGAACGAAGCGGCTCATCACCAACGTGAGGACGGCGAGCACCGCGCCGCCGATGGCGAGCGGGGTCACGCCGACGCCGACGCCGAGCACGGCGAGCGCAGATGTGCCGGCAGCGATCAGACCGCGCCATCGCGTCACCTCGAGCCGGTGACCCGTCATGGCGATCAGCGCGGGCAGCAACGTCATCGACGTGAACATCGTCGCGAGGACGGTGACCGACACGCCGACGCCCATGCCCGAGAGCATGCCGATGCCGACCAGCAGGAGCCCGAGCATCGACACGACGACCGTGGCGCCAGCGAGGCCGACGGCTCTGCCGGCGGTGCTCATGGTCACCACGATGGCGTCCCTCGGTGAGTCACCGGATCGAACCGCTTCTCGGTACCGGGTCACGATGAAGAGCGCGTAGTCGATGCCGACTCCGAGGCCGACCATCATGCCGAGCAACATCGTGTCCTCCGGCACGGTCGCCACCCGGGTGAGCAGGACGATCGACCCGAGGCCGATGCCGACTCCGCCGAGCGCCACCGCGATGGGCAGCCCCATCGCCAGCACCGACCCGAACGCGAGGATGAGCACGATCGCAGCGAAGGCGATGCCGATCAACTCGGTCTGGGGAGGTTCGATCGCAGTCAGGTACTGGCCGCCGGCCAGGACCTGGAGCCCGTCGATCGAGGGAGCCCGCTCCGCGATCAGTTCACCGATCCGGGCCGACTGCGTGTCGTCGACATCGGCCGACAGGTTCACCTGGGCGAAGGCGAGTTCGCCGGCCAACGGACCCGTCGCAGCGATCTGGCCGGCCCCCTGGTCGGCGAAGGGCGAGATGACCGTTGCGCCGGGCGCTGTGGGGACGCCGTCGCCGTCCGGGAACCCTGCGTCGACGGTGGCGAAGAGCTCCTCCATCGCCGCGACGACAGCGGGATCCTCGACCCCCTGGTCGGCGCGGAACACGATGGTGCCCGACTGTCCACCCGTGCCGAGCTCGGGGAAGTGCTCCTCGAGCACCGCGAAGCCTGCGTCGCTGTCCGAGCCGGGCGCCGCCGATCCGCCGGCGAACGCAGGACCGACCGCACCCGCCGCGGCGACGACCACCACGAGGACCGCAGCCCAGAGCCCGACGGTCGCTCGTCGGTGGTCGAAGCACCAGCCCCCGAGTCGCCCGAGCGCGGACGTGCTCGCCGGCGGTGGAGCGCCGTGGCGATCCGCGGCGGGTGTTCGTGGGTGGGGACGGGCGGCGATCGACGACGTCGGCATGGAGCCATCCTCCGGGTGTCGGATGGATCGCACATCGGGAGAGCGGCCACTTCCGTCCCGCACATTCGGCCACCTCGCGAATCGTCCTTTCGGCTGGTTCCCGCCCGCAGCGGTTCCCGTACGCTGGCTCCGTGGTCCACGAGACGAGCCGTCCGTTCTGGGCGGCACCACGGGTGGCGGATCCGCCCGGACCGACATGGCGTGACTGGTTGTTCGTCGTCGTCCTGGTCGTGGTGGCGGTCGGGGAGACGATCTTCCGCGACCCGTTGGTCTGGCCCGTCACCTCGTTGGTGGTGACGGTGGCGGTTGCGCTCCTGCTGCCGTGGCGACGAGTCCACCCGCTCGCGGTGGTCGTCCTCGCCTTCGGGACGATGAGCGCGATCGATGCCGTGTCGGTGCTGCGCGACGTGGAGTGGGAGGGCCTCAACACCGCGTTGTTCATGCTCGTGTTTCCGTACTCGCTCGCACGGTGGGCCTCGGCGCGGGAGGTCGGCATCGGCATCCTGGTCATGTCGGTTCCGGTGGCCCTGACGGGTGTCGCCGGCGCCCCGGCGGGCGACACGATCGGCGGTGCCGTCGTGCTCCTTCTCGCCTGCGCCGTCGGCTCCGCCGTTCGGTACGCGGGGGAGCTGCGGGCAGAAGAGGCGGCAGGATTGAGGTCGCGCGGAACGCGAGGCGCTGGCCCGGGAGCTGCACGACACCGTCGCCCACCACGTCTCGGCGATCGCGGTGCGTGCGCAGGCCGGTCGGGTCGTCGGTGCGGCTCGACCCGAAGCAGCGATCGATGCCCTGTCGGTGATCGAGGAGGAGGCGGCCCGGGCACTCGACGAGATGCGGTCGATGGTCGGCACGCTGCGACAGGGTGACCAGGCGGACCTGAGGCCACCGCAGGGCGTGCGAGACCTGCGTCGACTCGAGCAGCAGGGCGGCGGATCCGGACCGCGGGTGGTGGTGGCGACCGCCGGCGAGGTCGAGGACCTCCGGAGCCGCGGTCGACGCCGCCTGCTACCGCCTCGCCCAGGAGGCGGTCACCAACGCGCTGCGCCACGCCCGGGACGCGACCGAGGTGCAGGTTCGGGTCGACGGGGACGACGACGTGGTCCGCGTCACGGTGGACGACGATGGGCGGGACGCCGGTGCATCGTTCCCCTCGACGCCGGGGTTCGGACTCATCGGCATGGCCGAGCGGGCCAAGCTGCTCGGCGGCACGTTCGCCGCAGGGCCTCGGACCGGGGGTGGATGGTCGGTCGAGGCAACCTTCCCCAGGCGAGCCTCGACGACATGAACATCCGGGTGCTGATCGCGGACGACCAGGACATCGTGCGCACCGGCCTGCGCATGATCCTCGACGCCCAACCCGGCATCGAGGTGGCGGGCGAGGCCGCCGATGGTCGCGAGGCGCTCGACCTCGCTCGCAGCCTGCGACCCGACGTGTGCCTCTTCGACATCCGCATGCCCGAGCTCGACGGCATCGAGCTCACCCGACGACTCGCCGGACCGGACGTCGCGGACCCTCTCGCCATCGTCATCATCACGACCTTCGACCTGGACGAGTACGTGCACGACGCGCTCAAGGCCGGTGCGCGTGGCTTCCTCCTCAAGGACGCCGGCCCCGAACTGCTGGCACAGGCGATGCGCTCCGCGGCCCGTGGTGACGCGCTCATCGCTCCGAGTGTGACGGCTCGTCTGCTGGCGAAGTTCTCCGAGCTCGGTGCGTCGTCGCGGGAGCCGGTGGGTCAGCCGAGCGACCCGCTCACCGAGCGCGAGGAGGAGGTGCTCGTCACCGTCGCCCGCGGCCGCACCAACGCCGAGATCGCCGATGACCTCTCCATCAGCCTCAGCACCGTGAAGAGCCACCTCGCCAGCCTCATGCAGAAGCTCGGGGCCCGGAATCGTGTCGAGCTCGCGATGTGGGCCTACGAGACCGACCGCATGTCCTCGTGACCGCGTCGGCCCTCAGGGCATCCGGAGGATCGGCTTGACCGTGGCCCCCGACTCCGCGTCGGCGGCGGCCCGGTCGATCTGGTCGAAGTCGTAGAACGTCACGAGCCGGTCGAACGGGAACCGGCCCTGCATGTGGAGCTCGAGCAGCTGTGGCACGAACACGTCGGGGACGCTGTCGCCCTCGACGACTCCCATGACGGTCTTGCAGCTCTGCATGAACGTGTTCGCCCCGATGTCGAGGACGGCATCGGGTTTCGACGCCCCGAGGATCGCTGCGGTGCCACGCTGCCGGAGGCCGTCGACGGCTTGGCGGATCAGCGCGGGAAGCCCGGTGGTGTCGAGTGCGTAGTCGACACCGGAACCGGTGATTCGGCGGATCTCCTCGACGGCGTCGGTGGTCGAGCCGTCGATGACGTGCGTCGCGCCGAGGTCGCTGGCGAGGTCGAGTCGGGACGCGACCACGTCGACGGCGATGATCGTGGTCGCGCCGGTGACTCGAGCGGCCATCACCGCGCTCAGCCCCACCGCCCCCGCTCCGGTCACGGCGAAGGTCGCTCCGGCGCCGACCCCCAGGGCGCGCAGCACCGTGCCCGCGCCGGTCTGGATCCCGCAGCCCAGCGGTCCGAGCAGCTCCAGTGGAGCGTCCTTGCGGACCTTGACGAGGTTCCGTTCGGCGACGATGGCGTGGGTGGCGAAGGACGACTGGCCGAAGAACCGATCGTTCAACTCGCTGCCAGCCCGATCGGTGATGGCGTGCGAGCCGTCCGGCCGTCGCCCGGCGAAGTTCATGTCGTTGAAGTTCGCGCAGCTGGCCGGGGACCCGTCGAAGCAGGGTCGACAGTGGCCGCACGGCAGGAAGCTGGCCGCGACGTGGTCGCCGGGGACCACCTTCTGCACCGCCGACCCGACCGACTCGACCACCCCGGCGCCCTCGTGGCCGAGCACGACGGGAAGCGGCACCGGGTACAACTGGTCGCGCACCACCAGATCGGTGTGGCAGAGCCCGGTCGCCACGATCCGCACGAGCACCTCGTCATCGCGGGGGTCCTCCAGGTGGACCGTCTCGAGGGTGAAGGAACCCTTCTCACGGACGACCGCCGCGGTGATCTCGCTGCTCATCGGTACTCACAGAGGGTCCACGCCGCCATCGCATCGCCGATCGCCGACGTCGTGTCGGCCAGGTCGAGGTGCTGGTCGCCGATCCGCTGGCCTGGCTGCAGCCGATCGGAGGGGGAGGGCCCCGCGCAGGTGGTGCCGACCGTGGAACGAGCAGGGTGGTCACTCATGGTGCCTCCTGGGAGGACGTCGCAGTCGCCTCGACGTCCGACGCTACGCCGATGCCGTCGACGTGTCGACGGCATCGAAGGTCACGCGCGTCCACGTCCGCGCCCGGGCGGCGGGCACCCTGACGTCGTCACGCGTGCGGGGCGCGGCGGAGCGGCGTCACGGGCTCTGCATGATCCGGATCCGAGGGCCGTTGCCCTCGACGACGGCCAGCGTGCGCGACTCCTCGAAGATCGATCGGTACGCCGCGGCGTGCTCCGGGAACCGCTCCGGGTCGTCGAGGAAGCGCTGGTACATCGCGGCGCTCGCCACGACGACGCTGCCGGGCGGAAGGTCCACTCCCGCCAACGACGGAACCGCCGTCACCTCGTGGACCTCGGGGTCGACCCAGGGTGAGTAGGTCTCGATGACGATCGGCGTGCCGGCCGGGACGTGCTCCTCGATCCACCTCCTCGACGCGGCGAACGTCGACTCCCGGGTGTCGAACGCCTGGCGAAGGTGCGCGGCCTGCACCACGACCACGGCGACCGCGACGATGACGACGGGCACCCGCCATCGTGACGACCCCGCGGCGGGGGTGACGGGCCGGCCGTCGCGCTCGAGCAGGAGCCCCAGGCCGAACGCGGCGAGCACCGCACAGCTCGGCAGCAGGAGCAGCGCGGTGCGTTCGTTGCGGACCGCCTGGCCCGAGATCACCGCGCCGTAGACCACCGGGAACGCGAGGAGCACTCCGAGCTCTCTCCACTTCCGACGGGTCATCGCCACGACCAGGCCGCCGGCCGCAGCCGCCACGAGGAGCCACTCCGACGTGGTGAGGTGGTGGAGGTACCAGCCCGGGGCGTTGCCATCCATCCCCGCATGTCCGGTCGAGTAGTGCCCCTGCTCGAAGCGGAGGTCCTCCAGGAACTGGGCTCGATCGAGCAGCGAGTACGGCGTGGTGAGGACGAACGCGGCCACCGCTGCGGCGCCGGTCGCCGCCAGCTTCGACCAGCGGATCGAGACGGCCGCGTGGGGCTCGTCGTCGACGTCGTCGGTCCCGGCCCTGCTGAGCAGCGATGCGGCACCCACCGTCGCCAGGACCAGGATGGCGTTGTACTTCGACGACGTCGCGAGCCCGGCGGTCACGCCTGCGATGAGGTGCGCGGCCCAGCTCGGCGATCGGAGGATCCGCAGACTGGCCCAGAGCGTGACGGTGACGAGCGCCGCGGACAACATGTCCGGGGTCACCACCTGAGCGTGCTCGGTGAACGTCAGCGACGCGGCCAACAGCGCGGGCGCGGTCAACGACAGCCATCGCCGACCGGTCAACAGCACTGCCGACTCGTAGGCGGCGACGAGCGCGAGGAGCCCGAGGAGCACCGAGAGCCCGCGGTGCACCATCACGCTGCCGGCGGTGTCCGTCGTCGCGACGCCTCTGACCAACGAGTTCGGGGCGTCCTCCTCGCCGGCCCAGCCGAGCAGCGGGCCGTCGAGGTTCACCGCGGCATGGAGGTAGAAGAAGAGCGACGGGTAGTTGAAGAAGTGCGGGTTCGGGTCGCCCGACTCGACCATCGCATCGGCGACCTCGAGGTTCGTCGGCTCGTCGGGATGGTGGAGGTACGGCAGATCACCCTGGGCCGTGAACAGCCAGAGCGCCCCGACCACGACCAACAGCAGCCCGAGCACGGCTCTGGCCCACCACCGGTCCCGCGTCGTCCCGCCCCGGGGTGGGTCGGCATCTGCCGGCCCGAGCGCCCTGTCGGCATCGCCCCGACGAGAGGTCACGGTCACAGATCGACGCTATCGACGACCGATTGCGATGCGACGCAAGGATGCGACGGACCCGACCGTCGAAGCCTTCGGGCGGAGAGGGGACCGGTCTTCGTGAGGCGGTCAGCGGTCGGGCTGGGTGGAGGGGGTGTCCGGGTCGGGGTATTCGCCGCCACCGGCGCTGTTGCCCGGCTGGTTCTGCTGCTGTGGGAGGATCCAGCCGTCGTCGGTCTCGACCGGCTCGCCGGTGTACATGCGGATGTCGTCACCGTCCTCGTCGATCAGGTCACGTTGATCCGCCAGATTGCCGGGCTCGGCGTCCTCGAAGAAGCGGCGGTCCGAGCCGACGGAGCCCTCGGCGTGGGTGCGGGCGCTGACGCCGGTTCCGGGCGGTGGGTCGCTGTGGCCGGGCTTCTCGTCCGCCGGGACCACGGCGTCTTCGGAGGTGTGGTCGGCAAGTGTCGATCGGTCGTTCATGACACGCCCAGTACCCAGCGGCCCGCCGTCCGAGACACCCACCCGGACGATCGTCCCCCGGGTCACCCGAACGGGTGGATCTGCCCTGCGCCGGTTCCCTCGATGTCGTCGATGGGTAGTCGACAGGGGAAGCATCGTCGAGGAGGCACCATGTTGACCGTCGCCCATCCACTCCCACATGACGACGTCGAGGCGTTGACCGTCGTGGTCGAGGTCCGCGGCAACGAAGAGGTCATCCGGTGGCATCCCGATCGGGTCGAGGGGCACCCGTCGCTGCTGTCCCGACTCGGTCGTCCCGAGGACGACCTGACCGATCCGGTGACCTTCCTGGAGGCCGTCCGCCGCTGCTTCGGCGACCGAGCGGACATCCGCGTCAGGGGCTGACGGACGCCGCCACGTCGTCCAGCGGCAGGAGCGCTGCGCCGATGAAGAAGCAGACGGCCCCAGCGAACGTGCCGATGTTGACGAGCGCGATGTTCGCCGTCTCGCCGTCGGTCCGGAGCACCCTGGCGCCCACGGCGGAGGCGCCGAACGCGATCGAGCCGGCGAGGTTCACCCCGGCGATCGTGCGGCTGGTCCACGCGCTGGCAGCCTGACGCACGAGCGACCAACCCGCGACGCTCGCGATGAGGAAGCAGACGGAGCCGAACACGTCGGGCGCCCAGATCAGGCGTCGCTCCTGTGGTGACGACAGCGCGTCACGGGTCGCTCCGAACGTGCTGAGGTTGAAGAACAGCGTGCCGACCAGCTGCACGGCGGCCGCCTTTCGCTCCGTTGGCCGCGTCAAGACCGACACGGCGGCACGGAGCCCCGTCGGCCCGCCGGACACCGGCGCCGGTGCAGCGCCGACGAACTGCAGCAGCGCGGCGGTCGTGAAGAAGATCGACCCCACGAAGAACGTCCACGCCGCGGTGTTCCCCGTCACCGCGTCGAAGTAGGCGGGGACCGATCCGAGGGCGAAGCACGTCGAACCGACTGCGAACAGGGCCCCGATCCGACAACTCGACGCGCTCGGCCGACGTCGTGTCTCCTCCACCGGGCGATGCTCGCCCTGCCTGCGCTCGGGCGTCATCACCCCCCGGGGATGATCCGCCGGCCGAGGCCCGCACCGCGTCCGTGCGATCAGCCCACACGATCACCCGGCGGGGATGGTGCGGGCACCGTCGCAATGGGTGACCGTGAGTTCATGCACCCGATCCGCCCCGCCGTCGTGCGGTCCGCCACGATCGCCTGATGATGGCCGACCGCTGCGAGATCGTCGCCGTGGGAGCCGATGGTCCGCTCGTGCGGTCCGCCTTCGACGGGTTCGAGGTCACCTCGATCGGCGGGGGGCGGGTCCGCCTGGTGGGGCAGCTCGTCGACCAGGCAGCGCTGCACGGAGTGCTGCACCGACTCCAGGACCTGGGGATGCGGATCCTCGACGTGCACCTCGTTCCGAGTTCGTGAGGACACTGTTTGCCGCGCACGATGTGCGCTGCAAAGCTGACGCCGTGTCAGAGCACTCCACGCCAGGGCCGCTGATGGTCCGGACGGCGGTGGAGCGGCCGCGCCTGGTGGAACAGCTGGCGTCGTCCCCCCAGGCCCGTGTCGCACTGGTGGTCGCGCCGGCCGGATCCGGCAAGACCGTCCTGCTCTCGGACTGGACCCGGGGTGATGGCGCAGCGTGGGTCGGTGTCGAACGACGTCACGACGACGCGGTCGTGTTCGCACGTGATCTGGTGGCGTCGCTCGCCGCCGTGCACCCCACGGTCGAGGCCTCGTTGTCGGAGTTCGCGTCCGCGGGTGGCCAGCGTCTCGGGCCCACCTTCGTCGAGGCGCTCTGCGCGGCGTTGGCGTCGTCGCCGTGTCGAGCGGTCCTGGTGCTCGACGACCTCCACCACCTCACGAACCTGTCGATCCTCGAGGACCTCGACGACCTGATCGTCGGCCTTCCGGCAGGGGCGCAGGTCCTGATCGGGTCGCGCTGGGATCCGCCGCTGCGACTCGGGAGGTTCCGCGTGAGCGATCACATTGTCGAGGTGCGCGCCGACGACCTCGCCTTCGACGACGACGAGGGACGCGCGCTGCTCCGACTCGTGACCGACCGCGACATCACCGGCCACCAGGCCGAGGCGCTGGTGGAACGAACCGAGGGGTGGGCAGCAGGGCTGCAGCTCGCGGGGTTGTCGATGCGCCGCCACGACGACCTCGACGGGTTCATCGCCGGGTTCACCGGCGACGACCGCCTCGTGGCCGACTACCTCACCGGCGAGGTGCTGCGCACTCTCGATCCGCCGACCCGGCGGTTCCTGTTGCGCACTTCGGTGCTCGAGTGGCTGACGCCAGCGCTCTGCGACGCCGTCACCGGTGGCGACGACGGCGCGACCATGATGCGCTCGCTCGTCGGCCAGGGTCTGCTCACTCCACTGGGTGACGCCCACGACCGACACCGGTACCACCACCTCTTCGCCGACCTGCTGCGGTACCAGCTCGCCGCGGAGGACCCGTCCGCCGTGGTCGACGCCCGCCGACGCGCTGCGCAATGGCTGCTCGGCCATCGTGAGCTCCGGGCAGGTGTCGAGCAGTGCCTGGCCGTCGACGACGTCGACCAGGCCTTCGGTGTCCTCTCCACGGTCGGCCTGCAGTACTTCGAGCGAGGTGAGTCGGCGACCCTGGTCAAGTGGCTGACGCGGATCGCCGCCCAGGTCGACCCGGCGCCACCGACGGTCGTCGTGAACCTGCTCGCCGCCCAGATCGCCGCCGAGCAGTACGACACGGCACGCGAGACGCATCGTCGTCTGGTGGGACGCGCCGACCTGACCGACGGCGAGCGACTGGCTGCCCACGCCTTGGGTGTGCAGATCGGCATGGGGGGCCTGCCGACGTCCGAGGTCCACCGGTGGGTGCGCGAGGCCGACGAGCTGCTCGCCGTCGTCGACCGCTCGACGGTCGTCGATTTCCTCGGGGGTGGTGGCGCCGACTCGTGCGAGACGCTGCTCGGCCACGCGACCGCGATCGCCCACTTCCACGACGACGACGTCGACCGGGCCGTCGCCGGGCTCGAGCGCGTCGCCGAACTGCCGGGCACCCAGTATCCGATCTGGCGGGTCAACACGCTCGGCTCACTCGCGCTGTGCCATGCCTGGCAGGGGCGACTGACCGAATCGGAGCGTCTGAGCCGTGCCGCGCTCGAGACCGCCGCCGCGTTCGGCTCGACCGACCACATCTCGGCGATCCCCGCTCGGTTCGCGCTGACCATCGTGCACCTCGACCGGCTCGAGATGGACGACGCAGCCCGTCACCTCGCCGCGGCGACCACGGGCACGCTGCGATGCCGTCGGCCGACGAACCACCACGTGCTCGAGCTGCTGCAGACCCGGTGGGCGGCGGCGACCGAGGGTGTCGAAGCGGCTCTGAGGTGCTTCCGCTCGTCACCGGCGGCGGGAGCGCTGCATCCCCTGACCGTCGCAGCACAGCTCCACCTGCACGTCGAGCTGCTGCTGCGCAGCGACTCGGTCGACGAGGCGGTGGAGCTGCTGCGGCGCAGTCCGTACCCGGCCCATGCCGCCCGGATCGATGCATCGCTGGCCACCAAGGATGTCGCCGGCGCTCGCCGCACGCTCGAAGCATGGCCCCAGTCGGTGCACGACGTCAGGTCCACGGTCGAGCGTCGCATCCGTGCTGCGTTCGTGCTGCTCGCCGAGGGCAACACCGGCGCGGCGGGCAACCAGATCGCCGAGGCCGCCACGTTGGCCGAGACCGAGGCGTTGCTCGGGCCGTTCACGGACTCGCCGCGATCGTTGAGCCTGCTGCGCACCAGCGCGCCGACCCGGCCGCTGCGGCACTTCCGCTCGGTGCTCGCCGCGGCGCCCGACGCGGATCGGCGGTCAGCGGCGAACCACCAGCTCGTCGAGCCGCTGACGGTGAGGGAGCTGGGGGTCCTGGCCTACCTCCCGAGCCGCCTGACCAACGGCGAGATCGCCAGCGCGCTCTACATCTCGGTCAACACCCTCAAGACGCACCTGCGCAGCATCTATCGCAAGCTCGCCGTCGACGACCGCGACGCAGCGGTCGCTCGGGCGAGCACCGTCGGGCTGATCTGAGGGTCGCTCTCAGTCGACGACCTCGGCGGAGTCGCGCGTCGAGTGCTGTCGCTGCACCAGCGCGATGCCGCACAGGGCGATCACGCCCGCGAGGGCGAACGCGACGCGGTACGACGCCAGCGCGACCACGATGCCGAGCAGCGGGGGCGCCACACCGCTCACTGCGTCGAAGAACAGCGAGAAGGTGCCGACGGCCTGGCTGCGCTCGGCTTCGGGCGCCTCGGCCACGGTCGCGGCGAAGAGCGCGGGGAACAGCAACGACATGCCGAGCGCGAGCGCCACGGTCGCCACCCACACGCCCGCGGCGGTGGCCCACGCGCCGAGGATCAGACCACCGCCGCCGACGATGCCGAGTGCGATGCTCGACGCCCGCCGTGATCCGAGCAGGTCGGGCAGGCGGGCCCCGACCACTCGGATCGCGAGCACCAGGATGCCGTAGACGAGGAACAGCGGCGCGACGTCGTCGATGTCGATCGAGGGTCCGTAGAGCGATACGAACGCCGAGAACCCGATGAACGGGAGCAGCCCGACGAACAGGATCAGGCCCGGTCGGATCGCGGACGGGTGCAGCAGTCGGAACGGTTGCAGCTCGCTCGCCACCCGCCGCGGCGTCCACCATCCCAGCACCGCGGCCACGAGCGCCGAGACACCGGCCGCGATCCAGACCGTGTCGAAGCTGCCGGCGCGCAACAGGTACTCGCCGACGAAGGGGCCGAACGCCAGGCCGGCGTAGAGCGCCACCGAGAAGTACGACGCCGCTTCGCCGCGGCGGTCGTCGGGTGCCATGTCCTGGATCGACGTCGCCGCGCCGACCCACATCGCGGCCTCGCCGAGTCCGGTGACGAGGCGCAGGGCCAGGAGCACCACGAGCGAGTCGGCAACGGTGTAGCCGAGCACCGAGATGCCGACGAGCAGCGCGCCGCCGACGACCAGGATGCGCCGCCCGCGCAGGTCGCCGAGCCGACCGGCGAAGGGGCGGAGCAACGCGGCGGCGATCGCGAAGCTGCCCACGACGGCCCCGACGGCGATGCTGCCGCCTCCCAGCTCGCGCTCGACGAAGCGCGGCAGCGTCGGCAGCAGCGCACCGATCGCCATGAAGTAGGCGAAGGCGGACGCGGTGACGAGCGCGAAGGGCGCGGTGACCAGCCGCTCGCGAACGGGGGAGGTCACCTCGCCGTCGTCTCGGATTCCGCTCATGGCTGCGGAGCCGGGGGCGGGTCCGCCAGTAGGCGGGTCACCATGTGGTGGATCATCGTCCGCGTCCGGGACATCAGCTCGTCCTCTTCGACCTCGAGCTGGCGGGCGAGTGCCGAGGCGTAGAGCGACATGCCGACGCTCGCCATGACGGTGACCAGGTACAAGGCCTCGACGTCGAGCGTGTCGGGAAGGTCGCCCGAATCGACCTGGGCCTGCCACTCCTTGCGGCTGGCCGCGAAGAACGGGAGCGGCACGTAGTCCGGGTCGTCGTCGAGGGCCAGCAGGGCCGAGAGGCGGAGGGTGGGGAGACGCAGGATCTCGTCGAACATGCGGACCCTCCGCTCGGCGAACGGGGCGCCGACGAGCGCCTCCATCGGCTCGGCGAGCAGCTCCAGCTCGCGGTTGATCGAGGCGCGCAGCAGCCCCTGGCGCCCGCCGAAGAAGTAGTAGATGTTCGCCGGTGTGACGCCGACGGCATCGGCGACTTCGCGCAGGTTGAGCCCTGCCAACGCGCCTTTCGACAGGAGTTGGTCGAGCGCTGCATCCATGAGCGCGTCCCGCGTCGAGGGCTCACCGTCGGATCGGCCACGCCGCGGGGGTGTCATCGCTTCAGCGTGGCACAGTCCCGGAAGGGTCGCTGCGGGTGCACGTATCGGTCCGTGGTGTCGTCCCGCTCCGCGGGTCCCCGCGATCCTTCGGCTCGACCCCACTAGCGTCTGCGTCGTGCAGCTGCCGAACAGGATGATCGAGGCCGGCGCCTGGATGCTCGAGAACGGGCATCGTGCGGCGCTCAAGGTGACCGGTGGGCGTTGGCCCAGGACGGTGCTGGGCATGGAGCCCGTCGAGTTGCACACCGTCGGACGTGTCTCGGGGCAGCGCCGTGCGACCATGTTGTCGGCGCCGATCTACGGAGAGGACCGGGTCGTCCTGGTCGCGTCGAAGGGTGGCCACGAGCACGACCCCGACTGGTACAAGAACCTGGTGGCGAACCCCGAGGTCGAGATCACCGCCCGTGGCCGCACCGTGGCGATGACCGCTCGCACGGCGTCGGCGCAGGAGCGGGCGGCGCTGTGGTCGACGATCACCGCCGCGTACGGCGGCTACGACGGCTACCAGCGTCGGACGGACCGCGAGATCCCCGTCGTCATCTGCGAACCGCGCTGACGGGCTGCGCTCATCGCGCCGCTGGCCCACACGCCGTCGTTCAGTCCGCCGCCACGATCTCGACGGTGTCGCTGATCCCGGGCGCCGCCGAGATCTCGGACTGGAGCCGGTCGAACAGTGCAGCGAGCCCGAGCTCGAACTCGTCGTCGGCGCGCACCACGTTCAAGTTCGTGGCCATCGAGCGCAGCACGGGGAACTCGTCGTCGGACAGCCCGGCGAAGTACTGCTCCATCGCGGCGCGCTCGTGCTCGGACCGGGCTGCGCCGCTGGATTCGAAGACCGCCGAGGCGATCACGAAGTGAGTGAGGCTGAGGAAGGCGAGCGCCGCGAGGTCCGGCGGCGCGCCGACCTCGGCGAGCAGGGTGAGGGCCTCCTCGCGTCGCCGCAGCGCGTTCGGGCCGAGCAGCTGACCCTGCAGGAACGCGGGCGTGAGCGCAGGGTGCTCGAGCAGCGCGCGGCGATACGCGCGCGAACGCCGTCTCGGCGCGCTCCCGTGGGGAGTCGCCGTGCGTCGGCCGGGAGCCGGATCTCGCCGAGCACCCGGTCGACCAGCAGCACCACGACCTCGTCGTGGCTGTCGACGTGACGGTAGAGCGACGTGTGCGCGCAGCCGAGCTCGGCGGCGAGCCGTCGCATGGTCAGCGCGTCGAGCCCGTCGCGATCGACCAGGTCGAGCGCGGCGTCGAGGATGCGCTCGAGGGTCAGCCCGTCGGCTCGGGGTCGCCGCGGCGCTCCCGCGGCGTCGCGCCGCCGGGACCACCACTCGGCGGTGCCGGGTCGCACCGGGTCAGTCGAACAGGTCGGGGTCGGACGCCACGATGTCCTGCCAGATCGGCTGGTACGAGATCCACCCCGCCAGCGGGAACCCGGTGAGGTCCCTGGTGTAGCGGGCGCCGTCGGGATCGATCAGGTGTGGAGTGCCCGCCGCCTCTGCCAGGAGTTGCGCCTGCGCCGAGCGCTCCATGGCGATGTACCACCACGCGGCCTCGTCCACGGTCTGGCCGACGGTGAAGTGGCCGTGGTTCCGGTGGATCGCCGCCTTGTGCGGTCCGAGGCCGGCGGCGAGGGCCTCGCCGGCCTCCTTCTCGAACACGACGCGGCCGCCCTCGTCAGCGACCACGACGTGGTCCTCGTAGAAGACACAGGCGTCCTGGGTGATCGGGTCGAGCAGGCGGCCGAGCGATGACCACGACTTGCCGTGCACCGAGTGGGCGTGCGCTGCGGCCACGATGTCGGGCCGTGCTTCGTGCACCGCGGCGTGGATCACGAACGCGGCGCGGTTGACCGGCCGGCTGCCCTCGACGACCTCGCCGTCGGGGCCGACGAGCAGCAGGTCCGACACCTTGACCCGGCGGCGGCAGCACTCGGGCCTCCGCACCTTATGCGACCAGTGGTCGCACTGTCGCCGGTGGTCAGGGCTGGCGGCCGGTCCAGGCGAGGAAGCGGTCGCGGTTCGACGCGTCGTCCGGGATCGGGACCTCGGCGCCGAAGATGCCGGCCATCCGGACCGTGTCGCCGACCACCGAGAGCTGCTCACGGGAACGGGCGATGTCGTCGTCGTCGATGTCCTCGAGCTCGGTCAGTCCTGCGCCGCGAGCGACGTCCCAGCCGTGCACCGCGAGGTCCATCGAGTAGAAGGTGTCGATCGTCTCGCCGATGGTGGTCGGACCGAAGTAGCCGTCGTAGGTCCGCGCCGCGACCGACGGGTCGTCGATCGCCGCCTGCATCGCCGATCGCGCGGCACGCCACCTCGTCGCGGCGTCCGCTGCGGTGCCGGCCGCGTCACCGTCGTGGGCCACGTCGCACGGCAGCTCCTGGCGCTGCAGGAAGTCGAGCTCGGTGTCGGCGACGTGTGCCACGACCTCGGCGACGGTCCAGCCCTCGCACGGACTGGGGGAGTCCCAGCGGTCCGCGGGGACGGCGGTCACGATCTCGTCGAAGCGGTCGGCGAGTCGTCGGTACCGCTGTGCTGCCTGCTCGGCGGTGGAGATGTGCTCGGTCATGTCTGGAGCATCGCAGCATCGCCCGAGGTCGTCTTGAACGGATCGGCCATGTCCGGGAACGTCGGGAAGTACTCGGCGAGGAACTCCTGGGTGGTGAGCGAGGTGATCGACCGGCAGTCCCTCGAGAGGTGTGCCTGGTCGGCGTAGCCCGCCTCGGCGGCGTGTGCCGCGAGCGTGCCGGGTTCGTCGGCGGTCGACACGACCGAGAGGAAGCGCTGCAAGCGGAGCACCCGTGCGAGCGTGGCGGTGCCGTAGCCGAAGTAGCGGCACGACGTCCGGTGCAGGGTGCGTATCGAGACCCCGAGCGTCGCCGACAGCTCGGTCTGGTTCGCGCTCGGCGAAGCGCTCAGCGCGCCGAGGATCAGCTCGGCCTCGGGCGCCGGGCGGACCACCTCTCCGTCGGCGGTCGCCATCGTCCGGACCACGTCGACCAGCGCGTCACGTCGCGACGCCGGGTCCGGCGCGGCGGCGAGGGCGGCCTCGGCGCGCTCGGCGAGGTCCGGCCCGACGATCTCGTCGAGGGGCACTCGACGATCGGTGATGGTCGACACGTCGAGGCCGAACACCGAGCGGACGAGCCCGGGGCGGAAGCGGACACCCACGGCCGTCGACCCGGGCGGCAGCTCGAAGGTCCACGAGGAACGCTCCGGCCCGCAGAGCACGAAGCGGCCGCCGTCGATGCGCAGCAGGTCGCAGCAGGCGTCCGGGGTGAGCCGGTGCACCCCTGTGGGTTCCGCGGTCCACGAGCACGCGAGCACCTGCCCGAACCCGGGCGGGGGATCGACCGGCGTGTACCACTCGACGGGGCGGGGCATGCTCCCATCAGATCACGCCGGTCGGTCAGGCGAGGACCAGGCAGGTGCTGGTCGCCGTCGCAACCAGGTCGCCGGCAGCATTGTGCAGCGTCCCTTCGACCGAGATCTGGCGGCGACCGGCGTGCACGACCCGACCCTCGGCGACGAGCTCGGTGCCGTCGAGCGGGGTGGCGCGCAGGTACTTCACCTCGAGGGTGACCGTCGTGTAGAGCGAGCCGCTCGGCAGCACGCTCATGGCGGCACAGCCGAGCGCGGAGTCGAGGAGTGTCGCGATCAGCCCTCCGTGCAGTCCGCCCATCGGGTTGGCGAAGCGCGGTTCGGCGGCTGCGGTCATCTGCACCCGGCCTCGCTCGACCAGACCGGCGCGCATGCCGACCACCTCGGAGATGGGCACGGGCGGTCCCTCGCGGAGCCGGTCGCGCAGCAGGTCCAGGCCGTCGGGGGCCGTGTCGGCGGGCGAGGCGGCGGGCGAGGCGGGGGAAGCGGGGGCGAGGGTGCCGGGTTCCGTCATGCAACCCAGTCTGATCGACTCAGTCTTCTGATGCAACGGAGCCGTGTGGCGCATCGGGAGCGTGTCGCCGACCGCCCGTCGCGCACCACGGGCGACGCCGACCGGCGCCGACCGTCCACGCCACGTACAATCGAGAGGTCCGGGCCGGCCGGACGTCGAGGAGCCACGTTGAAGTATCGCAAGGGCGAGACCGTCATCTACCCGCACCACGGTGCCTGCATCGTGCAGGGCGTCACCCCCATCGAGGTGGCGGGTGAGAAGCAGGACTTCCTTGTCCTGCAATCGGTCGCGAACGATCTGAAGGTGTCGGTCCCGGTCGCGCGCATCGACGAGCTGGGCATCCGCTCGCCGCTCGCCGCCGATGAGCTCGACGACCTGGTCGAGGTGCTGCAGCGTCGCGACGTGCGCGTGCCGGCCAACTGGAGTCGGCGACTCAAGAACCACCAGGAGAAGCTGAAGAGCGGCGACGTCTACCAGGTCGCCGAGGTGGTCCGGAACCTGGCCATCCGCAGCCGCACCTCCGAGCTGTCGGTCGCCGAGAAGGACATGTTCCGCCACGCCCGCGAGAACCTCGTGCACGAGCTCGCGCCGTCGATGGGCGCGTCGGTCGAGGACGCTTCGGCGTTCCTGGACAAGGTGCTCGAGGGCGAAGAGGCCGAGGCCGCGTCGTCCTGATCCGGCCGACTGATTGCTCCCTCTGCCCCCGGGGTAGGAGCGGGGCATGGATGTACACGCAGCAGGCACGGCCCACGACCTGACCGACTCCATGGCGGACGGCGGCACGGGCAGCGTGGGTGACCGATCGCAGGTCGAGGTCGAGCAGCGTCTGGCAGAGGACGGATTCGGCGCGCAGTTCGGCGCGCGGGCCGATGCCGCCGTGCTCTGCTTCACCTGCCACCGGGAGTTCCCGGCGAGTCACCTCTGCGCGGACGACGCACGCCGCGTCGAGGGCGAGTCCGACCCGTCCGACATGGCCATCGTCGTCCCGGTGAGGTGTCCGCACTGCGGTGCAGCCGGTGCCCTGTCCTTGCAGTTCGGACCGATGGCGGGGGTCGAGGAGTCAGAGGTGCTCGCCTCCATGTCGCGCACCGCCACGGCGTGCGACGCGCGATCCGCGCGTCCGTCGTGACCGACCCGCTGATCAGCGACCCTCGGGTCACCACCCGGAGTAGCGACGTCGAGGTCCGCCCGGCTGGTCAGGCGGACGGGTCAGCTCGGCTCGGCGGTGGCACCGCCGGCGCCCATCGTGGCGTTCGGCGGTCTCTGGTCCGTCCCCCGGTGGCGACCTGCGGGGGAGAACCCTCCCGACCGCATGCTCAGGGCGGTCTCCATCTGCAGGCACAGGTCCTCGGCCCGTTCGCAGACCTCGGCGCACGCCGCGCAGTGCCGCAGGTGCGAACCCTGGCGGCGGCACTCCTCGGCGCAGACCCGTAGCACCGTTCGGCACGCCGCGAGCTGGGCCACCGAGCTGTCGCGATGGCTCAGGCGGATCACCACTCCGACCGTCGCGGACGCGACCTCGCTGGCGTCGAGCGTGGCGCTGATGCAGTCGGTCATGGGAGCCGCCTCGTGCACGCAGGCGTCAGCGCACTGACGGGCGGCGCGCGCCGCATCGACCAGCACCCCGATCGTGTCGGAGTGCAGGGTGGTGTCGACGGCGGCGGTGCGGGGGTGGGCATCGATCATGGTCCCTGGGTTCGACATGGCGATCTCCTCGGCGTTCGTCCCCTGCCATACTCGTGCGCGGGACGGTGAGAGGGTGCGCGGGCGGTGAAGTGGTGCAGCGAGTGCGGGGGAGAGCACCGTGACTCGGCGACGGAGTGCGTCTTCTGCCACGGGCCGCTCGTCGACGAGCGACCCGCGCCTGTCCGCGACGGGCGGCGTCACGACGTCGCGTCGGTCGACATCGCCGCACTGGATCCGGCCCAGCGGTCGATGCTCCGCCTGCTGCTCACCTCGAGCGGGGTGCACGCCGAGTTCCGCGGCGACCGGCTGGAGGTCCCGGCGAGCGACCTCGGTGTGGCCGGCGAGGCCGTGGCCGGCGTGCAGGGCGAGGCGGAGCTCGACGTCGACGAGTCGGTCGAGTGGCACCTCCCGTCGGTCACCGACCCGGATCTCGCCGTGCCGACCCTCGACGGCCGGCCGATCGCCTCGACGGGCACGCGTGTCGGAGCGTGGATGCTCGACTGGATCATCGTCGGACTCTTCACCGCCGGCCTCGGCTTCGCACTGGAGCGACTGGGCGCGGACGCATCGGAGGACGGCTGGTGGGTCGTCGGACTGGTGTGGCTCGTCCAGGTGGCGCTCGTCGCACGCCTCGGCTGGACCCCCGGCAAGCTCGTCATCGGCCTCCGGGTCGTCGCCGCGGACGGACGGCCACCCGGATGGACCCGAGCTGCGGCGCGATCGGCGGCGATGGTCGGTCCGTACTACGGGGCGATGGTGGCCCAGGCATCCCTGGGCCTGTTCGACGGCCCGGCGACCGTCGTCGCCGGCGCGACCAGCGTGCTGGCCATGATCTGGTTCCCGCTGCTGCTCTGGACGGTCGACAACGACTCGATGCGCCAGGGCTGGCACGACCACGTCGCCGGCACGTACGTCGTCGAGCGCTGAGCGCGACTCCGACACGCGGCGGCGGGACGTCGCTCGATGTGACCGGCGGCGCCCGCCGCCGACCGGGGTGAGCGGGTGGCTGCTGGCTACGGTCGGCGGTCGTGGAGCAACTCGACCGACTCGAGGCCGACGGGCCCGCCCCGACGATCGGGCGCCGCACCCGCTCCGGCCTCGCGTTCGCGATGGTGTCGGCCGCCTCGTTCGGTTTGTCCGGTCCCATCGCCCGAGGGCTCTTCGACGCCGGATGGACCGCCGGCGCGTCGGTGCTGGTCCGGGTCGCGATCGCCGCGGCGGTGCTGATCGTGCCGGGACTGGTGGCCGTGAGAGGCCGTTGGGGCGCACTGCTCGACGCGGCGCCGACGATCCTGCTCTACGGGGCGCTCGCGGTCGCCGGCGCGCAGCTCTGCTACTTCTACGCCGTCACCTCGCTCGACGTCGGCGTCGCCCTGCTCATCGAGTACCTGGCCCCGGTCGCCGTCGTCGTCTGGATGTGGTTGCGCAAGGGCCAACGCCCCGGGCGGCTCACCGTGGTGGGCGCGGCGGTGGCCGCGGGTGGACTGGTGCTGCTGCTTGACGTGCTCGGTGGGGGAGCGCTCAGCATCGAAGGCGTGCTCTGGGCCCTGGGTGCGATGGTGGGCGCCGCGACGTACTTCATCGTGTCCGCGGACGACTCGATCGGGCTGCCGCCGATCACGTTGGCGGCCGGCGGACTGACGGTCGGTGCTGCGGTGCTCGGCACGGCAGGCCTGGTCGGCATCCTGCCGATGTCGGCCACGACCGAGCAGGTCGTCTACGCCCCGTTCACGGTGCCGTGGTGGGTGCCGGTGGCGGCACTCGGCTCGGTGACCGCGGCGTTCGCCTACGTGACGGGCATCGCAGCGGGTCGCCGGCTGGGGTCGCGGCTGGCGTCGTTCGTCGCGCTCACCGAGGTGATGGCCGCGATCGTGTTCGCCTGGTTGCTGCTCGACCAGGTGCCCGCTGCGACCCAGCTGCTCGGCGCGGGACTGGTGCTCGCAGGTGTGGTGGTCGTGAAGCTCGGCGAACCGACCGAGCACTGAGCACCCCGCACGCGGTTCGCAGCGGCTCGGTCCTCAGTCGCTGGGTGGGCGCGTACGAGCGGTGATCGTGGTCAGCAGCTCGCTGTCGGAGCTCATGTCGAACAGGTCGATGACGATGACGCCGCCGTCGCCCAGGTACCTGGCGGCGGATCGGACCGGTCCAACGCGCGCCTGCTTGAGGTACCGGATGTCGAGCTCCGAGACGCACTGCGGTCGACCCGTGGTCGACTCGGCCAGCTCCTGGGCGGCGCACTCGGCGACGAACGCCACCATCGCGCCGTGCAGCACTCCTGCGGGGTTGACGACGTCCGGGGTGACGTCGAGCTCGACGACGCCGCGCACCGGGTCGAGCACCCGGAGCCCCGCCGCCTCGCGGACGGGGACGTCGAGCGGCTGCACCCGGCCCCAGGACTCGTCCAGCCTGGCCAGGTTCGGCATCGGCTTGATCGGGTCACCCTCGCGGCGAGCGACCTTGGCGAACGACGCGATGCCCAACGCGAACTGGGTGCCGTCCTCGGCGGTGATCGGCACGGCCACGGTGCCGGACCGCCGGCCGTTGCGCATGATCTCCGGCCCACCCGTGACCACGGTCGGCGTGACGGTGGTCGCGAGTCGGACCGACATCTCCGAGGTGAAGATCCAGAGGTCGGGGTCGTCGTCGAGCGCCATGCCGGCGACGATGTCGACGAGGTAGGCGATCGAGGTGGCGCTCACCGCTCCGTGGACCGTGATCGTGGGGACGACCTCGAGCCGGCCGTGCACCACGCCGTCCACCACGGTGCCGACCGTGCCCAGTCGTCCCGGGATCGACGAGGAGAAGTCGGGCAGCAGATCGGTCAGGGCGGCGTGGTCGGTCACGAATCGGCTCCAGTCGTCGGCGGCACAGTATCCGGGCGTCTCCGCCGGCCCCGAGCGATGTAGCCGTTGCTTATATAAGTCGGTCATGAAATGATTCGGACGTGGAGGCGTTCGACGTACTCGGGGACCCCGTCCGGCGGAGGATCCTGGAGCTGCTCGCTCGTGGCGAGCTGGCTGCCGGCGCCGTCGCGGACGTGGTCCGGGACGAGTTCGGCATCAGCCAGCCGGCGGTGTCCCAGCACCTGAAGGTGCTGCGCCAGAGCGGCTTCGCGACGGTGCGCGTCGAGGGTGCTCGGCGTCTCTACGCGATCGAGCCGACGTCGTTCGACGAGGTCGACGACTGGCTCGCGACGGTCCGCAGCTTCTGGGAGCAGCGGCTCGATGCACTCGGGACCGAGCTGGCGCGCGGCGCGCGGACGCGCCGCAACCAGACCGGCAGCGCCCAGACCCGCCGTGAGAGCACGGCCACGACGAAGGGACGAACGACATGAAGGACCTGATCGACGAGATGGACGCGGTGCGGCGTTCGCTGGGGGCCGGCACGTTGCCGGCGGGCGAGGCGCAGGTCGTCACGCTGTCGCGGGACTACCCGGCCGACGTCGACGACGTCTGGGACGCCATCACCACGGCCGGGCGCATCGCCCGATGGTTCATGCCGATCTCGGGCGACCTGCGTGAGGGCGGGCGCTACCAGCTCGAGGGCAACGCGGGTGGCGAGATCCGGACCTGCGAGCCGCCGAGCCTGCTGCGCGTGACCTGGGTGGTCGGCGAGGATCCGCCGGTCGACGACTCGATCGTCGAGGTCCGCCTCGAGGCCGTCGACGGTGGGACCCGCCTCACCCTGGAGCACTCCGCCGTGCCGCCCGAGGAGTTCTGGGACACCTACGGACCCGGCGCGGTCGGCGTCGGCTGGGACCTGTCGCTGCTCGGGCTCTGGGCGCACCTCGCCGAGATCGAGCTCGGCCCGCCCGAGCAGATGGACACCGACCCCACGATCCGCGCCTGCATGCTCGACAGCGCGGTGCGATGGGGTGCGGCGCACCGGGCGAGCGGGGTGGACGCATCCGTCGCCGATGCGGCGGCGGACAACACCGCGGCGTTCTACGTGCCGCCGCTCGACTGAGCCCGCCCGGTCGGATCCGCGGACCCGACGCACTCCGGCGACGGGCACTACAGTTGACAGAGTGACCTCGGGGAGGTCGCTCGGGGTTCGACCGGAGGTGCGACATGTCCGACGTCTACGTGCTCGGCGGGGTGCAGACCGACTTCGCCCGGAACGTCGCCAAGGAGGGTCGCGAGATCAGCGACCTGGTGGCCGAGGTCGTCGCCGGCACGCTCGCCGCCGCACGGGTCGACCCGTCCGACATCGACACGGTGCACGTCGGCAACGCGTTCGGGCAGCTGTTCAACGGGCAGGGCCACCTGGGCGCCATGCCCGCCACCGTGGAGCCCGGACTGTGGGGCCTGCCCGCGGCACGGCACGAAGCAGCGTGCGCGTCGGGCGGCATCGCGGTGCTCGCCGCGATGGCCGAGATCGAGGCGGGTCGCTACGACTGCGCGCTGGTGCTCGGCGCCGAGCAGGAGCGCAACGTGCCGGGTGACCAGGCCGCCCACCACCTGGGCGCGGCCGCGTGGGTCGGCCACGAGGCCGGGACCGCGACGTTCGTGTGGCCCCACATGTTCAGCCTGCTCGCGGACGAGTACGACCGCCGCTACGGGATCGACGAGCTGCACCTCTCGGCGATCGCCGAGCTGAACTTCCGCAACGCGAAGGACAACCCGCTCGCCCAGACCCGGGCGTGGTCGCACACACCGGAGAGCTTCACCCGCGACGACGCGGCCAACCCGCCCGTCGACGGCCGCATCCGCCGCACCGACTGCAGCCAGGTCACCGACGGGGCCGCCGGCGTGGTGCTCGCGGGCGGTCGGACCGCCGCGGCGTGGGCGGCGGCGCGGGGCATCGAGCTGCGCGACGTGCCGCGCATCAGCGGTTGGGGGCATCGCACCGTCGGTCTGCCGCTGATCGACAAGCTGACCCGCTCCGTGGACGATGAGTACGTGCTGCCGCACGTACGGCGGGCGATCACCGACGCGTTCGATCGTGCCGGCATCGAGGACGTCTCGGGCATCGACGGCATCGAGACCCACGACTGCTTCACGCCCTCGGAGTACGCCGCCATCGACCACTTCGGCATCACCGCCCCCGGTCAGAGCTGGCGGGCCGTCGAGGACGGGACCCTCGAGCGTGACGGCGCGACGCCGGTCAACCCGTCGGGCGGGCTGATCGGCGGCGGTCACCCCGTCGGTGCCACCGGGGTCCGCATGGTCCTCGACGCCTCACGACAGGTGTCGGGAACCGCTGGCGACACCCAGGTCGACGGCGCCCGCACCTTCGCCACGCTCAACATCGGCGGCTCCACCGCCACCACCGTCAGCTTCGTCGTCACCACTGCAGCCTGAGGACCGCCATGACTGCACGACTCGTAGAGACCCACGACTCCACCATCCCCGCGGACGACGGCCACCCCTACCGCACCGGTGCCTGGGCACCGAACCATCGGGAGTGGGACGCGGACGACCTCGAGGTCGAGGGCGAGCTGCCCGACGACCTCGACGGCGTCTACCTGCGGAACACCGAGAACCCCGTGCACGACTCGATCGGGCTCTACCACCCCTTCGACGGCGACGGCATGGTCCACCAGATCCGCTTCGGCGGAGGTCGGGCGAGCTACCGCAACCGGTTCGTTCGCACCGATGGCTTCCTGGCCGAACAGGACGAGGGCGGCCCGTTGTGGACCGGTGTCTACGACGTGCCCGAGAACTCCCGGCGTGAGGACGGGTGGGGAGCGCGGGGCCGCATGAAGGACGCGTCGAGCACGGACATCATCGTGCACAACGGAGTGGCGCTGACCACGTTCTGGCAGTGCGGCGAGGCGTACCAGCTCGACCCGCTCACGCTCGCGGACGAGGGCAAGGCGCCCTGGGTGCACGACTTCCCCAGCCCGACGGGCGTCTCGGCGCACACCAAGCTCGACGAGCGCACCGGTGAGCTGCTGGTCTTCGGCTACTCGAAGGAGGCGCCGTACATGCACTACGGCGTCGTCGACCCCGGCGGACGTCTGGTGCACTCGATCGACGTGCCGCTGCCCGGGCCGCGCCTGCCCCACGACATGGCGTTCACCGAGCACTACGCGATCCTCAACGACCTGCCGCTGTTCTGGGACCCGGCGTTCCTCGCCGACGGCGTGCACATCCCGAACTTCTTCCCCGACGTGCCGACCCGCTTCGCGATCGTGCCCCGTCGCGGCGACACCTCGGACATCCGCTGGTTCGAGGCCGACCCCACCTACGTCCTGCACTGGATCAACGCCTACGAGGACGGCGACGAGATCGTGCTCGACGGCTTCTTCCAGCACCGCCCGATGCCGGCCAAGAAGGACGGCGACTCGAAGATGATGTCGCTCTACCGCTACGTCGACCTGGACCAGCTGCAGGCGCGTCCGCACCGTTGGCGCTTCAACCTGGTGACGGGCGAGACGAAGGAGGAGTCGCTGTCGGACCGGGTCATGGAGTTCGGCATGATCAACGGCAGCGTCGGCGGCCAGCCGTACCGGTACAGCTACAACATGACCGGCCGTCCGGGCTGGTTCCTCTTCGACGGACTCGTGAAGCACGACCTGCACACCGGCGCCGAGGAGGTCTACCGCTTCGGTGACGGGGTGTACGCGAGCGAGACGCCGTTCGCACCGCGTCCCGGCGCGACCGCCGAGGACGACGGCTACCTGATCACCTTCACCACCGACGTCGAACGCGACCTCTCAGAGTGCCTCGTGTTCGACGCGACCCGACTGGGTGAGGGGCCCGTCGCCCGGGTCCGGCTGCCCGAGCGCATCTCGTCGGGCACGCACTCCTGCTGGACGCCAGCAGCCGCGCTGGGTGATACAGCTGCGCTGGGTGACACAGCTGCGCTGGGTGACACAGCAGCTCTCGGGCCCACGAATTCCGTCTCCGATTCGCAGCGGTGACGCCGAATCCGAGTCGGAATTCGGGCGGTCCGAACGCGATCGGCGCGACGCTCGGCTTGTTGGGCGACGAGTGGTCGTTGCTGATCGTGCGGTACGCACTCGGCGGTGCTCGTCGCTTCGGTGACTGGCGCGAACGCGTCGGCATCTCGGACGCGGTGCTCAGCGCTCGGCTGCGGTCCCTCGTCGAGGGCGGCGTGCTCGAACGGGTGCGTTACTCGCAGCGGCCGCCGCGTGACGAGTACCTGCTCACCGAGTCCGGGCGTGACCTCTGGCCGGTGCTCGTGGCGATCTGGTCCTGGGAGCGACGACACGTGTCGGGCCGGCGCGACGAGCTGCCCGAGATGGTCCACCGGCAGTGCGGTCAGGTCGCCTGGCCTGAGCTGCGTTGCCACACGTGCTCAGGGCCCGCCACGGCCGCGCAGGTCCGACTGGCGCTCGGGCCGAGCGGCGCGTTCGACCGGTCGGCCCCGGTGGGCGCGAACCGGCGACGACCCGGCACGTTCCACGAGACGATGGAGGTCATCGGCAGCCGGTGGTCCGCCGCGCTGCTGGGCGCGGCGTTCCTGGGGGCGGGTCGCTTCACCGAGTTCGAGCGCATGCTCGGCGCGCCCCCGACGGTGGTCGCCGAGCGTCTGCAGCGCTTCGTCGAGATCGGTGTGCTCGAGCCCGACGCCGCGGCGGGGGAGCGCCCCCGCTACCAGCTGACCGCCAAGGGGGCAGCGTTGTTCGACGTGGTCGCCACGATGCTCCGGTGGGGCGAGCGCTGGAAGGGGGCGGCCGACGGTCCGGCGGTGCTCGCCACCCATGGTGGGGACGACCACCCGTTCGTCCCGGAGCTGGCCTGTTCGGCGTGCGGAGCGACGTTGCACGAGGCAGCGATCAGGGTGGTCCCCGGCGACCGTGTCCGCAGTGGTTCGTCCTCGTCCGACAGGTAGCCTCCGCGGGCGTGACCGACTCCGCGCCGACCCCATCCCGATCTGCTGCTGACCGCTCTGCTGTCGCCCGGGGTGCCGGCGACCGGGATGCTGCAGAGATCGTCGCCGAGCTCGACCTCGCCACCAAGATCCGGCTGCTGTCGGGCGACGGGATGTGGTGGGTCGAGGCGCTGCCCGACCACGGCCTGGACGACGTCATGGTGACCGACGGGCCCCACGGGCTGCGCCAGCAGAAGTCGACCGGTGACCACCTGGGCATCGCCGCCGCGGAGTCCTCGACGTGCTTCCCTCCGGCAGCGACGCTCGGGTCGACCTGGGACCTCGACCTGGTCGGCGACGTCGGCGGTGCGATCGCCGAAGAGGCACTCGAGCAGGGCGTGTCGGTCGTGCTCGGCCCGGGACTCAACATCAAGCGCCACCCCGCGGGCGGGCGCTGCTTCGAGTACTACTCCGAGGACCCGCTGCTCAGCGGGCGGCTCGCCGCCGCGTTCGTGCGGGGCGTGCAGGCGCACGGCGTCGGCACGAGCATCAAGCACTTCGCGGTCAACAACCAGGAGTCGTACCGCTTCGTCGTCGACGCGGTCGTCGACGAGCGCACGCTGCGCGAGATCTACCTGACCGGCTTCGAGATCGCGGTGAAGGAGGCGGCCCCGTGGACGGTGATGTGCTCCTACAACCTGGTCAACGGCGTGCAGGCCTCGGAGCACCCGGAGCTGCTCACCACCATCCTGCGCGACGAGTGGGGCTTCGACGGCCTGGTCATGAGCGACTGGGGCGCGTGCAGCGACCGCGTCGCCGGAGTGAGCGCGGGCCTCGACCTGGAGATGCCGGGCAGCAAGGGCGCCTTCGACGCCGAGCTGACCGCGGCGGTCACCGACGGCACGCTGCCCGAGGCCGACGTCGACCGGTGCGCGACCCGGGTCGTCGAGCTGCTGCAGCGCGGCCAGCGCGATGGCGCCGAGCACCCGTCGGACCGCGACGCACACCACGATCTGGCCCGACGTGCCGCGACGCAGGGCTCGGTGCTGCTGTCGAACAACGGCGTGCTGCCCCTGCGGCCCGAGGGTCGCATCGCGGTGATCGGCGCGTCGGCCGAGACGCCGCGCTACCAGGGTGCCGGCAGCTCGCAGGTCACCCCGACCCGGCTGGACACGCCACTCGACACGCTGCGCGAACACGTCGGTGACACGGCGACGGTGAGCTATGCGCCCGGGTACGTGGCGAACACCGGCGAGACCACCGACGAGCTGTTCGGCGACACGCTGCGCACCGCCGCCGATGCCGATGTCATCGTCGTGTTCGCCGGGCTGCCTGCACCCTTCGAGTCCGAAGGCTTCGACCGTCCGAACCTGGACCTGCCGCCGGCGCAGACCCGACTCATCGAGGCGCTCGCCACGACGGCGACCCCCGTCGTCGTCGTGCTGCACAACGGCGGGCTCGTGCAGCTGCCGTTCGCCGACCGTGTCGACGCGGTGCTCGAATGCTGGCTCGGTGGTCAGGCCGGCGGGTCGGCCACCGTCGACGTGCTCTTCGGTGACGCCGAACCGGGCGGCCGCCTCGCTGAGAGCATCCCCGAACACGTCGCCCAGCTGCCGGCCGACCGGAACTTCCCCGGGCTGCCTCGGCGCGTCGAGTACCGCGAAGGCCTGTACATCGGTTACCGGTTCCACGACAGCGCCGGCGTGCCGGCGCGGTTCCCGTTCGGGCACGGGCTGTCGTACACGACCTTCGAGTGGTCCGCCCCGGAGCTGGTCACCACGGGTGACGTGGAGACCGGTGTCGACGTCGAGATCCGCCTGACGGTCACGAACACCGGCGATCGTGCCGGCTCCGACGTGGTGCAGGTGTACGTCCGCGACGTCGAGTCCTCGGTGCACCGCCCCGACAAGGAGCTCAAGGGCTTCGCCAAGGTGCACCTGGCGCCGGGGGAGTCCTCCGACGTCGTCGTCGCGCTCGATCGCCGTTCCTTCGCCGTCTGGGACATCGCCGCACACGACTGGCTCGTCGAGGGCGGCGACTTCGAGATCGTCGTCGCCCGGTCCTCGGTCGATGTCGCTGCCACGCTGGCACACCACGTCGACTCCGCCGACGAGCTCGCGGCGGCTACGTCGCCGAGCGGTGTCGTCGCCACCGACGACGAGTTCACCGCCATGCTCGGCCACCCGGTCCCGCCGATCCCCGCCGCCCGGCCGTTCCACCGGAACTCGACGCTCGGCGAGATCGAGACGACACGGGTCGGTCGGCTCGTCGCCGCTCAGGTGGTCCGCGAAGGGCTCAAGCGATCGGCCCAGGAGTTCCCCGACCCCGACGAGGCGACCTTGAAGATGGTGGCGACCGCGCTGCGGGAGGGTCCGGTCCGGGCGCTCGTGCTGCTGAGCGGCGGCCTGGTGACGTTCCCGATGGTCGACGCGGCGCTCGACACGCTCAACGGCGACTGGTCCGACGCGGCAGGTCGGCTGCGCCGGCTCCGTGGAGGAACTGACTCATGATCCGCTCGAGCGCCTCGGGCGCGTCGAGTCGGCCCTGCACCACGGCGGACCGTCCGACCGACAGCATCTGGTAGAGCAGCTGCGCGCTGAACTCGGCATCGACGTCCGCCCGCAGGCTGCCCGCTCGCTGCGCGTCGACGACCAGGCGGGTCAGCAGGCCGTGCAGCTGCGCGAACGCGTCGTGCACCGCTCGACCGACCTCGGGTGAGAACTGGTCCGGGTTGACCCGTGCCGACTCGGTGCGGTGACCGTCGGTCGCGAAGAACTCCAGCAGGATCAGCAGCGCGGCACTGATCGCGTCGATCGGGTCGTCCTGCTCGGCGATCGCGGACTCGAGGGTGGCATGGTGCGTGCGCACGGTGCCGAGGACCCGCTCCGCGACGATCTCCTCGACCCCGGGGAAGTAGCGGTAGAGCGTGGCGCGACCGATCCCGGCGGCCTTCGCGACCTCGGCCATCGACACATCGGCCATGCCGCGCTCGGCGACGAGCGACATGGTCGCGTCGATGATCGACTGTCGTCGTCGGTCCCGGTGCTCGGTGACCGTGTCGTCCCACGTGGATGCCACGTCACCCATCATGCCGCAGCGGCGCCCGGACGCGCCCCGACTTGCGAGACACAGTGTCCTGATGTAGACACTGTGTCCGTGCTGTTGGCCCTCCGTGAGATCCGCAGAGCACTCGTGCGATTCGCCCTCTTGTCGGGGGCGATCGGACTGCTGGTGTTCCTGATCCTGTTCCAACAGACGATCCAGGTCGGGCTGATCACGTCCTTCGTCGGTGCGATCGAGCACCAGTCGGCACCGGTCCTGGTCTACCCCGTCGACGGGCGCGTCAACCTGCAGGGCAGCGTCGTCATGCCCGAGCTGCAGCAGCAGATCGAGTCCGTCGACGGCGTCGGGACCGCGGGACGGATCGGTCAGGCCACCTACAGCGTGCGCACCGCCCAGGGCGACGAGACGGTGTCGATCATCGGCTACGACGACGAGCGAGTCGGCGCACCCGACACGATGACCGACGGTCGACTGCCCGAACGCACCGGCGAGGTCGTCGCGCTCGCCTCGGCAGCGGGCGACGGCTTCGGCATCGGTGACACCGTGACGGTCGTGCCGGGTGATGTCGAACTGAAGGTGGTGGGGCTCGCCGAGGAGATCGGTCTGCAGGCGAGCGTCTCGCTCTTCACGACCTACGACACCTTCGAGTCCGTCGTCACCGGCGCGAACCCGGATGCGACCTCGGTGCCACCGGCGGCGATCGGGCTGCGCCCCGCCGACGGTGTGACCCCGGAGGAGCTCGTCGAGCGCGTCAACGACGAGGTGTCCGATGCGGATGCCTACACCCGTGCCGACGCCGCGGCCGAGACGCCAGGTGTGGCGCAGGTGCAGCAGTCGTTCCAGATCATCTTCCTGCTCTACGGCCTGGTCGTCCCGCTGGTCACCGGTCTGTTCTTCCTGATCATCACGCTGCAGAAGGCCGGCGCGCTCACGCTGCTCCGGGCCGTCGGCGTCCCGGCTCCACGACTGGTCCGGGCGCTCGTGGCGCAGGTCCTGATGGTCATGAGCCTGGGCATCGTCATCGGCATCGCGATGTACCTGCCGCTGTCGAACCAGCAGCTCGGCGGCGTGCCCCTGAGCTTCCAGACCGGTGCGGTGCTGTTCTGGGCGGTGCTGCTGCTGGTGCTGGGCGTGCTCAGCTCGCTGTTCGCCGCGCGGCGGGTGCTCGCGATCGACCCGATCGAGGCCACCAAGGGCGCCGGAGGTGGACGATGAGGCTCGCGTTGCGGGAACTGCGCCGCCGACCCGGCCGCTTCGTCACCGCCACGGCCATCCTGACGCTGATCGCGTCGCTGCTCATGCTGCTCGGCGGACTGCTCGACGGACTGCTGAACGGCGCCACCTCGGCGGTGCTCGCGCAGCCGGGTGAGTTGGTCGTGTACTCCGCTGGGTCCGAGGAGTCGTTCCCACGCAGCCGGGTCGACGACGCCATGATCGAGACCGTCCGCGGGGTCGACGGCGTCGAGGACGCCGGCGGACTCGGCGTGGTGCAGCTCGGTGCACGGGTTCCCGGACGTGGCGAGCGCGACCTGCTCGACACCGTCGTGTTCGGCTACGAGCTCCCTCCCGAGGGCGTGCCCGATCCGCCCGCCGAGGGCACCGTCTACGCGGATGCCACGCTGAAGGCCGAAGGTCTCGAGGAAGGCACCACCATCGAGCTGGGCCAGGCCCGGATCCCCGTCGAGATCGCCGGGTTCATCGACCGCGACCTGCAGTACTCCGGACAGGGCACGCTCTGGGCGTCGCCGTCCACGTGGCGTGAGGCGCTCAACGCGAACCGCCCCGGCTCGGTGCTGCCCGAGGGGTCGTACCAGGCGATCGTCGTCGACACCGGATCCGCCGATGCCCAGGCCGTGGCCGAACGCATCGACGACGCGACCGACGACGCCACCTCGACGCTCACCACCGTCGACGCCTCCGAGGCCATCGGTGGCGTCAAGGAGCAGCGCAGCACCTTCAACCAGATCATCGGCGTGACCGTCATGATCGCCGTCGTGGTCATCGCGCTCTTCTTCGTGCTGCTGACCGTCGAACGCATGGCGATGTACGGCGTGCTGAAGGCCATCGGGGCCCGGTCACGCACGTTGTTCGCCGGCGTGCTGCTGCAGGCACTCGTCGTGAGCGCGATCGCCTGGGCCATCGGCGCGCTGCTGGCCGTCGTCCTGGACATGGTGATCCCCGTCGGGTCGATCCCGTTCACCATCAGCCCCGCACGTCTCGCCGTCAGCGGGATCCTGTTGCTCGTCGCCGCGGCGCTGGGCAGCGTGTTCTCGCTGCGACGCGTCCTGCGCATCGACCCCGCCGAGGCAATCGGATGAGCCTGCTGACCACGATCGGAGCACGATGAGCACAGCATCGACGTCAGGTGCGGCATCGACGTCGGACGCGGCCCTGGAGCTGCGCGACGTCCGCAAGACCTACGAGGTCGGCGGCGAGGAGGTCGTCGCGCTCGACAGCGCCACGCTCACGCTCGCCGCTGACGAGATGGTCGCCCTCGTCGGACCCTCGGGCTCCGGCAAGACCACGCTGTGCTCGATCGCCGGGGGCCTGCTCTCGCCCAGCTCCGGCAGCGTCGTCGTCGCCGGCCAGGACATCAGCGACTACACCTCGAAGCAGCTCACCCGGTTCCGCAGCGAGACCGTCGGCTTCGTGTTCCAGGCCGTCAACCTGGTGCCGTTCCTCACGGCGCGTGAGAACCTGCTCGTGGTCGACGAGATGGGCCGCCGCACCGGCAAGGTCGCCCGGGACCGCGCCGACCAGCTGCTCGAGGAGCTGGGCCTCGCGGACCGTGCGAAGAACCTGCCCGGCCAGCTCTCCGGCGGTCAGAAGCAGCGTGTCGCGATCGGTCGGGCGCTCATGAACGAACCGAGCCTGGTGCTCTTCGACGAGCCGACCTCGGCGCTCGACACGAAGCTCGGCGAGCAGGTGATGGAGCTGATCTGCTCCGAGATGAAGGAGCGGGGCACCGCTGCGGTGATCGTCACCCACGACGACCGCATCACGCACTACGCGGACCGCACCGTGCACATCACCGACGGCGTGCTCGACGCCTGACCCCCACCCCTTTCACGACATCCGTCGCCCTTCACGAGATCCGCACCTCGGCTCAGATCGTGGACTCTGGCTCGCTCGAGTGACGCGCGCCCCTGTGCCGACATCCGACTCGAATCGGCGGTCATCACGTCGACACGGAGGCGGAGTTCGGGCGGTGGCGTGGCGTTGGGCGGGCGCACCAGTAAGTTGACCTATGGTGCGGTTCCGAGGGCGCCGGCCCTCGGGGGATCAGCCGGACATGGGGGTGTCGTGGTCGACGGTGACGCAGCCGAGGGACACGCGGAACGACTGGCGGCGCTGGTCGCCTGCGACGCGGAACAGGCCGAACGCGAGCGACGGCTGACCGACCCCGTCATGGCCGCCGCCGCGGACACGGGGCTCTTCTCGATGGCGGTACCGGTCGCTCATGGCGGCGAGGGGGCCGGCCTGCGCGAGCTGCTCGACACGACCCGCACCGATCGCGAAAGCCTGCCCGGCCTCGGCGTGGACGCTGTCGTTCTTCGTGCTGCACAACTGGTTGCTCACCCGCTTCTCCGAGCAGCTGCAGTCCGAGGTGTTCGGCCCCCGCGGCTACGGGCTGGTGCCCGCGCCGCTCGCTCCGACGGGGCAGCTCCGACCGGTCGACGGCGGCTGGGAGGTCAGCGGCCGCTGGGAGTGGGCGACGGGGGTCAACCACGCGGATTGGGTGATGGTGCACGGCCTCGAGGCGCGCGACGACGCGTTCGCCCTGCGCTTCGCTGTGCTGCCGATCGGCGACGTCGAGGTCGACGACGTGTGGCACACCTCGGGCATGCGGGCGACCGGCAGCAACACCGTGCGCGTCGACGGCGTGTTCGTGCCCGACCACCGCACCCTGCCCTCGCAGGACCTGCTCGAGGACCGTGCGCCCGAGCCCGGCAACAGCGAGATGGCGGCGCTGCCCGTCATGGCGGTGCTGTCGCTCGTCGCGTCGGCGCCCGCGCTCGGCGCGGCCGAGGCAGCCGTCGAGCACTACGCGGATCGCATCCGCGATCGGGTGCTGGCCTACACGTTGGGGGACAAGGCGATCGATCAGCCCGCCGCGCAGGTGCGCCTCGGTCACACGCTCGCGCAGGTCCGCACCGCGCGCGTGCTCTTCGAGGGCGCCGCCGACCAGTTGCTCGACGCCGTCACGTCGAACGGCAGCACGTCGGGTGGGAGCGTCGGACCGGACGTGCGCATGGGCGTGCGCCTCGCCGCGGCCAACGTCGTACGCCTCTGCAACGAGGTGATCTCGCTCGTGTGCGCCGGTGCCGGGGCGAGCGTCTACCAGCTGTCCCACCCGCTGCAGCGGCTGCAGCGCGACGTCGAGGTGCTCAAGGGGCACGTCGTGTTCGACTGGGACCGCACCACCGAGCTGGCCGGGCGCATCGAGCTCGGCCTGCCCCTGCGACCTGCCGACCGGATCTGAAGGAGCTTCCCATGACGACCTCACCGACGCCACCCCCCACACCCACCTCGCCGGACGGCGTGCACCACCTGGCGGTGATGACCAACGACATGTTGGGCCAGCTCGAGTTCTTCACCCAGGTGCTCGGTCTGCCCCTCGTCGCGCTCTACGACATGCATGGCGTCGACGGCGCCTGGCACGGCTTCGTCGAGCTCAACCCCACGACCTACCTGGCGTTCTGCATGGTGCCGGGTGTCGAGCACGTCGAGTCCACGCTCGGGGTCACCCACGCCGGCACCGGCGCCGGGGTGAGCGCGCCGGGCACCATGCAGCACGTCGCGTTCGCCGTGTCGACCGAGGAGGGGCTGCTCGCGATCCGAGATCGGCTGCGCAGCGCCGGGGTGGTCGCACTCGGGCCGCTCGACCACGGCATGTGCAAGTCGCTGTACTTCGCCGGGCCCGAAGGGTTGACGCTCGAGGTCGCCTGGTCGCCTGCGGTGATCGACGGCGACGACTGGATCGACCCGGAGGTGTGTGCCGCTGCGGGCATCGAGCGCGGAGGACGTCGCCCGCTTCCGTGACCCGGCGCCGTTCGTGCCCGGCGACGAGCCCGTCGCCCAACCGGCGCTCGACACCGGGATGCCGCTCATGGCGTATCCACCCGACGAGATGGCGTTGATGGCCTCGCTGCCCGACGACGTCGTGGCCCGCGTCGCCAGCGTGCCCGACTCGCCGCGGGTCCTGCGGGCGCGCGCCGCCGCGGGTGAGGAGGGCTGAACGTGCGTCACGACATCGAGGAGATCCCGTACCCGCTCGTCTACGCCGAGCAGGCCGACTTCAAGGACACCTACGGCGGCCCCGAGGGCATCGTCGTGTGCGAGTCCTACCTGCTGCGACCCCGCGACGTCCCCTCGGACACGGTGCTGGTGTTCATGCATCCCGTCGGCGGCGGCGCGTACCTGCCGATGGTGCGGCGACTCGCCCGCGACGGACACCACGTCATCTACTGCAACAGCCGCTACCGCAGCGACGTCGCGCTGATCATGGAGAAGGTCGTGCTCGACCTGGGTGCCGCGGTGCGCGACGCCAAGGAACGCCTCGGCTACGACCGGGTGGTGCTCGCCGGGTGGAGCGGCGGCGGCTCGCTCTCGCTGTACTACCAGGAGCAGGCCGAGCGCCCGACGGTCACCGCTCCCCCCGGTGGCGGGGGTCCCGACCTGACCACGGCGGGACTGATCCCCGCCGACGCGGTCGTGCTGATCGCCGCCCACCCGAGTCGTCACGGGGTGCTCACCGACTCCCTCGATCCGTCGATCCTCGACGAGCAGGACCCCGATCTGCGCGACGCCGAGCTCGACCTGTTCGCGGACGGTCGCACCGTCCCGTTCGATCGTGATTGGCTCGCCCGGTACCGCGACGCGCAGGTCGAGCGGAACCGTCGCATCACGCGTTGGGTGCACGCCGAGCTCGACCGGCTGCGCGACCAGGACCGACCGCACGAGGAGCGCGGGTTCGTGGTGCACGGCACCATGGCCGACCCCGCCGTGCTCGACGTCAGCATCGACCCGAACGACCGCGTCGCTGGCGAGTCCTACCTGGGTGACCCGCGCCTGGTGAACAACGGCCCGGTCGGCCTCGCCCGGTTCTGCACGCTGCGCAGCTGGCTCAGCCAGTGGAGCCACGACGACGCGCTCGGTGACGGGTTGCGCGCCGCGGCGTCGATCACCGTGCCGACCCTGGTCGTCTACAACGGCGCCGACAACGTCTGCTATCCGCAGCTCGCGATCTCGATGTACGACGCGGTCGCCCACGACGACAAGGCGCTGCACTGCATCGACGGTGCGAACCACTACTACATCGGCCCGGACCAGCCGCCCCTGCTCAAGCAGGCAGCCGGTGTCGTCGGGTCGTGGTTGGCCGACCGCGACCTGGCCCCTGGCGGCGTCGGGTCCCCGGTGCCGTGAGCATCGGTGAGGTCGGACCGACGGCGTGGCTGGACGCCGGCCAGGACCTGCTGCGAGAGGGCGGCTTCTCGGCGGTCAAGCTCGCGCCACTGACCGCGCGGCTGCACCGTACGACGGGCAGCTTCTACCACCACTTCGATGGCATGGAGTCCTACCGCGAGGAGCTCGCCGACTACTTCGGCGACGCACAGCCGCAGGCGGTCCTGGAGCGGTTGGCCCCGCTGGCACCCCGGGAGCGGTTGCGTGGGCTGCAGGACGTGTTCGTCGACCAGGACATGGGTGCCCTGCACGCGGCGATGCGTGACTGGGGTGACCACGAACGCGACCGCGGCGCGTGCCGTGCGCACCTTGGACCACGTGCTGCTGGAGTTCATCGCCGTGGTGTTCGAGGACCTCGGCTTCGACGCCCACGACGCCCGAGTGCGCGCCGAGGTCGTCTTCGCGATGGGCGTCGCCCGGGTCGATCCGCCCTGGGAACGTGCGACGCGCAGCGTCACGGAGTTGCTCGCCGTGCTCGTTACTGTGCAGGGATGACCAGGACGCGTCCCCTCGCCGTCGTCGCACTCCTGGCGGCCGCGGTGATGATCGCCGCGGCCTGCCAGCCCCCGCCCCCGGCGCCGGGGCCGCCCACCGTCGAGTGCCGGCCCGACCCCTTCACCGAGCAGGTCCAACGTGACCTCGACGCCTTCGGTGCCGCGGCACACCACGTCACCGCAGCGGTGTACGACGACCGGACCGGCTGCTGGTACCACCTGCGTCGAGGCCAGCGGGTCACGACCGCGTCGGTCGTGAAGATCGAGATCATGGCCGCGGCGCTGCTGCGGGCACAGGACCAGGGTCGCGGGCTGTCGAACTGGGAGTTCTCGAAGGTCACGCCGATGATGCACTCCTCGGACGACCCTGCGGCCTCGGCGCTGTGGGGGAACCTCGGTGGCGGACGGGCCATGTCCGCGTACGGCGAACGCATGGGCCTGCACGCAACGGTCGAGACCGAACCGAAGTGGGGACTCACGTCGACCACCGCCGAGGACCAGGCAGCCTTCGTGCACCGGCTGCTGCACGGCGACCTGCTCGCGCCCGGCGGACGCTCCCAGGCGTGGTGGCAGATGCTCAACGTCCGATCCGATCAGCGCTGGGGCGTCACCCGCGGTGTGCCCGCCGACTGGTCCGTGGGCCTGAAGAACGGGTTCTTCGACTCGACGTGTTGCCGGTGGCGGGTGAACTCCGTGGGCTACGTCGCCGATCCCGAGGGCGGCGGCTACTCGATCGCCATCCTGTCCGACGGATGGCGATCACTCGCCGAGGGCATCCCGATGGTCGAGGCCGTCGCCGGCGTGGTGTCGGGCTCGCTCACCAAGTGAGCCCTCACGAAGTGAGTCCTCACGAAGTGGGTCCGGTCAGCCGACGCCCTTGGGCGCGGACCCGCCCATGAAGCCGAACATGTAGCCCGCCACACGGCGCATCTGGATCTCCTCGGCGCCTTCGGTGATCCGGTAGCGGCGGTGGTGCCGGTAGATGTGCTCGAAGGGCTTGTGGCGCGAGTAGCCGAGACCGCCGTGCACCTGCATGGCGCGGTCCGCGGCGTCGCAGCACAGACGGTTCGCGACGTAGTTGCACATCGACACCTGACCGGACTGCGAGAACGCGCCGTCGCGGTCCATCAACCAGGCGGTGCGCTGGATGAACACGTTGAGCATCTCGTAGGTGCTGCGCAGCTCGACGAGGGGGAACTGGATGCCCTGGTTGCGCGACAGCGCCGAGCCGAAGGGTGCCCGCTCCTTGGCGTACTCGACGGACGCGTCGATGCAGAACCTGGCCGCACCGGCGCTCGACGCGGCCTGGCGGATGCGGTTCTCGTTGAAGAAGCGCTGGGCGACCTCGAGGCCGCGCCCCTCTTCGCCGAAGAGGGCGCCCTCGGGCACGTGCACGCCGCGCAGCGTGACGTGTGCGTGGTCGGTCGGCATGTTGAACGTCCAGAGGTACTCCTCGACGACGAACCCCGCGGTGTCGGTGGGCACCAGGAACGCAGAGATGCCGTGGGCGTCGCCTGCCTCGCCGCTGGTGCGGGCGAAGATCAGGTCGGCCGCCGCGTCGTGCACGCCGGAGTTCCACGTCTTCTCGCCGTCGATGACCCAGCCATCCGCGACCCGACGCGCCGAGGTCTCCATGTGGGTGGCATCCGAGCCGTGGGCCGGTTCGGTGATCGCGAACGCGAACCCCTTCTTCCCGGCAGCGAGCGGTTCGAGCCACTCGGCGCGCTGCTCGTCGGAACCGTGGGCGAGCATCAACAGCGCACCGACGTTGTTGGCCACGATCGAGTGCTCGTTCTGCAGGTCGTTGTGCAGTCCCAGGCCCTTGGCGGCCAGATGCTCACGGATGACCGCCATCCACAGGTTCGACCCGTCGCGACCGCCGAGCGATTCGGGCAGTGCGAAGCGGAAGTGGCCGGCCGCGTCGGCGCGTCGGCGGACCTCGGCGAGCAACTCGGACCAGTCCTGGCGGGGGACACCGCCGTGGTCCCAGTCGGTGCGGGCGTGCTCACGGCGGTGGTCGAAGAAGCGGATGTTGTCGTCGACCTGCTCCAACGGTCGGATCTCTTCGTCGATGAAGGCATCGAGCTCGCTCAGGTACTGCTGCAGCGCGTCGGGTAGTTCGAAGTCCATCTGGTCCCCCGGGTCGAGATCGACCCACCGTAGCCAGCGCCGGTCACCCCGCTCCCAGGAGCACCTGCTGCAGTACGAGCACCGACACGGCGGCCACCAGCGTCGGTACGGCGACGGGCACGACGAGTCGCAGGTAGCGGCGCAGGTCGACGTGTACGCCCTCGTCGCGCAGGATCCGCCACCACAACAGGTTGGCCACCGCCCCGGTCGGCAGCAGCACGGCGCCGACGTTGATCGCCAGCAGGTACGACCACAGCGACCAGCTCGGCGTCCCGACGCCGTTGGCGGCGACGAGGGCGGCCGGCAGGTTGTTCACGGTGTTGGCCAGCGCCGTGCCCACACCGCCCGCGGCGAGCACACCGGTGGTGCCGGTCGTGTCCCACAGCGGATCGAGCAGGTCGTCGGGCAGCAACGAGACGACGACCGAGAGCGCGGCGATCACCAGGGCGGTCACCACGGGCACCCGACGCCACGGAAGGTGTCGGAGCCGCAGCGCCAGCACGACGTCCGCGGCCAGCGCGACGATCCAGGCGTCGACACCGACGTAGGGGCCGGCGACGAAGCCGACGAGCAGGAACGCGACGACGGTGCCACCGACCCGCAGCGCAGCGACGTCGAGCGTCGACGCCGGAAGCTCGCGCAGCAGGATCGGGTGCCGGCGTCGGTACAGCAACCAGCCGACCGTGCAGGCAGCGAGGCTCGCCGGGCCGAGGTGCACGAGCACGTCGCCGCTGCTCAGCTCGGTGCGCTCGGCGAGGATGATCGTCGTCAGGTTCGACACGGGCAGGAACGACGACGCGAACGCGGCGAGCAGCAGCGGGACGACCGCGACACCGACCACGAACTCGAATCGGTCGCCGTCGGCCCCGTTCGGCAAGTGGGCGTTGCGAGCCAGGCGGACGTACAGCGGGGTCAGCAGCACGATCGTGGTGTCCAGGTTCAGCACCGCGGTGGTGGCGGCAGCGAGCACCCACAGTGCGAGCACCGGGACCTCGTCGCGGTCCCGGGCGATCGCGTCCGCGCACGCGGCGAAGAACCCGAGCCGGTCCAGCAGCGCGGCGAGGGGGACGGCGGTGCACAGGAAGAGCAGCGCCGGGAGGATCGTGAGCAGGTCGTCGGTCAGCGGGGGTGCTCTGTTGGATCTGAGTGCTGTGCCAGGTCTGACTGCTGGGCTCGACTCGGGTGCTGGGCGAACCACTCGACGATCGAGGGCATGTCGTCCTCGAAGCCGCCCGGGACGTAGATGTTGAGGAAGCGTGCGGGGACGTCGCCGTCGTTGGCGAACTCGTGCTCGACACCCGGCGGGACCCGCACGAAGGTGCCCGGGGCGGCCACGTGGACCCGGCCGTCGAGCACGAAGGTGACGCTGCCCGTCGATCACGAAGAACACGTCGTCGTTGGCGTCGTGGCGGTGTGCGCCGGGCCCCTGGCAGCCGGGCTCGAGGATCCACTCCGAGATCGAGTAGGTGCGGTCGGTCTCGTCGCCGTCGGACTTGAACACCGCACGCATGTCGCCGCACGGATAGGTTCGACCCTCGTCCGGGCCGAGCACGATGGTGCGACCGGTGGGCGCCGGCTGGAGATCGCTCGTCATGGCCCCCACGATGACAGCTCCGGCGCTCCGAGTCCTGAACGGATGGGACCTCACCCCGAGGGGGAGCGCGCCGCTGCGTCGCCGGTAGCCTCGCCGCCCATGACGTCGACCCCCGGCAACTCGACCCTGACGACCGCCGCGCAGCTCGAGGCCGTGGTGGGCGAGCGCACCGACGCCGGGGCGTACAAGTCGATCCCGTTCCTCGACGAGCACTGCGCCGCGGTGCTCGCCCGGTCGCCGCTGTCGTTCCTCGGCGTTCGCCCGTGCGGACGGCACGCTCGGCACCACGCTGGTCGGTGGAGCGCCCGGGCACGCCGCGCCGGTGGGACCCACCGAGCTCGCACTGCCGTCGCTGCCACTCGGCGCCGACCTGGTCGACGGCGCTGCCGCGGGACTGCTGAGCGTGGTGCCGGGCTACGGCGAGACGCTGCGCATCAACGGTCGGCTGTCACTCGACGGGGCGGTGCCCACACTGATCGTCGACGAGGCGTTCGTGCACTGCGCCAAGGCGATCCTCCGCTCGAAGCTCTGGAGCGCGGAGCCGGTCGTGCAGCAGCCCTGGGCCGAGGCCGGATCGATCGAGGCCGGATCGATCGAGGGGGGCGCCGAGCGTCTGGACCTGCCCGCGGTGCGCGCCTTTCTGGCGGCGAGCCCGTTCTGCAGCCTCGCCTCGGTCGACGGCAGCGGCGGGGCCGACGTCAGCCCGAAGGGCGACCCGGTCGGATTCGTGCACGTGCTCGACGGCGGGCGACTCGCGGTACCCGATCGTCCGGGCAACCAGCGGACCGACACCCTGCACAACCTCATGGAGCATCCGGAGCTCAGCCTGGTCGCCCTGGTCCCTGGGTCCCGACATGTGCTCGAGGTGTCGGGTCCTGCGACGGTGACCGACGACGAGGCGCTCCGGGCCGAGCTCGACGTCCACGGCAAGGTGCCCCTCGCCGCGGTCGTGATCGCCGTCGAGCGCGTCGAGCTGCGCCTCGATCCGGCGATCGACGCGGCGGCGTTGTGGGACACCGGCCGCCACATCGAGCCGGGCACGCTGCCCCGAGCGAGTCAGATGTGGTCCGATCACGTCCAGCTGCACGCAGGGCTCGGCACCGGTGACGACGACGAACGACTGGTGCCCGTCGACGTGCTGCACGAGGGGATCGAGCAGAACTACCGCGACGGGCTGTACTGAACCCCGATCGGGACCGAGCAGCGCCCAGTCCCTGTCGAGCTCAGTCCCGGTCGAGCTCAGTCCCGGTCGAGCGAGACGGCCTCGAAGCCGAGGTTGATGCAGCCGAACGACCCGCACCCAGGGGGCGGGTCGCCGGTGACGAGCAGTGAGACCGCGACGTGTCCGGCGGCGAGGTCGACCTTCCACGGCAGCGCCTGGATGACATCTGCGTCGTAGGGGTCGGCGCCGAACCGGAGCTCGTCCTCGAGCTCCCACCCCGAGGTGCCGAGTCGGTGCAGCGCGATGTGGCCGACCTTGACCGGAGCGTGGCCGGGTTCGGACGACGCGACCTCGGTGCTGCGAGTGGAGAACACGAGCAGGTCGTCGTCGATCGCGATCGAGTGGCCGAGCAGCATGCCGCCCTGCAGGTCCGGGTCCGACGAGCGGGGGATCGACTGCTCGAGCTCGAAGCCGTCGCCGTCGTCCGCGTACACGTCGACGCCCAGGGTCTCCATCGAGTTGCCCTGCGGCGCGAGCACCAGGCGGTCGACCGTGGCGCCGTCGTCGATCGCCAGGTAGTTGCCGAACAGGTTCGCCGCGAGTGGAGAGGTGAGCGTCTGCGTCGGCGTCCATGTCCCGCCGGACTGCTCGTAGATGCTGACGGAGCCGGGACCGTCGACGCCGTACGGCGCGGTGGACACCGCGAGCAGGTCGCCGTCGACGACGACGCGGCGGCCGAAGCCCTGCTGGAGCTCGAGCGGCCAGTTCGGGTCGGGCTCGATGGTGACCGGTGCGCCTGCCTGGATCGACGAACCGGTCGGGTCGAGCGGGTACATCAGGATCGAACCGGTGAAGTCGCCGGGAGCGCCGAGCTGCCTGCGGGCGACCAGCCAGTCGTCGGTGAGGGCCGCGAACTCGTAGAAGGTCGGGATGGTGACGCTGCCGTCCGCGCCCCAGATGCCCGACTCCGGCCGGTAGAAGGTCACCTCGGTCTCACCGGTCGTGACCGACCGGCCGATGCCGATGAAGTGCTCGCCCTTGAGGCCGTCGATCGAGACCTCGGCCGGGACTCGTTGCGGGGTGCCGAGGTCGTTGCCGCCGGGTCCGGTGCGCGGGTGGATCACCAGTTCGGCGCTGCCGGTCCCGCCGACAGGGACGGTCCACTCGAGGTAGGCGAAGGCGTCCTCGCTGGTCCACGCGCCGATGCGGCTCACCCGCTCGGTCGCGGACTGCGTGAACGGGAACCGGGTGGACGTCCACGTCGTGCTCGGCGGCGTGCCGTCGTCGGGCGGGGCGCACGCCGTCGCGACGGCGAGGCACGCCACCACGACCGCGGCCGCGCGTCGCGTCGTTCGCTGCTTGGTCGACCCCATCACGGACCCCCTCCGTCGAAGCGTTGCTCCCACGCGTGTTCGACGCCGAGAGTCTGGCAGCTCGGCGTGCCGCCGCGTCGCTGAAGTCCGGTCCACCAGAGCCGGTGAGGGGTGGAGCGACCGTCGGTGGTCTTCGAGCCAGCAGCGCGAACGCCGCCCACCCGGGTCCTGGCGGCTCGCAGTCAGAGAGCGAGGTGAAGCCGCAGGGCCTCGTCGAGCTCGGCGAGGCCCGCGCTCGTGAGGACCCCGAGCCGATCACCGACCCGTTCGACGGCGACGGACCTGACCTGTTCTGCCTGAGCCTTCGAGTCCCGGGCGAGACCTGTCGCCCGAGCGGTCAGGAGGACCTGGAACGGGTAGATCCGTTCGACGTTGGAGGTCACCGGCACGATGGTCACCACCCCACGGGCGAGGCGGCTCGCCGCTGTGTTGGCTCCGTCGTTGCTGACGATGACGCCCGGTCGACGCTTGTTCGACTCGACGCCACGCGCCGGATCGAGATCGACCCAGCGGATCTCTCCGCGACGCATCAGGCGAGGCCGTCGGCGGTTGCCGAGTCCCAGCGCTCTGCGTCGTCGCTGCCCGACCAGTCGCTCCACGCATCCTCGTAGGCGGCACCGAGTTCGGACGCCCGAAGGAGTCGCACGGCCTTCTGCACTGCGGCCGAACGGGAGTCGAGACCTTGAGACCGAGCGTAGTCATCGAGGTAGTCGACATCGGCCTCGGGAAGACTCACGCTGACCTTCATACCAGCATGCTACCCAGGGTGGGAAGAGCTGAGCACCTGGCTCTGACCGATCCGAGACCTCGACCACGTCGACCGTTCCTCGACGCACTGGGCCGGGACGTCGACGAGTTCGTCTCGATCCTGGAGCCGTGGGGCCAGCGGGTCCGTGACGCCGGCGGTAGAGGTGCAGTGCTCGTGGTGGGCGCCGTCGCCCGGGCCTGTTCACCAGACCCAGCGGGTCGACGCACGCCGGTCCGCGGGTGTGTCCTGAAACCGAGTTGCGACGAAACGAGAGTGGTTCGACCGCCGGCTTTCGTTCCAAGTCGGCGCGGGAGTGCACCCCACGGACCGGCGCGCGCTGACGCGTTCGGGGCCGGGCCGCGTCGACAGCCTCAGGTTGCGGGGACACCCGACTCAGAACAGGCGCTGGGCCTTCGCCTCGGGCGGCTCTTCGAGGTCGAGCAGGGCGGTCTTGCGCTCGAGCCCGCCGGCGTAGCCGGTGAGCTTGCCGGTCGAGCCGACGACCCGGTGGCACGGCACGACGATGCTGATCGGGTTGCGCCCCACCGCGTTGCCGACGGCCTGCGCCATGGTCACGTCGCCGAGCTCGGCGGCGATCGCTCCGTAGGTCACGGTCCGGCCGTACGGGATCGCCCGCAGTCGGTCCCACACCCGTTCCTGGAACTCGTTGCCGTCGGTCGCCAGCGGGAGTTCGAACTCGGTGCGGTCACCGGCCAGGTACTCGCGCAGCTGTCGCTCGGCCAGGCCGAGCACGGCGTCCTGATCGGCGACGACCTCGGGGCCGAAGGTCGAGGCATCGGGCCGGTGCACGTGCGGGTCGAAGTAGATCCCGGTGACCGCCGTGCCGTCGGAGACCACGGTGAGCGTCCCGAGCTCGGTGTCGATCAGTGCGTGGCGAGCGCTGCGAACCTCGAGGGGTTCACCGATCGCCACGGTGTCGTCATCGTCGTCGGGGCCGTCGAACGCCACGGGGTCACCGGTCGTGGACACGCTCGTCACCCTAGGACCCGTCGGGCGACACGTCTCGGTCGTCGACGAGCGCCGCGAACCGGGCCGAGGCGACTCGTCGCAGCGACGCCTCGAACGCGGCGACGAGGATCTGGATGCCGTTGGCCCGCAGCTCGGTGAGCGTGGCGGCCAGCTCTCGGGTGGTCGCGGCGTCGAGGTCGTCGAGTCCCCCCGGCGGCAGCAGGTGGTCCTGGAACACGTCCGCGAAGCGCTCGGCCACCGCGTCGGTGGTGACCTGCAGCGCCTCCCACTCGTCGAGCACGACCTCCAGGGGCACACCCATGCGGGCGAGCGCCGCGCCGGTGTCGAGCGAGCGCAGGTCCGACACGACGAAGCGTCCGTCGTCGCGCAGCTCGATCAGCCCGAGCGCGGCGGCGCGCTGGATCGACGCCGGGTCGAGGTGCGAGGTCGGGAACCGTGCCAGGAGCTCGTCGGGGGTGAGCACGGCATGCTCCGTCGGCCCGAGGAACCGGTCGAGGTGCCCGTCGGCGTCGAGCAACTCGTCGAGGTCGCCGCCACGCTCCCAGCGTTCGATCAGCGCGCCGATCCCGGCGAGCGAGAACCCCTGGTCCTGGAGCCGGGCGATCGCCCGTAGCCGTGCCAGGTGCGAGTCGTCGTAGTAGCCGGTTCGCCCCACGAGCCGGGGCGGGGGGAGGAGGCCCTTCGACTGGTAGAGCCGGATCGTGGTCGTCGCGACCCCTGCGGTGCGAGCGAGGTCGTCCACCCGCATCTCGGTGCCCGTGGCGCCCGGTCCGTCAGCCATCTGATGAGCGTACATCCGATGTCACACTGGACAATGTGTGAGCAAATGGTAGAAGATCATGTGTGAGCGAATGCTCGCACATGATCGGGACGAGGTCACACGATGGAGACGCTGGTGCACGCAGTCGTGCTGGTCGGTGTGGTCGTCGTGATGCCCCTGGTCTTCCGCGGCATCCGGCGCTGGTCGCTCGTCGGCCTGGCGGTGATGGTGTCGTTCCTGATCCCGGTCGGCGCAGCCGCCGCGGTCGTGGCGTCGACGTGGCTCGCGGTCGCGCTCTGGACCGCCCTGTCCACCTGGACGGCGCTGGCGACCCGGACCGAGCTGTCGAGGCGGACCGAGCTGGCGACCACGATCGGTCTCGACGAGGCAGGGACCCGCGTCGCGGCAGCCGCGTTCGGCCTCGTCGCCGCCGCAGCCTTCGTGCAGTCCCGGGCGGGGCTCTCGTTGTTCGGCATCGGGGAGCCGATCGTCGAGCTGACGGCCGTGCACTTCACCTATGCGGGAGTCGGCGCCGTCACCCTCGCAGGCGCCGTCGCGGTCGGTCGAGTCGGACGCTGCGCGTTGGTCGCGACCGCGGCGGCGCTCCCGATCGTCGCGGTCGGGTTCGTCACGGCGCACCCGCTCGCGCAGGTGGGTGGTGCGGTGCTGTTGTCGGTCGGTGTGCTGGTCACCGCCACATTGCAGCTCCGCCGGGCCGTCGCCGGTGGCCCCGCCCTGCAGCGGGCGCTGCTGGTGGTCTCGGGCCTGGCGCCATGGGTGCCGATGGGACTCGCCGTGGCGTGGGCCGCGTCGCTCCACTGGGAGGTCCCCGCGCTGTCGATCCCCGACATGGCGAGGACGCACGGCGTCATGAACGTCGTGTTCGTCGTGGCGGGACTGCTGGCGCGGCGCGGCGACATCGAACACACGGCGCGGGCGCCCGCTCGATCGCTGCAGATGAACCGATCACCGCACGTGCACGGAGCCCCGTCATGACCCGCCACGTCCGCCTCGGTCGTCCGGGTCGGGACACCCTCGACGAGCTCCTGGCGCAGGCCGAGGCGGCGTCGCTGACCTATGACCACGTGGGCTCCACGTTGGCATCGACCCAGGTGACCGGCAGGACGATCCGAACCGAGCACCTCGAGCTCGGTGCCAGTTCCGAGGCCTTCGACGCCGCGGTGACCGGGCTGCGTGCGTGGGTGTGCCATCGAGGTCTCGGCGCCACCGTGCACCCGGCGGACGCGCCGCTCGCGGTGGGGACGTCGTTGCTGGTGGTGCTGCACGTCGGGCCGGTCTCGATCGTCGTGCCCGACCGCATCGTCGCCGTGATCGACGAGCCCCGGCGCTTCGGTTTCGCCTACGGCACGCTCGAGGGCCACCAGGAGCGCGGCGAGGAGAGCTACGTCGTCGAGCACCTCGGCGACGACCGAGTCGTCGCGACGATCGGTCTGGACGCACGGACCGCCACCCCCGCCGCACGTCTCGCCGCGCCCGCGGTTGGGTGGTTCCAACGCCTCGCGGTGCGCCGCTACCTGTCCGCCTGGCGTGACGCGGTCGCCTCGTGACCAGCGTTCGTTCGGTGCGGGGCCAGTTCTGCGAGCTGCGTCGCCCGCGGGACTGGCTGCTCGTGGGCACGTTGCGTGGCGCGCTGCTGGGAGGGCTGCTGCCGGCCATCTACGGGGTGGCGTTCGTGGTGTTCCGCACCTGGCAGTCGACGAACGCAGCGCCGTACGAGGGTCAGACCTCGGTGTCGTACTCGAACACGCCGGGCGGGGCCTGGGGATACGCGGTCGTCACCGCCGTGTACGTCGCACTGCTCCTGGCCATCGCCAGCTGTGGCGCTGCGGCCGTGGGTCTGGTCGCCGGCGCGACGATCGGCGTCGGGTGCGCGGTGGTCGACGGTGTGGTGGGCCGACGCCTCCCGCCCTGCGTGACGGCGGCCGCACTGATCGCCGCGGTCGCCGCGGTCACGTACCCGTGGCTCGCCGGCACGACGCTGCGGGATCTCGACCCCGATCGCTGGGTGTTCCTGGTCGCCGTCCCGATGGCTCTCGGTCTGCTCTCGCTCCTCGCGCTCCCGTTGCGCCGGTCGCCGACGTGAGAATGCGCCCGCCCGCACCGCTGGTCGCCAGTACCGTGCTCGGCCATGTCGTCGCCGGTGCAGATCCGTCCGTCGTCACCCGCCGACGGCGAACGTCTTCGTGCGATCGAACGGGCGGCAGGGGAGCGGTTCCGTGAGGTCGACCTCGCTGCCATCGCCGCTGACGAGCCGATGTCGGTCGACGAGCTCGCCGTCTACGCCGACGCGGGTCGATCCTGGGTCGCGGCGATCCAGGGGGACGGTGCCGAGCAGGTCGTGGGGTACGTGGTCCTCGAGGTGGTCGACGGCAACGCCCACGTCGAGCAGATCAGCGTGGACCCAGCCGTCCAGGGTCGGGGGATCGGCCGCGCGCTGCTCGAGCGGGCGGACGAGTACGCCCGCTCGCACGGACTGGGCGCCGTGACGCTGACGACGTTCCGCGACGTCCCGTGGAACGCACCGCTCTACGCACACCTCGGCTTCCGCGAGCTGTCGCCGGCCGAGATCGGCCCGGAGCTCGCCACGCTGGTCGACGTCGAGGCGTCACACGGGCTCGACCCCGACCAGCGGGTGTGCATGCAGCGGCCGCTCTGAGCACGGCCGTCGTTCCTGCTGCGATCCCTCAACGACGTCTGGCGTCGGCCGATCGGAACCCGAGGGTGCCGGCGGATGCCGGACCACGAGAGGGGAACGACATGAAGACGATCCGTTGGACCGCGATGTGGACCTTGCTGTGGACCGCGAAGAAGGGCTTCGAGCTCGGCGACCAGATCCACAACGGGTGGCTGCTCGCGAACTCGGACCGCGACATCCGCATCTGAACTCGAAATGACACCTGTTTTCGATGCCATGGCATCGAAAACAGGTGTCATTTCAGTCAGCTCGGTGCGAGCAGCACCGGCTTCACGACACGACCTTCGATCGACGCGGCCTCGGCCTCGTTGATCTGATCGAGCGGGAACTGCTCGATCAGTCGCTCGAAGGGGAACTGGCCGTCCTTCCAGAGCTCGAGCAGCCGAGGGATGAGCACGCGTGGATCGGCGTCGCCCTCGAGGATGCCCGAGGCGGTCTTGCCCACCAGCGTCGCCGCGTCGAGCACGACGTCGCCGCTCTGGATGCCGACCAGCCCGGCGTGGCCGCCCATCTTGAGCGAGCCGAGTGCCGAGAGGATCACCTGCGGGTTGCCGGTGGTGTCGAGCGCGTGGTCCGCGCCGGTCCCGGTCGCCGCGTGCACCTGCATCACGACGTCGGCCGCGTCGCCGCGCACCACGTGTGTCGCGCCGAGCTCGGTCGCGAGCTCGAGGCGGTGCTCGTGCAGGTCGACCGCGACGATCGTCGAGCAGCCGACGATCTTGGCGGCCATGACGGCCGCCAGGCCGACCGCACCCGCGCCGAAGACGACGATCGACGAACCGGGCTGGGCGTCGAAGGCGACCATGACCGTGCCGGCGCCGGTCAGCAGGCCGCACCCGAGCGGGCCGAGCAGCTCGAGGGGCGCGTCGCGGTCGACGACCACGACGTTGCGTGCCGTCGCGATCGCGTGCGTCGCGAACGACGACTGGCCGAACCAGCGTGACGCGACCTCGGCGCCGTCCGCGTCGGTGGCGCCGGTCGAGAAGTCGAGTCGGCGACCGGTCAGGTTCCGCATGAGCATGGTCTCGCAGTACGGCGGGCGACCCGCGAGGCAGGCGGCACACTCGCCGCAGAAGTCGAACGACATCACGACGTGGTCGCCGACCTCGATGCCCTCGACGTCCGCGCCGACCGCTTCGACGATGCCGGAGCCCTCGTGGCCGACGACGATCGGCGGCGGCGAGAACGACACCGGCGAGCGGGGCATGACGTCGGTGTGGCACATGCCGGTCGCGACGACCCGCACCAGCACCTCATCGGCGAGGGGGTCGGCGAGCTCGAGCTCCTCGAGCTCGTAGCGGCCCTCCGGGTCTCGAAGTACGGCAGCGGTGATCTTCATGCCGGCAGCATGTCATGGTCGACCCAGCGCTCGCCGCGCTGGTCGCTGACGATGTTGATCGCGACGCGTGCGCCGTCGCCGGCGGTCACGATCGTGTGCACGCTGACGCCGCCCGCGGTGCCCGCGGCCCAGATGTGGGCCACGTTCGAGCGTCCGTCCGCGTCGACGTCGACGACCGACGCGATGCGCGGTTCGGTGCCCTCTCTGGTGGTGACACCGGCGGTCTCGGCGAGCGACGGGTTCACTCCGACGGCGAGCAGCACGTCCTTGGCCTCGAGGCGTTCGCCGTCGTCGGTCGCGACGGCGACGCCCTCGTCGCCGGGGACGAGCTCGGTCACCGAACCTTCCAGCCATTCGGCGCCGGCGGACTCGGCATGACGGCGCCCGAGCTCGACCAGGTCCGGTCCGCTCACCCCGTCGGGGAAGCCCAGATGGTTGTTCACCATGGCCCGTCGGGTGATGCCCTTGTCGGCGTCGACCACGAGGGTGCGGAGCCCGGCACGGGCGGCGAACAGTGCAGCGGAGGCGCCGGCGGGACCGCCGCCGACGATGATCAGGTCGTACATGGTCGGACCCTAACCGCGGTGGGTCAGCTGTCGATGTCGGCCTCGGTGGTCGTCGAGTGGCGCCAGTACGCGACGAGGGACACCTCGCCGCGGTCGAGTCCACGCTCGTCGCGGACGTGGCGACGCACGGCGGTCATCGTCCGGCTCTCGCCACCACCCCAGACGTAGGTCGGGCGGTCGAAGGGCGGGAGCTGCCGTGCCGCTGTCCGCGAGCAGCGACGTGGTGCCGGCCTCGGCGCCGTCGCGGTGCAGCCAGGTCACGGTCACTCCGTCGCGTTCGGGCAGATCCTGGTGCTCGTCGGCGCTCGCCACCTCGGCGAGCACGTGCGCGGTGGCACCCTCGGGCAGCTGTTCGATGATCACCGCGACCGCCGGCAGCCCGGTCTCGTCGGCGACGAGCACCCAGTGCTCGGTGCCCTCGGGCGGCTCGTAGGCGGTGCGCGGTCCCCACAGCGCGACGGTGTCGCCGACCGCGGCGCGGGCCGCCCAGCGCGACGCATGTCCTCCCGTGTGGGAGCCGCCGGCAGCGCCGTCGTCGTCGTGCAGCACCATGAGCACGTCCATCTCGGCGACCTCGGGACGCCAGCGTCGCAGCGTGTAGTACGCCCCGACCGGCTGCTCCTCCTCGGGCATCCGGGCGTACGCCTCCCACGAGAACGACTGGTCGACGCTCAGCTCGGTGCGACCGGGCGGCGGCAGGAGCAGGTAGAGGAACGTGTCGGGCCCGGCGGGTTCGAACGTGGTCAGGTCGCCGCCCGCCGAAGGTCACCATCCGCAGGTGCGGATGCACGTCCTCGACGGCGACGACCTGGGTCACGAAGGTGCGCAGCGACGACAGCGCCTCGACCTCACGATCGCCGCTGGTCTGCTCGGCGTCGTCGCCGGCGACCTCACGAGCCTTGGTCACCAGGTCGAGCAGCGCCATCGTGATGTCCTCTGAGTGCTCGAGCTCGCGATCGAAGTCGATCCGCACGACGTGGTCGCCGTCGGTGTCGGTCGCGATCGCGTCGACTCCCAGCGGGTCGAGCCCGGTGAGCACGACCTGGGTGGCCTCGGTGCGCTCGCTCAGCGCGCGGCCCACCATGACCAGCGCGTCGCCGAAGTCGCCGTTCATGTGGTCGAGGAACTCCTCGCCGTTCTCGGCCATCCACGCAGCGACGGGGTGGAGTGCTTCGGACGAACCGGATGCGGGGGAGGACGACATGGTAGGTAAACCTAACAAACGGCCGGGCCGGCACGGTCGGTCGCCGGTCAGGTCGCCCGTTCACCCTCGGGTGAGGTCACCTCGTTCGAGGCCGTCGAGCGCGCGGTGGATCGCGTCGAGCCCCTGTTCGGCGACATCGCCGCGCCAGCCCTCGTCGTCGACGAAGAAGAAGTCGCGCACCTCGGAGCGGATGCGCTCGCCGAGCGCCGAGGTCGGGTCGCCGTGCTGGTGCAGCCAGTTGTCGGCGCGGAAGACCGTCACGCCCTGGGTCGGGTCATGGGTGCCGAACTCCACCACGAAGGTGTTCGTCCGAAGCCCACTGCCGGCGGCCCAGGCGTCGAAGCCCGGGCCGAGCAGTCCGTGGTCGACGGGGTTCGACCGGTCCGTGCGGTAGATCCAGTCCTCGAACCAGCTCGCTCCGGCGACGGCGCCGGGCTCGTCCGCATCGGCGGTCTGGAAGACGGTCTGGCGTCCCAGCGGGCCGAGCCCGGTGTGCAGATCGAGCGCGACGGCGTCGGTCGCGCCCGACGAGCTGCTCGGACCAGATCGACTCGAGTGTCCGGCGGGACCAGCTCGCGTGCGTGCCGCCGAACTGCACGCCACGGGGATGGGTGTACTGCCCACCGCTGATCGTCGAGAACGCCATCTGGTCGCCGACCTCGGCCCACCACACGAGCAGCTCGTCGAGGAAGGAGCGGTCGTCGGGGTCGAGCTCGGTCGGGTTCAGGATCGGGTCGATCGCCGCGTAACCGGGGTTCGTCGGCAGGTCGGGACCGTCGACGAAGTTGCGGTTCACGTCGATGTTGTCGTGGTCGACGCGGCGGCTCCATGCGTGCCCGTACGGGTTCACGGCGTGGATCAGCACCACTGCGAGTCCGGGTGCCAGCCGTTCGAGCCGGCCGGACTCGACCAACAGGTGCTGCAGGCCGCTGCCGGCATGCCCCTCGACGCCGTGCAGCCCCGACGACACCAGCACGACCGTCGACGCCTCGCCGACGGGTGCGCCGAAGCGAGCGACGTCGGTGCGCAGCTCCCCGCCGTCGGGGCCCACCCGCGGGTGCGCGACGCTCGAGATGGTCGCGCCGTGCGACTCGGCGTCGGACAGGAACCGCGCCTGCTCGGCGCGGTGCTCTGCTGCTCGCGGGATCAACATCGTCGTGCTCCGTCGTGATGGTCGGGTCAGGTGTCGGGACGATCGCCCGAGCCGTCGAAGAGGGTGGTGCCGCCGACGACGGTCCGCAGCACCTCGACCGCGGCGATGGCGGCAGGGGTGCACGTGGTCGGGTCGTCGGACAGCACGACCAGGTCGGCGCGGTGTCCGACGGCGAGTCGACCGAGTCGGTCCTCGGTCATGCGGGCCGCGGCGCCGCCGGTGGTGTACATCGCGAGCGCTTCGGCGCCGCTGATCGCCTGCTCCGCAGCGACGGGACGCGTGACCGCGGCGCTCATCGCCGCGAGCACGTCGGTCCGCTCGATCGGGGCGTCGGAGGAACCGGCGATCGCGGCGCCGGCGTCGAGCAGGTCGCGGAACGGATAGACCCTCCCGACGCGCTCGCCGAGCCGGGCACCGAGCCAGCGTTGTTCGCTGTGCAGGCTGATCGGCTGCACGACCGCGGTGACGCCGAGCTCGGCGAAGCGCTCGACCGCACGGGGGGTCAGCACCGAGGCGTGCTCGACACGGTGGCGATGCGGGCCGGGGTGACGTCGGATGGCGGTCTCGAGCAGATCGAGAGCCTGGTCGTTGGCCCGATCGCCGATCGCGTGGAGGCACACCTGCAGACCCTCGACGTGTGCGTCGAGCACCCGCCGCTGCGCGACCGACTCGTCGATGGTCGACATTCCGCTCGTCGAGTGGTCGTCGCTGAAGGGATGGTGCATGCACGCGGTGCGTCCGCCGAGCGTGCCGTCGAGGAACAGCTTCACCGCGTCGACGCGGCGCCCGAGCTCGGGTCGGTGCAGGGGCGTGTCGCGTGCGTCGTGCAGGGCGTGCAGCTCGGGTGTGATCAGGATCGTCTGGATGTCGAAGGGGAGCTGCTCGACGAAGATCGACCAGGCCAGCGACTCGAGCGCGCCGGCGCCGCCACTGGGTCCCTCGGGGCTCGTCTGGCAGATGGCGCTGATCGAGGTGACGCCCTGGCGCAGCAGTCGGTCCGACCAGCTCGCGAGCCCTGCCAGCAGGTCGTCGAAGTCGGGATCGGGCAGCAGCGAGAGCAGCGGTGCGACCGCGTGCTCCCGCGCCAGGCCGGTCGGCCGACCCGATGCGTCGCGTTCGACGCGGCCGCCCGCGGGGTCGCTGCCGGGCGGTGCGAGCCCCGCCGCGACGAAGGCGCTGGTCGACCCGACGGCGTGGTGACCGTCGCGACGGATCAGGACCACGGGTCGGCCGCCGCCGGCGCGGTCGAGCTCGTCGGCGGTCGGCAGGCGCCGTTCGGCGAGCAGGTCGTCGTCGAGCTGGAACCCGATGACCGCACGGTCCTGCGGCGAGCCGGCGGACTGGTCGGCGACGGCGTCGAGCACATCCGCGATCGAACCCACGTCGTCGAGCACGAGCTGGCGCTCGAACACGCACATCACCAGTGGGTGCACGTGCGCGTCGACGAAGCCGGGGGCCAGCGTCGCAGCGCCCAGCTCGACGACCTCGTGCCCGGCGGGCAGCGCAGCGGCGCACTCGTCGTCGGAACCGACCGCGACGATCCGGTCGCCGATCGTGGCCACCGACGTGACCCCCGCCGGAGCCGCCTCGGGCAGCAGCAGCCGCTCGGCACGGAAGCGTCGAGCAACGACCTCGGCCGCGTCAGCGCTCATGTCGACAGCCGCACCGGCTCGGCGACCAGGTGGTCGTCGAGCGCGTCGCGGTCGATCTCGACACCGAGCCCGGGGCCGGTGGGCACGTGGATGTGGCCGTCCGCGACGACGCAGCGGTCGTGCACCAGGTGCTCCTCGAACATGACGTCGCCGGCGAGCTCGACCGCATGGCCCAGGCGATCGGCGCGTGCCGCCGCGATGTGCACGTGGGCCGCGGTGCCGAGCCCGAGTGGCTGGTTGTGGATGATCGTGCCCATCCCACGAGCTGCCGCGTAATCGATCGCCCGCAGCGCGCCGGTGATGCCGCCCGGACGTTCGGTGTTGATGCCGACGACGCCGCAGCCACCCGCCTCGATCAGTGCCACCAGGTCACCCATCGAGAAGAAGCTCTCGTGCAGGAAGATCGGCACGTCGACGCGGCGAGCGAGCTCGGTCATGCCGATCAGGTCGCCGAAGGGGAGCGGCTGCTCGGCGCCGTCGATGCCGAACGGCTCGATCATCCGGATCGCCCGCACCGCTCCGGGCATGTCGTAGGCCTGGTTGTAGTCGACGCGGATCCGCAGCTGATCGCCGCAGCGCTCACGCACCGCCGCGATCCGGTCGCGGTCCTCGTGGGCGCCGGTGCCCAACTTGATCCGGACCGTGCCGTACCCGGCGCGCCGGTACCCGTCGCAGAGCGACGCGACGTCGTCGGGCGGTGACAGCGGGACCAACCCGCACAGCGGGATCCGGTCGACCGACGTGCCGCCGATCAGGTCGTGCACCGGGCGGCCGATCTGCCGTGCCGCGAGGTCGTGGCAGGCGATGTCGAGCAGTCCCTTGGCCATCTCGTTGCGGGCCACGTTGCGGTCGAGGCGGGCGGCGAGCGCCTGCACCGAGGCCGGGTCCGCGCCGAGCAGGTACTTCCCCAGGTGGTGCTCGATCGCCGAGGCCATGTCCAGGTTCGACACGCCGCTCTCGGGCAGCCACACGTAGCTCTCGCCCCAGCCCTCGTTGCCCTCGCCGTCGACCAGCCGGCAGAACAGGAAGTCCGCGTCGAGCCAGGGCTCCTCGGTCGGGATGGCCATGCCCAGGCCGTTGTCGCTCTCGGCCATCGCACCCCGGGCGAGCGACGACAGCGGCACCCTGACGGGGAACAGCTCCACGCTCCTGATCAGGCGCTCCGAGGGCTGTACTGAACGTTCCATCGACTGAACCATAGAGTACGGCGATGCCCAGAACCCCCGGCACACGATCCGCACACGACGAGCGCTCCATCTCGGCCCGGCTCGCCGCGGCTCGGCTGACGCCGGCGCTCGCGAAGGTCGCGGACCTGCTGCTCTCGGATCCCGAGGCGGTCGCGTTCGGCACGGTCGCGTCCGTCGCCGAGCAGGGCGGGACCAGCTCGCCGAGCGTCGTGCGGCTCGCCCACCTGCTCGGCTTCGACGGGTTCGCCGAGCTGCGCGACGTGGCACGTCGCGAGCTGTCGATGCGCCTCGCCACCGATGTCGTGCGTGCCAGGGTGCCGCTCGAGGGCGACCCGATCGAGCGTCACCGGTCCGTGGAGCACGCCAACATCGACGCGACCCTCGACGCCGTCGACTCCGGAACCCTGGCCGCGGTGCTCGACGTGCTCGAGCAGACCCGCAAGATCTGGGTGCTGCCCAGCAGCCAGACCGTCGGCGTCGCGATCCGCTGCGTCGACCAGCTGCGCATCCTCGGGTCGTCCGCCGAGCTGCTCGACGGTTCGGAGTTCCGGCTCATGTCGTCGCTCACCGGACTGCGTCGCGACGACGTGCTGTTGAGCATGGACGTGCCACGTCACGAACACGCGTTGGTGCGCATCCAGCGACACGGCGTCGAGCTGGGCGCACTGCCCGTCGTGCTCACCGGTCCGCCCTCGTCGGGGCTCGACCACCGGGGCGGTCACGTGCTGGGGTTCGCGACCTCGTCGGCCGGCGCGTTCGACTCGCTCGTCGGGCTGACCGTGCTGGTGTCGCTGCTCGTCGACGAGCTCACCGCACGTCGACGCGGCGACGTCACGGAACGACTCGTGGACCTCGAGCGCACGTGGACCGGTGCCGGTCTCTTCGAGACCTGACCGACCGCCCCCGGGGGATCAGGTGACGAGCACGTTCGGACGGTCGAAGCCCTCGGCCTCGGCGAGCGCGTAGTACGCCTCGAGGGTGCCCGGGCCGTCGAAGACGGATTCGATGTCGCCCTCGGCGTCGAGGTTCAGGTTCACGCCGTACATCTGGAACCACACGTGGGTGTCGTCCTCGATGCACTCCAGGGTGTGCACCGACCCGGCGGGCTCGAAGAGGAACGATCCCGCACGGTTCACGTAGTCGTACTCGCGGTACTTCCACGCGCCGCGGGTCGTGTAGGCGTACACCGGCCCGGTGTGGCGATGGGTCTGGATGGCGTAGTTCCGCTGGAAGATGTTCTCGACGATCCAGAGGCCCTCGGCCACGTCGACCTGGATCACCTTCAGCTTGTTGCCGCCGCCGATCTCCACGAACGGCAGCTCGTCGGCTCCCCGGTGCACTGCTGCTCTGTGGAGTGATACGGCCATGTCGACGTCCCCCTGGTGCTCGACGGTCGAGTTTCGCTGGCAGGCTATCGGTGGACACGAGGCCGAGGGGGCAGCCGATGGCGTACCGGGTGGTGCAGTGGGCGACCGGGGGAGTGGGTCGGGCAGCGATCGAGGGAGTGCTCGCACACCCCGATCTGGAGCTGGTCGGCTGCTGGGTGCACAGCGACGACAAGGCGGGTCGTGACGTCGGCGAGCTGCTCGGCCACGAGCCGGGTGAGGTGACGCTGCTCGGCGTGACCGCGACGACCGACGAGTCCGAGCTGTTGGCGCTCGGCGCCGACTGCGTCGTCTACAGCCCGCTCGTGCCCGACGCCGCCCAGGTCCGCCGCATCCTCGCCGCGGGAACCAGCGTCGTGACGCCGCTCGGCTGGATCCACCCCCGGGGCGACGAGCTTGCCGAGCTCGACGAGCTGTGCCGCCGATCCGGCAGCGTGCTGCACGGCACCGGCATCCACCCCGGCGGCATCACCGAGCGGTTCCCGCTGGTGCTCTCCGCGCTGTCGGGCTCGATCACCCACGTGCGTGCCGAGGAGTTCTCCGACATCCGCACCTACGGCGCACCCGACGTGATCCGCGACTGGATGCTCTTCGGCGCCACGCCCGAGGCGGCGAGGGCGTCGATCATGCCGGCGGTGCTCGGCGGCGGCTTCGGGCAGTCGGTGCGCATGGTCGCCGAGGAGCTCGGCTTCGACCTCGACGACGAGCTGCGCAGCACCCACGAGCTGGCGGTCGCCACGTCGCCGATCGACTCGCCGATCGGTGCGATCGAGCCGGGCACGGTCGCCGCACAGCGCTTCCGGTGGGAGGCCACCGTCGACGGCGTCGCGGTGGTGACCGCAGCGGTCAACTGGTGCATGGGTGACGAACACCTGGATCCGGGGTGGACCTTCGGCCCCGAGGGTGAGCGGTTCGAGGTCGAGGTCACCGGCGATCCGTCGACGACGACCGTGTTCCACGGCCTGCACCCCGAGAGCATCGCCGCGGGCCTCGTCCGCAACCCGGGGATCGTGGCCACGGCGCTGCACTGCGTGAACGCGGTGCCGTACGTCTGCGCCGCGGAGCCCGGCGTGCGGACCTATCTCGACCTGCCGCCCGTCGCCGGCCGCGCCGCGCCCGGCCTGGCCCGAACCACCTGAGCCCGAACCACCTGAGGGAGGACACCGTGCAGTTCGCCATCATCCCGCCCGTCCGTTCCGACGTCACCGCCGACCCCGAGTGGATGACCGGTTTCGCCCGCCACGCCGAGGCGGTGGGCTTCGAGTCGATCGTGCTCGTCGAGCACGCCGTGGTGGTCTCGCGTCGCTCCGAGCCGTATCCCTACTCGACCACCGGTGACTTCCCCCTGCACGACGACTGCATCATCCCCGATCCGCTCGATCTGCTGGCGTTCCTGGCGGCGTCGACCACGACGCTCGGGCTGGCGACCGGCGTGCTGGTGCTGCCCGAGCACCACCCGGTGGTGCTCGCAAAGCGGGTCGCGACCATCGACCGGCTCTCGGGCGGTCGGGTTCGTCTGTGCATCGGCGTGGGCTGGATGCGCGAGGAGCTCGAGGCCTGCGGCACCGACTTCGCGACCAGGGGCCGGCGCACCGACGAGACCATCGACGCGATGCGCGCGCTGTGGGCGCCCGACAGCGACGAGGGGGCGTCGTTCCACGGCGAGTTCTTCGACTTCGACCACGCGTTCAGCAATCCGAAGCCCGCCCAGCCGGGCGGCGTCCCGATCCACATCGGTGGTCACAGCGACGCCGCCGCTCGACGGGCCGGTCGACGCGGCGACGGCTTCCAACCACTCGGGCTGCGCGGCCCGGAGCTGGCGGACAAGGTCGCGCTCATGCGGCGCAGCGCCGAGCAGGCCGGCCGGGACCCGAACCGACTCGAGCTGAGCCTGGGTGCCGCGCTCGCGACGACGACCCTCGAGACCGCCGAGCAGGCCGTCGAACTCGGTGCCCACCGACTGGTGGTCTCACCGTCGCAGAGCCATGACTTGTCCGAGGTGCAGGACGAGATGTCCGCGTTCGCCGAGCGGCTCGGCCTGGTGTGAGCGTCGACCGGGCGAGCGGTCGCCGGATCACGAGGGCAGTTCGGCGCTCAGGTCCGAGTCGCCTTCTCCGGCGCCGCCGCCTGCGCCGCGGACCAGGCGGACCCGCACGAGCTCCGAGGGGGCCGCTCCGACCGTGGTGCTCCAGCGTTGTGACCCGTCGCCATGGGTCCGGAGCTCACCTGCGGTGTAGGACCGCCCCGAGGTGACGTCGCACTCGACGCGGTAGGCGCCCGTCGGGGCGTCGCGGTCGAGGGTCACCACCAGCTCGCTCGCGCCGTAGGGGCCGGGTCGGTCGCTGCGCACCGAGGTGACCGCGACCGCGCCGACCGTCGCTCCGTCGGCGGTCTCGAGCGGTGCCCGCAGGCCGTCCACGCGACCCGCGACGGTCCCGGTCGCCACCTCGCCCGAGGAGTCGACCGAACCGGTCCCGCCGCGCTCGATCGCCAGCGCCCCGATCGACACGAGTGCCAGCACCACCGCCGCAGCGACGAGCGCGACCCGACGGCGTGGACGGCGTCCCGACGCGACCACCTCGGGGGGAGCGAGCGCCGCCACCGCTCGCTCCTCGAACCCGGGTGGCGGCTCGATCGACGGCGCCGCGGTCAGGAGCGAGTCGAAGGTGGCGATCAGCCCGCGCAGCTCGCTGCGGCAGGTGCGGCAGCTCGACAGGTGGTCGAGCGCCGCTGCCCGCTCGTCGCCGACGGCGATGCCCAAGGCCAGCTCCGCGGTCACCTCCCGGCACGCGCGGCACCCGGTCGCGGTCATGGGGTCACCTCGTCGGCGAGCAGCGAGCGCAGTCGGCGCAGGCCCGTGCGGATGCGGGTCTTGGCGGTGCCGAGCGGGATCGACTCGATGTCGGCGATCTCGGCCGCGGTCCGCCCGTAGAAGGCGGCGAGCACGACCGAACGGCGCTGGTCCACCGGCACCTCCGACAGCGCCGACCAGACACGCTCGACATCGAGGTCGTCCTCGGCGACCTCGTCGGTCGAGCGGCGCTCCGTGGGGACGGCCAGCAGTCCCTCGATCGAGTCGGGGTCGACCGAGACCGCTCGCCGCATCCGGGCCGCGTCGATCGCCGCGTGCCTCGCGATCGTCAGCACCCACGGAGCGACCGCCCCCCGTCGTGCGTCGAACCCGCCGGCGTGCCGCCAGACCCGCACGAACGTCTCCTGAGCGGCGTCCTCGGCCGCGTGGCGGTCGCCCAGCACTGTGAACGTCATGCCGAACACACGGCGGCCGTAGCGGCGGACGAACGTGCGCGCCGAGACCTCGTCGCCGATCGCGATGCCGGCGAGCAGGGCTTCGTCGGACGCAGTGCTCACGGTGGTTGTACGGCGGGACGGGGCGACCGGGATGTCGCCGTACCAGACAACCTACGACGCACTCCACGCGATGCAATCCCTCTGGCTCACCGGGCCGTACCCCACTCATCGACGGACACGTCACGACTGCGAGGAGTCGACCATGACCCGACCGCTCACCTCCATCGGCGCCCTGGCGCTGTGTGCCGCGCTCTTGGTCGGCTGCAGCAGCGACGGCTACGGCGGCAGCGACGACAACGGTTCCGACGACGGCGACCGCACGACGGCGACGACCGAGGCGAACGCGACCACGACCTCGGGAGCCACGACGCCCGCAGGGGTCGAGCTCAGCGGAACCGTCAACGACAAGGGCTCCGCCGACATCAGCGGCGACGGTGCCAGCCCGACGATCGACATCGAGGTCGACGACAGCTACTTCGATCCGACCTTCATCAAGGCCGCACCGGGTGCCGCGGTCACGGTCAAGGTGGAGAACGAGGGCGACACCACCCACACGTTCACCGTCGACGGCGGCGTCGACCAGCAACTCGAGCCGGGTGACGAGGCGACCGTGACCGTCGAGGTGCCCGACAGCGGAGCGCTCCGCTTCTCGTGCGACTTCCACTCAGGCATGGGCATGCAGGGCGCGTTCTACACGGCCTGACCCACCCGATCCCGTCTCGGATCCGGACCTCGAGGGCCGAATCCGAGACGGAACTCGAGCATCCCTTCGTGGCGGCCCGGTCGCGATCATCGCCCTGGCGGGACGATCGATCCACGAACACGGGTGTTCTTGGATTGCTACAGTCGCGGCATGGCCTTCCGCAGCACTCCGTCCCTGTCCGGTCGTCGCGTGGTGATCACCGGCGCAGCTCGTGGCATCGGCGCCGCGCTGGCCGGTCGGCTCCACGAGCGCGGCGCGCGTGTCGCACTGCTCGGCCTGGAACCCGAGTTGCTCGAATCGGTGGCCGACCCGTTGGGCGCGCCGTGGTGGCACTGCGACGTCACCGACCGCGCGGCGGTCGACTCGGCGGTCGACTCGGCGGTCGACGCGCTCGGCGGGCTCGACGTGGTCGTCGCGAACGCCGGCATCGCCGCACAGCTGCCGCTCGTCGGAGGCGATCCGCAGATCATGGAGCGCACCGTCACGGTCAACGTGCTGGGCACCTACTACACACTGCGCGCCGCGGCGCCCCACGTCGCACACCCCGGTGGGTACGCGTTGGCCGTGGCGTCGTTGGCGGCTGCGGTGCACGTGCCGCTGCTCGGCGCGTACAGCGCGTCCAAGGCGGCGGTCGAGGCGTTGGGCAACACCCTGCGACAGGAGCTGCGGCCCTCCGGAGCACGCGTCGGCGTGGCCTACTTCTCCGAGCTCGACACCGACATGACGACCCGGGGCTTCGACACCCAGGCCGCCAAGGCACTGCTCGACGGTGGCCCTTCGATCACCGGCGTCACCCCGCTGAAGGTCGGCATCGACGCACTCGAACGTGGGATCGCCCGGCGTTCGCGCATCATCGTGGCCCCCGCCTGGGTCCGCCCGGTGCTGCCGATCCGGGCGCTCGCACAGCCCGTCGTCGAGGTGGCGACCCGTCGCGGGCTCGACCGGGTGCTCGAGATCGCCCGCGGCGAGAAGGTCGAGCTCACCACGCCCCAGCCGGAGCGCGAGGCGGCGTCGTGAGCACCGACGAGCGAGCCGTCGCCAGGATCGAGCCGGGGGACCGGCGCGACGTCGGCTGGCTGGCGTGGGTGATCTCGAGCGTCGCGGGACGGGTCGGCGGGACGCGACCCCCACACCTGTTCCTGACACTCGGCCTGCACCGGAAGCTGTTCCGTGGGTGGCTCCGCTATGCCGGTCGACTCATGCCCGGGGGTCTGCTGCCCCGACGGGAGACCGAGCTGGTCATCCTGCGCGTCGCTCACCTGCGCGGCTGCGCGTACGAGTTCGACCACCACGTGACACTCGGTGCGCGCGCGGGTGTGACCGCCGCGGACGTCGAGCGGGTGGTCGAGGGGCCGACCGCGATCGGCTGGTCGGACCGCGAACGCGCCGTGCTGACGGCCGTCGACGCGCTGCACCACGACCGCGACCTGGACGACCGCACGTGGCGCGCGTTGTCAGCGCAGCTCCAGGAACGTGAGATCATCGAGCTCGTGATGTTGGTCGGTCACTACGAGATGCTCGCGACGACGATCCTGACGCTGCGGATCCAACCGGACCCTCCTCGTGGCTGACACGTCCGCCCGGCGCCTGCCGCGCGGTCGCCACCGGCTCAGCCGTGAGCAGGTCGAGACCGACCAGCGGCTGCGGATCGCAGCGGGCATGGTCGAGGCGATGGGCAGCGACGGCTACGTCGGTACGTCGGTCGCCGACATCATCGGCCGGGCCGGGGTGTCGCGCGAGACGTTCTACCGGCTCTTCGACGACAAGCAGGACTGCTTCCTGGCGACGTTCGACCTGGTCGCCGCGATCCTCGTCGAGCGCGTCGAGCAGGCACCCGTGCAGGGTTCGCCCCTGGAGCGTGTCGAGTCGGTGGTCACCACGTATCTGCAGGTGCTCGCTGCGGAGCCCGCGGCGGCTCGGCTGTTCCTGGTCGAGGTGCACGCGGCGGGGCCCGACGCGATCGTTCGACGGGCCGCGGTCCAGGAGCGTCTGGTCGACGTCGTGGTCGAGATGCTCGAACCCGGCGACGTCGAACGTGGCCGTGCTGCGGCCCGCATGGTCGTCGCGGCGGTCGCGTCGCTCGTGGTCCCTGCCCTGGTCGCGGAGGACCTGGACGGGCTGCGTGCGATCGGACCGATGGTCCTCGACCACGTCGCCGAGCTGGAGCGCGCAGGTGTGTTCGGAACGGGCGAGGACTCAGACCCGACGCGCTGAGCCGGTGACCGGACGGTCCTTCGCCCACTCCGGGATCTCGACCGGTCGGTCGCCGGGGCGGGGGTCGACCAGCGGGCATCGGGTGCCGGTGTAGATCGTCGGCATGCACCGGTTGCAGTGCACGCAGCCCGAGACCTCGCCCTCGTCGTGGCGCCACCGGTCGACGATGTCGGGGTCGTGCAGGATGGCACGCGCCATCGCGACGAACTCGAACCCGGCCGTGATGCCGGCTCGTGCGCTGTCGAGCGTGCTGATGCCGCCGAGCAGGATCAGCGGCACGTCGAGCACCTCGCGGAACTGCTCGGCCATCGACAGGAAGTACAGCTCGCCGTACGGATAGGTGCGCAGGAACTTGTCGCCGACCAGTCGGAACCCGCCGCGCAGGTACCACGGCAGTCCGGCACGGAACTCGACCGTCGGCGCCGCGCCCTTGAACAGGTACATCGGGTTGGCGAGCGAGCTGCCCGCAGTGAGCTGGATGGCGTCGACGCTGCCGTCGGCCTGCAGCATGCGGGCCACCTCGATGCTGTCCTGCACGCTCAACCCGCCGCGGTAGCCGTCGGTCATGTTGAGCTTCACCGTGACCGCGACGTCGTCGCCGACCGAGGACCTGACCGCTTCGAGGACCTGGCGGGCGAACCGCGCCCGGTTCTCGATCGAGCCGCCCCAGCGGTCGTCGCGGTGGTTGAACTTCGGGCTCAGGAACGAGCTGAGCAGGTAGTTGTGGCCCACGTGGATCTCGAGGGCGTCGAACCCGCCCTCGACGCACAGCCGTGCCGCCCGGGCGTAGTCGCTGGTGATGCGCTCGATGTCGTACTCGTCGGCCGCCCGGCTGAAGCGCATGCCCAGCGGGTTGAACATGCGTCCGGGCGTGATCGACGTCGCCCGGTTCGACCGGGCGTTGGCGACCGGGCCGGCGTGACCGACCTGCGCCGACGCGCGTGCGCCCCCGGCATGGATCGCGTCGGTCAGGCGCCGCAGACCGTCGACGGCGCGGGGCACCAGCAGGATGCACCCCGAGTCGGTGCGACCCTCGGGAGCGACCGACAGGTAGGCGACGGTGCTCATCGCTGCGCCGCCCTCGGCGACTCGGCGGTGGAACTCGATCAGCTCGTCGGTGACGACGCCGTCGGGGGTGACGCCCTCGAACGTCGCTGCCTTGATGATGCGGTTACGCAGCTCGACGGGCCCCAGACGGGCGGGTTCGAACAGCTGGCGGTGCTCGGTGTTCGTCGTTCCTGTGGGGGTCATGGTTCCTCCCGGGCGCCGTAGCGCTCCCACAGTGTCGCGTTGAGCACCGGTGCGGCGACGACCAGACGCCCGACCAGGTACAGCCAGGCGAGGCACGACGCCGCGATGCCGAGCGCCCCGTAGGCCTCGGTCGCGGACTCGATGCGATGGTTCAGGTAGAGCACGGTGAACAGGTACAGGCCCTGGGTGCCGATGCCGACCAGCAGCGCGCCGGGCACGAGCCACCACCAGCCTGCCCGCCGGGCGCGGGGCAGCACCCGTGAGGCCACCAGCCACAGCGCGGCGTAGTACAGCGAGCCACCCAGCATCGCCACGGGGATCAGCACGCCCTGGCGCACGTGGCGCAGCACGAAGTGCCCGACGAGGACCGCGAGCGACGCGACCAGGAAGCCCCCGGCGGCCGTCGCGGTCGACCGCACCGAGCGGCGGGCGGCCAGGTCCCACGCCCGGACGTGTGCGGAGTGCACCACCTTGTAGGCGGAGTTCGCCGTGACCACGAGCGCAGCGAGCGTGACGGGCACGAGGATCCACAGGCTGCGCTTCGAGTCGGCCGCCGCCTCGGACAGCATCGTCGCGAGGCTGGCCGACACTCCGGCGGTCCTGGCCAGCACCCGCGGGCTGTCGGGATCGACCGACGAGCGCGGCGCTGGCCACCACCAGGATCAACAGGTAGAGCGGTAGCAGGTAGACGAAGAGCCGGAACGCCAGCGCACCGGCGAGCACGAAACCACCCATCTGGGTGTCGCGATCGAGGGCGGCGAACGAGATGTCGACGGCGGGGATGCGCTCTCGAGCCTCGTCGCGGCGATGCGCCAGCTCACCGGCGACGACCCGACCGCGCCGAGTGAGGCCAGCGAGGCGTCCCTCGTTCGTGGCGACGTCGTCGGACATGGACCACATGATGGCCGCTCGTCCCGCCCGCCACCGACTTCGGACACGGCGCGGGAAGGTGGGCACCGTTTCCCAGCCCGGCGCCCACCTGCACCGCCAATCCCACCGCCTCGCCCGACGGTGCCCTCTCCCAAGGCCGATTGCCGACCCCCAGATTCACCCGGGAGGCGCTGCGAAGTGAATGGGTGAACTCACCCAACCCCCATCGTCGAGCGCCTCATGTCGAGATGTTTTCGGCCGAAAGGACAAGGAGCGTCGGGACTCCGCGTCCCGGCCTGCCCGTGCCGGAGGACTTCCATGCAGCCACATGTCGATCGCAGGAGCGCACTGATCCCGCCGGCGCTCGCGACCGTGGGCCTCGTCTGGTTGACCGCCCGCGCGCTGTGGACAGGTGCCGGTGCGTCCGGGTGGCTGTTCTGGCCGTTGCTCGTCGCCGAGGCGTTCGCCCTCGCCCGCCTGGTGGTGTGGACCGCCCGCGTATCGTCACCGGCAGAGGGACAGCTGTCGTCGTCGGCGGACCAGGGCGTGCGGCGCGACGCCGCCGACGGAGCGGTGCTCGATGTCGATGTCGCGGTGTTGGCGATGGACGACCACGACCCGGAGCAGCTCGGCCTGTCGATGCTCAGCGCGCACCAGGTCACGGGTGCACGCGGCGTCATGCTGGTGGGCCCCGCCGGCCAGGAGCTCGACGAGATCGCGGCCCGTGCGGGCGCGCGCCGGATCGTCGCATCGGGTGACCTGTGCGCCCTCGCACTCGCCGCGGTCGATGCCGAGGGCGACGCCGACGGTGCCGCTGACCTGTTGGCGTTCGTCGCGTCCGGCTCCGTCGCGCACCACGACCTGGTCGCACTTTCCCGACCGCACTTCGCCGACGAGTCGGTCGGATGGCTGCAGTCGATGTCGACGCCTGCGCCGGATCGCACCCCCGAGGCGACGACCTTCAACGACGTGACCGGACCTGCCGACGGCGATGCCGGCGTGGCCCCCTGGGCCGTCGACGCGTCCGTCGTGCGTCGTTCCTCGTTCGCGTCGGACGCACCGGAGCGCGACGACGCACCCGCACCGCTCGCCACCGCCACTCGTACCGGCCGGCGCAGCAGCGTCGCCACGGTGTGGACGGCGTGGGTCCGTGGGGGCTGGGCGGGCCGCTGGAGCGACGTGTCGCTCGCCGTGGCCAACGGCCCGGAGTCCCGGCGTGACGCTGCCGCCACGACCGCCGACTGGGCTCGGCTGCGTGCGCTACCGAGCCTGCGGGGACCGCTCCTGGCACGACGTCTGGGTGCACGCGCTCGGCTCGCCACCGTCGGTTCGCTGGCCGACTCGCTCACGGGACTCGCGGCGCTCGCCGTCGTCGCCGTGCTGTCGGCGTCGCTGCTCACCGGACGCCTGCCGATCGACGCCGGGGCCCGCTGGGCGCTCGTCGCGGGTGTGGCGGTGCATGCGCTCACCGCGCTGGTGCGTTGGCAGGCCAGCGGTCGGCGCATCGGCGGGTTCGAGTCGGCGCGCGCCGCGTTCGCTTCGATCGACCGGTCGCTCGCGGTGTCCGCCTCGGCGGTCGCCGGACGAACCGTCGGTGCTCGCGTCGACAGGGTGCGCGTCGCCTTCGTCGCCACTGCGGTCCTCCTGTTCGCCCTGGGCGCCCGGGCGGTGACCGAGCTGACCGGTTGGCCGCTCCCTGACATGGTGGGGGCTGACATGGCGCGGGCTGACCTGGCCGGGGCGGACATGGCGCGGGCGGGCGTGCTCGCGCCGGGCACCGTGACGGCGGACAGGGCGAAGGTCGACGTCGTCCTCCTGCTCTTCGCCGGTGTGTCGGCCACTGCACCGCTGCTGCGAGCGATCGACGTGATCGTCCCGACCCGTCGCCGCCGCAGCTCGTCGCGCGCGGTCGCCGCGGTCGACGTCACCCTCGGCGGCCTCCCGGTCGACCTGGTCGACCTGGGACCGACCGGCATCGGTGTGCGGACCGGCGACGCCCGGCTCGTCGGCGCGACCGTGCCGGTCTCGATCGCGCTGCCGGGTCGACCGGAGCCGTTGCGGGTCCCCGGCGTGGTGCGTTCGGCCGTCGAGCTCGAGGACGACTCCGTCCGCCTCGGCATCCAGTTCGTCGCCGTCCCTCCCGCCACGCAGGATCGGCTGATGGCCTTCTGGGCAGCGTCGTGGGTGCCCTCGGCGGCCTCGGCTCGGCACGAGGTCGCCCCACCCCGCACCGCAGCGGACCTGAAGGTCACGATCAACCGTCGCTCGAACCCGGCGCTGCGTCTGCTCGCCGCGCTCACGTTGGTCGCCACGGGCGCCGCCGGGCTGCCGCCCTACGGCGTGGCCTCGGCCGACGAGCCGGTGCTGCCGCCGAACACCTTCGCCCTGGTGAAGGACGTGCGCGGGATCGGACCCGCCGGCGTCGAGACCCAGGGCAGCGCGCTGGTCGGCGCCGAGATGGTCGTCGAGCTCGACGCGCACAACACGTGGGCGCCGACCAACCCGGACCAGGAGCGCTACCACAACGTCACCGTGACCGATGTGGTGCCTGCCGGCATGCGTACCGTGCCCGGATCCTTCAGCCTCGAGCCGACCAGGGTCGTGCCCGACGAGCCGACTCCCGGGGCCTCGACGCTGGTCTGGGAGAACATCGGCGACGCCCAACCGGGCTCACACGCCTCGGTCAGCTATCGGATCGCGCCCGATGCGCCTGCCACCCCCGGTGTGCCGGCCGGGCCGGTCGCCGGTGACGTCGTCTCGGCCGAGGCCACGGCGCTCGCGTCGACCGACGAGCACCGGGTCCCGGACCCCGATGCAGCGCCCGAGGACGCGTCGTCGAAGTGGACCGAGCGGTCCTCGGCGTCGGGCTCGGCCCGAGTCGTGCCGGTGCAGGTCACGCTCAGCTCCGACGCGGCCGACGACCAGGTCCTGCGCGGACCCGGCCACGCCACCACCTACACGCTGCGCGTCGCGAACGCCCCGAACGCGCCCACCGGCTCGGTCGTGGTCGAGGACCACCTGGCCGCGCCCCTGGAGTTCCTTGGCTGCGGCACGACCGAGCACGGCGAGCGTGCCGCCCGGGGAGCGTCGCTCCGGCTCGACCAGCCGCTCGCCGAGCACACCGGTTGTCGCACCCCCTCGTCGGTCGACACCGTGGAGCTCGACCCCGACGGCAACGGCCCGCTCGAACCGGGCACCTACACCCGGGTGCGCTGGGAGCTCGGCGACCTCGCGCCCGGCGAGCAGGTCTCGATCGACTACGCCGCCGTCGTCGCCGAACGTGCGAACGCCCCGTGGGCCGCCGACGCGCCCGACCCGGCGTGCCTCGCCGCGAGCGACGCGTGCGAGCAGCTCGCCAACCTCGACAACAACACCGGCGAGTGGACCGCTGGCACCACGCCCGTCGCGAACACGGCGACGGTGTCGGGTGAGCACCGCGGCAGCCTGGCCGAGGGCGTCGAGGCCTCGTCGACCTGGAGTCGCTCCGCGCTCACCCTGACCGCGGACGATCTGACGCTGACCAAGGCGGCGTGCAACGCGGCCGACAACGGCGCCGGCACCGGCCGCTGCGCCAACGGCATCGTGGGTAACGGCCCCACCGACTGGGAGCTCGTCGTGCGTGCCGGCGCCTACCGCGAGGTCACCGACGCCGTCGTGACCGACCGCCTTCCCGAGCAGCTGCGCCTCGTGGAGGGCACGGCTCAGGTGTCGATCGACGGGAAGCACTCCGTGCCGCTCGACGGCACGCACCACGACGACACGCTGCGCTGGCACCTCGGCACGATCGCCCCCTCGTCGACGGTCCGGATCACGTACCGCACGACGACCGACCACGACATCGTCGTGTTCGACACCCTGCGCAACGATGCGTCCGTCAGCGGCACCAGCGTCGTGCGCGACGGCATCGACGACACCGGCCCCCAGCCGGTGCACGCTGCCGCGGACGACGAGCTCACCTCGACGTGGAACACGCTGGAGCGTCGGGTGCTGAGCGGTGACGACGCCGCACGCCACTCGATCGACGGCGAGCGCTGCTCGGTCGGCTGGAACGACGCGGACGCCCTCGACGGCCGCCCCGATGCCGCGCCGAGCGCCGCGTTCGCCCGTGGTGACCTGGTCTGCTCCGAGCTGCGCGTCGAGCTGCCCGAGGGCGTGCAGATCCGTGACGGCGAGATCACCGACTTCCTGCCCGCCGGCGTCCGCTACGTCGGCGTCACCACCTTCGACGACCACGACGCAGAGGTGCCCTCGCGACCGGAGCTCGACCTGGGCTACGGCAACGCCGTGTTGTGGCGTGTCGCCGCGGACCGCGAGCCGGGCGAGCGCGTCAGCTCGCCGAAGGGGACCGTCTTCCACGTCGTCGTCGGGGCCCGTGTGCTCGACGCTCCGAGCAGCAGCGGTGTGCTCGACGGTCCGAGCCGCGGCGCGACCGAGGCGCGGCACCAGCTCGAGGTGTCGGGACTCGACAGCGACGGCGTGCGCCGCACCGGCGCCCGTGTGTCCAGCGGTCATCGTGTAGCCGAACCGCAGCTCACGCTCGGCAAGGACGTCGTCGATGCCGCAACGGGCCACCTGGTCCGCGCCGGGCAGCGTGTGCCGTTCCGCATCGAGGTGGCGAACGTCGCCTCGCCGCTCCGTCCCGCAGGCAGCGTGGGGGAGTCGTCCCGACTCCGTGACGCCGACATGGCCGAGGAGTCCCCGAACGCCGCTCGGGGCGGGGCACGCGACGACGCTGCCGGTCTCACGCTCTTCGGCGACACCGAACGCTCGACTCGTCGCACCACCTCGCCGGACAGCGCGTCCCTCGACCGCTCGTCGCACGACCGCTCGTCGCACGACCGAACCGGCCAGCGCCTCTCGACCGGCATGCGGATCAACCGTGCCGTCGCCGGTCAGCCCAACGACGCGCTCGACGTGCTCGTCGTCGACACGCTGCCCGACGGACTGGGCTGCGACACGATGACCACCGAGCCGGCAGTCACGCTGACGCCTCGCGACGGTGTGGGCAGCGGCCTCGACGAACCGACGGCCGCGACGCTGCGCAGCGAGTGCGACGACTCGACCGACACGCTCACGGCGGTGATCGACCGCGTGCCCGCCGGGTACGTCGCGTCGATCACCTACGAGCTCACCGTCGCCGAGGACGCCGCCGCCGGCGCCGAGTACACCAACCGCGCACACATCCAGTCCTTCGGCGAGCCCTCGGGCCTGTCGCTGCACGACCCCGGGACGGCCCTGGCCGACGAGGCCACCGTGTCGCTGCCGCCCGCGACCCTGACCGCCGCGGGCCCCTCGGTCGACGCAGATGTCGAGGCGACCGCCACCATCGGCGAGCGGGTGCCGCTCGCCTACGACCTGACCGTGCCCGCCGGCACCTCGGTGCGTGACGTGGCCGTCGAGGCCACCATGCCGCCCGGCCTCGCGCTCGTGCCCGACTCCGTCGTGGCCGACCCGGGCCTCGAGGTCGAACGCCGCGACGCGGATGGCCTGCGACTCGTCGGGACGTCCTGGACCAACTTCGGCGACGACCCGGTCACCGTTCGGATCTCGTTCGACGTCGTCCTGACCGATGTCGACACCAACAGCCACGGTGCCGTCGTCGAGCTGGAGACCGAGCTGAGCACCGCCGTCGACAGCACCGCCGTCGACGGCACCGCTGGCAGCGATGCAGCCTCTGCGACCAGTGCGATCACCGTCGTCGAGCCGGACCTGTCGGTCACCAGTGCCCACACCCCCGACGGCGACGCACTGCTCGGCGGGCTCGTCGGCGGCCGCGTGGTGGACCACGAGGTCGTCGTCGCCAACGCCGAGGGCCGCCCGGCCCCTGCCTCGACCACGGTCGTGGAGTGCGTGCCCGACGGCCTCGGCAACATCGAGCTGACCGGCGACTTCGCCGGCCTGGTGCTCGTGACGCCGCCCAGCGCACCGTGCGCGGACGGCACCACCCGCATCGAGTGGGACCTGTCCGGTCTCGCGATCACCGCGGAGCAGCCCGCACGGCTGAGCTACCGCACCACCGTCGCCGCTCCGATGGCCGCGTCGACCCCGCTCGCCACCTCCACGACGCTCACCGCGGCGTCGAACGACGGTCCCGACGCCCGCACCTCGTACCGGGCGACCGCGACCGACACGATCCGCATCGCGGGCCCGACGCTGCTCAGCGCCGCTGCGTCCCCGACCGTCGTCGCCGGGGGCACCGTCGATCGCTCGATCACGATCGTGCTGCCCGACGGGCTGACCCTGCACGACGCCACCGTCGTCGACGTGCTGCCACCCGGCGTCGAGCTCACCGGACAGCGCGGCGCCGAGGGTCCCCTCGGAGCGCACTGCGTCACCGACGGTGTCACACCGCACCTGCTCGACCCCGACGGCGCCCGCTTCGGGTGGTTCCTCGGCGACCTCTCCGCCGTCGGCGGCGAGTGCCGCATCGAGCTCGGCGTCAGCGCCCGCGACGGCGCCGACTCACGCGCCGGCGACGTGCTCGTCGGCGACGTCGACCTCAACTGGAACGTCACCGAACGCGACGACGACATCACCGTCGCCGACAGCACCGGGTTCGACATGACCGTCACCGCGTCGGACGAGGTCACCGTCGTCGAGCCCGAGCTGCGCATCGAGAAGACCTCGGACGACGAAGACGGCGCCGTCGAGGCCGGCCAGCAGGTGCGCTACACGCTCACCGTCACCAACACCGGCACCAGTGCCGCCCACGGCATCGTCGTCACCGACGAGTACCCCGTCGGGCTCGGCGCACCGAGCGACGCCGGCGGCACCTGCGACGCGGCCGCCGCCCCCACCCTCGGCGAGCAGCGGGCGACCTGGACGCTGCACCCGTCGACCGATGTCGGCGCCCCTGGTCTGGCAGCGGGGGAGTCCTGCACGATCACCTACGCCCAGCAGGTCGACGCCGCGACGTCGGGCTCGTTCGGCGACGGCGACACGCTCGAGAACGACGCCACGATCACCGAGTACTTCGCCGTGCCCGGCGGCTCCGGTGACGACTCGGCCCGCCGCTACGACTCGGAGTCGGCCAGCCACTCGGTCACGACCCGCCTGGCCCGCCTCGGCATCGACAAGGCCACCGCCTCGGGTGACGAGGTCTCCGACGCCGACCTCGGCTCGCCCGTCGGCTGGGAGCTCGTCGTCACCAACGACGGCCGCGGCACCGCCTTCGGCATCGACGTCACCGACTCCCTGCCCGTGAACTGGACCTTCGACGAGGGCTCGGTCGGCATCCTCGGCTCCGACGGCAGCGGCTGCCTGCCCGACGCCACGCAGACCTCACCCCTGGTCGTCACCGACGCCGTCGAGGGTGGCCTCGCACAGCGCATCGAATGGCAGGACCTGTGCGACCTGGGACCACGCTCGGCGGTCACCCTCACCTTCACCGCCACCCCCGGTCCCGCCAGCGCCGACATCCCCGGCCTGGTCGACGCCGCCGGAGAGCCCGTGTTGCACCCGAACACCGCGACCGTCGACGGGGCGGATGCCGGCGGCACCGCGCTCGAGGGTGACCGCGACGACGCCGCGGCCCGTCTGCGCACCGCAGACCTGGCCGTGCGGTTGTCCCACTCCGGCGGCTTCGTCGTCGGTGCCGAAGGCACCTTCCACGTCGACGTCGTCAACCGCGGCGCCGACGCGGCCACCGGCCCGATCGTGGCCGAGACCCGGATGCCCGCCGGGGTCACCGCGACCTCGGCGCTCGGTGACGGCTGGCGTTGCAGCCTGCTCGACGGCGGCGCGACCGTGCGCTGCGAGGCCGACGGCCCGCTGCCCGCGTCGATCAGCCTGGCCCGCGTGGTCATCGGTGTCGACGTGACCACCGCTGCGGTCAGCTCCGAGGGCACGGTGCGTGCCGACGCCACCGTGTCGTCCGCGACCCCCGACCCCGACGCCTCGAACAGCACCGCCGAGGCCGAGACGACGGTGACCCGCGTGTCGGACCTGCTGGTCACCGCCACGGCGGACGCAGCGACGCCGCCGGCGCCGGGCGCGATCGTCGCCCACCGCCTCGAGGTCACCAACGCCGGACCGTCCCCCGCCAACGGCCCGATCCAGGTCGTCGACGACCTGCCCGACGGGCTGCGCCTGGTCTCGGTCGGCGGCACCGGTTGGGACTGCGCCGCCAGCACCGTGCCGGCGACCGCGGCGACGGGCACCACGTCGTTCTCGGGCACCGCCCCGACCGACCACAACGGCCGCGTGGTCTGCACCCGCGACGGCGCCGACGCCCCCGCCGGATCGACCTATGAGCCCATCGACGTGGTGACGACGGTCGACCCCGCGGCCCGCGCCGCGGGTTCGATCGCACCTGCGCCTCGCGTCGGCGCCCTCGACAGCGCCGCCGAGGGCGACTCCGACAGCGGTGGCGAGAGCGCACCGCCGGCCGAGGGAGCCCGACTCGCGGTCGCCAAGGACGACGGCGGCGCCATCTTCACCGCCGGCCAGCACGACGCCCGCTACTACATCACGGTCTCGAACCCCGGCACCGCCGCCGAGCAGGGTCCCGTCGAGGTCACCGACCGCATCGACGAGCACCTGCAGCTCGTGCGGGTCGACGCGCCCGGTTGGGACTGCGAGACCGAGGCGGGCACCGGCTTCGGCGACGGCGAGCGCGGCGGTTTCCGCTGCGTCTGGAACGGCGAGATCGCCGTGGGTCGCTCGCTCGGCATGATCACCGTGGTCGTCCGGGTCGACCCTGCAGCGGTGGCCGACCCCCGACCCGGCACCGAGAACCTGGTGCACAACCGGGTCGCGGTCGTCGGCGGGACCGACACCGACGAACGCGCCGACACCGTCGAGACTCCCGTGGTGCCCTCGGCGTCGCTCACCGTCGACGTCGCCCACGACACCGCCACCGATCCGTGGACCGTCGGCAGCATTCAGCGGCTGACCCTGACGGTCGCCAACGACGGCCCGTCGGCGGAGTACGGCCCGGTCGTCGTCGACCAGGTCCTGCCCGCAGGCTTCAGTCACGTCGACGCCGCCGGTGACGGCTGGGACTGCGAGCTGCGCGAAGGCGCCGGCCGCGGCCCGAACGGCACTGTGCACTGCGTCGCCGGTCGCGACGGTCTCGACGAGCGGGCACCGCTGCTCGCCGCGGGTGACCGACTTGCCCCGATCCAGGTCGACGTCGACGTGCTGCCCGACGCGGCCCCGGTGCCGCAGTCCGATCCCGACGTCGTCACGAACCGCGTGGCGGTGCGTGCCTCGGTCGAGGGTGCGATCGACCTCACCGAGCACATCGGCACCGACTCCGTGCCGATCCGACCGCTGGCCGACCTGCACGTCGCCACGACCGTGGGCGACGAACCGTTCCAGGTCGGGTCGACCGGACAGATCGACGTGACCGTCACCAACGACGGTCCGAACGTCTCGGCCGCGCCGATCGCCGTCGACGACACGTTGCCCGAGGGCGTCACGTTCGTGTCCGCCGAGGGCGACGACTGGACCTGCACCGCCCCCGAGGGGGACGGGCCGGTCCGCTGCGAGTACGCCCGGACCCTCGGCCCCGACGAGTCCACCACCGTCACCCTGACCGTGGCGGTCGACGGCGCAGCCTGGGACCTCGAGCAGGGCGACGACGCGGCGCTGCGCAGCACCGTCGAGGTGTCGGCCGCGACCGTCGACCCCGAGGACGGCAACGACACCGCGACCGTCGAGCTGCACGTCGTGCCACTGGTCGACCTGGCCGTCGAGAAGACCCACGACGGCGACTTCTCGGTCGGCGCGACCGGCGACTTCGACGTCGTGGTCCGCAACCTCGGCCCGAACCGCCACGAGGGCCGGATCACCGTGACCGACTCGCTGCCCGACGGACTGGTGTTCATGGGTGCATCGGGCGACGGATGGACCTGCGAGCCCGACGAGGCGCGCACCGTGATCGCCTGCGTCAGCGATGCACCGGTCGACCCGGGTGCGGCGATGCCGTCGATCACGCTGGTCGTCGACGTCGATCCAGCTGCCGAGGGCGGCGTGACGAACACGGTGACGGTGTCGACCGAGCTCGCCGACGCGGACCCGCTCGAACGACTCCGCCGAGGACCCGGTGCGGATCGTGCCGCTGTCGAACCTGGAGCTGACCGCCAGCCTGCAGGGCGAGCTGACCGTGGGCGAGACGGCGGTGTGGGCGCTCGAGCTCACCAACGCCGGCCCGTCGGCCGCCGACGACCCGGTCGTCTCGACGAAGATCCCCGAGCACCTGGTCGACGTCACCGCCAGCGGCGACGGCTTCGCCTGCGTCGACCTGGGTGGGGACCTGGCCTGCCGGCGCACGTCGCCGCTGCCCGCCGGAGCCACCGCTCGGATCATGGTCACCGGCCAGGTCGCCGACGGTGGCGGCGAACAGGTCACCAACGTCGCGGTCGCGTCGACCGAGACCGCGGAGCTGAACGCCCACGACAACCAGGCGTCGGTGACCAGCACGATCGTCGAGCCCGAACCGGGTGCGGTGGTCGGCTCGCTGGCTGCCGAGGTCGACGACGACGAGCCGTTGCCGGCCCGTCTGGCGCTCACCGGACTGACGGTGCTCGGCCTGCTCGCCGCCGCGGGTGCGCTGCTCTTCGGCGGTTTCATGCTCACCGGCTTCACCCGTCGTCGCCACGCCGGAAGCGACCGGTAGGGTCGGTCGTGATGCCGGATCGGGGAGGACCCACCATGTCGAACAGCGCACGTACGGGACGTCGGATCGCCGCCGCTGCGGTGGTCGTGCTGCTCGGCGTCGCCGGCGCCTGCAGCTCCGAGGACCGCGACGCCCTGGTGGACGACGCCAAGCAGTCGGCGTCGAGCGCGGTCGAGCAGACGACCGACGACGCGAAGAAGGCGATCGACGACGCGACGGCGGATCTGCAGCAGTCCGGTCAGGACCTCGCGTCGGACCTGTCGGGTGTCGACCCGGCGATCGCGGACGAGTTCTCGGACCTGCGCACCCAGGCTGACGACATCGCCAAGGACGTCGCCGCCGAGGGCGACAAGATCACGCCCGAGACCAAGCAGGCCTTCACCGATCTCCGCTCCGGCGTCGACGAGCTCGACCAGAAGATCGATGCCGCGGGCGATGACATCTCCTCTGCGGCGAAGTCCGCCTGGGAGGCGTTCCGCTCGTCGATCGAGCAGATCGGCCAGCAGGTCGGCTTCGCCCGCTGATCGCCGGCGACCCGGCCGTCGAGGTGTGAGCGTGGGGATCTCCGGCATCGACCACGTGCAGCTGGCCATGCCCGCGGGCGGCGAGACCGTCGCCGAGGTCTTCTACGCCGGGCTGCTCGGTCTGACTCGTGTCCCGAAGCCGCCGCATCTCGAGGTGCGGGGCGGCTGCTGGTTCTCCAACGGCGTCGTGTCGCTGCACCTGGGTGTCGAGGTCGACTTCCGCCCGGCGCGCAAGGCGCACCCTGCACTGCTGGTCGACGATCTACCGACACTCGTCGAGCAGCTGCGAGCCGGCGGAGTGGAGGTCACCCGCGACCAGCCGCTCGAAGGCTTCGACCGCTGCTACGTCGACGACCCCTTCGGCAACCGTATCGAGCTGATGCAGCCGACCGGCTGAGCGCCACGCACCTCAGACCGTGAGGTACCAGCCGTTGCCGAGTGGGCGCAGCGACACGGCGCCGTCCCAGCGTTCGGCGTCGGCCGGGTCGGGCAGGTACACGAACCCGTGGGCGACGGGGTGGCCGCCGGTGACGATCATCGTGCCGCCCGGGACGGTCTCGACATCGAAGTGCCCGTAGGGCAGGAAGCCGGGCGCCACGCCAGCGTCCGCTGGCTGTGTGCCTGTGGCGAGCGCGGTCAGCTCGTCGCGGTTCGCAGCGAACCTGGCACGCACGCTCACGTCGGCACGGGTGCCGAGCACCGCCAGCAACAGGACCACAGCGACGAGTGCCGCAGGCCACGGCGTCCGCCGAGGCGGGTCAGAGTGTCGGGCGAACAGCCAGCGCTGCCGAGGTCCAGAGCACGGTCGCCGCGGCGATGAGGAAGAGCACGACGAACGGCAGCAGCACCAGCAGGTGGACGCCCGGAGTGCTGATCAGCCAGAACCAGGCGAGCGTCGCCACGACGACGAACGCGGCCCCGGCCCAGGCCCAGGTCATCGGCTCCTGCCATGCCGGCGAGCGCGGCGCGGTCCGCTGCGACGACTCGTTCGGCTGCACACTGAACGTGGCCATCCCGCCCCTCCCCGAGTGGACGATCCCGGCCACCCTACGCCGGGCAACGACCGCTTCAACGTCCGGATCGGCGTTCGCGGTGGCGTCGGCCCCAGCAGGTGCGGCCGTCGGCAGGGGTTGGCGGCCCACACCCCGACGGGCCGGGTGCCACGGAATCGACACGCTCACACGCCCGCGGACGCGCCCGTCGCGTCCGCGACAGCGTCAGCGCCGACGGCCGAGACCCTGGGGCGCCGCCTCGCGCCGACTTGGAACGAAAGCGAGCGGTCGAACCACCCGCGTTTCGTCGCAACTCGGCTTCAGGACACACCCCACGGACCGGCGCGCGCTGACGCTCGACGCTTCCGCGGAAGCGTCCGCTCGCAAGGACGTCGCGCTCCCGAGAAGAGGGGGCGGTCCGACCAGAGGGCCAGGTGCCCGAGAGGCTCGGATCGCTAGTCCTCTTCCCGGCGACGGCGGGTCACGAAGAACAGGACCATGCCGGTGACCAGGAGGGCGGCGCCGAACCCGCCGAGCAACAGGCTGCCGCCGGTGAACGGCAGGCGGTCGATCAGCTTCTGGATGCCGCCGACCTGTGTGTCGTCCGACGGCTTCGGCGTCGGTGCGGGCGTCGGGTCGACCGAGTTGCCGCCGACCTCGCTGATCGGCGCGGTGACCGTGCTCTGGTTGTTCGACGGGTCCCGGTCCGGCTGGTCGCCGCCGACGATGCCGGTGTTGACCACCGTCTCGCTGCCCGAGGCGACGACGTCGACGACGATCTCGACCGGCGAGAGGTCCTCACCGGCACGCAGCGAGCTCGTCGCGGTGCAGCGGACGTCGTTGCCCGACGTTGCGCAGGTCCAGCCCTTGCCGCTGGCCGACACCAGCTGCAGCCCGGCCGGCACCGAGTCCGTCACCATGATCGAGGTGGCGGTCGCCGGCCCGTGGTTGGTCACCAGGAGCTCGTAGGTGCCGCGGCGGCCGGTCACCAGGTCGCCGGTCAGGCGCTTGGTGATCGCCAGGTCGACCGAGGGGTCGGGGGTCTCGACGACCTCGTCGTCCTCGAGGGGGTCGGTCTGCTCGGAGTCGACCACGGCGACGTTGCGGTAGCTGCCCGCATCGAAGTCGCCCTGGGTGACCAGGTGCGTGGCGGTGCAGGTGATCGTCGCTCCGGGGGCGAGACGGGTCGGCACCGTCGGCTCACAGCCGGTCAGCTCGGCGTCGTCGTTGACCTCGGCGACGGTGACGCCGGTGAGCGTGGTCGTGCCGGAGTTCGTGGCGACCACCCGGAAGGTGATCGGGTCGCCGAGGGAGTAGGGACCCTCGGACGTCACGGTCTTGGTGATCTCCAGGCCGGGCTCGGCCTCGATCTCGACCGTTGCCGAGTCGTCGACCGGGTCGGTCTGGTCCGAGTCGGCCGTCGCGGTGTTCTCGTGCTCGCCGGCGTCGACATCGTCCTGGGTCACCACGTGGGTGGCATCGCACGAGAGGCTCGTTCCGGGTGCCAGCGTCGCGGGCAGCTCGGCGTCGCACTCGCCGAGTTCGGCGCCGTCGGACTCTGCGATCGACACACCGTGCAGGGTGACGTTGCCGTCGTTGGTGGCGACGAGCGAGTACGTGATCGTGTCGCCGAGGGCGTAGGGGCCTTCGCCGGTGACGGTCTTCTCGAGCGTCAGCTCGGGCGTCCGGTCGAAGGTGACCTCGGCGTCGTCGGTGACCTGCTCGGTCTGCTCGCTGTCGGCCGCGGCGGTGTTCGTGTACGAGCCGGCGTCGATGTCGGCCTGGGTGACGACGTGGGTCGCCGAACAGGTGATGGTCGCCTCGGGTGCCAACTCGGCGGGCACGGCCGGTTCGCACTTGCCGAGCGTGGCGTCGTCGGTCAGCTCCGCGACGGTCACGTCGGTGAGCGTCGTGTTGCCGAGGTTGGTGACGACGATCTCGAACTCGACGGTGTCGTCGACCTCGAAGGTGCCCTCACCCTTCACCGACTTCTCGATGCCGAGTGCAGGGTTCCGGCGCACGGTGACCTCGGCGTCCGCGTCGACCGGGTCGGTCTGCTCGGAGTCCGCGGTGGCGGTGTTGGTGTGGGTGCCGGCGTCGACGTCGGACTGCTCGACGATGTAGCTCGCCTCGCAGGTCAGCTGGTCACCCGGCTCCAGGGTGACGGTGTCGCCGGTCGGCTCACACGTTCCGAGCTCCGCGCCGTTCGACTCGGTGATCGACACCTCGTCGAGTGTGGTGTTGCCGCCGTTGGTGGCGACGAGCGAGTAGGTGACCGTGTCGCCACGGTCGTACGGGCCGGAGCTGGTCACGGTCTTGGTGAGCTCGAGGAGCGGGTTGCGGTACACGGTCACGTCGGCCTCGGCGTCGACCGGGTCGGTCTGCTCGGAGTCCGCGGTGGCGGTGTTGGTGTGCGTGCCCGCGTTGACGTCGCGCTGGCCGACGACGTAGCTCGCCTCGCAGCTGAGCGTCTCGCCGGGGTCGAGCGACACGCCGTCGTCACTGTCGCTGTCGTCACTGCCGCCGCCGCCGTCGGCCGCCGGGACGCACCTGCCCAGTTCGGCACCGTCGGACTCCGTGATGCGCACGTCGTCGAGGGTGACGGTGCCTGCGTTGGTGGCGACGAGGGAGTAGGTGATGGTGTCGCCGAGCTCGTAGGGGCCGTCGTTGGTGACGGTCTTGACGAGCTCCAGCAGCGGCGTCCGGCCGAACGGCGTCACCTTGGTGCTCTCGACCTGTTCGGTCTGCTCGGAGTCCGCGGTCGCGGTGTTCGAGAACGTGCCACGGTTGACGTCGCGCTGTGTGACCAGGTGACGTGCGGAGCAGGTGATGCTCTCGCCGACGGCGAGCGTCTCGACCGGGGTGGCGGGGGCGCAGGCGGTGATCGGGTCGAAGTCATCAGCGTCGTCATCGGTGACGACCACGTCGGTGAGCGTGGTGGTACCGGCGTTCGTGACGACGATCGAATACTCGATCGTGTTGCCCCGCACGAACGGGCCGTCGCCGACGACCGACTTCGCGATGTCGAGCCTCGGGTTCCGGAACACCTTCACCGTGGCGTCGGCATCGACCGGGTCGGTCTGCTCGGAGTCCGCGGTGGCGGTGTTGGTGTGGCTGCCCGCGTCGACGTCGGACTGCTCGACGACGTAGCTCGCCTCGCAGCGCAGCGACGCCTCGGGCGCCAGCGAGACGGTGTCGCCGGTCGGTTCGCAGTCGCCGAGCACGGCGCCGTTCGACTCGGTGATCGACACGTCGTCCAACGTGACGTTGCCGCCGTTGGTCGCGACGAGGGAGTAGGTGACGGTGTCGCCGAGTTCGTAGGGCCCGTCGCTGGTCACCGTCTTGGTCAGCTCGAGACGGGGACGCTGGTCGAGTCGCACGGTGTCATCGCCGGTCGACGGGGGAGTCTGGTCGCTGTCGCCCTGTGCGACGTTGGTGAAGGCGCCGGCGTTCAGGTCGCCCTGTGTGACCTCGTGCACGGCATCGCAGACGACCTTCTTGCCCGGGGCGAGCTCGGCGGGTGTCGTCGGCGTGCAGGCGATCAGCTGGGCGTCGTCGGTGAGCTCGACCACGGTCACGCCGGTGAGGGTGACCGTGCCCGAGTTGCGGGCGACGATCTCGAAGGCCAGGTCGTCGCCGACCTCGTAGGGGCCCTCCGAGGTCACGCGCTTGGTGACCGAGAGCTCCGGATCCTGCTCGACGGGCACGGTGGCATCCGCGCCGACCTTCGGTGTCTCGGCCGAGCGGGCAGTGGCGGTGTTGGTGTGCGTGCCGGCGTCGACGTCGCCTTGTCCGACCTCGTAGGTCGCGGCACAGGTCATGGACGCGCCCGGTGCGAGCGAGACGCTCTTGTCGTCGGCGATGGATGGCACGCAGTCGCCCAGCGTCGCGCCCTCGGACTCGTCGACGACCACGTGGTGGAGGGTGACGTTGCCGGTGTTGGTGGCGACGAGGGAGTAGGTGACGGTGTCGCCGAGCTCGTAGGGCCCGTCGCTCGTGACGGTCTTGGTCAGCGCGAGCACGGGGCGCTGGTCGATCAGCACGTCGACGTCACCGTCGTCGGGACCGGTCTGGTCGGAGTCGCCACGGACGGTGTTGAGGTAGTGGCCGGCGTCGAGGTCGGACTGGTCGACGACGTGGGTCGCCGAGCAGGTCAGCGACCCGCCGACCAGCAGCGTGGCGGGCAGCGCGGCGCTGCACTTGCCGAGCAGCGCGTCGTCGACACGCTCCGCGACGGTCACGCCGGTGAGCGTGGTGGTGCCGGTGTTGCTGACGAGGATCGAGAACGTCAACGTGTCGCCGACCTCGTAGGGGCCGTCGTCGACGACCGACTTCGTCACCTCGAGCAACGGGTTCCGGTACACCGACACGTCCGCGTCGGCGTCGACCGGTTCGGTCTCGTCGGAGTCCGCGGTCGCGGTGTTCTCGTGCACACCGGCGTCGACGTCGCGCTGTGTGACGACGTGGCTCGCCTCGCAGACGAGCTGCTCGTCCGGAGCCAGCGTCGCCGGTGCAGCGGGGTGCAGCGGCCGAGCACCGCGCCCTCGGACTCGGTGATCGACACGCCGTGCAGGGTGACGTTGCCGGCGTTCGTCGCGACGAGCGAGTAGGTGACGGTGTCGCCGAGCTCGTACGGGCCGGTGCTGGTCACGGTCTTGGCCAGGCGCAGCACCGGCGTCGGGGTGAACAGCACGACCTCGTCGTCGCTGGCGTCGGGGGTCTCGCCCGAGGTCGTGGTCGCGACGTTCGTGAACGAGCCGGCGTCGACGTCACCCTGGGTGACCTCGTGCTCGGCGGTGCAGGTGATGCGTCCGCCGGGTGCGAGCGTCGCGGCGGGCACGTCGCGGTCGCAGTCGCGAGCGGCGTCGAAGCCGTCCGCGTTCGGGTCCGCGACGGTCACGTCGGTGAGGGTGACCGTGCCGGAGTTGGTGACGACGATCGAGTAGTGGATCGTGTCGCCGCGCTCGTAGCCGTCCTCGGGCGGAGCGGGGTCGGTCGCGATGGACTTCACGATCTCGAGGCGCGGGTCCTGGTGCACGAGCACCGTCGGCCCGGGCGTCGACCGGCGGCGTCTCGTCGGAGTCCGCGGTCGCGGTGTTCTCGTGGCGGCCGGCGTCGACGTCGCGTTGCGTGACCTCGTAGCTGGCCGTCGCAGCGCAGCGCGCCGCCCGGGGCGATGCTCACGCCGGCGGCACCGGGGTCGCACGCGCCGAGCACGGCGCCTTCGGACTCGGTGATCCGCAGGTTGTCGAGCGTCGTGTTGCCGTCGTTGGTGGCGACGAGGGAGTAGGTGACGACCGAGCCGAGCACGTAGGGGCCCTCGCTGGTGACGGTCTTGGTCAGCTCCAGGCGGTGACGCTGGTCGATGTCGACCTCGACCTGATCCTCGTCGGGACCGGTCTGGTCGGAGTCACCGCGAGCGACGTTCACGTAGACGCCCTCGTCGATGTCGTCCTGGGTGACGACATGGCTCGCCGCGCAGCGCAGCTCTGCGCCGGGCGCGAGCTCGGCGGCTGCTCGGGCAGGCAGCGGCCGAGGGTGGCATCCGCGGTCAGCTCCTCGAGCGTCACGCCGGTCAGGGTCGTGTCGCCGATGTTGTCGAGCGACCACGTCGAACGTGATCGTGTCGCCGACCTCGTACGGGCCGACCGACGTGACGGTCTTGGTGACCTCGAGCTCCGGGTTCTGTCCGACCTTCACGGTGCTCGGAGTCGGTGACCGGCGGGACCTGGTCGCTGCGACCGGAGGCGACGTTGGTGTACTCCGCGGCGTCGACGTCGTCCTGGGTGATGGTGTGCGTCGCCGTGCAGGTGAGCGACTCGTCGGGCGGGAGCGTCGCAGTGGTGGACGGTTCGCACTGACCGAGCTCGGCGTCGACGACCGGCGTCGGTGATGCGGGCGCCGGTCAGGGTGACGGTGCCGGTGTTGGTCAGGGTGATCTCGTAGTGCACGACGTCGCCGAGTGCGTACTCCTCGGGAAGGCCGGTCTCCTCCGGCGCCTCGGGGTCCTCCGCGACTCGCTTCGTCGAGCTCCATCGCGGGCCGCTGGGCGACGGGCACCGTCGCCTCGTCGTCGACGGGCGCGGTCTCGTCGGAATCCGCGGTCGCGGTGTTGCGGTGCGAGCCGGCGTCGACGGCGCGCTGGGTGACCGTCCAGGTCGCCGTGCAGGTGAGTCGCTCACCGGGGGCGAGGTCGGTCGGTTCGCAGTCGCCGAGGGTGGCGCCGTTCGACTCGGTGATCGTCACGTCGTGCAGCGTGATGTTGCCGCCGTTGGTGGCGACGAGGGAGTAGGTGACGGTGTCGCCGAGCTCGTAGGGGCCGTCGCTCGTGACGGTCTTGGTCAGCTCGAGACGCGGGGTGCGGGTGAACGACGTGGTCACCTCGTCGGCGACGAGCGGGATCTCGGCCGAGCTCGCGACGGCGGTGTTGGTGAAGGCGCCTGCGTCGACGTCGCCCTGGGTGACGGTGTGCGTCGCCGAGCAGCGGATCGAGTCGCCGGGTTCGAGCGACGCGACCGGTGCGACGGGCTCGCAGTCGGTGGCCTGGTCGAAGCCGTCGGCCGTCGGGTCGGCGACGGTGACGTCGGTGAGCGTGACGGCCCCGTCGTTGGTGACGACGACGTCGTAGTCGAGCTCGTCGCCGGCGTCGAAGGGACCGGTCGAGGTCAGCGTCTTGGTGATGTCGAGCGAGGCGAGCGGCACGCTCCAGGTGTCGCCGGTCGGTTCGGTCTGGTCGGAGTCCGCGGTGGCGACGTTGTCGATACGTGCGGCGGCCACGTCGGCGGCGCGTCACGGTCGTGGCGGCACGGCACTCGAGCGTCGCGTCGACCTCGAGCGTGAACGGCTGTCCGTTGCCCTCGGCGGCTCCGTTGCAGTCGATGGCCGAGGTCGGGATCTTGTTGTCGGTGACGGTCACGCCGGTGAGCGCGATGCCGCCCGGGTTCGGCGACGAGTAGGAGTAGTCGATCGTGCGACCCGACGATCGAGAACCACGGCTGCTCGGCGGATCTTCAGCGACCGACAGCCGGGCGACGGGCACCGACGCCTCGTGCGCCGGGTGACTCGGGATCGTCGGGTGAGGTGACGGTCGCGGCGTTGCGGACCGCGTCGATGTCGGCGTCGGGATCGACCCGGTAGGTGATGGTGAAGGTACGGCTCGCGCCGGCGGCCAGGTCGCCGACGGCGCACGACGTGCCGTCGGGTTCGCACAGGTCATCGGAGCTCGACGACGTAGGTGGTGCCGGCCGGGCAGCGGATCGTCGACGAGCACGTCGCGGGCGATGCCGGCGCCGTCCGCGTTGGCGACGGTGATCGAGAACGTCGCGGTGCCCGCGGGATCGTCGAGGACGTCACGGCGCGTCTTGGTGATGCTCAGGTCGGCCTGCTTGCGGGTGTTGGTCACCAGGCAGCGGATGCGGTCGCCGTGGGCGGCCTCGACGGTGCCGCCGGCGACGGCCACACCGCCGTTGGTGGAGCAGCCGATCGAGCGGTCGTAGTCGGACAACGCGGTGTCGGCGTCGCCGGCGGTCTCGCCGACGGTGTGGGTGCCGACGGCCACGACGACCGGACCGCTCGTCGTGCCGTCGCCGCCGCTCGCGACGGTCGGACCGTCGAGGGTGAGGGCGAAGACGCCGGGGTCGTCCGCGGGGGAGAGCGACTTCACGACCTCGATCGTCGCCTTGCGGCGGTTCGTGTAGGTGCAGGTCACCGCGTCGTCGGCGGCGACGAGCACGCTGCCGTCGGTGCCGACGGGCACGACGCCCGCGGCGTTCGTGCAGAGCAGGGTGGTGTCGTAGTCGGACAGCTCGGTGGGGGAGCCCTCGGCGGCGGTCTCGGCGATCACGTGGGCGCCGGCGGGCAGGCGCACGGCGCCGGTCGTGCCGCCGTCGCCGACCGAGGTCGCGTGCGTCTCGCCGTCGATGCGACAGGTCGACCCGCCCGTCGTCGGTGGCGGGAACGAGCGCCTTGACGAGCTCCGGAGCGTGCCGGCGTTCCGTGTGTTGGTCACCGTGACGCGGTTGGTGCCCTCGGCGATGGTGACGGTGCCGCCCACCGGCGACGTGGTCGAGGAGTAGCCCGGGGTGGCGGTCTCGCTGACCGTGCACACGGTGGCCGTCGGCAACCCGGAGACGGTGTGCGACCCACCTGCCTTCAACGTGACGCTGCGCGGTTCGGGGCCGCAGTCCCACGACATCGTGAACTCGGCCTCGGGGTCGCCGAGGCTGTCGGCGGGGAAGACCTTGTCGATCACCAGGTCGCCGGTGCGGCGCCGGTTCACGAGCTCTGCGGTGTCGGCCGCCTTGGTCGACGCGATGACCACGGGTGCCCCGTTGGCCGGGGTGACCTGCGCGAACGCCGGGTTCGCCTGCTCGGTGACGACGCAGCGCGAGCCGGTCGGCACGTTCGGGACCTCGGCGGTCCCGGTGGTCCCGGGTGCGGTGACCGTGATCGACACGGGACTGCCCGCGACGGCGACGTCGTTGCAGACGACGCTCATGACGAACGTGCCCGACCCGGTGTCGCCCGTGGCCGAGGTCAGGGTCTTGCGGACGGTGAGGGTGCCGACGTCACGCCGGTTGGTGAAGGTGACGACGTTGCCAGTCGCAGCGATCGTGATCGAGCGTTGCTTGGTGTTGCCGGTGACCGCGGTGTCGAGCGTCCAGCCGGCGGGGACGGTCTCGCTGATGCTGCAGGTGGTGCCGACGGGGATGCCGGGCACGGTCGCGGTGCCGTTCGCTGCGTCCGACGCGTTGATCGAACGGGTGAACGTGCCGGCGCTGCCACATGTCGCGGTGAACCCGAAGGTGCCGGAGACGGGGATGGCGGTCTGTCCGCTGATCGCCTTGGTGATGACCAGGTCCGAGGTCTGCCGGGTGTTGGTGAACGCGACCGCCACGTTCGTGCCGGCCTGGGTGACCACGGCGGGCGGCTGGCCCGAGGTGAGCGTCCAGCCGGCGGGCACCGTCTCGGTGACGGTGCACGACATGTTCGCCGGCAGGCCGGTGACGGTGATCGATCCGGTGCCGCCGACGGTGGTGACCGACCGGGTCGAATCGAACGCGGTGCCGGGACAGGCGACGGCGAACGAGAACGTGCCGTCACCGCCGACGGTCGACTTGTTGATGGTGAGCCCACCGGTCCGGCGGGTGTTCGTGAACGACGCCGTCTTCGTCGCGGCGTCGACGGTCACCGCGACGGCGGCACCCGTGGTCCAGCCGGCGACGGGGGTCTCGGTGACGGTGCACGAGGCGCCGTAGGGGATGTCCGACGGGGTCGACACCGTGCCACCGGTGCCGCCGATCTGCAGCGTTCGGGGGTAGCCGGTCACGCCGGGGCACGCGACGCCGAAGGTGAACGTCGGTGCGGCGACGGGGTCGCCGGTGACGGGCACGACCGCCTTCTGGACGCTGATGCGGCCGAACTGACGGGTGTTGGTGAACGTGACCGTCTTGTCGCCGTTCATCACGACGCTGCCACCGTTGGTGGTGATGGCACCGGACACGCCGACGGCGTAGTTCGCAGTGGTGGTCTCGGTCACCGAGCAGGTCGCGCCCGGCGGGACCGTCAGCGCACGCGACGCGCCGTTGGCGAGCGAGAAGGGCGAGCCGGTGACGGCCGTGCCGTTGCACGCGACCGCGAAGTTGAACGACGTGGGATCGCCGCTGACCGGGTTCACGATGCTCTTGGACACGGTGAGGCGCGGGCCGACGCGGTCGGTCACCTGGTTGGAGTTCTCGCGGATGCCGGTGACACCCGAGGCCGTGAACGTCGAGGTCGCCTGGTTCGTGACGATCGTGCCCGAGGCGAGACCTGCGTTCACCGTGACCTTGAAGCGCAGATGGGCGAAGCACTTCTTGCCCGATGCGCAGGCGGCGTTGCTGCCGAGGGGGTCGAGCGCGCCGATGGACGCCGACACCGTGCCCGAGGCGAACGTGGCGTTCGACGTGCCGGCCGCTGCAGCCTCGGCGGTGTTGCCGGTGCCCCACTTGCCGGAGCCCGCCACGTAGGTGGTGCCCGATGGGATCACGTCGGAGAGGGCCGTCGAGCTGAGCGACACGTCGCCCGAGGCCTTCGCCGCGACGGTGTAGGTGATCTCGTCGCCTGCCTTGACCGCCGGGTTCGGGTTCGTCGAGTTGTCGCGGGCGACGGTGGTGCCGTTGACCGCCTGGTCCTTCTGCATCGCCAGCAGGCACTTGATCGGCGACGACAGCACCAGGCCGCCCGGGTAGTAGTTGTCGCCGTCGGTCTGGAAGCGCACGTCGATCGAGTTCGTGCCGCCCGGCACGGTGATCGGCTGGGTCTTCGCGTCGATGCCGTGACCGTCGCCCCGACCGTTCACGTAGCCGAGCTCGATGACCGCGCCCGAGTCCGGGTTCGTGTCGGAATCCGAGTTGTGATCTGCGTTCGGCTGCTTGCCGCTGTCGAAGAAGTTGCCCGTCCCGGAGGGGCCGGCAGGGTCGACCGCCGTGCCGTTACCGGTCGCGCTCGTCGCCTTCACACGCATCCGGTCGCCGGTGATGAACTGGTCTCCCTCCCAGGCGATGGCTCCGAGGCGCAGCTCCGAGGTCTGCGACGACGTGCCCGTGGTGATGAAGCCCGACAGCGTCGTGGTCGTGTCCGAGGAGTCCTCCTGCTGGTTGAGCAGGCCGTCGAAGAGCGCGACGTTGCGGTAGTCGTTGCGCTTCGTCGCGTCGCTGTCGCCGTCCAGGCAGTTGTTGGCCGGGAAGCGGTAGACGACGACGAGGCTCCAGCCCGCGTGGCAGTTGTTGCCCTGCGCAGCCTGGATGTCGGCGACGCGCACGTTGACCGCGCTCGCGCCCGCCACGGTCTCGAAGCGCTCGGAGATGTCGGCGACCGCCTCGTAGACGAGGCCGCTGCTGCCCGCACCGCTCGAGGCGCTCGGCGTCTGGTCCAGTCCGCCCGAGGGGAACGTGTAGAGCGTGTCGGAGGTGATCGTCGAGTAGGAGCCGGTTCCGACGGCGAGCTTGACGGAGTTCGCCTTGGACTTGTCGGCGGTCGCGAGCGACACCGAGTCCTTCGAGGGGTTGCAGTAGTACTTGTCCGAGCCGCTCTTCGAGCCGAAGTTGCCGCCCCAGTACAGGTAGGCGGCATCGACGACGGCACCGCTGGGGATGGTGAACGAGCCGGAGGAGCCGTTGAACAGCGTGCCGGTGCCGTCGGGGTCGTTGTTGGTCATGTTGAGCGCGTCGTTGTTGGTGCCGGAGCTCTCGCACGACGAGTTGCTGCTGCCGCAGCGCAGGACGGTGTTGCCGATCAACAGGAAGTCGCCGTTGATGTTCTCGTTGTAGCGAGCGGGTTGCCCGGCGCCGAAGTCGGCCGCGGCGGGTGCGCCACCGGCCCACGTGAAGGGCAGGCCGGTCAGGAACAGCATCGCCGCGACGGTGGCCGCGATGGTCCTGGTCGTCCTCGACCGCCCTTGGGTTCGTGCTCGACTCATCGCTGTCCTCCGACGAGAGTGGGCGCACGCGCGGCGCTCCGACCGGTTTCACGTCGGCAGCAACGATCTGTTCGTGAACACTTTTCAGCGTCGGGGCGCGCCCAGGGGCGCGTCCACCGTGGGCGAGCCCGCGTCGATCAGGGCACGGCGGTCGTCAGCTGCCGCCTCGCGTCGGCCTCGGCGCGCCGATGGCTGCCGCTCGGTGGCGTGGGACACGTCCGGGATTCTGCGCCGTCGCGGCGATACCCTCGGACCCGATGACGGATCAGCAGCCCCCCGTACCCGCAGACGACGACTCGCCCGGGGCTCGCCGCCTCCTCCGCCGGCCTTCTCGCCGCCCCAGCCGCCGGTGCCTCCTGCGCCGCCGCCGTCCCCCGGCGCCGGGCAGCGGGTCGCCCGCGGCACCGCCACCGCCGCCGTCGTTCGCGCCGCTCGAGGGCACCGGCCCCAGCGCTCCGCCGCCTCCCGCCCCGGGTGGGCCCGCGATGCCTCCGCCGCCGGGAGGGTTCGGGACACCGCCGCCCGCGCCGCCGAGCGGGTTCGGGACACCGCCCCCCTGCGCCGCCGGCAGGGTGGGTTCGGCGCTCCTTCACCGGCGTCGTGGGGAGGTCCGCCCCCGATCGGCGCAGCCGTGCCGCCCACCCAGGCGTGGGCGACCGTCGCGGCACCCGAGAGCAACGGCATGGCGATCGCCGCGCTCGTCCTCGGCATCCTGTCGCTCGTGACCTTCTGGCTGTGCGGCCTGGGCGCGGTGCTCGGCCTGGTCGCCATCGTGCTCGGCGCGGTCGCGCTGTCGAAGGCCAACAAGACCCCGGCCCGGGACGGTCGAGGTCAGGCGATCGCCGGCATCGTCACCGGCGCGATCGCAGTCGTCGGTCTACTCGCCTCGTCGGCGATCTTCGTCATCGCCGCGGACGAGGGTGAGTTCGACCAGATCAACACGGACCCCTCCGACGGCTTCTGCGACTCGGACCGGTTCATGCAGGACCCCGACTGCTGAGTCACCTCGGCAGTCGGCGTCGCCTCGTCAGCTGTCGTTGCTGATCAGATGCCGTTGCGGTGGATGCGCTCCGGTGCGATCCGCAGCACGACCCGGTCGGTGCCGATCGGGTTGGCGTAGGGGCCACCGGTGTACTTCTGGGACAGCTCGTCGATGCTCGCCCGGGCCGCGTCGCCGTGGATCGTCTCGACGACCCGCCCGCGGGCCTCGATGTACTGGTAGGGGTTCTCGACGTTGAAGACGGTCACCGTGACGCGGGGATCGCGCTCGACGTTGCGGAACTTCTGACGGCCCACCTCGGTGTTGATCACCAACGCGTCGTCGTCCGCGTCGACCCACATGATCTGGGTCTGGGGCTGACCGTCGGACATCAACGTGGTCAGCGCGGCGAAGTTCTTGCCGCGTGCGAGCTTGGCGAGGTCGGGATCAAGGCTCATGGGTGCTTCCTGGTCGTGGGAGGGCTGGTCGAAGGTCGGGAACAACTGCTCTCGCCCCATTCTTCCCCTCGGCGGTACCGTTCGGGGCGCTGGGCGGCGAAGTGGAGTGGGGATGGATCAGCTGACACGGCTGGATCGGCGCAGCGTGCTGCGGGGAGGCCTGTTCGGCGCGGGCGGACTGCTGGCCGTGGGCGTGACCGCCTGCGCACCCTCGCCGTGGCAACCCGGCGACCTCGGCCCGTTCGACTGCGGCGTGGCCTCGGGAGTGCACTCCGACACCGCCGTCGTGCTGTGGACCCGGTTCGCGCCGGGCGCGACCGCGTCGAGCTCGGTGCGCTGGAGCGTCACCGAGGACGACGAGCGGTCGCGCGTCGTGCGCTCCGGCACGGCGGTCGCGTCGCCGGAACACGACGGATGCGTCAAGGTGCTCGCCGAGGGTCTGACGCCGGGTCGGACCTACTGGTACCGCTTCGAGGTCGACGGGGTGCAGAGCCCGCTCGGTCGCACTCGCACGCTGCCGGCGGCCGACGACGACGTCGCGTCGGTGTCGTTCGCGGTGGCGAGCTGCCAGCAGTTCGCCGCGGGCTACTACCCGGCGTGGCGGGCGATCGCGAACGCCGAGCTCGACGCCGTGGTGTTCCTCGGCGACTACATCTACGAGTCGACGTCGCGCCTCGGGGTACGTGCAGACGACGGTCGCGTCGCGACCGACCTGGCGTCGTACCGCGGCAAGTACCGCCTGTACCGCTCGGATCCGGACCTGCGGGCCGCTCACCAGATGCACCCGTTCGCCATCGTCTGGGACGACCACGAGTTCGTGAACAACTGCAACCGCACGACGATCGTCGAGCAGCCCGAGCGTGCCGCCGCGGCGTACCAGGCGTGGTTCGAGTACCAGCCGGTGTGGCCGATCGGCGAGGGTGCCGACGCCCACCGGATCCACCGCCGCCACCGCTGGGGGCGACTCGTCGACCTGACGCTGCTCGACACCCGCCAGTACCGCGACGCCGCCGATCGACGGCCCGGCGCTCGGCTCGACGCTCGACCCGCCGCTGCGCCAGGTGCACTCGCCGGAGCGCACGCTGCTCGGCCGTGCCCAGCGCGAGTGGTTCCTCGACGGCGTTCGATGCCGCCCAGGACGACGACGTGCGCTGGAAGCTCGTCGGGAACCAGGTCATGTTCACGCCGCTGCGCCTGATCGACCTGGACACGCCGGTCATGCGGGCACTGCGGCCCGACGTGATCAGCGGCGCCGGCGTGTACGGGAACCTCGATGACTGGAGCGGCTTCCTCGGCGAGCGGGACCTGGTCACCGCTCGTCTGGCGGATCATCGCATCAGCGGCGTCGGGTTCCTGACCGGCGACGTGCACATGTTCTTCCAGTCCGAGGTCGCCGCCGACATGGACGACGCCGCCAGTCCGATCGTCGCCCAGGAGTTCGTGTGCGGCTCGGTCAGCTCGGTCGCCGCCGACGTGCTCGGGCCGTTGATCGGCGACGTCGAGGCGATCGTGAAGGGGCTGAGCCCCGGCTTCCGCCACGCCGACATGATCCGTCGTGGGTACGGTCGCGTGACCTGCACCCCCGAGCGCACCGAGGTGCGGTTCCACACCGTCGACGCGCTCACGCCGACCCCGCCGGTCGCCGATCCGAGCCACCGGGGGTACGTCTCGTTCGACTGGTCGCCGACGCACCAGGTGGCGATGTCCCGCCGCACCGTCTGAGCGCTCGAAGTCGTCCACATCACGGGTCGTCGGCGCCTAGGTTGACCCCTTGATGCACGACGACGCCCGAGAGCCCGACCGTGGCCACCGCCGGTCGCTGTGGCGTGACCGTGCCGGCGGCGTCGGTGTGGTCGCGCCGGCGGAGCGCACCGGCAGGGAACGTTCGGGCTCCGACGTGCTGCTGCTGTTCGTCACGCTGGTCCCGGTGGTCCTCGTCACGCTGCTGGCCGTGCCGCCCTCGGGGTTCGAGAAGGCGCTCGTCGGGGTCGTCGACACGGTGCCCACGTTCCTCGACGCGCTCTGGCGCATGGGCGTCGGCGCGCTGCTGCTCTGGTGCGCCACGGTCGTGGTGGTCGCGACGGTCCGTCGACGCGGCGACGTGCTGGTCGACGTCGCGCTGTCCGCGGTCGTCGGCGTCGCCGCTGCGCTTGGTGCTCGACCGCACGGTCGACGGCGAGTGGCCGACGATCTCCGAGGCGTTGACCGGTGGGTCCACGGGGTCGGTGCCGCTCGTCGCGTTCGCGGTGGCCGCCGCGGTCAGCTCCGCCGCGGCGCCGCACCTGACCCGACCCGCGCGACGCCTCGCTCGTTGGATCGTCCTGTTCGCCGTCTGCTCGGTGGTGCTGCTGGGTTCGACGTCGCCGGCGGGTGCGGTGGCGAGCCTGCTCGTCGGCGTCGCGGCGGCGGCCGCGGTGCACCTGGCGCTCGGCGCGTCGACCGGGCGACCGACCGCCGGTGAGGTCGCCGAGGCGTTGGCGCAGCTGGGCGTCTCCGTCGACGACCTGGTCGTCGCGCCGCGGCAGCGCTCGGGTGTCCTGGCCGTCGACGCGGTCGATGCCGCGGACGGGGTCCCGGTGCGCATCGCGGTCTACGGGCGCGACGCCCGCGACACGCAGCTGCTCAACCGGGCGTGGCGGGCGATGTGGTACCGACACGGTGCGCAGGTCGTCTCGAGCCGGTTGCAGCAGGTCGAACACGAGGGCTTCATGGCGTTCCTCGCCGGGTCTCGTGGCGTGCCGGTGCCCGAGGTCGTCGTCGCAGGGCGCACCGCCAGCAACGACGCGTTGATCGTGCTGCGCGGCGCGGGCGCCACGCTCGCCGAGGGGACATCCACCGGCGCGGCGCCCGCCGCGATCTGGGACGTCGTGACCCGACTGCACGATGCCGGGCTGGTGCACGGGGAGCTGTCCGAGGAGAGCTTCGCTGCGACCGCTGACGGGCAGGTGCTGCTCGCGGAGCTGGCGCCCGTCGGACTCGCCGTCTCCGACGACCAGCGCCGCATCGACCTGGCGCAGACGCTCGTGACCACCGCGGTGCTGACCGATGTCGACACCGCTGTCGCCGCGGCGTCGACACGCCTGGGCCCGGAGCGACTCGCCTCGTTGCTCGCCTACCTGCAGGTCCCCGCGCTCGGGGTCGTGCTGCGACGAGAGGTCAAGGCCGCGAAGGTCGACATGGACCAGCTGCGCGCCGCAGCCGCCGAGGCGGCCGGGGTCGACGAACCGGAGATCGCGAAGCTGCGTCGTGTGTCGCCCCAGACGCTGCTGTCGGCCGGACTGCTCGTCCTGGTGGCGTTCGGGCTGATCGCTGCGCTCGGCCACGTGGATCTCGAGGAGCTCGGTCGTGAGCTCGCTGCGGCATCACCGTTCATGATCGCCGCCGCCGTGCTGCTGGCCCAGGTGCCGTTCTTCTCGCAGGCCGTCTCGACGGTCGGCGCGTGTCCGCGGCCGATCCCGTACGGACCGGTCGCCGTGCTGCAGTTCGCGATCGGGTTCGTCGCGCTCGCCGTGCCGTCGACCGCCGGGCGCGTCGCGCTCGGGATCCGCTTCTTCCAGCGACAGGGCATCCCCGCAGGATCGGCGGTGTCGATCTCGGCGATCGACAGCTTCAGCGGGTTCCTGGTGCAGATCGCGCTGCTGCTGCTGACGCTCGTGTTCGGCGTCGGCAAGGTCGACCTGTCCTTCGACACGGCCTCGACCAGCTCGATCAGCGACCTGTCGTGGGTGCTCGTCGTCGCCGCCGTCGTGCTGGTCGTCCTGGTCGGTCTGGCGATCGCGCTCAAGGGCATCCGCCGTCGGATCTGGGGCGCGTCAAGCCGTTCATCGACGACGCCAAGGACGCGCTGGCCGGGCTGAGGTCGCCGTCGAAGCTGCTGCAGCTCTTCGGCGGCAACCTGCTGTCGCAGGTGCTCATGGCACTGACGCTCGGGCTGTGCCTGCGCACCTTCGGCGGCCAGCTCAACCTGTCGACGCTGATCGTCGTGTACGTCGCTGCCGCGCTGTTCGGCGGGTTCATGCCGGTGCCGGGCGGCATCGGTGTGATGGAGGCGGCGCTCATGAGCCTGCTCATCGCCGCCGGGGTCGAGCCGACGACGGCCACCGCCACCGCGCTGCTGTTCCGGGGTGCGACGTTCTACCTGCCGCCGATCTGGGGTTGGTTCGCACTGCGGTGGCTGCAACGCCACAGCTACCTGTGATGACGGGGCACCAGCGGTCTGCGCGTGGGGCGGTCGTTCCACGACCGTGCGGCGCGCAGTTCGCCGGCGGGCGAGGTGCGCGTTGAGCCGCGACGGGTCGCTGCAGGGTGAGTTCCGGGCGGGGGCCGCCGCGATCGCCCCGATGTTGATCGGTGTGGTGCCCTTCGGGCTGGTCGCCGGGGTGACCGCCGTCGCCGGCGGGCTGGGTTTCGGGGCGGCCGTCGGGTTCTCGACGATCGTGTTCGCCGGTGCGTCGCAGCTCGCCGCGATCGAGGTGCTCTCCAACGGCGGCACCGCGTTGGTCGCGGTGCTGGCTGCCTGCACGATCAACCTGCGCATGGTGCTGTACTCCGCGTCGCTCGCGCCGTACCTGACACACGAGACGATCCCGCGGCGAGCGGCGATCGCCTACCTGATGACCGATCAGGCGTACGTCGTGTCGATCAGCGACTGGGCCGGGACCGGCCACGACGACTCGCCACCCACACGTGCCCGGCGCTTCGCCTTCTACACGGGAGCGGGCCTGACGCTGTGGGGCTCGTGGCAGCTCTCGACGATCGTCGGCGCGCTGGCGGGCACGTCGTTGCCGGACTCGGTGCCGTTGACGTTCGCCGTGCCGTTGGTGTTCCTGGTGCTGCTGATCCCGACGCTGAGCTCACGCCCGTCGGTGGTCGCTGCGGCGGTCGGTGGTGTGGTGACCGTGCTGGGCCTCGAGCTCGGAGTCGGTTCGCTGTCGGTCATGGTGGGCGCGCTCGCCGGCATCATCGCCGGGGCGATCGTCGACACCGACGAGGGCCCGGCTGCCGGCGGGTCGACCGGTGGCGCTGCGGACGGGGCGGGCTCGTGAGCGCGACGTGGATCACGATCATCTGCGCGGGCCTCGGGACGTTCATCATGCGGGCGTCGTTCGTGATGGCGGCGCACCGCTTCGGTGAGGTGTCGCCGAGGGTGCAGCGGGTGCTGCGCCAGATCCCCGCCGCGGCGCTCGCATCGCTGGTGGTGCCGGCCTTGGTGCGTCCTGACGGTCACTTCGACCTCGTGCAGGCCGAGCTGCCCGCAGGTGTGCTCGCCGGGCTCGTGGCCTGGCGCACCAAGAACGTGGCGGCCACACTCGTCGTCGGTCTGGGCGCGCTCGTCGTGTTCCGTTGGATGGGCCTGTAGCCGGCTGGGTCCGTACGGGAGCGTGGCCGCTCGGGTCGACGGTCGGTCATCGAAGGAATGGGGGACAGGGTGTCGGAACACGTCGCAGAGGTGGCCTGGTCGCGTGAGGGCGCGGACTTCGGGTCGGACTACGACCGGACACACGAGTGGCGCTTCGACGGAGGGGTGACCGTGCCGGCGTCGTCCGCGCCGGCGCTGTTCGGGGACCCGACACGGGTCGATCCGGAAGAGGCGTTCGTGGCGGCGATCTCGAGCTGCCACATGATGTGGTTCCTCTACCTGGCGGCAGAGGCAGGGTTGGTCGTCGACCGCTATGTCGACCACGCGGTCGGGGTCATGCGGCGCACCGAGTCCGAGCACAGCTGGATCACCGATGTCGACCTCCGCCCCGAGATCGAGTGGAGCGGTGACGCTCCCGCGGAACACGTCGTCGACGAGTTGCACCACGACAGCCACCGGCGTTGCTTCATCGCCAACTCGGTGAAGAGCCGCATCACGGTGCACGGGCGGGACTGACACGCTCCGATCGGGCACTCTTGGCTGGCACTGTCGGGTCGGCACTGTCGGGTCGGCACTGTCGGGTCGGCGCCCGGGACGGATCTCCGAAGGTCACGGGTTACGGTGGCTGCAGGTGCCCGACCGCCGTTGACCGAGGAGCCGTAGTGACCGACGAAGAGATCATCGCCCTGTTCGACCGATCGACGACCGTCGCGGTGGTCGGGGCGTCGGAGAACCCGGAGAAACCCTCGAACAAGATCCCCAAGGTCCTGCTCGACGCGGGGTTCACGATGATCCCGGTGCACCCGACCGCGCAGGAGATCCACGGACAGAAGGTGTACGCCCGCCTCGAGGACATCCCGGTGCACGTCGACATCGTCGACGTCTTCCGCCCGCCGGCCGAGGCGCCGGGCATCGCGATCTCGGCCGAGACGATCGGCGCGAACACGCTGTGGCTGCAGTTGGGCATCACCTCGGAGAAGGCCAGGGAGATCGCCGAGGGCAACGGCCTCGACTACGTCGAAGACCTCTGCATCGGCGCCACCGTCAACCGCCTCGGCTACTCCAAGGAGTAGCCGCTCTCCTTGCCGCCCAACGTTGGACACGAAGCGACCGATTCGGTCGGTTGCTGTCCAACGTTCGTCGTCGGACGGGGCTCAGGTGGGGTCGAGGGGGATGACCAGGACGCGTTGGTCGCCGGGTTCGTGTTCGGTGACGTGACCGCCGCCGTGGGTGTCCTCGACCAGGACGGTCGACCCGGCGGGCAGGCGCCGCTGCTCGCCGTCGCCGGCGGTCAGGTGCACCCAGCCGGTGAGGAACACGACGAACTGCCGGCGTGGGCCGCAGTGCCAGTCGGGTGACTGGTCGCCGGCCTTCACGGTGAGGAAGTGCACGCGGTCGACGTCGACGGCGTGCGACCACCAGAGCTCGACGACACCCGGTTCGGCCGGGAGCACGTCGTGGGGGAGCGTGACGTCCTCGAAGTGGCTGACGCCGTCGTCGTCGGCCCAGATGCGCAGGAAGTCCATCGGGTGAGCATGCCTGGTTGACATCGGGTGGCGGGAGATGTGACCCTACGCAACCGTTGTGTCGGCCCTCGGGTGGGAGAGGAACCACATGTCGAAGCGAATCGCCACCATCTGTGCCGCTGCGGCGGTGCTGGTTCTGGGAGCGGCGTGCCAGCCGCCTCCGCCGCCACCGCCGCCCGAGCGGGTCACGTTCGTCGCGACGCTCGAGCGCGATGTCCCGGTGGGACGCCACTGGCGGAACAGCTACCTCTGGGCCAACCCCGAGTGCGAGCTCCGTGAGGGCGAACGTCGGATCAACGTGTCCGGCACCGCGACGTACAACTGGCGCCACGACATGATCAGCTTTGACGGGACGATGCACGCCGGATCGCAGATCGAGTTCTCGGTGCTCGACCTCCCCTGGTGCTCCAGCAATGACGGCACCCACCACAAGGGGCGCTCGTTCTACGGGCCGCCGGTGAGGCTCGAGGTCGCGGCCGACGACTACAACCCGCAGATGTTCTGGCCGGTCTGGTACTACGACGGGTTGCACATCCCGAAGTAGGACGGGGTGAGCGTCCCAAGCCCGGTCGGCTGGGGCCGGCCGGTCGTGGGGGCCGGAGCCGCTGCTCAGATCCTCACAGTCAGGCGAAGAGCTGCGTCGCGGTGAACAGCACGCCGAGCAGGACGCTGACGAAGGCCAGCGTCGTGCGGGTCTGGGCTGCCAGGTCCTTGTGGAGCTGAGCGGACATCTTCGAGAACCCGGCATCCATGGCCAGCGACAACTGTCGCTCCTGTGACTCGAATCGATCGTCGATCTGGGCGAACCGGCTGTCTATCTGTTCGAAGTGTCGATCGATCTGGGCGAACCGGCTGTCTATCTGTTCGAAGTGTCGATCGATCTGGGCGAACCGACTGTCTATCTGTTCGAAGTGTCGATCGATCTGGGCGAATCGACTGTCCACCTGGTCGAACCGGCGATCCATCTCGTCGAGTCGACGGTCGATCCGGTCGAATCGTCCTTCCATCTCACGGAAGCGACTGTCGACCTGGTCGAAGCGGGCGTCGGTGCGAACCTCGAGCATCTCGATGCGTGCCGTCAGCTGCTCGCGCACGTGGTCCAGGTCGGAGCGGGTGGCCACGTCGGCCCAGCCGACGGGTGGAAGGTGACTCATCAGGGCGTCCGCTCCTTCCTTGCCCAGGGCCTCCTCGAGCGCGAGATACATGAGGTGGCGTTCGGCTTCGCTGATCGGCATGACGTCTTCCCATCGATGGCTGCGGCCTGCGCCGCTGTGTGTGCTGTCGGGGAAGTGACCCACTCACGGTCGCCTGCCACGGTACTGCGCAGGCCGGGGACCGGGTCGGCGTGATCCGCGTTCGGCTGGGGACCGGTCCCCGGTCCGTTGCAGCGCGATCGCAGCGAGTTCGTCAGAGGACTCCGCCAGCAGAGCAGACCATGTGGACCGGCATGTCCTCAGAACGTGGCGTCGGGGTCCTGGTCGGCGGCGTTGGTGACGTCGCGCCAGGTCTCGGCGTCGTTGCCGCCGAGCGGGAAGCCGCCCAGGTCGTTCAGCATCTTGGCGGTGTGCATCAGGTTCCAGGCCATGATCGTGGCGTTCTTGTTGGTGAACTCGCTGTCGTAGCCCATGCGCTGGTCGGTGCCCTCGATCGGGTCGCCGTAGCTGGGGCCGGGCCCGATCTCGCCGATCCAACCGCAGTCGGCCTGCGGAGGGATCGTGTAGCCGATGTGCGACAGCGCGAAGAGGACGTCCATCGCGCACGCCTTCACGCCGTCCTCGTTGCCGGTCACCACGCAGCCGCCGGCCTTGCCGTAGTAGCGGTACTGGCCGTGCTCGTTCGTCTCATCGCTGGATGCGTAGAGGCGTTCGATCGCCAGGGTCGCGACGCTCGACTTCGTGCCGAGCCAGATCGGGGTGCCGATGACCAGGATGTCGGCGGCGAAGACCTTCTCCTGGATGCTCGGCCAGTCGTCTCGCTCGTCGCCGAGCTCGGTGGTGTCGGTGACCATGCCGAAGCCGATGCGGTGATCGAGCAGGTGGATCAGCTCGACGTCGACCCCCTCGGCGCGCATGACGCCGCCGACGCGGGCGAGCAGGCGCCGGGTGTGCGACTCCTTCGCCTCGTGCACCAGTGAGCAGTTCAACATGACCGCGGACAGTCCGGAGAAACGCGTCATGCACTGACCGTACGGCGTCGCCGCGTCGCCGCGTCGGTGGGTCGCCGCGTCTCAGCGTCGCGAGTGCACGATCGACGGCGCCCAGCCGAGGATGTCGAAGGCGTAGCGCAGCGCCCGGTCGAGCTCGACACGCTGGGGGGAGCGAGAGGCAGCCGACCGGATTGGGTTCCAGGCGGTCGGCGGCGAACGGTCACGACGTGAGACGGCTCGCTGCACCTCGACCGCGCTCATGTCGCAAGGTCGCGCAGCGCCGTATCGATGGCCTCGGGCTGCGCTCGATCGGCGTCGGGGCGGTAGGGATCGAAGGTCCCCGGTCGCACCGGCGTCCGAACTCCTGCGCACAGGGCCCGTGCCTCGTCCTCGAGGTTCGTGCCGATCGAGTCGAGCACCAGTCGGTACGCGGCGACCCCGCCGAGGTCGTCGGGCGGAGTGGCCCGAGTCGCCGACACGAGCCGGGGCAGGACACCCGTCGTCTCGCCGAGCGTCGTGCGCGACTCGACGGTGATGGTGTGCACCCAGTCATCGCCGAGGTCGTAGCGGTAGCGCAGGGTGCCGGCTGCCTCGAGCACCGGCATGAGCACCAGGCTGTTCATCTCACCCATCGGCTCGTACCGACGTTCTCGTCGTCGTCCCAGTCGTCGAGCTCGTGACGGCCCGACCGACCGCCCCATGGGCCCCACGGATCCGGGTCGTCGTCGGTGCGGGCGACCAGCGCGCCATCGAGCTCGAACTGCGCCAGGTGGCTGTTGTCCCAGCCGAATGCGACCTGCAACACGTCGTGCAGATGGCCGAAGGTCTGTTCGCCGAGCACGTCGACGGTCCGTTCGATCGGCGGGTCGAACCCGTCGAGTGTGACCCGGAGCCGGTAGACCGGCTGGCGCTGCAGGCTGTCGCGCACCTTGATCAGCTCGGCCCGGCGCTTGCCGGTGAGGAAGTCGGCGTGGAACTGAGGGGCGCTCGGGTCGGGCTCCAAGCCCGCGGCGCGCATCAAGGTCGCGGCTCGGGTGGACTGCGAGCCCGTGACCGCCAGGCACTGTGCCAGGTCCTTCGCCTGCACGGTGTACTTGCCGAGGCGGTGGTTGCGGGTGGCGACGGTCCACACCAGCGCTGCCGCGGCGGTGTGCGTCGAGCTCTTGCGTCGGAACGTCTCGGCGCCGTCGGCGGCGACGCGTCGGAGCAGGCGGCGCGTGGCGGTGCGGATCTCGACGTCGAAGAGCTGGTCACAAGCCCGGTCGCAGAGGTCGAGCACCTGCGCGATCAGGGGAAGGATGTCGTCGGGCACGCCGGTCGGGTCGAACGGCTCGTCGGGAAGGGGCGTGTCGTCGAGCGTGGCGAGTGCGTCGGGGCCACCGACAAGTTCGGTCACCTCGTGCAGGAGCTGCGAGCCGAACGTGCGGGACTTCATGCCGAGCCCGACGCTCAGCTCGAGCGACTCACAGGCGTCGGGATCGGTCCGGTCGTGGTAGCGGCGGTTCGCCGGAGGTCGTCGTTCGTCGTCGGGGCAGATCTCGGGTTCGTTCCTCGCCGCCGAGCAGAAGTCGGCGAGTGTCGCTGCGTCGTAGCCCTCACCACCGGCGGGCATCCGGGCGACCACCCACGACAGCAGCGGCCGAAGCGGCTCCCAGCCCGTGGTCGCGCCGACACCGAGCGGAGGGCGGGGAGCGACGAGCGCCTGCTCGATGTACGCCCGGACCGTGGCGGGTGAGACCGGCCGGACCATCGGCGGATGGGCGTCGCCGAAGATGGTCGTCGCCCGGAGCAGGCCGACGGGATCTGTGTCCATCAGCTCGGCGTCGGTCACGATGGTGCCGAGGCGATGGTCGATGCGCACGACGATCGTCATCGCGTCGGCGTCGACGGGCAGGAGCTCGATGGCGAACTTGTCGAGCAGCCAGTCGCCGATGATCTCGTAGACCCTTCCCACTCGTGCCTTGTCCAGCTTCGCCAGCCACGTCGGCAGCGTCTCGGAGGAGGCCTTCACCTCGGCGGCGAGCGCGCCTGCTCGTTCAGGGTCGGGGTGCAGCTCGGCCATGACGGCTGTGATCGGTGCGACGCCGCTGGTGGCGTCGATGATGCCGGTGGCACGGGTCGGTGGGCCGTCGTCCTGGTCCCATCGAACAGCGGCCGAGCCGAGGATGAGCAGCTCGTCGGGGCGGCGGTCCTGACACCAGGCGTCGACGTTCTCGGTCGGTGCGTCGGAGCCCGTGGAGCGAGTGGACGGATGCGGTCTGCGTCGTTCTGCCATGGCCGGAAACGCTACGGATCGGCTGGGACGAGCAGCGCTCTTTCGACCGGGGATCGCGACCCGGTCGGACGACGCGGATCCGTTGCCGGCGTTGCGGGTCGGTCATAGGGTGGCGGCACTCCTTCCCCGAACCTCGAGTTGGCCATGGCGGCCGCTCGACGAATCGAGGATGGACCGTGTCACTGACCGAACGCAGCCGAGTCGCCCTGTACCAAGGGCTCATCACCGTCATCGACGACGAGCAGGCGGTGGAGGAGATGATGTCGTACTTCCCCGCTCGCGATGTCGAGGAACCGGTCACCAAGGAGTTCCTGCGCGCCGAGCTCGGCGACGTGCGCGTCGAGCTGGGCGACGTGCGCGTCGAGCTGGCCGGTCTCGGCGCCGGTCTGCGCGGCGAGATGGCGGATCTGCGGTCCGGTCTGCGTGGCGAGATGGCGGCGTTGGGTTCGGACCTGCGTGTTGAGATGGCGGATCTGGAGTCGGGTCTGCGTGGTGAGATGGCGGCGATGGATGCCTCGTTGCGGTCCTCGATCGCGACGTTGGGATCGGACCTGCGAGGTGAGATGACGGCGATGGATGCCTCGCTGCGGTCCTCGATCGCGTCGATGGGATCGGACCTTCGCAGCGAGATCGCAGTCGGCGACGCGGGCCTCCGCGACGAGATGGCGACGCTGGGACGAGACCTCCGCACGGAGATCCACCGCATGGTGGCGATCAACGTGGCGTCCCTCGCTGCGTTCGCCGGCGTGGTCATCGCTGCGGTCCGCCTCTGAGCGACCCGACCACGACCCGGCGGGGCTGACGTGAGCGCCCCGGTCCTCATCGTCAGACGGCGCAGATACCGTGCTGGGTGTCCTGCGGCAGAGGAACCCGACGATGACGATGTGGAGCGACGAACTCGACGAGGGCGACTTCCCGCCGTCGCGCGCTCGTGAGGCAGACCGGGCCCCTGAATCGGTGGTCATGACCGATCGCTGGAGGCTGCACCGGGCCGGGATCCTGAACGTCTACCAGTACGGCGACGAGGTCCTGCACTTCGGCGGGGGCCGTCTGCTCTTGCGGGGAGTGAACGGCTCGGGCAAGTCCACGGCCATGAACATGTTGTTGCCGTTCCTGCTCGATGCCGAGACCCGCACGATCGACGCAGCCGGCGTACAGACCGGGGTGCTGCGGTCGTGGATGCTCACGGGGCGCGAAGAGCAGCAACCCGTGGGTTACCTCTGGCTGGAGCTCGCCCGGCCACGTCAGGACTCGATTCGACGCCACGGCGACCCCGACGAGGACCTCGAGTTCATCGTCTTCGGTTGTGGCATCCGCGCCAACCGGTCGACCGACAACGTGACCACCTGGTGGTTCGTCACCGACCGTCGACCGCAGATCGACGTCAACCTCGTCGAGGGTCGGACGCCCCGCAGCGTCGACTCGTTGCGAGAGGCGTTGGGGCCCAGCTCGTCGGTGTTCACGAAGGACCAACGGTCCGCGTACCGCAGCGAGCTCCGCGCACGCCTGTACGGAGGCGCCGACCTGCAGCAGCACATCCAGCTGCTGCACACCCTGCGGAGCCCGGCGGTCGGCGACAAGGTCGACGCCAACCTCCACCAGTACCTCGGCGACGCGCTGCCGCAGCTCTCGGAACAGGCGATCGACGACGCGGCCCAACCCTTGGAGGACCTCGAGGAGCATCGTCGCAACGTCGCCCAGCTCTCCGCGACGTTCGACACGGTCAGCGCGCTCGCCGTCACCTACTCGCAGTACTGCCGGGGTGAGCTCCGCCGACGAGCCGCCGCGGCGCAGGCCGCCGTCGACGCCGTACGGACCCAGCAACGCACGCTGGAGGTCGCTCGACGTACCGAGAAGGCAGCGACCGATGCGTTGGACACCGCCAGATCGCGTCGAGACGGTCTCGCCGGAGACATCGACCGACTCGAATCCGAGATCGCCGCGATCACGGCACGTCCGACGTACACCCAGGGTCAGAACCTCGAACAGCTGCGCGACAAGGTTCGGGTCCTCGCTGAGCGCGTCAGCGACGCAGCACGACAGGTTGACGGAGCGGAGCAGCGCCTCGAATCCGCCGGGGGAGAGGAGTCCGCTGCGATCGCACAGGTGCGCGACGACGTGTCGACGCTGGCTGCGCAGCTCTCCGAGCTGGCGCGCTCGCTCGACGCGCTCGCGGTCGACGCGCCGCTGCGCGACCTACCGACGATCGACCTCTCCGACACCGACGAGTTGCCCCTCGGGGCGGGAGCGTCTGTCGATGCGGGGTCCGGAGCGGTGCTCGCGGCGATCGACGTCCGCGCCGGCGACGTCGACCAGGTCGAGGCAGCGCTCGCTGCGGTCGTCACCGCCGAGGCGGGGGTGCACCAGGCCTCGGTGGCGCGTGAGCGGGCACAGGGCGAGCTGGTCGACGCGGTCGACTCCGCCGAGCGCGCCCAGGCTGGTGTGCAGCAGCAACTCGACGCCCTTCGCCAGGCGTGGCTGGACTGGACCACCGAGTTCGCCGCGCTCGTGCACGATGTGGACCCCCGCATCGATCGGCCCGAAGCGATCACCGCCACCACCGACCTGTTGGGTCGCAGCACCGACGTGCACCTCGGGTTGTCCGACTGGGGGCGGCGGGTCGCCGCCCGGGTCGAACAGGGAGTGGCCGAGGCCACCGCGGAGCATCGCTCCGCTGTCGTTGCGCGCGACGAGGCGAGGAGCCTGCTCGACGCGCTCATGGCACGTTCCGAGCCCGACCCGCCGACACTGAGGTGGCAGTCGGTCGACGACGCGCCTCGGCTGGCGCAGCTGGTCGACTTCCGTGGCGGCGTCACCGACGACGACCGGGTGGGCTTCGAGGCGGCCCTCGAGGCCGCTGGCCTGCTGGGTGCGTCGATTCGGCGCGACGGCATCGAACTCGCCGACGGTGAGTTGATGGCAGCCGGCGCAGCCGAGGTCGAGCAGCCGCTGAGCGAGGTGTTGGCAGTCACCGTTCCCGCAGCACACGTGGGCGAGATCGATCCGGCGATGGTCCAGGCGGTGCTCGCCGGCATCTCGACCGCACCGGACAGCAGCGCCCCGACCGTGGTCTGTTCGGACGGCTCCTTCACGGTCGGCTCGCTCCGAGGCCGCCACACGAAGGAGCGGGTCGAACACGTCGGTGCCACGGCTCGACTCGAGGCGCTCGAACGGATGCGTGAGGGCGCCCGCGCCGACCTCGCCGTCGCCGAGCAGGACGAGCGTCGAACCTCCGCCGAGGTCGATCGCTGGACCACACACCGCGCCGCCGTCGCCGAGCTGGTGGCAGCGATGCCGACGACCCGCGCGCTCGACTCGGCGATCCAGCAGCGACGCGATGCCGACGACCTGGTCGAGCGGCGACAGGAGCGTGCCGACCAGGCAGGTCGCGCCCTCACCGATGCAGAAGGGGTGCGCAACGACACGGAGGATCACCTGAGGCGACTCGCTGCGACCATCCAGCTGCCGCGCACCCAGCCGGAGCTCGTCGCGGTGCGCCGCGACCTCGCTGCGGCCAGAGGACAGGTGCACCAGATCGCCTCAACCGCCCAGGCGCTCGACCGGTCCGTCCTGTCCCTCGCCGGCGCGAGGGCCCGTCGCCGACTGGTGTCCACCGAACACGACGAGGCCGTCGCCGCCCACGCGGCTGCCGTCGCCGAGCACGATCCCGAGGCGGCGTTCCTCGCCACGGTCGAGGACAGCCTGGGGGCCGACTACCAGGAGCTGCTCCAGGCGCTCGCCGTGTCAGAACGCGACCTGGCACGCGCCAGGGACACGCTGCCGTCCGCGATCGACGACTACGACTCCTGCCTGAAGGTCGAGGCCAGGGCGGTCGAGCGGGTGCACAGCGAGTCGGCGGCGCTCGAGCTGGTCGAGGCCGACTGCTCCCGGCATGTCGAGACGTTGCGCTCGGTGCTCGCGGTGCCCGGGCTGCCGCTCGCCGTCTGGTCCGTCACGGTCAGCGTCGGGCCCGACCCGGAGGAGCCGACCGAGGTCGAGCTGCCGACTCCGCCGGTGGTCGAGCGGTCGAGCGCCGGCGTGGCGGCGCTCGTCGCCTGGTTGGACGAGCACGTGCCGGAGCCGACGGCGCCCACGTCGGCCGAGAGCGTCCGAGGGTCGCTGCGTCAACGCCGCAACGCGCTGGGCGCCGGATGGGACGCCGAGGATCGGCAGCCGAACGATCACCTGCCGTTGTCGATCGAGGTGAACGGTCCGGAGGGTCGCATGCAGATCGCCGAAGCTGCGCAGGTGGTGGGTTCTCGTCTGCACCAGCAACGCAGCCTGCTCGACGCGAAGCAGGCCCAGGCGTTGCGCAACCTGCTCCAGGGACTCATCGCCAAAGAGGTGGCGTCCAAGCTGCACGCCGCACGTGAGCTGGTGTCGTTGATGAACGACCGGCTCCGTACCGTCGAGACGACCCACGGCATCCGTGTGTCGCTGCAGTGGCGCCGTCGTGACGACCTCGACGCCCAGCTGGGCGACACCATCGACCTGATGTCGAAGCAGCCCGATCTGCGCACGGCCGAGGACGACCAGCGTCTCACCACCGACCTCTCCCGGCGCATCGACGACGCTCGCATCAGCGATCCCGAGGCGTCGTACCGTGACCTCATCGCGCGGGTTCTCGACTATCGGCTCTGGCACGAGATGCGGGTCATGTTGCACCGGCCCGGACAATCACCCCAGCGCCTGGGGCGGCGGACCGCGCTGTCCGAGGGAGAGAAGAAGGTCGTCTCGTACCTCCCGCTGTTCGCTGCGGCGGCGGCGTCGTGCGACGCCCTTGCCGAGCACGAACCGACAGCGCCGCGCTTCGTGCTGCTCGACGACGCGTTCGCCAAGGTCTCCGCCGACAACCACGCCAAGCTCTTCGGTCTGCTGGTCGACATGGATCTGGACTTCATCGCGACGAGCGAGCGTCTCTGGGGAACCCACGACACGGTGCCCGAGCTGGCCATCACCGAGGTCGTGCGCGACGCAGAGGCCGGCGTGATCCTCCTGGAGCACGCACGTTGGGACGGCGCCTCGCTCGAGGTCGGTACCGATGGCTGACGGCTCGGCGTCGCTCGTCGCTGACGAGGACCAGGACCGCGGGCGCCTGCTCTTCAAGTACGTCACCGTCGACGAGTGGCGTGATTACCGGGCGATCATCGCCGTGTTCGCCGACACCTTCTTCGCCGAGTTCACCCCCGCCGAGGTCACCTCCAGACTGGACGCCGCCGGGTACGACCTCGAGGAACGCACCGTCGCGGACCGGCTCGAGGCGCTACGCCGTTGGGGCAACCTCACGGTGTCGTCGTCGGTCGGCAACCCGACGAGTGTGGCGGACTACTACCGGCGGCGGAATCGCTACCTCATCACGACCGCGGGTCAGACCGTGCACCAGGTCGTCGAGGGTGTGCTCGACAGCGTCGACGACGTCCGCGACGTGACGACGGGTCGCCTGCGCACACTGCGCGACGCGCTCGTTCGGCTGCTCGACATGGACCTTCGAACCGCAGAGGCCGTCAGCCTGGCCGACGCCGTGGGAGTGGTGTTCGACAACCACGCGGCGTTCACCGACGAGATCGCCCAGTTCTTCGCGGCGATCAACCAGTGGCAGTCGCGCTACGACCTCGATGCCGAGGAGTTCAGGTTCTTCGCAGAGGTGCTCGTGTCCTACGTCGGCGATCGCCTCGACGAGATCGAGCGCACGGCACGCCCGATCGGCGTGATGCTGGAACAGCTCCGCCCTTCGGTGCCGCGCCTCGTCGAGCGGATCTCGGCGGCCGACGATCTGGCGACACGGGTCGAGCGCGCGGGCCTTGAACGAACCGTGCAGGTCGCTCGTCACCGAGGCGCCGTCGTCGAGGACTGGGATCATCTCATCGAGTGGTTCCGTCCGCGCCGCGGAGCGGAGTCGCGCATCGACCGCCTCGGGCGCGACGCCGTCGCGGCGATCCGGACCCTGACGGCGAACCTCACCCGGCTCTCGCGGATCGGGGTGAGCGCGTCGTCCAGGCGAGCCGACTTCCTCCGACTCGCCCGCTGGTTCGACGACGCGCCCGACGCCGGGCGCTGCCACGAGCTCGCCGCCTGCGCGTTCGGTCTGTACCCCGCTCGTCATTGGGGGGTGACCGCCGAGGACGCCCACGACCCGGTCGGCTCGACGACGTCGTGGTGGGACGCTCCGCGGGCTCCCGTGGCCGTCAGCCTGCGAGAACGCGGCGACGCGACGAATCGTGGGCGGGCGTCGCCGATGCCCGATCAGCGATCCCAGAAGGAGCTGCTGCGTCGCCGTCGCGCCGCCGAGAAGGTGCAACGTGCCCGGGTCGACCAGGAGCTCGCCTCGATCGGCCGCCTCGACGGCGCGACCCTCTCACCGGCTGCGATGGAGCGTCTCCAGGAGTTGCTCGGCGGGGTCCGTCACCTGAGCCCGGATGGCTCGAAGTGGCGCCGCAACTCCGATGGCGACCTGGAGCTGGCCGTCCGCCCCTCGGAGTCCCCGACCGTGGTCCACGTGGCTCAGGGGTCGCTGACCCTGCACCGTCTCGAGGTGGTCGTCTCGCTCGACGTCGACGCACGCACGGAGACCGAACATGAGCGGTGACCCGCAGGCCGACCTCGAGGCACAGGCGGTTGCTCGCTCGCTGTTGCAGCGCCCGTTGATCTGCGCCGAGCAGGACCCCGAGCAGTTCCGGCTCATCCGTCGACACGCCTCGACGCTCGATCGATGGTTCACCCAGCGCTTCGGTGACCGGGTGCACGTCGACGCCGACACCGCACGCCTCTACAAGTCGGTTGCTCCGCCGACGGATCGTCCGATGCGCACTGCGACCGGGCGTGCGCTGCGGCAGGTCGAGTACGTGATGCTGGCGTTGTCGATGGGTGCGGTCGCCTCCGGTCCCGACGTGATCAGCTTGCGTGACCTGGTCGCAGCGGTCCGGTCCGCCGCGGCCGACGCAGGCGTCGAGCTGAGCGGCGACGCAGGCGAGCGCCGTGCAGTGGTCACCGCACTGCAGTGGATGATCGCGAACGGCCTGCTGTTCGAGTTGCACGACCGGGTCGAGCGGTACTCGACCGACGGTGACGCCGACGCGGTGCTGCGGGTTCGAGCGGACCGGATCGCCCTGGTCCCACTGGCAGGTACCTACGAGGCGGACTCCGACGCCGACCTCCGCCTGCGTGCACACGAGCGGGGGACCCCACGTCAGCGCATGCGGGCACGTCTGGCGAACGACCCGGTGATCTACCGCGACGACCTGGAGCCCGAGGGCTGGTCCGAGCTGCGGCGTCGCCTCGGAGAAGAGGCATCGATCCTCGACGAGGTGCTCGGCCTCGGGCTCGAGGCGCGCGCCGAAGGTGTGGCGGCCATCGATCCCGGTGGGTCGTTGTCGGACCGGCGATTCCCGGCGAGTGGTACCGAGTCCCACGCCGCGTCTGCTGTTGATCGATCGGCTGGTCCCGGTGCGCTCGAGCCGGGACGACGGTGACCTCGGCGGCGCCACGCGCGAGGCCGAAGCGGGCGTCGACGTGGTGCACCGGAGCGGTGAGGTGACGGCGATCCTGCAGGAACTCGCCCAGGTGCACGCACGGCGGTGGAAGGGCGACCTCGTCGAGCGTCCGGACCGACTCGTCGCCGCGGTCGTCGAGCTGCTCGTCGACATGCGCCTGGCGGAACGCGTCGACCACGAGGCCGCTGGCGGTGTGGATCAGGGCGCCGATCACGGCTGGTCGTTGCGGATCCTGCCCGGCGCCGCCCGTTTCGCCCTCGCTGCCGGCCGTGACACCGCTGGCCTTGAGAGCGCTGGCCCTGACACCGGCAGGTCCGGCCCGACCGCAGATGACTCGGAGCAGGCCAGCCTGTGGTGAGCGGCGACGCCCGGTACGGCACCGACTCGGCTCTCGGGCGCGTTGCGCCGCCGTCGCTGCTCGCTGACGACCTGGCCGAGTTCTGGGCTGATGTGGCCGGCAGGCTGGAGCGCAACGGCGACGGCTGGAGAGGCCAGGTGTCGCTGTCGTCGCTCACCTCGCACGCCCGTGGAGTGCTGCTGGCGTTGGTCGGCACGCCGGGGCGACGCACGATCGACACCGGCTTGCTCGAGCAGGCACTCGTCGGGCTGGGCGTCGGGGGCGACCTCCCCGAGGCGCTCGCCACGCTCGGTGCGCCGGTGTCGGCGGTGCCCCAGCAGCGACGGGACGAGCGAGCCCGACGAGCTGATGGCCGCGCTGTGGCACGTGAGTCGGTCTCCTCGTGGCCCGAGGCATGGGCGCCGGTCTGGATCGACGAGGTCATCGGTGCCGGGGTGCTGTCCGGCTATGGGCCGGACGAGGCGTTGGGCGTCGTCGGTGCGGTGCGCCGCGTGCTCGACGCGATCGACGGGGCTGACGCTGGGTCGTCGATCAGTCGCATCGACCTCGCCGCGAACGTGCTCGGTTCCTCGCACGCACTCGACCCGGGGACTCGCATGGAACGGGCCACCACTCGTGCGCTCGGCCACCTGGTGGCCGCGGCGACCGGCGACGACCTCGAGGCCGGCGAGGCGGCCGGAGTCGACCGGCGATCCGTGGTCGCAGTTGGGGGTGCACCGCAGCCTGGTGAGCGGGGCCGCGTCTGACCTGGAGGCTTCCCCTTCTCGAGACCGACCCCCTGGCGCCCGCGGTCCGATCAAGTGACCAGATGCGGCTGCCGTTCGTCGTCACCCGCCTGGCCCTCGACACCATCGGCTGCTCGTTCGCCCCGGGTGCAGAGGTGCTCATCGTCGAGAACCCTCGGGTGCTCGAGCATGCGGCGCAGCGAGGCGTCGCCACGTCGATGATCTGCGCGAACGGGAACCCGTCGACCACGGTGAACCTCTTGATCGACGGATTGCTCGAAGCCGGGGCGACGCTTCGGTACCACGGCGACTTCGACGTGGCCGGACTGGCGATGTGCGCCCGCATGCACGCTCGTGGCGTCCAGCCATGGCGCATGTCCGTTCATGACTATCTCGCAGCGCTCGATGAGGCGGATCGGCAGGGCGTCGCTCTGCCCGTCGATCTCGCGCCGTGCGTCGAGACTCCCTGGGACCCGGAGTTGCACGTCGTGTTCGACGATCACCGGCGAATCGTGCACGAGGAACGGCTACTGCACCTGCTCGTGCTGTGACCTCATAGCTGCATCAGAATGTGCATCGAACGATGTATCCTCTGATGCAGCTGCGGATCGTGAGTGTCAGCCGAAACGGGGAGGCGTCCTATGCGCACCACGGTGACCATCGATGACGAGCTCGTGGCCAAGGCCGCCGAGCTCACCGGCATCGACGAACGCTCGGCGCTGCTCCGACACGGGCTCGAGACGCTCATCGAACTCGAAAGTGCTCGGCGACTCGCACTGCTCGGTGGCTCGGACCCGGCGGCGACCGCGGCGCCACGTCGTCGTGCAGGCGCTGCGTGATCCTGGTCGACACCTCGATCTGGATCGATCATCTGCATCGCTCCGAGCCGCAACTGGTGCGATTGCTGGAGCGGAACGAGGTGTCGGTCCATCCGATGGTCATCGGGGAGTTGGCGCTCGGCTCGTTGGCGAACCGAACCCAGGTACTGACGCTGCTCGGGCAGCTTCCCCACACCCGCACCGCGTCGAACGACGAGGTGCTCTCGCTGATCGAGTCAGCGTCGCTCGCGTCGAGCGGATTGAGTCTGGTCGACGTGCACCTCCTTGCTGCGGTGCGTCTCACGCCGGAGTGCCTGCTGTGGACCCGGGACCGACGATTGCTCGGCGCGGCCGGCGATCACACATGGAGCGCGTCGGACTGACCGAGGCTGCGTCCCAGTCAGGCAGCCCCGGCGGTCGCTCCGGCGGGATCCGGGAGCCAGCGTGTGGTGCCCATCGTGAGCTCCCGCATCGACCACCAGTGCTGTTGGTCGTCGAAGACGACGGTGTCGACCAGGTCGACGCCGCGTTCGAGCAGCCATGCCCGCAGTTCGGTGAACGCCTTCGCGTCGGCTTCGCTCACCGGCGGGCAGCTGTCGCCCCAGCCACTGGGGCGTGAGTCGACGACGAGCCAGCGGCCGTGGGTGCAGCCGTCCAGGCGGGCGTGCAGCAGCGCCCGGGTCATGTCCTCTCGGTGTTCGTTCCAGTGCAGCAACGAGCGGAAGCTCGAGGCGCGCCAGCCGCACTCGGTGTGGCCGAGCTCGTCGAGGTGCATGACCTCGGCGCACGTGCCACGTCCGAACATCGACCATCGGGCCGCCTTGTCGACGACGTCCTCGACGCAGCACAGCTGGTCGGTTGCTCGGATCGGGTACTCGCGGTGATCGTCGGGTGATCCGACGAACTCGTAGGTGTGCATCGACAGTCCTCTCGACGGTGGTGGGTCAAGGGGAAGACGGCCGACGCTATGAGCGGCTCCGCGGAGTCTCAACGGGTCAGTGTCCCCGCATGCTGGTGGGCTGCTCAGACCTCTGGTGCACACTCACCGCTGCCGAGGGCGTGCAGCCCTGCGAGGTCGCCCGAGCCCCAGTCGGTGACGTCGCTGCCGCCCTCGCTGTGCATGAGTTGCTGCGGGTCGGCGACGTGGTCGAGGCCCATGGCGTGTCCGAGCTCGTGCTGGATGACAGCCCGAACACCGTTTGGTCCATCGGGATACGTCATCGCCGGTCCGAGGTCAGCGGCGTCGAGCAGCACCGTTCCCGACACGCTCGTCAGTCGCCCCGATGGGTCGGACCCCACCATCGGGCCTCCGAGCCCGGCGATGTAACCCGCCAATCCGGGCTGATCCTGTTCGGTTCCCCACGAGATGAGCAGCGGCGCCCAACGGTCGTCATAGCGATCCGGCTGGTACGCCTCGCGTTGCTTGGTGTTCACCTCGTCGGTGGGACCCTGGAACTCGAAGGTCAGTCCGGTCGCCGCCGCGGTGCGCTGGACGGCGTCATGCACGAGGTCTTCGGTGCCCGGCGGCGCTCCAGCGGGATTGATCACGTAGCGCACCGGTCGGCACGGGTCCCACGTGACCGGTGCTTCGGTGCCCTCATGTGTCATCGCGAACTCGAAGGCCCCGGGCAGCGCCGGGGCGGGCGGGGGAGTGCCGAGCGGTGTTGATGAAGCGGAGCGGTCGACGGGTGGGTAGTCCGTTGGTCGCTGCATCGTCGGCGCACCCAACGCCGTGGGGATCGATCCGGTCTCTTTCTGCGTGTACCAAGCGATGCCCATGATGGCGATGAGAATCGCAGGAGCGATGAGTGAACTGACTCGCATCGCCCGCCACGGGCGCGACATCGAGGTCGTCGGGCTGGGTCCGGTGGGTGGTCCGTAGTGCTCACGGCGGTCGGTGGCGACCTGCCGTAGCGATCGGCGACGGCGAGCGGCGGCAACTCCCGGGATCTTGGCGGTGCGGGTGCGTCGTCGATCGCGTTCGGTGAGTCGGCGGATGTGCTCAGCCTCTTCGGCCAGTCGCCGATGCAGGTCGGCCTCCCGGGCGCGGCGCGCAGCGAGCTGCTGGCGCTCCTCCGCGCTCGAGTTCCCGCGGCGCCGCTGCCTGATCGTCGAAGAACCCGGCGCGACGCAGTGCTTCGAACGGGTCGTCGTCGGCCGACCCGCCCGTCGTTCCCTCTCCCATGGCGGGCGACGCTACCGAATTCTTGTCAGCGCAGGCGAGCCGCCGCCTCTGGCGGGTGCCCGCGATCGCCGGCGAGCACGGGTACTTCAGACGTCGCCGTATTCCCAGGAATACGTCCCGATACCGGTGACCGTCACTCGAAGACATAGAGGAAGGTGTGCACCTCGAACGGCACGACGCAGAAGAAGCGCTCGCCGACAGCGACCCGATTCGGCGCTGCGCCCTGGGAGCAGTCGATCTGGTCTGGCGACGTGGGTGCCCCGGATGAGCTCAGGTCTGCCGCGAGCTCGGCCTGCAGTGCGTCGAGGTCGATCCAGTTGTCGAAGGCACACCCCGACGCGCCGTGGCACTCGGTGGTCGTGGGCGCGGTTGCCGGTGGAGGAGCTGGCGTGGTGGCCGTCTCGATCGGCGCCGGCGCCGGCGCAGTGGTCGTGGTGGTGGGAACTTGCTCGACGCCAGGGAGCTCGTCACAGGCGGCGTTCAGCGACTCCCACTCGGAGCCTTCCGGGAACCCGCTGGTTCCTTGGGCGGACAGCACGTCGGTCGCCAGGGTGCTCGAGACCGCTCCCGCCTGTTCCGCGATCGACGTCAGTGGCGCAACGACGGCCGCAGGGTCTGCGTCGCTGACGGCACGCAACAGGTCGGTGCATGCACTGCTGAGTGCCGGTGAGTACTCCTCGGCGAGCACGGGGAGGTAGCCGTCGCTGCACATGCGGTCGAGCAGGGCTACGTCGTCATCGCTCGGTTCGACGTCGGCTTGGGCGGCAGCGTGCAGTCGGGCCGCGATCACTGAAGCGAGCGCGTTCTCATCCGATTCGAACGCCTGGCGAAGCTCTGACGCAGTCGCCGGAGTGAGTTCCGAGTCCAGGTCGATCTCTGTTGCGAGGTCGCACCCGGTGGGGGAAGACGGAGTCGTCGTCGTGGGCGCACCCGACCGATCGTCGCCGGATGTGCAGCCGGCGAACACGGAGACCGCCAGACAAGCGATGCTGCTCGCGAGTAGCTGCCGACCTCTCATCGTTCGGCGATCCGGCGGCCGCTGGTCGAGTCCTGGAGCTCAGCGTGCTCGACGAACGTGCACAGCGTGGAGAGCAGCCGCATCTGGTCCACGGTCGTCGCCCGGCTGTTGACGAGCGCTTCGGTGCAGACCAAGTACGCGAGGCAACGGGCCCGACTGATCGCGACATTGAGCCGGTTCCTCGAGAAGAGGAATTCAGACCCTCGCGGAGCATCGGCAGCGCTGGACGTCGCCATGGAATAGAAGACCACTGCGGCCTCCTGACCCTGGAACTTGTCGACCGTGCCGACCGGGACTCCGCGTGTCGAGGAGCTGGCATCGATCACGGCGCGCAGGAGGGTGACTTGGTCGTTGTAGGGGGCCACGACCATGACGTCAGCCGGGGTGAGCCGCCGCACCTCACCGGATGCGTCGGTCCACTTGGAGCCGATGAGTCGTTCGATCTCCTCGGCCACGAGCTCGGCCTCGACCATGGACGACGTCGTGGCACCCTGATGTTCTGCTCGCAACCAGCGCACGCCGGTGCCGAGCTCGGTGGATTGCAGCTCGCAATCGATGTGGCTGGAGAGACGTCCTTCGTAGACGGCGTCGGAGATGAACGAGCACACGTCAGGGTGCATGCGGCGCGTCTCGGACAGGAACACGCCGCGCTCGTCAGAGATGGTGCGATCCTCGCCGAGCAGATGCTCGAGCACACTCGCCCCGCTGTCGCCGGGGTGCGACGCCTTGGAGACCTGCGGCAGCTGCAGCGGGTCGCCCAACAGGATCAAGTTGTGCGCCGACGTCGATGCTGCCAGCGCGTCGGCGAGGGCGAGCTGGCCCGCCTCGTCGACGATCAGCACGTCGACGGGTGCATCGCGCATGGCGTCGTTGGCGAACTGCCACGTCGTACCGGCGACCAGGTTGTAGCCGGCTTTCGCCGCCTGGGCCGCACTGCCGACGTACTTCACGTTCGGCAGCGGGGCCTTCGGTGCCGTGCCCTTGCACACCGCGTTCAGTCGGTCGAGGTCGCCCTCCTCCTCGAATCGGGCGACCACCGCAGCGAGAAGATTGGCGATGGCCGCATGCGAGAACGCCGTGATGCCCACGCGCTGGCCAGCCATCAACAGGCTGTGCACCACATGCGCACCGCGGAACGTCTTGCCGGTACCGGGTGGGCCTTGGATCGCGACACAGCTGTGATCGAGTTCCCGTACCCACGAGCGCATCTCATCGAGGTCCTCGTCGAAGTGGCCGTCGGTCGGGCCTCCGCCCGGAGTGAAGCGAGGAAGCTCGCGACGCAGCAGCGCGCTCGCTGCCCCGAATCGCAACGGAGTGGAGGGCTCGAGGACGTCGGCGGCGAACTCGGACAGCGCAGCGGGCTTCGGATTCGGTGACACCCAGTCGTTGAGCACCACCGACGTCGGCAGCACACCGTGTTCCTGGCAACGTTCCGACCAACCGAGCGACACCGTGCGGGCGGCCGCGTCCAGATCGACCACGCCCGAGAACCCGGTCAGGCCGTCGAGCGACGGAAACATGACCTTCGCTCCCGAGAACTGCAGCTTCGAGGTCAGCTCCTGCGGCTCGAAGGTGAAGTCCATCGCCGGCGTGATCGGTGCTCCCGACCGCTTGTTGCTGCGCTCCCGCAGCGAGACAGGTCGGAGGCCCGTGATGACGGTGGGTTCATCGACAAGGTCGCCGTCGCTCGCGTCGAGTCGGGCGAGCGTCTGCGCCTTGTGGGTGCTGCCCTCTCGGGGCCAGTAGCCCAGCAGGTCGCCGAGCCGGTGCTCCGGCGTGCCGGGCTCGAACTCGTGCAGCGCATCGATCTGTTCGTCGAAGTTGTCGATCGGTTCGTCGACGAGCAAGGCGGGATCCCGCCATGGCAGGTCGTCGGGGCGCTGCTCGATCAGCCAACCGCGGAGCGCGAGTGTCGCCCGAACGTCGTCCTCGTTGTATTCGGCGATACGGGCGAGACGCTCTGCGTCTTGATCGCCCATCCACGTCTCGTACTCGATGACCGCGCCGGAACCGGCGCCGATGGCGTGATCGCGCGAGAAGCCGGCGAGACGTTCCAGGTCCTTCAAGCCGTAGGACTCGGTGCCGACCTGCACCGCGTTGGTCGCGACGGTCATCAGATCGACGAACGCTCCGGTCTCGATCAGCTGATCGAGGGCTCCTTGGGCCACGCCGTAGCGCTCTGCCATGCGGACCAGAGACGATCGCTCGGTGTGGTTGTAGTGGTACACGTGCATGCCGGGGAAGTCCTCCCGGCGGGCAGCCAGGTACTCGATGAGCTCCCGCGTCGCAGTCGCTTCTTCATCGCGGTCGTGTGCCCAGCGCGGTTCGTAGATCCACTCGCCGGTGTCATCCTGCTCGATCCAGCCGAAGAGGAAGAACAGGTCGCCGTCGGGTCGCCAGAACGGGTGCCCTTCGAAGTCGAGGATCACGTCACCTCGGTCGGGCTGGGGCAGCAGCTCGAAGCCGTGACCCCAGGGTCCGTCGTCGGCAGCGGTGATCACGGTGAACGGCGGCGCTGCCTCTGGAGTCTGTCGAGCGCTCACCTGCAGACGGGCCTGCTCGACCACCCGGGACAACCGGTCAGGACGGAGTCCGCCGAGAGGGGTGGTCGAGTCGAGCGAGGACAGCGCAGCAATGGTGGCGACGTCAGCGTCCGTCAGGGCAGTTCGTTCGGGACTCCGCAGACCGGCGACGTGGACGAGGGAGTCCTCGTCGCGCCACTGCTGCTCGCAGACCTGGGCGAAAGTGCAGAACTCGCAGTGCGAGCACGGCACGGGCGTGGTGTCGAGCTCTGCGACGTCGACTCGAGAGAGCGCGACGAGTTGGGTGCGAAGGCGACGCCAGTAGGGGAGCACCTCGTCGGTCCGGACCGATTCGATGTTGCCCGAACCGAGCCACAGATGAACGCGCTCCGGAACGACACCCGTACGCGCCGCGATGGCCTCGGCGTAGAAGCACAGCTGCAGCACGTGCCCGGGTGCTGCCTCGACCCGGGCGAGCTTCGCATCGACCGGCTCCCACGAGACTGCGCCGGTGCGCTCGTCGACGACGCGGATGATGAAGTCCGCGATGCCACGGATGCCGTCGTCCATCAGCGGCAGTTGGTAGATCACATCGGCGTCGATCGAGAACGGATCACCGATCGATGCGACCCAGTCCTCGAAGCTCAGATTCGGGTCGCTATGAACGGTGTGGATCGACTTGCCAGCCGATCGGTACTCCTCGAGGCACGCGGTCTCGTGCTGCTTGCCCTTGTCGAACAGCAGCTGTGCGAAGGCGCCGAAGGAGTGCCCACCGACCTCGAGAGCACCAGAGTCGACCTGGTGCTGGAGCGCGAGTGAGTGATCGCAGTCCAACCAGGCGGTGATTGCCGTCGGTGTCAGCAGTCTGTTGCGATCGATGGTTGTCGGCGAGTTGGCCGTCATGCCGGTCCCTTCCCCAAGAGCAGAACGTCACCCTAAGGAGATGCTGTGACACTTCGAGCTCGGCATGTCGCTAGGAGTCAGAGTCCGTGAGTTCGTGGAGGGCCTTGGCGAACGCTCTCAGGGTCAGGACATCAGGACCTGAGACCGGCTCGCGGTCGAAGTGCATCACCCGATTCCGGATCTCACGAACGGTATTGAGTCCGGCAATGAAGGTGGTCCGGTCGAGTGGCCACCCGATCCGGTTCCAGATCGCCTCAGACTCGAGGCAACGCTGGTAATCGCCGAAGGCCAGGTCGCCCATCGTCAGCGTTCGATTCCCCCCTCTCCGCCCCAGGCACTTCAGGACTGCGTCGATGCCGACCTGGCTCTCGAGTACGTGCCGGAGCCGCCGATCGATCTCGCCGCAGTAGAGGAAGGGGTCTGTGAGCTCGGAGTACTTACCTGCAAACATCGGCGACGGTGACGATGCCCGCGACCTTTCCGTCGTTGGACTTCGTGAAGACGTAGTCGTTCTCGACGATGTAGGGGAGCACATCTGAAAGTCGCTCTGTCACCGGGTAGCTCGACGCAGACTCCATCGCGTCTTTGACGGAGAGCTTCGATGAGGCCGTCGCTCCCCCGGCCTTGGCTACCGAGCGCCAGGAGACTGCCCCTTTGAGTGTGCGAGGTCCATTCAGGACAGCCACCTGGCTGAAATCGTTAAGCATCATGAGGGTGACTGCTTCCACCAATGGGGAATCTGGGGCGACGTGAACGACGCCCGTTTGAGAAGACCGGAAGTGGTCCAGCCGGACCTGCTCCGAGGGAAGAACGTCGTTGTGGATGGATGTCATGAATTCATCATGCCTGCCTGCCGCTCGACTGCGGCGCGACTCCAGCTGTGCGGCCCGGCGGCCTCAACAGGTCGTTCTGCCTACACCGAACATCGTTCACCGTCCGATAGCCTGGCCGTAGGGGCAGGGGCGAAGAGGGGATCCAGGACTTGTCGGTAACAGACTTGAAGGTCACTTTCCATGACCTGTACCACGACTCGCTGGCGGACCTGGAGCCGATCGAATCGCACCGAGCCAATCAGGCGCTGCTGCAGTTCAAGCAGGACCCAGACCACCCCAGCCTGAACCTGCACCCGGTCAGCGGGGCTCGCAAGGGCTTCATGTCGGTCCGCGCCAGCAAGGACCTGCGCATCATCATCTACGTCCGCGGCAACACGTCGATGTGGCTGTTCGCGGATCACCACGACGCGGCGTACGAACGTGCATGTCGACTGCGCATGGCGCTGGATCCGAAGGAAAGCATCGCCATCATCGGGTTGGCAGAGAACGATCCCGCACTCGACGAATCGGGCGAGCGCAGGCCCTCCGATGACGTCGACGCTCCCGAGCCGGCCCGCCGTCCCCTCGACCATTGGACCGACGCAGAGCTCGCCCAGCTCGGCATCGTCGGTGACGACCTCGAGCTCGTTCGAGCCCTCGGTACTGCCGAGGACGCGATCTCGCTGCTCGAGCACCTCGGGTGGGATGACCTCCGCGTTGACACCCTGCTCGAGATGATCGAGCGGACACCCGAGTCGTTCCTGGCGGGAACACTCACCGACGACGAAGAGACCGCGGCGGAGGAACGTCTCCGCGACGCCGTCATCCGTTTCGGGGCACTTGCCGGACTCTCGCCACTCTTCGACGAAGAGGAGCTCGAACGCATCGCGTCGGCCCCCATCGAGGAGTGGATGCTGTTCCTGCACCCGGACCAGCGCACACTCGTCGACAAGCAGTTCAACGGGCCTGCCCGGGTTCGAGGCTCAGCTGGCACCGGCAAGACGGTCGTGGCGTTGCACCGAGCTGCCGCACTCGCCAAGCGTATCCCGACGCGGATGACCGCATCCTCGTCACGACGTTCATCAAGTCGCTGCCGCCGGTGCTGCAACAGCTCTATCGGCGACTTCCGAGCGCCCAGCACGGCCGCTGTCGAGTTCCTCAACGTCGACAAGATCACCCACCGGATCTGTTCGAAGCGGGCGCACGCCCGAACATCGATCTCAGAGCGATCAACGCTTCGTTCACGAGCGTGCGGAAGCGGGTGGTCACCGACGACTCGCCGATCGCTCGAGCGGGGCTCACCCGGGACTACATGAAGGACGAGATCAACGCGGTCATCAAGGGTCGTGGGATCACCGATCTGGACAACTACCTCGACGTGCGGCGGACCGGCCGCAAGACGCAGTTCGGTGACGCCCTGCGTCGACAGATGTGGGAGCTCAAGCGCGTCTGGGACGACGAGATGGCGAAGCGAGGCGCCGTGGACTTCTACGACGTCGCGATCCGTGCTCGCGACATCGCCAGGACCCGCACCGAGCCGACCTACCGAGCGGCCATCATCGACGAGGCGCAGGACCTCACTCTCGTCGGGCTGCAGTTGCTCCGCGCTCTCGTCAACGGGCAGGGACCGGACCGACCCGATGGGCTCTTCATCTCCGGCGACGGAGCCCAGCGCATCTACCCGGGCGGCTTCACACTGCGGCAGGCAGGGGTCGAGGTGCGCGGGCGCACCGCAGTGCTGCGCACCAACTACCGCAACACCGCCGAGGTCTTCAGTGCGGCGTTGCGCGTCGCTGGCGACGATGTCATCGATGACCTGGGCGATGAGTACCGGCGTGACGAGGGCGACGCCGAGCTCGGCCGATCAGGCGCACCAGTCGAGCTCGTCTCGACCTCGTCGCTCGAGCGAGAGGTCGAGGCCATCATCGCTCGGGCGAACACGGCGGTCGCATCTGGCGGAGCAGTGCAACTCGGCGACATCGGCGTCTTCTGCACCACGAACAACCAGGCCAAGCCGTTCGGAGAGCGCTGGAGCAGGCCGGTCACGTGTCGCAGGACCTGACCGACTACGACGGCACCCCGAACGACAAGGTGAAGGTCGGCACGCATCACCGGGTGAAGGGCTTGGAGTTCAAGGTGGTGTTCCTGCCGGGCCTTCGGACGAGGAGTTCCCGACCGCCGCCAGCACCGGGCAGGACGAGCACGAGTACGCAGAGGACATCGCGCTCCAGAAGAGCGCCTTTTCGTGGCGATGACCCGGGCGCGGGATGGCCTGATCCTGACCGGCACCGGTGACCCGTCGCCGGTGCTCGAGCGGTGATCTCGATCTGACGTGAGACGGACTGACGACCCCGGCGCCTCCGGCTGAATTCGTCGGCCAGGCGCCGCCGGAACTACTCAATCGGGGGGAAGGATGGATGTATTCAAACTTCGCGACCGACTCGGCGGCGACATTCGGCGTACGTCACCAGCTTTCTGCGCTTCGTGACGAGTGCGGATCAGGAACCACGTCCAGAGCAACCTCAGTGACGGTCAGTTCTGGCCGGATCCAAGGATTGGCCTCAACCCGGGCGTTCGAGCCGGGCGGATGGATCGGTGGCTCGTTCACGACGCTTCTCCACCCGCATTGCCGCGACATCTTCCGGGTCGGAAAGGCACGGGATCGCCGGCCACCCGATGTGCCTCCACCGCCACCAGGTGGACGCGATCCGTGCGGCGCAGCGCGGCCACAACTACGTGCTCACGACCGGCACGGGCTCGGGCAAGAGCCTCACCTACATCGTTCCGATCGTCGACCACGTCCTCCGCAGCGGCTCGGGCAAGGGCATCAAGGCGATCGTCGTCTACCCGATGAACGCGCTGGCGAACAGCCAGGTGAAGGAGCTCGAGAAGTTCCTCAAGCACGGCTACCCGGGCAGCCGGCGCCGGTCACGTTCGCCGCTACACCGGCCAGGAGAGCACGACGGAGAACGCGCGAGATCCTCGCGCAATCCGCCGGACATCCTGCTCACCAACTACGTGATGCTGGAGCTGGTGCTCACGCGGCCCACGAGCGCAGGCTGGTCGGGCGGCCGAAGGGCCTGCACTTCCTGGTGCTCGACGAGCTGCACACCTATCGCGGCCGGCAGGGCGCCGACGTCGCGATGCTGGTCCGACGAGTCCGCGAGGCGTGCGGGTCGACCCAGCTGCAGATGCGTCGGCACCTCGGCGACGATGGCAGCGGCGGGCACCGCGAGGAGCGCGCAGGCCGAGGTGTGCGTCAGTAGCGCGACCTGCTGTTCGGCGACGAGGTGCGCCCGAGCGACGTGATCGGCGAGACGCTGCAGCGCGTCCAGCCCGGCCGCGATGCCAACCGACCAGCGTTTGTCGGCCGGCTGTCGGCCTCGATCGACCGTGGCCGCTCCAACTACCCGCCCGATCACGCTTCGTCGTCGGATCCATCGCGGTCGTGGGTCGAGTCCACGCTTCGGGCTCCGCCCGCCCGACGACCGGCTCGTCCGGTCGATCCCGTCGCGATCGACGGTCGCTGGAGGGTGCGTCGCGGCTCGCAGCTCGCCGGACCGAGCGGCGTCATGACTCGGACGCTGTCGGGCGACCCCATTCGGGCGCAGCTGCTGGCCGGCGAATGTTGGCGATTCAACCCGACCCGGGTTCCCGGTCTTCGCCTTCCGGTCTCCACCAGTTCCTCGTCGCGGCGACACGGTGCTACGCCACGCCGGAGTCGCGGCGTCTCGGTACCTCGACGGTCCTCGATCAGCGGTTCGTGCCCGGCGATCGTGACGACACTCCTGCTGCCGCTCGCGCTTCTGTCGAGCCTGCGGCCAGGACTACTACGTCGTCACTCGTGAAGCGCACGACTCAGGAACTCGATTCATTCCCCGAGATCTGGGTGACATGGGTGGCGTCCGCGAGTCGAACGTCGGGTTCCTGGTATCTCTTCGACTGATCTTTTGCCATGGCCGGACAGGACGAGGACGAGGTGCTGCGCCGTGTGCCGGGGACGACTGGCTCGAGTGAGGGTCGAGGGCTGCCTCCGTTCGCGAACCGTCGCGATGGTCTGCCTCGTCGCTTGGGCGATTGTCGTCCCGATTTGTGGGAGAGCTGTGCGATGGGGGACGGCGATGACTTCGCGCGTCCGACCGACTCACGTGGTGGACCACCCACCCCGTTTCGCTTTCTGTCTCCGCCTGTGGTGTCGCCCACGCTGGACGTCTGGGTCGGGACTTCGGCCGGTTTGACGACGCTCGGATCGGGAGGGGCTATGTCCACGTGGCAACGACGATCATGTTCTTCTTCGCCCGCGGCGATTCGGGGACTGCGGGCCGACGACGAACTCGCCGCCGAGGCCAAGCAAGCTCCTGTCGTTCACCGACAATCGGCAGGACGCTTCACTGCAGGCGGGCCACTTCAACGACTTCGTCCAGGGTTGGCACGCTCGCTGCCGCGCTGCGCTCGTGGCGGGCGGTGGCGGAAGCCCGGGCATGAAGGACTGCCGCATGACAAGGTCGCCGGGAGAAGGTCTTCGAGGCGCTCCAACCTTTTTTCCGTTCGAGATCTACGCCCACGAGTCCGCACCTGAAGGGTGCCCAGCGCGCAGCGACCACCAATCGTGTTGCTGCGTGATTTTTGGTGCTGGCCTATTTTTTGGCGCCTTTACGCCACGATATCGTCCGTGGGTGGCGTCTCACCTCCAGCCTCCAATCTCGAACAGACCGGCTTGCTTTTCCGTGATCGAGTACGAGGTCTCTGTCCGAACTCGCGGGGAGCCGACGACGACTGGACTGACTGCCACGAAGCGTGGTGGGCGGCTTCGCGACACCGGAGATAGGGAATTCGTTGCGAGTTTCGTGTTGGGTGTGCTGCTCGACTCTACGGTTCGGAGGGAACTGGCCGATCCGCGTCGATGCGCTCATCGCCGGACTACCAGGAGGGGGTATCTCGCCACCAGCACGACAACCAGCGCCTCGAGCGGCACCTGGTCGATCGCCGACGACCGGTATGGAGTACGCCAAGCAGGTCTCTCACACGCCCAGCAGCCGGGCCGAAGGATGATCGCCATGGGTGGGTTTCTACATGTCCGCCCGTGGCGGTTTCGGCCAGTTCATTCGGCGGGGCGAAGGCGTTTTCGTGGTTGCGCTCGGCAAGTTGTCGCTCGACATCCACGACGGTGATCATCGAGCCAGCTGTTTGATCGCCTGCGGATCTATGGGCTCCTGGAGGGATCGGGTCGGATGATCGACTTAACTGACGGCTATCCCCGATTTTTTTCCATGGCTGCCGGCGGTCGGCGATGCGCTGGACGGGCGGCGGGACGGGACTTTTGCGCCCGTACCAGGACCCACATTCGGATGCCGAATCTGGGCCGGAGGAGGGCATCGAGACGTCAAGTCGGTTCTTCCGTCGACCTGTATCGCACCGTCGGCGACGATCTGCTCGGCGTGGGAGGCTCACTTTGAGCACACCGCGCAGGTTTTTCCGTACGACCTGAGGCTTCGATCGTGATTCGGGATCGCTTCTCCGTCGCGCGCGAACCTCCCGGTGCTCTTATTGCTCACCGACCATGGAACTGGGCGTCGACATCAGCCAGCTCAACGTGGTGAACATGCGCAACGTCCCGCCGACGCCGGCGAACTACCGCGCAGCGTTCGGGCGGGGCCGGCCGAAGCGGCCAGCCGGCGCTGGTGTTCACGTACTGCTCCGCTGGCAGCAGTCACGATCAGCACTTCTTCCGCCGGCCCGAACTGATGGTCGCCGGACAGGTGGCGCCGCGCCTGGAATTGGCGAACGAGGATTTGCTCCGCGCACGTCAACGCGGTGTGGCTGGCGGAGAGTGGGCTGAACCTCGGCAAGTCGATGACGGACGTCCTCGACCTCGACTGCGAGGCAGAGCCGAAACCGGTGTTGCAACCGAGCATCGCCGCTGCGCTGATCGATTCGAAGTTCCACCTGCGCGCGCTGGCGGCTGCTCGACAGGTCCTGGACTCGGCAACTGCGCAGCTGATCGACGCGCCGTGGTGGCACGGCGCGTGGCTCGACGACGTCATGGCCGGCCTGGATCGGCGCTTCCACGACGCTGCCCAGCGATGGTGGGACCTCTACCGCTCGGCTCGGGCGCAGCAGGAGACGTATCACGCCAAAGTCCTCAGCAACACGACGACCTCTGAAGAGAAGCGCATCGCCCGGCGTCTACGTGGCGAGGCAGAGAAGCGCATCGAGCTGCTCGTCTCGGACACCGACGGCAACAGCCAAGGCAACTTCGAGCCGTATCGCTACTTCGCCGCCGAAGGCTTCCTGCCGGGCTACAGCTTCCAGACTGCCGCTGACGGCATACGTGCCGGGCCGTCGTGGTCGAGGCGACGGCGAGTACCTGCAGCGTGGTCGTTTCCTGGCGGTCAGCGAGTTCGGGCCGCGTGCGCTCATCTACCACGAGGGCTCTCGCTACAGGATCACCAAGGTCGACCTGCCCGTCGTCTACCCGTCGGCCGATGAGCCCGACAACATCGTCACGTCGAAGGCCAAGCGTTGCGGAGCGTGCGGCTACCTGCACCCGCTGCAGATCGAGAACCCCGATCTCTGCGAACGCTGCGGAGCGGTGCTCGACGCGCCGATGCGTGACTTGTTCCGTCTGCAGAACGTCACGACTCGACGAGAAGACCGCATCAACTCCGATGAAGAAGAGCGCCAGCGTCA
>CAVPQM010000004.1:0-328130 GCA_963707555.1 uncultured Actinomycetota bacterium
GGCGGTGTGCTTCACGCTGTACTCGATCGTGTCGATCCTGGAAGCGGGGACATCGAAGGAGTGACCGGCTGAGCACAGGGCTCGCGTGCCGATCCAGTCGAGCGTCGCTCGACCTCACTGTTCGACCGTTCGAGAGGGGTCGTACGACCAGCTCGTGCGCCAGGGCACGGGCGGGAACGGCTAGAGCGGGAGCCGAGCCGCCAGCCAGTCGGCGAGCAGTGGGTCGGTGACCACGATGTCGTCGTCGCTGTCATGGCGGAGCTTTCCGTCGGCGAGCAGACGGTCGCGCGCGTGGATCGCGCCGCCGGAGGAGAGACCGAGACGTTCCGCAGCCGCTCCGTGGATCGACCCGCCGTTGGCGTAGATGCGAACCACCTTCTTCTCGGTGGTGGTCAGGTCGTCGTACGTGGCGGCGAGCGCTGCCGCCTCGGCTCGACGCAACGAGATCAGCGCTCTGCCCCAGACCGAGTCGGCGCGCTGACCAGGATCGGTGTGGCGCCACACCTCATCGGCGGCACGCATCGTGCGCTGAGGATGCCCACCGGTGAGCTCGAAGATCTGCCCAGCCACTCCCCCCGGATCGCGTCCGGTGTCGACGAAACCGTCGGTCACGATTCCGTGGACCGCCGAGCGCTCGAGTGGGTCGATGGTGATCAGGTCGGCCTGGTTGAAGAACGGCTGGTCGTGGCGGGTGAACACGTCGCGCATCGCCGACGGGGCGGATCCAGCGAAGATCAAGCCGACTTCGGTGTAGTGGTGTTGCAGGTGCGTGCGCAGCACCGCGGTGGCGCCGGCCACGGCGGTGATCGACTGGAACTCGTCGAACACGACGAGCAGCGGCGTGCGCTGGGAGACCTCGACCAGCAACGTGACCAGCACGTCGAACAGCGCCCGTTCGTCCGGGCGTTTCGCCGGCGAGCTGGCGAGCTTGACGTGCAGTCCGAACAGATCGATGCCGGCCTGCACGGCCAGTTCAACCGCCGGGTCGCGTACCTGGGGGACGGAGTCCTGCATGGCCGCCGACATCCGGACGACGATGTCGGCGTAGGTCTGCACGCCGAAGAGATCGATGGTGATGGTCGACACCTCGGTCAGGTCGGACGACAGGCGTCGCAACACCGACGTCTTGCCGTACCGGCGTGGGCCGAGGAGTGCGGTCACCCGTCTCTCGGTGACGTGTGCGGTGAGGAGGGCCAGGAGGTCGTCGCGACCACGGACCTGGCCGGGCTCCAAGGGTCCTTGGTAGGGGAACGGTGAGATCTCCATATGCCCTCCCTGGATCAGGGGGTAATACCCTCTGTTCTACAGAGGGTAGTCAGCGTGTCGTGGCCACGGGGACCCGCCACCATCCTGCGATACGCCGCGATCGGATCACGGTGCTGCGGTCGTCGAGCGACTCCGAACGAGTCGGAACACCGGGACGGTCCGGTCGGCGTGACGTTCGTAGCGGTCGATCCTGGGCCACACCTCCACGAGCTCCGACCACACGCGGGAGCGTTCGTCGCCGTCGAGTTCGACGACCCTGACATCGAATCGGTGGCGATCGACCGTGACAGCCGCGAGGGGCTCAGCCCTCGCGTTGTGCACCCAATCGGGATCGTGTGACTGCCCGCCGGCGCCGCCGACGACCAGCAGCGAGCCGTCGGTCTCCTCGACATACGACAGCACCGTGTCGCGTTCGACGCCGCTTCGACGACCCACGGTGTGGAGCACCAGCACATCGACGCCCGACACGAGCGCGAGCGCGCTGCGCCCGAGCCGCCGTACCTGCGACGCTTCGACCAGCGAGAGCAGACGCAGCAGCGGGCGCCGCCAGAGGAATCTCGTGAGCGTGGCCACCGAAGAAGTCTTGCCCGACTGCTCGCTCGTCACAGGCGGCAGCGGCGCCGGCCCGAGGGCGGGTCGAGTCGGTCGGCGTGCCGACGACGCTCAGAAGGCCTGCTCGATCCAGCTGTCGCCGGACACCCGCGTGCCGAGCAGGACTCCCTCTGCGCTCGCGATCCCTTCGTAGACCGATGCGGAGGGCAGCGCGAACTCCTGGTCCTGGAGGCTGGTCGTGACCGTGATGTCGGCGTCGAAGGACGGGATCTCCACCCGGAACTGCTGGGCGTAGCCACGTCCCGTCGTCGGGCTGACCCACAGCTCGCCGATCGGGGTGACCTTGCTGGCCACGTAGTAGAGGTGGCCCTCGTCGTCCTGGATCGTCGCGTAGGAGTCGACGGTCACGCCGATCTCCGGCTTGTACCCCTCGCCGATGATCCCGGCGTTCGAGATCGAGTAGCCGTTGTCGAGCTGCATGTCCTGCAGCAGCCACCGCACCCGGTCGCTCGAGTCGCCGCCACCGAAGTAACCGTACTCGTGGTCCATCCACGTGGTGCCGCTGACCTCGAACTCCTCGCCGTCGATCGTGATCGTTCCGCTCGCCGCGAGGCGGGTGAAGGAGAAGTAGTAGTTGTCCTTCTCGAGGCTCTGCTCGGTCGCGCTCGGCTCGATGCCGGTGCCGAAGACGAAGAACGGCCGGCCCTTCTGCGAGAACGTGAGGTCGAACTCGACCTCGGTCAGGCTCGGCTCGTCGACCATGAGGGCCTTCACCTCGATGTCCTTCGACGGATCGGCCTGCGGCGCCGTCATCGACACGAAGCTGCGCACGGCGACTGCTTCGGCGCCGGTGCCGCCACCACCGGTGAGGGACACCTTCGGCGGCGTCGTGTACCCCGTGCCCGGGTCGATGAGCACGATCTGTCCGACGCTGCCGTTGTCGTCGAGCACGGCGAGCGCGGCTGCTCCGGAGCCGTCGCCCTCGAACTGCACCTCGGGAGCCGACGTGTAGCCAGCACCGGGGGACTGCACGCTGAGGCTGCCGACCTGCCACGACGGGTCGCCGAGGCGTGCGTACCAGTCCTTGTCCGGGTTGCCCTCTGCCCAGGTCGCCACGTCGAACGCGCCCGGGCTCGGCAGGTACACCTGCGTGCGCTCGAGGTGGCGCTCGTCGGTGACGTCGCTGAGCGAGATCTGACTCATCGCGAATCCCTGGCCGACGAACGACGCCGCGTTGATCTCGAAGCCGAAGACCCGGTCACCCGCACGCAGGGTGCCGATGTGCCACCACCACTCCGTCGGAGCGCCTTCGTGGCGGTACATGTCCTTGGGCAGGCTGAGCACGACGTTCTCCGGCGGGACCGGATCGGGCTTCGTGTCGCCGGTCCACATCGGATTCGCCGGGACGGGGACGTCGGGTGCCGGCACGCCACCCGTGCCGTCGGGGTCGCTGGTCGTGGTGGTGACGTCGTCGCGGTCGGCGTCGTCGCCACTCGCGCTCCCGCCGTCGCTCCCGCATGCGGCCATCGCCACGGTCAGGACCGCGAGTGCAGCGATCCGAAGTGTCCCGGCGGTTCGTGATGGGCGTCGCATCGGTCGAACCTATCGGCGAGCCGTCGCGTTCCCTCCGGAGTCGTCGCCGCCCGGCCTCGAGGACTTCGAGACGATCTACGCCCGATGAGCGCGGCATACGCCACCCTGGCCGGGTAGCGACTCGGCGGCGCTCTGCGGGCTGCGCCGCCGGCGGTCAGCCGAGACCGAAGGACTGCAGCACTGCGATGGCGTCGCGTCGTACGTAGCCGTAGCCCCGTGCGTCGGCCGTCGCGAGACCGGCCAGGGCGAGGTCCCTGGCACGGACGAGGTCACCGTCGCCGGATCGGGCGACGAGCGCTTCGGCGAGCGCGACCTCCGACACCGCGACGAAGTGCGCGGCCCGCATTGACCGGTGTGCGTGGAGCGCCCGTTCGAGGTGCCCCACCGCCAGATCGACATCGCCGAGCGCCTTCCGCCCGCGGCCCGCGAAGTGCCAGACCACGCCGTCGATGCTGACGTGGCTGCAGGTCATCAGGTGGCCCCACGGTTCGATCCGTTCGAGGAGCACCGCTGCCGCATCGCGATCGTCGAGGTGGTGCGCGACCTCGGTCCAGAAGCACTGGCCCACGAGCCAGGTGAGGTCGACGGGGAAGCGGAAGTCGTTCGATCGTGCCTCGTCGAGCAGGGTGCGAGCAGGCCCCAGGTCGCCCTCCATCGCCGAGGCCCAGGCGAGGATGGCCGAGTAGACCGGCAGGCTCGGGTTCTCGACACGGGCCGACTCGATCGACGGGATCAGGGGCCCGAGCTCGCCCCGGAAGAACGCCGCGGTCAAGATCATCGGCGACCACTGGGTCAGGGTGTCGGCTTCGTAGCCGGCGCCGATGCCGACCTCGAGGTACGCGGCCAGCGCGTCGTCGAGCGTGCTGGAGGTCGCCGTCGAACATCGCGGCGATGGCGTCCATGTGTGCTGCGATCCACTGATGCGTGGCGATCCCGGTCCGGTCGGCGCAGCGTCGCAGCGCGCGGACGTGCTCGTCGAAGCCGTCACGATCGCCGGCATCTGCGCAGGCGAAGCCGCCGGCCCAGTGGGCCAGCACCCCGAGGGTGGGATCTCCGGACTCGTCGGCCAGCCGAGATGCCTCGGCCACGTCGAGGAGTTGGTCGGCGAGGTGTTCGGGCACGACGAGCTCGTGGTTGCAGGCGCTGATGACGAACACGAACGTCTCGGTGTCGCCGATCCGACGGGCCATCGCCACGGCCTCGGTCGCCGCCTCCGTCGCCGAGTCGCCGCGGTCCCAGGCGAGCTCGGCACACAGGACGCCCAGCAGGCGCGCCCGTCGGATCGAATCCCCCGGACCGACCGCGTCGAGTGCTGCCCGGAGGAAGTCCACCCGCTCGTGGTCGACCTGACCGACGAGGCTGGACTTGCCGACCTCGGTGTTGGCCAGCACGGCGCGGATCAACAGGTCGGACGCCCCGCTCGTGCGGGCGTCGCCGGCAGCCTCGAGGAGGGTCTCCCGATGTCCCGGATCGCCGACCAGGCGTTGCGCCTCGCCCAGCCCGATCCGCAGATCGACGCCGTCCAGCGACGAGCGGTCCTCGTCGGGAAGGTTGGCGAGGGCGTCGGTGAACCAGCGCACCGCCTCGGCCGGTGCGAGCTGTTCGAGCGCTCGCCGGCCGGCCAGCCGCGCGTAGTGGACGGCGCGGGCGGCGTCCTGCGGTCGGGTCGCGTGCGCCCAGTGGAAGGCGAGCTCGCCCACCCGGTCGCCCGGGTCCTCGCCGCACCACTCCTCGAGCGCCTCGGCGACGGCGCGATGGGTCCGGGCCCGGCGGGTCGCGGACAACTCGTCGTAGAGCGTCCGCTCGATCAGCGCGTGGGTGAACGTGTACCGGTCGATCGCGCCGGTCTCGCGCAGCACTGCTGCCTCGACGGCGGCGTCGCACAGGTCGATGATGACGTTCTCCGAGACGTCGGCGACCTGGGCCAGCAGACCGACCTCGAAGTCACGGCCGATGACCGCGGCCAGCGTGAGGACACGTTCGGTCTCGGGGCCGAGCCGCGCGACGCGGCTGCCGACGACCTCGCGGATGCTGACCGGCAACCCGGTTCGGCCGATGTCGCTCGCGACGTGCCAGATGCCGTCGTCGCCCTGGTAGAGGCCGCCGGTCTCCGACAGGTGGCGGAGCAGCTCGGTCACGAAGAACGGGTTGCCGCCGCTCTCGGCCATCAGGGCGTCACGGAGGGCCACACCGCTGGCCTGGATCTCGTGGCCCGCCACGGTCTCGAGGAGCGCGAGCAGGTCGGCGTCGCCGAAGCCTCGCAGCGCGATCCGTGTGACGCCCTGCTCGCGGTGCAGCGCTGCCAGCGCCCCGGCCAACGGAATGCCACGGCCGACCTCGGTGTCGCGGAACGTCCCCACGATGAGGAGCCGCTGCGGCGCCGAGGTCGTGGCCACATGGCGCAGCAGCTGCATCGTCGGCTCGTCGGCCCAGTGCAGATCGTCGAGCACCAGGACGAGCGGGGCCAGGGCCGCTGTCCGCACCAGCAGGTCCGCCACGGCGCCGAAGAGCAGGTGACGCTCGGCGCCGTCGTCCAGCGACGATGCCGCAGCGGTACCGGTCCGGCGCTCGAGGCCGGGGACCAAGCGCCCCAGCACCCCTCCGCGCTCCGTCACGTGCTCGTCGAGCAGGTCCTGCGGAGCGTGCGCCACCAGATGTCCCAGGGCCTCGACCCACGGCTGGTACGGCACGAACAGGTCCTCGTCGCAACGGCCGTACAGCACGAACGCCCCTTGCTCCGCTGCGAGCGCTGCAGCGACCGCGGCGAGGGTGGACTTGCCGACGCCCGGCTCTCCGCCGAGCAGCACGACCTGGCGGTCACCGCCGGTGGCGAGCTTGTAGGCCTGCGCGATCACGGCCGACTCGTCGGACCGGCCGACGAAGTACTCACCGACGAGTGCTCCGAGTCGATCCGCGACGGGGACCACGGCGCCGGCCTTCGGCAGCGGAGTCCAGCGCACCCGGTGGGCAGCCACGGGGTCGGGCAGGCCCTTCAACTCCAGGTCGCCGACGGGCTCCAGGGCCACGTCGGAGCGCGACCGAGCGAGCATGCGGACCATGTCCGTGAGCAGGATCTCACCGCCCTCGGCGCGAGCACACAGACGCGCCGCCTCCACCACGGGAAGCCCGAAGTAGTCGCCGTCCTCTTCGTCGACCTCGCCCGCCGAGACGCCGATCCGGATGGCCAACGGCTCGACGGCGCGGGGCCGGTTGTCGAGTTGCTGTTGCATCGCCACGGCACAGGCCAGCGCGGCGGCCGAACCGTCGAAGGCCACCATGAGTCCGTCTCCGAGGTTCTTGACCTCGCGACCCCCGGACTCCTCGACGGCGGCCCGGAGGACGGCGAAGTGCTCCCGGCGTAGCTCCTCGGACCGCGTCTCACCGACCCGTGACAGGAGCTCGGTCGACGCCACCAGATCCGTGAACAGGACTGTGATCACCGTGGTCGACATCTGTCCTGAGCCGCTCCTCGCAGGACGCGATTCGCCCGATGGATCGATTGAACGCACACCCGGGGCCGCTCGGGCATCGGGCATTTGCCCGATGCCCGAGCGGGCCACGGTCGCCGTGGGTCGAGTGCGCGGCTCGCCGAGCGGCGCCGCACCCCCCGGTCGTTGTCTACGATCTCGCCGGGAGCGAGGGAGGGATCGTCGTCGACCAGCAACTGACGGTTCGCCGCACGTTCGGTCGCGCCGAGGACACCCGCAAGGTGGTGGAACTGCTCTCGGGCGGCTCGCCGACCCTTGTGACGATCACGGGTCGGGGTGGGGTGGGCAAGACCTCGCTCGCGCGCGAGGTCGTCCGCTCGATCGACGAGTCCGGATGCGGCGTCTGGGTGCCGCTCGCAGCGGTCACCGACCCCGAGCTGGTCCTGCAGGAGATCGCGAACGCACTGGAGATCGCCCCCCAGCCGGGCGTCCCCGTGAGCGAGGCCGTGGCCGGCGTGCTCGCCCTCGGCGCTCCGCTGCTCGTGCTCGACAACGCCGAACACCTCCTGGCAGCCGCCCCGGCCCTGGCCGAGCTGCTCGAGCGCTGTCCGGCACTCCGGCTCCTGGTCACCAGCCAGGCGCCGCTGCAGCTCCAGGGTGAACAGGTCGTCTCGTTGGCGAGGCTCCCCGATCCACCGGATCCGGCCGACATCACGCTCTCGGACCTGGCGGCCGAGCCCGCGGTCGCCACCTACTGCCAGCGAGCTGCGGCGGTCGACCGGAACTTCGAGCTCACCGACCGCAACGCTGACGCGGTCGTGGAGCTGTGTCGACGACTCGAGGGGCTGCCGCTCGCGATCGAGCTGGCCGCGGCACGGGCAGCGACCCTGCCGGCGCCCCAGATCCTGCGTCTCCTGGAGAGCAGCGGACTCGACGTGCTGCAACGTCGCCGCGGTGACGTGCCGCGGCGGCACCAGGGTCTGCGGAGCGCGATCGACTGGACCTACGACCTGCTCTCCGACGGCGAGCAGCGGGCGCTGCGTCGGCTGTCGGTGATGGTGGGCACCTTCGACCTCGAGACCGCGATGGCGCTGCTCGTCGGCGCCCACGACGACGGCGCCACGGCCACGGCGCTCGACGAGCTCTCGGTGCTGGTCGACTTCCACCTGGTCGACCCGGTCGCCGGCGCGGATCCGGTCCGCTGTTCGATCCCGGAGTCGATCCGTGCCGTCGCACACGACGAGCTCGAGCGTCTCGGCGAGACCGATGAGGCACAGCGTCGACGCATCAGCGTGCGCGCCGCCCAGGCCGGGACCGCTGCAGCCGGTTGCGAGTCGAGCTCCGGTGAGGGCCGCGTCGCGGGGATCGAGGCCGATCGTGGCGACCTGCTGGACGCGCTGCGCACGGCGATCGACCTGGGCTTCGCGGACGAGGCCTTGGACCTGGGTCGCGGTCTCGGCGCGCACTGGGACGTGCGCGGTTACGGGCGGGTCCAGGAGGAGCTGCTCGACCGCGCCCTGGAGCTGGGGGAGCGGTGCAGCGCGGACCTGGCACGTCGTGCCCATGCGACCCTCTGGTCGGGTTACCTCGGTCTGCGCCATGCCTCGGCACTCGGCCAGGACGTATTGGTCGAGCGCGTCCGCGCAGGCGAGGCGCTGGCTGCGTCGGCCGGCGACGTGGTCCGGTTCCACGCCCAGTGCGTCTGGCTGCTCGTGTCTCCCACGACCGGCGACTTCGTGCAGGCGAAGGCAGCAGCGGAGGAGGGCCTGCGACTGGCGGAGGCCAACGACGAGGGCGGTTGGCGCGCCACGATCCAGATCTGGTCCGGCATGCTCGCCGGCCTGGAAGGCGACGAGGAACGGGCCGTCGAGTTGGGCATGGCAGCCCTCGAGGGGGCCCGAGCGACCGGCGACCGCGAGACCGTGGTGCGCGCCGCGATGCTGCTGGGCCCGCTCACGGAACGGTTCCCAGGTCGGATCCAGGGTCTTCCGACGACCACCGAGACGATCGACCTCGCTCGGGAGCTGGGGCTCCACTTCTACGAAGCGCTGCTGTTGATCCGCGGGGTGCACGAGGGCTTGCGGTGTGGAACGGCCGACGACGTGTTCGGCCGGATGGCCGAGTCGCTGCAGATCTCCCGCACGATGCAGGGCTCGCCGGTCGTCGGCTTCTCCCTCGTCGCGATGGTGTTGGTCGCCGATCTCGGTGGTGACCACGACCTGGTCGCGCGTCTCCACGGAGCGCTGCAGGAGTCGCTGCCGATGCTGGAGCCGTACCAGTACGACACCCAGATCGCCCGCCATCAGCAGGCCATCGATCTTGCGCGGAGCGAGCTCGGCGACGCCGTGTTCGAGCGGCAGGTCGCGGCCGGTGCCCAGCTGGGTTGGACGGCAGCGGTGGACGAGGCCGCCCGCTGGCTCGACGCTCGGCTGGATCGCTCGGCTGAAGAACCCGCAGCCGTTCCTGCAGCGTCGGCGACCGGGGCGCACGGCGTCGACTCGCTGACGGCACGCCAGGTCGAGGTGCTCCGGCTGCTCGCCGCCGGACTGTCGAACAAGGAGATCGCGACCACGCTCGGGGTCACCCCGAAGACGGTCATGCACCACACGGTGGCCGTCTACCGGACGCTCGGGGTGCGCGGGCGGAGCGAGGCGATCGCTACAGCGTTCCGTTCGGGAATCGCCGGCTGATCGACCTCAGGCCCGGCGCGACCCGCCGATCTGCTCGAGATCAGGCAGGTGCCGGGACGTCAGACCGGGGCGGGCGGGCCGTGTCCAGGCGCTTCGTCAGGTCGCATCACTTCGGCCGGGATCGCCGACGCGTGGACGGCGCGGACGTCGTCGTCCAGGCTGTGGCGCGCTCGACTCAACTCGAGTAGCCCGAGCATCGCCGGCACGAACGCGATGTAGAAGGCCACGACGAGTGAACCGGTCGCGTCGGAGATCGCTCCGACCACCAGAGGAGCCGCGGCGGTGCCGAACAACGCCGTGGTCAGACCCAGCGCGGACGCGCCGATGCCGCGCTGCTCCGCCGGCACGACCTCGACCATCGCGGCGCGAAGTCCCGGTCCGGCGCCGGCGACGAGCACCATTCCCAGCAACTGCAGCATCAGCCCCAACGGCACTGACCGCACGACGAACGAAGCGAGGACCAGCGCCGAGAACGCCAGGCAGGACCACACGACGATGACGATGCGACCACCCCTCCATCGCGCCTGGAAGCGGTCCGAGCACCACCCGCCGAGGAGGGTCCCGACGAATCCTCCGACGATGAGGATCGCACCGGTCGCGCCGGTGGCCTCGGTCGTGCTCATCCCGGAGTAGCGCTCGTGGTAGAGCGGCAACCACGTGCTGACCGCGGACAGCGTGAAGTAGATCGCCGCCAGCCCGACCAACAGGTACCGCATCGTCGCGATGCGGAAGATCCCTCGGAGCTCGGTCAGCAACGTGGCGGCGTTGAGCCGTAGGAACGTGGCGAACCCGTCGGCCCCGGGCGGGCCGGCGCTCGCCGGATGTGGCGACGGGCGGTCCGCCGGGGCTCCCGGGGTCATCACGCCCAGGGCCGGTTCGCTGCGGTCCGGCTGTCTGCGGTCCGACTCGCCGCGGCTCGGCTCGCGGAGTCGGAACACCACCGGAGCGAGCAGCAACCCGGGCAGACCGACCAGCGCGAACGCCCATCGCCAGCCCCACCGCTCGCCGACCAGACCGCCGGCCGCCAGGCCCAGACCGCCTCCGAGGAACAGCGCGACCTGCTGCACCGAGTAGACGCGGCCGCGGGAGCGTGCGGGGTAGCTGTCGGCGAGGTACGAGGTGGAGGCAGGGTCGTCGACCGCCTGACCGATGCCCATGACGGCTCTCGCTCCGAGCAGGTTCACGAAGTTGACGGCGGTCGCCGACAGCAGCGTCAGCGCGCTCCAGCTCACCAGCGTCCACCCCATCAGGCGGGTGCGACGCACCCGGTCCGACAGATATCCCGCAGGGACCGTCGCCACGACGCTGAGCGCGACGAACACCGTCGGGATCAGACCGAGTTGGACGTCGCTGAGGTTCCACTCGTCCTCGAGCAGCGGCAGCACGCCCCGTGCGACAGCGGTGTCGACGGCGTCGACGAGTGCCACGAGCGCCATCGCGACCAGGGGCAGTCGTGGGACGTGCGCCGTCGCGCGGTCGTCGTGTCCGCCTCCCTCAAGGTCCACCGCCGGACACTACTTCTGCGTCGCCACACCGGGAACGGCACGACGGACCGGTGGGGCGGGTGGGAGGTCCGCGCCACCGCTGCGCCCTCGAAGTGGGGTCGGGGAACAGGAGCCGAAGTCCTCAGTGGTCAGCGGTTCCGGCCGATCTGGGTCGGTGCAACGCGACACGCCGTTGCTCTGACGAAAGGCTCGACCACCAGTGCACGTCGCCCGACTCCGACGCCCGCTCATCGCTCTCGCCCTCGGCTCGGCGCTCTTCGCCGCCGGGTGCACCGACGACGCCGCGCTGGACACCTCCGAGCAGGACGCTGCCGAGAAGGACGCAGCCACCACGAGCTCGACATCGCCTGCACTCGACCTGCCCGTCACCGAGCACGAGAGCGCCGACCATCACGTCACCGAGCTCAACGGCGAGGTGCCTCCGGGTGAGGCGACCTCGGCCAAGGCCCAGGAGACCGTCCTGCGCGCCGGGGACGGTCGGGGCCACGAGTCGCTGGTGCACCGCACCGTCCGGGCACCGGGCACACGAGCACCGATCCACATCCACGGCTACGGCGGCACGACGTGTGTGACCGAAGGTGAGATGACCTTGCTGATGGAGGGCGCCGAGCCGACGACCGTGAAGGCCGGCGGCTGCTACTACATGCCGCCGGACGTGCACATGTCCGGGTTCAACACCGGCGACGTGGACGCCGTCATGCTCGACATCTTCGTGGTGCCCGAGGGCGAACCGGACTGGGTGAACCTCGAGACCGAGTGAACCTCGGGCTACTCGCCCTTGTCGCCGAGGAAGGCGACGAGGGCCTCGTTGACCTGTTCGGCATGGGTCCACAGCAGCCCGTGCGGGGCCCCGTCGATCTCGACGTACTCGGCATCGGGCACGAGCTGGCGGAAGCGGCGGGCCGTGGCGTCGATGGGGAGGATCCGGTCGGCCGTGCCGTGCAGGATCAGCGCCGGCTTGCCCGCCGACCGGACGGCCTCGACGTCGGCGCGGAAGTCCTCGATCCACGACGGCACGACCGCATAGGAGGCCACCGGCGCGCCGGCGACGGCGACGTTCCAACTGGCGTCGACGGCCGCTTGGCTGATCCGGCTGCCGAGGTTCTCGTCGAGGTTGTAGAAGTCGGCGAAGAACTCCTTGAACCACGCGTACCGGTCGCGCCGAGCCGCGGCGGCGATGCCGTCGAAGACCTCCTGGGGTAGGCCGTCAGGGTTGTCGTCGCGGGCGACGAGGAACGGTTCCAGCGAGGCGAGGAAGGCCAGCTTCGCGATCCGCTCGTGGCCGTACGTCGACACGTAGCGGGCGAGCTCGCCGGTGCCCATCGAGAACCCGATGAGCACGACCTCACGCAGGTCGAGCGCCTCGAGCAGGGCGTTCAGGTCGGCGGCGAAGGTGTCGTAGTCGTAGCCGGTGCCGACCTTGGACGAGCGGCCGAAGCCGCGGCGGTCGTAGGTGACGACCCGGTACCCGGCGGCGAGCAGGTCGCGTGTCTGGAGCTCCCAGCTGTGGCCGTCGAGCGGATACCCGTGGATCAGGACGACGGGTTGACCGGCTCCCTGATCCTCGTAGTACAGCTCGATGGGGACGCTGTTCTCGTGACCGACGTTGATGGTTCGCATGGTGGTGGTCCTTTCGTGGTGATGTCGTCGAGGGGGAGTGAGGTGCGTCGTGGCCCGGCGTCGTCAGCGGCGGGGTTCCCAGCGGAAGAGCCTCGTGGCGACCGCGATCGCGATGAGCACCCATCCGAGCGTCGGGACCAGCAGGAGCAGCGAGTCGGCGACGGGAGTGCCGCCGTTCCAGCTGTCGACGATCAGCTCGGAGGCCGCACCGCCGGGCAGCAGCCGCTTCAACAGGGTGAGCTCCTCGGTCCCGGAGATGGCGACCCAGTTGGCGATGACGATGATGCCGAGGCTGAGCGGCAGGGAGGTGACCTGCGCCGCCTCGGGAGAGTTGGTCACACCGGAGGTGGCCGTTCCCAGGGCGAGCATCATCACGAACGTCGCCCCGATCCCGGCTATCAGGAGCGGCACGTTGGCGGGCGAGCCGCTCACGACGGAGAACGCCACGAGCATCAATCCCACCTGGACCAGCGCGACCACGAGGAGCGGGAGCACCAGCCCCGACAGGATGGCCGGGTCGCTGACCGCCGTGGAGCGCAGCCGCTTGAGGAAGAGGGTCTGGCGGCGACCCGCCAGCGTCGTCACGGTCGTGGCGTAGAGGGTGAACGCGGCGATCGTGAAGACGATCACGGATCCGATGTAGCCGAGGCTTCCGATCCTCTGGAACAGGTCACGGAAGTGGATGAAGGATGCGGCTGCCACCAGCGGCACGAGGAGGCCGTTGATCAGGACAGCTCGGTTGCGAACGACCTGGAGGAGTTCGCTGTGGGCGATGGAGAACATGGTGGGTCCTTCGGGGTTCAGTTCGTGGGGTCGGTGTCGAGGGCACGGAAGACGTCGTCCAGCCGGGTCGGTGCAGCGGACAGCCCCACCAGCTCGACGGCGTTGGTGTCTGCCCAGTCGAGCAAGCCCTTGAGGTCTCGCTGCAGATCGAGGGACTCGATCAGGAACTGCCCGTCGGTCGATGTGACCGCGGACTGCACCCGCGGTGTCGGTGCGCCGGGTGGGACCGAGAACCGGATCGACGCCGGCAGAGTTCTCGTCAGCTCCGCGACCGTGCCCTCGCGTCGGAGGACGCCGTCGCGCATCAGCCCGATCCGGTCGGCGTGCTGCTGCGCCTCCTCGAGGTAGTGCGTGGTCAACACGATGGTGGAGCCGTCGCCGCGGAGCTGCTCGACGATGCTCCAGACCGCATCGCGGGTCTGGATGTCGAGCCCGGTGGTGGGCTCGTCGAGGAAGATCATCTGTGGCCGCCCGTAGACGGCGGTGGCGAAGTCGAGCCGCCGCTTCTCGCCGCCGGAGAGCTGCGACACCCGGGTATCGGCCTTCCGGGACATGTCGACCATGCCCAGCACCCGCTCCACCGTGTCGTGGCGTCCGCTGAGTCGGCCGATCAGCCGCAGCGTCTCCGACACGGTGAGGTCGGGGGCGAACCCGCTCTCCTGGAGCATGATGCCCATGCGCGGTCGCACCGCGTACCGATCCGTCGGGGGTCTGCCGAACACCCGCACGGAGCCCGACGACGGTCGGCGATGACCCTCGATGACTTCCAGGGCCGAGGTCTTGCCGGCCCCGTTGGTGCCGAGCAGTGCGTAGAGCTCGCCGGGCTCGACGTGGAACGAGAGGTTCTTCACGGCGTGGAAGTCGCCGTAGGCGATATTGAGCCGGTCGACCTCGATCACCGGGCCGGTGGACGCTCGTCGGTCGGCACGGCCGCGGGGGACCGAGACGGTCGTGTCGTCGGGACGTCGGGCCGAGAGGGGAGATGCTCCCGGGGTGAGTTGGTTCCTGACAGTGGTGTCGCTCATGGTCGCTTCCTTCTGATGGTCGAGTCGCTGGGTCTGGGTCTGGGTCTGGCCGGTGGTGCGGTTGCGGGTCATCGCCATGTGTTCAACCTCGCCCCAGAGGTGCCGTCGCCGCATCGGTGAACATCCCGACGTCTCGGAGGGCCGACACCGGGACACGGGAGTGGACGGACCCGTTCACCGCGACGGACGAGCCGCCGCCGGAGGACGATTCGAAGACGACGTCGACCGTCTCGTACCCGGCGTCGACGAGCCGCTCCAGCCGGTCCACGAGTGCGAGGAACTCGTGCTCACCGTGGGCGGGTCGGATGAACACCTGGATGTGGTCGACGCCGATGAGCCCGATCCGCAGCGGATTGCTCGGGGAGACCCGCAGGCCTCGGTCGTCGGGTCGTGTGGTGGGGACCGCAGTGAGTGAGGACATGGATGTCACGGTCGCGCCGGTGTGGACACCGTGGCATCGGTGGGCATCCCCATGTCGTGGCCGCGGTCCACCGTGTAGGGAGGGCGGTGGCGTCGACGGGTTCGACCACCGAGCACACCGTTGGCGGCCATCGCATCGGTGAACGTCACCTAATCTGGCGGCCTTCGGGCGCAGAATCAGGGGGCGGGGACCACATGGCAGAGATCCTGGGTCGACGTGCCGAGCTCGAGGCCGTCGAACAGCTGCTGGCGGGAACACGGGCCGGGCACAGCGGGGTGCTCGTGCTGGGCGGGGAAGCCGGGATCGGCAAATCCGCCCTGTTGGAGCACGCTCGCGACATCGCGGCCACGTTGGGGTTCCGGGTCCAGGCCTCCTGCGGGGTGGAGTCGGAGACCCAGTTCGCGTTCGCTGGTCTGCACCAGCTGTGCGCTCCTCTGCTGGACCGCATCGACGCGCTGCCCGACCCCCAGCAGGCCGCCCTCGGCGTGGCGTTCGGACAACGCCGCGGTGCCGCTCCGGACCGGTTCCTGGTCGGGTTGGCGACGCTCAACCTGCTGGCCGAGGCCGCCGAGCAGGCACCCCTGCTGTGCCTCGTCGACGACGTGCAGTGGCTGGACCAGGCCTCGGCCGAGGTGCTGGCGTTCGTGGCGCGTCGGCTGGCCGCCGAGCAGGTGGCGCTGGTGTTCGCCCGCCGCGACTCCGGCGACCACGACGTCGAGCCGTTCGGTGGGTTGCCCGAGCTGTGCCTCAGCGGGCTCGACGACGCGGATGCACGAGCGCTGCTGTCCACGGCGATCCACAGGCCCATGGACGATCGAGTGCGCGACCGCATCGTCGACGAGGCGCGTGGCAACCCACTGGCGCTGCTGGAGCTGCCGCGAGGCACGCTGCCCGCGCAGCTGGCGGGCGGCTTCGAGAGGCCCGACGCGATGGGAACGCCACGTCGCATCGAGGACGCCTTCCAGCAGCGCTCCCACCGCCTGCCCGCCGACACGCAGATGCTGTTGCTCGTCGCCGCGGCCGACCCGACCGGCGACATGGCGCTGCTGTGGCGCGCGATCGCACACCTGGGGATCGACCCCGAGGCGGCGGCTCCGGCAGAGGTCGAGGGATTGATCGAGGTCGACGCCGGCGTGCGGTTCCGTCACCCGCTGGTGCGCTCGGCGGTGTACCAGGCCGCCACGCCGCCGGAGCGTCGCCGGGCCCATGGCGCGCTGGCTGCGGCCACCGACGAACAGCTCGACCCCGACCGCCGTGCCTGGCACCGGGCACTGGCGGTGCTGGGAACCGACGAGGTCGCCGCCGCCGCTCTGGAGCAGTCGGCGGACCGCGCACGCTCACGCGGTGGGTGGGCCGCTGCGGCGGCCTTCCTGCAGCACGCAGTCGAGCTGACCCCTGTGGCGTCGGTGCGTGCGGGGCGTGCCCTCGAGGCGGCCCATGCGAAGCACGATGCAGGCGCGTCCGAAGCTGCCCTCGAGCTGCTCGCGGTTGCCGCAACCGGTCCGCTCGACGCCGTGCAACAGGCCAGGTCGGAGCTGCTGCGCGCACAGATCGCCTTCCACCTGACGCGGGGCAGTGACGTGCCGAGGATGCTGCTCGAGGCCGCGACGAGACTGGCCCCGCTCGACGCAGATCTGTCGCGCGAGACCTACCTGCACGCGCTCGAGGCTGCGATCATCACCGGGGGCATGGGGCTCGGCGGCGGCGTGCGAGGGGTGGCAGAAGCGGCCAGCGCAGCGCCTGCACCCCCGGGACCGCCAGCGCCGCGGGACCTCCTGCTCGACGGACTCGTGATGACGTGCACGCAGGGCTACGAGGCAAGCGCGCAGGCACTGCGCCGGGCGCTCGAGGCGTTCTGCGCCGAAGGGGTCGGAGCGGACAGCGGTCGCAACACCGACAGCCGCCGCTGGCTGTGGTTGGCCAGCCGCACCGCGGTGGCGCTGTTCGACGACGACCTGGCCGTCGAGCTGGCGAGCCGCAACGTTCGACTGGCTCGCGAGGCCGGTGCGCTGGCGGCCCTGCCCGCCGCGCTCATCTCGTTGTCGGTGACGCTGGTGCTGGCTGGTGAGCTCACACGCGCCACCGAGCTCGTCGCCGAGGAAGCGGCGATCAGGTCGGCGACCGGCGCCGAGCCACTGCGTCGCCGCGCCCAGCTCATCCTGGCCGGTTGGCGTGGACGACGCAGCGAGGCCCCGGAGCTCGACCAGGCCGGCCGAGACGAGGGGGGCGGGGGCCGGACCGGCGCCCAGGACTCCATCGCCCTCTACGCGAGGTCGGTGCTCCACAACGGCCTGGGCGACTACACCGCGGCCTTGGACGCCGCGGAGCGGGCGTGCGAGTCCGACGAACTGCTGAACGGCAGCATGGCCCTCCCCGAGCTCATCGAGGCGGCCGCCCGTGCCGGTCGACCGGAGCGTGCGGCAACGGCTCTCGAGCTGCTGAGCGCACGGGCCGGGGCCAGCGGCACGCAGTGGGCCCTCGGGCTCACGGCGCGCTCACGTGCGCTCACCACCGACGGGCCGGGCGCCGAGGTGTACTACCTCGAGTCGATCGAGCGGCTCGGCAACTCCCGGATCTCCAGCCAGCTCGCCCGGTCCCACTTGGTCTACGGCGAGTGGCTGCGCCGCGAACGGCGGCGTCAGGACGCCCGCGAGCAGCTTCGCCTCGCCCACCAGATGTTGTCGGACATGGGCGTCGAGGCCTTCGCCGACCGTGCCGCAGGCGAGCTGCGGGCCACCGGGGAACATCCCCGCAGCCGCTCTGCGAAGCCGACCGATGCGCTCACCGAACACGAACTGCACATCGCTCGTCTGGTCGCGACCGGTTTGACCAACCGCGAGGTCGGCGCGCAGCTCTTCCTGAGCCCTCGGACGATCGAGGCCCACCTGCGCAGCATCTTCCGCAAGCTCGACATCACCTCACGCCGTCAGCTCCGCGACCTCCAGCTGCGTTGAGCGGCGCCCCGAGTGCGGGCGGTCACTCGACGCAGCTGCGGGTGTGTGGTCACCGGGCGTTCGACACCGCACTCTTGACGAGGGTGATGTCGTCGGCCGTCGGCCGCCGGAGTCGTCCACCGTCAGCGAGGTACTCGCCGCCGTGCGTGTCCAGGTGAGCGGCGAACAGCGGACACACCGGGACGACAGTGAGACCCTTGCGAATGCTGTCGGCGAGCGCCTCGCGGACCAGCAGCCCGGCCAGACCTCGTCCACCGAAGTCCTGTCCGACCTCGGTGTGGAAGAAGATGCGTTCACCATCCGAGCCGGGGGCGTCGACGAAGTCCACCCTTCCGGCGAGCGTGCCGTCGGCGAGGTGCACGGTGTAGGCAGCGATCGGTCGCCGCTCGTCGAGCGTGATCGTCACGGCCTCACCCGTCTTGTCCTGCAGTGATGTGGTCATGTCACGAGCGTCGCGCCGCGCTCGCACCGTCGCATCGGTGAAGATCCCTGTGTTCTCCTCGATCGGGACAGGACCCTCCGACACATCGTCGGCGCCATGAGCACCAGAGATCGACCCGTCGCACCGCAACGGTGCTACGTTCCGCGCAGCGAATCCTTTGGGGGGATGCACATGACATCAACACGCACGCGACTGCGGCTCGTCGCAACGCCGATCGTCGTCGGCCTGGTGGCCATGCTGGGAGCGGCGTGCGCGCCGCCGCCCAAAGCGCCGACCGGGATCATCTTCAACGTGCCGGCGGTCGGCTACATCGGCAAGCAGATCACGCCGACCGCGTCGGCTCCGAACAACCTGCCGGTCGAGATCTCGCTCGGCGAGGCCAGCTCCGGCTGCACCTTGAGCGGCGGGGTGCTCTCCTTCAACGAGGCCGGCAGCTGCATCATCCTGGCCAGCCAGACCTCGACCGAGACCACCGAGGCGTTGCCGACGCAGCAGCGCCTGATCTCGGTCCAGGGCTGCCCGCCGCTCCGTGAAGGCCTGTGGACCGGCCCGCAGGGCACCTCGGCCGACGTCAACGTCGCCGGCACGATCTTCTGGGGCACCGTCGACCTCTCGGCGTTCGGCAGCGGCGTCTGGAACTTCGACGGCACCATCGACTGCGACCTCGTGCGGATGTCGTTCAACGGCACGTCGCTCTCCGGGCGGCTGTCGCCGGACGGCAAGCGGCTGTCGGCTTCCTACAGCGGCATCTCGGTCGTGCTGAACGCTCCGCCGGAGTAGCTAGGCCTCTGATCCAGCGAGCGGAACCTCCCCCGACCCGGGGGAGGTTCCATCGCGTCCGGGGTCGTTCACCCTCCGCACGCCGGGTTGGGCGTCGGATCGACGATGAAGGTCACACTCGCCGGCGGGATCGTGACGGCGCCGTCGACCTCGTCGCCGTCCAGGTCGGGCAGCGCCCCGTCGTCGGCGGCGCTCAGGACCTTGCCGTTGAGCATCGCGGTGGGTGAGTCGAGTGACGACGCAGTGAGCTGGTAGGTCATCACCGGAGCGTTGCCGGTCGCGACCGTGCGGTGCTCGGTGGTCGATGCGTTGACGACGACGTAGGTCGTGCCGTCGTCGGCGCGGGTGCAGTAGGCGTAGGTGGTGAGATCGGCGAGGTCCGCGCTGGCCTCGACGGCGAGCACCTGGGGGCCGACGAGGCGCGCCCAGAGGGCCCCGGCCCAGTAGGAGGGCCGAGGGACGAGACCGTCCTCGTCGATGAGCGCGTAGTCGCTCGCGGCGAGCGTGTTGTGGAACACGACGTCGCCGTCGCCGCGTGCCAACCGTCCGAGGGTGTCGACGTAGCGGATCGAGTCCTGGAACCAGGCCGCCCACCGGTCACCACCACAGGCAGCCTGTGCGGTCTCGGTGACCCACATGGGTGCGCCGGGTGTGTAGCGGTCGCGCGCTCCCGCGTAGAAGTCGCGGGCCCTGCCGACCCGCCCGAGGTACTCCTCGGTCAGCACGCTCTCGGCGGTGTCGGTCGAGCCGCAGCGCGCCGAGACCTTGGGGTAGAAGTGGTAGCTGAAGACGTCGAGCGCCGAGCCCGAGGCCTCCATGAGCTCGTCGACGGTGATCACCGGCGAGATCACCAGCGGTGCGTCGTCGGCGGTGGCGCCGGCCCCGACGATCACCAGGTCCGGCATGACCTCGGCCGCGAGCTCGACGAAGGCCTGGAAGTCGCGTCCGTACGCTGCGCCGTCGTAGCCGGCGGGCACGTTGATGGGCAGGCCCGGCTCGTTGATGAACTCGGCGGCCACCACAGGGATGTCGTGCTCGACGCTGAACTCGAGCAGCGCTCGCGCCTGGTCGGGCTGCCAGACGCCGGCGTCGTCGCGGACGCCGTCGGTGGCGGCGAACGAGACGAGGATCTTCCCGTCGATCGCGTCGGCGAACTCGCCGACGCCCTTCCACTGCTCTCCGGTCAACACGCCGCCGAAGCCCTCGGGCGGCGTGTCGCCGGCCTGTCCGTCGGGATCGAAGTAGGTGTGGTTCGCCCACGAACCGCTCACCCGGACATACGCCGGGCCGAGTGCCGCGGGCCAGGTTGCGGATGCGTTCGTCGGCGAGGTCGAGCGGCGGTCGGACCACCTTGCCGCTGCCGGCGTCGTAGGGCTTCCAGAACTCGCCGCCGGTCACCTCGACCATCTCGACGTTGTAGGACTGGAACCGGTCGTCGACGGTCGCGACGACGTCGCCGGTCGTCGACAGCACGACGTCGGCGTCGCTGTCGGTCTGCACGTCCGAGGCGTCCGGCTCGGGGCTTCGACGTGTTCGACTCGTCGTCGGCCTGTCCGTTCCTGGTGGTGCTGCACCCTGCCATCACGATGACGACGGCAGACATCAGCAGGCGGCGCGGTGAGTCGACGACACCAGCACGTCGCCCCGACGCGCGACGGAGCGACGACCCGTGGATCGACGACGGTTGCGAATCGGAACTCGGTGGTGATGCACCATGTCGACGAACCTAGTGCTGGAAACCATTCAGATGATTGGTTTTCGCCATCGCTATGGTGTCGCGGCGTGGAGGAGTCGCCGAACGAGAACCGTCGAGGCTCGTACGCGAAGTCATCGAAGCAGCGCGAGCTCATCATCGGCACCGCCCTCGACTACTTCGGACGGCACGGCTACCACGGCGCGTCGATGCGAGAGATCGCCCGCCAGGTCGGACTCAGCCAGGCGGGGCTCCTGCACCACTTCCCGACGAAGGCAGCGCTGCTGACGGCAGTCCTCGAGAGCCGGGATCTGGTCTCCGGGGCCACTGCCCGGGCGGCGGTGGACAGTGCCCATGACCCGCTGGTCGGCATGACGGCGGTGATCGCCGAGAACACGCGGCATCGTGAGCTGGTGCAGCTGTTCGTGGTGGTGTCGGCCGAAGCCACCGACGAGAGCCATCCGGCCCACGAGTACTTCCGTCACCGGTCACACGTCGTCATCGGACTGATGCGGACCGGTCTGGAGCAGGCCGTCGAACAGGGTCTGCTCCGCCCCGAGCTCGACCTCGACCAGGTCGCCCGGCAGTGCCAGGCACTGATGTACGGCCTGCAGGTCCAGTGGCTCTTCGACCCGTCCACCGACATGTCGGCGACGTTCGAGCAGTTCCTCGACGGGTTCCGGTGCATGGCCCCGTCACCCGACAGGTCTGCCTGTTAGCCTCCGACGACGGGGCGAGGAGAGGGGAACGAGATGAAGACTTCGGTGCAGCGCGTGGCGCTCGCGGTCATGTTGGCCGGGCTGGTGGTGTCGGCCACCGCATGCGGACCGGGAGCGGGTGAGGGGCTGCTCAACGCCTATCTCCAGTTCGCCGGGCCGATCGTGGTGATCGGTGTGGTGCTCGCGCTCCTGTTGGGCGGCGGCAACCCACCGACCTGACCCCTCACGGCGTCAGGCCCTGCGCTCACCGCCGCGGGCCGAGGCGTTGCGGAGCACGATCACCGTCGGCATGGTCCGCGCCGCGAGGTCCACGGTGAGCCCCGCGGTGAGTCACGCCATCGCAGCGGCGTCCCGTCGAGGGTCTCGACGGTCGTCGTCGACCCTGCGGCGACGTCGGGGAGCGTGACCGACGTCGTGCCGTCCGCCGCGTCGACGACGGCGAAGACGTCGTTGCCGCGAGCGGTGTAACGGAGCCAGTCGCCGTCGGTCGTGCTCGAGCCGGCGACGACCCACGGCCGGGTGCCGACCAGGGCGCGTTCGTTCGCGGTCCATGAACTCGCCCAGCCACTGGAGCCTGGTGAGCTGGGGCGTCGGGGATGGTGGCGTCGATCCCGCGTGGCCCGACGTTGAGCAGCAGGTTCCCGCCCTTGGCGGCGGCGTCGACGAGCGACTCGAGCAACTCGGTCCTGGTCACGAAGTCCTGCGGTCCCGACCGCTCGTTGACGGCGAAGCTCTTGTCCATGCCGCGCACCAGCTCGAACGGCGTCGGCTCTGGATCTCGTCGAGGGTCGCGTACTCGGGGGTCCGCACGTCGAAGTGCGGCGGCCGTGGTGCGACGAGCCCGCCGGTCTCCTTCGCCGACCGTCGCCGACGTCCGGTTGATCCAGCCGGGCCACCGGGCCGAGCCGCGCCGCGGAGAACAGCGGGCTCCACGGCATCCACCGATCGTTGAGCACCCCGTCGGGCACGGCGCGGTAGTAGTCGGCCATGAGGCGGCCGGAGGTCCGTGGCCCGGCCGGGCCAGGCCACGTCGTTCCACAACACCGACGGCCGGTACCGCTCGATGAGCTCGCGCACCTGGGCATCGGCGTAGGCCGGGTACGGCCCGCGCGGCACGGCGAGGATGCTGTCGGCCATCGAGCCGACGCGGCGATCGTTGAAGCTCCAGTCGAAGCCGCCGCAGTAGTACAGCCCGAAGCGCAGGCCGACCGATCGGACCGCCTCGGCCAGCTCGCCCACGATGTCCCGTTCGCTGTGCCACCGCGGCTCGGAACGGGTGTGGCACGTCGGTGGGCCACAGCGAGTAGCCGTCGGAGTGCTTGGCCACGACGACGACGTACTTCGCGCCGCTCTCGGCGAACGCTCGAGCGAAGGCGTCCGGGTCCCACTGGTCGAGCGCCGGCCTCGAAGTCGCGGGCGAACTCCGCGTACGGGCGACTCCCGTAGGTCTCGCGATGGTGGCGGGACACCTGGCTGTCGTCGAAGCGGAGCGAGTTCTCGTACCACTCGACGTACGGGACGTCCTTGAGCGCGTCGGGCTCGCCCGAGGCCAGCAGGTCGCCGATCGCGGCGTCGGTCGGCGCGAACGCCGGGACCGAGGCCGGGGTCCAGTGGACCATGATCCCGAGCTTGGCGTCGATCCCCAGCCGGGGACGTGCGGCAAGTGCGGAGGGAAGCGTCCCCAGCCGTCATCTGGTCCTCCACGAGGGTTCCCCGCACGGATGTCTACCTGACTGGGGAACGACCGACCGTGCCATCGCCGAGGAGTCCCTCGAGAGCGAGGCCTTCGTGATGGCCCCACTGGTCCGTGTCGAGGGACGGCCCACCTGGCGTGACGGTCAGGCGGAGGACGTCGATGACACGGGAGCAGCGGTCCGGCCACGCCGTTGGTGACCGCTGTCCTCGCGGAAGGCGTACGGCACGACGGTGGCCGTCGACGACGTCTCCTTCGACGTCCAGCCCGGGGAGATCTTCGGCATCCTCGGCCCCAATGGCGCCGGCAAGTCCACCACGGTCGTCAGTCGGTCGCCGGTCTGGTGATCGGCGACGCCGGCAACGTCCGGGTCCACGGTGTGGATCCCTGGACCGCACCGGCGGGCGCGACCGTGCTGCTCGTGACCCACGCCATGGATGGAGGGCGCGAGGGGTATATCGACTTGCACGTATATACGGGCAAGCGTATCTTGATCGTGCCGTAGCCCCGAGACCAAGGACCATCCCATGCGAACCCTCTTCGCGTTCATCTACACGTCGCTCGACGGGTACCACGCCGGTCCCGACGGCGAGTTCGACTGGCCGATCATCGACGAGGACTTCCACGAGGCTTCTCGATGCCGCCAGCTCGGAACGAGAGGTCGGGACACGTGGCGTGTCTCGTCGTCGTCGGACGTCGGCAGCGCTCTACGACGTCGAGCGGACACGGCCGCCTACTGGCCGACGGCCCCGAGGCCGCTGCGGCGCGGACACTGCGACACGCCCGGGGCGAGCTGCGCAGCGGCATGATAGGGCGCCGGCTCCGAGCAAGGTCGTGTGCTCGAGCTCGCTGCCCGAGGCGAGATGGGACTGGAACCCCGAGCTCGTCAGCGGGCGCCGGTGGACCGATCGCGGGGTCACCGCCGCTGCGAGCGAGGCCGAGTCGGGAGTGGCGACATCGAGGCGGTCTTCGGCAGCTCTACGGCGCTGACGGCGAGCGTCGTGATGCCGGGGTGGCTCAGATGAGCTCGCGCACCGGTCGGCCTCCCTCCGCGGTCTCGACGCAGCGATCGACGTGGTCGGGGGAAGTGGAAGGCGTTGATCCTGTGGGCTCGCTGCACCTTCGACCCCACGCTGCTCGCGCTTCGTGTTGGGCGGCGGCCAGCCGCTCGACGGCATCAGTGAGAAGGTGCTCGATGCCAACAACTCAAGGAGCCTGCCGAGCGCGACGGGATCGCTGCAGTCGCGAGGTGCACGAGCAGGTGCCGCGCGAAAGTCCGGCGGGCTACCGCCCCATACGCTCGACGCGCTCGCTCGTCGTGAGACGCTGTTCCTAACGGTCTGCGCCTCGAGCCCCTCGGTTCAGCGATCGGGCGACAGCGGAGGCACACCTCGATCACATGCACGCACTCGTGCGAGCGCTCGCCGGCGAGGCTGCTGCACGCCAGCTGGTCCGGACCGGGGCCGCCGCGGGACTGCAGGAGCACGCGACCGACTGGCTCAGTGAGCAGGGACGACACGTCGCCAGACCTCGCCGGCATCGTGACCCAGCTCGAGGCCGGCGGCGGGGGCGAGCGCCACGGCGGGTGCTGGGGCTGGCCGGCCTCGACGGCCTCGATCGGGAAGGTCGGGCTCGACCGTCACAAGGACCACCGGACCTTCCGGATGCGGCAACTGTGCTCCGGAGGTGCTCGACGCGCCGGCCCGGACCGTGACGGCGTCGTCTCCGTCCCCGACCCGGACCGACCCGCTCATGATCACCCAGAGCCCTCGCGGTACGGCGCCGGCAGTTCGGCGCTCGTCCTCGCCCTGAAGACGGCGGTGTAGGCGCTCATCGACTCGCCGGCCTCTGCGCCGAGCGCGGGCGAGATGAGTATCCCGTCGGCGACGTGGACGGCGTCGTCGCCGATCGCCGACGTGAAACGACCGGCTCGCGGCGTCAGGTCGCTCACGATGTCAGCTCCGCGGCGGCACGGGTGATCTGGCGAACCGCTCCGGGTCCGTGGCGGTTGCGGCAGTGACGATCACGTCGAGCTCCTCGATGGGGAAGGGGGCGAGTCGCCTGGCACGCGGTATGACCTCAACCCGACTTGAGGTCAAGGCGCAGCATGCGCGTCCCGCTCGCACGGCCACCGCGACGCCGACGGGCGATGCGGTGATCCGGTCGGGCGGCACCGTCACGCGGAGTCGTTGCGCACATTCCCGTGAATGCGGTTGCACTATATATGTGAGAGGCGTATGCTGGTCGGCATGTCACCGGTCGCCACCGTCTTCGATGTGATCGCCGAACCGACCCGTCGCCGGATCCTCGACGCGGTCCGCGACGGCGAGCGTTCGGTCGGCGAGCTGGTCGACGAGGTCGGCATGCACCAGCCCGGCGTGTCCCGCCACCTCAAGGTGCTGCGCGACGCCGGCCTGGTCGAGGTCCGTCAGGACGCGCAGCGTCGCCTGTACCGGCTGCGCCCCGAGCCGCTGATGGAGCTCGACGCCTGGCTCGAGCCGTACCGGGCGCGAGTGGGCGAACCGGCTCGACTCGCTCGAGCGCCACCTGCGAGCGCACCTCCACCCCGATCGACCCCACTGCCGATCGAGCCCCACCAGAAGGACACGCACGTGAACGACCCGACCGACCTGGCCTACGACGGCGTCGTCGAACGCACCGCCGACGGCGGCGTCATCCGCTTCGAGCGCCACCTCCCGTACCCGATCCGCGACGTGTGGAACGCGATCACCGACCCCGAACGCCTCGCCGACTGGTGGCTGCCCTTCGACGCCGACATCACCGTCGACCTCCGCGAGGGCGGCGAGATGCGCTTCGTCGGACGCGGCGAGGAGCCGGTCGACGATGACGCTGCACGATCCTGCGGGTCGAGGCGCCGATGCTGCTCGAGCACACCCACGTCGACCCCGACTCCCTCATGCGCTGGGAGCTCGAAGCCGACCGACACCGGCTGCACCCTGCGGCTCAGCCACTTCGTCACCGACGCCGACGCGGCGATCGAGAACTGCTACGTCGTCGGCCTGCACACGTCGCTCGCCCGGCTCGAACCGCTGCTCGCCGGCCGAGCCGATCGCCTGGGACTGGGACGGCGTTCGCCGAGGCGCAGGCCGCGCTACGCCGAGCTCGGCTTCGCTCCGGAAGTGGAGGCATCATGACCCAGCTCCTGCGAGTCCAGAACTTCTGCGTCTCCCGCGACGGCTTCGGCACCGGCGAGGGCCAGAGCCTCGAGCGGCCCTTCGGGCACGCCAACCCCGCGGAGCTCGTCGTCGTGGGCCGGCGCCACGGCCAGCTGGCCGAACCGCACCGACCCCGGCGGCACCCGCGGCCTCGACGACTACTTCACCCGCGACTTCTCCCACAACATCGGCGCCGAGATCATGGGCCGCAACAAGTTCGGTCCTCAGCGCGGACCGTGGGAGGACCACGAGTGGCAGGGCTGGTGGGGCGACGAGCCGCCGTTCCACACCCCGGTGTTCGTGCTCACCCACCACCTCCGCCCGAGCTTCACGCTCGCCGACACCACGTTCCACTTCATCGACGCCACGCCGGCCGAGGCGCTGGAGCAGGCCAAGGCCGCGGCCGACGGCAAGGACGTGCGCCTCGGCGGCGGCGTGCACACCGTCCGGGAGTTCCTCGACGCCGACCTCGTCGACACCCTGCACGTCGCGGTCGCGCCGATCGAGCTCGGCCGGGGCGAACGGCTCTGGGACGTCACCCGACGAGCTGCTCGACCGCTTCCACCTGGAGTCCGTGCCGAGCCCGAGCGGCGTCACCCACCTCATCTTCTGGCGGCGGTCAGCCCCGGCCGTTCAGTGGGCAGCGACGACCTGATGCGCCGCGGCGCACGAACGGGCAAGGCCCGCGTCGAACCCGATGTCGAGTGCGTGCTGCAGGCCCGAAGGTGATCCGAAGCGTGCCGTGATCGTCATCGTGGCCGTCGTGGCTGAGGCCGCCGAGATGTCGACGGTGATCTCGGTCGGATCGAGTCCGTCGCTGTCGAAGGTGAACGCGAGGTGTAGGGGTGCGTCGACCGCGTGGATCCTCCAGCGTGCCCGGATGCTCCCGCTGCCGGTCGCGACGGTGACGTGGACCGTCCCGCCGGGTCGCAGGTCGTGGCGGTCGACCGTCATGGGCATGCCCGGCGGGCCCCACCAGCGAGCGAGCTTCGTCGGGTCCGAGAACAGGGTCCACACGACGTCGAGCGGATGTTCGAACTCGGTGGTGATCACGGCGGACCGTCGCTCGTGGTCGACGTGTGATCGGACGATCGGGGTCATCCGTGGCTCCGGGCTCGTCGGCGAGCACGTCGTGCATGCGTTCGACGCGTTCGTGCCACTGGTCGCGTAGGTCGCTGAGCGCCGCTCGCACCTCGTCGACCGCGTCCGGGCGAGCACGCACGAACCGGTGCCGGTGCATCGGGCGCTTGACGACCAGCCCGGCGTCCTCGAGCACGGCGACGTGTCGTTGGACCGCAGCGAAGCTCATCGGGTACTCCGCGGCGAGGTCGCTCACCGCGCAGTCCTGCTGCATCGTGCGGGCGACGATGTCGCGGCGCGTCGGGTCGGAGAGTGCTCGGAGTCGGCGGTCCAGTTGCTCTGATACAATCATCGTGTTGTATGATAGCCCACGGGGTCGACAGAGGTGGACCCGGCAGAGGTGGAGTGCAAGATGCGGATCGTGTTCATGACGTTCATGTCGCTCGACGGGATCACCCAGGGGCCCGGAAGCCCCGACGAGGACACCAGCGACGGCTTCGATCGCGGTGGCTGGTTCGTGCCGTTCCTGGACGAGACCTTCGTCGCGACGGTGCAGCGGTGGACGCAGTCGGCCGACGCCTACCTGTTCGGTCGCCGGACCTACACGGCCTTCGCCGAGGCGTGGCCGAACATGCCCGACCTCGACGACCCGGTGGCGAAGAGCCTCAACGGCTCCCAGAAGTACGTCGCGTCGAACACGCTCACCGACGCCGATGCCCAGTGGGGGCCGGTGTCGGTGCTGCGGGGTGACGTCGCCGCAGCGGTCGCCGAGCTGAAGGCGGCGCCGGGGCGCGAACTGCAGATCCACGGCAGCACCACGCTCGGACGCTCGCTGCTCACCGCGGGAGTCGTCGACGAGCTCCGGTTGGTCGTCGCCCCGGTCGTCGTCGGCGACGGCCGACGCCTGTTCGAGCGAACCGATCACACGATCGGACTGCGACCCGTCGACGTCACCACCACGCCGGGTGGCCTCTCGGTGCAGACCTACGTCGTCGAGGGTGCTGCGAGTGCCGGGACGTACGACCCGAGCGTGCACACGTTCGCCGGGGGTGACCGACCGTCCGACTGAGGTCCGGAGCTCGGCTCAGGATTCCTCGGGGCGAGCGACGGAGGGGAAGTCGGCGTCGAGGAAGGCCCGGTTGCCGTAGTGGTCGAGGTGCACCACCTCGCCGATCGGGCGGCCGGGTGGTCGGGCCGTAGCGACCCTGGCCCAGCCGATCGGGATGATGCACACCGGGCACCATGGTCCTCGGGAGCCCGAGGATCTTGCGGGTCGACGGGCATCCACCAGATCGGCAGCGTCTGCAGTGACGCGCCGAGGCCGACCGCCCTGCACGACAGGAGCAGGTTCTGCACCGCCGGATAGACCGAGCCGTAGAACGACGACACCGAGATCTGCGGGCGCCCGACCGGGCGGTGCTTGATGTCCGCGCGGTAGCAGGGGATCACGAACACCGGGAGCTCGTCGAAGTGCTCGGCCTGCCACTGCCCGGGCGCATGCTGCGCAGCCCTGCGGTCGTCGCGGTTCGTCTGGCGTTCGATCGGCGAGAACGTCCGGTACAGCCGCCGGTACAGCCGGGCCATGCGGGCCTTCTGCTCGGGGTCCTCGACCACCATGTAGGTCCAGTCCTGGGTGTTCGAGCTCGTCGGCGCCTTGAGCGAGAGCTCGAGCAGCGCGCAGCAGCAGGTCCGGGTCGACGGGGTCGAGGTGCAGCCGGCGGACCGCTCGCTGGGTGCGCATCGCGTCGACCATCGGCATCTCGAGGCGGGCGAGCGCCTCGGCGGTCGAGGGTGGCACGAAGCGGTCATCAGCGGTCGGCTCGTTCACGGCACCGGACGCTAGAGCGACACGGGACGTTTCCGCTGTGCTTCGGTGTTGTGGTCATCGCAGCGACGACCCGTCGCCGCGGAGGAGGAATGGACATGACGACCGAGCGTGCGGTCCTCGCCAACGGATGCTTCTGGGGCTCCCAGGAGCTGCTGCGGAAGTTGCCCGGGGTGATCTCGACCCGGGCCGGCTACTCCGGCGACCCCGCGACCCGACACCGACGTACCGGTCCCACGGCGACCACGCCGAAGCGGTCGAGGTGATCTTCGACCCGTCGGTGCTGAGCTTCCGGCGGCTGCTCGAGTTCTTCTTCCAGATCCACGATCCGACGACGCTGGACCGGCAGGGCAACGACCTGGGCCGCAGCTACCGCTCGGCGATCTTCACCACGAGCGACGAGCAGCGAGAGGTCGCTCTGGCCACGATCGCGGATGTCGAGAAGTCGGGGATCTGGCCGGGTCCCGTCGTCACCGAAGTCGAGCCGGCGACCGACTTCTGGGAGGCCGAGCCCGAGCACCAGGACTACCTGCAGAAGTACCCGCAGGGCTACACCTGCCACTGGGTGCGCCCGGACTGGGTCCTGCCCGCGAGTTGACCGGTGCTGCAGTCATCGGGACAGCCACGGGCCGGTCAGAGAGCCCCGGCTGAACGGTCGGACAGTGCTCAGGCGCCGGCGAGGCAGAGGCAGAACGGATGGCCGGCCGGATCGAGGAACACCCGGTAGTCCGGGTGCGGCTGCACCGCCGACTTGCGAGCGCCGATGGCCAGGGCCGCATCCTCTGCCCGGTCCAGATCGTCGACGTCGAAGTCGAGGTGCGCCTGTTGCGGGTGCTCGGCGTCCGGCCAGGTCGGCGGGTGATGGTCGGGTGCGAGTTGGAAGGCCAGCAGCAGGCCCGACTCGCCGGCGAGCTCGATCCAGTCGTCGTCGGTTCGGGTGATCTCCCACCCGGTCAACGCCGAGTAGAACTCCGCCGACGCCCAGGGGTCGCGACAGTCGAACACGAAGGTGGTGAGACAGCGCGATGGGTGACATCGAGCCATCGTCGCACGGTGCCCCCGGGTCGTGAAGGGCTGGCGCAGGCGTCGCGTCGTCGCGCTTCCGCTCAGTGCAGGTCGACGCCGCGCACGGCCGCTCGGAGCTCGGCCTTGCGCACCTTCCCGGCGCTCGTGCGGGGCAACTCCTCGACGACGCGGACCTCGGTCGGCCGCTTGTGAGCGGCGAGGCCCTGTCGTTCGCAGTGCTGCGCCAGGTCGTCCGCCGACGGTGCGGCCGAACCCGGACGGACGACGACGACGGCACAGACCTGCTCGCCGAAGAGGGGGTCGGGAACGGCGATCACCGCGGCGTCGGCCAGGGCCGGATGTGTGGTGAGCGCGGATTCGACCTCGGACGCCGAGATGTTCTCGCCGCCTCGGATCACGATGTCCTTCACCCGGTCCGTGACGATCAGGTAGCCGTCGGCGTCGAGGCGTCCGAGGTCGCCGGTCCGGAACCAGGTGTCGAGGAAGGCCTCCGCATCGAGGCTCGGGTCCTGGTAGCCGAGGAACTGCCTGGGGCCACGGGTGAGGATCTGCCCCTCGTCGCCGGCGGCGACGTCGCGGCCGTCGCCGTCGATGAGGCGCACGTTGGTCAAGGGGATCGGATGCCCGTCGGTGTGGTGCCGCTTGTCGGCAGGGGTGTCGGGGTCGCTCGTGCACACCGCGGGGTGCTCGGTCGAGCCGTACGTGCGCCACGAGATGATCCCCGCGTCGGCAGCACGATCGAGCAGCGCCGGCGGCACGGTCGCCGCACCGCACAGGAACCGCTCGAGCGAGTCGATGTCGCGCCCCGTGCGCTCGGCCTCGTCGAGCAGCGTCGCGAGGAAGAACGGGGTCCCCGAGCTCGCCGTGATCCGGTGGGTCTCGATCGCCTCGACCGCTGCCCGCGCGCTCCAGCGGTCGAGCACCACGGTCAGCCCGCCGACGCAGAGCGGTCGGAGCAGTCCGATCACGGCCGCGACGTGGCCGGCGGGGAACGTGACCAGGGTTCGTCCGTCGCCAGGGCCCAGGGTGAGGCCGAACAGCATCGTCTCGTGCGTGTGCCGGACACCCTTGGGGGCGGCCGTGGAACCGGAGGTGTAGATCACGCAGGCGACGCTGTCGGGTCGCACCGACGTGCGGTCGGGCTCGGGAGCCTCCGGGAGGGCCGAGAGGGGAGTGGTCCCGGGCGGCGCGTCGTCGCCGAGCACCAGCACGCGGTCCAGCCCGATCCCCGCCGCGGCAGCAGCGAGCGGCGCAGCGATGTCGGATCCTCGCCACGAGGGCGGCACGATCGCGGTGCGGGCACCGGTCTCGGCTGCGACGTGGGCGACGTCGTCGATCGATGCCCCTGCGACGATCGGGACGACGACGGCGCCGAGCCGCCACAGCGCCGAGAGCGCCTCGACGCTCGCGCCGTCCGCCGCGGCCTGGATGATCACCGCGTCACCTGCACCGATGCCCGCGGCGGCCAGGCGGCCGGCGAGCCGTAGGGCGGCCCGCTGGATCTCCGACAGCGTGGCTGCGTGCTCGTCGCCGTCGACCGCCGAGAAGATCATCAGGTCGTCGGGGGAGTTCGCGGCCCCCGTCTCGATCGCGTCGGCGATGGTGACCGGCGGGTAGCACCCTGAGTCCCGCCAACCCGAGCGCAGCGCCTCGCGGGCGGCTCGGGACGCGTCGACGGCCGAATCGCTCACCATCGCGATCCTCCGGTCTGCCATCCGGTCGCCTGCCGTCCGCCCGCTTCCTCGCTCATCCCGACCCCCATCCGGCAAAGAGTATCCTCATTCCCTGTCCGGGGTGCCCTGCCGGATCGGGCCCCGACCTCGGGTCGGGCGCCTGCAACTTACTCATTGCAAGTCCTACTTACGAACAGTAAGTTCGCTGCGTGGCGACAGATCCTCCGTCGACGGAAGCGGCATGGGATGCGCTCGTCGAGGGCCTCCGCGCTGCCGGCGAGCAGCTCGCGGCGGACACCGCCGACCTCGGTCCCGAGGTCCGGGCGGACGGGTACCGGGCGCTCGTGCGTGCACTGAACAACCAGCTCGGCCGGTTCGAGGTCGATCGGGACCGGGCCGAGCTGGTTCCGTTCAACGGCTGGCGCGAGAAGATGTTCATGGACAACCCGGACTTCCGGTACTGGGTCGCCGACATCAAGGACTCCCGCCGCTACCGGATCTCGGGAGCGGTCGGCGATGCCGTCTACACGTCGATCACCGTGTACTCGCGATCGGGTGGGATCGACACGGCGGCCGCCACGAGTCGGATCGACAGCGACGCGCTGGCGCTCGACGCCGCCGGACGGTTCACGGTCACGCTGTCGCCGGACGAGGCGGGGGACCACTCGGCAGATGGTGGCGACCGGCTGCTCCTGCCCGAGGGGGCGACGGCGGTCTGGGTGCGCCAGTTCCACCACGACGCGGCACGGGACCAGCTCGGCTGGTGCCGCATCGATCCCGTCGACGAGATCGACGCGCCGCCCGGGATCGAACCGGACACGTTCGGGCGGCACCTGACGCGCCTGGGTCGCAGCATCGCAGCGTTCCCCGCGATCTTCACCGCCTCGATCCGCGACGACCTGGCCCACCCGAACGAGGTGCGTCACTGGTCCGAGATGGTCGGCGGTGCCGGCTTCACCGAACCGAACATCCATTACCTGAGGGGGTCGTGGCAGCTCGACGAGGGTGAGGCGCTCGTCGTCGAGGGCCACCCACCGCCGAGCCGGTACTGGAACGTGCTGCTGTACAGCCGCTTCCTCAACTCCCTCGACCACCGCAGCCGGTCCGTCACACTCACCGACGGCAGCGCCCATCTCGTCGACGGGCGGTACCGCCTGGTCATCTCGGCGACCGACCCCGGGGGAGCGGGGGACTGGCTCGACACCGAAGGCCGGGACTTCGGCCTGTTCGTGTTCCGGTTCCTCCAGCCCGAGCACGAGCCCGAGCTCCCGAGTGTTCGGCGGTGCCGCGTCGACGAGCTCCTGGACGACACATGAGCGGCTGGCGCCCTGCACCGCGGAACGAGATGGCGCGAGCCGCGATCGACGCCGCCGAGGCCGACCGTCGAGCGCGCCCGGAGCGGTACCGCCTCGACCCGGACGACCTCGCCGCGGCCGCCGTGAAGCACCCGGGTGACGAGGACCGCTTCGAAGCGGGTTGGCGCGAAGGACTCGAGCAGTACCTCGGCTCGGCCCGCGAGGACGGTCGGCTCAACGCGTTCGGGCTCGGCATGGTCTCCATGACGGCGATCTCACGGCTGCGGGCGGGCGCGACGATGTCGCGCTTCATCGAGGCCGATCCCGGACGCGTGGCATCGACGCCGGACCGTCCGATCTTCATCACCGGCGGTTGGCGCACCGGCACGACGTTCCTGTTCCGGCTGCTCGCGACCGATCCGCGGCTGCGAGCGCCGCTGCCCATCGAGCTCGGCAGCCCCTGCCGGCTGGCGGGCACGACCGACGACGAGCGAGAGGCGCTGATCGAGGCGAGCGTCGCCCGCAGCGAGATGCTCTACGCGATCAACCCCGAGCTGCGGGCGATCCACGACTCGGGGGCACGCATGGCCGAGGAGTGCGGTCTGGCGATGGGCGCCGACCTGCGCAACTGGGGGTTCTCCTCGACGACCCGGCTGAGCAGCTACTCGCACTGGCTGGCGGGGCAGGATCTCGGGCCGAGCTACCTCAGCTACCGGGACGTCCTCCAGATCCTCGACCGCCACGACGGTCGACGTTGGGTGCTGAAGGCACCGCCGCACACCGCAGAGCTCCCGAGCCTGGTCTCCGCGTTCCCGGGGGCCGTGGTCGTGCGACTGCACCGCGACATCGTCGAGACGGTCGCGTCGGGTGCGAGCCTGTTCGCGGTGTTCCGCTCGATGTACAGCGACGAGGTCGACGCCGCCGACGTCGGTCGGTTCCAGGCCGACCAGACCGAGCTCTGGCTCCGGCGGGCGACGGAGTTCCGCGCCGATCCGGCGTCGACGGCCGCGACGTTCGTCGACCTGGACTACCGGATGCTCGTGAGCGACCCCGTGGCCGCGGTCTCCCGCGGTGTACGCCGCGGCGGACCTCGACCCTCCGGCGGACCCGACGGCGTTCGTCGAGGCGTACCACGACTCGCACCCGCGGCACGCACACGGCACGCACCGGTACACCGCCGCCGACTTCGGGCTCGACGAGCACGAGCTCCGCGAACGGTTCCGCGTTCCTGGCGAGCGCGCGATGAGCTCGCCACGTCGACGCATGACGGCCGAAGCGCGCGCGAGCAGCTGCTCGATGCGTGTGCCGCGATCGTCGACCTCGAGGGCTTCCACGCCGCGACGATCGAACGGGTGGCGAACGAGTGCGGGGTCACCCGCACCGTCGTCTACCAGCAGTTCGGTGGCCTCGACGGCATGCTCGACGCGCTGGTCGAGCGGGCGAGCGAGCGTGCCGGCGCCGCGTTCGCCGAGGCGACCGCGACGGGTGGCGAACCGAGCGTTCGCAGCGCCATGTCGCGGGTCCTCGACGCCGTCGACGCCGACCCCGCCACCTGGCGGATGTTCCTCGTCGCTCCCCAGATCGGGCCACCCACGTTGGCCGCCAGCCTGGCCCGGGGTCGAGCCACGATCCGCGAGGTCAGCATGTCGGCGTTCGAGGACGGGCCGGGTGCGCCCGAGGACCCGGAGCTCGCCGCTCGCATGCTGCAGGTCGTCGCCGACGAGCTGGTCCGGCTCCGACTGGCCGACCCGAGCGTGTACACCACCGAGCGGATCCTGGCCCAGATCGACGAGGTCACGACGGCGCTCCTCCGCCCCCGGCGTGCACGCCGATGAGCACTTCACGAGCTGTCGGGTTCGAGCCCCGCAGCGAGGAAGGGTGGCGCGATCCCTTCGGGATGTACCGGGACCTCCGCGACCACGATCCCGTCCACCACGTCGAGCGTGGTGACTACTGGGTGCTGTCTCGACACCGAGACGTGTTCGACGCAGCACGCGACACCGACCGGTTCTCCTCGGCGCAGGGGCTGACGCACCTCTACGACGACGTCGCGTCCGCAGGCCTCGAGGTCGTCCGCCCGATGGTGTTCCTCGACCCTCCTGAGCACACCGAGTTCCGGCGGCTGGTCGCCAAGGGCTTCACGCCGCGGCAGGTCGACGAGATCGAGCCGGCCGTCCGGGCGTTCGCCGTGGAACGCATCGAAGCGCTCCGGGAGCGCGGCGGCGGTGACATCGTGACGGAGCTGCTCAAGCCGCTGCCCACCTTCGTGGTGGCGCACTACCTCGGCGTCCCGGAGGCCGACCGTGCCCGCTTCGACGGCTGGGTGCACCGCGTGGTCGCCGCGTCGGCGACCGGCGACGTGCTCGACGACGTCCGACACGGTCGCCGAGATCTTCGAGTACTTCACTGCGCTGATCGAGGTGCGCCGCTCCGACCCCGGCGACGACACCATCTCGCACCTGGTGCACGCCGGCGACGCGTCCGGCGTCGACCCGATGCGGATCCTCGGGTTCGCGTTCACGATGATCACCGGCGGCAACGACACCACCACCGGGCTGCTGGGCGTCGGGCTCGACCTGCTGCACCGGTCGCCCGACCAGCAGCCCGCCCTCGCCGGCGATCCTGGCCTGACCGACGACGCCGTGCACGAGCTGTTGCGCCTGACGAGTCCGGTCCAGGGACTCGCCCGCACGACCACGACCGACGTCGAGATCGATGGGACCACCATCCCGGCGGGACGCAAGGTGCTGCTGCTCTACGCGTCGGCCAACCGCGACCCGCGCGAGTTCGGCGACGACGCGGACGTCGTGCGCATCGATCGGCGGGCGCAGCGGATCCTCACCTTCAGCTACGGCGCCCACCACTGCCTCGGTGCTGCGGCAGCGCGGCTCATGGGTCGCGTCGTGCTCGAGGAGCTGATGGCACGGTGCCCCCGTTTCGCCGTCGACGGCGAGGCTGCGACGTTCGCGCCGGGCAACTTCGTGCGCTGGTACCGGACGCTGCCCTTCGTGCCCGAGGCCTGAACGGCGGCGGACGTTCGCACGGCTCAGTCGTCGGTGTGGAACCTAGAGTCGCCGGATGCGAGGAAGATGGATCGCCGCGTCGATCGTCGTGATCGCGCTCGTCGGGATCGGGATCGGGGTGTTCCTGACCGTGCGCGACACCTCCCGACCGGTCTCGGTCGACGAGGCGAAGGCCCGCACGACGTCATCGGTGGCACCGGACGGCGACCCGGTCGCCCGCCGACCCGAACCCGGTGTGTACCGCTACGAAGGGTCGGGCACCGTGTCGGCTCTCGGTCCCACCGCTGTCGCAGAGCCAGGGGCCGTCCATGCCCGCCACGGTCGAGTTCGGCGAGGACGGGTGCTGGACCTTCCGCATCGACTTCAGCACGAACCAGTGGCAGTCGTGGGAGCAGTGCCCCGACGGCGACGACCTCGTCGAGGCGGGCGGTCAGTCCTGGCAGCGATGGATGATCGGTGCGACGGCGATCACCAACCTGAGCGACTTCGTGTGCGACGACGCGACGATGCTCGCCCCGGCGGAACCGACGGTGGGCCAGGAGTGGCCCGGTCGCTGCGTCGGCACCAACGAAGCGGTCGACGGTGAGTCGATCTCGGAGGGCACCCTCCGCTTCATCGGCGCCGAGGACCTCGACGTCGGTGGCACGACCGTCGCCACACACCACTTCGTGCGGGAGCGGACGATGTCGGGCACCCAGGTCGGCGCCGAGCGCACCGAGGTCTGGTACACGGTCGACTCCGGCCTGCCCGTGCGGAACGAGCGCTCGGTCGAGGCCAGCACCGGGTCCCCGATCGGCGAGTCGACCTACACGGAGTCGGGCGAGTTCCACCTGGTGTCGGTCGAACCCGAGTGAGTGGCGGCGACCGAACGGGCGCGTGCGTCGACGATCACCGGTCGGTCAGACGGGTCGCTCGTACTCGCCCTTGATGACGAAGTACGAGCCGCGGATCGTGCCGGCGAGCTTCGACTTCTGGCGTGCGAACTTGAACGAGCTCAGCTCGTCGGGCACGTCCATGCCGTCGGACAGCTTGAACCCGACGGCGTGCTTCTTCGGGTCGTCGAGCACGTTGATCGCGAGGCCGCTCTCGTAGAACACGTACACCCAGAGGACGTCGTCGACCTCGACGACGGCCGCTTCGAGCGGCGGCGACTCGATGACGATGTCGCGCTCCTCCTTCAGGATGCGGGTCACCCAGTCGACCAGGTCCTTCGCCTCGGACGCCGGTCGCACGGTGAACTGCTCGTCGAACTTGTTCGTGAAGTAGCGGGCCTCGTTCGCCCGGAGTCCGGCGAGCGCGTCCGCGACCGGTGACGATTCGAGTCCGGTGGTCGACACGTCGACGAAGTCCACTGCGTAGCTCATCGGGGGTCCTCCGATCGTTGTCCGTACCGCCAGCGTGGACGATCCGGTCGTCCGGTGCTTCTCGATTCCTGCTCGGTCCGAGGTGACGCCTCGGGTGTCGCGTCTGGCGCGTCCGTGCGCCGCGGCGTGGTGACAGCGGCGCTCGACACCCCCGCGTTGCGTCCCCACTCGTTGAACTTCACTCAACTTCGTGCGTGCCGCGCCGACGGGCTTGTCGAGGCCTCGGGTTCGTGCACACGTCCCGGAGGGCGGAGGAAGGACGAGCGTGAACGAACGAACCCCTGAGGAGCGCGGCTCTGAACGCGACGGGTCGGAAGGTCATGCACCGTCGACGACGCGGCTCGCGGGGCACTGGCGGGTCATCACCGCACGGATGCTGGCCGTGCTCCTGGTCGCCGCACCCGTGACGGTCGGCGCGGACCGGGCGGCCGCGGTCGAGAACCTGCCCGGCACCTCGCTCGACACGCCGCAGAGCCTCTTCGCGTACGTCGACGCCGGTGAGCTCGTCGACGTCCTGTTCACCAAGGTCGACTCCGGTGCGCCGGGCGGTCCGGTCACCGTCACCCTGCGCCGTCCCGGGGCGGCTGCCGCGACCTGCGACATCGCTTCGGGTGCCGCGGTCGGCACCGTCTGCCAGTGGACCGACCAGGTCGCGACGCAGGCGGGCATCTGGGAGATCCAACACACCTCGTCACCCGATTCGGCGGTCAGCTGGTCCGTCGACGTGCACGACGGCACGACGGTGATCCCCGGTCGTGTCTGGTCGACAGGGCACACCGTCCGCCAGGCCGCCTCCGACGACGTCACCCTCTGGTACCGGGGGGAGCACGGCCACCTCTACGAGACGACCTTCCACGGGATCGACGGCCGGTCGACCACGTTCCCGCGGATGCCGTCGGCGTGCGCACACCCGGCACGTGCCTCTCGACGTACCGCAGCGTCGCGGCGACCGATCCCGCAGGCTCGATCGCCGCGGCCGACGAGTGCGGCGCCCCCTACAAGCTCTTCTTCGAGCCACCGGCGCTGGATCTGCCGGCGACCGCGACCTCGTGGGACGGCACGACGACCTGGGTGAACCCGGCAGTCGCCACCCCGACCATCACCAGCGCCGAGTTCGTCCCCGACGACGCCCGGCAGTCGCAGCGGCTCGATCGACGTCGCCGTCTCGGGCTTCACGGGCCAGCTGACGGTCCAGGTCGACGCCGACCACGACGGCGTGTTCGACGGGCCGGCGGACGTCGCGCTGCGGGGTTGGGCGAGCGACGGCGCCGCGAGCGTCGACTTCGACGGCCTCGACGGCGCCGGCACTGCGATCCCGGTGACCCGGGCGATCACCGCTCGCGTCCTGATCGATCGGACCGCCGAGCTCCACCTGGTCGCCGACGACGTCGAGCTGCTCGCCGGGGGTGTGGAGCTCACCTTGCTCAACGGCCCCGAACCCGGCCGGACGACGCTGCACTGGAACGACACCGGGCTCGCCGCGAGCGCCTGCGGCACGCCACCCTCCGTCGCCGACGGCAGCGCCGGCGTCGCGAGCGACGGCGGCGTGCACGGCTGGGACGCCGCCGGCTGCCCGCCCGACCGGGCCGGTAGCTGGGGCGACGACCGCCTGATCGACCACTGGGCCCACCTGCCGGTCGACGTGTCGACCGACCTCGAGGTGCCCGGCGCGCTCCCGCAGCTCGTCAAGGCCTTCGGCCCCGACGAGATCCCGGTGCACGGTCGGTCGACGCTGACGATCACCGTCGCGAACACCGCTGATCGACTGGCTGCCACCGGCTGGTCGTTCACCGACACCCTGCCGGCGAACGTGACGATCGCCTCGCCGGCGCTCGCGACCACCACCTGTGCCAACGGCACGGTGACCGCGACGGCCGGCGGGTCCACGGTCTCGGCTGCCGGTGACCTGCTCGCCGGTCAGGCCTCGTGCGCCGTGTCCGTCGACGTCACCGCGTCGGTCGCCGGCACCTACCAGAACTGCTCCGGCAACATCACCGCCGTCTCCGGCCTCTACCCGCCCGAGTGTGCGTCGCTCACCTGCACCGACAACGACGTGAGCACACTGCCCGACTTCTTCGTCGACTGCACCGTGCCCGCCGAGCCCAAGGCGGTCGACTTCGAGATCCAGGAGCGCTGGCGCTCCGGCAACATCACCCTCGCCTACCAGACGCCGCTCGTCGGCGACCTCTACGGCACCGGCGTGCCCGTCGCGGTCGTCGCCGGGAACCTGAACTACAGCACCAGCACCGGAGTCCCCACCCGACTCGCCTCCGGACTCCGCATCGTGCGCGCCAGCGACGGCGCACTGCTCGACACCATCTCCACGCCGCGCTTCGCGTGGTCGGGCCACGCCGTGACCGTGCTCGCCGACGTCGATGGCGACGGCACCGGTGAGATCATCCTCAAGGCGAGCAACAGCGGCACCGTGCCGATCGAACACCGCGGTCGCCTCATCGCCTACGGCTACGACAGCGGGAGCGCGAGCTGGGCGCAGCGCTGGGTGTCGGACCAGCGCTACGACTACGCCGAAGCCAACGGGCGTGGTGGAGCGAGCCTCTCGGTCGCCGACTTCAACGCCGACGGCATCCCCGAGGTGTTCGTCGGCAACCAGATCTTCAACGCACGCACCGGCGTCCGGCTCGCCGCAGCCGGTGGATCCGCGGACGCCGCCGGCTGCGCCCGCCGCAGCGGTGTCGGCTGCTTCTGGGGCCAGACCGTCGCGGTCGACATGGACGGCGACGGTGATCTCGAGCTCGCCGCCGGTGATGTCGTCTACGACGTCACCATCACCGACCCCGCCTCATCGGCCGGCAACGCCCTGACCGTGGCAGCGCAGGCCGACCAGTCGCTCGCAGGTATCGGCGACGGCTGGACCGCGGTCGCCGACATGGACCTCGACGGACGACCCGACGTCGTCGTCGCACGGATCGGCACACCGACCAGCTCCGACGCGATGGTCGTCTACGTCTGGGACGGCCGCACCGGTCACGTCTCGAGCGTGTTGACCGGCATCGGCACGGGCGGCGGAGCGCCGATGATCGGTGACATCGACGGCGACGGCGCGCCCGAGATCGTCGTCCAGAACGGCCGCCTGCGCGCCTTCGACTACGTGGTCGGGACGGGCCTGGCGGTCAAGTGGAACATCGCGACGACCGACACCTCGGCTCAGACATCGCTGACGATGTTCGACTTCAACAACGACGGACGCCAGGAGCTCGTCTACCGCGACGAGACGCACCTGCGCATCATCGACGGCGCCGGCGCGACCGCCACCAACCTGGCGACGTTCCCGTGTGCATCGAACACCGGCACCGAGATGCCCGTCATCGCCGACATCGACGGCAGCGGCGAGGCACGCATCCTCGTCACGTGCGACACCAGCGGCACCGTCAACCAGGCGCAGCTCCGCGCCTTCGAATCCGCGAGCGACCCGTGGTCCAGCACCCGTCCCGTGTGGAACCAGCAGGCCTACTTCGCCACGCACGTCAACGACGACCTGACGATCCCCGCGGCGCAGGCGCAGCACTGGATGGCGTTCGACGACGCGGCACAGCAGTGCAGCAACGGCGTCAGTCGCCCCTTCAACTCGTTCCAGCAGCAGATGACCGACCTCGACCCCGACACCGGATGCCCGGTGATCTGCGACCCGCTCATCGACTACTCCGAGCTGCGCCGCCTCGTACGGCACCTCGTCGACGGACGACGGCGCACGGCACCTCGTCGACGACTTCGACAGATCCACGGACACCTCGCCGCTCATGCTCGGGACGTCGATCGACCTCGAGTCCGACGGGATGCCTTCGAGCGGAGCCGACGGCGACGACCACGACGGGATCGACGACGAGGACGGCGTCGACGAGCCGATCGTCGCTCGCCAGGGCCGCAGCACACCGGTCACGGTGACGGCGACCAACGCCACCGGTGCACCCGCGACCCTGGCCGCATGGATGGACCTCGACGGCGACGGCACCTTCGAGGCGAGCGAACGTCCGACGCCGATCACCGTCCCGGCGGGCACGACCGACGGATCGTTCGTCGTGACCTTCCCGCCGACGACCGCCACCACCGACACCTACGTCCGGCTGCGGCTGCTCCCCGGCGTCGTCGCTGATCCGCAGCCCGCAGGGCTCGCCACGGCCGGTGAGGTCGAGGACCATCCGGTCGTCCGGGCAGCGTTCGAGGTCACCAAGGACCTGGCCTCGACCACGGCGAACGGCGACGGCACCTACACCCTCCGCTACGACCTCGCCGTGGCCAGGGTCGGCACCGACGCCACCTACGACCTGGACGACGACCTCATGCTCGGTGACGCGGTGACCGTCCAGAGCGTGGCGGCCGTCAACGTCGCACCTGGCACGATCCCGACGAACGACGACTTCGACGGCGCCACGGACCCGATGATCGCCGAGGACGTGACGATCATCGCCGGGACGACGCACCGCTACTCGGTCGAGGTCGTCGTCTCGGTCGACCCCGCCGAGGTGACCCCGGCCAACTCCGATTGCGTGCTCGACGTCGGCGAGACCGGCACCGGTGCGATGAACCGGGCGTCGGTCGAGTCCGACGGCGACACGGTCAGCGACGTCGCGTGTCAGCACTTCCCCGGCGTCGCGATCACGAAGGAGATCATGGGCGACCCGACACCGACGGGTGTCGCGGGCGAGTACCGCGTCACCTACCGGCTGACCGTGCAGAACAGCGGCTCTGCCCAGACCGACTACGACCTCGACGACGAGCTCCGCTTCGGTGCCGACGTGACCGTCGTCGACGCCGAGGTCGCAGCGACGCTGCCCGGCACGCTGACCACGAACCCGGGGTGGAACGGACGTCCGACACGACGCTCGCGACGGGGTCTCGATCGGTGGTGCCGCCGCCGGCGCAGTCATCGAGCACGTGTACACCGTGACGGTCGTCGTCGCGACCGTGTCGACTCTGACGAGCGCGGCCGCCGACTGCTCGCTGCAGCCCGGTGAGAGCGGCACCGGGGTGTCCAACACCGCCGTGGTCACCGGCGACTGGGGCGAGGCGCTCGACGACGCGTGTGCACCACTCCCGATCACGACGATCGACAAGTCGCTCACCGAGGTCACCCCAGGGCCGGGCGGGGCCTACACCCTGACCTATCGCATCGCGGTCCGCCGCACCGGCACCGGCCCGACCTACCGACTCGACGACACCTTCGCCTTCGGTGACGCGGTCACCGTCGAACACGTCGAGGTCACACCGCCATCGGGCGTGTCGAACAACCCCGGCTTCGACGGAGCGTCCGACCCGCTCATCGTCGACGGTGCATCGATCGCCGACGGCGCGACGCACGTGTACATCGTGACCGTCGAGGTGTCCGTCGATGCCGCCGCCGTGACCTTCGACAACACCGACTGCACGATCGGTGGGACCGAGACGGGCAGCGGCTTCTCGAACGCTGCCGCGATGACCACCAACGGCGTGGCCACGAGCGGCACCGCGTGCGCGCCGGTGCCCGCCCAGCTGTCGATCACCAAGACCGTCGGCGCCGGCAGCCCGATCGCCGCCGGTGACGGGACCTACCAGGTGGGCTACACGATCACCGTGTCGAACGGTTCCGCCGGTCCCGGCTCCTACGACCTGTCCGACGAGCTCGCGTTCGGTGACGGGATCGACGTGATCTCGGCCGACCTCGCGAACCTGACGCCGGGCACGATCGTGGTCAACGGCTGGGACGGGGTCGACGACACCGAGGTCGTGAGCGGCCAGTCGATCCTCGGGGCCACACCGACGGGTCCGACCGTGCACGCCTACACCGTCACGGTGCTCGTCGACGTCCCGGCGGAGCTCACCACGACCGCCGCCGACTGCACCGTCGACCTCGACGAGACCGGGTCGGGCCTGACGAACCGTGCGTCGCTCGTCGCCGGCTCCGCCCGCTCCGACGCAGCGGCCTGCGCGCCGCTCCCGGTCACCACGTTCGAGAAGCGACTCGTCACGGTCGTCCCCGGCGGAGACGGCACCTACGCGGCGACCTACGAGCTCGCCGTCGAACGCACCGGCGACGGCCCCGCCTACAGCCTGTCCGACACGGTCCGCTTCGGCACCGCGTCGAGCATCGTCGACGTGACCGCCACCGCCGCGACGACGCCCGGGCCGCTGGTGAACCCCGACTTCGACGGAGTCGGTGACACCAGCCTCGTCGGTCGACCAAGCGATCGGTGACGGTGACACCCACGTCGTCACCGTGACCGTGGTGGCCGACGTCGACCCCGCTGCGGTCACACCCACCAACTCCGACTGCGCGCTGTCGGGCGCCGAGACCGGCACGGGGTTCCTCAACTCCGCGTCGATGACGACCAACGGCACCACCATCGATGACGACGGCTGCACGTCGACTCCCGGCATCACCGTCGCCAAGACCGTGATGAGCGGCCCGACCCCCATCAGCGGTGAACGGCACCGGTTGACCTACCTGCTGACCGTCACCAACACCGGTGCCGGCCCCGGTACCTACGCGCTCCACGACGAGCTCACCTTCGGCGACGGCATCACGGTCGACGAGACGAACGTGGTGAACGACACGCCCGGGGGCACCCCGGCCAACACGAACTGGACCGGCACCGCGGCGGGTGACACCTCGATCGTCGGCCCCGAGACGATCGCAGGCGCCGGCACGTCCGAGGGCACCGTGCACACGTTCACCGTGACCGTCGTCGCGTCAGTCCCCTTCGGCATCGACGACGCCGCCGCGGACTGCTCGATCACCGCAGGCGAGTCCGGCACCGGTCTGCGGAACACGGCGGTGCTCCAGAGTGATTCCGGCGTCGGGACCGCCGACGCGTGCGTGGCCGCGCCGACCGATGAGGCACTGCACGTCGTGAAGTCGGTGTCCGACACCGCCGTGGGTCTCGGCGGATCGCTCCGCTTCACGGTCACCGTCACCAACACCGGTGATGTCGCCTACACCGCAAGCCACCCGGCGAGCGTCGTCGACGATCTGAGCGACGTGCTGGACGACGCGACCTGGGTCGGTGACGCGGCGGCGGACACCGGTGCGGTCGCCTTCGCAGCGCCCCGGCTGTCCTGGTCAGGGTCCCTCGCCGTCGGCGAGCGAGCCACGATCACCTATTCGGTGCGTGTCGACACGACGGCCACGGGCAACCTGGCCCTGCGCAACACCGTCGCCACCGATGCCGTCAACGCCAACTGTCCCGAGGGTGACCTGGCGCCCGAGTGCGCGACCCTGACCAGGGTCGAGGTCAGCCCGCGGACGTCGACCGCCCCTGACGACCCGACCGGATCCGGCGCGCCGACGGGAGCTCCGTCCGGGACCGGTGGAGCCGGCGGCCTGGCGTTCACCGGTGGTGACCTCGGATCGAGCCTCGCGCTCGGGAGTGCTCGCGATCGGACTCGGCTCGCTGCTCGCACTCGTGTCGACGCGCCGCCGCAGGACCGTGACCGAGGCGCCTGGGCCGACCTGAACCAGGTCCGCCTCAGGTGAGGTGGAACTGCGAGGCCCAGTGCCGGAAGCGGGGGATCGGTCCGTCGCCCTTCACGAGCCGTGGTCGGTCGACGTGGCGCAGTCCCTCCCAGATGGGGATGTCCTGGCGGACACCGCCGACCGCGCCCCGGTGCATGAAGTCGGCGACCTCGTCGACGGGGACACCCGAGATGCGGCCGCCGTCCACCGGCCGCTGGATCGTCGTGGCGACGGTGAAGTCGAGGCTGCCGGCCCTGGTCGGTGTGGTGAGCAGCAGCACTCGGTAGCGCAGGCCGACCTCGGCGGCGGTGTTGAGGGAGTGCGCGTACCCCAGGCCGTGTGTGTCGGTGTCGAAGAACGTGGTGATCTCGGCGGGCCCCTCACGCAGGAAGTTCGGCGTCGCGAAGTGGAACTCGGAGTGGAACGACGTGCCGCGGTCCTCGTAGCGCGGCGACGACAGCGGGAAGCCGTGCACGACCCCGAAGTGCACCGCGTCGACACCGTTCTCGTGCACGGTCTCGACGTGCGCGTCGATCGGGATCGTCGTCACCAACATGTCGGTCCAGCCCTCGGTGTCGAGGTCGGGCACGTCGAAGGTCGGCTCGCCGCCGGACGGATCGTGCCACGCGAACAGGAAGCCGAAGCGTTCGATGGTCCGGTACGCGGGGAGTCGCTCCGCGTAGTCGGGGTCACCGGGGTACTCCGAACCGACGCACGCCCCGTCGGGTGACCAGCGCAGGCTGTGGAACGGGCACTGCAGCGACTCGTCGACCACCGTGCCGCCGCGGGCCAGGTTGGCGCCGAGGTGCGGGCAGTACGCGGACACCACGGCCGGTCGGCCGCTCTCGGTGCGGAACGCGACGATCTGCTCGCCCAGGAACGTTCGCTCCGTCAGCGCTCCCGGCGCGAGCGAATCGGCGTCGCGAGACGGCGAACCAGCCGAGCGGGAACGGCGGCCGAGGGTCCGTCGCCCCGGCCGGTGCGACGACGCTGCTCACGAGCCGGTGATGTCGGCCGAGAACCGTCCGGCGAACGCTCGCAGCGGAAGGTCGGCGCTGGTCACGATGCCCGGAGGCGCCGCGACGACCGATCGGATCGCGTTGAGCGCCGGCATGCCGGTGACGGTCATGCCGACCTGGGCGAAGGACTCGACGGACGAGAAGTCGGTGCCCGGCTTCGGGAAGATCATGTGCTTGGAGTAGATGCACGGGTCGCCGTCGATCTGCGTGATGTAGCAGGCCTGGATGTCCCAACGGGGCTGGGTCAGCGGCGTCATCTGCCACTCGAGGTGCATCTCGATGCGCGGCTCGCCGTCGATGAGCCCGACGTACTTCAGGTAACAGCCGCCGAGGGAGCCCTCGGGCAGCTGGTACCAACCCAGGTCGACGTCCTTGGTGCACGCGGCGAGCTCGTACTCGAAGCGCACCTCGTCGAGGGTCACGTCGAACGCGTCGGCCATCAGCCGGACCGCGTCCTCGAAGACCCGCGTGTACTGCTCGAGCATGCCCGGCACGGCGGGATCGTCGACGGGGCGGCCGAAGCCGACCTCGACCCACGTGTCGACGGAGTGGTGGCACGACACGTCGACGGACTCCTTGCACAGCACCCGCTGGATCTCGGTGACGTCGGCGGAGTGCGCGATCGTGAGGATCTGAGCGAGTCCCGGGTTCATGCCGGTGCCGTAGAAGGTCGCCCCGCCACGTTCGCAGGCCCCTTGGATGATCTCGTGCTCGGTGCGCCCCGACGGATGGGGGTGGTTCGTGTTCCGGTGGTGACCCGTGATCCAGTCGGCTGTGGTCACGATGTCGATGCCGGCCTCGAGGATGGGCACGTACAGGTCCACGTCGGGGAACACCCCGTGGAAGGTCACGCAGTCGGGCTGCGCGGCGATGATCTCGTCGACGGTGCCGGTGGCGACGACGCCGATGGGGTCGATGCCGACGATCTCGCCGGCGTCACGGCCGATCTTGTCGGGCGAGTAGCAGTGCAGCCCGATCAGCTCCAGGTCGGGCTGGTGGCGGATGCGCTGGATCATCTCGCTGCCGACGTTGCCGGTCGCGACCTGGAACACCTTCACCCGGTCGCGCGTACTGGACGTGGTCATCTCGTTCTTCCCCCGTTGGATGTCGACCCGGTGCGAACCCCACGCACCGTCGCGTCGGCAACATCTTGGCGTCGCAGGGGCCGCCGATGAGGCGATTCCTGTACCGGACGTCGCTGCGGCCCTCGCGGCGGCGCGAGTCGTCGGGAAAGAACTCCTTGATGGCAACCCCAGGGTTGCCACATGATGCAGTCATGACCTCACGCACCATTCCCGACACCATCGAACGCACCACCGACCTACCCCACCCCCAGGAACGGGTGTGGGCAGCACTCACCGTACCCGAGCGGTTCGGCAGCTGGTTCGCCGACACCGCCGAGTGGGAGCTACGCGAAGGCGCGCCGCTGCGCCTCGACTTCGACCACCACGGCGTTGCTCCCGGCGTCATCGTGACCGTCGAGCCGATGACCCGATTCGCGTTCCGTTGGGGCTCCGAGGGAGAGCCGCTCGACGCCGAGCACAGCACGCTGGTCGAATGGACCCTCGAGCCCAACGCGGACGGCGGCACGACGCTGACGTTGGTCGAGTCCGGGTTCGCGACGCTCCACAACGGTCCCGAGCAGATCGTCGACAACACCCAGGGTTGGCGCGAGCAGTTCGAGGCGATCGCTGCCTACCTCGCCGGTGGCTGACCGGCACCCGGTTCCGGTCGCACCGGAGGAGTCCTCGGACGCGGCGGCGGTCGCGGTCTTCACGGCGCTGGCCGACCCGGTGCGACGCGAGATCCTGGACCGACTCGCTCGCACCGGACCGGCGACGGTGAGCGAGCTCGCCGACGGTCTTCCGATCAGTCGACAGGCGGTCGCCAAGCACCTGGCACAGCTCGTCGCCTCGGGTCTCATCGTGGCCGGCGAGCCCGACGGTCGACGGGTTCGCTACCGGGCGCGGCCCGAGCCGCTACCGCCGCCCTCGGGTGGCTGTCCGCGTTGGCCAACCGCTGGGACGACCGGCTCGACGCGCTGCGGACCCACCTGGACACCGACGAGCCCTGAGTCCCGCGACGACCAGCACGGTTCCAGGGAGGCACGGTTCCGGAGCAGGGCATCGGGGTGAACGGCAAGGATGAGCGCCATGCACTTCGATCTGATGGTGGGGCCGAGTCGGTGGGACGGTGGCCGAGCTGGCCCGCTCGGTCGAGGCGGCGGGGTTCTCCGGCATGTTGTTCACCGAGACGGGCCAGACCCCGTGGATGAACATCGCCGCCGCGGCGACGGCGGCGCCGTCGCTGCACGTCTCAGCACCGGGATCGCCGTGGCGTTCGCGCGCAGCCCGATCATCACCGCGTCGCATGGCGTGGGAGCTGGCCGAGAACACCGGCGGCCGGTTCCGCCTCGGGCTCGGCAGCCAGGTCAAGGCGCACGTCGAGCGGCGCTACGGCGGCGGAGTTCGACCCGCCCGGGACCGCGGCTGCGGGACTACGTGCTGGCGGTGCAGGCCTGCCTCCGCGGCGTTCCGCCGGCGAGGAGCCGCTGGCCCACGACGGGCCCTACTACCGCTGTCCTGCTGCCGCCGACCTGGGCGCCCCGCGGCCCACGAGTCCACGGCGACTCACGGTCGACGTGTCGGCGGTCGGCCCGTGGATGTGCCGGATGGCGGGCGAGGTGGCCGACGGCATCCACGTCCACCCGCTGCACTCGCTGCCCGTACCTCCGGAACCGGCTGCTCCCGGCCGTCGCCGAGGGCGCCGCTCGAGCGGGGCGAGACCCGACGGACGTCGACCTGCTCGTCCCGGTGTTCGCGGTCCCCGGCGACACGCCCGAGGAGCAGGCGCCGCTGCTCGCAGCGCGCCCGCACGCAGATCGCCTTCTACGGGTCGACGCGGAACTACGCGTTCCAGTTCGACGACCTCGGCTTCGAGGGCACCTCGGCGCCGGCTCAACGAGCAGCTCAAGGCCGGCGACCTGGGCGGATGGCGGACACGATCACCGACGAGATGCTCGAGCACTTCGCGGTGGTGGCCCCTGGGACGAGCTCGCCGACCGGTCGTCGACCGCTACGGCGGGGTCGCCGCCCGGGTGGTCATGTACCTCACCGTCGACGACCTCCCCCGTCACCCCGACCACCTCGGGAAGTGGGCAGAGGTCGCCGCTGCGGTCGCCGCTGCGTAGCCGGACACGTAGGTCAGCTGCAGGAGCCGGCGAAGCGCTCGGCCGAGGCCGGACTCGTTCCTGCCGCATTGATCGCCGGACCGTGAAGTCGTACGGCGTGTGCGGGATCAGCCCCGGCACCTCGATCGGGGAGCTGGTGCCCCGCACCGGGGCGGAGCCGCCGGACACGCTGACCTCGTAGCCGGTGATGGGCACGCAGTTGTCCGATCCGGGAGCGAAGGTCACCCGGGCGGTGCAGCCCGCCTCCAGGTCGACGAAGCCCGCCACGCTGCTGATCGTCGGGGCGGCCGGCCGGCCCTTCGGCGTCACCGGACCCGTGGGTGCGGACCACTCGCTCCAGTACCCGTCCCTGCCCGCGTGATCGCACCACGAAGCGGTACTCGGTGCCGTTGTCGAGGCCGTCCACCCGGACCGCCAGCGACGAGGTGGAGCCGGTCCCGAAACCGGTGTGATCACCGGGGATGGACCTGGCCTCGTAGTCGAAGGCGACACCGGCTTCGGTGTCGGTAGCAGAACGAGACCACCGCCGAGCCATCACCTGCCACCGCATGGATCCCGGTCGGCGGTGACACGGTGCAGCCCATGAGCAGGAGCGACACCGAGCGCCAGCGGAGCGGCAGTCGCGGCGAAGGTCGTACGACGGGTCGACAACATGTCACAGGGTGTCGGCGGCGTTCATCATCGCCTGAACAAATTTTCGCCGATCGATCGGTCGGGTGATCAGCCGGGCCGGGATGACGCTGGGCTCAGGTCCCGAACCACGTGGTGAGCACGTCGTGCAGCAGCTCGCTGACCCCGACCGGGCCCTCCGTCGTCACCAGGTCGAGGTCCGGCATGCGTCGTCTGCCTGCCCGCCGTCCGTCGCCGGCCCCACGGCGACACTGTTTCACCCGGCGATGCGGGCGGCCTCCTTCTGGTACTGGCGCTTGCCCACCAGCTTGTAGAGCACCCGCACCGGAGTGGGCAGCACCTTGCAGAAGTCGGTGAACTCCTGCGGCGTGGTGTCGGCCAGGATGTACCCGAGGATCACCAGGCGTTAAGCAGCTTGGGCAGCGCACCCAGTTCGTGCTCGGCCATGCGATCCCACTCCGCCTGGGTGAGGTGCACGGCTGCCAACGGCAGGACCTGCTCCTCTTCCTCGGCCAGGTGCTCGTCGAGCGCCGGCACCATCTCCTCGATCAGCACGGCGACACGTTCGCCGACGGCGGGGTCCGCAGAGGCGGCCCACGTCCAGGTCCGCCTCGATGACGTCGAGCACGTCGCTCACGACCCGGTGCTGTGCGTCCATCCGGTCGAGCAGCTCGCGCTGCAGCGAGACCCGCTCCTGCAGCGGGTCAAGGAGTTCGTCCTCGCCGTGATGGTGCACATGGAGCAGTCCCAGCATCTCCAGTGCGTACGGCCCGACGATTGCCACACGCTCGCGGGAGCCCGCGGCCTGGCGGACCAGCGACGGCGTGCGAGCGAACCGCGCCGGAACATGCGGTGGAGCAACAACATGTCGCTCGTGTCGGTGAGGGTGGTCGTGGTGGTGGTGGTCATGGTGACTCCTGTGGGTCGTGTGGTTGCGACGACCCCGGAAGGGGGGTCGCTGCGGGTTCGTGTGGTGCGTTGCCACGGGCGAACTCGTAGGCGGCTCGCAGCAGCGGGGACGTTCGCGCTCCTCGGCGTCGCGAGGCGCATAGAGCATCACGACGTTGGGAGGCAGCGCCCCGGTGTGCACCCAGAGGTGCGGTTCGGCCCAACCCGCCGCTTCGGCGCGGACGGCCAGCTCGGCGGGAAGGGTCACGTGCAGGCTGAAGTCGCCCTGGGCGTGACCGTGGGCGAACCGCGTCCGACCAGGAACGCCTCGTCGGGTCCGGCCTCGATCGCCTCGTCGATCGACAGGGCGCTGGCACCCTCGACCGAGATGCCCGACGGCCCCTCGACGATCCCGGGCCAGGTCGACGCCTCCGCCAACAGTGCGTCCAGGTGCCCGGCATCGGGCGGCTGCTGATCGAGCTGACGGTGCGGGATGTCGTCGCTGGTTCGTGGGCGGGGGCCGCTCCGGATGGGGAGCGATCCCATGACCGCGCCGGTCCAGATCACCTCGATGGGAATGCCGTCGGGGTCTCGCACCTGCACCAGCGCCAACGGCATCGGGTCCTCGGTGATGACGACCGGGTCGTCCGCGACGCCCGAGCCGGTCGAAGTGGGCGGCCCACTCCTCGACCTCGGCGGCACTGGTGACCGCCAGGGCGAGGTGGTCGAGCCCGGTGCGCTGCGCCGCGAACGGCTGACGGTCAGCGTCCTCGTGGTGGTCGAGCCCGATGAAGAACGTGGTCCCCGGCCGGGTCATCACGACGGCGTACCCGGAGGTGTTGTCGTGCTGCTCGACGAACGCCCGGACCAGTCCGAAGGTCTCGGCGTACCAGGCCTCGCTGCGGTCGACGTCGCTCACGGTCAGTCCCAGGTGGTGGTACCCCGCAAGTGCAGGTGCATCGCTGATGTGGATCGTTCCCCCGATGGAGTCCCCGGGGCGCTGGTGCGCCCTGTCCTGTAGGCTCGTGATGTAACTACATACTGTAATCACGTTCTAGTCAAGACGGATTTAAGGTGAGGTCCGCACACGCGGGCCGAGGGCTCGACCGAGGAGACTGCATGGCCACTGGATCCCGAGCGAAGAGTCGAGCGAGCAAGGCCGAGCAGGCCGCCGCCACGCGAGAACGCATCGTCGTGGCTGCCACCGAGCTGTTCCTGACCGAGGGCTTCCTCACTTCGACCATGGCGGCGATCGCCAAGCGGGCCGGAGTGGCGGTGCAGACGCTGTACCTGGCCTTCGGCTCCAAGACGGCGATCCTGCAGGCGACGCTCGACAGGGGCGCTCCGCGCCGGTCGCGACGAGGACATCCCCGAACAGGACTGGTACCGCGGTGTGCTCGAGGCCGACGACGGGCCGGCGGCGCTGCGCAGCTTCTGCCTGGTCGGCGGGCACAACGTCGAGCGTGCTGCGCCGCTGTTCGGGGCGCTCCGGGCGGCCTCGTCGGACCCCGAGGTGGCCGAGGTGCTGGCGACCAACAAGCGGTTGCGGGTCGAGGGCTACTCGTCGGTCGATCCACCGCGCTGGCGAGCCGGGACGGCTTCGCAGCGGACCTCTCGGTGGCCGACGCCGTGGTGATCATCTACACGGTCTTCAGCGAGGACACGTTCCTGCTCATGGTCGAGGAGCGGGGCTGGACACCGGATCGCTGGCGACGTTGGTGCTTCGAGACGGTCTGCTCGCAGTTCTTCCCGGGCGTGCCGGCCGACTGAGCCGCCACGCTGCGGACCTGCGTGTTCAGGCGGTCACGCCGTCGACGAGGCGTCCGTCGCGCATGGTGACGACCCGATCCGCTTCGTTCAGGATCCCGAGGTCGTGGGTCACCATGACGGTGGCGACACCCCGCTCGTGGGTCTGGTCGCGCAGGAGCCCCACCGATCTGGTGCCGGGCACGCGCAGCGTCGAGTGCGGACGTCGGTTCGTCCACGAGGATCACCGACGGCGAGTGGATCATCGCCCGGGCGATGCCGACGCGTTGACGCTCACCACCGGAGAGCTGCGCCGGTCGTCGATCCGCCTTGTTGCCGATGCCGACCGCGTCGAGCAGCTCGAGCGCCGTTGTCCTGGCGGTGCCGCGGTCCATGCCGGCGAGCGACGCCTGGTAGACGAGCTGGTCGACGGCGGTGAGCGCTTCGAACAGGTTCGACTGCTGGAACACGAACCCGAGCTGCTGGCGGCGGATGGCCGAGCGGGCCCGCGGCGACGCCGCCGTGACGTCGGTGTCGCCGATGAGGACCGTGCCGGTGTCGGGGGTGCGCGACCGCGCCGGCAACGGCGAGCAGCGGTTTTTGCCCGATCCCGACGCACCGCTGATCGCGACGAACTCGCCGCCGGCGACGTCGAGGGTGACGTGGTCGAGTGCGTGGACCAGCTCGTCGCCGTCCTGGAAGGACAAGCAGACGTCGTGCAGCGAGAGTCGGTTCATGCGGAGGCTCCCAGAGCGATGATCGGGTCGACCGAGGTGACCTTGCGGATGCCGACGACCATGCCGATGGACCCGGCGATGATCAGGATCACCGCGGCGCTCAGGACGGTGCCGGGGTCGAGCGCGAACGGGACCTCGCCGCCTTCGATGAGCACCCCGAGCCCGTAGCCGATGGCGAGCCGAGCGCGCGTGGCGGCGACGAGCACGATCAGGACCTGTCCGAGCGCGTCGCGCAACACCGCACCGGTCGACGCGCCGAGGGCCTTCTGCAGCCGATCTCGCTGCGGCGCTGGATCGTCCAGACGGTGAAGAACGACCCGAGGATCATCGCCGAGATGACGTACAGGAATGTGCGGATGAGCGACATGGTCGAGGTTCTCGGCGCTGTAGCCGGGCGATCCCGCGTACGCCTCGGTGCGCGTCACCACGTCGAGGCCGGCATCGCTGCCCGCCCGGTCGAGCGCCCGTGTCGTCGCCGCCGGCGATCGCGACCGTGGAGCCGATCTCGGTGCCGTCGGACGGGTCGAGGTGGGCGACTGCCTGCCAGTCCTCGAGTGAGGTGTAGACGAGGTCCACGTGCCCGTAGGTCGCCTTCGGCGCGACGCCGGTGACCTCGAGTGAGGATCGTCGGTGCGGTCGATCTTCAAGGTGTCGCCGACCTTCACGCCGGCGTCGGCGAGACCCTCGCCGATCACCGCGGTCCCCGGGGCGGGGCTGCCGCCGGAGAGCACGTCGCCGGCGATGAACCCGTCGTCCGCCAGGCCGACGAGTGCGAGGTCGACGTTCTCGTCCTCGCCGGCCGAGGCGTTCACCAGCGTCAGGCCGAACGCCTCGGCGGACGCGTCGGGCCCCGAGTTCGAACGCCGTGACGGAGTCCTCGCCGATCGAGGATCGGGAGAACGTGCTGTCGGCGCCGTCCTGGAACGCTGAGGTGCGTCACCGGCAGTGCCCGCAGGCCTGAGATGCCGTCGTCGACCAGTCCGTTCGACAGGCCCGACAGCAAGACGGTGCAGCACCGCGACCAGGGCTGATGACCGACCCCATCAGTGCGAATCGACCTTTGGCGAACAGCAGTTCACGCACCCGGCGAGGAACATTGCGGGTCGAGCCTCCGGGCGCGGCTGTCTTCGCTGGCACGCGCGTTCGGTAACCGTACGCGCCCCGACGGCGATCTTCCAGACGCGGCGTCGGGAACTAACCTGAGGGGTGTGCCGAAGATCGATGCGCGGACCGTGGCCGAACACCGCTAGCACCTCGACCACGCCAAGCTGCTCGATGTCGCAGCTCGAGCTGGTCGCCTCGCAGCCGGTCGAGCCGCTGACGCTGGCCGAGCTCGCCAAGCGCGCCGGCCGGTCTTGAGAGCCTCGACGTACGCCTACTTCGGGTCGAACCGACGACCTGCGCGCCGAGTGTCCGCACGCAGGTCCTCGGGGCCTGGGTGGCGGGAGTGCTCGACGAGGCTCCGACAGGTTCCTCGCTCCCGGACGATCGGCTCGACCGGTTCGTCGCCGCGTAGATTGGTCGCCGTGCCGACCCCTCGGTCGATCGGGTCCTCGCATACGTCCAGGCGCAGCAGAGCGAACCGTTCCGCGCGTGTGTCGTGCAGGTGATCGAGCCGTTGACCGCCGAGCTGCTCGCCATCATCGGACGGCTGGGGGTCGAACCCCCGACGCTGGCAGCGACCGTCGTACAGGGAGCGGTCGCCGCGGCGTACGACCAGGTGCGCGCGCCGGCGAGGATCCCCACCAGGTCGCCGGCGACACGATCGTGTTCGTCCGAGCCGGACTGGGCAGCGCTGCGACGCACCGAGTCGCGGGCGGTCCCGGTGGTCCCGGCACGGCTCGCGAGGACCTCCTCGGCGAGGCCGGCTCCGCGTCGCCGGCGCCGCACGGACCCGGCGCGGTCGGCCATGTCCTCATCGCCGTCGATGCCGTCGCTGGTCGCCGCTGCGGTCGCCACCGGAGTGAGCTCGACGCCGCGACCTGTGGGCACGACGCCTCGCCACCTGCGCGCCACGACGATCGTGGTGAACAGCCGGCGTGGACCGTCGCGGCCTTCGCCACCGGAGCGCTCAGGGTCGGGGGAGCCGGGTTGCACCTGGTGTTGGGTCTGTCGCTCGTGGCGGTCCTCGCCTGGTCGGTCCGCGCGCTCGGCCCGCCCTGCTGGCCCCCCGCCGACTCCGTGCGGTGTTCGGGCTGGCCGTCGCGTCGTCGGCCGCCGCGCTCGTTGCCCGTTCCCAGCAGATCGACGGCGCCGTGGTCACCCACGTGGCGCTCGCCACCGTGTTGCTCGTCTGTCTGTCGCTGCTCACCCGCACCGTCTGGCGGTCCCAGCGTGCGATGACGATCGCGGCCAGGGCCTCTGACGCCCGGGGGCGGACGCCGGATCGTCCTGGAGCGACGGACCGAACGATCCGCTGGCGCTCCTGGAGGAGCAGCGCGCCGCCACCGAGCGGCGTGCGTGCAGGAGCTGGTGGCGAGCTTCGACGGCATCGTCGAGGCAGCGAGCGACGTCGCGACCGACGACGAGCACGACCCCGAAGGGCACACCATCGTGTGGGAGCGCCAGCAGGTCGCGGCGCTGCTCCGTGACGCCCGTGCCGAGCTCGCCGAGATCGATGCGGCGATGGAGCGACTCGACGACGGGACCTACGGGCGGTGCGCGAACATGTGGCGACGAGATCGCCGCGCGCCATACCGCACGTGTCTCCGGCGACGACGATGTGCATCCGCTGCGCGATCTGATTCGGTATACTCTTTCGGCGTGATGACGAACGGCCGACGGCCATGAGCACCTCGCCGGTCGACCGGCCGACCGCCGGCTCCGACGGACCACCGGTCGGCTCGATCCCCGAGATCTCGTCCGACGACGACCGCCTCCACCCCGCCAGCGACCACTGGTGGGAGACCGAGACGGCGTGGTTCTCGTTCAACGTCCCCGAGCGGCGGATCGGTGGGTGGTTCTACAACCAGGTGCTCGCCACCCAGCAGATCTGCAACGGCGGCGCGTGGGTCTGGGACGACTCGGCCGACCGAGTGCGATTTACTCGGTGCGCCACCAGGGCCTGCGTTCCCCGACGTCGGGAGCTCGACCTGCGTGACGTGCAGCTGCCCAACGGCAATCACCTGCAGGTGCTCGAACCGCTCATGTCGTACCGCCTCCGCTACTCGGATCCGGGCCGCTTCGAGGCCGACCTGCGCTTCGACGGGATCATGGCGCCGAACGCCCACCCCATCGGCGTGGCGCCTTCTGGCGTGGTCGCCACTTCGACCAACCGATGCACGTCACCGGCACGATCGCCCTGGACGGCGAAGTGCTCGCTGTCGACTGCCTGTCGGTGCGCGACCGGTCGTGGGGTCCCCGGCCCGCAGGGCCCGGATCCGCGCAAGCCGCCGCCGGATCCCGGCGCCGCGGCCTCGAAGCCCACCAAGGCGCGCCGACCGCCCGAGGGTGTCGGCTACCCGTTCGCGACCGCCGACGAGCGCAACGGGTGGCTGCTCTACAGCCGGCCGACCGTGGTCGACGGCATCGCCTCCGACGAGCTGTCGACCGGCTACCTGTTGCGGGACGGCGTGTACGGACACCTCGTCTCGGGACGTCGCCGCACCTGGCTCGACCCGGCAGACACGTTGGATCCGCCGGCCTCGAGATCGAGGCCTCCGACGAGCACGGCCGAGACCTCGAGGCGGTCGGGGAGCTGCGTGTCGCACCACGGAGCGGATCCGTCACCAGCGGCACCGGCCTGTTCCGCTGGACGTGGGACGGCCTCGACGGCTGGGGCGAGGACCAGACCTATGCGCCGCAGCGGGATCCTCGACGCCCTCGACCTGGCCGCTCGTTCGATCTGACATCCCTCGAACGCGGAGGGGACTCGAACCTGAAGGGGGAGCGGTGTTCGACGCACCAGCCGGACAAGCCGGCGGTGATCATGGGCCGACACCGGCGCCGTCGTCACCTACGGCGAGCTCGGACGAGCGGTCCCAGCGGCTCGCCCAGCTGCTGCACGCCGCACGGCCTCCGGCCCAGGCGATCACGTCGCCGTGCTGCTCGAGAACCACCCGCGCTACTTCGAGGTGTTCTGGGCGGCGCAGCGCGCCGGCCTCTACTACACGCCGATCAACTGGCACCTCGACGCCGAGGAGGCCGGCTACATCGTCGAGGACTGCGGGCGCACGGCGCTCGTCACCGTCAGCCGGCCTCGCGCCGGTCTCGTCGCCGAGATGGCCCCGTTACCTCGGCGACGGTCGCCGACCCGGCTCGTCGGTCGATGGCGCCGCTCGACGGCTACGAGCGCTACGAGGACGCGGTCGCCGACCAGCCCGACGACGCCGCTCGACGACGAGCTCGAGGGCGCCGTGCATGTTCTACTCGTCGGGCACGACCGGGCGGCCCAAGGGCATCAAGCCGCCGCTGACGCGGCGCAGCCCTTCGGCGCCGCCGACGCCACTGCTGGTGCCGATGCTCGCAGCGCCTCTGCGGCTTCGACGACGGCGACCGTCTACCTGTGCCCGGCGCCGCTGTACCACGCCGCGCCGCTCGGCTGGTCGATCGACGGTGCAGCGCCTCGGCGGCACCGTCGTGCGTGATGGAGCGCTTCGACCCGACCGACGCGCTCGAGCTGATCGAGCAGCACCGGGTCACCCACGCGCAGTTCGTGCCGACGCATGTTCGTCCGCATGCTCAAGCTCGCCGACGAGCGAGCGCGCCGCTCACGACCTGTCGAGCCTGCGCAGTCGCGTCGTGCACGCCGCCGCGCCGTGCCCGGTCGAGGTCAAGCAGCAGATGATCGACTGGTGGGGCCCGATCATCCACGAGTACTACTCGGGCACCGAGGGCATCGGCTTCTGCGCGCATCGGCCCCGAGGAGTGGCTCGCGCACCCCGGCTCGGTCGGCCGGCCGCATCTGCGGCGACGCGCACATCCTCGACGAGGACGGCACGGAGCTGCCGCCGGGCGAGGTCGGGCAGATCTGGTTCGAGAGCGGCCGGCTGACCTTCGAGTACCACAACGACCCGGAGAAGACCGCGCCGCGTTCAACGACGCGGGGCTGGAGCACGCTCGGCGACGTCGGCTACCTCGACGACGACGGCTACCTGTACCTGACCGACCGCAAGTCGCACATGATCATCTCCGGCGGCGTGAACATCTACCCGCAGGAGGTCGAGGACGTGCTGGCGATGCACCCGGCGGTCGCCGACGTCGCCGTCATCGGCGTGCCCGACCCCGAGATGGGCGAGGAGGTCAAGGCGGTCGTGCAGCCGGCCGACCCGGCGCGCCGCCGGACCGGAGCTGGCCGACGGAGCTCATCGCCTACTGCCGCGAGCAGCTCGCCGCACTACAAGTGCCCGCGCTCGGTCGACTTCGTCGACGAGCTGCCGCGCCTGCCGACCGGCAAGCTGCTGAAGCGAGAGCTCCGCGAGCGCTACTGGCCGCCCGACTGGAACGACGACGCATTGAGTGTCCTGAATTGCTACGGTAGGGACATCGCCGGACAGGGGGAGCCGATGAACGGGACCGACGCACCGCTCGGGGACTGCCCGGTCGACCACTACTCGACCGCCGGGCCGCGGCGTGAGCCGTTGGCTCACTTCCGGCGTCTCGACGAGCTGCGCGACCGCCATCGCCCACGCTTCTTCACCGAGACGCCGCCGGGCTACTACGTGTTCCTCGACCACGACATGATCGTCGAGGGACTCCAGCACCCCGAGACCTTCTCGAGCTCGGTGATCGTGCCCGAGGTGCCCGATCCGCCCTACAAGTGGATCCCGGTCATGCTCGACCCTCCCGAGCACGGCAAGTGGCGTCATCTGCTCGCCAGCTACTTCTCGCCCCGCACGATCGAGCGGATGGCCGACGAGCAGCGGCCTTCGCCCGTGAGCTCGTCGACGAGATCGCCGGCGCCGGGCGCTGCGACTACGTGGCCGACTTCGCGCACCGGTTCCCGACGACGATCTTCCTGCGGATCCTCGGCGCCCCCGTCGACATGCTGCCCACCTTCCTGGAGTGGGAGGCCGGCATCTTCCAGCGTGACGAGGACGCGTCGCCCGACGGCGCCATCACCACGATGATGCAGGTGATGGAGTACTTCGGTGGCCTGATCGCCGAGCGTCGTGGCGCCGGCGACGACGGCGCCACCGACATCGTCAGCTCCGGCGATCCGCTGGGAGATCGACGGCGAGCCCGTCGAGGACGACGACCTGCTGTCGTGCCTGCTGCTGCTGTTCATGGCCGGGCTCGACACGGTGGCGGCGCAGCTCTCCTACGGCATGCACCACCTCGCCGCGACACCGGCCGACCGGGAACGTCTGGTCGCCGATCCGTCGCTCGTCCCCGTCGCGGTCGAGGAGATGCTGCGCACCTTCCCGATCGTGCAGACCGCCCGCAAGGTCACCACCGACATCGAGTTCCACGGCTGCCCCCTGCGAGCCGGCGACATGGTGGTGTTCCCGCTCGGGTCGGCCAACCGCGACGAGCAGACGTTCCCCGACGGCACCGAGTTCGCGCTCGACCGTGGCTTCACCCGCCACATCGCGTTCGGCGCCGGTCCGCACCGCTGCCTCGGGTCGCACCTCGCCCGCCAGGAGATGGCCATCGCCATCGAGGAGTGGCACCGCCGCATCCCGGACTACCGACTCGATCCGGACCGAGAGGCCCGCGAGCACGGCGGCGGCGTGTACGGCCTCGACGGTCTGCCGCTCGTCTGGGACACGGCGGGCCACCGGGCGCCTGTGACCGACTACCTGAACTTCCTGCTGCTCGGACTGGGCAACGGCGCGGTGTTCGCCGCGCTCGCCGTGGCGCTCGTCGTCACCTACCGCAGCTCCGGGGTGCTCGAACTTCGCCACCGGTGCGTTGTCCCTGCACGCCGCCTACACCTACGCCTTCCTGCGTCGGGGTGAGCTGCTCGCACCGCTGCCGCTCGGACCGAGGACCTACGACCTCGGCGGACCGATCGACTTCTGGCCGGCGCTGATCGCGACCCTGCTGATCGAGGCGCTGCTCGGCGTGCTGCTCTACGTGGCGGTGTTCCGACCGCTGCGCAACGCCCGCCCGCTGGCCAAGGCCGTGGCCTCGCTCGGTGTGATGATCCTGCTGACCGCGGTCGTCGCGGAGCGCGCGGGGCCCGACCAGATCCTCGTCCAGGCGATCTTCCCCCGCGACAACCTCGAGATCGGCGGCATCCGCATCGTGACCGACCGGCTCTGGTTCGCGGTCACCATCGCCGTGGTCACGCTCGGGCTCGCGATGGTCTACCGGTTCACCCGCTTCGGCATCGCGACCCGTGCGGCGGCCGAGACCGAGGTGGGCGCGCTGGTCACCGGACTGTCGCCCGGAGCGCATCGCCATGGCCAACTGGGCCATCAGCGCCGCAGTCGCCGGCCTTGCCGGAGTGCTCATCGCTCCGCTGGTGCCGTTGATCCCCGGCACCTACACCCTCTTCATCGTGCCGGCGCTCGCTGCCGCGGTGCTCGGTCGCTTCTCGGCGTTGCTCGCCGGCGTTCATCGGCGGCATCGTCATCGGCGCGCTCCAGTCGCTGGCGGTCTTCATGAAGAGCCGCCACGACTGGTTCCCGGACCAGGGGGCGGCGGAGCTCATCCCGCTCGTGCTCGTCCTGGTCGCGCTGCTGGTGCGGAGCAAACCGCTGCCCACGCGCGGCACGCTCGTGGTCCAGAGCCTCGGGCGTGCGCCGCGCCCGCGCTCGTGGAAGGTCCCGCTCGTGGTGGGCTCCGCGATCGGTCTGTTCGCCGTGCTCGCCACCACGGGCAGCTACCGCGCGGCGGTGATCACGTCGCTGATCTACGGCGTGCTGTCGCTGTCGCTCGTGGTCGTCACCGGCTACTGCGGTCAGATCTCGCTCGCACAGCTGACCCTCGCCGGTGTCGCCGGGTTCCTGCTCAGCACGCTGAGCGACTCGTGGGGGATCCCGTTCCCGATCGCACCGTTGCTCGCCGCGCTCGGCGCGAGCGTCATCGGTGTGCTCGTCGGTCTACCAGCGCTGCGCATCAGGGGGTTGCTCGTCGGCGTGGTGACCCTCACCTTCGCCGTCACCGTCGAAGCGCTCTGGTTCCGCAACAACAGCTTCAACGGCGGCACCGCAGGCGCCCAGATCGCGAACCCCGAGCTGTTCGGACTCGACCTCGGCGTGGGCGTGGGCGAGCTCTACCCACGACCGGCGTTCGGCATCCTGTGCCTCGTCGTCCTGGCCGCGACCGCAGGCGGTGTCGCCGCGCTGCGCACCAGTCGGCTCGGCTCCGCGATGCTCGCCGTGCGGGCGAACGAACGGTCCGCCGCGAGCGCCGGCATCTCGGTCGTGCGCATCAAGTTGATCGGCTTCGCGATCGGCGCGTTCATCGCCGGGCTCGGCGGCACGCTGCTCGCCTACAAGCAGACGAACGTGACGTTCCAGACGTTCAGCGTGTTCTTCGGGCTGACGCTCTTCTCGACCGCCTACCTCGCCGGCATCACGTCGGTGAGCGGTGGCATCACCGCCGGCCTGATCGCGGCGGGGGGCATCTTCTTCCTGGTCCTCGACCGGGCGATCGACATCGGCCCGTGGTACGCGATCCTCTCGGGCCTCGGTGTGATCCTGACGGTCATCCTCAATCCCGAGGGCATCGTCGGACCCGCGCACGAGACCCTCGACCGTCGCCGACAAGCACGTCTGCGCACCGCGTCGGCCGGGGCCGCCGGCGACACAGCGACCGATGCAGCGACCACCACCGATGCGCCCACCGAAGCCCCCACCGATGCCCCCGCGGCGGTCAGCGAGCCCCTGTCACTCAACCCGATCCGCCGGCCCACGATCGACACCGACGCCGCGGGCACCGAAGTGTCGGTCGGTGGTGATGCGCTGTCGGTCGCGGACCTGTCGGTCACCTACGGGGGCGTCACGGCGGTCAGTCATGTCTCGCTGTCGGTGCGGCCCGGCAGCATCACCGGGCTCATCGGACCCAACGGCGCCGGCAAGACGACGACGATGGACGCCATCTGCGGGTTCACCCAGTGCGAGGGCCAGGTGCAGGTCGGCGGGCGGGACGTCACCCGCCTCGCGCCCCACCGGCGCGTCGAAGCCGGGCTCGGCCGGACCTTCCAGGGCCTCGACCTCTACGAGGACCTCACCGTCGAGGAGAACGTCGTCGTCGGTCAGTACGTGGCCGGCTCCGCTGCCTCGGCCGAGCACCTCGACGCCGTGCTCGGGGTGCTCGACCTGCGCGCCGATCGGGAGCGCAATGTGGGCGAGCTCTCCCAGGGCCGCCGCCAGCTCGTGTCGATCGCCCGTGCGCTCGCCGGGCGACCGTCGGTGCTGCTGCTCGACGAACCGGCGGCCGGGCTCGACAGCTCGGAGAGCGAGTGGCTCGCCGACCGGCTCCGCGCGGTGCGCGACGCCGGCGTGACCATCCTGCTGGTCGACCACGACGTGAACCTGGTGCTCGGGCTGTGCGACACGATCCACGTGCTCGACTTCGGCAGCCTCATCGCGTCGGGCCCACCCGACGCGATCCGCAACGACGTCGCGGTCAACCAGGCCTACCTGGGGACGTCACACGGTCGTGAGGAGACGCCGGCGCCGCCGCTGCCCGTCCGGCCCACGCCGCACCAAGGAGTGCCCTCGTGACCGCACCGACCGCTGCAGACACCTCGGACGAACCGACCGCCGAGGCTGCCGCCACCTCCGAACGCCTCCGGTGCGACGAGCTGTCGATCGGCTACGGCGACCTCAACGTCGGCCGGGGCATCGACCTGGTCGTGCACCGCAACGAGATCCTCGCGGTGCTCGGCCCGAACGGCGCCGGCAAGTCGACGCTGCTGCTGACCATCGGCGGGTTCCTGGCGCCGCTCGACGGTTCGATCGCGGTCGACGGCGCACCGCTGCGTCCGGGGTCGGCCCGCCGTGCGAACCGAGCGGGCGTGGTGCTCGTGCCCGACAGCCGAGCGCTCTTCACGCAGCTCACCGCGCTCGAGAACCTGCAGCTCGCCGTGCACCGTGGTGGTCCCGGGGTCGAGGAGATGCTCGAGCTGTTCCCCGCGCTCGGGCGGCGCACGAAGGTGAAGGCCGGGATGCTCTCGGGTGGCGAGCAACAGATGCTGGCGGTGGCGCGCTCGCTGGTGCAGTCGCCGAAGGTGCTGCTCATCGACGAGATGAGCATGGGTCTGGCCCCGGTGGTGGTCGAGTCGTTGATGCCCGTCGTGCGGCGCATCGCGGATGAGCACGACGCAGCGATCGTGCTCGTCGAGCAACACTTCCGCCTGGCGCTCGAGGTCGCCGACGACGCGGTCGTGCTGGTGCACGGCGACGTGACGCTGCACGGTCCGGCGGCCGAGGTCGCCGCCGACCCCGCCGCCCTCGAAGCCGCCTACCTCGGACATGCCCCGACCTGATCCGCCGGGTGCCGGCCGGCCGGACGCGACGGTGGGGCGGGGGAGGCCCCCGCCCCACCGTTCGGGACGTCTCGACCGGCGGTCGAACTACATCTTGAAGAGCGACGCCGCGTCGACGGGCACCGCGTCCTGGACCAGGCCCTCGTTGTCGAGCTCGCCGACGAAGAACGTCGCCGAGCAGACGTTCGGCATGATCGAGATCGCCGTGCCGTCGCAGGTGAAGGTCTGACCGTCGGCCAGCCACAGCGGCACGTCCTCGGCGGCCTTCATCTGAGCCATGACCGTGTCCTTGGTGACGTCACCGCTGAGCCCGTCCATCGCCCGGACCAGGTTGAGCACCGCCGAGGTGCCCGCTGCGATGCCCGCGCTCACCTGCGGGTCGGGGTCGATGTCCTCGTCGGGGGCGTACTTCCCGGTGATGGCGCCGTAGATCTCGGTGTCCTCACCCTGGCCGGTGCTGAGCGTGGTCAGGAAGGACCCGGCGAGCACGTCGCCGAGCGACTCGATGACCGTCGGGTCGACGCACGGGGCGATCACGTACTTGGCGGTGTCGAGCGCGAGGGTCTGGTACGCCTGCAGGAACGAGGTGCAGAACGTGACGTCGCCCGTCACGCCGATGGCATCCGCGCCGCCGTCGATGGCTGTCTGGAGCTGCGGGAGCAGGTCCGGGGTGCCGGGTGCCGCGGTGATCGTCTCGAACTCGACGCCGGCGTTGCCGAACACCATGCCACCGAGGGACTCTGCGGCCTGCGTCGCCGAGGGGACGTCGATGACGATCATGGCGAACTTCTCGAAGCCTTCGTCCTTGGCGTGCTGGGCGAACGCCCCGAGCGAGCCGGGGTAGCCGCCGGTCAGGGCGAACGCCCCCGGAGCGGTGAGCTCGGCGGCGGAGTTGCCCGACAACGTGACGTAGGGGATGCCGGCGCCGGTGATGACCGGTGCGGTCGCCTCGCCGAACCCGGTGAAGGGGATGGACACCGCGACGACGCCCTCTTCGACCATCTGGTTGGCGCAGTCCTGCGCGCCGGCGGGCGTCGCCTGGTTGCCGCAGGTGACGAGCTCGATCGGTCGTCCGCCGATGCCACCGAGGTACTCGTTGGCGTACTGGACGGCGATGTCGGCGCCGGTCTCGGTGAGGGCCGATTGCGAGCCGATGGCTTCGGCGCCGCCCTCGGTGATGAGCCCGACCTTGACGGGCTCACCCGTCGCCTCGTTCGGTTCGCCGAGCACCGCGTCGGGCGACTCGGTCGTGGTGGTGTCGTCGTCACCACCATCGGCGTCGTCGTCGCTGGAGCACGCTGCGACGGTGACGAGTGAGAGGGCGAGCAGTGTCGCGGCGAGCAGCCGCCAGACCGATGGGCGTTCGAGGGTCACGGGACCTCCTGCAGTTGTCAGGAGCGAACCCGACGCGCCGGAAGCAGCCTGTCGATGGCAGCCCGACGCGGCTCGTTCTCCCCCCTGGGTGAATTGAGTATACTATTACGCTCGATCTCGCTCAGGTCAAGGACTTCGAGCCGAGGGGTCAGCGGTACTCGGGGGCCTTGTTCGTGCGCTCCGGTACCGGGGAGCCCTTCTCCCGGACGTTGCCGATGTTCGTGTAGGCCATGCCGTTCTGCAGCGCGATCGAGCGGCTCATGTCGAGCGATTCCCAGATCGCGCGCACGGTGCCCTGGATCGCCTTCGGGTTCCGGCTCGCGATGTCGGCCGCGATGCCGTGCGCTCGATCGCGCAGCTGCTCGCCGGGCACGACCTCGGTGACGAGCCCGAGGCGCAGCGCGGTCTCGGCGGTGATGCGCTCCTCGGTGCCCATGAGCGCCCAGCGGAGCACGTCGCCGAGCGGCACCCCGCGGTGGAGCATGCCGATCGGTTCGAGCGCCGAGACGATGCCGCCGTTGGCGTGGGGGTCGAAGAACGATGCCTGTTCCGAGGCGATGATGATGTCGGCCTCGTTGAGGAAGTACTGCCCACCGCCGGCGCACATGCCCTGGACCGCGACGACGACGGGCTTCCAGCAGCGGTGGTGCGACTTCGGCGACAGCGTCTGGCCCGGGTCGAAGGTGTTCCACACGTTCGAGCTGAAGAACCACGTCGTGCCGCCGCGCACGTCCGCTCCGGTGCAGAACGCCTTGTCGCCGTTCGCCCGCAGCACCACGGAGTGCACCGAGTCGTCGTCGCGGACCGTCGCCCACGCCCAGCTCATCTCGGTGGCCATCTGGTCGTTCCAGGCGTTGTGCGCCTCTGGCCGGTTGAGGGTGATCGTGGCGACGTGGTCGTCGCTGACCTCGAACTCGATGGCCTCGCAGTGCATGTTCGCTCCTCGCAGTGCTGGGTGCTGGGTCTGGGTGCTGGGTCTGGGTGCTGGATCTTCGGCGTGGGCGGCGGGTCGGTGCGCTCAACGGGTGAGGAGGATGCAACCGGCGATCGGACCGCCGCCGGCGGACACCACGGCCACCTCGGGGTCGCCCGCGACCTGCCGTTCGCCGGCCGCGCCGCGGAGTTGGAGGCACGCCTCGTGGAGCACCCAGTAGCCGTGCATGCGGCCGGCGGACAGCTGACCGCCGTAGGTGTTGAGCGGCAGCTCGCCGTCGAGCGCGATGCGTCGGCCGCCTTCGACGTAGGGGCCGCTCTCGCCCTCGCCGCAGATGCCGAGGGCCTCGAGCCAGGCGAGGGTGAGGAACGTGAACCCGTCGTAGAGCTCGGCGACGTCGATGTCGGCCGGGGTCAGCTCGGTCCGGCTCCACATCTGCGCGGCCGCCTCGATCGACGCCATCTTCGGGTAGTCGGGCCGGTTGATCCAGCCGCTCGCGCCGGGGGCGCCGCCCATGGCGGCCACTCGGATCGGAGGGTGGGGGCAGTCCGGCCCGTGGTCGGCCGCGGACACCACGACGGCCACCGATCCGTCGACGGGGACGTCGCAGTCGTACAGCCCGAACGGCGTCGAGACCGGTCGGGCCGTCAGGTAGTCGTCGAGCGACATCGGGTCGCGGAACACCGCGAGCGGGTTGCGCGCCGCGTTCGTCCGAGCGTTCACCGCGACCGCGCCGAGCTGCTCCTTGGTGGTGCCGTACAGGTGCATGTGGCGGTTGCAGTGCATGGCCAGCCAGTTCGCCGCCGAGTACGCGTGGTGGGCGAGCAGCGATCCGATGTCGCCCATGACGGCGGCAGCCTTCGCAGCCTGCTCGTCGGACACCTCGTCGGGGGGCGGTTGGATCGTGCCGCCCATCATCTGCACCGTGCGGTACACCAGCACGTGACGGGCACGACCCTCGGCCACGGCGAGGAACGCGGCCATCACCGGCGAGAGCAGACCGCCGGTGTCGAACCCGCCGCCGCGGTAGGTCGGCGAGACGCACAACGCGGCGGCCACCTCGCTCACCGGGGTGTCGCCCATGGTCGACATGCCGTCGATGTCGGCCGTCGTCAGCCCCGCATCGGCGATCGCGGCGCGGCTCGCCTCGAGGGTCAGCTCGAGCGGGTCGACGCCGAGCCGTCGACCGATGCGCGACAGGCCGAGCCCTGAGATGATCGCCCCGGTCTCGGGCGCCGCGTTCACGCTGCCTCGCTGTCCGTCGGGCTGCTGTCCGTCGGGCTGCTGGCCGTCGGGCCGGTGGCGGGGTGAACGCGGGCAGCCGGGTCGCCCACGAGGACGAAGACGGGCACGAACACGTCGTCGTGCTGTTCGAAGCACACCTGCACCGGTGCGCCGATCCGTACGTGGTCGGGGTCGCAGTCGACGATGTTGGTCGGGACCCGGAGATCCGCCTGCTCGACCAGCTCGACCACCGCGATGACGTACGGCGGTGGGACGTCGGGGTGGTACTGCTGGTGGTTGACGGTGAAGGTGAAGACGGTTCCCCGACCGCTGACCGGCTCGGCGACGGCGTCGCCGCCGCACTGCTCACAGGTCCCGGTGGGTGGGTGCTGCCAGGTCCGGCAGGCCGTGCAGCGCTCGACGAGCAGCTGGCCGGCCGCTCCGCCGGTCCAGTACGGCCGGTTGGTCGCGGAGAGCTGCGGAAGGATCCGGGGGTCCGTCATCGGGGAAAGAGTATACGGTATTGCGGATGCGCGACCCGGCCCCTTCCTCCTCCAGTCCGTCGTCCTCCTCGCTCGCCCCGACCGTCGTCGCCTGGATCGAGTCGGTCACGGGCGGGACGGTGACCTCCTCGCAGCAGATCCCCGCGGGCGGCCGTGCCGGCTGGTTCGTCGACGTGCGCTCCCCGGACGGCACGCTCGAGCTGTTCCTCCAGTCGGGCCGCGGGCTCGGTGACGGGCCCAGCACGTTCCAGGGCTTCGAGGTCGAGGCCGAGGTCTACCGAGCGCTGCGGCCCCATGGCATCCCGGTGCCCCGGGTGTGGGGTCTCGACACCACGCTCGACGTCCTGCTCGTCGACCGGATCGACGGCAGGGTCTGGTTCCACCCGCCGGCGACACCCGACGAGGAGCTGAGCGTCGCGCAGGACTTCGTGCGCCATCTCGCCGCCTGGCACCGGACGGGCGCAGACGGGCTCGAGCTTCCGTCGTTCGGTCCGGTGCGCTCCTGGCGCGAGCACCAGCTCGACCAGCTCGACCGCAGCGACGCGCTCATGACCGCCGCGAGCGGCGGCGAGCGGCTCGACCCGCTCGTCGCCCACTCGATGAGGTGGCTGCGCGAGCACGTGCCCGACGCCGAAGGGCCGGTCGTGTTGGTCCAGGGCGACACCGGGCCCGGCAACTTCTTGTATCGCGACGGCCGCGTCACCGGCATCATCGACTGGGAGCTCGCGCACCTCGGTGACCCGATGGACGACATCGCCTGGCTGTCATGGCGTGCCACACAGCACGGCTTCACGAACTTCCCGGACCGCGTCCGCGAGTACGAGGAGCTCAGCGGGATCGACGTCGACGTCGCCCGGGTGCAGTACTACCGGCTCAACGCGTTCGGTCGACTCGGCCCGTGGTTCGGGTTGCCCTCGATGGGACGGCGCGCCGCGATGGGTCTCGACTCGGGTGAACCGCTCGAGGTCAACCGGGCGGCCGACGGCAGCGCGCTGATCCTGTCGACGCTGCACCGCCGCATGCGGCTCGACGCCACCAGCGACGCGATGGGTCTGGACCGTCCGTCACGTGACGTCGACGAGGCGCCCGAGCCGGAGCACTCGGGCATGTACGACTCGATCCTCGATCAGCTCCGCTCGATGGTCCCCCGCATCGAGGACCGCAGCGCGGCGAGCTCCGCCAAGGCGGTCGCCCGCCAGCTCAAGTACCTGCGCGAGCTCGACCGCAACGGCGAGCTGTTCGGTCGCCAGGAGCTCGACGAGATCGGCGAGCTCCTGGGCCGGTCGCCCACGTCGCTCGGCGAGGGCCGCGCTGCCCTCGACGAGGGGCGCGCCGCACTCGTCGACGCGGTGCACGACGGCGCCGTCAGCTTCGAGGACTACGTGGCGTACCACTGGCACCGGCTGCGCCGCGACGACCACCTGATGCGTCACGCTTCGGGCGCGCTCTACGAGCGCGGCTGGCCCGAGCTGGCCTGAACGCCGGGCGGGTGCGCAGGCCGACGACGGGGATCAGCCCCAGAGGATGTTCTTCACCTCGGTGAAGTCCTCGATGCCGTGGTGGCCCCACTCGCGGCCCAGTCCGGACTGCTTGTAGCCGCCGAAGGCACCCGCCTGTCCGATGCCGGACATGTCCTCGCCCCAACCCGGGCCCTGGCCGTTGCCCGGGCTCGCCGGTGCGGGAGGCGCACCGAGGCCCTGGACCATCAGGTGCCCGGCGCGGACCTGCCGAGCGACGTTGAACGCCCGAGCGGTGCTGGCCGACACGACCGCGCCGCCCAGGCCGTAGATCGAGTCGTTGGCCAGGGCGACCGCGTCGGCGTCGTTGCCCGAGTACGGCACCACGGTCAGCACCGGGCCGAAGATCTCCTCCTGGGCGATCCGCATGTCGTTGGTGCCGACGAACACGGTCGGCTCGTAGAAGAAGCCCTTGTCGAGGCCCTCGGGGCGAGTCCCGCCACAGAGCAGCTCCGCGCCCTGTTCGTGTGCGGACTGCACGTAGCCCTCGACGCGCTCGCGCTGCTGCTCGCGGATCAACGGGCCGAGCACGGTGTTCGGATCGCGGGGGTCGCCGATCGTGACGGTCGGACGAGCGGCCTCGACACCCTCCTTGTAGGCGTCGAGCAGGTGCTCCGGCAGCAGCAACCTGGTCTGCAGCACGCATCCCTGGCCGCAGTGCGTCAGCACCGCGCCGAACCCGATCGAGCGGGCGAAGTCCTCGGTCACGTCGTCGAGCAGGACCTGGGCGCTCTTGCCGCCGAGCTCGAGCTGCAGCTTCTTCACCGTGCCCGACGCCGAGGCCATGATGCGGCGGCCCGTGGCAGTGGAGCCGGTGAAGGTGACCATGTCGACCAACGGGTTCGAGGTGAGCTCGTCGCCGACCTCGGCGTGCCCGGTGATGACGTTCAGCACCCCCGGTGGGATGCCGGCCTCGGCTGCCGCCTCGGCGATCATCATCGCGTCGAGCGGCGTCCACGGGTGCGGCTTGAGCACGACCGTGCAGCCCGCCGCGAGCGCAGGCGCGACCTTCACGACGTTGAGCATGAACGGGAAGTTGAACGGGGTGATGGCGGCGACCACGCCGATGGGCTCGCGCACGATCGCGGAGCCGGCCATGCCACCGGCCTGACCCGACGGCGGGCCGTTCTCGACCCAGTTGAAGGAGTGCTCGACGATCGCCGCGTTGGACCGGAACATGCCGATCGAGCCGCCGGCCTGCACGAAGTCGGTCAGGAAGCCGGTCGACCCGGTCTGGGCGACGATCAGCTCGCGCAGGTCACCGCTGCGTGCCTCGAGGATCTCGGCCATCTTGATCAGCGACGCGGCGCGCTGGGCGGGCTTCATCCACGGCCAGGGTCCCTCGTCGAACGCCCGGCGTGCCGCGGTGATCGCCGCGACGGCCGTCTTGGTCGACCCCTCCGGGACCGACCCGATGGACGCCTCGGTCGCCGGGTCGATGACGTCGAGCGTGCCCTCTGCACCCTCGGTCGTCCATGCCCCGTCGATGAACAGCTCGTAGTCCCAGCGCTCGGTCATTGCGCGAACCTCGCCATCGTTCGTTCCCCCGTCGATCGGCTCGAATTGAGGCTACTCTACTCGTGTTCGGCGTCGGACGGCGTCGAGATCGACTCGGGCCAGCCGGATCGATGGGCCAGCCGGATCGATGGGGGAGGCAGCTCGATGGGGGAGGCAGGCGTGTACGACGTGCTCGACGGCGTGAAGGTGCTCGAGGTCTCGGCGTGGGCGTTCGTGCCCTCGGCCGGTGGGGTGCTGGCCGATTGGGGTGCCACGGTGGTGAAGGTCGAACCGCCGACCGGCGATCCGATGCGAGGGCTCGTCAACGCGGGCGTCGTCTCCGCGGGGCCGTCGTTCCCGTGGGAGATCTGGAACCGGGGCAAGCGCAGCATCGCGATGGACCTGCAACAGGAGCGGGCGCGCGAGCTGGTGCTCGAACTGGCCGCCGAGGCCGATGTCTTCCTCACCAGCTACCTGCCGGCCACCCGGGCCAAGCTCGGGCTCGACATCGCGGACGTACAGGCGCGCAACCCCGAGATCATCTATGCGTGCGGCACCGGCTTCGGCCCCAAGGGCGCCGAGGCCGAGAAGGGCGGTTACGACGCGATCAGCTTCTGGTCACGTGGCGGCATCGCGAGCGCGGTGACGCCGCCCGACTACGGCCGTCCGGTGGGGATGCCCTCGGGCGCGTTCGGCGATTCGATGAGCGGCATGGCGCTCGCCGGCGGCGTGGCCGGCGCGCTGTTCCGGCGCGAGCGAACCGGCCGGGGAGCGGTCGTCGACGTGGCGCTGCTCGGCACGGCCATGTGGAGCATGCAGATGGCGATCGTCGGCGCGTCGGTGTTCGGCGCGGGTGTGCCCGAGGCCGACACCTCGAGCACGCCGCCGCCGTCGCCGTTCGTGCTCAACCCGCTGGTCAACACCTACCGCACGTCCGACGGACGCTGGTTGTCGCTGTGCATGCTGCAGCTCGAGCAGTACTGGCGCGGCCTCTTCGAGGTCGTCGGCCTGCGCCACCTCATCGACGACCCGCGCTTCGCCGAGGGCGCGGTGGCCCAGCACTTCGACGACATGGTCGACGAGCTCGACAAGGCGTTCGGGTCGCGCACCCTCGACGAGTGGCGCGTCGAGCTCGCCAAGCAGCCGGGGCAGTGGGACGTCGTGCAGCACGTCGCCGAGCTGCCCGACGACCCGCAGGCCCGCGCCAACGGCTTCGTGCAGGACGTCGACTACCCCGGCGGGCACCGGCTGCCGCTGGTGGCGTCGCCGGTGCAGTTCGACCGCACCGCGACGGTCCTGGGGCCGGCTCCCGACTTCGGTGCCGACACCGACGAGCTGCTGGCCGGGCTGGGTCTCGACGACGAGGCGATCATCGACGCCAAGCTCAACGGCGGCGTGGTCTGAGTCGGCGTGGTCTGAGTGGGCTGGTCCGAGTCGGCGTGGTCGGGGCCGAGAACCCCTCGCACGGCCCACGAATAGAGGATACTCTTGTGGGTTCCGGGGCGCCCGGCTCCGGACCCTGCGTTCGATCGCGGGGGACCGCAAGGGGGGTCGGCGATGTTGCCCGACGACGCACAGGTCATCTCGGTCGACGATCACGTGATCGAGCACCCGCGGGTGTGGACCGATCGCCTGCCGGCCAAGTACCAGGAGCTGGGCCCGCAGGTCATCGAGCAGGACGGCATGGAGCTGTGGACCTTCGAGGGCCGCCTGAGCCCGACGATCGGCCTCAACGCCGTCGCCGGCAAGGACCCGAAGGACTTCGGGCTCGATCCCGCCCGCTACGACGACATGCTGCCCGGCTGCTACGACGTCGGCGCCCGTCTCGCCGACATGGACCTGGACGGGATCCACGCGCAGATGTGCTTCCCGTCGTTCCCCGGTTTCGCCGGTTCGACGTTCTTCGCCGCCGAGGACAAGGACCTCGCCAACGCGTGTGTGTCGGCGTGGAACGACTTCATCCTCGACGAGTGGTGCGCCGCAGCGCCGGGCCGTTTCATCCCGATGGTCATGGTGCCGTTCTGGGACGTCGCCGCGTCGGTGGCCGAGATCCAGCGCACCGCGGCCAAGGGAGCGAAGGCGATCACCTTCACCGAGGCACCCCACCGGCTCGGCCTGCCGTCGTACCACAGCGACCACTGGGACCCGCTGTTCGCCGCGGCCCAGGACGCCGACCTGCCGCTCTGCCTGCACTTCGGCACCGGCGGTGCCCCCGAGGTCGCACCCGATGCCAACTTCGCGGTGCTCATCGCGCTGTTCGGCATGAACTCGCAGGTCGCCACCGTCGACCTGCTGCTCTCGCCGGTGTTCCACAAGTTCCCCCGGCTGCGCGTGGCGATGTCCGAGGGCGGCATCGGCTGGATCCCGTACGTGCTCGAGCGGGTGGACTACACGTGGGAGCGGCACCGCTGGTACACGGGGGTGAACACCGACGTGCGGCCCTCAGAGCTGTTCCGCGACCACATCTTCGGGTGTTTCATCGCCGACAACGCTGGCGTCGAGATGCGTGACCTGGCGGGTGTCGACAACCTCATGTTCGAGGGCGACTACCCCCACAGCGACAGCAACTTCCCGAGCTCGCGCAAGCTGCTCGCCGAGGTGCTCGCCGACGTGCCCGACGCGGACGCCCGCAAGATCGCCGAGGACAACGCCCGGCGCGTCTTCAACTTCCCCCGCCTGGACTCCTAGGAACGCCTGGACCCATGGGAGCGAATCGGCGCGCTGCTCGGCGGCGCGTCGATCGTCGACCGCCCGGTACTCGTCGACGAGCGGTACTCGTCGACGAGCAGCCGCTTGTAGAGCTTGCCGGCCTCGGTCCGTGGCAGCGACGAGCGGAACGTCACCGACCGGGGGCACTTGAACCTGGCCAGCCGGACGCGGCAGTGTTCGATGAGCTCGTCGGCCAGCGCATCCGAGCCGGCGACGCCGTCCTCGAGCTCGACGACCGCGGTCACGGTCTCGCCCCACTCGGGATCGGGCAGGCCGATCACCGCGACGTCGCGCACCGAGGGATGGCTGGTCAGTGCCCCCTCGACCTCGGCAGGGTAGATGTTCACCCCGCCGCTGATGATCATGTCCTTGGCCCGGTCACGGAGGAACAGGTAACCGTCGTCGTCGAGGTAGCCGACGTCGCCGAGGGTGAAGGCGCGACCCGAGTGGACCGACGCGGTCAACTCGGGATCGCCGAGGTACTCGAAGGTGGGCTGGGTCGGTTCCAGGTAGACCAGGCCGGTCTCGCCGGTGGGCAGCTCGGCGCCGTCGTCGTCGAGGATCTTGATGCGCATGCCCCGCACGGCTCGCCCGACGGTGCCGGGCTTCTCGAGCCAGCGCTGCGGCTTGGCGATCGCCGCAGCGCCCTCCATCCCGCCGTAGGTCTCCCAGATGACCGGACCCCACCAGTCCATCATCTGCTGCTTGACCTCGACCGGGCAGGGGGCCGCGGAGTGCACCACCGTCCGGAGGCTCGACAACGAGTAGCGGGAGCGGACCTCATCGGGGAGGCGGAGCAGCCGTACGAACTGCGTCGGGACCATGTAGGCGCTCGTCACCCGGTGCCGGTCGATCATGTCGAGCGCGGCCACCGCGTCGAACTTGCCCATGACCGCCAGCGCCTGTCCGACGTTGAGCGCGCCCTGGTAGAAGCTCTGACAGCCGCCGTGGTGCATGCCCGCCGACGCGAGGTGCACCCCTTCGAGGGGCTCCATCTGGAACGCCTGGCCGAAGAGCTTCATGACGTCCGCGATGTCGGAGGGGTCGCCGGGGATCGGGGGTCGCACGATGCCCTTCGGTGCGCCGGTGGTGCCCGACGAGTACGAGATCGGCATGCCGAAGTTCCGGTCCGGCGGCAGCGTCGTGGGTTGCCCGTCGACCAGGTCCTCGTAGCGGGTGAAACCCTCGATGTCGCCCGCGACCGACACCGCGAGGTCGAGCGGCCTGTCGCTCGCGAGCGGGGTCGCCGCGAGCGAGGCGATCTCCGCGAAGCCGGCGTCGACCACGAGCGCCCGCGCGCCGGACGCATCGACGATGCCGGCGACCTCGGTGCCGGTCAACGCCGGGTTCAGCGCGATCGACCGCACACCCATCTCCTGGAAGGCCAACGGCCACCAGAGGATGTCGACGTCGTTCGGCAGCGCGTAGGCCACGATGTCGCCCTCACCGATGCCACGCGATCGCAACGCGTGCACGATCTGGTGGGCGCGTCCGGCGAGCTCGCCGAAGGTCAACGTGATGCCCGACGGCGACGCGACGACGGCCGGCAGGTCGGGGTGGTCCTCGGCGATCCACCAGACTCCGAGGCGCTGACTCCACGAGTGCTCCACGCTGAAAGAGTATACCCTTTCGCTCCGTTCCTGTGGGCCTCGTCGGCGCGACGAGGGCTCAGCTGCGCCGGGTGCCCCAGGACTTCGCGTCGCGCAGCACGTCCCGGAAGGGCTTGTCGCCGTCCGCGCTCGGCTCGCGGGGCAGACCCAGCAGTCGCTCGCTGACGATGTTGCGCTGGATCTCGTTGCTGCCACCCGCGATCGACATGATGCGGCCGTTCAGGAAGTTGACCGCTGGGGCACTGGCCTCGTCGTCATCCCGCGGCCACGCGATGCCGGCGCGTCCCGCGATCTCCATCGCGATGGCGGCGCGTTCCGGATCGTGCACGCCGGTGCGCAGCTTCACCAGCGACACCGCGGCAGGGTCGACCGCGCCGGTCATGAGCCCGGTCCCGACGCGCGTGAGCAGCTGGCCCTGCAACCAGTCGCTGATGTGCGCGCGGGCGATGAGCTGCCGGGTGGCGGGGTCACCGGCCAGGCCCCGTCGCTCGGCCAGCCCGACCAGGTCGGGTGCGAGGCGACGGCGTCGGGGTGCCACCGGTGCGTGGTCGCCTCCGGCGCCACCGCTGCGCTCGACGTTGAGCATCGTGTTCGCGATCGGCCAGCCCTCGTTCAGTCCGCCGATCACCATGTCGTCGCCCACGACGACGTCGTCGAGGAACTCCTCGCAGAACTCCGCCGACCCGTTGATCTCGCGGATCGGCCGGACGGTCACCGCGGGGTCGCGCAGCGGCACCTTGAACCAGGTCAGGCCCCTGTGCTTCGGGGCGTCCCAGTCGGTGCGCGCCAGGCAGATCCCGTAGTCCGCGACGAGCGCCCCGGAGGACCAGACCTTCGTGCCGTTGAGCACCCAGGTGTCGCCGTCGCGGGTGGCGCGGGTGAGGATGCCGGCCAGGTCGGACCCGGCGCTCGGCTCGGAGAGCAGCTGGCACCAGAGCTCGTCGCCGCGCAGCATCCGTGGGATCCAGTCGCGCTTCTGCTCCTCGCTGGCATGCGCCAGCAGCGTCGGCAGGATGATCCCGAGCGTGACGGCGCTCGCGATGCCGCCCGGCGTCGGGATCACGTAGCGGCCCGATACCTCGTGCCAGATCCGTTGGTGGGCGCCGGTGAGCCCCTGGCCGCCGTACTCGACGGGGATCGTGATCCCGAGGTAGCCCGCCTCGTGGACCCGCCGCTGGGTGGCCCGAGCTGCGGCCAGCTCCTCGGGGGTGGTGTCGTGCGCGGTGCGCAGCAACGTTCCGGTGCGCTCGGGCAGGTTGGCCGCGGCCCAGGCCTCGGCGCGAGCCCGGTAGTCGTCGAGGTCGGTCGTCGTGCTCATCGGGTCGCCGCCTCGCCGAGTCGGTGGAACCGGCACAGCTGTTCGCGGTGCCACGTGGCGGTGCCGTAGAGCACGCCGTTGGTCTGGATGCGGCGCATGAACAGGTGCAGGTCGTGCTCCCACGTGTACCCGATGCCGCCGTGGATCTGCAGGCACTGCTGGGCGAGCTCGTCGCCGCACTCCGCGATCGCGGCGGCCGCCATGGCGACGATCTCGGCGGCGTCGTCGCGTTCGCGTCCGAGGGCAGCGATCGCTGCGGCGGCGGCGGCCTTGGCCACCTCGAGGCTCAGCGCCAGGTCCGCCATCAGGTGCTTGAGCGCCTGGAAGGACCCGATCGGCCGGCCGAACGCGATCCGGTCTTTCGCGTACTCGACGGTCATCGCGAACAGGGCGTCCATCGCCCCGACGGTCTCGACGGCTGCGAGCAGCGCGGCCAGCCGTTGCATCGACCCGAGCGCCTCGGCGTCACCCGCGACGAGGGAGTCGCCGGGGACCCGGACGTCGTCGAACGACACGTTCGCCATGCGCCGCGCCAGGTCGAGGGTGACCAGCGACTCGAGTCGGACACCGGGGGCGTCGCGGGGCACGAGGACCTGCACCGCTCGGCCGTCGAGCGTGCCGGCGACCAGCAGCAGGTCGGCCTGCTCGGCGTCCTGCACCTGGCCCCGGGCTCCCGACAACCGGAGCCCGTCGACGGTGCCGGTGACCGACACGCCGGCGCCGAGGTCCCAGTTGCCGTCCACGTCGTGCGCCGCCCAGGTCACGATCCGCTGTCCGGCGATCGCCGCCGGGAGCAGCTCGGCCGTGCGGCTGGGATCGCCGTGGCGGGCGATCGCCCACAGCGCCACGTTCATCGGGACGAACGGTCCGGGCTGGACGTTCCGGCCGAGCTCCTCGGCGATCAACGCCGCATCCGCGATCGGGGCGCCGCTGACGCTGCCGCCACCATCGGACTCGGGGACCAGCATCGAGAACCAACCGAGCGCTGCCGCGCTCGCCAGCCACGCCGGGTCGAAGCCCTCTGCCCGGTCGTGCCACTCCCTCGTCGCGGTGAGCGGCAGTTCGGACTCGATGAAGCGGACGGTCGTCTCCCTGAAGAGCGACTGGTCCTCGGTGAGCTCGAGCTGGATCGACACCTGACTCCCTCCGTCGGCGCATTACAGTACCCTCAATTGTGTCGAGCGAGTGGAACGAGGCCCGGGTGTCGGAGACGTCGGAGTTGCCAGCCGGGTCGGAACCGTCAGGCGGGTCGGGGATGGCGCCCATCCTGCTGACCGAGGTCGTGGACCGGGTGGGCATCATCACGTTGAACCGGCCGGAGCGGCGCAACGCGCTCAACGGCCCGCTCGTCGCGGCGCTCGACGCGGCGGTGAAGTGGGCGGCCGAGGACCCCGAGGTGAAGGTGGTCGTGCTGACCGGCGCCGCGGCCGAGGGCCATCACGGCGGCTTCTGCGCCGGCGGTGACGTGAAGGACGCCTCCGGCCCCGGGATGGAGCTCGGCGTGCCGCCCCGCGCGCTCGAGGGCGACCTGGCCCGCCACGACCAGCACGCCGCGATGCTGCTGCACCTCATGCCGAAGCCGTCGATCGCGATGGTCGGTGGTCCGGCCGTGGGCGCGGGGTTCAGCCTGGCGGGCGCGTGCGACCTGCGCGTCGCCGCGGACGATGCACTGCTCTGCGCGGGCTTCGCTCCCAACGGGCTCTCCGGCGACTACGGCGGCACGGTCTTCTGGACCGAGATCGTCGGTACGGCGATGGCCCGCGAGCTCTACCTGCTCAACGAGCGGGTGACGGCCGACGACGCTGCTCGCCGCGGGATGGTGCACCGGGTGTTCCCGGCCGCGCAGCTGCGCGACGAGACGCTCGACCTGGCACGATCGCTGACCCGCATCCCGGCCGATCTGCTCGGGCGGGTCAAGCAGAACCTGAACGAGGCCGAGAGCGACCGGGCGCGGCGTCGCACGTTGTTCGCCCAGGAGACGACCAACCAGATCGAGGGTGTCGCCGCACGCACGGAGCGCGCCGCCGCGAGGCGAGCGGCGCGAGAGGCGGCGGACCCCACCTGACATCAGGCGCCCAGGGCGAGCCCCGACGCCAGGCGGGTCGACCCGGGCCGACGGCTGTCACTGCTTGCCGGCCGCGCGGCGCTCCTGCTCGATCTCGCCGTGGCGACCCATCAGCTCGACCGCGTGTCGGGCCAGTTCGGCCGGCGGCTCGGGCAGCAGCACGGCGCCGCGCTCGCGACTCGGCAGCGCGACCGTGGCGGTGCCGGGGCAGGTGACGACGTCACGTTGGTTGGTGCCGCGCATCTCGATGTCGACGAGGTGCAGGCCGTCCTCGACGCGCGTCGCGACGACCTCGCCGGTGATGAAGTGGGTGTCGCCGATGTAGTTGAACTTCCGGATCTCGCTCGACTGGGTCACGAGCCAGCCGTCGTCGCCCATCCAGTCGGTGAGGAAGTGCGACAGATGGCAGTCGCGCATGACCCCGTAGTCGTAGGCCATGGGGTTGCCGATCGCCTGGGCCCAGGCGGAGTCCCAGTGCACGCGTTGCGCGACGTCGGGCACGCCGTACTCGTTCTTCACATAGAACGGCGCGATCCGCTGGCGGTTCTTGTGGGCGATGCGGTTCGAGCACGGTGCGTACGGCACGAAGCCGTAGCCGCCGGCGTGGAAGACGATCATGTCGGTCTCGGTCAGCGGGCCCTTCGCCATCGGCGTGATCACGTCGCCGACGGTCACGTCCTCCCACCAACGGGTCTCGCCGCCCTGGACGTGCTCGTTGGCGTAGACCTGTTCGATCTCGGCCATGTCCTCGTCGGTGTACGTGGCGGGTTCGATCGCGGTGTACTTGCCCTTCTCCCGCGCCGTCTTGCGCTCGGTGTGGATGGCGAGCGTGCGTGAGATCGCCACGATCTCTGCGCGTTGGTTGATCTTCACGCTCACGTAGGTGACGAGCACCGACCGCTCGGCGAACTCGGACTGCTTCTCGACCACCGACTCGGTCCCGCCGAAGCTGTAGAGCTTGTCGCCGGCGTAGACCGGTCGGTACCAGTCCCACGTGCTGCCGGACACGAAGACGTGGATGCCTCGGAACGACGGTCGCTTGAGCTTCTCGGCCGGCGGGTCGCCGTAGAGCGGCTTGTTGAGTCCGATCGGGATCATCGGCGGCGCGATCTGGGCGCCCCAGCGGGTCGACTCGCCGTAGACCTCGGAGTTGAACAGCGGGTTGTCGTCGCCGTAGCTGCGGGCGAAGTTCCGCATGGCGTCGTGGGTCGCCTCGGTGAGGTGCTCACGTGCGGTCGACGGCATGTACCGGCCGACGAGCGCCTTGGCCCGCTCGATGTCCTCCTCCTTGAAGGAGTAGTCGGTGGCCTTCTCGAACTCTGCGGACGTGGTCGTGGACATCTCGCTCCTTCGGCGCCGCTCCTCGCGAGAGGGCGGTAGAGGATACTTTTCTCGCTGGAACCGGACGGACTGCTGGGCGGTCAGAGGCCGGCGCCGCGGCGTGCCTTGATCAGTGCGCCGCCGTCGATGCCGATCTGCTGGCCGGTGATGAACCGAGACTCGTCGCTCGCGAGGAACAGGGCGAGGTTCGCGACGTCCTCGGGCTCGACGTAGGGGATGGGCATCGCCTGGAAGAAGGTGAACGTCAGCTCGGCATCCTCACGGGTGGGCTGCTCCAGGTCCGGGCGGAACAGCCGGTACAGGCCGTCGTTGTGCAGGAGGTGCGTGTTGCAGTTCGACGGGTGCATGGCGTTGATGCGGATGAGGCGCGGTGCCAGGTGCAGCGCGAGCTCCTCGACGTAGCTGACGATCGTCCGCTTCGCCCAGCCGTAGCCCGCGCCGCCGGGACCCATGATCGGGTTGTCGGCAGCTCCGGGAACCAGCCCCGCGGTGGAGCCGGTGACGATGATCGAGGACCCGTCGGGCAGGTGGGGGATGGAGACCGACACGGTGTTCATGACGCCGACGAGGTCGACGTCGGCGGCGTCGACGAAGTCGCCGACCTGTGGGTCGCCCATCGCCATCGGCAGGATGCCCGCGTTGGCGACCACGACGTCGAGCCCGCCGAGCTCGGACGTGCCGGCGTCGATCGCGTCGCGCAGCGCGACGCGATCGCGCACGTCGACCTTGCCGGTGACGACACGGCGGTCGAGCTGCTCGACCAGGCGCTGGGTCTCGGCGAGGTCCTCGGGGGTGGCCAACGGGTAGGGGTTCGAGTCGATCTGCTCGCACAGGTCGAGTGCGATGATGTCCGCGCCCTCTTGCGCGAAGCGGACGGCGTGGGCGCGACCCTGACCACGTGCGGCACCGGTGATCACCGCCACCTTCCCCTCGAGACGACGGGACCCCTCGGGTGAACTGGACATGGCGCTCCTCTGGTCTGCGTCGCCGAACTGCGCCGCCGATCTGTGTCGCCGGACCCCCTGGCGACATCGAGAGATCAGTCTACTCTTTTCCCGGCGCGACTCGCGGAAAAGGGTATGCTCAATCTCGATGTCATCAGGCACTGTGTCGTCAGGTGGTGGGGTCGCCACGGACCTCTTCGACGAGGTCATGTTCCGGAACCCACACCCGCACTACCGGGAGCTGCGCGAGCGCCGTCCGGTGTCAGCGGCGCGCACCACGTCGCTCGGCCCGAAGGGCACGTTGCTGCTCACCCGCTACGACGACGTGATGACGTTGCACACCGACGGGCGCTTCTCGAGCCAGCCGGAGCGCATGTCGCCGCTGCGCGAACGGCTGCTGCCACGCTTCGCCCAGCTGCTGCTCGACAGCATGGTCTTCAAGGACGAGCCCGACCACACCCGGCTGCGCCGACTGGTGAACCGGGCGTTCACGCCGAAGATGGTCGCCGGGCATGCAGGACGACATCGAGTCGGTGCTCGACTCGTTGCTCGACGACATCGCCGCCAAGTCCGCTCGCGGTGAGACGGTCGACCTGGTCGGCGAACTCGCCGTGCCGCTCCCGCTCACGGTCATCGCGACAGATGCTCGGGGTGGGTGAGTCCGACCGCGACGAGTTCCACGACATCGTCCAGCGCTTCACCGACCTGCCCTGCGACGGGTGCCGGCGCCTGAAGGCCATCCCGCTCGGGCGACGCCTCATGCGGATCATCGACCGCCTCGCTGACGACGCCCGTCGACATCCCGACGACCGGATCGTGAGCGCTCTCGTGCGGGTCAACGACTCCGACGGCGACCGGCTCAGCGACGCCGAGGTCGCGTCGATGGTGTTCCTCCTGCTCTTCGCCGGGCACGACACCACCTCGGGTCTGATCAGCACCGGCGTGCATGCGCTGCTCGAGCACCCCGACCAGTTCGCACTGCTGCGGGAGCAGCCGGAGCTGGCTCGCTCGACGGCGGTCGAGGAGCTGCTGCGGTACTGCAGCCCGGTGGCGTGCGGTGCCGTGCGCTGGCTCACCGACGATGTCGAGCTGAGCGGCACGATGGTCCCCGCCGGCAGCCCCGTGCTCGGCATGATCCTGTCGGCGAACCGCGACGATGAGCACTTCGCCGACCCGGACGTGCTCGACCTGACCCGCGATCCCAACCCGCACGTGGCGTTCGCGTTCGGCGCGCACTACTGCCTGGGCAACACGCTGGCGCGACTCGAAGGCCGCTCGGCGTTCGAAGGACTCGCCCGGCGGTTCTCCGAGGTGCGTCTCGTGCCCGGTGTCGAGCTGACCTACAAGCCCACCCAGTCGCTGCGAGGGCTGCGGTCCCTGCCGGTGCAGATGCAGCCGACCTGATCGACGGTCGTCATCGGGGCAGCGTCAGCTCGCCGGTGGCCGGGCGTCGAGCGCGGCTGCGCCTCGAGGAGTCCGCACCGATCGAATCGGCCGAGCGTCAGCGGATCCTCGATGCCGGTGTCGTGCTCGACGACTGCACGACCACGACGACGTCGAACTCGTGGTCGACCTGGCACGACTCGCGGGAGTAGTCCTGCCCGCCACGCTCGGAGAACTTTCTTCAGGCGGCGGTCGACCGCGTCGAACGAGTCGTATGCAACGAACGATCCGACGCCTCTCGATGACCGGTCTACTGCTGGCGACCCTCGTCGTCTCCGGCTGCGTGGTGTCGCCGCCGCCGAGCCTGTCCGTGGAGCCCGGCGACGGTCGTGTGAGGGTGAGCTTCGATCCGGCACCGGGCTCGCTCGACCACGAGGTGAGGGCGATGCCCGGCGAGATCAAGGAGATCGCCCAAGGGCCGACGATCAGCCTCGGTGGTCTCACGAACGGCGTCGAGTACACGATCTCGGTGCGTTCCCGGAGCCGGGCGGGCAACTGGAGCGGCTGGACCGACCACTCCCAGCCGGTGGTCCCGAGGGGAGCTCCACAGGCGCCGAGCGTCACCGGCGTGCACGGCGTGGTGTCCCTCGATGGCTGTTCGGCACGTGTGGCGTTCACGCCGGGCTCCGACGGCGGGTCCCGGGTCATTCGCTACGAGGTCCGGACGTCGCCAGGATCCTCGGTCGTCACCGGCACCGGTTCCCCGATCGTGGTGCCGGGTCTGGTGGCCCACACGTCGTACGACGTCACGGTCACCGCGGTGAACGCCGTGGGTGCCAGTCGGCCATCGGCAGTGCTCCGGGCCGTGTGCAGCTGACCCGCGGATGATCCGGGCCAGCGGTCGCAGCCCGGGAACGGGACGTCGTCGTGAGGTAGGCTCGTCGGCTGGTGTGCCGGGAAGACTGGTCGGCGTGGCCTGTTCGCGTCACCGGGAGTCACCCTGCCCACCGTCACCGCTGTCGTCCTGATCGTCACGTGCGTCGCATCGGTGATCGCCGCGCGTCCGGGGACCCGAGCGCTGGTCGCCGCCGCCGCAGCGGCGTTCGCCGCGCTGCTCTGGGGGCTGCAGGCACAGGCCTCGCTCGGCCCCGGTGAGTCGCTGAGCGGGTCGTGGTCGTGGGTGCCGCAACTCGGGCTCGAGATGGCGTTCCGGTTCGACGCGCTGACGTTCGTCATGTGGACGCTGATCGCCGGGATCGGTGTGCTGGTGTTCCTCTACTCGGCGTCGTACAGGTCGCCGGGCGCCGGCCTCGGACGGTTCGTCGCGACGATGCTGTTGTTCGCGGTGGCGATGCTCGGCGTCGTCTCCGCGGACAACCTGCTGGCCCTGTTCGTGTGCTGGGAGCTGACGTCGGTCTCGTCGTTCCTGCTCATCGGCACGAACGACGAGCAAGGCCGGGGCGCGGTCGGGTGCGCTGCAGGCGCTGCTGATCACCGGTGCCGGCGGACTCGCGATGCTCGGCGGCTTCGTGCTGCTCGGCAGCGCCGCCGGCACGTACTCCATCTCCGGGCTGCTCGCCGATCCACCTCGGGGACGGCACGGTCGACGCGGCGGTGGTGCTGGTGCTGCTCGGGGCGTTGACGAAGTCGGCGCAGGTGCCGTTCCACTCGTGGCTGCCACGGGCGATGAACGCACCGACGCCGGTCAGCGCGTACCTGCACTCGGCCACGATGGTGAACGCCGGTGTGTACCTGGTGGCCCGACTGTCGCCGGCGTTCGCGGACGTCGGAGCGTGGCGGCCGATCGTCATCGGGTGCGGCGCGGCGTCGCTGCTGGTCGGCGGCTACCGAGCGCTGCGCCAGCACGACCTGAAGCTCGTGCTGGCGTACAGCACGATCAGCCAGCTCGGACTGATGATGGTGCTCTTCGGCGTGGGGACCGAGGCGGCGACGTTCGCCGGGGTGACGCTGCTGATCGCACACGGCGTGTTCAAGGCGGCGCTGTTCATGGTCGTCGGGGTGATCGACCACCGGACCCGCACCCGTGACCTGAGGGTGCTCGACGGGCTGGGGCGCGCGTGGCCGGGCGTCACCGCGGTGGCGGTCGTCGCGGCGGCGTCGATGGCAGGTCTGCCGCCGCTGCTCGGGTTCGTCGCCAAGGAGGAGTCGCTGGCGTCGCTGGCGTCGATCGAGGCCGGGTGGGGGATGCCGCTGACGGTCGTGGTGGTGTGCGGATCGATGATGACCGTCGCCTACAGCGCCAGATTCGTGTGGGGTGCCTGCGGGCCGCGCCAGGTCGACACCGTGCGCGACCAGGACTACCGCGCACCGTCGACGGTCGTGCCGTCGCCGTGGTTCGTCGCACCCGCCGCGATCCTGGCCGCGGCGAGCCTGGTGTGCGGCCTCGCCCCCGGCATCGTCGGTGGAGCGATCGAGCGCGCCGTCGCGACGATGTGGACGACGAGCGGTCACCAGGTGGCGTTGTGGCACGGCGTCACGGTGGCGTTGGGGCTGTCGGTCGTCGCGATCGTCGGGGGTGGCGTGCTGTTCTGGCAGCGGCGGCGCATCGAGCGCTGGCAGGCAGCGGTGCCGGCACTGCCGAGCGCCCAGGGCGGTTACGAGGGATCGCTCAAGGGCGTGCTGCAGGGCGCGGACGTGGTGACCGGCGTGGTGCAGAACGGGTCGCTGCCGGTGTACCTCGGCGTGATCCTGACGACGTTCGCGATCGCCGCCGGCGTGCCGCTCCTGGCCGGCGTCGACCTGCCGCCGCTGCGGCTCGCAGCGTCACCGTTGCAGCTGCTGGTGGGCGTGATCGTCGTCGTGGCGGCCTGCGCCGCCGCGCTGGCCCGGCAACGGTTCGCCGCGGTCCTGCTCGTCGGCGTGGTCGGCTACGGGATGGCCGGCCTCTACCTGATCCAGGGGGCGCCGGACCTGGCGATCACGCAGCTGCTGATCGAGACACTCGGGATCGTCGTCTTCGTCCTGGTGGTGCGTCACCTTCCCGCTCGTTTCGAGCGTGTGCCGCTGCGCGGCTCGCAGCTGCCGCGCGCTGCCGTCGCGGTCGTCGCGGCGACCGTCGTGTTCGCCGTGACGGTCGCGGTCGCCGGGCGGACGGACCGCACCGTGGCCGAGGAGTACGTCGCCCGCTCGTCGCCGGACGGTGGCGGCAACAACGTCGTCAACGTGATCATCGTGGACTTCCGGGCGTTCGACACCCTCGGCGAGATCACCGTGCTGGTCGTCGCTGCCCTGGGGGTGGCGACGCTCGTCGGTGCGTCGCGCAGGTCGACACGTCGCCGCCCCGAGGGCCACGACGGGTCGGGCGGGACAGGCGAGTCGGGCGGGACGGGCGACGTGGGCGAGGTCGTGCCGTGAGCCGGCGATCGCTGATCCTCTCGGCGTGTGTCCGGGCGGAGTTCCACACGCTGCTGCTCATCTCGGTGTACCTGCTGCTCGCCGGGCACAACCAGCCGGGCGGTGGGTTCGCCGGAGGACTCGTCGCTGCAGCCGCGGCCAGCCTGCGCTTCGCCGCGGACGGCCCCGACGCCGTTCGGCGCTCCTTCCCGTTCGACCCGTTCCGCCTGCTCGGGCTCGGGCTGACCGTGGCACTCGTGGCGGCGGTCGCTCCGCTCGCGTTCGGGTCGGCGCTGCTCGAGAGCGCATCGACCGAGCTGCAGCTCCCGCTGCTCGGGACCGCCAAGGTGTCGTCGGTGCTCGCGTTCGACACCGGCGTGTACCTGGTCGTCGTCGGCGCGGCGCTGGTGCTGCTGGAGCAGTTCGGTGGTGTCGGCGCGCCGGGCGGGACCGACGACGGAGGGTCGCGATGATCGTCGTGCCGGCGTTCGTCGCCGCGGTGCTCTTCGGGCTGGGTGTGTTCCTGCTCCTGCAGCGCACCTTGACCCGCATCATCGTCGGCCTGGCGTTGCTCGCACACTCGGCGAACCTGCTGGTGGTCATCGCCGGTGGCGGCCCGGGTGTCGCCCCCTTCGTCGATCGCATCTCCGGGACCGACACCGTCGTCGACCCGCTGCCGCAGGCGATGGCGCTGACGGCGATCGTCATCGCGTTCGCGGTCACGTCGTTCCTGCTGGCCCTCGCGTACCGCGGGTGGGTCCAGCGTGGTGACGACGACGTCGAGGACGACCTCGAGGACCGACGGATCGCTCGGCTCGGCAGCGACGACCTGCGGCGCTGGTGGAGGAGGCTCCGATGAGCGCGCTGCTCCCGCTGCCGGTCGTCGCGGTCCTCCTGGCCGCCGCGCTGTCGCTCGTCGCCACCGGTCACCGATGGCTGCAGCGGACGTTGTCGCTGACGGGGGTCGTCACGTCGCTGGCGGCGTCCGTGGCGCTGTTGGTGCTCGTGGAGCGCGACGGAGTCCGGTCGGTGCAGCTGGGCGGTTGGCCGGCGCCGCTGGGCATCACCCTGGTCGTCGACCTGTTCAGCGCGCTGATGCTGGTCGTCAGCCTGGCGACGGTGCTCGCCGTGCTGGTGTTCGCGATCGGTCAGCCCGGCGTGGACCGCAGCCCCGCCTTCCACCCCGTGTACCTCACGATGACCGCAGGCGTCGCCCTGTCGTTCCTGACCGGGGACCTGTTCAACCTGTTCGTCGCGTTCGAGATCACGTTGGTGTCGAGCTACGTGCTGATCACGCTCGGCGGGCGACGCGACCAGGTCCGTTCGGCGATGACCTACGTGATCGTCAACCTGTTGGCATCGACGCTGTTCGTCGCCGCGGTGGCCTGGGTGTACGCAGCGACCGGCACCGTGAACCTGGCGGATCTGGCGACCGCGATGGACGACGTCCCCGATGCGGTGCGGACGACGTTGTCGATGGTGTTCCTCGTGGTCTTCGGCATCAAGGCCGCGATCTTCCCGTTGTTCTTCTGGCTGCCGGACTCGTACCCGACCGCGAAGCTGCCCGTCACCGCCGTGTTCGCGGGACTGCTCACCAAGGTGGGGGTGTACGCGCTCATCAGGGTCCAGACCCTGCTGTTCCCCGGTGACGGTCCGTCGACGGTCATCCTCGTGGTCGCCGGGCTGACCATGGTGGTCGGGGTGCTCGGCGCGATCGCACAGAACGACATGAAGCGGATCCTGAGCTTCCACATCGTGAGCCAGATCGGCTACATGCTCCTCGGCCTCGGGATCTTCACCGTGGCCGGCGTCGCCGGCGCGATCCTGTTCATCGTCCACCAGATCCCGGTGAAGACGGCGCTGTTCCTCACCGCCGGGCTCGTCGAGGAGTCGACCGGGGCGACCGAGCTGCGTCGCGTCGGCGGGCTGCTCCACCGGATGCCGGTCGCCGCGGCGCTGTTCGGCATCGCAGCGCTGAGCCTGGCGGGGATCCCACCGCTGTCCGGGTTCGTCGGCAAGCTCGCGCTCATCGACGCAGGGTTCGCCGCGGGCACCAACACGATCGTGGCCGTCAGCCTGGTGGTCAGCCTGCTCACCCTGTTCTCCATGACGAAGATCTGGAACGGGGTCTTCTGGGGCACGCCCGAGCAGCCGACCGAGCGACTCGTCGCCGACGGCGGGCGGCTCCGCTCGCCGGTGCTCATGCAGGCAGCGACGGTCGCGCTCGTCGCGCTCGGCGTGGCCGTCGCAGTGTTCGCCGGGCCGATCTACGAGCTCTGCGAGCGTGCCGCGACCGACCTGCTCGATCCGAGCCCGTACGTGCAGGCGGTGCTGCCGTGACCCGGGTGCTGACCGTCGCCTGGCTGACCGTCGTCTGGGTGCTGCTGTGGGGATCGCCGACCCCGGCGAACGTCGGCGGTGGTCTCCTCGTCGCTGCCGCGTTGACCTGGGGGTTCCCGCTGGGCCGGTCGCCTCGGTCGACGGTTCGCCCGGCCGCGGTCGTGCGCTTCGGTGTCTGGTTCGTCGGGGCACTGGTCGTGGCCACGTGCCGGGTCGCCGCGCTGGCCGTGCGGCCGCGGGTCCGGCTCGACCAGAGCATCGTCGCGGTGCAGTTGCGTGCGACCTCGTCGCTGGTGACCGCGTTCGTCGCCAACTCGATCAGCCTCACGCCGGGCACGTTGACCGTCGCAGTGCTCCCCGACGTGGACACGGTGCCCGACGGCGCCGGTGCCGGTCCACGGGTGCTCGAGATCCACAGCCTGAACACGAGCGACGCAGTCGCGGTGCGACGTGACTGCGCCGCGATCGAGGCACTCGTCGTGGCAGCGTTCGGCACCCAGGACGACCGGCGACGAGTCGCAGCCGGTCCGCCGCCCGAGCTCGGAGAGGATCGGCAGCGATGATCGTCGTCACCAACGCGTGCTTCGTGCTCCTCGGCGTGGCCGCGGCCCTCGTGACGGTCCGACTCGTGGTCGGACCATCGCTCGCGGATCGAGTCGTCGCTGCAGATCTGCTGCTCACGCTCGTGGTGATGTCCGCCGCGGTGGCGGCGGCCCGTACCGGCGACGGGACCTACCTCCGGGCGATGCTCATCGTCGCGGTGGTCGGCTTCCTCGGCACCACGATGGCGGCCCGCTACATCGAGGAGCGCGGCCCGTGACCGCGCTCGAGGTCGTCGCCGCGATCTTCCTGGTGGCCGGATCCACGCTTGCCCTGCTCGGTGCGCTCGGTGTGGCGCGCTTCCCCGGTTTCTTCGCCCGCATGCACGCGGCGACCAAGCCGCCGACCCTGGGTCTGGTGCTCGTCGCCGCGGGCGTCGTCGTGGTCGCCGCCGACCTGGCCGACGCCACGTTCGTCGTGCTCGTGGTCGGGCTGCAGTTCCTCACCGCTCCGGTCGGCGCACACCTGCTCGCCCGCGCCGTGCGGCGCCGGCGAGCCGACTCCGATCCCGGCTGAGTGTCGTCGTCGCAGTGGTGAACAGGAGCACCCCACCGAGCGGCGACGGTCACCCGTCGGCCACTCGGGTGAGCAGGTGGATCACCAGGTCGACGGCGTCGGCGTAGATCGAGTCCATGTCGAGCTGGTCGCTGTGGAACAGCCCGGCGCGATCCAGGACGAGCACCCCGTGCAGCTGGGCGACGCACGTGAAGAGCAGCTCGAGGCTGACGTCGTAGATGCCGAACGATCTGATCATGGCCGTGAGCGCGTCGCCCGCCGCGCTGCTGGCGACCACGACGCCCTCGCGGTCGAACGGTTCACCCAATGCCAGGTCGTAGAGCCCGGGATGTTCGTCGGCGAAGCGTCGAAGCGCCGCCGCGAGGGATCGGATGCCGTCCGGGCCCGTCCGCCCCATCGCCGCGCGCTGCAGGTCGTCGCCCAGCGAGCGCATCGCTCGTGCCTGCACGCCACCGAGGACGTCATCGATGCTCTGGACGTGGCTGTACAGCGACGGGGTCCTCACGCCGAGCTGCTTCGCGAGCGCGGTCATCGTGAGATCGCTGGCCCCGCTCCGGTCGACGAGCTGCTCGGCGGTCTCGATGACCAGGTCGGCGTCCACTCCGCGGCGTGCCACGACCTCAGCCTAGTTGGTGTAGGTGCGCAGCGAAGTGGTGTAGGCGGCCGCTCCGGCGGAGCGTCGCCGTCAGACGATCGGAGTGAACGACGCGGGCAGGCGGGTCATGCCGGCGACGAAGGCCGACTCGGCTCGGTCGGGGATGCGGTCCGGCTCGTCGACCGCGATGTCGGGGAGACGGCGGAACAGCTCCTCGAACACGACCTTGATCTCCATGCGGGCCAGGTTCGCTCCCATGCAGAAGTGCGGCCCGAAGCCGAACGCGACGTGCGGGTTGGGATCGCGGTCGATCCGGAACTCCTCGGGGGCATCGAAGGCGCGCTCGTCGCGGTTGGCCGACTGGTACAGCAGCAGGACCCGGTCGCCCTCGCGCAGCGGGACGCCGGACAGCTCGGTGGGCCGGGTGACCGTCCGGGTGAAGTTCAGCACCGGTGAGGTGAACCGGAGGATCTCCTCGACCGCCGTGTCGATCAGCGTCGGGTCCGATGCGAGCAGCGCGCGTTGTTCGGGGAACCGGCTGAACGCGAGCAGTCCGCCGGCGATCGCGTTGCGTGTCGTCTCGTTGCCGGCGACCATCAACAACACGGCGAACATGAGCAGCTCGTCGTTCGAGAGCTCGCTCGCGACGCCGGGGGACCCGTCGTACTTCGAGAGCACGTCGTCGCCGTAGGCGAGCTCGCCGGCGTCGTAGGCGGCAGTGAGGATCGACAGCAGGTCGTCGCGGGGTTCGCCTCGCCGCTGCTCGATGAGCGTTGCGACCAGCTCGGTGTAGGCGCCGAAGGCGAGGGCGGCCTCCTCGATCGTCTCGCCGCCCTGGGCCACCGCGCCCTCCCCGGCGATCATGGCCTCGGACCACTCGTAGAGCGACCGGCGCAACCCCGGGTCGATCCCGAGCAGCTCGGAGATCACCATCAGCGGGACGTGCATCGCGAGGTCCGACACGAAGTCGATCCGCCCGGTCGACTCGACCCCGTCGATCACCGAGTTGGTCAGCTCCCGGACGTGGTCGGTCATCGTGCGGACCTGGCGGGGCGTGAACCCCTTCGCCAGCAGTCGCCGTTGACGTGAGTGCTCGGGATCGTCCATCGACACGATCGACAGCGGGACGGCGTTGACCGGTCGCACGCCGCTGGCCGAGCTGAAGGTGCCGGCGTCGCGGGACGCCTCGACCACGTCGGCGTGCCGCGACACGGCGTGCAGGCCGCTGTGCTCGTCGAACCAGACGGGGTGCTCCGAGCGCAGCCACCCGTAGAACGCCCACGGGTCGTCGTAGAGCGACGGGTCCGTCAGGCATGCATCGTCGAACGTCGGTTCCTGCGGTGTGCTCATCCCCCAGATCCTCCCCGGGTGCCGAGCGGAGATCCGAGATCGGCAGGCCGTGTCGCGTGAGCCTAACTTGTATAGGCTCGCGACGACTCAGTGTAGGGCGTCGAGTCGCACGACATCCGGGGGGACGTCATGGAAACCAGTCGCTGGAAGGTCGCGATCGCGCTCCTGGGGGTCGCAGTGCTGTCGGTCGGCTGTGGAGCGAGCGGCGAGTCGGTCGAGGACGATGTCGTCCCGGACGCCACCGAGGAGGTCGCCGGCGGGAGCGACGGCTCGTTCGGTTCGCTCGACGAGCTCTGCGGAGCCGGTGACGTCTCGGTCGGCGACGACGAGCAGGGGATCGCCAACGGGCAACTCAACATCGGGGTCGCGACCGACCGGGATGCCGAGGTGCGGCCCGGGCTGAACAAGGAGCTGTGGGACACCTCGGTCGCGTTCGCCGACTGGTGCAACGACCAGGGTGGTATCGGTGGCCTGCAGATCCACCTGGTGGAGCTGTCCGGCGCACTGTTCAACGTCGAGGCGGCGATGACCACCGCGTGCAACGACGTGTTCGCCATGGTCGGTGGGGCCTTCGCCCAGGACCAGCTCGAGTTCTCGGGCAACGCTGCGTCGGACTTCCACCAGTGCGGCATGATCGACATCCCCGCGTTCGCAGCGAGCGCCGCCAAGAGCGGTTCCAACGGTGTCGTCCAGCCGATACCCGTGGCGCCCGATGCGGAGATCAACACCGGCTTCAAGGCGTTCAAGGAGCTGTTCCCCGACCAGGCGGAATCGGCCGTCATCGTCTACGGCGACCTGGCGGTCATGGAGGGATCCCGCGACAAGTTCCGCGTCGCGCTCGACGACGCGGGGATCGACGTGGTCGACACGGTCAACTACCCGGTCGTGGGGGTGACCGACTGGACGCCGTTCGCTCGGAAGGTGCTCGACAGCGGGGCGACGATGCTGACGTTCATCGGCGAGCCGACGAACCTCGCCAACCTGCTCGCACGGCTCGACGAGCAGGGCTGGGAGGGCACTCCGGTGCTGCAGTCGAACATGTACGACGAGCAGATCTTCGGAGCGGGCACCGCAGGCCCCGATGGAGCGGTGCTGCGGACACCCGCGCACCCCTTCGAGGAGGCCGACGAGTGGCCGGCGGTGCAGCAGTACCTCGACCTGTTGGCCGAGCGCGTGCCCGACGCCAGGACGAGCCTGATCGGCCTGCAGTCGCTGAGCGCCTGGCTGCTGTTCACCGTCGCCGCCAACGAGTGCAGCGCAGCGAACGACGGTGTGCTGGACCGGACCTGCATCCTCGAGCGGGCGGCCGCCCAGGAGGACTGGACCGGTGGCGGGCTCCACGCTCCCCAGCAGCTCGCTCCCAACGTCGACGCGGTGCTCTCGCCGTGCATCGTCCTGCTCGTCGTGCGCGACGGGGCTTTCGAGCGTCTGCACCCCGACGTCGAGGGCACCGGTGCCGCGGACGACGGCTTCGACTGCCGTTCGGACGGGGTGTCCCGGATCGAAGGGATCGACGCGGGCGAGGTCGATCCCGACCGAGCGATCTGAGCGACGAGGGAGGACGACGGTTTTCCATGCCGGATCTGGACGGATGAGCCGCGACCGCCCGACGATGTCGACCGAGACCACGAGATGAGGAGCACACATGGGTGAGAACAGCGAACGGTACGAGCGCGGTGCAGCGAAGCTCCGCGAGGTCTACGCAGGCGACGTCGTCGATCTGCCGGAGGGCACCTTCGCGTTCAACGACGTCATGCTGCGCAGCCTCTTCGCCGAGGTGTGGGACCGTGACGAGCTCGACGTGCGCTCACGTCGGCTGTTGCTGATGGGCGTCATCACGACGCTCGGGCAGACCGACACCTGGAAGATCCAGGCCCGCGCAGCCCTGCGCAACCGGGAGCTGACCCCCGACGAGCTGCGCGAGACGCTCATCATGTTGGCGCCCTACGCGGGCTACCCGAACGTGGCGCCGTTGATCATGGCGTGCGAAGAGGTCATCTCGACCTGGGTCGAGGACGGCGAACCGGGTCCCGCGGGCAGCGAGTCGTGAACGCCGCACGATGAGCGCGGCCCTCAGGGGATGAGCACCGGCATCGACTCCCAGCCCCGGACCGTCGAGGTGGGGAAGAGGCGCATGCCGTCGTGCTCGACGTCCCAGTCGGGGAAGCGGTTGAGCATCTCGTCGAGCGCGACCCGACCTTCGAGCCGGGCGAGGTTGGCGCCCAGGCAGTAGTGGAGCCCGTAGCCGAAGGTCAGGTGCTGGACGTCGCTGCGGTGGATGTCGTACACGTCGGGGTCGGTGTACCGGCGGGGGTCCCGATTGGCAGCGGCGAGCGACAGGAGGATCGCGCTCCCGGCCGGCACGGTCGTGCCGTGGTACTCGACGTCCTCGGTGACGTAGCGCGCCGTGGCGTGACCGGTGGGTTCGAAGCGCAGCGTCTCGTCGATGACCTTGGGCAGCAGGGAGCGGTCGGCGTGGACCGCCCGCCGCTGGTCGGGGTGCTCGGCCATGAGCTTGGTGAGCCAGCCGATCAGCCGTCCGGTCGTCTCGTTCCCGGCGCCGGCCAGCACCGCGGTGTAGGTCGAGACCTCCTGACGGGTCAGCCGCCGGGTCGTGCCCGTCTCGTCCTCGAACTCGGCGTTCAACAACACCGTCATGAGATCGTCGGCGGGATGGGCCGCGCGCCAGTCGATGTACTCCTCGAACATCGCGCCGCTGGCGACGTCCTCCTCGCGGATCTCCATCGGCTTGCCCGGCTCGGTCCGCAGGTTGTTGTCGGTCTTGTCGCGCACCGCCTCCTGGTCGGCCTCGGGGATGCCGAGCAGCAGGCTGATCACCTTCATCGGCAACATGCGCGCGAGCTGTTCGATGATGTCGAAGCGGTGCTCGCCGACGAGTGGGTCGAGACAGGCGACGCAGTACTGGCGCACCTGGTCCTCGAGCTCGGCCATGCGTCTCGGCGTGAAGATCCGCGACATGAGCCCGCGGTGCATGGTGTGCACCGGCGGGTCCTCGAAGAGGATGACGCCGCCCGGGAGCTCGTAGCCGGCGCGGATGATGTCGAGGATGTCGGACCGGGTGCTGCTGAAGACCTTCCAGTTGACCAGCGCCTTCTCGACGTCGTCGTGGCGGGTCAACATCCAGAAGTCGTACTCGGTGTTGTGGTAGATCGGCGCCTCTTCGCGGAGTCGTTCGTAGATCCCGTAGGGATCGGCGTTGATCTCGACGTCATAGGGGTCGAAGTACACGCTTGCGTCGGTCGTCGTGGTCATGGTGTCCACCTCGTTCAGCGGGTTCTCGGCCGCCGTGAGTCAGCTCGGGAGCATGCAGGTGCTGCCGCCGTCGATCGCGATGACCGCGCCGGTGATGTAGGGCGCCCGGTCCGAGGCCAGGAACGACGCGAGCTCGCCGACCTCTTCGGGGTGGCCGGCGCGCTTGAGCGCGCTGCCGCCCACCAGCGCGGGGAACCGCTCGCCGGCGCCCGGACCGCCCGACATCGCGGTCTCGACGAACCCCGGACAGATCGTGTTCGCCCGGATGCCCTGTGTGCCGTACTCGATCGCGGCGGCCTTGGTGAGGGAGATCACGCCGGCCTTCGACGCGGAGTACGCAGCGGTCGGCAGGCGCGAACCGTTCATCCCGCCCGTCGAGGACCAGTTCAGGATCACGCCGCCGCCCGAGGGCAGCATCGTCCGGATGCCGTGCTTCGTCCCGAGCATCACGCCGGTGAGGTTGACCGAGAGGTAGCGGTCGAACTCCTCGACGGACAGCTCGGCCAGCGGTGTGGCACCCGCGATGCCCGCCACGTTGAGCACCGCGTCGACCCGGCCGAACGCGTCGAGCGCCGCGGCGAACATGGCCTCGACCTGTGCCTCCTCGGCGACGTCGACGTGCACCGGATCGTGCCCGATCGCCGAGCGTCGCCGCGGTCTCGTCCTGTTGTCCGCTGCGATCGGCGACGACGACCCGTGCGCCTTCTCGGACGAAGACCTCAGCGGCCGCTCGACCCATGCCGGACCCGGCGCCGGTGATGACGGCGACCTTCCCCTCGAGTTCACCCATGCAGCGGTTCTACAGAGTTGTAACGATCGTTACAAGTTCCTCGTCGCCCGGTTTCTCCAGCGCGACTAAGAACGTGCGATGGCCCAACAGCGGCGAGCGCGGGCGTCGACACAGGTGAAGCGGGAGCGGATCCTCGACGCCACCGAGGAGATCATCCTCGAGCGCGGCTACGCCGCGGTCACCTCGCGAGCGGTCGCCGGGAGGGTCGACATGCAGGCGCCGCACCTGCACTACTACTTCACGACCATCGACGACCTGCTGGTCGCCGTGCTGCGACGACGCTCCGACGGCGCGGTCGGACGCATGACCGAGGCGCTCGAGTCCGAGGAGCCGTTGCGCAGCTGGTGGACGCTCGCCTCGGATCGGAGGGGGACCGGACTGTTCCTCGAGATGCTGGCGGCAGCGAACCATCGGCCCGCGTTGCGCGCCGAGATCGCCTCGGTCGCCCGGGCGGTGCGCGCGCTCCAGGTGGAACGACTCGCCACGCTGCTCGACGAGTACGGGCTCGACCCGGAGCTGTTCGCCCCGGTGCTCGTGGCCGCGGCGATGCAAGGACTCGGTTTCGCGGTCGTGGTGGACGGCGCCGCCGGTTACGACACCGGCCCCGACGAAGCGGCCGCCGCGATGGAGCGGTTGGTCGAGACGCTCGAGGCGCGCCGGGCCGCGGGGACGGGTCCGGGTCGATGAGCGCCAAGGTGGACTTCAAGACGGAGCTCGACGCCTACCGGGCGAAGGCCGGGACCTTCCGAGACCTCGTCGTGCCCGAGCTGCAGTTCCTGATGATCGACGGACACGGCGATCCGAACACATCGCTGCGATACGGCCAGGCGCTCGAAGCGCTCTACCCGTTGGCCGACGCGCTGAAGTTCGCCTCCCGGCGCGAGCTCGGACGCGACTACGTCGTGATGCCGCTCGAGGGGCTGTGGTGGGCCGACGACATGGACTCCTTCACCGTGACGCGCGACAAGTCACAGTGGGACTGGACGCTGATGGTCATGGCGCCCGACTGGATCGACTCCGCGATGTTCGACGACGCAGTGGCGGCGGTCGCAGCGAAGGGGCGTCCGGCCCTGCTCGACGAGGTGCGACTGGAGTCCCTGGCCGAGGGGCGGTGCGTGCAGACCCTGCACGTCGGGTCCTTCGACGACGAGGCGGGTGTGCTCGCACGGATGCACGACGAGTTCATCCCCGAGCACGGCCTGACGATGGTCGGCCGGCACCACGAGATCTACTTCAGCGACCCTCGTCGTGTCGCCCCCGAGAAGCTGCGCACGATCCTGCGCCAGCCGGTCCGAGCCGTCGGCTCGTGATCGGACCCGGGAGCACCGCTCAGTCCGCGGCGGGTCGGTCGGGGTCGTGCCCGTAGAGCGCGTCGACGACGCGCTCGACGCGTGCGCGGATCGCGGAGGGATCGGTGTCGAGCGCCTCGAGATCCTCGAGGTGGCACAGGCCGAGCAGGACGAGGAAGAAGACCTTCACCGTCGGCGCCCACGCGTCGTCGGGGTCGGTCCCTGCGTCGACCGACAGCACCGCGAACTCGCGGTGCCACTCGGCGAGGTGCTCGGCGAGCTCGGGGTGGCGGGCACCCGCCAGGTGCAGCTCGAGGATGAGCCGCCTGCTCGCCCGGAACGACGGGAGCAGGAACGCCGCGGCGACGTCGTGAGCGCTCCGCGCCGGGTCCGCGGCGGGCGCGATGTCCGCGCCCAGTCGGTCGATGGCCAGGCGGCCGGCGGTGTAGAGCAGCTCGTCCTTGTCGGCGAAGTGGTTGTAGACGGCCGACGGCGTCACCCCCGCCCGGGTGGCGACGTCGGCCACGGTGACGGCGTCGAAGCCGACGTCGACGCACGCTGCGGCGGCCGCGTCGAGCAGCCGGTCGCGTGTCGCCGGGTCCGAGGACTTCGGCGGGCGCCCCCGACGGCGGGTCGCCCCGGTCATCGCAGGTCGAATCCGAGGTCGAACCGCCGCACGGCGCGGGCGAACACGTTGGGCTCGACGTCGGGCTCGGTGACCGGGCGGAGCCGGGTGATGCGCGACGTGAGCTCTTCGAGCAGCAGCCGGACCTCGAGGCGTGCCAGGTTGGCGCCGAGGCAGAAGTGGGTGCCGTGGCCGAACGCCAGGTGCATGGTCGAGGACCGGTCACGTCGAAGCGGTCGGGCTCGTCGAACACGGCCGGGTCCCGGTTGGCCGCGGGGTACAGCAGCGCGACGCGCTCGCCCTCGGCGATCGGCTGACCGTTGACCTGTGTGTCGCGCACCGCGGTGCGGAACATGTTGTTGAGCGGGCTCACCCACCGCAGCAGCTCCTCGACCGCCCCCGGGATGCGCTCGGGCTCGTCGTGCAGCAGCTCCCACTGCTCAGGGTGGTCGCAGAACGTCCGCAGGCCGTGGCTGATGAGCGTGCGGGTCGTCTCGGCGCCGCCGGCGATGAGGAGCCCGACCTCGGTCACCATCTCGGTCATCGGCAGCGGATCCTGCCCGTCGGGCGGGAACAGCCAGCGGCTGAAGAAGTCGTCGGTGGGTTCGGCCATGCGCTGGGGGAGGATGCGCTGCATGTCGACCATCCACTCGAACACGCTCGAGGTGAACGACTCCATGATCTCGGGGTCGACGTCTCGGGTGTCGAGTCGCATCTGCCGCTCGGACCAGTCCTTGATCCGCGGCCAGTCGGCCTCGTCGAAGCCGATCATGGTCGCGGTGATCCGACAGGGGAGCGGGGCGGCGAGCGCGTCGACCACCTCGACACCCCCGGTGGCCGCGTGCTCTGCCAGTGCGTCGTCGACCAGCTCGCGCACGAGTGACCGGTAGGCCTCGGCGTGGCTGTTCACCGCCTTCGGCGTCAACGTCGGTGACAGGCGACGTCGCTGCGCGAGGTGCTCCGGGTCGTCCTGGCTGATCATCGTCTTCTCGAGCGGCTCCCAGTGGACCCGGTAGCCGCGGGCGCTCGACAGGTCGGCGCCGTTGCGCTCCGCGGCGAGCACGTCAGCGAAGCGGGCCACGGCGACGAACCCGTTGCGGTCGCGCACCAGGCCGTCGGTCTCACGCAGGCGGGCCCAGGCCTGCTGCGGATCGGCTCGGTAGAACTCGGGGTCGCGCAGGTCGAGCCCGGTCGTCGAGGTCGACCGTCGATGCTGCTGTCGTCGGAGGCGGCGTCATCGTGCCGCCGCTGCCGTGAGCCAGCGACATCCACGTGCCGAACCGGTCGGTCACGACGTGCACGTCGGTGACCCGGTCGTCGTCGTCGACGACGACCGTGCCGGCGACGTCGATGTGCGCCGGTCGACCCAGCTCGTCGACGCCGTCGAAGCCGCCGGCGTAACGACCGTGCAGCGTGGCGTGGAACGCGACCGTCCGCCCCGCCGAGAACAGGTCGTGCACGTCGACGGTGTCGACGTCGACGACGGAGCGGTGCTCGGTCAGCGTGCCCTCGTCGATGCGACCGTCGGACGCGGCGGCCAGGTCGGCTGTCGGCGAGCCAGCGCCGCACGACGGTCTCCGCCGCCGGGTCCACAGGTGCTGCGACGGTGGTGACCCACGGGTCGAGGTGCGGCGGCTCGAGCGCGTCGGGCACCCCGGTGGCGAGCTGGCGGCGCTGGGACCAGAAGTCCTGCTCGACCCGGCAGCTCGTCAGCTTCGAGCCGTTCCAGTCGTAGAGCCCGATGCCCGCCCAGCAGGCCAGGGCGCCCGAGGCGGTCGCCGCGTGCTCGCTGAAGCGCATGACGAGGCGGTCGCCGTTCGTGGCCAGCTCGTGGACCACGAGCCCGAGCGCCGGGAAGCGTTCGAACACCTTCTCGACCGACGGCTTGTACGCCGCGTCGCGCTCGAGTGACATGCCGGCGATGTGCACGACGTAGTCCGGTTCCATGATCGTGTCGCACACCGACAGGTCGTGGCTGTTCGTGTAGTCGATGCAGTAGGTGCGCATCGAGCGCGACGAAGGGCTCCACGGTCAGACCTCCATGCTCAGGGCTCGATCCAGTCGGCCAGCACCGGATCGACCCGGAGCTCGTCGGGCACCCGCTCGACGCCGATGCGGCGGTCGAGCTCCTCGTGCTGGTGCGAGATGCGTCGCTCCTGGTAGCCCAGCGTCATGTGGGTCAGTCCTCCTGTGGACATGGATCGTTGGATGGCGGCCAGGTTGCCCAGGTCCTCGAGCAGCACCGACCAGTTGGCGTCGACGAGCAGGGCGACCATGTCGGCGTGGGGACCGTCGGCCGGGGTCGCCGCCAGGAAGTGCACGTCGTAGAGGCTGCGGTCCGGTCCCAGCGGCCAGCTCGAGATGAGGAAGGCGAGAGTCGGCGAACCGCCGAACACGATGCTGGTGTTCGGGAACAGGTGGTACGAGTAGATGCCGCAGTCCGCGAGCGGGCTCGCGCCGGGGAACGCCGGCAGGTCGATCGGGAAGGGGCCCTCGGTCCGGCCGTGCACGAGCATGCGGGAGTGGCCGCCATGCAGCAGGAAGATGCCGGTCGCCGACTGGTCGAGGACCTTCGCGGCGCTGGTGCGGTGGACGGTGTTGACGTGGTAGGTCTCGATGTTGGCGTCGACGGTGAGCTTCCAGTTGCCGTCGACCTCGATGCTGCGCCGCGCGACCAGGTGCACGTCGCCGACGTCGGCGCCGCCGCCGATCTGGTCGTGCAGCTCGCGCCCGACGTCGCCGAGCGCCTCGAGCAGCGGCGGCGCGTCGTCGTCGAGGTTCACGAACACGAGCGAGCCCCACTGCTCGCAGCGCACCTTCGGCAGCCCCAGGCAGGTGGTGTCGACCCGGAAGTCCTGGGCGCCCGGGAGGCCGACGAGCGTGCCGTCGAGGTCGTAGGTCCACGCGTGGTAGCTGCACACCAGCCGCCGTCCGGCGTGCCCCGCGTCGTCGGGCACGACCGACGCGCCGCGGTGCTGGCACGAGTTGAGGAACGCCCGGACGGTGCCGTCCTCGCCGCGCACGAGCAGGACCCTCCGGTCGAGCTGGCGCAGCAGCAGGTAGTCGCCGGGTTCGGGCACCTCGTCCGCGTGGGCGACGAACAACCAGCTCCGAGCGAACACGTGGTCACGTTCGAGCGCCGCGAAACCCGCGTCGACGTAGCGCCCGGTCGGCACCGGCGGCAGGACGGGGAACCCATCCGGGTAGTCGGTGCGCTCACGTTCGCGTCGTCCCCGCTCGAGGATCTCCTGGGTCAGCGTGTCGTCCATCGCCTCACACCTCCTCCACCTGGACCGACATCGGTACGAGCTCGAGGCGTCGCCGGCCCCGGAACTGGTACGAGTCGATGAACTCCTGCTCGGCGTCCTCGGCGAGGTCGGCGGCGTTGCCCAGCAGCGGGAGCAGCGCCTCGAGCGCCGAGACGGCCTCGTGTCGGGCGAGGGCGGCGCCGAGGCAGAAGTGCACGCCGAACCCGAACCCGACGTGGCCGCCGACGGCGCGGTCCGGGTCGAAGCGATCGGCGTCGTCGCCGAAGTGCCGTGGGTCGCGGTTGGCGGCGCCGAGCACCAGGGTCACCGTCGAGTCCGCAGGGACGCTGACACCGTGGCGCTCGAAGGGGCGGGTCGCGCGCCGGAACACGTACTGCACCGGCGACTCCCAGCGCAGGGTCTCCTCGATCGACGTGCGGCACGCGGGTCGGGATCCGCCACGAGGGCTCGTCGCTGCTCGGGATGGGTGAGCAGTGCCCAACAGGCGTTGCCGATCAGGTTGGTCGTCGTCTCGGTGCCGGCGAAGAGCAACAGGGCGGCGAAGCCGACGGCCTCTTCGTGGGTGAGCACGTCGTCGTCGTGGGCGCGCACGAGCGTGGTGAGCAGGTCGTCACGGGGCTCGCGCTGTCGCTCGTCGATCGCGTGACCCGAGGTGCTCGGCCATCGCGAGCACCGCGCTCATCGCTTCGTCGTCGAAGCCACCGCGGCCCGACCCGCTCATGGCCTTGGTCGAGGCGTCGGCCCAGCGGCGGAAGTCGGCCGACCGCTCGGCGTCGGCGCCGAGCATCTCGGCGACGACCCGGACCGGCAGCGGGACCGCGAGCTGCTCGATCACGTCGACGCGTCCGCCGGACCACGCGCCGGCGAGCATCTCGGCGACCAGCTCGTCGATGCGCGGTCGCCACTCGGTGATGTGGCGCGGCGTGAAGCCACGGTTCACGATGCGGCGCAGCTCGGTGTGGCCCGGAGGGTCGAGCGAGACCAGGTTCCCGCTGGCCCCCTGTCGCGGCAGCCGCTGCTCGCCGACCCCGGTGGGCTGTCCCATCAGGACACCGCGCATCGCGTCGGAGCTGAACAGGTCCGTGTCGGCGAGGGCCCAGGACACGTCCTCGTGACGAGACAGCACCCAGGTGTCGGTCTCGGCGGCGTGGTGCAGCGGGGCATCGTCGCGGAGCCATCGGTAGACCGGATACGGATCGTCCTGGATCGACGAGTCGAAGGGGTCGTAGCCGAACCCGGTGCCTGCGGTCATGGAGTCCCCCCGGACGTGATAAATGACGCTCTCTTCATTTATCACGTCGACCCTGCAGGCACAACGGTCATTCGGGAAAGGGCGGGGGCGGCCGTAAGATCCACGTCGCGTCCGAAATGAGGTGACTGAACTGCCGACCGACCCGTCCCTACCGCGCACCGACGGACCCGAGTCCGACGCAGCTGCAGTCCCGGTCGTCACCGGTCGGTCGAACGGCGCGACCCTGGCCGCATCGGTGGCTGACGCGATCGTCGTCGACGTGGTCGAGCTGGGCTGGCCCGAGGGCGATGTCCTCGGCTCCGAGCCCGAGCTGCTCGAGCGCTACGGCGTGAGCCGAGCGGTCTTCCGCGAGGCCGTCCGCCTCGTCGAGCACAAGGAGGTGGCGCGCATGCGCCGCGGTCCGGGTGGTGGGCTGATCGTGACGACGCCGTCGGTCGAGTCCGTGACCGACGCGGTGGCGGTGTTCCTGTTCTACGTCGGCGCGGACGTCGAGGAGGTCTTCGAGGCACGCCTCGTGCTCGAAGAGGTCGTGACCGAGCTGGCGCCGTCCCGGCTGAGCGAGGACGACGTGGTCGCGCTGCGCGAGCTGGTCGCCCGCGAGCGCGAGGGAGCGGTCCACGACTACCGAGAGCTGCACGCGCTGCTCGCCCGCTTCACCCACAATCCCGCGCTGGAGTTCTTCGTCGACCTGCTGAACCGGATCAGCACGCTCTTCATGAACGACCCCTCGCTGCTCGGCCGAGGCACGATCAGCGCGTCCGCCCACGCACACTCGGCGATCGCTGAGTCGGTGCTCGCCGGTGACGAGGGACTGGCTCGCCACCGGATGCGCAAGCACCTCGAGGCCGAGGCCGAGTACCTGCGCCGCAGCGCCCGGACCAGGATCGTGCTGCCCCGCCCCGAGTCGCGCCACAAGCGTGGGCAGCGCCTGGCGTTCGCCATCCTGCAGGAGATCGCCGATGCCGGCTGGCCCGTCGGCGACCTGCTCGGTTCGGAGCGCTCGCTGATGGAGCGCTACGGCGTCAGCCGGGCGGTGCTGCGTGAGGCCGTCCGGGTGCTCGAGCACCATCAGGTGGCGCGCATGCGTCGTGGGCCCGGCGGGGGCCTGTTCGTGGCGCGGCCCGGGGTCGCGGCCACGACCGAGGCCGTCGCGCTCTACCTCCACCGTCTCGCGATCACACCTGCGCAGCTCTTCGAGGTTCGCACCGCGATCGAGCTCGCGGGCCTCGAGCGCGGGGTGCAGCGGCTGGGCGAGGAGGAGGCGTCGGCGCTGCAGGGGGCGCTCGACGCGGAGCGTGCAGCGAGCACCGAGGAGCTGCGGGACCTGGCCCACGGCGTGCACGCGGTGCTCGCCGAGGCCTCGGGCAACCGCGTGCTCGAACTGCTCGCGCTGGTGCTGCTGCAGCTCACGCGCATCCACCAGGGGCCGACGCCGCGCCGTGAGATCGCGCCGGACGCAGCGAGCGACCTGGCGGTGGTGCACGCTCGGATCGTCGAGGCGGTGGTCGACGGCGATCTGGAACTCGCTCGGCTGCGCATGCGCCGGCACCTGGACGCGCTCGCCGACTACGTGAGCTGACGGACCGCCGGTGCCCACGCGATCAGACGCCGCACGGAGGTCGTGGATGTTGCGAACCGCGCCGGAGCCGGGGGACGCTCGGGGTGTCGAGGGCAGCGCCGCAGGTCGCAGAGGTCCAAGCGGCCTCGCGCCCGATGACGACCCCCGGCGACTCGCGGTGCGCGACTGGCTCGAGGCCCACCCCGAACCGACCGGGCGGCAGCTCGCCGAAGCCGGCTACGTCGCCCCCCACTGGCCCGAGCCCTGGGGGCTCGACGCCGACCCTGTCCATCAGCTCGTCATCGACGAGGAGCTCCGCCGATCCGGGGTACGGCGACCGGTCAACCTCATCGGGATCGGGTGGGCGGCTCCCACCATCATCATGGCGGGCACCCAGGAGCAGATCGACCGCTACGTCTGGCCCGCCCTCGCCGGCGAGGAGATCTGGTGCCAGCTCTTCAGCGAACCGGACGCGGGCTCGGACCTGGCCTCGCTCCGCCTGCGGGCTGAGCGCGACGGGGACCACTACGTCCTGAACGGATCGAAGACCTGGTCCTCCGGTGCCCACTTCTCGGACCTCGGCATCCTCATCGCCCGCACCGACCCGACTGCCGCCCCACGCCGCGGGATCTCCTACTTCATCTGTCCAATGGACCTGCCGGGGATGACCCTCCGCCCGATCGTCGACATGACCCACGGTCAGTCGTTCAACGAGGTGTTCTTCGACGACGTGCGACTGCCCGTCGAGATGCGGGTGGGCGAGGAGAACGACGGTTGGCGCCTGGCGAAGGTCACCCTCGGCAACGAGCGGGCGGGACTCTCCACCGGTGGCGTGCTGTGGGGCTCGGGCCCCACGGCGGAGGACCTGATCGAGCTGGTCCGACGCCACCACCTTCCGCTCGAACCCGTCCTGCGCGACCGCCTGGCAGCGCTCCACATCGAGAGCGAGACCCTTCGCCTGCTGCGGCTGCGCAGCCTCGACGATCTCGTGCTCGGTCGGCCCCGCGGGCCCGAGGTGTCGGTCCAGAAGTTGCTCGCCGATGAACACGGCCAGCGCGTCATGGACCTCGCCCGCAGGATCGCCGGGGCGGACGGGATGCTCGTGGGCGCGGGGCCACGAGGTGAGCTCACCGGGCGAGCCCGCAGCGCACCCATGCACAAGCCGCCGATCGGCGACCAGTTCCCCGACGTCGATCCGATCTGGGAGTTCGGCTGGCGATTCTCGCCGGCGCTCACCATCGGCGGCGGCACCGCCGAGGTGCAGCGGAACATCATCGCCGAACGCACTCTCGGCCTGCCTCGCTGAACCGATACGGGCATTTGCCCGATGTGCGACGTCCGGCGGTGGTGATACGAAGCAACGAGCCACCGGGGGGTGGGAGCCGGTCACGAAGGACGGGCCGATCGATTGGGAGGGTGGCGTGCGACGGACGTTCAGCGATGCACCTGGCTGCGGTGCAACGGCGCCGCGGGCGTGCCGGTGAGTGGGCTCGAGGTCGGTCTCGCCTCCGAGCAGGACGCGACGGCCTGCCACCGGCTGGCCTACGAGGTCTTCTGCGAGGAGATGGGTGCGTTCGGCGAGGTGGCGGATCACGAACGTCGGGAGCTGTGCGACGAGGTCATCGACTCCGCCGAGCTGATCTGCGCCCGACTCGACGGCGAGGTCGTCGGAACGCTCGGCATCCTCTACGGCGACCAGGGGTTCCCCGCGGAGTTCGAGGCGGGATTCCGGATCGCCGACTTCGCCTCGGTCGTGCCGCGACCGCAGATGTCGGTCACGATCCGCTTCCTCGTCGCCGAGCAGCACCGGTCCACGTCGGTGCCCTACTCGCTGATGGTCGAGGCCGGTCGGCGCCAGCTGGAACGAGGGATCGAGCTCGGCTTCGCCGACTGCCAGGTCCACCTGCTCAACCTCTACCAGGCCCTCGGTTTCCGGCCCTGCGCCGCTCCGTTCGACCAGATCGGATTCGGGCTCATGGTGCCGTTGGCGCTCGTGGCGGGAGATGTCGACCACCTCCGAGCCGTCGGGTCCCCGATGGTCGACGAGCTCGGCCTGACACCGGGATCCGCCGAGATGGTCGAGCGCCTGGTGGCGTTGCTGCCCCAGCGCGGGGTGCCGGCCGACGCCGGCGCAGCCGGGATCGTGCGCGAGGAGCTCCGGGCCGCCGCCTATGAGGTGCTCAGTCGCTCGGATCGGCGGGTCGGGCCCCTCGACGGCATGTCGCCCGAGCAGATCCAGCAGATCGTCGATGCAGGTCAGGTCGTCGAGTGCGTCGAAGGTCAGCGGATCGTGACGGCGTCGCAGGGCGCCCGCACCGTGTTCGTGGTCCTCGACGGCGAGGTCGCCGTGACCCGGGGCGACGACGTCGTCGGGCGCATCGGTCCAGGTGAGTCCTTCGGAGAGATCGCGTTCCTCCTCGGGGCGAAGCGGACCGCCGACGTCGTTGCCGCGTCCGAATGCGTCCGCCTCATCGCGTTGAGCGATCGGGTCCTGCACGACCTGATCCAGTCCAGGTCCGAGCTCGCTGCGCTCTTCCTGCAGAACCTCTGCCGGTCACTCGCGCTCCGCCTGGTCGAACAGGCACCGGCGCCGGTCGGAGCGGTCGCCCAGTGAAGAAGGAGGCAGCGTCGCCGCTCGTCGACGGTGCACGCTGCCGTAGCCTGACGCTCGCCACAGGTGCGTTCGTGCTCTACGGCGGCTGGGCATTCGCGGTGAATCGCTCGCACGGGACGGGGGCCGGGGCGAGGGCGTTGGTCACCCAGGGCACGGCGAGCTTCGTCTCGACGTTCACCATCACGATGGTGATGGAGGTGGTCCACCGGAGACGTGGCACCGCGGCGATGCGGGGCGCCCGTTCGTTCGCCGCCGGGTGTCTGGTGATGTACACGATCACCCTCGGGCTGCACCTGCTGATGCGCACCCCCGAGCTGGCGGCGACCGTGGTGCCCGTCCTCGCGGTCGGCACCGTCTACTGCGGCATCTACAGCGCAGGTCTGGGACGGTTGCGGCCGACAGGGTGACCAGGCCGACTGCCTTCCATGGGTCCGGCGTGTGGTAGGCCGGAGGCATGAGCGGTCCTGTGAGAGCCGGCGACATCGTCGCCGTGGACGACGAGTCGCATGCGAGCCCGCCGTGCGTCGAGATCATCGACAGCAGCGAGGCCAGCGTCGGACGCTTCGCGGTGCGACGTGCCCTGCCCCGCCGACCACGGCGCACCGTCGGCCCCTGGTGCTTCGCCGACCACTTCGGACCCGCAGCGGTCACGCCCGAACGCGGACTCGACATCGGTCCGCACCCACACATCGGACTGCAGACCGTCACCTGGCTGGTCGAGGGAGAGGTGCTGCACCGCGACAGCCTCGGTTCCGAGCAGGTCATCCGGCCGGGCGAGCTGAACCTCATGACCGCCGGCGAGGGGGTGTCGCACTCCGAGGAGGCGACCGGCGGCTACCGGGGCGAGCTCGAGGGCCTGCAGCTCTGGGTCGCGCAGCCGCACGCCACCCGCCACGGCGCGGCTGCGTTCGAGCATCACGCGGATCTTCCGACGGTCGAGTTGCCCGGGTGTGTCGCCACCGCGCTCATCGGTGGGGTGGCCGGCGCATCGTCGCCGGCGCGCCGCGACACCGACCACATGGGTGCCCAGCTCCAGGTCCACGGCGACACCACCGTGCCGTTGCAGCGAGGGTTCGAGCACGCGTTGATCGTGCTGCGCGGCGCCGTGGGCGTCGACGGCACGGTCGTGACCCCGGGGCATCTCGCCTACCTGGGCGCAGGGCGCGACGAGTGCCACCTCGAGCACCGTGAGGACTCACTGGTCGCACTGATCGGCGGCGTCGAGTTCCCCGAGCCGCTGCTCATGTGGTGGAACTACGTGGCGCGCACGAAGGACGAGATCGTCGAGGCGCATCGTGACTGGACGGCTCGTGACGAGCGCTTCGGCCACGTCGCTTCGCCGCTCGCCTCGATCGATGTCGACGCCCCACCCTGGCGACGGTGACGTCCGGTCGCACAGGCTGATCAGCCGAGCGGCGAGCGGTCAGCGGAGCTCATGGAGCGTTCGTTCGATCACCGTTCGCTCGCGGGCGTTGCCGCAGAGGGCGGCCGCACGGGTCAGCTCCAGCCTCGCCTCGTCGGTCCGTCCCGGGCGAGCGAGCAACTCGCCGCGCACGCTCGTCAGCAGGTGGCTCGCTGCCAGCAGCGGGTCGCCGACCAGGTCGTCGACTGCCCCCAACCCCTCCGCCGGTCCGCTGGCCATCGACAACGCCACCGCTCGGTTCAGCTCGACGATCGGGGACGGCGTCAGCCGACCGAGCGCCTCGTAGAGCATGACGATCCGTGTCCAGTCGGTACGCTCGCACCGTGGAGGACGAGCGGGACGAGGCGCAGTGGGTCGTCGACCAGCGCACGCGCATCGGTGAGCTCATCGACGGCTACCGCGACGCATTGCTCGGCTCGCTGGACGGCCTCACCGAGGACGAGGCGCGTCGGCGGCTCGTGCCCTCCCGCACGACGCTGCTCGGCTTGGTCCGGCACGCCACGTTCGTCGAGGGGGTCTGGTTCGACCAGGCCGTCACCGGGGCCTCGTACGCAGACCTCGGCATCGCGGCGACGGTCGACGGCTCGTTCGCCCTGCGGAAGAGCGACACCGTCGCGTCGGTGCAGTCCGCGTACTGCGAGCGGATCGAGGCGTCGCGACGGAACCTCGAGCCGCTCCACAGCGACGACGTCGTCGACGGGCGTGGCCCGCTCCCCGTCTGGGCGCTCGAGCTCCAGGTCCTGCGCGAGCTGGCCCAGCACGCCGGACACGCCGACATCCTGCGCGAGCAGATCCTGGCCGACCGCCCGGGCATCCCTGGCTGACCCGCCCGACCGAGCGGTCCTCGTTGCCCATCGACGGTGGGCCGGACCCGCCGGGCCGGTAGGCTCTCGTCCTCGCCGGACACGGCGAGGATCCACCTCCCGATGGGCGCGGCGCGCCTGAACCAGAAGAGCAGTGCGTGCGCGAGGACGTGACCGACCAGTGAACCCGAGGGATGGCGGCCGTCGCGTCGCTGGCTCCGGTGGCGCCGTCGTCGGCCGCAGCGCCGAGCTCGCCGAGCTCACGCGGTGCTGGGGCGAGGCCCGGGCGGGCTCACCGCAGGTGGTGCTCGTCGAGGCCGAGGCAGGTGCCGGCAAGACGACCCTGATCCGCACGTTCCTCGAGCAGCTCGACGCCGTCCCCGTGCTGTGGGCCTCGTGCGACGAGCTCGAGACCGACCTGACCTTCGGCGTCGCAGCCCAACTGCTCGGCGCCGACCCGAGCGAGCTGGTCGACGCCGGGGATGCGCTCTCGATCGGTGCGGCGATGATCCAGGCGCTGAGCGATCGCGAGCAGGACGGACCGGTGGTCGTCGTGGTCGACGATCTCGGCTGGGCGGACCTGCCGTCGATGCAGGCCATGGCGTTCGCGCTGCGTCGGCTGCACTCCGACCCGGTCCTGGTCCTGCTCACCGTGCGACCCGAGCTCAGGAAGCGACTCCCGGACAGCATCATCCGCGTCGTCGAGTCCCGCGGGGCCGTCGTGGCACTCGACGGGCTCTCGAGCGGAGATCTCGGGGACCTGGTGGCAGCGCTCGGTCTGCCGGATCTCCCCTCGAGGACGCTCGACCGGCTGGTGGAGCACACCCGCGGGAGCCCGCTGCACGCGCTCGCGCTGCTGCACGAGCTCGACGGCGGCGCCATGGCGACCGGCGACCTCACCCCGATCGCCGCACCCTCGTCCTACTCGGACCTGGTCGAACGGCAGGTCGAGGAGCTCGACGGACAGGCCGAGCGGTTGGCGACCGCCGCATCGGTCCTCGGGATGTACGCGCCGTTGCCGCTCGTGGCGGAGCTCGCCCGGATCGCGGAGCCCGCCGCCGCGCTCGACCAGCTCGTCGCCAGCGGGCTCGTGACGGTCGCTCGACTCCCGTTGCACCTCGAGGTCCGCTTCTCGCACCCGTTGACCCGGGCGGCGATCTACCACGCCACGGCCATGTCACGCCGGTCGGCCCTGCACCTGGACGCTGCCGACGCGTTGGCTGCCGAGGGAGACTCCGCGGGCTCGTTGCGTCATCGGGCGCTCGCGGTGCCGGGCACCGACGCGGCGCTGTCGGCCGAGCTCGCCGCCTATGCCGACGCGACGCGACGACGTCCTGCTGGTGCGGCACCGGCGGCGGGTTGGTACCAGATCGCCGCTCGACTCGCCGAGGACACCGCGACGCGCGAGGACCTCGTGCTGCGGGCCGTCGAGTCCTTGGTCATCGCAGGTGACGCCGCGGCCGCCCAGGAGCTCGCTGCTGTGTTCGATTCCTTCGCTGACTCCGCCCGGAAGGGCTACCTGGTCGGCGCGCTGCTGTTGGCCCGAGGCCAGTACGCGCCGGCCGTGGCGTCGTTCCGGCAGGCCTGGGAGCTCGTCGACGAGTCCGCCGAGCCCGATCTGGCCGGTGCGATCGCAGGTGCGCTCACGGTGGTCCAGATCAACACCGCGCAGCTCGACGAGGCCGTCGCCTGGGCACGACGCGCCGTCGAGCTGTCGAGCACCGACAACGTCCTCGGGTCGAGTCCCCGGGCCGTGCTGCCCGTCGCGCTGGCGGCGTCGGGCCGCTATGACGACGCGTTGGCCTCGAGCGAGCCCGTCCCGGTCGGCGACCACGACGTCGACCCCGAAGGACTGCAGCGGTTGACCGGTCGCGGTGCGGCACGCCTGTGGACCGACGACCTCGAGGGCTCGTACGCAGACCTGCGGCGCGCCGCTCGTCTCGCTCGCGACGCGGGTGTCTTCCTGCCGTACTCGGTCGCGCTGTGCTACCTGTCCGACGCGGAGTTCCTGCTCGGCAAGTGGGATGACTCGCGTCTACACGCCGAGCTGATCGCGTCGGTCGCGCAGGACCTGGACCAGACCTGGTTCCTGGCGATGCCGTACGGCGCCGCCGCGTTGGGTCCCGCCAACCGAGGCGAGTGGGCGGTCGCCGAGGCCCACGTGTCCGCAGCGCTCGCCGTCGCGGACGAGCAGGGCGACGCCGCCAGCGTGATGTGGGCACGGACCGCCGAGGCGACGTTGGCGACCGCCCGCGGGGACCACGCCCGCGCGCTCGCCGCTGCACGGGCCTGCCTGGAGCACCCGGGGATCGGTCGCGTGCGCGAGGCCGGCGTGAAGCCGTGGCGCGTGCTCGGCGCCGAGGCGTGCGCCGCGCTGGGCGAGCTCGATCTCGTCGACGATCTGCTCACCGGCATCGGCGGCGGATTCGCCCGGACGTCGCTCGCGATCGCACGCGCCCGTGGCCTGGTCGCCGCTGCTCGCGGTGACCACGACGAGGCGACCCGGTGCTTCGACGAGGCGGCCGAGCACCTGGACCGCTGCGAGGACCCCTTCGAGCGGGCCAAGCTGCACCTGGCGAACGGCGCGCACCTCCGGCGGCGCGGCCGACGCCGCCAGGCGGTCGCGGCGCTCACCCGTGCACGTGAGGGGTTCGTCGCACTGCAGGCGCTGCCCTGGATCGAGCGGGCCGACGCGGAGCTCTCGGTGAGCGGCATCTCGCCGAGCACGCCCGACAGTCGGCGCAGCATCGAGCTGACGCCGCAGGAGCAGGCCATCGTGCGCCTGGCGGTCGACGGGCGTCGCAACCGCGACATCGCCACCGAGCTGTTCATCAGCGTCAAGACCGTCGAGTACCACCTCGGCAACGCCTATCGGAAGCTCGGCATCAGCCGTCGCACCCAGCTGGCGCGTGCGTGCGACGAGGCGCTGGTGAGCTGACGGCACGTCGGCTGGGGTGCCCGCCGAGTGAGGCCGCACCACGACTCCGGGTCCGAGGACTAGGGATTCCCCTGGGGCGCCCCCATCGTGCGCTCCGTACCGTCGATCCCGACCCCGGTGACCCCCGCCGGTGGTGCGCGGATGCGACCTCGGACGAGGCGCGCACGCACTCGCCCACGAGGAGCTTCCATGTCGATGCCGAGTCGGACCCGATCGATCGCACCCAGCCCTCACCGCCACCGTCTCTGCGCACTGGTGGCCGTCGGGCTGCTCATCGCGCAACTCCTCGTCTGGTGGGCGCCCGCCGACCAGGTCGACGCCGCGACGTCCGGACGGACCCGTCTGAGCACCGGTGTTCCCGACGCCGTCGCGCCCCAGATCGTCGCCGTGGGTCGGACCTTGCACTCGGTGTGGGCCGACGCCGGGCTGTTCGGCGCGCCCGGCCGTGGGGTCGGCTACCGGCGCAGCCTGGATGGCGGCACGACGTGGGAGCCGCTGCGCCAGGTCGACCTGCACAGCCCCAAGGGGCACGCCGAGTGGCCACGGGTCGCCGCGGACGGCGACGTGGTGGCGATCACGTGGTCCGAGACCACGTCGAAGTCGGTGCCCGACGCCGGCAACCGACAGATCTGGGCCACGGTGAGCACCGACGCCGGCCGCTCCTTCGGCACCCCGTTCCGGGTCGACACCGACCGAGCGGACTCCGAGACGCCGACGATCGAGGTGCAGGGCGACGACATCTGGATCGCGTGGGGTGACCTGGACCGTGACGTCTACATCGCCACCTCGGACGACCGCGGCGCGTCCTTCGAGCTCGACCAGCTCGAGGACGGCTGGGGCGGCCCGATCCTGGCCGACGGCCTGGCGGTCGACGGCGACACCGTCGCGGTCACCTGGGTGCGTGACGAGGGCGAGCGCAACAAGGACATCGACGTGCGGGTCAGCCGCGACGGCGGCGACACCTGGGGACCGACCGTCGCCATCGCGGACACCGAGGACCGCGTCTGGGACTGGTACCCGGTGGCGGCGGTCACCGGCGACTCGGTGCACGTGTCGTGGTCGCAGGACGAACGCCGCATGGTGCGGACGTCGCTCGACGGAGGCGCCGGGTTCCTCGCGCCGGTCGATCTGGGACGGGGCGCCGGCATCGCGTCGGTGACCACGCGGCGCGACCTGGTCGCGCTCGCCTGGGCGGACGCCACGGGGGACGGCGTGCAGGTCGCGACCTCGACGGGCGTCGGAACCTGGTCCCAGACGCTCGTGGCGGGTCCGCAGAACTCGCAGGTCGACATCGAGGTCGTCCCCGACGAGGCCGGTTCGAGCCCGAACGCGTCGTTCACCTGGTCCATGCCCGAGCGCTTCGGCATGGACCGCGACGGCGACGGGCTCGTCGACGAACGCGACGACGCCGGCTACGTCACGCCGCCGCTCTGGACCGTGCACTTCGACGGGTGTGCCTCGACCGCCGGGGGTGACGACCCCGCCGACGAGCTCGGCTACGCCTGGACGCTCGACGGCGAGCCGTTCGGCCCCGACGACTGTCGCTTCTCCCACGAGTTCGGCGAGGAGGGCGAGCACACGGTGCGCCTCGAGGTGACCGGCGCCAGCGGACGCACGGACACGACCAGCCACGTGGTCGAGGTGGACGACCTGCTCATCTTCTCGATCGGTGACTCGGTCGCCTCGGGTGAGGGCAACCCTGACATCCCTGGATCAGGATCCGCGCCGTGGCCCTGGTCGGACAACTCGCGCTGGCAGGACCGGCAGTGCAACCGGACGGCCAAGGCGGGACCTGCGCTCGCGGCGGCCGAGATCGAGCAGCGAGACCCGAGGCAGTCGGTCACCTTCGTGCACCTGGCGTGCTCGGGGGCGACCGTCTGGGGACCGGACCACAGCACCGGCGGGCTGCTGAGCCCCTACGAGGGGATCAACCCGTCCGAGGGCACGCTGCTCGCGCCGCAGCTCGACCAGCTCGAGCAGATCGCCCGGGGTCGAGAGGTCGACGCAGTGTTCATCTCGATCGGCGCGAACGACCTGGCGTTCTCGAAGGTGGTCGCCGGCTGCCTCACCAACTTCGGGTGCTACGAGGACGACGAGGACATCGCCGCGGAGTTCGACCGTCGGCTCGCGGACCTGCCCCTGCACTACGAGTGGCTGGACCGACGTCTCGAGGAGCTCGGCATCGACGACGTCTACATCACCGAGTACTTCGATCCGACGGTCGACCACCGCGGGGCATGGAACCTGTCGTGCACCGCCGAGCTGGGGCAGGCCGGGCTGTCCGACAGCGAGACCCGATGGGCGGCGGACCACGTGATGGGCAACCTCAACGGATCGGTCCGTGAGGCCGCGCTGCAGCACGGCTGGCACTTCGTGGGTGACATCGCCGAGCGGTTCCACGGACACGGCTACTGCGCCGAGGACCCCTACGTCGTCCAGCTGGGCGCATCGTTCATGGACCAGTCCGACAAGAACGGTGCCTTCCATCCGAACAACGCCGGGCACGAGATCTACGGCGAACGGATCGCCGATGAGTTCTCGGCGCGCCGTCAGCCCCCGGTGGTGTCGGCCGACGATCCGGGGCCGGCCACCGACGACTGGAGCGGCGAGCTGTACCTCTCGTGGGGTGACCGAGAGGTGCTCGTCACGACGCTGCGCAGCGACGGCGGCATCGCGATCCCGGTGCGGACCGTCGACGTCGCCGACAACTACGGGACCTACGGCACGCGCTTCACGTCGCTGGCCGCGTCGCCGGCCGGTGCCTACGTCGCGTGGGACGAGAGCGACGCCGTCGAGCCGCCGAGCTACACGGGGCACTGGCACACGTACGCGGCCGCCGCGGTGCTGCCACCGCCCGACGTGGCGCTGGTCGGCTCATCGCTGATCCAGGGACCCGACGGCGCCGACTTCCTCGTCGCCGGGAAATCGACCGCGATCCACGCAGAGGTCGTCTCGACGCTGCGCACCGCTCAGACCGTGTTCGTGCGCTACCGGGTGAGAGACCACGCTGGGACCGAGCTCGCGAGCGCGACCGTGCCCGTCGCCCTGGTGCCCGGTCACAACGACGTCCACCTCAAGGGGCCCGACGGTCCGCTGTTGCCGACCGAGGGCTCGTGGTGGGCCGAGGTCGAGGTCGACCCCGGCGACCTGGTCGCCGAGGGCGACGAGGAGAACAACACCGCGCTCACCGACGAGCTCGACGTGCGGACGAGCCGCGACCTGCGCACCCTCTACGTGCCCGTCGCCGGCACGTCGTGTGCAACGGCGACCGGACTCGCGAACCTGTCGAGCCCGTGGCTGCACGCCGTGCTGCCGGTGGCAGACGGCGCGCTGACCCAGCACAGCGACTGCGGCTATGCGATGGCCGCGGACAACGCCGACGAGCAGGGCATCGCCGACGCGCTCACCACGCTCGAGGGCATGGCGCTGCTGAGCGGCTACGACACCGCGGTCGGCGTCGTGCCCGGCGGCTGGCTCCAGGCGAACACCGGCGGCGCAGTGGGACTCGGCCTCTACGGCGACTCCGAGCCGTCGGGTGCGCCCGCGGGCGGCATGCTCGTCGAGCAGGGCCAGGGCCCCGCAGTGATCGCGCACGAGGTCGGTCACAACTTCGGTCTGGAGCACCAGGCCGACGTGCCGGCACCGGGCTACTGGGTCGCCGGGGGAACGCAGCAGGACGGCGTCGACTTCATGGACGCGTTCACGCAGCAGAAGCCGTGGGTCGCGGCGAGCACCTGGTCGACGTTGATGACCCGGTTCCAGCTCACCCACGAGCAGGGTCCCGTCGTCCTGGGGGCGGCCGCCGCCGGCGAGGACGACTCGATCGTGGTGCGCGGCACGATCGCCCCCGACGGCACCGTCGAGGCGCCGGCCTGGTACGAGACGGAACAGGCCCCCGACGTCGTGCTCGGCTCCACATCCGATCTGGCGCTCGAGTACCGCGACGCGGATGGCGCCGTGCTGGCGGCCGCCGGCGTGAACGCGACCCTGCTCGAGGGCTTCCGCGGCGACGGACTGGTCGGTTGGTCGTCCTTCGGGGCACGTGTGCCGTCGGTGGACGGCACCACACGCCTGGTGCTGCGCGACGTCGCGACGGGAACCGTGCTGGTCGACCGGGCGGTCACCGCCGCCGCACCGACGGTGGAGCTGTCCTCGCCGACGGCGACGACGTGGGCGGCCATCGGCGGCGAGCTCGACATCCGCTGGACCGCGACCGACGCCGACGGATCTGCAGACGCGGACCTGCGCGCTGCGCTGTCGTACTCGACCGACGGCGGCGTGTCGTTCAAGCCGATCGCCATGGACGTCGAGGGCACGCAGTTCACCTGGCCGATCGGCGACCACCTGGCGGGCAAGCCCGTGCAGGTCCGCGTCGAGGTCACCGACGGCGTGCGCACGACGGCCGCCGTCTCGGAGACCTTCGCCGTGGGTGGCACACCGCCGAGCGGTGAGCCCCGGGTGGCGGTCATCCGCAACGTGCAGACGGCCAGCGGCGTCGGGGCGCGCACCGGGCTGTTCACCATGCGACCCGACGGCAGCGACCTCCGAGAGGTGCCGCTCATCGGTACGAGCATCAGCGATCCGAGGTGGTCGCCCGACGGTCACCGCATCGCCTACGTCAGCGACGGTGACGTGGACGAGAACGGTGAGAACGACGGCGGGGTGTACACAGCGTTCCCCGACGGGTCCGACCAGCGGTTCCTGACGCCGCACTCGGAGCGGAACACGGAATACGACTGCCCTCAATGGCACCCGGACGGCACGAAGGTCCTGGTCGCTCGATCTCGGGGCTTCCTCGATGATCTGGTCTGGGCGGCAGCTGACGGCTCCGGAGTGACCGCGGCCGCCGTCGAGGTGCCCTATGAGTACTGGTACGGATGTCCCCAGCTCTCGCCCGACGGTGCACGAGTCGCCTTCCGGGACGCGGCCGGCATCCAGGTGCTCGATCTGGACAGCGGCGAGCGAACCCTGGTGCTCGCTCACCCCGCGGGTGGATACGCCTCGTCGCCATGGTGGACCCCGGACGGCAACACGGTCATCGCCACCGTGGAGACGCGTGCCACCTCCACCCCGGCGAACTACTGGGGTCTGGTCCGCGTGCCGCTGGACGGCTCCGGCACCATGACACCGATGCTGGACCTGAGCACCCTCAGGGACCCGTTCAACCCGGGGCGCAGCATGGGCGTCGTGCATCCGCGGTTCACGCCGGACGGCAACCAGATCATGTTCCACAGCTGGGACGGGCGGGTGCAGTACACCGACGGCTGGCGCTACCGGCTCCTGTGCACGATGAACGCCGACACCACAGGCATCTCGTGCCTCCAGGACGAGCAGCTCAGCGAGCTGGGCGGAGGGTTCCTCGAGGGTGACCTGGCGCCCGGTGGATCGGCGACACCTCCACCACCTCCACCGCCGTGGACCGACCCGCCGGCACCGGTGGCCCCGCCACGAGCAGGTCTCGCCGACGCGGGAGGCCCCTACGCGGCGGTCGAGGACCAGCCGTTCACGCTCGACGCAGGTGCCTCGATGCTCGCGGAGCACGGCGTCCCGCTCGCCGAGTGGGACCTGGACGACGACGGCGAGTTCGACGACGCCACCGGCCTGCACACCACGGCGACCCTCGCCGACCCGGGGACCCGCCGGGTGCGCGTGCGCATCACGTCCGCCGACGGATCGACCGCGGTCGCCGAGACGACTGCGACGGTCAGCGCCACCCCGCCGGTGGTCATGGCGCCCGCGGACACCACGGCCGTCGTCGGCCGCCCCCATCGCCTCGCGGGAGCGTCGTACGTCGACGCCGGCACCTCGGGCCACAGCGCCACCGCCTCGTGGGGCGACGGCACCGAGACCCCGCTCGCAGTGACCGTCGACGGCGGCGGCCGTCTCGACGGCGAGCACACCTGGACGGCGCCCGGGACCTACACCGTCGGCGTCACCGTCTGCGACATCGGGACCGCGGTCTGCTCCACGACCTCGACCACCGTGACGGTGCTCGAGCGCTCGCGTGGCGAGGCGCCGGTCGCGACCGATAGCGAGGTCCGCACGCCGTCCGGCGCTCCCGTGACCATCGCGCTCGATGCGACGGATCCCGAGGAGGACCCGCTCGACCGATCGGTCGACCGCGAGCCCGTGCATGGGCGGCTCCTCCGAGTCGCCGGTGACACCGCCGAGTACCTGCCCGCCGCCGGGTTCGCCGGCGTCGACACCTTCACGTGGACCGCCAGCGACGGTGAGAGCTCGTCGGCAGCGGCGACCGTGACGATCGTGGTCGGCAACTCGGCACCGTCGGCCGCCGACGATCGGGTCGACGTCGACGCTGGTGAACGGGTGCTCATCGAGTCCTCCGAGCTGCTGGGGAATGACGAGGACCCTGATGGCGACGGGCTGGAGCTGGTCGGTGCCTACGCCGGCGCCGACATGGTCGGTGTCATCGAACGCACCGATGGCGGTGTCGAGTTCACCGCACCCGATGGCCCCGACGCGACAGCGGCCTTCGAGTACGCCGTGTCCGACGGCCGGGGTGGCATCGACCTGGCCACCGTGACCGTGGCGATCTCCGGTGAGTCCGATCCCGGATCGACGACGACCACCATCGATCCACCGACGACCTCGACGACCGCCGCGCCCACGACCACCTCGACCACGGTGGCACCGAGCACGACCTCGACGACCGCCGCGCCCACGACCACCTCGATCACGGTGGCACCGAGCACGAGCACGAGCGCCCCGCCGCCCGCCGGTGCGCCCGGACCGTCGGTCGCCTCGGGTGGCTCGGACGCGCCGACCGTGGCCGCCGACACGACGGGCCGCTCCGGCAGCGGAGGGAAGACCCGCAGCAGTGCACCCGGGACGCTGGCGATCACCGGGGTGGTGTTCCTGCCGTCGTTGCTGCTCGGGGTGGGCCTGGTCGTCCTCGGCATCGCCGCGCTCCGCGGCCGTCGGACGACCCGCTGACCCTGACGGGGGCCCGCACGGTGCGGGCCCCTCGTCGTGTCTCGGACTCAGTCGGACTCGTCCTGGGCGGCGCACTCTGCGGCGCGTGCCAGCAGCACCGCCTGCTCGCGTCGGTTGCGGGTGAGCGACGCCGCTCGCAGGAACTCCTCGCGTGCTTCGGCGTGGCGACCGAGCCTGGCGAGCAGATCACCCCGAACACTCGGCAGAGGGTGGTAGCTCGCGAGCTCGGGCACGGCGACGAGCTCGTCGGCGAGGGCCAGCCCGGCCTCGGGGCCGAACGCCATGGCCAGGGCCATCGCACGGTTCACCTCGACGACCGGCGAGGGAGCCACCTGTGACAGGGCGTCGTACAGCGCTGCGATACGCCCCCAGTCGGTGGCGTCCGCGGTCCGGGCACGAGCGTGGCACGCCGCGACGGCGGCCTGCAGCGCGTATGGGCCGAGGGTGCCGCCGAGGCGCTCGGCGGTGGCGAGCGCCGCGAGCCCGCGACGGATCAGGACCTGGTCCCAGAGCCCGCGGTTCTGGTCCAGGAGCAGCACGGGCGCGCCATCGGGTGTGGTCCGCGCCCGGGTCCGGGAGGCCTGCAGCTCCATCAGCGCGACGAGTCCGTGCGCCTCGGTTTGTTCGGGGGCGATCGAGGCCAGCACCCGCCCGAGCCGCATGGCCTCGTGGCACAGCTCGACCCGCATCCAGTCGTCGCCGCTCGTGGCGGAGTACCCCTCGTTGAACATCAGGGAGATCGCGTCGAGCACCGAACCCATCCGCTCCCGCCGTTCGTCGGGGCCGGGCACCTCGAAGCGGACGTTGGCCGCGGCGAGCGTCCGCTTCGCCCGCACGATGCGCTGTGCGATGGTCGGCTCCGTCACGAGGTAGGCGCGTGCGATCTCGTCGGTGCGCAGCCCGCCGAGCAACCGCAGCACCAGGGCGGCACGCGCCTCGGGCGACAGCACAGGGTGACAGGCCATGAAGATGAGGCCGAGCAGCTCGTCGCCCGTGTCGTCGTCCGCGGCCACTGCGAGGACCGCGGGGTCCGGGGCCTCGCCGTGGTCCAGGCGAGCGGCGGTTGCGTGCTTCTCGGCGCCGAGGTCCCTGCGACGGATGTGATCGATCGCGAGGTAGCGAGCGGTGGCCATCAACCAGCCGCCCGGGTTGTCCGGGACGCCCGACCGAGGCCACCGCTGCATCGCTGCGACGAAGGTGTCCTGCGCGAGGTCCTCGGCGCCGGCGACGTCGCCGACCAGGCGTGCAAGCCTGGCGACGACCTTCGCCGAGTGGATGCGCCAGATCGCCTCGATCTCCTCGTTCGGCGCGACCACGCGGAGCTCGTCCTCGGTCACGTCAGCTCCGCTCGTCGACGCCGATCCGGCTCAGAACTCCGAGACCAGTCGGACGTCGACCCGCGTCGCGCCCGACAGCTGTGCGAAGCGCTTCGCGTGCTCGACTGCCTCGTCCTTGGACGCGACATCGACGATCGCGAACCCGGCGATGAGCTCCTTCGCTTCGGCGAACGGGCCGTCCTTGACGGTCACCTTGCCGCCGTCGACGCTGAGCCGTGCCCCGTAGGACGAGGCGCGGACCCCCTCGGCGGCGAGCAGGACCCCGGACTGGGCGACCTCACCCATGTACTGGCCCATCGCCTCCATCAGCTCTGGGCTGGGCGGCACGTCGGCCTCGTTCTCCTCGTTGCTGTAGTGCATGACCATGTACTTCATCGGTGCTCCTCGGTGGCTGTCGTCGAGCGCCACGGGCGTGGGCTCATGACTATGCCGAACGAGCACCTCCGATTTCGACGAGCACCGCCAGATTTCTTCCGACGCCGCAGCGACGAGCAGTGAGCGGTCGGGCCGGGATCACGCCGGGGTCAGGCCGAGGTGAGCCACGGGTCCTTGATGTCGAGGTACTTGTCGACCTTCATGATCGACTCCCACTCCGAGAACATCTGGGCCATCTCCGGGGGCATCTCGGCACTCTCGGCCTCGCGGGCCTCGTTCTCCGAGCCGAAGTACGCGACCTCGGTGAACTCGTCGTCGCCGTAGTAGGCGGTGATCGAGCCGAGCAGGTCGGGTCGCATCTCTGCGAGCACCGCGTCCGAGCGTCGCTCCAGGTCGATCGCTCGGTCCTTGTCCGTCACGTGCCCGTCCATCACCTGCACGAAGTGCGCGTCGTCGAGTCCTCCGTGGCGCATGACCTGCACGTCGACGGAGTCGTGGAACGTCACGGGGCCGTCGAAGCACTTCGCGGTCTCGGTCCACCACTCCGTCTGCTCCGGCCGGTCGCTGTTCCGCTGGGCCGCTTCTCGACTCTCGAACCGGGCGATCAGGATGCAGTCGCCTGCCGAGGTGCACCCTCCGGTGGACCCCAGATACCCGATCGCGCCCGGCATCAGGTCCTTCTCCCACAGCTCCAGACGCCGGTGGAGCGCCTCCGGATCCGAGGTCGTGCCTTCCATCACCTGCACGAACATGAGCAACCTCCTTCGGTCGCGAACGCTTCGTCTGTCACGGTCCACCTCATTCGCCGCGAGGTCAAGGACGCGGTCGGCGATCTGTGCTCGGGGTGAATCTCGCGACTCGCACGGGTTCGACGACATCGCACACCGAGCGGGTGATAAGCCATCGCGAGGACCTCGAACGAGAGGAAGTGCCGACGTGCCCGACAAGAACGACACCGCCAGCGTCAGCGAGAGCGAGAACCCGGTCATCCCCGCCCCGGAACCGAAGGCGACGCGACCGAGGACGAACCAGGACTGGTGGCCCGACCAGCTCGACCTGTCGGTGCTGCAGCACCGCGCACCCGAGGGCAACCCGTTGGACCCGGACTTCGACTACGCCGCGGCGTTCGCGACGGTCGACGCCGACGCGCTCAAGCAGGACCTCATCGCGGTCATGACCGACTCGCAGGACTGGTGGCCGGCGGACTACGGGCACTACGGACCGCTGTTCATCCGCATGTCGTGGCACGCGGCGGGCACCTACCGGATCGAGGACGGGCGGGGCGGTGCCGGTGACGGGTCCCAGCGATTCGCGCCCCTCAACAGCTGGCCCGACAACGCCAACCTCGACAAGGCGCGGCGGCTGCTGTGGCCCGTGAAGAAGAAGTACGGCAGCGCCGTGTCGTGGGGCGATCTGCTCGTGCTCGCCGGGCAGGTCGCGCTCGAGTCGATGGGCTTCTCGACCTTCGGCTTCGGTTTCGGAAGGGAGGACATCTGGCAGCCCGAAGAGGTGTTCTGGGGACCGGAGGACACCTGGCTCGGCGACGAGCGATACAGCGGTGAACGCGAGCTCGGGGGACCGTTCGGCGCGGTGCAGATGGGCCTCATCTACGTGAACCCCGAAGGGCCCAACGGCCAACCGAGCGCGCTCGCCGCCGCACACGACATCCGTGAGACGTTCCGACGCATGGCGATGAACGACGAGGAGACCGTCGCGCTGATCGCCGGAGGGCACACGTTCGGCAAGACCCACGGCGCCGGCGACGCCACGCTCGTCGGGCCCGAACCCGAAGCGGCACCGTTGGAGCAGCAGGGCCTGGGGTGGAAGAGCGAGTACGGCTCCGGCAAGGCGGGCGACGCCATCACCAGCGGCCTCGAAGGTGCCTGGACACCGACGCCGACGACCTGGGACAACTCGTTCTTCGAGACGCTGTTCGGGTACGACTGGGATCTGGTCAAGAGCCCGGCCGGGGCCTGGCAGTGGGTTCCGACCGACCCGGCGACCGGTGAACTGGTGCCGGACGCCCACGACCCGTCCCAGCGCCACTCCCCGGTGATGCTGACGACCGATCTCGCCCTCCGCATGGATCCCGCCTACGAGCGCATCTCGCGGCACTTCCTCGAACACCCCGACGAGCTGGCCGAGGCCTTCGCGAAGGCCTGGTACAAGCTGCTGCACCGTGACATGGGCCCGGTCTCGCGCTACCTCGGTCCGTGGGTCCCCGAGCCGCAGATCTGGCAGGACCCGGTACCCCCGGTCGACCACGACCTGATCGGCGACGCCGAGGTGGCGTCACTCAAGGCCGCACTGCTCGACTCGGGTCTCACGACCGCCCAGCTCGTCTCGACCGCCTGGGCCGCGGCTGCGAGCTACCGGGACACCGACAAGCGCGGTGGCGCGAACGGCGCTCGGATCCGGCTGGAACCGCAGCGGAGCTGGACGGTCAACGACCCGATCGCGCTGAGCGAAGCCTTGAGCGTGTTCGATCGTGTGCAGCAGGAGTTCAACGACGGGAACAGCGGTGGCGTGAAGGTGTCGATCGCGGACCTCATCGTGCTGGGCGGCAACGCCGCGATCGAGCAGGCGGCCGCGGCGGCCGGCGTCGACGTGACCGTGCCGTTCCACCCGGGTCGGACCGACGCGTCCCAGGAGCTGACCGACGTCGAGTCCTTCTCGGTGCTCGAGCCACGGGCCGACGGGTTCCGCAACTACGTGCGGCAGGGGGAGAAGCTGGCCCCGGAGAAGCTGCTGCTCGACCGGGCGAACCTGCTGTCGTTGACCGCACCCGAGATGACCGTGCTGGTCGGCGGCCTCCGAGTGCTCGGCGCGAACCACGGAGGGAAGGACCACGGGGTGCTCACCCAGCAGCCCGGCTCGCTGACCAACGACTGGTTCGTCAACCTGCTCGACATGGGGACCGAGTGGTCGACGTCGAGCTCCGACGAGCACGTCTACGACGGCCGCGACCGGTCCACCGGTGAGCAGCGGTGGACCGCCACCGCTGCGGATCTGGTGTTCGGCGCCAACTCGCAGCTCCGGGCGTTGTGCGAGGTCTACGCGGCGGACGACGCCCGCGAGAAGTTCGTGCGCGACTTCGCCGACGCCTGGGCGAAGGTGATGGAGCTGGACCGGTTCGACCTGCACTGAGCCAGCCCTCCGTTTTCGTTCGGGGACGAGCGGGTCGTCGACTCCGATGCCAGGGCCTGCGGTCGTTGACCAGCAGTCCCGCCCCACCCGACCGGAGGGACCGGACGCCGCAAGGAGCCGACCGTCCGACGAGGCAGCGGCCCCCACCCCGGGTGGGGCGCTGCTGCGGCTCTGGGCGCGCCTCGAACGGCTGCCCACGTGGTGCTTCCTGGCGTGGGTCGCCGCGCTGGTGGTGCTCCGCTCGGGCGTCAGCTGGAGCGGGTTCGACGAGCTGGTCCGGTTCGCACAGGACTTCCCGCGGCCGGGCGACACGTTCCGCAGCAACGCGGTGCTCGGGCCGGCGCTCGGCTGGGCGACCCGGATGGACACCCCGACTCGATGGCTCGCACTGCACGCGGTCGTCACCGTCGGCTGGTTCGTCGCGGTCGCGGCGCTGCTGCGCCGAGCGTCGGGTTCCGCACGACACTGGCGGGTCGCCGTCGTCTGGCTGTCGTTCGTGTCGACCCCGACGTCGCTGCTGCGCCACCTCGGTGCCTACGACGTCTTCACCCTGTGGGGCGCGGCCCTGGTCGCGCTCGGAGGAACGACGTGGACGGCCGTGCTCGGTGGCGCGCTCATGGGAGCGACCAATGCCGAACAGGGAGTGCTCGCGCTGCTCTGCGGCGCACTCGTGCACTGGGCCCTCCCCGTCGTGGCCCCGCAGAACGACGCTCCGTCGCGGACCACGCTGCGGTCGACCGTCGCGATGTTCGCTCCGGCGCTCGCCGGGCTGGTGCTGGCTCGCGTGGCGGTGCTGGTCTGGTTCGGCCAGCTCGGCGCCACGGTGCAGGGTCGGTCCCAGGCCTTCGGGGACCTGCTCCGGGATGCACTGACGAACGCGACGTCGCTGGGCGGGACCGGCGCCTACTCCTGGTTGGCGGCGGGCTGGATCCTGGTGATCGCAGCGCTCTGGTACCTGCGCCACCACGCGATGCGGTGGATCGCCGCGGCCGTCGGTCTGCTGGTCGTCCCGGCGGCTGCCACGGTGACGACGCTGGACGGGTCACGGGTGTTCTGCGCGGTGAGCTCGGTGGCGGTGCTCATCGCCGTGGTCCGGTTGGTGCAGCGCTCGGACCGTCCCGACGGGACCTGGATGTTGCGCGGCGCTGCGGTGCTGATGGTGGCGGGCATCCTCCTCCCGGCGATCAACACGACCTATCGCGGCGGGATCAGGATCCCCTGGCGGTTCTTCGTGGGGTGACCCCGACTCGTCGGCGCGCGAGGTCAGCTCGATGGATCGGCACGCTCGGTGGGCGGCGGATTCCGTTCCTCGCTGTCGTGCCCGGCGTCCAGGTCCGACACCGCGCTCAGCCGCAGCGGCCGCACGTGTTCGTCGGTCCAGACCTGCTGGGGCTCGATCACGACGCAGAGATGGTCCCCGCCCTCGTCGAGCAGCGCGACCCGTCTGCCGATGAAGCGGTTCCCACAGGCCTGCAGCAGTGGCACGCCGTCCTCGGACAGCGTGTGGGGCACGCCATCGAACTTGTCGACGTCGTCGCCGCTGAGCGTGCCGAAGTGCTCCGCCAGCGTGTGCTGGTCGGCATCGAGGAAGTGGACCGCCAGCGTCGATGCGCGCTGCGCGACCCGGCCGGTGTGGTTCGCCTTCGACAGCCACACCGTGTAGCGAGCCGGCTCGATGCTCGACTGCGCGTGGAAGCCGATGAGGCACCCCGCCGGTTCGCCGTCGACGGCAGTGGTCACGACGGCCATGGGAGGGTCGAGGTCGGACATGAGCTGATCGAAGGAATCCACGACGCACCGCTACCACGACGGTCCCGAACTGACACCTGAGCCCGAACCTGCGCGACTGACACCTGCGGTGGTCGTCTCAGTCGTCGACCCATTCGAGCAGGTCACCCGGCTGGCACTCGAGCACGCGGCACATCGCATCCAGGGTGCTGAACCGGACGGCCTTGGCGCGACCGTTCTTGAGCACGGCCACGTTCGCCGGAGTGAGCCCGACCTTCTCGGCGAACTCGCCGACGCTCATCTTCCGCTTCGCGAGCTCGACATCGATGCGCACGACGATCGACATCAGATCACCGACTCCATGTCGGTGCGCAGTCGCGTCGCCTGTTGCAGCAGCGCCCGCATGACCAGCATCAGCAGCCCCAGGACCGCGCCGCAGAGCACGATCAGCGTCAGCAGCATCGGCAGGCCCGGATCGTCGGCCCGGAACCCGACGAAGAGCAGCACCCCGACCATCAAGGCCCAGCCGGCGCCGATGGCGCCGACGATCGCGTCGACCCAGACCAGCGACCGCTCGCTGAAGATCCGGTCGTCCATGACCATGCCGAGCAGCTTCCAGGTGCACACGATCACCACCTGCACGCAGAGCACCACCAGCACGGCGACGGCGAGCATCGGCCACCGGAGGTGTGCATCCTCGGGTGACTCCTTCGCCATGTGCGCGAACTGGCCCGGCAGGCTCATCACCTGCAGGAGCACGAGCAGTGCGAACAGCGCCGCGAGGAAGACGCGGAGCGGGACGACGGCGAGGCGGAGTCGTTGCATCGATCGATCATCAATGATGATCTATCGAAAATCAATAGATTCGTCGGGATCGGTCTCCATCGTGACGCGTGGTTTTCGGACGGCGTACCGGGGGTACGCACGCAGTCATGGAACCCGACGAAGCCAGCACGTCGACCACCGGCCCGGCGCCGATGAACGCCCTGCCCCACGGGCCCAGGTCGAGGGCCGAATCGGGTGAGCACGGCATCCCGGTCGACGCCGAGCCGGATGAGGTCGAGCCGAGCTCCGTCCCGGGTCCGGAGGTCCGCACGAGCGACGGTCGAATCGGCTCGTTCGAACCGGGGGACGACGGAACCGGGGCCGACGATGCAGACCAGCACTGAGGCCGATCCGCGCCAGGCCGGCCCGCCACAGGGTCCTCACGATCCGGAGCGACTGGCTGCCTACCGCGCCGTCGCGGCGGTCTACCTGGGTGGGGTGGTGGTCGCCGGCGCCGGTCTCGCCCGGCGCAGGGCGACCCGGCCGACGCGTTCGCTCGCCCAGGAGTGGAGCGATGTCGCGCTGGTCTCGCTGGCCACGTTCAAGGCGTCGCGGCTGTTGACCAAGCAGACCGTGACGTCGCCGTTGCGAGCACCGTTCACCGAGTTCACCGGTCCGGGCGGACCCGGCGAGGTCAACGTCCGCGCGACCGGCACCGGGTGGCGACGCTCGGTCGGTGAGTTGCTCAGCTGCCCGTTCTGCCTCGACGTGTGGTTGGGGAGCGGATCGACGGTCGCGCTGCGACTGGCCCCCGGTCCGACCAGGGTCGCCCTGGCCACCCTGGCATCGGTCGGCCTCGCCGACATGCTGCACTTCGTCTACGTGGGCCTCGAGCACCGCGCCGAGGGGTGAGTCGGCGCGAGCTCGGAGACCTCCCGTCAGGGCGACACAGCGATTCGTGCCGCGGCGTGCCAGCATCACCGCTCGACGGCCCGGGTGGATGCAGCATCCTCCGGGTAGTGGAGTGCACCGATGTGAGTCCGTGGCCCTGGACCGAGGAGGAGTGATGGCGAAGTCGATCGTGTTGCCCGAAGGAACAGAGCCCCGACACGAGGACGGGCACGGGCTCGACGCAACTGCGCCGACCGAGATCCCCGCCAAGGGGTGGAAGGACGTGGCGCTGCGCGTGAAGGGCGACCTGCGCAACGACCACGTCTCGTTGTCCGCCGCCGGCGTCGCCTTCTTCGGGTTCCTCGCCTTCATCCCCGCCCTGGCCGCGGTGATCAGCGTGTACGGGCTGATCGCCGAACCGGCCGATGTGCGCTCGCAGATGGCAGAGCTGTTCACCGCGCTGCCGACCGATGCTCGCGAGCTCCTCACCGATCAGATCACGCGGCTCACCGAGGGTTCGAGCTCCTCGCTCGGCATCGGCCTGGTGATCAGCATCACGATCGCACTCTGGTCGGCGTCGAGCGGCATGGCGCATCTGCTCGAGGCGATCAACATCGCCTACGGCGAGAAGGACGAGCGCGGACCGGTCGCTCAGCGTGGCATCGCCCTGCTCATGACGGTCGGAGTGCTGGTGGTGGTCGGTGCTGCGGCCGCGGGGTTCGCTGCCGCAGCGGCGCTCGGTGACTCGAACCAGGCCGTCAGTTGGATCGTCCGACTCGCGACGTGGGCGATCGCGGCGGTGTTGTTCGTCGGCGTGCTCGCAGTGCTCTACCGCCACGGTGCCGACCGTGACGAGCCGCGGTGGCGTTGGGTCAGTCCCGGCGCCGTGTTGGCGCTGATCGGCTGGCTGGTGGTCACCGTCGGATTCGGCGTCTACGTGTCGAACTTCGGTTCCTACAACGAGACCTACGGCTCGCTGGCGTCGATCGTGATCCTGCTGTTCTGGATGTACCTGTCGGCGTTCGTGATCATGGTGGGCGCAGAGGTCAACTCCGAGCTCGAGCACCAGACCGCCCGTGACAGCACCCGGGGACCCGAGCAGCCGCTCGGGCGCGCGACGCCGAGGTCGCCGACACGATCGGCGTCCGTTCCTAGGGCGCCGGTTCGCTGCTCGGTCAGCCCGCGGCGACCCGTCGCCGTGCGGCATCGACGACGGGCAGCTCACCCAGCACGCCCTGCACCATCGCCAGCGGGTACTGGACCACCTCGGCGGCCAGACGCTCGACGAGTCGGTTGGAGCCGGGGGCGATCAGGTCGTGCCATGCGCCGGGGACCGTCGACAGCGTGGCGAGCATGAACGGTCGGCCGATGCCTCGTGCGGGCTCGTCGAGGCCTTCGAGCTGCACGGTCGCGTCGAGCAGCCGACGGGTGAGCTTCGACACCGACAACTCCGGGGTCCACGCGTCCATCCGCTCACGCAGCTGCGCCATGGTGGTGGGCAGCTCGCCGTCGTCGATGAGCGGCAGCGGCAGCGTTCCGGCCTGCAGCGCGGCGCGCTGGTCGGGGTCGGTGAAGACCTCGTCCAGGTCGACCCGCTGATCGAGCAGTGCGGCATGGGTCGACTGCTCCCGCACGAAGTCGTCCGCCCGTCGACGCGACAGCGAGCCACGGCCGAAGCGTCGTGTCATGACCAGGAACGACTCGGTCAGCGTCATCGAGACCCAGGCCGTCTGGTGCAGGTCGGTCGCGTCGAACCGAGTGCCGTCGGCGCCGACGCCCCGCACGGTGCGGTGCATGGAGCGAACCCTCCGGGCGGAGCGGAACACCTCGTCCATCGAGCCCAGGTTCTGTGCCTGGACGTAGGCCCCCGTGCGTCCCACCCGGCCGAGGAAGTCCTCGTAGAACTTGCCGGTGCTGTCGGTCGCGGTCGGGATCGGCACCGACAACGTCTGCAGCAGCGCCGCCCTCAGCCCGGCCAGCGCTTGTGACGGCTGACCGACGACCTCCCAGGTCGCCGATCCGGGTCCGAACAGCCCCGGATCGCCCGGGGTGGCGTGCTCGTCGAGCGTGCTGGTGAACATGCCGGTGCGTTCGAGCAGCTCGTTGCGCAGCGGCGGGATGCCCTGGGGCAGGACCCGGGGACACGACCGCGTTGGGAGTGGGGAGCAGGAGTGTCATGACGTCGTCCTCGGGGGGAGTCGCAGCAACCAGCGGAAGGTGTCGCGGGCATCCGCTCGGATGGTGTCGTCGTCGCCGAGGCGGAGCGTGGTGGTCGGGGTGAGCAGCATGGAGTGCGTGACCCGGGCGAGGATCTCGGCGAGGGGAGCAGGGTCGAAGCGATCGATCCGGCCCTCGTCCATGAGCCGTTCGATGTGGCTCGTCAGGTACTCGGCTCCCGCCCGGATGATCGGCCAGCCGTCGGTGGTCAGCCGGGGCAGGACGTCGTCGGGCTCGGTCTCGATCAGGCGTCGGAGCAGCGGTTGGTCCCGGAGCCTGCGGGCGACCACGACGGTGACCTCGGCGAGCTGGTCCTCGGGGGCGTCGGTCGGGTCGACGTGGGCCTCGACCTCGGCGAGGAAGCGTCGGGTCTCACGTAGCACGACGGCTGCGACGATGCCGTCCTTCGATCCGTACCAGCGATAGAGCGTGGCCGGGCTGATGCCGCTGCGGCGGGCGATCTCGTTCACGCTGGTCCGCCGGATCCCGAAGTCCAGGAAGGCCGCGAGTGCGCCGTCGAGCGCAGGGTCGGTGGCGTCGTCGGTGGTCGGCGCGGCCACGCCGCGCTCCTGGACCAGGTCGAGCAGTCCGACGGTGCCGAGCGATGGAGCCATGAGAGAAGACTCGTGTCATTCTCTCACTGCGTCAAGGGCCTACGTCTCAGAAGCGCTTGATGACCAGGACGACGTCGTCCCGGGTGTTCTCCGGTTCGAGGTCCCGGAGCAGGCCGTCGGCGATGGCCTGGACGGCCAGACCCTCGAGCTGGGCGACGGAGTCGGCGAGCCGGGCCATGCCGATGTCGAGGTGCTCGCGCCGTCGCTCGATGAGGCCGTCGGAGTACATCACGATCAGCCCGGCGTCGCTCACGTCCTCGGATGCCTCGGTACGGGCCACCCCGGGCACCGCAGCGAGCGGTGGTCCGCCGTTCGCGTCGAGCCAGCGGTGCCCCGACGCGTCCGACACCAGGGGCGGTGGGTGACCGGCACGGGCGTAGGTCATCCGTCGGGCCACCCGGTCGTAGACGACGCAGACCACGGTGGTGCCCATCGCCCCGTCGAGTGCGCCCGCGAACGTGTCGAGACCCTCGATCACCTCGGCAGGCCGACGACCCTCGAGCAGCATGGCCCGCGCCGCCGAGCGGAGCTGTGCCATCACCGTCGCGGCCTCGAGCCCGTGCCCCACGCAGTCACCGACGACCAGCGCTCGGCGGTGGTCGTCGAGGTCGATGACGTCGTACCAGTCGCCACCCACGGCGAGTGCGCCGGCAGCGGGCAGGTAGCGGGCGGCGATCGTCGGCAGGTCACTCGCCGAGGGCAGCATGGCCGCCTGGAGCGTGTCGCTGATGTGGCGGAACTCGCCGAGCTCGACGCTGCGTCGGTAGGCGCCGTCGAGTGCGTTGCTGATGCTCTCGGCCACGGCGTGCACGAACCGCTGGTGGTCCGGGTCGAACGCCCGGTGCGGGTTCGGCGCGATGACCAGCGCGGCGGAGATGTCGCTGAACGTCCCGCCCAGCGGCGAGGCGACCAGCTCGACCGGATGGCCGGGGATGCCGTCACCGCCGATCGTGAGCGTCGTGCCGTCGAGCACGGCGTCGAGGTCGATGCGATCCCTCGGGAGACCTCACCCCGCCGGTTCGAGGCCATCAGCACGACTTCCTGCTCGACGTGCAGGAACAGGTCGACGGTCGGCACCTCGGACGGGTGTCCGCCGAGCGCCTTGACCGCAGCGACACAGGTGTCGGTCACCTGCGTCGCGTCGGCGAGCGCCACGTTCAGATCGGTCAGGCACTCCAGCCGACGCTGTTGGATCACCTGGTGGGTGGTCTCGACCGACAGGTCCAGCACGCCGCGGACCGTGCCCTCGTCGAAGAGCGGGCTGTAGGAGAACGTGAAGAAGCACTCCTCGACGAATCCGTTGCGTTCGACGAGCAGCGGCAGGTCCTCGTCCCAGGACGGCTGTCCGGTCTGCAGCACCGACTCGAAGAGCGGGCCGATGTCGTCCCAGACCTCGGGCCAGACCTGTGGTGCGGATGCCCCGAGGGCGCCGGGGTGCTTCTCGCTCCCGAGCATGGGCCGGTACCCGTCGTTGTAGATCTTCGTCAGCTCCGGTCCCCAGACGATCAACGCCGGGAACCGGGTGGTCAGGCAGATGGACACGGCGGTGCGCAGCCCCTGCGGCCACGTCGACGGGGGGCCCAGCGGGGTCGACGACCAGTCGAAGCCGAGCACGGCGCGACCCATCTCGCTGTCGGCGGCGATCGCGGACAGCCAGTCGTCGGTTCGCATCGTGTCAGTTGCCGTCACGGTGACCTCTGCGTTCTCCGCCGCCGATCGTGTGGACACCATCCTCCCTCGGTCTCGATGCGATCGGGGTGCGAGTCCACCGGTTTGGGCGAGAACTCACCCCTCCGGGTGATCAGCGGTGCCGATTCCCCACGTCGCACCCGGCGAAACACCCGTGGAGGCAGCGAACGGTTCGGTGAGGTCCGTGGTGACGACGCCGCGCTCGTCCAGTTCGAAGAGCTGCACACCCTCGTCGACCTCGGCGGCGTCGGCACCGAACACGACGGCGATCTTGTTCGCGGCGTTCCGGCCGACGTCGAGCACCACCTCGAGCGTCGCCGCCGGACCGAGCAGGTCGACGGTGTCGGACACGACGGCGTCCGCAAGACGCGCCGGTCGCCACAGCATCGAGTCGACGAGCCGCAGTGCTGCCTTCTGGTGGTCGCCCAGGTTGCTGTGCTCGTAGTCGTCGATCTGGTCGAACATCGACTCGTCGGCACCGTCGGCCACTGCTGCGACGTGGCGACGCGATCGGCACAGGCGGCAGTCGTGCACCCGGGCCACGCGGAGTCTGACGAGCTCCGCGGTCACGGGGTCGAGCGCGTCCAGGCGGGCGACGGCCTGCATCCACTCCTCGAGCGCGGGCCACAGACCTTCGTCGCCGAGGGTCGGCCGTGCGGCACCGTCGACGGTGCCGAAGAGCTGGCGCAGCGCTGCCCGCATGCGGAGCCCCTGGTCGAGCACGTAGACGGCCTGCGCCACAGGGAGGGCGAGCTCGCCGAGGCGTCCGAAGCAGCGTCGTCGCAACTCCTCGCGGGTGCCGGCGACGTCGATGACGAACTGCTCGGTCAGCTCGAGCACGGCCCGGTCGGTGGCGTCGAACAACGGTGAGGTGGGCCACGACGACAGCGAGTCGACCACGGCCGGGTCGATCGGGCCCAAGGCCGCCAGGCTGTCTCGCTCGCCCGCGAGCAGCATCGAGATGCGGCGGCGGGACAGCTCCAGCAGGCGCGTCGGCACGGTCCCGCCGAGCGTCCCCAGGACGCGGTCGTAGGACTCGAACGCGGCCGGGGCGAGATCCCGAACGTCGATGGGGTCGACATCGAGGGAGGGCACGCTCCGACCCTATCGAGCGGTCCGATCGGGCGCCGGGTGAGTCGGGTGCGGGGCCGATCGGGTGCGGGGTGAGTCCGGCGCCGAGCGGGTAGGGGGTCGGGACGCCACGACGGACGGAGCTCCCACGGTGCAACTCGTTCGACCGCACGAGGCCCACCTCGCGGAACCGATCGCGCCGGCACCACCCGGCGCCGCTCGCGGCACTCGATGGTGGATCGAGGTGGGCGCGGCGATCGTGGTGGCGCTGGCCTACCTGCTCGGTCCGCGCTCGATGCCCGACCCCGAGCTCGTCGAACGGGCCGAGGCGAGCTCACGGTCGCTGTTCGCGCTCGAGCAACGGCTGCACCTCGACGTCGAGGCGGGTGTGCAACGGATGCTGACCGATGCGGGACTGCTGGTGCCGGTGAACTGGCTCTACGGCACGCTCCACTTCGTCGCGACCGCCGCGGTGCTCGTGTACCTCTACCGCCTGCGGCCGGGGCACTACCAGCGCTGGCGCGCCGCGTTCGTCGTCTCGAGCGTCGCTGCATTCCTCGTGTACCGGTGGTGGCCGGTCGCGCCGCCCCGGTTGCTCGTCGACGAGTCCGGCGTGCCGTTGCTCGTCGACACCCTCGTGGAGCACTCGGCGCCGTGGACGTTCCACTCCGGTGCGATGAGCGAGGTGGCCAACCAGTACGCCGCCATGCCGAGCATGCATGCCGGCTGGGCGTTGTTCTGCGCGTTGGCGCTGGGAATCGGCCGCACAGTCGCGACACGGCTGGCGTTGCTGTCCTATCCGGCGCTGGTCACGGTGGTGATCGTCGGCTCGGGCAACCACTACCTGCTCGACGCGGTCGGCGGCTTCGTCGTGGTCGGACTGGGCCTGCTGGTCGCGAGCGCCTGCATCGGCGTGAGGTGCCCAGTACGCCGGGTCGACGTCGGTCAGCGCTCGCCGCGGGAGCGTCGTTCGACGACCTGACGGATGGTCTCGAAGAAGCGGTGGTTCGCCTGGTGGCGCCAACGAGCCCCGTCGACCATGCGAGGACCCCACTCGGGGAACTGCTCCTCGAGTGGTGCGACGACGTGGTCGAGCCACTCCTTGCCGTGATGGGGGTCGGCCACCGTGTGCTCCTCGTAGAAGGGCAGCGTGCCCTCGGGAGCATCGACGCGTCGCAGGGCGGCGATCACCGCCCGACAACGCGGGCCGGCCTGCATCTCGAGCAGGCCGAGCGCCCCCAGCAGCTCGGGCTGGAGCGATCGATTGGTCGCGAGGACACCGCCGAGCACCATGCGATGGAGCGCCTCGACCGGCAGCTCCGCCCGGGGGAGTCGGGGCATCCGGCTGGCCGCGACCAGGTCGTCGTGCAGGACGGTGTGCACCTGCGACAGCTCCCCACGGCCCATCTCGTCCCAGTAGTTCGCGCCCAACGTCACCTTCGGTCCGTCGTGGATGCCGACCTGTGCCAGGGCGACGAGGTCGTCGAATCCGGCGTCCGGGCCGCCCTCGTGGGCGAGGAAGTCGACGATCTGCTCCCAGGTCGCCTCGTCGGCCAGCCATCGGTAGACCTCGGGCACGAGCTCGGCCGCACCCACGCGTCGCATGGCGGACACCGCCGTCGAGCCGGGTGACAGCTCGAGGCCGTCGCCCTCGACCCCTGCCCTGACGCGATCCATGTAGCGGGCCTCGAGGTCACGCTTCAGCTCGAGCACGACGGGATGGAACTGGAACCGTTCGCGACCGCCGAGCGTCGGCACGGGTGCCATCCACAGATCGGTCAGGTCGAGCAGGGTCACCAGCTCGTCACGTTCATCGACCGCGTGGGTGGCGCTCAGCTCGTTCCACACGTCGGCGTCGTCGACGGTCATGGCCAGGTCGAGGCGGACGTGCAGCGGGGTCGTCTGGTCGACGACCTGTCGGTGGTGCCTCGATCGAGGCGCGGACACCAGGGTGGACGGGCTCATCGTCGGCCTCCTCGGTGCGAGTGGTGTGTGGGCGGGTGTTCGTGGCGCACGAGTGCGAGCACCGCCCGGCGCGGGTCGTGCTCGCGGACCTCGTCGATGCGGAGTCTTTCGGGCAGCAGGGGTGCGAGGTCCGACGCCTGGGCAGCACCGGCGACCTGCACCAGTGCCACACCGTCGTCGTGCAGCACGACGTCGATCACCTCGACGCAACGCCGCAGGAGCGCCAGACCGTCCGGGCCCCCGTCGATCGCTCGGAGAGGATCTGCCGGGAACGTCGACACCTCGTCGGTGGGCAGGTACGGGGGATCGGCCAACACCACGGGGTAGCGCTCGGTGCTGCCCGTGAGTTCGACCAGGTCGATGCAGCGGACCTCGACCCGGTCCGCCAGCCCGGCGCTCGCGGCGTTGCGCCGGGCGAACCCACAGGCCGACTCGCAGACGTCGACCTGCACGAGGTCGAGGGCCGAACGACGGACCACCTCGAGCCCGATGTGTCCGGCTCCGGAGCAGAGCTCGAGCATCTGGCCCCGGGGGACGGCAGCGGCGAGCTCGACCGCCCAGTCGCTCTGGAGCATGGTCCAGGAGCGCGGCTCGAGGACCGTGTCGTCGTAGTCGATGGTCAGGCCGCCGAAGGTGGTTCGCCGGCATTCGGTCGTGGTGGTCACGGCCCGAAACTACCCGGGGCACTCCGCCCCGAAACGCCGTCACGCCCCAGCTCCTCGGCCCGGAAACTCGGCGTGGACCGAGGTTCCGTCGCCCGGCCCGTGGGTACCGCCAGTCATGCGTTGGACCAGCGGCCCTGTGCCACAGCTCACATCGTCGGTCGATCCGCCTCGGGCCGATCGCCCACGGCCGTCACGCTCGGGGGTCCTTCGATGAGTGGCGGTGCCACGTCGCTGTGGTGGCAGCGTGACGCCGCCGGACCTCCGGACCAGCCCGCACGCGTCGCCCCGCCTCCCGGCTCCGGGACCCGGTTCGACGCGGTGGTGATCGGCGGGGGGATCGCCGGGTTGATGATCGCCTCGCAGCTGGCCGCCACCGGTCGGTCCGTCTGCGTCATCGAGGCCCGCGAGGTCGCAGGTGGAGTGAGCGGATCCAGCACCGCCAAGGTCAGCGCGTTGCACGGCGCGACCTACCACCGTGTCGAGCAGCGTCGGGGAGCCGAGGTCGCAGCCTCGTACGCCGCTGCGAACCAGGCCGGCATCGAGACGTACGAACGGCTGATCAAGGAGCACGGCATCGACTGCGGCTGGGAGCGCCTCGACGCCGTGACCTACAGCGCCGACACGGGACGGACCGGCCTGATCGAGCGTGAGGTCGAGGCGGCCGGCGCAGCAGGGCTCCCGGTGGTGTCCACCACGGAGCTCCCCACGCCGTTCCCGGTCGCGGCAGCCGTGCGCTGTGCCGATCAGGCGATGTTCGACCCGGTGCGATTCTCGCGAGGTCTCGCCGACGCGCTGCGGCGCGACGGTGTGGAGATCCACGAGGGCGTCCGGGTCCGACACATCACGGCCGGTCCGCCGCACGTCGCCCACACCGACCACTCCTCGTACCGTGCGCCCGTGCTGGTGGTCGCGACGCTGCTGCCCGTGTACGACCCCGGACTCTTCTTCGCCCGCTGCTCGCCGGTCCGGTCCTACTCCCTGGCAGCGACCCTTGCCGAGCCGGTGCCAGCGCTCATGACGCTCAGCGTGGACGAGCCCGCCCGGTCGATGCGGCCCCTCGACCTCGGCAGCACGACGGGCGTGTTCGGTGGCGGCTCGCACCGGGTCGGTGAGGGTGGCGACACCCGCCGGTTCCACTCCGAACTCGAGGCGTGGGTCCGCGAGCACTTCGACGTGCGGTCGGTCGACGCCCGGTGGTCGGCCCAGGACTACGAGTCGCCCGACGGGGTGCCGTTCATCGGACGGATGCCGCACGCCCCCCAGGGGGTCTACGTCGCCACCGCGTTCAAGAAGTGGGGCTTCACCTCGGCAGCGGTCGCCGGACGCATCGTCGCGGATCTCGTCGACGAGCGCGACGACCCGTGGTCATCGACTTTCGACGCGACCCGGGTGGGGATCGATCTCGAGGGTGCAGGTGAGCTCGTCCAGAGCAACACCAAGGTCGCGGTGCACTTCGTCGGCGACCGGCTCGCGACGATGCGCCCGAAGGGGCTCGAGTCCCTCGAGCGGGGCGAGGGCGCGATCGTCGAGGTCGACGGCGAGAAGCTGGCCGGCCATCGCGACGACACCGGAGCGCTGCACCTGGTCTCGGCCCGGTGCACACACCTCGGGTGCCTGGTGGCGTGGAACAGCGCGGAGCGGTCCTGGGACTGCCCGTGTCACGGCTCGCGCTTCGACGTGGACGGCGCGGTGCTCACCGGACCGGCCACGCTGGAGCTGCCGCGGCGGTCCAACGACTCACCCGCGGACTGATCCCCCGACGCGGATCGGCCCCGGGCCGGCAGTGCCGACCCGGAGCCGATCCGGGGGGATAGAGAGAGGGAGGGAGACCGATCGGGATCAGCGTCCCAGGATGTCGCGCACCTTGCCGACGACCGCCTCGGCGGCGGCTCCGGCCTTCTGGGCGAAGCTGCTCTTCGCCTGGGTGAGCACGAGCTCCTGCTGCATGGACGCAGCCCACTCGAGGTGCTCCTCCTGCACCGGCATGAGGGTGGCGACCGCCGTCTCGATCGCCACGCGGGCGTCGGAGCCCTCGTCGAGTCCCTCGGCGAGGGACCGCAGCAGCGCCGTGTTGGCCACGCACATGGTCGACGCCAACAGGACTGCCTCGATGCCCTTGAGCTCGACGGTCAGCTGGTCCGCGGAACCGGTGAGCAGGAACGCTTCGAGCAGCTTCGAGTCCATCGCCTCGGTCATCCGTGCCGGCGGACTCGCGTAGTGCAGCGGCACCCCGAGCTGCTCCATCAGCCGTTCGAGCACCCCGACCGCGGTGACCGCGTCGGTCTGGAACTGCGAGAAGCGGTGCTTCGCCATCGGGTTGTCGGTGCGGGCCTCGAGCGCCTTGAACAGGTTCAGGCCGGTCCGCTCGTGCGTCGTGCACGACGCGAGCAGGTCGGCGACGAAGGGGCCGTTCAGCCCCGTCCCCGCTGCGACCTGCGAGAGCTGGTCGTCGGCGACCAGGCGGTCGGGGTGGACGACCATCGTGGGGCCGGGCTTCGCGACGGCGTCGGTGTTCCAGGTGATGGGTGTGGACAGTTCGTCGGACATGTCGTCGTTCCCCGTTTCACTTCACCGGCTGCGCGTCGCGCAGCCGCTCGACGGGATGGGCGCCTTCGGTCTCGAGTCGGTACTCGTGACCGAACTCCTCGCGGTGCTGGTCGATGACCTCTTCGCTCGGCACCAGGCCGGCGTTGACGGTCCTTTGGTAGTTCTCGTAGCGCGTGTGCGGATCGGCGCCGTACCTGGTGCCCTCGGTCGTCATGTCGACCTGGCCGGCGAGCACCTGCCGGACGAACTCCTTATTCGGTTCGAACGAGACCGGCTCGGGCAGCTGGGTGGGCAACCCGATCTCGATCGGCTCGCGACCCTCGTGGCGACGCAGCATCTCGCACGCCGTCTGCAGCTGGGTGATCTCCATGTTGAGGTGCAGCTCCCAGAGTGCACGGATGCGCTCGTCGGGCTCCTGCTGCATGAAGGAGTGGTAGAGGTAGCACTCGTTGTACTCGTGCCAGACCCACTGCTCGATCCACGTCTGCGCCGGGTCGAGCAGCGACTCGTACTGGGTGACGTGCTGCTCCTCGATCTCCTTGATCTCGGCGTAGAGCGACCGGGCGATCGGTTCAATCGGGCGGTTGCCGATGGTCATGTAGAAGTTCATGACCTGTTGTTCGGCAGCGATGATCGTGAGCGCGTTGAGCGTCGTCTGCGGGTGCGTCGAGTGCTTCTCGGTGTGGCAGCGGATGTCGTCGAACGGGTGGCGGTGCTCCTGGATGGTCGGCCGGCCCGGCATCACCTCGGTGAGGGCGTCGACGATCCGCTCGGCCTTCTTGCCCTCGAGCATCTCGTACAGGTTGGCGTAGCGGTACAGGTGGTCGAAGTCCTCGAGCAGGCCGAACTCGAGGGTCTGGCGCACATACGGATCGGGCTCGTTGCGAGCGAGCCACGCGGTCAGGTCGACGGCTTCCTGCTCGAAGCCGAGCGTCAGCTCGAGGGTGGACTCGTCACCGGGGATGAGCCAGTTCACGGCGGTCTGCTGCTGCTGCTCGATCCGGCGGGACAGCGCCAACGCCCGGAGGATCTCCGGCACGTCGGTGTGGCGGGCGAACTGGTGCGAGAACATGATCGATTCGACCTCGATCCCGTTCATCAGGATCACCCGGCAACGGGTGTACGGGTCGACGTCCTCGGTGACGTAGGGCTCGACCACCTGCTCCGACCAGCTCCGCAGCTGCTCGTCGATGGGTACGCCCTTCTCGGTCAATGGATCGAACGTCATGGTGGGCCTCCTGTGGTTCGGCGTGGCCCACTCGGCTACCCAGGCTCGAACGCTGCAGAACGTGGTCCGACCCAGAACGCCCGCAGGGGTGGTTCGCCGGACCGATCCGGCGCTCGGTACTCGGATCCGTGGCTGGCGGGTAGGAGCGCGTGCAGCACGTCGCACGCGACGGACGCACCGTCCGGTGGAGTTCGTCGCCGACGAGCACCCCGGTGCAGGAGCGCTGGTGCACGAGTACTGGCAGATGACGGGCAGACCGTCCCACGAACACGGAGGAACGATGCGAGCAGTCACATGGCACGGCAAGCGGGATGTGCGGGTCGAGGAGGTCCCGGACCCGAAGATCGAGGTGGGCACCGATGCGGTGATCCGGGTCACCACGACCGGCCTGTGCGGCTCCGACCTGCACCTCTACGAGGTGCTGGGTCCGTTCATGGGTGAGGGCGACATCCTGGGTCACGAACCCATGGGCATCGTCGAGGAGGTCGGCGCCGAGGTGACCGGGTTGGCAGTGGGCGACCGGGTCGTCATCCCGTTCAACATCGCCTGTGGGCACTGCTACATGTGCTCCATGGGGCTGCACTCCCAGTGCGAGACCACCCAGGTCCACGAGTACGGGTGCGGGGCCTCGTTGTTCGGCTACTCGAAGATGTACGGCCAGGTGCCCGGCGGTCAGGCCGAGTACCTGCGTGTGCCCCAGGCGCAGTTCGGCCCGATCAAGGTGCCCGAGGGGCCGCCCGACGACCGGTTCGTCTACCTGTCCGACGTGATGCCCACGGCGTGGCAGGCAGTGGAGTACGCCGCAGTGCCCGACGGCGGCAGCGTGGTCGTGCTCGGCCTCGGACCGATCGGCGACATGAGCGCCCGCATCGCTCGCCTCCGCGGTGCCGAGACCGTGATCGGCGTGGACCTGGTCCCCGAACGACTGGCCCGCGCCGAGTCGAACGGGTTCATGGTGGTCGACCTGTCGCGGGTGGGCGACGAACTCACGTCGGTCATCCGGGACCTGACGCACGGTCGTGGCCCCGACTCGGTGATCGACGCCGTGGGCATGGAGGCGCACGGTTCGCCGGTGGGCAAGACCATGCAGCAGCTGGCCGGACTGCTGCCCGACCCGCTGCAACGGAAGCTGATGCAGACCGCCGGCATGGATCGACTCGGCGCCCTGCATGCCGCGATCGACATGGTCCGCCGGGGCGGGACGGTGTCGGTCTCGGGGGTCTACGGCGGTGCCGCCGACCCGATGCCGATGCTGCAGATGTTCGACAAGCAGATCCAGCTGCGCATGGGACAGGCGAACGTCAAGCGCTGGATCGACGACATCATGCCGCTCGTCGTCGACGACGCCGATCCCTTGGGAGCGGAGTCGTTCGCCACGCACCGGGTGCCGCTCGAGGAGGCGCCGGCGGCGTACGCCACGTTCCAGAAGAAGGAGGACGGCGCCGTCAAAGTGCTCTTCCAGCCCTGAGCCGGGCCGTCACCCTGAGCGAGGCTGTTCGACCCTGAGCGGGTCAGCCGGCGGGCGGCAGGTCCTCCCAGTCGGAGTCCGGTGCGAGGTGCAACGCCGCCTCCTCGGCCGGGACCGACGGGTCGTCGTCCACCTCGGGCGCCGGCCGCTCGCCGTCGAGCACCTCGACCAACGGGTCCGGGATCTCTCGCTCGACGCTCTCCTCGATCGGTTCGCCCACCTCCTCCTCGGCGGGGGTCAAGCCGTAGTCCTCGACGCCGAGTGGCCGGTCGCGGGGATAGTCCGGCTCCACTTCGGCATCGTCGGAGATCCCGAGGTTGTCGTTGTCGAGCGCCTCGGCCTGGTCAAGTGGGTCATCGCCCGTCTCGCTCATGGGCGCGTCGTACCCCTGTCACGGGTCACCCAATCTGACGGCGTGGAACCCGGTCCCCGGGGGTAGGGGTGCCCCGTGACCCCACCTGCTACTCGCTGGCCCGGCCGTGAACGTCCCCTGGGTGCGACCCACGACGGTCTCGGCACCAACTTCTCGGTGTTCAGCTCGACCGCCGAGGCGATGACCCTCTGTCTCTTCGACGACGACGGACACGAACGGCAGGTGCCGCTCACCGAGGTCGACGCCCACTGCTGGCACGCCTACCTGCCCGACGTCGGCGCCGGCACGCGCTACGGATACCGCTCCCACGGGCGATGGGCGCCCGAGGAGGGACTGTGGCACAACGACGCCAAGTTGCTGCTCGACCCGTACGCGCGCCGGATCGACGGCGAGGTGCAGTGGGATCCTGCGTGCTTCGCCTACTGCTTCGATGCACCGGAGCAGGCCGAACGGACCGACGACGCCCGGTTCATGCCGAAGTCGGTCGTGGCGAGCCCGTGGTTCGACTGGGGCCACGACCGCCCGCCGGCGACTCCGATGCACGAGACGCTCATCTACGAGATGCACGTGAAGGGCTTCACGGCGTTGCACCCCGAGCTCGATCCTCGGATCCGGGGCACCTATGCCGGCCTGGCGCACCCTGCGGCCATCGACCATCTGACCCGCCTGGGCGTCACGGCGGTCGAGCTGCAGCCGGTCCACGCGTTCGTGCACGACAACCACCTGGTGGAGCAGGGGCTGAGGAACTACTGGGGGTACAACAGCATCGGGTTCTTCGCCCCGCATGCCGACTACGCCGCCGGCGACGATCCCGTCGCCGAGTTCAAGCACATGGTGCGCACGCTGCACGAGGCGGGCATCGAGGTGATCCTCGACGTCGTCTACAACCACACCGCCGAAGGCAACCACCTGGGCCCGATGCTGAGCATGCGTGGTCTCGACAACGGCGAGTACTACCGACTCGAGGGCGACCGTCGGTACTACCGGGACTACACCGGCACCGGCAACACCCTCGACATGCGCCACCCGCACACCCTGCAGCTGGTGATGGACAGCCTTCGCTACTGGGTGACCGAGATGCACGTCGACGGTTTCAGGTTCGACCTGGCCTCGGCCCTGGCGCGCGGGCTGCACGAGGTCGACCGGCTCGGACCGTTCTTCGACCTGATCCAACAGGACCCGGTGGTCAGCGGGATCAAGCTGATCGCCGAGCCCTGGGACATCGGCGAGGGTGGCTACCAGGTCGGCAACTTCCCACCGATGTGGTCCGAGTGGAACGGGCGCTACCGAGACACGGTCCGCGACTACTGGCGGGGAGAGCCCGCGACGATCGCCGAGTTCGCGTACCGCTTCACCGGCAGCTCGGACCTCTACGCCGGTGACTCGAGCCCCGGCTCGTCGATCAACTTCATCACCGCCCACGACGGGTTCACGATGAACGACCTGGTCTCGTACAACGAGAAGCACAACGAGGCGAACGGCGAGGACGGCCGCGACGGCGAGAGCCACAACCGATCGTGGAACTGCGGGGTCGAGGGGCCGACCGACGACGACGCCGTGCTCGAGTTGCGCGGCCGGCAGTTGCGCAACATGTTCACGACGCTGCTGCTGTCCCAGGGCGTGCCGATGTTGCTCGCCGGCGACGAGATGGGCCGCACCCAGCAGGGCAACAACAACGGCTACTGCCAGGACAACGAGCTGAGCTGGCTCGACTGGTCGCTGCTCGAGCGCAACGCCGACCTGGTCGACTTCGTCGCCGGACTCAGCCGGCTGCGTCGTGAGCACCCGGTGTTCCGTCGCCGGCGGTGGTTCACCGGTCGCAGCGTGCGGGGCGACGAGGTCGGCGACATCGCCTGGTACCGACCCGACGGTTCCCCGATGCAGGACGCCGACTGGGACACCGGGTTCGCTCGGGCGCTCGGGGTGTTGCTCAACGGTCGGGCGATGCCGGACCCGGACCCGCGGGGGAACCCGGTCGTCGACGACACGTTCCTCGTGCTCTTCAACGCGCATCACGGCGCCTCCCGGTGGACGCTGCCCGACATCCCCGGTGCCCGAGGATTCGAGCGGGTGCTCGACACCCGATCGGATCGCATCGGTGAACGCCGGGCGGTGCGCACGCCGCGCCTGGTGGTGGCGCCGCGGTCGACCGTGGTGCTCGAGGTGCTCCGGTGAGCGTCGGCTCCCCGGTCACACCGCCCGCCGCGTCGCGGCGTGTCCGCCCGACTGCGACGTACCGACTGCAGCTGCGCGACGGGCTCACGCTCGACGGCGTGATCGACGACGGTTGGCTCGACCACGCGGTGGACCTGGGCGTGTCACACCTGTACCTGTCGCCGGTGCTCACCGCCGTGCCCGGTTCTCCGCACGGCTACGACGTGGTCGACCCGCGCCAGGTCGATCCGGTGCTGGGCGGTGACGAGGCGTTCGACCGCCTGGCGCTCGCTGCTCGTCAGGCCGGGCTGGGGCTGGTCGTCGACATCGTGCCGAACCACATGGCGACCGACCCGGCGAGCAATCCGTGGTGGTGGGACGTGCTGCGCAACGGCGAGGGCAGCGAGTACGCCCACGTCTTCGACCTCGATCCCTCACACCCGGAACCCCGGCTGCGCGGGCGCATCGTGTTGCCGGTCCTCGACGACCGCTACGGACGCGTCCTGGACGCCGGACGGCTCACGTTGCGGCGACGCCGCAGCGACGTGGTGGTCCAGGTCGACGACCGCGCCCTGCCGCTGGCCCCGGCATCGGTCGGGCGCCTGCTCGCCCGAGCCGCCCGTGACGCCGACGCGGACGAGCTGCGCGTGCTGGGCGACGCCTTCGGCCATCTCGCCCGCGTCGACGCCGAGGAGCGGTCGTCGCACCAGCGGGCGCTCGACGAGTCCATGGCGTGGGTGCTCGCCGAGCCCCGGGTCGCCGCCGCGGTCGACAGGCTGCTGGACACGCTCAACGAGGACGTCGAAGCGGTCCACGACGTGCTCGAGGAGCAGCACTACCGCCTGGCCTACTGGCGTGCAGCCCGTGACCTCGGGTACCGACGCTTCTTCGACGTCAACGAGCTCATCGGGGTGCGCGTCGAGCTGCCCGACGTGTTCGACGCGACGCACTCCGCCGTGCGTCGCTGGGTCGACCGGGGCGACGTCGACGGGTTGCGGGTCGATCACCCGGACGGCCTGCTCGACCCCGCGCGCTACTTCGAACGACTGCGGACGGTCCTGCCGGAGGGGTGGATCGTCGCCGAGAAGATCCTGGAGCACGGCGAGATGCTGCCGCCCGAGTGGCCGGTGGACGGGACGACGGGGTACGACCTGGCCGAGGCGCTCGGCCGGTGGTTCGTCGACGCCGACGGACTGCAACGCCTCGGTGCGCTGCGTGACGAGCTCGTCGGCCCGTCGCCCAGAGGCGCACAGCTCGTCGCCGACTCCAAGCGACTCGTGCTGTCCGACATGTTGTCCGCCGATCTCAACCGGGCGACCGACGCGTTCCTGCGGATGTGCGAGTCGCTGCGTCGCTTCCGCGACGTCACCCGCCACGAGCTGCACGAGATCCTGCGCGAGGTGGTGGTCGCGTACCCGGTGTACCGGACCTACGTGCCGCCCCACTCCGGAGCATCGCCGCGCGATCTCGGGATCGTCGACACCGTCGTCGGAGCCGTCGGGGCCCAACGCCCCGACCTCGACGCCGAGGTGCTCGACCTGTTGGCGTCGGTCCTGGTCGGTCGCGTCGACGACGAGGTCGCAGAGGCCGCGACGGTCCGTGCCCGCGTCGAACAGCTCACCGGTCCGGCGATGGCGAAGGGCAAGGAGGACACGGCCTTCTACCGAGAGGTCCGCCTGCTCTCACGGTGTGAGGTCGGCGCAGATCCCTTCGCCAGCGCGCTCGACACCCGGGAGCTGCACGCCGAGCTGCAACGTGTCCAGCAGCTGCGGCCCGCGACGATGACGGCGCTGTCGACCCACGACACGAAGCGCAGCGAGGACGTGCGCGCCCGCTTGGCGCTGCTCAGCGAGCTGCCCGATCGTTGGGCCGAGGTCGCCCGGGCCGGCATGGCGCGCCTCGACGAGCTCGACGCCCAGGGACAGGTCGACCGTCGCACCCGCTACCTGCTGCTGCAGACCGCGGTGGGGGCACTGCCGCTCACCGAGGACCGGTTGCAGCAGTACGCGACGAAGGCGGTGCGAGAGGCCAAGGACCACACGTCGTGGACCCGCCCCGACGAGGCGTACGAACGGGCCGTGCACTCCCTGGTCTCGGCGATGTGCTCGGACGAGGCGGTGCAGCACCTGCTCGGCCGGTTCGTGACCGACGACGTGGACGCCCCCGGTCGACTCGTCGCCATCTCCCAGAAGGTATTGCAGCTGCTCGCGCCGGGGGTGCCCGACCTGTACTGGGGGAGCGAGGACTGGCACTTCCGCCTGGTCGACCCCGACAACCGGGTCGCACCCTCGCTGGTCGATCTGCGTGCCGCGGTGGACGAGGTCCGGGCCAGCGGTGTGGACGCGACGCATCCCCGCGCCAAGGTGGCCGCGGTTGTCGCGGCGCTCGACGTGCGACATCGCCATGCGGACTGTTGCGCAGTGGGCGACTACACACCCCTGCCCGTCGTCGGCACCGACGCGTCGCGTGTCCTGGCCTTCGCCCGTGGTGCGCACCTGGCGGTCGTCGTGACCCGTCACCCGTCGAGGGGACCGGTCGACTCCGCCACGGTCCTCGAACTGCCCGACGGCACCTGGACGGTGCGCCTGGGCGGCAGCAACGCCGAACACGCGGTGGACGGGCGGGTCCCGGTCGACGACCTGCTCGGCGGGTGGAGCGCAGCGGTGTTGGAGCGGGTGCCGTGAACGACGCGCCGTACCTGTGGGCTCCCGACGCCCGGGTCGTCGAGGTCGAGGTCGTCGGGACCGATGGACACGGCCGGAGGGTGCGCTGCGAGCGAGCGGGTGAGCGGTGGACCGCCCCTGGCGACTGGCCCGACGGCACGCGCTACCGGTTCGTGGTCGACGGCCGGGCCGTGCCCGATCCCGCTCGCGGTCCCAGCCCGACGGCGTGCACGGCGCCTCGGAGTGGCGGGCACCCGTCCGCCCCGAGCCGTGGGTGCCCGACGGCGGTCCTCCGACGCTCGAGCGGTCGGTCACCTACGAACTGCACGTCGGCACCTTCAGCGCCGAGGGCACCTTCCTCGGAGCGATCCGGCACCTCGACCACCTCGTCGACCTGGGCGTGACCCACGTCGAGTTGATGCCGGTCGCGGCGTTCGACGGCGACGTCGGGCTGGGGCTACGACGGCGTCGACCTGTTCGCCCCCACCCCCGCTACGGCACGCTCGATGAGCTGCGACGCCTGGTGGCCGCGTGCCACGACCGTGGTCTGGCGGTGCTGATCGACGTCGTGCTGAACCACCTCGGCCCGTCGGGCAGCTTCCTCGCGGTCAGCGGGCCCGTACTTCACCGACCGGTACTCGACGCCCTGGGCGCGGCGCTGAACCTCGACGGACCCGGCAGCGACGGTGTTCGGCGCTTCCTGGCCGACGTCGCGCTGCACTGGCTCGAGGAGGTCGACGTCGGACGGGCTGCGTCTCGACGCGGTGCACGAACTGTTCGACACCTCGGCGGTCCCGTTCCTCGAGCAGCTCGCGGACGAGGTCCGAGCGCTCGGCGAACGGACGGGTCGAGCGAGGACGCTCGATCGCGGAGTCCGACCGCTGCGACCCGAGGATCCTCTCGGCACCGCCCGACGGTCCCGGACTCGACGCGGTCTGGTCCGACGACCTGCACCACTGCCTGCACGTCGCCCTCACCGGCGAGCACAGCGGCTACTACGAGGACGTGGGGCCCGACGACCTCGAGCTCGCACTCACCGTCGCCCAGACGTATCAGGGTCGGTTCTCGCCCCACCGGCGCAGGACGGTCGGTCGGCCGGTCGACGGCACCTGCAGCGACGGCTTCGTGGTCTCCCTGCAGAACCACGACCAGGTCGGGAACCGGGCAGCCGGCGAGCGGTTGCACCACCTCGTCGGCGCCGACCGCACCGCCGCGGCGGCGGCGCTCGTGCTGCTGAGCCCGTTCGCCGGTCCTGGTGTTCCAGGGCGAGGAGTGGGCGGCGACCACGCCGTTCCCGTACTTCAGCGACCACGACGGCGAACTGGGTGAGGCGATCCGACTCGGCAGGGCGGCGGAGTTCGCCGCGTTCGGCTGGCCGGCCGAGCGGGTTGCCGACGCGCAGGACCGCCGGACCTTCGACGCCGCGATCCTCGACTGGGACGAGCTCGACGACGAGGAGCACGCTGCGGTTCGGTCGTGGTACCGATCGCTCATCGCGCTCCGCAGGTCCCATCCCGCGCTCGAGTGCCCGGCCCCGACCGGGCGACGACGAGGTCGAGCGGTCGGGGTCGGTGGTGTCGGTACGTCGGGGAACCCTGCGCGTGCTGGCCAACCTGGGCGGCTCCAGCGAGCGATGGTCGACCGCCTTCGACGGCGACGTCCTGCTCGAGCGGGGCGACATCACCCGGTCGCCGAAGGGCGTCGAGCTGGGACCGGGAGCGGTCCTCGTCGTCGATCGTCGCGAGCGCTGCGCCGGAGGTGCGGGGGTCTGAACCCCGACGGTGTCGGGTAGGAGCCTGCTGCCCCGTACGCCGACGACACGAGGAGGACGACGTCGACGGATCCCTGATGGCCACCTTCACCCGACGCGAGGAAGCAGGCGGTGCTGCGACACGAGTACGTGCTGCGCATCCGGACCTGGACGTGAGGGTGGGCGACGAGGAGGACGCGTTGGACGCGCTGGCGATCAACCAACGCGCCGAACTGGACGACGCCGCCCTCGTGGGGCCGAGTGCCATGGTGAGTGGCCCGATGATGCGCGGCGGACTCGTGGGCGCCGTGGTCGGCTTCGTCGTCGGCGCCGTGCTGATCCTTCCGATCCTGCTGCTCGTCGACTGGCCCGAGAACGACCGCACCCTGTTCGTGATCACCGTCGCGATCATCGGTGGCCTCGCCACCGCCGCGGTGACGTTCCTGGTGGGGATGGTGCGACGCTCCCAGCGGGAGGGACAGTTCACCCCGAGGACCCGTGGGCCGTGGTCCGGGTCCGGCCCCATGACGGCTCGTGGAGCGACGACCTGGCCGACGCGGTCGAGACCGAGTTGGCCGACGCCGGTGCTCGGAGCATCCGTCGTGTTACCGCTCCGGTCGTTCGTCGCTCCGGCGACGACGTCGAGACCCCTCGTGTCGCCACCGGGCGGGCGCCCGCGGACGACTGGCCGGCGTCTCAGCCCGGCGCCAGGTCCGAGTCGGCCTGAGTCGGTTCGGCCCGAGCCGGGTCGGCCTGCTGGGAGCGTCCGGGTGTCACGCCCGCATCGTCGACGGCGGTCAGCCGTCCCGGTCGTCATTGCGGTCGGCCGGGTCCTGGGTGGAGTCCTGCCCTCGATCCGGGTTGATCCCCGCGGCATCGTCGAACGAGCGGCTGTGGCGGTCGAGTCGTTCGGCGGTGCGAGCGCTGCGTTCGACCGATTCCCTGCTCGCCGGCTGCGGCTCGCGGCCCGAGTCGTGGTCGCCCTGCTCGCTGCTCTCGTGTGCTGTCATCGACATCTCCCGCGCTCGCGTCGCACCGGCGGTGCGACTCATGCCCGAGCCCATACCCGTTGCTCGGCGGATCCAGACGGCCGATCTGCCAGACGGCCGATCTGCCAGACGGCCGATCTGCCAGTGCCGCCTCACGAACGGGCTGCGAGCAGGCGGATGACCTCGTCGTCGCTGACCTGGCGGAAGTCGTGGTACCACGCCCCGACGGCTCGGAAGTTCCCCGGCTGCACCAGGCACACGACCCGATCCGCGATGCGCTCCAGGGCCGTCATCGACTCGGGCGCGCCCACCGGCACGGCGAGCACCAGCTTCGCCGGTCGTGCTGCACGCAGTCCCTGCAGCGCTGCGCGGGCGGTCACACCGGTGGCGATCCCGTCGTCGACCACGACCACGTCGCGACCGGCGACGGCCGGGGTGGGTTCACCGGGGCGGTACCGCTCCACGCGCCGCTCCAACTCCTTGCGTTCGGCGCGCACCAGCGCGTCGTACCGCGCGGGACGAGAGCCCGAGGGCTGCCACCACGCGTTCGTCGACGACCGCGCCGCCGTGTTCTGCGATGGCGCCGATGCCGTACTCCGGATGGCCGGGTGCCCCGATCTTCCTGGCGACGACCACCCCCAGGTCGCCGCCGACGAGGTCGGCCACGACCGCCGCGACCGGGACACCGCCCCGGGGCAGGCCCAGCACCAACGGGTCGTCGAGCTGCAGCGGGTCCAGCGCGGACGCCAACTGGCGTCCCGCATCGTCGCGATCACGGAACCTCACGGTGACATCCGTCGGTGCGGGTCACGGGTCTGCTCCTGCCCGGAGTCGTCGAGCTCGGCACGCAGCTGGCTCGACGCACCCCTGATGAGCCTGGAGACGTACGACTGCGAGATGTCGAAGCGTCGGGCGATCTCCGGTTGCGAGAGGCCCTCGAAGAACCGGAGTCGCAGCACCTCGCTCTGGCGAGCGTCGAGTCGGTCGATGACGTGACGCACCGAGACCCGGTCGTCGGTCAGGTCGATGCGGGTGTCGACGTCGCCCAGCGTGTCCTCGAGTGAGGTGCCCTCGTCCTGTTGCGACGGACGCTGGATGCTCACGCAGTCTCGGGCGTCGCTGGCGACGAGGCCCTCGATCACCCGCTCCTCGTCGATCCCGAGTCGCTCGCTGAGCTCGGGGACCGTGGGCGACCGCCTGAGCTCGTGGGCCAGGTCGTCGATCGCTCCCCTCACGTGCAGGTGACTCTCCTGCACCGACCTGGGAGGACGCACCACCCACGTGCGATCGCGGAGGTAGCGCTTCAGCTGACCGTCGATCGTGCGGTCGGCGAACGTGCGCAACGACGCGCCCGCGTCGGGGTCGAACCGGTCGACGGCACCGATGAGGGCGAGCAGCGCCGTCTGGCGCAGGTCGTCCGCCGGTGCTCGGTGACCTCGGGAGTAGCGCTGCACGTGGTGTTCGACCAGCTGACGCTGCGACTCGACGATCCGGTTGCGCAACCGGCGGTCGCCGGTGCGTCGGTACTCGACCAGCAGGGCCGAGAGCTCGTCGGGATCGAGCTGCCCGCCCCACCTCGCGCGGAGTCGTGCGGCCGCTCCGTGCCTCGCTGTCGCTGGTTCGGCGCCTCGGTCCATCCTGCTCGCTCCGCGCTGGTGCCCGATCTCGTACCCGATCGACGCTCGTCGAACCGGGTGGATCGCCATCGGCGGCGAGACGATCGGGAACGCCTGAGCGGCCGGCCAGCGGGGTAGGAGTCCCACGACGGTCCGTACCAGCGGGAGGAGCCGCGATGACCACCACACCGACGGGTTCCCTGCTCGACGACGCGGTGCGCTCGATCGAGCGCGACGAACGACTCGACACCGTGGTCGCGACCGTGCACGAGCTCTCGGCCCGGGTGGCGAGCTCGTCGGTCGGGCCGTTGCTCAGAGGCCGACCGTTCGGCCACGCGCTGCACCCGTTGATGACCGACATCCCCATCGGGTGCTGGACGTCGGCGGCGCTGATCGACCTGCTCGGTGGGCCGCACGGTCGTGTCGCGGCACGCCGGTTGATCGGACTGGGTGTCGTCACCGCCGTGCCGACCACGCTCACCGGCCTGGCAGAGCTGGGCGGTGTCGACCCCGGCGACCTGCCGACTGCACGAGTCGCGACGGTGCACGCCGGCCTCAACACGGTCGCCCTCGTGGCCTACGCCAGGTCGTGGGCGGTCCGCCGACGGCACCATCAGCTCCGTGGAGTCGCGTGGAGCCTGTTCGGTGCCGGTGTGGCCTCGGCCGCAGGCCACCTCGGCGGGCACCTGGCGTTCGTCCGAGGTGTCGGGGCCGGGGCGAGGGCCCACGAGACACCCGGAGCTCCCCACCCGGCGCAGCCGGATGCCGGTCACCCGGATCCCGGGCACCCGGATACGGCCACGCCGGACGAGCGCTCCCACCGTTGCCGGTCGGGTGACCCGGCTCGTCGCCCTCCATCGGGTGCGGCACGCGCCTGCGACACTGGTGCAATGCACGCCGTGCTGCTCGCCGACACCCACCTGCGCGACGGCGGCGGTCGTCACCTCGACGACCAGGTTCTGGCCGAGGTGCGTCGCGCTGATCTCGTGCTGCACGCGGGCGATGTCGTCGGCGCCGAGCTGCTCGACGAGCTGCGTGCGCTCGCCCCCGTGCACGCCGTGCGTGGCAACAACGACCTGGCGCTGGCCGAGCTGCCCGAGACCGTCGAGCTCGACCTGGACGGTGTCCGGGTCGCGATGGTGCACGACGCCGGCGCGCACCGGGCGGACCGGCCGTCTGGCTCATCGGTTCCCGACGGCGGACCTGGTGGTCTTCGGGCATTCCCACCTTCCCGAGGACCTGGCCGCGGACGGTACGAGGATCTTCAACCCGGGATCGCCGACGCAGCGGCGGCGTGCGCCGACCCGCACCTTCGGAGTGCTCCGGACCAGCGCCGGTCGCATCGTCGAGCTGCGCCACGTGCACCTCGACTGAGGCTCCGGGGTGGTAGGCGCGGCGCCGCGACGGTCAGGCCTCGAGTCCGCGGCGAGTCGTTCGAGGGTTCCGCTGATGGTCTGGTGGTTGCGCGCCGTGCGGTCCTCGACGCCCGAGAGCTGCTGGCTGAACTCCATGACGGACTCCGGTCGCAGGTCGTCGGTCCACTCGGTGACGCGGCACCCCGACGCCGTCGGCTCGATGCGGTAGCCCCACGTCGAGAAGTGGAAGTCGATCATCGAGCACTCGAACGCGAACGCCCGGCCCGGATCGGCCTCGATGACCGTGCACTGGCTGGTCCACTCGTGGTCGCCGTTGCGGTTGTGGCCGTCGAAGATGGCGCCGACCACGGGCCCGTCGAAGCCGTCGTGCCACTCGCAGCGAGTGGCACTCCTCGGACCATTCGCCCATGCGGGTGACGTCGGAGATGCGCGGCGTAGACCGCGTCGGGTGCCGCGGCGATGTCACGGGAGATCTCGATCCGCTCGGCCATGGCGGCATTCAACCACGTCGGCGCCGGGCCAGGACGCTCGGCGTCGGGCACCGACGTGCTCGTGACCTGAATCCGTCGGGGCACTCGGGCACGAAGACCTACCTGCGGGGCTGATCAGCCCCGTCGACCAGGCTGGTCGAACAGCCAGCCGGAGACCCGACAGATCCCGAGGAGCCGCCGATGTCATCCGTGCTCGTCGCCGGTTCGACCGGCTACGTCGGGGGCCGTCTGGTCCCCGAGCTGTTGGACACCGGCCACACCGTGCGCTGCGTCGTACGTGACCCGGCGAAGCTGGGCGACGCATGGTGGCACGACCGCGTCGAGGTGGTGCGCGGTGACGTCACCGACGCCGCGTCGATGCGCGACGCGCTCGCCGGCATCGACGTCGTCTACTACCTGGTCCACTCGATGGGCACCGCCGCGGACTTCGCGGAACGGGATCGCACCGCGGCTCGCTGCGTCGCCGACGCCGCCGCGCACGCCGGGACAGGACGCATCGTCTACCTCGGGCGGACTGGGCCGCGACGACGACCCGGCGCTGTCACGCCATCTGGGGAGCCGCCACGAGGTGGGCGAGGTGCTCGCGGACGGCCCGACCCCGGTCACCGAACTGCGTGCGGCGGTGATCATCGGATCGGGGTCGGCCAGCTTCGAGATGCTCCGCTACCTGGTCGAGGTGCTGCCGGTGATGGTGGCGCCCCGTTGGGTCGACAGCAGGTGCCAGCCGATCGCCATCCGCGACGTGCTCGCTGCGCTGGTCGTCGCTGCCGAGGACGAGGGACCCTCGCACGTGGTCGAGATCGGCGGCGCCGACGTGCTCACCTACCGCGAGATGATGACGGTGTACGCGCGAGGTCGCCGGGCTGACCCGGCGGACCATCGTGCCGGTCCCACTGCTCACCCCACGACTGTCGTCGTTGTGGATCAGCCTGGTGACGCCGCTGCCGGCCGACCTCGCCCGGCCGCTGGTCGACTCCCTGGTGATGGACGTCGTCGTGACCCGCACCCCGCCGGCGCCGTACCGCGCGCCCTCGGACAACATGGGGTTCGCCGAGGCCGTCGAGCCTCGCACTCCAGCGATCGGCCAGCCTGCAGGTCGCGACGCGGTGGTCGGACGCCTCGTTGCCAGGCCGCACCCCGGCGGACCCGTTGCCCACCGACGCCGAGTGGGCGGGTGGTCTGCTGCTCGTCGACGAGCAGACGGTCGAGACCGACGTGGCTCCGGAGGCGCTGTTCCGAACGATCTCGGGCATCGGAGGGGCCAGAGGCTGGTACGTGACCCCGTTGCTGTGGTCGGCGAGGGGTTGGATCGACAAGGCCGTCGGCGGCGTCGGGATGCGACGGGGTCGACGTCACCCCGATCAGCTCTGGGTCGGTGACGCGCTCGACTTCTGGCGGGTCGAGGCGGTCGAACCGGAGCGACTCGTGCGACTGCGTGCAGAGATGCGCCTGCCGGGCGACGCCTGGCTCGAGTGGCGGATCTGCTCGGACGACGACGGAGCGAACAGGTTGGAGCAGCGCAGCGCTGTTCGCCCCCAAGGGTCTGTGGGGGCGCCTGTACTGGTACTCCCTGTTGCCCTTCCACGCCGTGATCTTCGGTCGGCTCGCGTCGCGGCTGGTCGCCGCTGCGAGCCTGGCCACCGTCGCGTCGCCCGAGGAGGGCTGATGCGACAGCGCTTCCGCGGCGAGATCACCGGGTTCGGCACTTCGTCGGGGCGCCGCGTGGTGATCGGCCACTGGACGTCGTCGCCCTTCGGCGGCTTCGCCGACGTGATGACCGAAGCCCCCGACGGTGTGCGCACGCTGCTCGCTCCGAGCGAGGAGGTGGCGGCGTTCGTCTCGACGACCTACGAGTTCGACCGGATCGAGATCGTCGAGGTCGAGGTGGCGCGCACGGCCGGGGCGCTGAGCTGTCGCGCCGGGCCCCTCGTCGCCGAGGTCGACCTCGGCGATCGCACGGCGCTCGGGCGCCTGCTGCGGCTCGTGCCACGCCGGGTGGCCGCCTCGCCGACGTGGTGCACGTTGGTCGACCCGTTCGCAGCGCTGCTCATGCGTGGGTGTCCGCACCCGGGGCAGCGCGGGGAACGACCGCCGCGAGTGGTACGGCGCCACCGATCAGCGCGGCGTGGACGCCGTGCGGGCGACCTGGGCGGGAGAGGACCTGGGAGCGCTCACCGACGTGTGGCCGCCCGGTCGGCTTCGGGTTCAGCTCGACGCCGCGTCGCCCGAGCAACGTCGAGGTGGTCACGACGATCGAGAATCGATCCCCGTCGGCTCGAGCAGCGAGATCAGTTCGGCCTTGGACCGACCGCTGACCCGCCCGATGCCACGGTCTCGCGCCCGTCGGCGCAGCTCGGCCGCGGTCAGCGAGGTCAACTCGTCGTGGACCTCGGCGACCAGGTCGTCGACCGTCGGCTCCCCCGGGGTGTGGTTGCGGCGCTCGTCATGGGCCGGACGGTCGAGCAGCTCGACGAGCCCCGCGACGTCGGCCACGGTCACGGTGAGCGACGGGTGTCGGAGCAGGCCGAGCGGTTCGATGCCGGGGATCGGCTCGTGGAACGAGATGCACACACCGGCGTCGGGGTTCGACGCGAACGTCAGGCCGCCGTCTCGCAGCGACAGGTGGGCGGGTCCGATCACCTTGGGCCACGAGTAGTCGCCCGTCGCGCTCGGCACCGGCGACGTTCGACAGTGGCGTCCGGACACGCCACGGGCCGAACGCAGCGATCAGGTCGTCGTCCACCACGCACACCAGGGAGTTCTCCGAGCGCACGTTGAACGGCAGCGCCGCGAGCCGGAACGCCGGGTGGAACCGGAACTCGAACTCGATCACCCGGTCGGCCATGAGCTGTCACTCCGTCGTGTTCCGCTCGCACCGTGTGGTCGTCGGGCACATACCCGCGATGCAGCGAGGTCTGAACCGACCGGTCGGCGGGCATGACACGCCACGTGGACGACGAGCACGACGACGCGGGGACCGCGCCCCGGGAACCTTCACGCCGACCGGCCGGGGTCGACGACGCGACCGTCGAGGCCCTGGGAAAGGCCTCGGAGGGGTTCGAGTACCTCGAGCGGGCCCGAGGACACCTGTACTCGCTGCACCAACTGATCGGCCGGGCCGACTTCCTCTTCGAGGAGGCCGCCGACCTGCTCGAGGCCGCCGGACTGCCCGACGACGCCCAGGCGCTGCGCAGCGAGGTGGTGGGGCGCAACGTGCTCGACGGGCGATGGACGTTCCAGATCGTCGAGGAGTTCGACGACCTGTACTACGGACCGATCCGCGACGCCGTGCGGGCGCTCGAGCAGCGGCGGGTCGACGGCCGCCGTCATGTCGAGGAGTCCGAGCTGAAGGACCACCGGCGCAGCCTCGGCCGCGACGGTCACGAGCGGCGCCCTCCCGCGGCCCACAGCAGCCAGGTCGAATCGGAGTCGGACGGTCCGCCAGCGGACTGACGGGCCCGTTCGCTCGCTCGGGCCACTGGTTCGCTCGGGCCACTGGTTCACTCGGGCGGCAGGTTCAATCGGGGCACAAGCTCACTCGGGTGACAGCGCCGCCAACTCCACCGCGAACCGGTCGCGGTCGTCGACGTCCTCGAAGCCGACCACTGCCCACGCCCGGTCGTGTCCCGACTGGCGGAGCCCCTCGATGCGGTGGTTGCCGTCCTCGACGACCAGCTGATCGCCCCGGTACGACACGATCGCCGGCGGCGGCTCCCAGCCCTCCTCCATGCTCTCCTGCATGTCCTCGACCCGGTCCAGGTCCTCGTCGTCGAACCGGTCGAGCGCCGGCTGGTCGGGCGGCCCGGCCAGGCGGTGCAGGCGGTCCATCGGCACCTGCAACGGTCCCGCCCAGAACCTCGGCGGGTCCGACAGGGTCGCCGCGAGTGCGGCGTTGTCGCTGCCGGGACTGGCGAGGAAGTCGGCGACCCAGGTGGCGATGTCGTCGCGCTCCGCCGCCCGTCGTGCGGCATTCAACGAGGCGTGCGGTGCGGGTTCCATGCACCGCCGACTACCCCGAGGCCGTGGCGTTCACTCCACCCGCTGCTCGAGATGCGCCGCGTCGTTGTAGGAACGGAGCGTCCAGCGATCGATCTCGGGATCGTGCTCCCACTCGGTCAGGCCGGTGTTGGTCGGGACCAGTCGTGGCCCGGCGTGCGGCATGGACTGGCCGAACAGGACCGTGACCGTCGCGACGATGAACCCGGCGTGGCAGACCGCCACCACCGTCTCGCCGGCGTGGTCGGTCGCCATCCGTTCGAGGGTCCGTCCGCACCCGCTCGTGGAAGCTGTTCCAGCTGTCGCCCCCTGCGGCGAACACCCGATCGGGCTCGGCGGCCATGTCCAGGTGACCGAAGCGACGGGAGTACTCGGTCCACTCCATGCCGTCGGCCTCGCCGGTGTGCACCTCGCACAGGTCGCAGTCCACGACCAGGTTCTCGACGCCGAGCGCCGGAGCGATGATGTCGGCCGTCTCGATGGCACGCGGCAGCTCGGACACCGTCAACACGTCGGCGTCGATCGACCGCGTCTCGGCGAGCCGGTCCCGGAGCTGAGCCGCCTGTCGCCGACCCAGGTCGGTCAGCCCCTTGCAGCCTCGACGACCGGCGATGATCCCGGTCAGGCCGGCGTGGGCGTCGCCGTGGCGAACGAGGATGAGGCGCATCGGGTCAAGGTAGGTGGTCGCCGCGAGCGTGGGACATCGCCCCCCTCCGGCGATTGCGCAGACGGCGCGGCGGGTACCGGAGTGCGTCCGCGCAGCGAGGTCGTCACCCGCTCGGGTGATCGCCGCGATGCGTTGTCGAGAGGAGCGAACGGCATGGCACGTCGAGGGGTGTGGACGGGTTCGATCAGCTTCGGTCTGGTGAGCGTCGGCGTGAAGGCGCTGACCGCGGTGCACGACCACGACGTGCACTTCCACCAGCTCGAACGCGGCACCGGCGCACGCGTCGGGAACCAGCGGGTGTCGAAGGAGACCGGGGAGCCGGTCGACTCCGACGACATCGAGTTGGGCTACGAGGTGTCCAAGGGCCGCTACGTGACCTTCGAGCGGTCCGAGGTCGACGAGCTGCGCCCGGAGTCGACGCGCCACGTCGAGGTGTCGGACTTCGTCGACCTGGCCGAGATCGATCCGGTCTACTACCAGCGCACCTACTGGCTGGCCCCGACCGACGAGGGTGCCGAGCATGCGTACCGCCTGCTCGCCGCGGCGATGGAGGAGACCCAGCAGGTCGGCATCGGCACGGTCGTCATGCGCAACAAGCAGTACCTCGCGGCCATCAGGCCGCTGCAGGGCGCCCTCGCCATGTCGACGATGCGCTTCGCCGACGAGGTCGTCGACATCACCGACATCGACGAGATCCCGACCGGCTCGACCAAGGCCTCGGCGAAGGAGCTCGCCCTGGCCACCCAGATCATCGACGGGCTGTCGGCGGAGTGGGACCCTTCTCGGTACGAGGACACCTTCACCGACGAGCTCAAGGCCCTGATCGAAGCACGGGACCGTGGCGACGAAGTGGTGGAGGAGCCGGAAGGGGAGTCCGACGATGCCGAGGTGCTCGACCTGATGGCGGCGCTCCAGGCGAGCGTCGACGCAGCGTCGTCGCGACGTACGGGGGGCTCCTCCGGAAGAAGGCCACCGCGAAGAAGGCCACCGCGAAGAAGGCCACCGCGAAGAAGCCCCGCGAAGAAGGCCACCGCGAAGAAGGCCACCGCCGCCAAGCGATCGACGAAGAAGGCGTCGGCCAGGAAGAAGGCACCGGCGACGAAGTCGGCGTGACGGCGGTCGGGTCCGTCGACGGACCACCTGGCGACTGCTAGGACACCCCCATGGCCCGGAAGCAGCAGGCGAGCTCGGCGAGCGAGAAGCTCGAGACCTACCGCCGCAAACGCGATTTCGCGGCGACCAGCGAACCCTCGGGCGACGGCGCGGGCACCCACCCGGCGGAGCAGCGCTTCGTCGTGCAGCGGCACCGCGCGAGTCGGCTGCACTACGACGTGCGCGTCCAGATCGACGGCGTGCTGGTCAGCTGGTCGGTGCCGAAGGGGCCCTCGCTCGATCCGTCCGTTCGACGGCTGGCGATCCGGACCGAGGACCACCCCCTCGAGTACGCGGAGTTCGAGGGCGTCATCCCCAAGGGCGAGTACGGCGGCGGTGACGTCATCGTCTGGGACCGCGGGACCTACGACGTGCATCAGCACGACACACCCGGCGAGGCGCTCGCAGATGGTGAGCTCCACCTCGAGCTCCACGGCGAGAAGCTGCGGGGGCACTTCATGCTGATCCGCACCAAGCGGTCCGACGGGGGCGGGGAGCAGTGGCTGATGTTCCACAAGGCCGACGCCGACGCCATCGAGGGCTGGGACCCGGAGGACCATCCGCGCTCGGTGCTCTCCGGGCGCACCAACGACGAGGTGCTCGCCGACCCGGACGCCCGATGGTCATCCGACCTGCCGCCCGGCCGGGCCGAGATCCGCCTGCACGCCCTGGCGGACGACGACCCGCAACTGCTGGCGCTCGACGACCTCGGCTCGAAGGGGGAGTGGGAGTACGCGGGCCGTGTGCTGCGGCTCACCAACCTGGACAAGGTCCTGTTCGAGGGTCGCGGCGACGGTGGCGCCGACGCCGAACCCATCACGAAACGGGAGTTCATCCGCCACTGGGCACGGGTCGCGCCGCTGCTCGTGCCGCTGCTCGAGGACCGGGCGGTCAACCTGCACCGCTTCCCCAACGGCGTCGACGAGCAGGGCTTCTGGCACAAGGCGGTGCCCAGCCACACGCCCGACTGGATCGAGCGCTGGGACAACCCGACGTCGAAGGCGGGCGAGACCCGCACGTATTTCGTCGCGTCCGAGGCGGCGACGATCGCGTGGCTGGCGAACTTCGGGGCGATCGAGCTGCACCCGTGGACCTCGACCACCGAGCACCCGCGACAGCCGACCTGGGCGCTGTTCGACCTCGATCCCGGTCCGGACACCGAGTGGGACGACCTGCTGACGCTCGCCCGACTGCACCGGACCGCGCTCGACCACCTCGGGGTCCACGGCATCCCCAAGGTGACGGGCCAGCGGGGCATCCAGATCTGGGTGCCGGTGGTCGACGGCTACACCTTCGACGACACCCGGTCCTGGGTCGAGACGGTGTCGCGCACGGTCGGGCGCATCATGCCCGAGCTGGTGAGCTGGGAGTGGACCGTGAACGACCGCAAGGGCCTGGCCCGGCTCGACTTCACGCAGAACGCCGTGAACAAGACACTCGTCGCCCCCTACAGCACCCGACCCGCTCCTGGCGCGCCGGTCTCGGTGCCGATCACCTGGGACGAGCTCGACGACCCCGAGCTCCGTCCGGACCGCTGGACGATCCGGACGTTGCCCGAGCGACTCGAGCAGGTCGGTGATCTGTTCCACGACGCCGGGTCACACGCCCAACGCCTGCCGACGATCACCTAGGCGCGAGCACCCGCGGGGGTGACGACCTGCGCGGTCGAGGTTCGACGCCGCGGTGCGGCGGGTACGGACACCCGTGACCGAGCGGGCACGCCCGCGGAACGAGGAGAGATGACATGGCGACCCCCAAGAAGCGCACGTCCGCCAGCCGCAGCACGGCCAGCAGGAGCACCGCCAAGCGTTCGACGAGCGCGAGGAAGGCCGGTTCTTCGGTGCCCGACCTGTCCTCCGCCGATTCGAAGAAGACCACCGACGTCCTCCAGGGCCGGCTCGTCGCCCTGCTCGACCTGCAGCTGACGCTGAAGCACATCCACTGGAACGTCACCGGACCGAACTTCATCGCGATCCACGAGATGCTCGATCCGCAGGTCCTCGCCGTACGAGCGATGAGCGACGCACTCGCGGAGCGGATCGCCACCTGTGGCGGCACGCCGCAGGGCACACCAGGCGCGATCGTCAAGGGCCGGTCCTGGGACGACTACGACATCGGGCGTGACAGCACCGAACGCCACCTCGAGGAGCTGGATCGCGTGTACCAAGGTGTGATCGGCGACCACCGAGAGGCGATCGAGACGCTCGGCGACCTCGACCCGGTGAGCGAGGACCTGGTCACCGGCCAGGCGGGTGAGCTCGAGCTCTTCGGCTGGTTCGTCCGGTCGCACCTCGGACGTTGATCGCTCCCGACCGACCCATGACGAAAGGACCTGCCATGACGCCACGATCGCCGCGCGCTCACCGGAGTCGCCCCGGACGGCGTCTTCTGGCCGCTGCCTCGGTCGTGACCCTCGCCGCATCGGGAGCGTTGACGGCCTGCGGCGACGACGAGGAGCCGCCCTCGACGTCGTTGGCGCCGACCACCACCGCGCCGCCGGCGTCCACCTCGAGCAGCACACCCGACGGCGACGCCGGAGGGTCGGGCGCCGAACCTGGCCGGATCCCCGAGAACATCGACCCGCCGGGTGGCACCACCCCGGAGTCGGAGTCGGGTGGTTCGGACAACGACGCGACCGGGTCGAAGAACAGCGAGGCCGGCGACCAGACCGAGGGCCCGTGACGTGAGGGCGTGCCTCAGGCGCCCACGTACGCGGCGAGGTGCTCGCCGGTGAGCGTCGAGCGTTCGGCCACCAGGTCGGCGGGCGTCCCCTCGAAGACGACGGTGCCGCCGTCGTGGCCCGCACCGGGGCCCAGGTCGATGATCCAGTCGGCGTGGGCCATCACAGCCTGGTGGTGCTCGATGACGATGACCGACCTGCCGGACTCCACCAGGCGATCGAGCAGCCCGAGCAGCTGCTCGACGTCGGCCAGGTGCAGTCCGGTGGTCGGCTCGTCGAGCACGTAGATGCCGCCCTTGTCGCCCATCTGCGTCGCGAGCTTGAGGCGCTGGCGCTCGCCGCCCGACAGGGTGGTCAGCGGCTGGCCGATGGTGAGGTAGCCGAGCCCCACGTCCGAGAGTCGCTCGAGGATCTTGTGCGCCGCCGGCAGCTTCGCGTCGCCCTCCGCGAAGAAGTCGCGAGCTTCGTCGACGGGCATCGCCAGGACCTCGCTGATGTCCTTGTCGCCGAAGGTGTACTCGAGCACCGAGGCGTCGAAGCGACGTCCGTCGCAGACCTCGCACGGCGTCGCGGTGCCGGCCATGATGCCGAGGTCGCTGTAGATGACCCCCGCGCCGTTGCAGTTGGGGCACGCCCCCTCGGAGTTGGCGCTGAACAGCGCGGGCTTCACGTCGTTGGCCTTGGCGAAGGCCTTGCGGATCGGCTCGAGCAGCTTGGTGTAGGTGGCCGGGTTGCTGCGTCGTGACCCCTTGATCGCTGACTGGTCGATCGTGACGACGTCGTCGAGCGGCGACACCGACCCGGTGATGAGTGAGCTCTTGCCGGAGCCGGCCACGCCGGTGACGACCACGAGCACCCCGAGGGGGATGTCGACGTCGACGCCGCGAAGGTTGTGCGACGAGGCGCCGCGGATCTCGAGCGCGCCCTCCGCGGTCCGCACCGACTCCTTGAGCGTGGCGCGATCGTCGAGGTGGCGGCCGGTGACGGTGTCGCTCTTGCGGAGACCCTCGATCGTGCCCTCGAAGCAGATCGTGCCGCCGCCGGCACCCGCCGCCGGGCCCAGGTCGACGACGTGGTCGGCGATCGCGATCGTCTCGGGCTTGTGCTCGACCACGAGCACGGTGTTGCCCTTGTCGCGCAGCTGCAACAACAGCTGGTTCATGCGCTCGATGTCGTGGGGGTGCAGCCCGACGGTCGGCTCGTCGAACACGTAGGTGACGTCGGTGAGCGACGACCCGAGGTGCCGGATCATCTTGGTGCGCTGCGCCTCGCCACCCGACAGGGTGCCCGACGGACGGTCGAGCGACAGATAGCCCAGGCCGATCTCGACGAACGAGTCCAGGGTCGCTGCGAGCGCCTCGAGCAGCGGTGCGACCGTCGGCTCCTTCACCCCCCGGACCCACTCCGCCAGGTCGCTGATCTGCATGCTGCAGAGCTCGGCGATGTTGCGCCCCTCGATCGTCGACGAGCGTGCCAGCTCGCTCAGCCGGGTGCCGTCGCAGTCGGGACAGGTCGTGAACGTGACCGCCCGCTCGACGAACGCACGGATGTGCGGCTGCATCGCGTCGACGTCCTTGGTCAGGAACGACTTCTTGATCTGCGGGATCAGCCCCAGGTAGGTCAGGTTGATCCCGTCGACCTTGATCTTCGTCGCCTCCTTGTGGAGCAGGTCGTCGAGCTCCTTCTTGGTGAACTTCTTGATCGGCTTGTCGGGGTCGAAGAAGCCGGCACCCCTGAAGATGCGGCCGGACCAACCGTCCATCGAGAAGCCGGGGATCGTCAGCGCCCCCTCGTTCAGCGACTTCTCGTCGTCGTACAGGGCGCTCAGGTCGATGTCGTTGACCGAGCCGCGACCCTCGCACCGGGGGCACATGCCGCCGGTGATGTTGAAGGTGACCTTCTCCTTCGTGGTCCGGCCGCCCTTGTCGTGGGTGACCGCGCCGGCGCCGCTGACCGACGCGACGTTGAACGAGAACGCCTGCGGCGACCCGATGTGCGGCGTGCCGAGGCGGCTGAAGAGGATCCGCAGCATGGCGTGCACGTCGGTCGCCGTGCCGACCGTCGAGCGCGGGTCGGTGCCCATGCGCTCCTGGTCGACGATGATCGCCGTGGTCAGCCCGTCGAGCACGTCGACGTCGGGTCGGGCCTGGGTCGGCATGAAGCCCTGCACGAACGCGCTGTAGGTCTCGTTGATCATCCGCTGGGACTCGGCCGCGATCGTGCCGAAGACCAGCGAGCTCTTGCCCGACCCGGACAGACCGGTGAAGACCGTGAGCCGACGCTTGGGCAGCTCGACGCTGACGTCCTTGAGGTTGTTGACCCGGGCGCCCTGTACACGGATCGTGTCGTGGGAGTCCGCCGGGTGCGGTGCGGCCGTGCGAGGGGTGGGGGCGGCCGCCGGCTTCTTCGTGCTCATGTTCGGTGTGGCTCCGTAGGGCTAGCGGGTCTCCTGGATCCGGATCATGTTGCCCGCTGGGTCACGGATGGCGCAGTCCCGAACGCCGTAGTCCTGCTCGATCGGCTCCTGCACGATGTCGGTGCCGGCCGCTTCGAGCTTCGCGAACGTCGTGTCGAGGTCCGGCGTCGCCAGGTTCACGCCGAAGTAGCCGCCCTTGGCGATGATCTCGACCAGGGTGGCCTTCTCGTCGTCGCTGAGGCCCGGCGTGGCGCCCGGCGGGTGCAGCACGATCGCCGTGTCGGGCTGACCGGCGGGACCCACGGTGATCCAGCGCATGTCCTCGTAGCCGACGTCCAGGCGGACCTCGAAGTCGAGGACGTCCCGGTAGAACGCGAGCGAGGCGTCGGGATCGGAGTGGGGGAGGAAGCTCGAGTGAATCGTGATGTCCATGCCGATCAACCTAAGAGTCGGCGGACGGCCCTGCTTCTCGATTCCTGACCGGTCTGGTGACCTGCATGGCGACACACGACGGGATGCCCTCGGTCGAGTGGTCCGCGTCGCGGTAGGTGCTCGGCGGCATGCCGACGAGCTCGCTGAAGCGGGTGCTGAACGTGCCGAGCGACGAGAAGCCCACGGCGAAGCACACGTCGGTGACGCTCATGTCGCCACGACGCAGCAGCGTCATCGCCCGCTCGATGCGACGGGTCATGAGGTACGAGTACGGCGACTCGCCGAAGGCCGCCTTGAACTGCCGGCTCAGGTGACCCGCCGACATGTGCGCGCCACGGGCGAGTGCCTCGACGTCGAGGGGCTGCGCGTACTCCCGGTCGATGCGGTCCTTGACCCGTCGCAGCACCACCAGGTCGTCGAGCCGTCTCGCGTCGCTTCCCCTGGGCATCGGCGCATCGTGCCACGTCGGCGCCGGACGAGGTGGACAGGAGCGCGGGTGCGGATCGCGGAGTGCGAGCGATCGGCTCACTTCTCCGGCGGCGCCTCCGCACACTCGAGCCGTCCCGCGGCGATCGCGTCGGTGAACGCCCGGTAGTCGGCGAGGTTCTGCTTGGCGTAGGTCTCGGCGAACTTCACCATCGCCTTGTCGAAGCGGTCGCCCTTGCCGAGGTAGGCGGCGATGGCGACGGAGTCGCCGGAGCGTGCGTGGCCCCGGGCGAGGGTCATGCCGCACAGCCGGGCGTAGAAGCCGAGCTGGTTGGACGACGAGCCCTCGATCTCGACCGAGCCCTTCCAGTCGCGGAGCTGGCGCACGTAGAAGTCACGACCCGCGACGCCTCGGGTCCAACCGAGGAACGTGTCGGACTGCGCCTGGGTCAGTCGCTGGCCCTCGACGACCCGCTGGCCCTGGTTCGGGTAGACCGACTCGCCCAGGTGGTCCGAGAGCTCGGACCGGCCGGCCTCCTTGATCTGCAACATGAGGGGGTCGTTCTCGTCGCGGCCCTGGAACAGCGCGATGAAGCAGCGGGTGCCGACGCTGCCGACACCGACGACCTTGATGCCGACGTCGATCAGGCGGTGCAGCGAGAACAGTCGCTGACGATCGTCCTGGAGCGTCGAGCGGTACGACTCGAGGCTGTCGTGCAGACCCTGCATGAGCACGTCGACGTCGAACTCCGAGGGCAGTTCGCTGAAGGGCTGCAGCACCGGCGGTTCGCTGCGGATGCGCCACCGTCCGTCGACGAACTCGGCGAAGCGGTTCCGAGCCTGCAGGCTGGTCTTGCGCTGCGCCCGGTCCTGGAAGGTCCGGAGGCGCTTCGACAGCTCCTTGGCGTCCCAGCCGCCCGATGCGAGCACATCCGCGGTCGACACGTACTGGCGCCACAGCTCGACGACGCCCATCTCGGCGAAGCGCGCCATCGCCTCTCGATAGGCGCTGACCGACTGCGCCGTGACGGCCCGGGTGGTCAACTGGTCGAACCCGAGGTGCTGCGCGGCGATCGTGAAGCTGGCGGCGAGGCGCTTGAGGTCCCACTCCCAGGGACCTGGCAGCGTCTCGTCGAAGTCGTTCGCGTCGAAGACGAGCTGACGCTCCGGCGATGCATACGCCCCGAAGTTCGACAGGTGGGCGTCGCCTCCGAGCTGCACGTACAGCCCCGAGGTGGGTGTGCCCGCCAGGTCCTGGGCCATGAGCGATGCCGCGCCCCGGTAGAACGTGAACGGCGACACGCTCATCCGCTGGTGACGCAGCGGGACGAGCCATGGCAGTCGATCGGCGTTCTGGCCGTCGATGAGTTGGACCGGATCCCTCCTGGAGGGGGCCGGCGCCCATTCGGCGTGCGACGAGCGCGGCGTGAGCTGGCGCAGCTCCCGGCCGTGCTGGATGCGGTCCTCGACGCTGTCGAGGTGAGCAGGCCGGTCCTCGGCGACGGGACGACCCGAGTTCGTGGTCAGCGGTCCACGACCCCGGTGATGTCACGGCCGTGCATCGTGAGCGCCCAGATCACCGCGATGTCCAGGGCGATGATCACGACCGCCCAGATCGGGTACCACGGCAGCCACGCGAACGCGACGAGCGCGCTGATCCCGGCGACGAGCACGCCGACGGTGCGGGCGAGCACGTTGCCGGTGAACACGCCGAAGCCGGCCAGCAGGACGATGATGCCGATGATCAGGTGGATCCAGCCCCACGTCGTGACGTCGAACTGGAAGAGGTACTCCTGCCCGACGACGTAGAACTCGTCGTCGACGATCGCCACGAGTCCTGCCACGGCCTGGAAGAAGCCGATCAGGATGAGGACGACCCCGGCGAACGCGGCATACCCCGCGGCCCAGGCGCTCGGATGCTCAGACACATGTGCTCCTCTCGTCGCCCGGCCGCGTGCGAGAGCGGCCCGGCCCATCGAGTCGACTCTGCGCCTCGCTCACGGCTCGGGCATCACCCTCCGTGGGTGATCCACCGCCGGCCGGGCCCGAACAGCGGCAGCGGTGTCAGTGCGGGGTCCACTCCCGACCGAACCAGCGCCGCGCCCGGGTCGCCCCGAACTCGGCCTTCTGGCCGGCGAGCTCCGCGGACGCCGGTTCGAACGTGCCCACCGGGGACTGCCCGCTGAGGAAGGTCACCTCGACCTTGGCCACCTCGTCGTTGCCGAACTCCAGGTAGCACTGCCCCCGCCCGTCGTACTCCGTGCTCGGGGTCCGCTCGGCGTGGGCATCGATGATCGCCGCGGCCACCACCGATGCCTGACCCTCCGCGAACACGCCCGCCTTCGGGGTGCCGACGCTGGTCACGTCGCCGACCGCGTAGACGCCGTCGAACGCGGTCCGCAGCGCCCGCGACGGTACCCGTGGCACGCCTGGCTCCCCGGCACCTCGCAGCTTTCCGCAGAAGGTGGAGTTGAATCCTCCAACCGGTACCCTCAGCGGCCGATGGGGCCATGTGAGTGAGTATTTCGCGGCCCGGGCGGGAACCGGGCACCAGATGATCAACGGCGACGTTCCTCTGGCGGACACCTTCCCACTCACCCCGATGCAGTTCGGGCTGGCCTTCGAGAGCAGCACCGCCGACGTCCCGGGGGTCAACGTCGAACAGGTGGTCTGTCGGTTCACCGACGAGCACGTCGACCCGGCGCTGCTGACACGCGCCTGGCAGGCCACATCGGCCCAGCACGAGGTGCTGCGCAGCTCGCTCGACCTCGAACACGCGGACGGACCGCTCCAGCACGTCCACTCGTCGTGCGATCTCGAGGTGACGATCCTCGACTGGAGCGCCCTCGGCGACGCCGAACAGGGTCGGGCACTCGAGGACTGGCTCGTCGTCGACCGCCTGCGCGGCGTCGACCTGGACGCACCGTGCGCCGGCCGGGTGACGCTGATGGTCCTCGGCCCGACGCGTTCGACGATGGTGTGGACCTTCCACCACGCACTGCTCGACGGTCGGAGCTTCTCCCTGGTGCTCGAAGAGGTGCTGGCACGCCTCGACGAGCTCTCCGAGCACGACACCATGGCGCCTCGCCCCGAACGGCCCCGGTTCCGTGACCACGTGTTCGCGGTCGCCCGCCGTGACCGCGTGCGCAGCCGAGTCCTTCTTCTCCGAGCTGCTGGTCGACCACGACGGCCCGACCCCCGCTCCCGGCGCCTCGGCCCGGGCGCTCCACGTCGAGAACGACGCGCCCCGCCACCGCGAGGTCGAGCGGCGCCTCGACATGGACCTCGTCACCCGGCTCGAGGCACGCGCCGCGGCGGTCGACGCGACCGTCGGCACCGCCTTGCTCGCCGCGTGGTCGGTGCTCGTCGCCCGGTACTGCTCGACGGCCGACGTGGTGTTCGGCACGACCCGTTCGGGACGACATGCCGTCGACGGGGCGCCGGACATGGTGGGTTGCCTCATCAACACGGTGCCCATCCGGCTCCGACCCGGATCGGACACCGCCGTCGACGACCTGCTCCGCGCCGCCCGGGCCTTCCAGATCGACGTGCGACCCCACGAGCACACGGCGCTGGTCGACATCCGGTCGTGGATCGACGTGCCCGGCGACCAGCCGCTGCTGTCGACGACCGTGGTGTTCGAACGTGACGTGCTCGACGCACGACTCCGTGCCCGCGGCGGTCGTGCGTCCCGCCGGGTGACGGTCCACGAACAGTCCTCGTCGACCTTGATGCTCGCCGCGTACCTCGACGACGGGCTGACGCTGCGACTCGAGTACGACGCCGCTCGCTACCACCCCGACACCGTCGAAGGGATCGCGGCGCACCTCGACCGACTGCTCGAGGCCATCGCCGGGTCCGACGCCGACACGCTCATCGGTGACCTCGAGATGCTCGGGTCCGAGGAGCGACGTCGGTTGCTCGACCGCAACCCGTCACCGCCGGTCGCAGCCGGGGTCGAGCGCTCCGTCGACCTCTTCGAGGCACAGGTCCTCGCCCGACCCGACGACGTCGCCGTCGAGGCGCTCGACGGTGATGCGTCGCTCACGTACCGGGCGCTCGAGGAACGAGCGAACCGGCTGGCCCACGTCCTGGTCGACGCCGGTGCGGGTCAGGGGCGACCGGTCGCGATCTGCATGTCGCGGTCGGTCGACTTCGTCGTGTCGGTCCTCGCGGTGCTCAAGGCGGGCGCGGCGTACCTGCCCCTCGATCCGACCTATCCCACGCCGGCGTTGACGCACATGCTCGACGACTCCGGGACTCGTCTGGTGCTCACCCATTCCGCCTCGGTCGCGGCGGTGCCGGGTGACGGCGACCGCGAGACGCTCGTCGTCGACCGACTCGGTCGGGCGCTCGAGGAAGTCTCGACGACCGCGCCCGAGCGGTCACCCGCCGCAGAGGGCGACGCGGCTTACGTCATCTACACCTCCGGGACCACCGGCGCGCCGAAGGGCGTGGTGGTCGCCGACCGATCGTTGGCGGACTTCTGCGTCGCCGTGGCGGACCGCTACGAGCTCACCGCCACGGACCGCGCCCTGCAGTTCTCGAGCCTCAGCTTCGACGTGTCGATCGAGGAGCTGCTGCCCACGCTGTCGGTCGGTGCCACCGTGGTGCTCCGCTCCGACGAGCTGTCGTCGTCGATGCGCAGCCTCGTCGAGGCGACCGAGCAGGCCCGACTGACCGTCCTGAACCTGCCGTCGGCCATCTGGCACGCGCTCGTCGAGCACCTCCACGCGAGCGGTGACCGTCTGGCGCCGTCGGTGCGGCTGGTCGTCGTCGGCGGCGAGAAGGTCAACCGGTCGGCGTTCGAGGTGTGGACGCGACTCCACCCGGAGCTGCGTTGGCTGAACGGCTACGGACCCACCGAGACGACGGTGACGTGCACCTCGTTCGACCCCGCCGACCCATTACCACGTCGGCTCCGGCGACGAGCTGCCCATCGGTCGTCCGCTCGGCAACGCCAGGGCGTACGTCCTCGACGAGACGGGTTCGACGTTGCTGCCCGACGGCCAGGCCGGCGAGCTGTGGATCGGTGGCAGCGGTGTCGCGCTCGGCTATCTGGGCCGGCCCGAGCTCACCGCTGAGCGCTTCCGAGCCGACCCGTTCGTCGACGACCCGACGGCGCGGATGTACCGAACCGGCGACCGGGCCCGCTGGTCCGCCCATGGCGACCTGGAGTACCTCGGACGGGTCGACCGGCAGATCAAGCTGCGCGGGTTCCGGATCGAACCCGGCGAGGTCGAGCGTGTGCTGGAACAGCATCCGGCAGTGCGGCAGGCGTTCGTGTCGCTCCGACCCGATGCTGCCGGCGACCGACTGGTCGCCTGGATCGTCGCGGACGGCGACGGCGCGGAGCCGGCCGACGTGCTCACCTCGGTGCGACGTCGACTGCCCGCGCATGCGGTGCCCGGAGCGCTCGTGGTCGTCGACGAGCTCGCCAGGACGCCTGCCGGCAAGGTCGACGTCGACGCGCTGCCGGCACCAGCGGTGCATCCGGCACCGGGACACTCGACCGCTCACCGGGGCACCGCGCCCGCGGACGAGCGCGAGGCCGCCATGTGTCGGATCTTCGGCGAGGTCCTGGGCGAGTCGGTCCCGGTCGACGCGGATGCGTCGTTCTTCGACCTCGGCGGGCATTCCCTGCTCGCGGTGCGACTGATCGGCCGCATCGACGCCGAGTTGGACCGCCGGGTCACGCTGTCGATGCTCCATCGGGCCCCCTCCGCTCGTGCACTCGCGCTCGAAGTGGGTGGTCATCCGCCCGCAGGCACCGCTCGTCTCGAGCTGCGTCATCCGGTCGAGCACGCGTACCTCTCGACGATCCAACCCCACGGCGATCGGCCGCCGCTCTTCGGGATCCACGTCCTGGGTGCGAACGGTGAGTTCTTCCGGCCGCTGTCCGCTCGACTCGGCCCGGACCAGCCGGTGTTCGGGTTGTCCATCACCGACCCCGACGAGCACACGCCCACCGGCGTCGAGGAGATCGCGGCGCTGTACGTCGAGGAGATCCAGCGGCACCACCCCGAGGGCCCCCTCTCGCTCGCGGCGGTGTCGCTCGGAGGGTACGTCGCGTTCGACGTGGCGCAGCAGCTCGTCGAGCGAGGGCGAGATGTCAGGGTGCTGGGCCTCTTCGACTCGGCGGGACCCGGTGGGCGACCGACGGTGTCGCCACGACAACGGGTCGCGATCCACCTCGACCGGCTGCGACACCGCGGCGCCGAGTACGGCGCGGCGGCGGGCCGCCGATTCCTGTCGACGATGCGCGAGGCGAGCGACACCCTGCGGGTCAGGCTGCACCGCCGTGCGGGCACCGAGGCCCCCGACGACCTGTGGATGCACCGCTTCGTGCTCGCGAACATTGCCGCAGCGGACCAGTACGTCGCTCGTCCGTACTCGGGCGCGATCACCGTGTTCCACGCTGCCGACGAGATCTTCGACGCGCCCGAAGCGCTCCAGACCGCACTGGGCTGGTCGTGTGTGGCCGCCGGCCCGATCGAGATGGTCGAGGTCCCCGGGCGTCACATGTCGATGCTCGAGGAGCCCCACGTCACGGTGCTCGCAGAGGCGCTGCGCTCGGCGATGGACCGACCCGGCACCCCTCGGGGCTGACTCAGCCGCCGACCTCCAGCAGCCAGTCCGCACCTGCGGCGGACGCGGTCAGCAGTCGACCGCCGAGGACGTCGCGCACGTCGACGTCATCGAGTCCGTCGGTCGTCGTCGGTTCCAGCGGCGCCGCGTCGTCACGTTCGGGCAGCCACACGACCAGGTCGCCACCCGCCGCGGCGCCGGTGCCGCGGACGCGCAGCTGGCCCGTCGCCGGGTCGCTGACCAGCTCGGCCAGTCGTCCCGGCGCGGCGCGCGGGTAGGCGCGCCCGAGGATCGAGAGGAACTCCTCGGTGAACCGGGCGTCGGTGTCGTTGTCGGCGTGGTCGTGGCCGGGACAGGCGCGCGTGATCAGGTGGATCTGGTCGGCGGTCGCCGGCTCGCCCGGCCCGGCGACCGAGTGCGGGTCGCCGCAGGTCTGGCGCCACTGCCACCACGCACCACCGAGCAGACGGCGGTCCTCCTCGGCGGCGTAGCGCGTGGCGACCGCCAGCGTGTCGGGCTCGGTGCCCCAGAACCCGTACTCGCCGATCCAGAGTGCGGCGTCGATCTCGTCGGCACCCGCCTCGTAGACGTCGAAGGTCTGCTCCAGGGTCAGCACCGAGTGGATCGACTCCGCGTAGTTGTGCGGGGCGAACACGAGTTGGTCGTCGTCGAAGTACTCCGGGAGCAGGGCGTTGAACGGCAGCGGGTACAACTGGAGCGGCTCGACGAACACGGGGGCCGGCGGAGCCCCACCGGCCGACTCGACCCCGCGGATCGCCTGGATCGTGGTCTGCAACCAGCGGCTGTACGCCAGCTGGTTCGCTTCGCCGGGGTCGACACCGTTGGGCTCGTTCAACAGGTCGTAGCCGGCGACGCCGGGATCACCGGAGAAGCGCTCCGCGACCGCCGCCCACACGGCGGTCAACCGACCGGCGATGCCGTCGGTGTCGGCGTAGAAGTTCGCGAACGCCCGTTGGACAGCCGGGGCCGATTCGCGTTGTGAGCCGGGCGCCCGACACGTCGTCGCTCCGTCGGTGATCGTCGCCCACTCCGGGGCACCGTCCCAGCCGATGACCGCCTCGGTGCCGGCAGGGCAGGTGGTCCCCTCGGGGGTGGCCGACGACATGCCCCAGGCGTCCTGGTGCATGTCGAGCACGACGTAGATGCCGCGCTCGTTCGCCGCGGCGACCGCAGCTTCGATCTCGTCGAGGTACCCGTCGTCGATCTCGCCGCGGCTCGGCTCCAGCAGTGACCACGACATGATCAGCCGCACGACCGAGAATCCGTTCGCCGCCATGGCGTCCCAGTCGTCGTCGGTGACCGGCGCCGTGGGCTCGACCTGTGGGTCGGCCTGGGCGTACTCGCCGAGCGCGTTGACGTTCGCGCCGCGCAGCAGCACCTCCCGACCCCGGTCGTCGACGATCCGCTGCTCCTCGACGTGCAGCGGCCGAAGCTCCACCGCTTCGATGGCGGCCGTCGTGGTGGTGACGTCCTCGCCCGTCTCGGCGGCGCCCCCTGCGTCGGCGTCCGAGCCGCCGGTGCACGAGACGAGCAGCGCGGTCAGCGCGCACAGGAGCGACGCGACGACGAACGGACGGTTCCTGCGGCTCGACATCGGGTGAGTCTGGCAGTACTTGCCCGTGCAGGGGTCGATCCGGGGCAGCATGTAACGCGTCCGGGGGACTCGGCGCTTCAGAAGGTGATGGCAACGGTGGGGGAGGACGACGACGAGCAGCGACGAGCCTTCGTCGAGTTCGTGGGTGCTGCAGAGCCCCGGCTGCGTCGAGCGCTCGTCGGTGCCTACGGGCCGGAACGGGGTCGCGACGCTGCGGCCGCCGCGCTCGCCTACGCGTGGGCCCACTGGGACCGCGTGCGTCCGATGGAGCATCCGGTCGCGTACCTGTACCGCGTCGGACAGAGCGAGACACGACCTCGGCGTCGGCGGGTCCTGGCCGATCCGATCGCCGGCGTGGAACCACTGGTCGAGCCCGGCCTGCAACGGGCACTCGCAGCGCTCAGCACCCGACAGCGCACGGCGGTGGTGCTGGTCCACGGCTTCGACTGGCCCATCGACGAGGTCGCGCAACTGCTGGGCACGTCCCCGAACACGGCGCGCACACATCTGAAGCGCGGGCTCGACAAGCTCCGCGAGGCGTTGGAGGTGACCGATGTCGGATGAGCTCGGTGAACTGCGAACGGTCGTCGACGACGCGTGCGCCGCGGTGTCGGCGGACGAGGCCATCGAGCGATCGCACGACCACGCGCCGAGCGCAGGCTTCCACCGCCCGGCCCGTTCGCGCCCTCACCTGATGGTTGTCGGCGCGGCTGCGGCGTTCGTCGTGATCGGCGGCCTGATCTGGCACCAGTCCACGGGGCCCTCGGCCACTTCGGTGAGCGTGGTTCCGACAGATGAGCGCCCGGCGACGACGCTCGGCCCCAGCCCCACCTTGGCGAACGGCTGCCCGGCCGACATGCCCGAGGAGTTCCTGACCACGAGCAGCTTCCCGCCAGGCAGCGAGGGCCTTCTCACCGCGCGGACGTGCGGGCACATGACGGCAGTCGGTGCGGGCGGTCCCGAGAAGGTGGGATGGGTGTCGATCGACGAGATCACCGCGATCGGTCCCGACCAGTTGATCCCGGTGTACGACGATCGGGGCGACCAGATCGCCTGGTGGGCGTCCGAAGGGCTGGGATGGGTCGACCTCGACGACGCCGCTGCACCTGGCTGGAGCATCCGGTCGGCCGTTCGGGCGGAAGAGGACGAGATCGTGGGGTTGCTGGTCGGGGGCGGGCACCGACCTGGGCTGCTGACCAAACGGCCGGTGAGCGGGCTCAGGGTCGAGGAGCCCGAGGGCGACATCTCCGATCCGCGCGTCCAACGGCTCGTGCTCGTGCCCAACGACCACGACGAGCGTTCCTTCAGCGGCCTGGACCGGTTGGAGGTCACGCTCGCGGTCGACAAGCGTGCCGAGGAGACGCTCGCCGGCATCGCCGAGCAGCACGGCACCACGGTCACCGAGGTCGACGACCGACCTTTCGTCATCTACGACGACGGCGGCGAACGTGTCGCGGTCTGGGCGCGGGCGGGCGTGGTGCTGGTGACCTCGCGCTCGCTGGGCATCGACGACCGCACGATCTCCTCGCTGGTCGACATCGTGAGGCTGCTCTGAGCCGCGGGTGTCCGCGTGGTTGCGAGCCCCGTCCTCAGACGCGGATGTACTTCTGCTCGCCGACGCCGAAGATGCCGTCGACGGTCAGGTCGACCTCGTCGGTGCTGGATCCGTCCCTCGAACCAGCCGTACGGCGCGTAGTACTCGGCGAGCGACTTGTTCGGTCCGACGTGCATCTCGCTGCGCACCGTCGGGGTGAACCGGACGTCGACCGCGCCCGACCGGTCGCTCACCAGCCACGTGCCCATCGGCCCCTTCGGCCGCTCGACGTGCACGGCGGGAAGGCGGAACACCTGGTTGCCTCGCCACACGGCGTTCTCGTTGTAGATGTCCGGATCGTCGGATCTGGTTGTCGGTCAGGTTGAAGCCCTCGACCAGGCCGTCCGGTCGCTGCGGCGCACCCCGGTGACCCAGTCGTACTGCATGGGCGAGGGGTAGTCGCCGTGGTGGTCGTCGAGGATCATGAACGAGCGATCCGCCGAGAGCTCGACCACGTCGAGGCCGATGCCGCATGCGTGCCGTCGAAGGGCATCATCGCCTTGTGCGAGTACAGGGCACGGCTGTCGCTGAAGGGATGGCAGATCACGAGGTGCCCGGCCCGGTCGGGGGAGCAGTCACCGACGCCGTGCAGTTCGAGCGGAGGGCAGCGGGCGGGACCCGCTCGCCGGCCCGGGTGGCTGGCGTCGACGGTCAGCCGACCCGACGCCATCTCGTTGCCGACCGAGATCGAGAAGTCGCCGCGCCGGCCGTGTGAGCGGGTGCCGTCCAGACCCGCGAGCGACCGACAGCGACGTCGAGGGCACCTTGGTCTCCCAGCGGTGGATCCGCCCCGATGCCTTGTGCACGCCGAGCACCTGCAGCAGCGCGATCGACTTGGTGTCGTAGACCGCGCCGAGCACGAACCACTCGTCGTTCGCCGAGCTGGAACGCCTCCCACTCCTTGAGCCGGAGGTTCCGGGCGCGTTCGCCGGAGTCGACCGGCGACGCCGCGCCCGTCGACGACGTCGAGCGGATTGATGCGGGTGATCGGTCCGTCGTAGGTGCCGAACACGTAGGCGCCCTCGGCGACGAGCGCCGGAGGCGCGGGCTGGCGGGGCGGTGGGGTCGAGGTGTCGGTCACGTCGGGTCCGGCAGCGCTCAGAGGTATTCGCAGAGGTACGCGGTCGGGGTCTCGACCTTGAGGTCGAACCCGCTGTCGCCGGGCACCTCGAACACGGTGCCTGCGACGAAGGTCTGCCAGTCCGAGCCGGGGAGCTGCACGACGAGCTCGCCGTGCACGACGGTCATGCGCTCCGGTGCCTGGGTGCCGAAGTGGTACTCGCCGACGTCCATGACCCCGACGCTGGCGCTCGCTCCGTCGCGCTCGTAGCCGATGCTCTGGACGTCGCCGTCGAAGTAGGTGTTGTGCTGCAGGGGCATGGTCCAGATGGTGCCAGACCGCCGGCCGCGAACGGCAACCGGCTCGGCTCGTGGGGTCACCGGAGCCCGCAGTACCGTGGACGCCCGTGGATTCCGTGACCAAGACCAACCCCGGCAACTTCTTCGAGGACTTCCGCCTCGGGCAGATCATCGAGCACGCGACACCGAGGACGGTGACCGAGGGCGACCGTGCGCTGTACGGCGCGCTGTACCCGACCCGGTTCGCATTGCCGTCGTCGGAGGCGTTCGCCGCGGCCTCGGGTCTGACGCCCGCTCCGGTCGAGGAGCTGATCGGCTTCCACATCGCGTTCGGCAAGACGGTGCCCGACATCTCGCTCAACGCGGTGGCCAACCTGGGCTACGCCGAGTGTCGCTTCCACCGGCCGGTGCGACCCGGGCGACACGCTCCGGTCGACCTCCGAGGTCATCGGCCTCAAGGAGAACTCGAACGGGAAGACCGGCGTGGTCTACGTGCGCTCGACCGGCGCGTGACCAGCACGACCGCGGTCGCGATCGACTGGGCCCGCTGGGTGATGGTCCGCAAGCGGGACGTCGACGCCCCGGCGCCCGAGACGGTCGTGCCGGACCTCGCCGACCACGTCGGCGCGTCCGACCTGGTCATCCCCGAGGGCCTCGACTTCACGAACTACGACGACGCGCTCGCCGGTTCGCCGTACCGCTGGGGTGACTACGCGATCGGCGAGAAGATCGACCACGTCGACGGCGTGACCCTCGACGAGGCCGAGCACATGATGGCCACCCGCCTGTGGCAGAACACCGCCAAGGTCCACTTCAACGTCGAGGCCCGCGACGACGGTCGCCGACTGATCTACGGCGGACACATCATCTCGATGGCTCGTGCGCTGTCGTTCAACGGTCTGGCCAACGCCCAGCTGATCGCCGCGATCAACTCCGGCGCGCACACCAGCCCGGCCTTCGCCGGTGACACCGTGTATGCCTGGTCCGAGGTGCTCGACATGGCCGAGACGTCGGCGCCGGGTGTCGGTGCGCTCCGGCTGCGCCTCGTGGCGACCAAGGGCCGCGACGAGTCGATGACGCTGCGCGGCGACGACGGCAAGTACGCCCCCGGCGTGCTGCTCGACCTCGACATCTGGACGCTCTGCCCGCGCTGACCGGGCGCCGTTCGAGGGGAGACGACATGGCAGGCGACGACACACCGGAGTCGAACAAGGTCCCCCCGACCAAGGTGCAGGGCCCCGCGTCCTACTTCCCGTCGATCGAGCGCACCTACGGTCGACCGATCGAGGAGTGGCTCGACCTGGTGCGCTCGAGCCCGCTCGAGGGACACAAGGAGAAGGTCGAGTGGCTGAAGTCCGAGCACGGGCTCGGGCACGGCCACGCCAACGCGATCGTCGCCTACGTGAAGCTCGAGGGCTGAGCGCCCGCCGCTCCTGCACGTACGCGGTCACTCCAACGGCTGGAGCGGCATCGCGTCGGGGCGGCGACCGAGGGTGACTCCCACGCTCGCCGCGCTGACCAGCGCCAGCGCGGTCAACTCACGCGTGCCGAGGTGCTGGCCGAGCAGCAACCACCCGGCGGCAGCCGCGGCTGCCGGTTCCAGGCTCATGAGGATGCCGAACACCCGGGTCGGGATGCTCCGCAACGCCTCGAGCTCGAGGCCGTAGGGGATGACGCTCGACAGCAACGCCACCGCGGTGGCCGGTACCAGCAGCATCGGGTCGTCGAGCACCGCGCCCGCCTGCACCAGTCCGAAGGGTGCGACGAGCACGGCCGCGACCGAGAGCGACACGGCCAGGCCACCAGCCCCCGGGAGGACCTGACCCAACCGTGCGCTGCCGAGGATGTAACCGGCCCAGAACAGGCCCGCGAGTGCGGCGAGCAAAAGGCCCGACAGCGGGATGCCGCTGGTGGTGCTCAGCCCGAGCAGCGCCACTCCTAGCGCCGCGAGCAGCGCCCACACCAGGTCGACGAGACGGCGGGTCTGCACCAGTGAGAGCAGCAACGGGCCCAGGAACTCGACGGTGACCGCGACGCCGAGCGGCACCGTCCGCAACGACAGGTAGAACACGAGGTTCATGCCGGCCATCGTGGCGCCGAGCACCGCCGCGGCGGTCCACGCGCGCCGGTCCCAGGTGCGCAGATCGGGCCGGACGACCACCGCGAGCACGACCGCCGCGATCGCCACGCGGAGGAAGGTGGTGCCCGTCGCCCCGATATCGTCGAAGAGCGTGCGGCCGATCGCGGCGCCGACCTGGACCGAGAGGATCGCGCCGAGGACCATCAGCTGTGGCGGCACCCGGGATGCCGCCGCAGCGGTGGCGGATCGGTCGGTGGCGGTGCGGTCGGATCGGCTCATGGGACCGGACGAGCCTACGACCGCCGTCGAGGTGACCGCTTGTCGGCGCTGCGCCCGGTCAGGTGCCGGTCAGCTGGCGTCGACGTTCCAGGAACGCCCGCTCGGTGGGATTGCCGCTCGCTTCGATGGCGCGGTCGTAGGCGGCGATCGCGTCGGCGGTCCGGCCGGTGCGGCGCAGCAGGTCGGCGCGGGCCGCGAGGTACGGCTGGTAGTCGAGCGGAGCGTCATCGCCCAGCTCGTCGAGCGCGGCGAGCCCCACCTCCGCGCCTCGCCACTCGCCGAGCGCGACGGCCCGGTTGATCGCCACGACCGGGTTCGGGCGCAGCGCGTAGAGCTGCTCGTAGAGCGCGACGATCTGGGACCAGTCGGTCGCCGCTGCGGTCGGGGCGTCGGCGTGCACCGCTGCGATGGCCGCCTGGATCTGGAACGGCCCCGGCTGGCTGCGTCGCAGGCAGGCACGCACCAGGTCGTGGCCCTCGGCGATCAGCTGCGCGTCCCAGCGGGTCCGGTCCTGCTCGGCGAGGCCGACCATCGAACCGTCGGCGTCGAGACGGGCCCCACGGCGCGACTCGGTCAGGACCAGCAGTGCCAGGAGCCCCACCGCCTCGGGCTCGTCGGGCATCAGCTCGACGAGCACACGAGCGAGGCGGAGCGCTTCGAGGCACAGCTCGGCGCGGGTCAGCTCGTCGCCCGAGGTGGCGGTGTGGCCCTCGGTGTAGATCAGCGAGATCGCAGCCAGCACCGCGGGAACCCGGTCGGGCAGCTCCGCGGCTCGTGGGATGCGGTAGCCCGCATGGTTGTCGCGCAGCTTTCGCTTCGCCCGGACGATCCGCTGGGCCATCGTCGACTCGGGGACCAGGAACGCACGGGCGATCTCGGGTGTCTCGAGCCCGCCGAGCAGCCGCAGCGTGAGCGCGACCCTCGCGTCGGCGTGCAACGCGGGGTGGCAGCACAGGAACATGAGTCGCAGCTGGTCGTCCGCGACCACCTCGACGAGCTCGTCGAGGTCGGGGAAGGGGAGTTCGTCGTCCATCTCGTCACCGTCGCCGTGCAGTCGCTGTGCCGCCCGGTGCTTGTCGTCGCGGCGGGCCTCTCTGCGGAGGCGGTCGATCGCCCGGTTGCGGGCGGTCGTCGTGATCCACCCTCCGGGGTTCGGCGGAACGCCGTCGACGGCCCAGCGCTCGGCAGCGATCGTGAAGGCCTCGGCCACCGCGTCCTCGGCGAGATCGACGTCGCCGAGCACGCGGATGAGCGTCGCCGTGCAACGACCGACCTCACGGCGGTACACCGCCGTGAGGTCGACCCGTGCATCGATCGGGCTCGTCACGCGTCGGGGGCGTCGTCCTCGCCCTGGAACGGGCGGACCTCGACGGGGCCCTCGCACGCCGCTGCGCCCTTGCGCGCCCAGTCGAGCGCCGTGTCGAAGTCGGGCACGTCGATGATCCAGAATCCGCCCATGATCTCCTTCGATTCCGCGTAGGGGCCGTCGGTCATCGAGACGTCGCCGTCGGTCACCGTGACGACCGTCGCCGAGGAGGCGGGCATGAGGCCGTTGGCGAAGACCCAGCTGCCGCTCGCCGTGAGCTCCTCGTTGAACGCACCGACCTGCTGGCCGATCCGCTGCATCTCTTCACCGCTGAAGTCGACCTCGTAGTCCTCGTCGTGCCAGACCGAGAGCAGGTACTGCGCCATGATGTGTCCTCCTGGGAGCGGGGTTGATGTCTGTCGGGAGCGTCCCGACACCATGACCACGAACGGGCCGGGCCGGATCGACACACGTTTCCAGAATTTCTCCGCCCATTGCTCCGGAGGTGGTCGCCGCCGGGCTCCGCGACGGCCAACCAGCGCATGACGCCCAGGTCGATGTCGGCGGAGCACTCGAGGCCGAGGGTCTCGACGTAGAAGTCCTTGGCCTGGTGACGAAGAGCTGCATGCACACGTCGGTCACGGTGCGCTCGGTCGTCCGCAGCAGGTACATGGTCCGCCCGACGCTCATCGGCCGGGTCCCGGATCGCTCATCGCGTCGAGGATGCGGTGGACGGTCCGCCAGGTGCGCATGGTGATCTCACGCCCGCAGACCCGTTCGAGCTCGCGCATCAGCGCGGGGGTGGTGCCCGTGGTGGTGTCGATCACGGTGAACACCGCCTGGTTCCGCACGGCGACCACGCGGGCACCGGGTTCGTCGCGCAGGCGGATCGACGCCGCGGGCCGGGCCCGTTTGAGGAACGTCACGTTGCAGCGCTGGGTCGGTCCGTCGTCGTAGTCGTCGAACACGTCGAGCCCAGCGAGCAGGGCCATCTGGCGACCGCTGCGGACGATGGTCGAGCACGGTGCGCCGAGGTGCTCCTCGAGGGCCTCCTCGATCCGGCGCTCGAGGGTGCCCCGGTCGCTCTCGGCGCTGTCGAAGAGCACATTGCCGCTCGAGATCACGGTGCGCACCTGCTCCAGTCCGACCTGCTCGAACACACCGCGGAGCGCCGCGTTGCGCATCTTGGGATTCGCGGGGGCGATGCCTCGCAGCAGCGCGACGTACGACGTCATCGTTCGTCACGTTAACGAGACGGGCAGAACTACTGCTGGTGATCGGCCCCCGGGTGTCGTACCTTCCACCCACGATCCGGCGGACTGGGCCGCCCGGGCGAGGGAGGTACACATGGGGACCCGAAAGTTCATGGCCGCGTCTGCGGTGGCGGTGCTGGGGATGATGGCAGCGGGCGCCTGCGCCCCGGATCCGGGGCCTGCACCGGCCCGCGACTCCTGGGATCAGCATCTGGGCTGCTACACCTTCAACGACACCGACGTCCGCTACTCCGGTCCGAAGGACACCCTGGCCAACGCCCGGTACCTCGAGTCGACCGACGGCAGCTGCAGCGGTGCACCGTGGGAGGGTCCGGCGGGGACCAACTCGCTCGTCGAGGCCGCCGACTTCGTCGAGGCCTACGAGAAGTGCAACGCGCTCGACACCACGATCGAGTACTTCCCCTACGAGGCGGACTTCTTCCCGGGCGAGAACGCCTGGTCCTGCATCGCCTGAGGGTCGACGGGTCCGGTCACGTGCCGGTCATCACGACCGGCACGTGACGGAAGCCTGCGTGCTTGTTCGAGCGGGTGCGCTCGACGGGACCGACGACCTCGATCGCTCCGACGCGGTCGAGCAGGCGTTCGAACATCAGACGGATCTCCAGCCGTGCCAGGTTCGCGCCCAGGCAGAAGTGCGTGCCGAGCCCGAAGCTGACGTGCGGGTTGGGTGATCTCCCGATGTCGAACACGAGCGGGTCCTCGAAGGCCCGCTCGTCGAAGTTCGCGGCCTGCCACCACAGCACGACCTTGTCGCCGGCGCGCATCGTGGTGCCGTGGCGTTCGATGTCCTCGGTCGCGGTCCGGCGGTTGTAGATCGTCGAGGACGCCCAGCGCAGCATCTCCTCGATCGCCCCGGGCAGGAGCGAGCGATCGTCGCGGAGCGCCGCCCACTGCTCGGGCCGGTCGAGCAGCGCGAGCAGTCCTGCGGTGATCGTGTTGCGGGTCGTCTCGCTGCCGGCCGCCACGATCAGCGTGAAGAACATCTGCTGCTCGAGCTCCGACAGCGGACCGCCGGGCGCCGCCTCGGGCGGCAGGTCGGCGTTCGCGATCCTGGTCATGATGTCCTCCGCGGGGCACGCCCGCTTCTGTTCGATCAGATCGCTCGCGTACTCGAACATGGCGGCGCTGGCCTCGGCGGTACGTGCGGCCACCTGCTCGGGATCCGACTCCGTGCGGTCGAGCGTGGTGTTCGCCCAGTCCATGAAGAAGTGCCGGTCCTCCTGGGGGACCCCGAGCAGCGACGCGATGGCCTGGAGCGGGAGCTCCGCGGCCACGTCGACGACGAAGTCGCAGGTTCCCCTCTCGAGCGCGGCGTCGAGGATGTCGTCGCAGCGCGCGCCGAGGTCGCCCTCGATGGACCGCAGCGCCCGTGCGCTCACCGCCGGTGTCACGAGCCGGCGGATGTGGTGGTGTCGCGGATCGTCCTGCATGTTGAGGAGCACGCCGGCGGCGAAGCCCGACGGAAGGTCCTCGATCAGGGTGCCGCCGTCGACACGTCCGCCGCCGGTGTCGGACGAGAACGACTCGGCGCGCTGTGCCGCCCACTCGACGTCCGCCCGTCGCGTGAGGCTCCAGAAGCCCTCGCCGTCGGGAGTGTGCTCGGTCGGTGCGTTCCAGTGGACCGGCGCGTGGTCGCGCAGACGGCGATAGTCGTCGAGGGGCGGGCCCCCGGCGAACCGATCGAGGTCGGTCAGATCGATGTCGGGCAGATCGCGGTCGGCGGTCTCGCGGTCGGGCATCTCGTCACGCCACCTCTCAGGATCGGGTCCCCGACGCGGACTCGCCCCACACCGAGCGGTGCGGGGCGAGCCGAGTGATGGATCCGAGTGGGATCAGATGTGGACCGGGCAGCCGATCGCACCGGGGAGCACGGTCACCAGGATCAGCTTGGCGATCGGGCCGCCGCCGGTGATGTTCACCTTGTCGCAGCCCCCCGTCGGGCGCATGTAGAAGTCGCCCTCGAAGTAGGTCGGGATGCCGAGGATCGAGAAGTAGAAGCCGACCCGGGTCGCCTTCATGCCCTCGGTCTGCGACAGCTGGAGCCGAGCGGCGATGACGTCGATCGGGCCCAGGCGGAGGCGGGCTGCGCCGTGCAGCGTCCACGAGGGCCGGGTGAGCGACGAGGTCAGCGTGCCGTTGAGCTGCAGACCGAGCGGGAAGTTGATCAGCGAGATGCCGCCGGAGCCGCTGATCGTGACCTGGTCGACCGTGGCGATGATCGAGCCGTTGAAGTTCGCGATGCCCCAGGTGTCGAGAGCGAGCGAGCCGCTGATGTCGCCGCGCAGGCTGAGCAGCGTGCCGTTCGGGCCGATGCTCGCAGTGATCGCTCCGTTCAGGTCGGCACGGGTGCCGACCTTGATGCCACCGGCGAACGAGATGTCGAGCGGGCTCCCGTAGGAGCTGCGCACCCGGAGCGTCGCACCGGTGAGGGAGACATCGCCCATGTTGACGTTGCCACTGACCGCGGCGTCGAGGGCGACCATCTCGGCACGGCCGTCGGTGATGACGATGGCGCCCTCGATGTTGGCACCGAAGCCGGCGCCGACGAGCGAGGCGGACAGCTCGAGCGACGTCGTGATGCCGTTGGTCTCGACGACCGCGCTGCCCGATGCCTTCAGGCTGCCGAGCTGGAAGTTGCCCGTGATGACCGAGCGGAGCTGCCCACCGATGACCTCGGCGGACATCGTGCCGGCGACCGAGAGGCGCTGGCCGTCCTCGAGGACGCCGGAGATCTCGCCTGCACCCTCGAGGGTGAGGAACGGGATGTGCGCGGTGCGGCCGTCCCAGACGAGCGAGCCGTTGAAGCGGAGGGTGTTGGCCCCCTGCTCGACGTCGAGCACGCCGACGAACGTGGCGCGGTTGGTCCCCAGGGTGAGGGAGCCGTTGGCCTCGTGCACGACGAGGTCGCCGACGACGCCATGACCGGAGAACGATGCGACGGTCTCGCGTGCGTTGCCCTCGAGCTTGACGGTGCCGGTCAGGTCGACGCGCTTGCCGTCGGCCTGGGTGCCCACCAGGTGGGCGGACAGATCTGCGTTGGCCGACACGAGGGTGCCGGCGGAGTCGAAGTCGACGTCGACGCGGCCGTTGACCGTGCTCGGCCCGACCTTGATGTCACCGGCGACGCTCGCCTGGACGCCGGTCGCCGGCGAGGCGGCCAGATCGATCGCAGCGCTGTTGACGGTGATGTCGCCGATCTTCGCGGCGGTCGCACGAGCGCTCAGCGTCAGCGACGGCACGCCGTTGCTCATCCTGAGCTGACCCGAGAACACCACGGGGGTGGAGACGATGCCGGGGATCGTCAGGCCGGACGAGGACAGGCCGATCGACCAGTTCTGCAGATCGCGCAGCGTGCCGACGAAGCCGATCGTCGAGGTGACGCCCGAGAGCGTGACGGCGACGTTGCCCCGGAGGGTGATGCCGTTGGCGTCGATGGTCGCGGACAGCGCGGTCAGCTGCAGGTTGTCGAGCACCGGAGCGCCGGCGGAGATCTCGTCGCCGGTGATGGCTGCGATCGGCTCCGAAGAGGCGTTGCCCTGCTCGGAGGGGATCTCTTCGCCTTCGGCGACGACCGCGCCGTCGAGCTCGACCCGTGCGGCCGGGGCGGCGCAGTCCGACCCGATGACGGCCGCGTCGTCAGCGAGCGCGACGACGTCCTCCTTCACCACGACGGCGGTGTCGGACGTCGGCGGCGTCTCTTCCACGGCCTCCCAGAACTCGCAGAACTGCGCGCTCGGGTTGGGCCCGGACGGCGAGTCGGTCGGGGGCGTGCACCCGGCGACGACGGCGAGCATCGCCACCGCGAGCAAGGCGGCGCCGAAGGTGCGCGGCGCGCGCTTCAAGGATCTGGACATGACTTCCCCCCGAGGTCGGAACACAGCGGGGCGCACGCTATCACTGAACGTCAGTCAGTGCGATGGGCAATGTGGTCGGCCGGAGCGGGGCGAGGGCGCCCTCGGTGCGAGGAATTATCGCCGGCTCGTCAGGGGACATGTGCTCGTTGACTCGGTCGTTGACGATTGGTAAGCAGTCCCTGCTGACTGTCCCCTTTGGCCGGGGGTGGGCGAACCAAGTGGGGGAAGACTCATGAAGATCCGTCGGGCCGTTGTGCCCGTATTGGGTGCGCTCGCGATGTTGCTCGTCGCGTGCACGCCTCCCGACTCCGGGGAACCCGGTGGCACGACCACCACCCTGCCCGTGGGAGGGCAGCCGACCGCGGTGGCGAGCGCCAGCCCGACCATCGGCGACGCGCCGCTCACGGTGCATTTCGACTCGACCGGCTCGCTGCCCGGCACGGGAAGCGGCCTGGTCTACTTCTGGGAGTTCGGCGACGGCAGCCCCGCCGCCAGCGGTCCCACGGCGAGCCACGTCTACGAGAACGTCGGGACCTACACGGCCCGCCTCACCATGACGAACTCCGAGGGCACGTCGCTGTCGGCGCCGATCACGATCACTGCGAACCTCGACCCGAACCCCAAGTACTACGTGCGCCCGACGGGCAGCACCGGGGCGTCGTGCGGGCCGCGTGCGACGCCGTGCTCCACGATCACCGAGGCCCAGACCAACGCGGTCGCCAACGGGATCGGCATCATCCGCGTCGCCGGCGGCAGCTACGGCCCCCTCGCCCTCGCCTCCGACATGGAGATCCAGGGTGGCTGGGAGCAGGACTTCAGCGACTTCGGCCTCGGTGAGGTGACGAACATCTACGGCACCGCCACCGGACCTGCGGTGACGATCCACGGTGTGAACAACTCCACGATCAGCCGGATCAGCGCACTCGGACTCACCCGCACCTCGGGTGACGCGGTCGGTGTCGTCGTCAGCGGCGCTTCGAACGCCGTCGACATCTTGAACTCGACCATCGGCGGTGGCGTCGGTCCCAACGCCACCGGCCTGCTGGTGACCGGTACCTCCAACGTCGACGTCATCGAGTCGACGATCAACAGCGGCACCACGATCGGTGCCGGACGCAGCGCCTACGGCGTGCGGGTCCTCGGTCTGTCGAACGCGAAGATCGAGCTCTCCAACGTGACCGCGCAGCCCGGCAACGCCGGAGTGAACGCTCCGGGTGGGCCGGGGCAGGCGGCATCGGGCTGCGGCGGTGCCCGCGGTGGCAACGCCTCCGGCCCGAGCAGCCCCGGCAACGGCGGCGGTGGCGGCGGTTGCGCGACGAACTCCGGTGGTGGCGGCGGCCGCGGCGGCGAGTACTCCGGTGGTGGATCCAACGGATCGACCGGCGGTGGCGGTGGCGGTGCTGGTGGCGGTGGCGGTTGCGGCAGCCTCTTCGGCTGTGGCGCCGGTGCCGGTGGTGGCGGTGCCGGTGGCGCCGGTGGCGCCGGTGGTGCCGGTGCGGCGGGCAGCAACGCTCCGTCGGTCGCTGCACTCGACCTGTGGGTCCCGACGAACGGCTCGGCCGGCAGCAACGGCGCGAACGGTCGCGGCGGCGGCGGTGGTGGCGGCGGCAAGTCCGCCAGCGCCTCCGGCGGCGGTGGTGGCGGCGGCGGTGCGGGTGGCAACGGCGGTGCTGCAGGCACGGTCGGTGGCACCTCCGGCGGCGGCTCCTTCGGCGTCTACGCGAACGGCGCCAGCGTGACCGTCTCCGCGTCGATCGTGACCTCGTCCGCCGGTGGTGTGGGCGGCAACGGTCAGGCCGGCGGTCGCGGTGGCAACGGTGGCAACGGTGGCGACGGCGGCAGCGACTCGTGCTGCCTCGCCGGCGGCGGTGGCGGCGGTGGCGGCGGTGGCGCCGGCGGCGGTGGCGGCGGTGCCGGTGGTGGCGCCGGCGGTCCGTCGATCGCCGTGTTCAAGAACGGCGTCGGTTCGCTGACGGTGACGGCCAGCACGCAGTACCGGCCGATCTCGCCGGCCGCAGGTGGCACCGGAGGCTCGTTCTCCGCTCCGGCGACCGCAGGCCTGGGCGGGTTCGGCAACGACACCGGCGGCGACGGCTCGAGCTCGGGCGCAGCCTCGGGTGGCCCTTCGGGCAACAACGGTCCGGCCGGGCTGCTGTTCCGCATCTGGAACAACGGCACGACGAGCAGCTGATCCTCACGACCCGACGACCGACGCGGACCCTCGCAAGGGGGTCCGCGTCGTCGCGTCCGGGGTGGGCAGTGCCGCCGATCGATCAGGTGACGATCACGTTGAGCTCGGTCCGGAGCTCGGCGGGGTCCATGTCGGGTGACGGCTCGGTCAGGTAGACCTCCCACATCGTGGATCCCGGCGTCAGGCCCTCCGACGCGACCTGGGCCATGAGTGCTCCCCAGGCGTCGCCGAGCCCGTCGAAGGAACCGGCGTGCACCGCGCGGGCGATCCGCCCGGCGGGCAGCGATCCGACCTGGACGTCGCCCGAGGGCTCGACGGCACGATCGGTGACGAAGCCGACCTCGAGCTCGACCACGTCGCTCGGCGCGCCTCGGTAGAGCGCGAACGCCGCGGAGCGCGGCGCGACGTCCTGGTCGGCGAGCACCTGGGCGAGCGCCCCGAAGGACCGGTCGAAGAAGTCGCGGAGCTCCTCGAGGCGGACGACGCCCGTCACCACGGCGGTGGTCTGCTCCTCGTGGTCCACGAACTCCAGCTGCTGTTGGTCGGTCATGTCGCTCCCCGTCTCGGCCGTGCGGACCGGCGGCCCTGGTCGGTGGTGACCCGATCTTGCCGCGGGTCAGCGACCGCGTGCGGGACGTCGCGTCGGTCGATGCCCCGACGCACGGGCGCCTCGTGCCCCCGCACCGGGGCGTCGGTGCCAGCGACGTTCGAGTTGCCCGCCGTCGGGCAGCGCCCGCCACTCCGCCAGCGTGGCGTCGAGTGCGTCGTCGACCGGTGTCGATCCGCCGTCGCGCCAGGTGAAGTAGACCACGTTCACCCGGGCCTCGGCAGCGTCGAGCTCGTCGCGGTGCGACGCGATCACCGCGGTGCCCTGCGGTGTGCGCCGTCGTCCCAGCGTCCGGAAGGTGGCACCGGCCGCGACGCACCCCCAGAACCCGAACTCCAGCGAGAGCGCGTCCTCGATCACGAAGGTGGCGAGGTCGTGGGGGAGGTCACGGCCGACGGCCATGGTCGGCCCGGGAACCTTGGTGCGTGGTGGACGGAGCGCCGACCAGCTGCAGGCCCGGCCGTCCCGGAGCTTCGTGAACGTGATCTCCACGACGTCCAGCGTACGGACGCCGGTCCGAGGCGTCGCCCGGGTTCCGGTCGCGGCGAACCGCGGCGGGCTACCTTCCCTGCGTGCAGGCGACGGGGGCGGGACGGCGTGGTGGACCCTTCGAGGTCGACCTCGACCGACTCCGTCGACGTCGCACCGTCAAGTGGTCGCTCCACGGACCCGACGTGCTCGCCGCCTGGGTCGCCGAGATGGACTTCGATGTCGCCGCGCCGGTGCGCGACGCGCTGCTCGACGCGGTGGACCGCGAGGACTTCGGCTACGTCGAGGCCGACCTGACCGAGCTGACGACCGCGTGCGCGGGCTTCCTCGGGTTCACCTCCGGGTGGGCGGTCCCGGCGACGCGGGTGTTCCCGGTCGCCGACGTGCTGACGGGCATCTCCGCGGCCCTCGATCTGTACAGCCCGGCGGGCGCAGCCGTGGTGGTGCCGACGCCCGCCTACCCGCCGTTCTTCGACGTGGTCGAGCTCACCGGTCGACCCGTGCTCGACGCTCCGATGCTGCTCGAGCACGGCCGCTGGTGCCTGGACCTGGAGCGGATCGACCGGCACCTGGGTGCCGGTGCCCGAACCGTCCTGCTGTGCAGCCCGCACAACCCCACGGGTCGCGTGTTCCGCGCCGACGAGCTCGGTGCCCTCTCCGCGATCGTCGAGCGTCACGGCGCACGCGTGGTCGCGGACGAGGTGCACGCGCCGCTGGTCGCGTCCGACCTGCGACACATCCCCTATGCCTCGATCGACGACGCGGCCGCGCACCACGCGCTCACGATCACCTCGGCGTCGAAGGCGTGGAACCTGGCCGGCCTGCGGTGCGCCCAGGTGATCGCATCGAGCCACGACGACGCTGCCGCGTGGCGACGCCAGCCGCTGTTCGCCGTGCACGGCCCGACCCCACTCGGCATCGCGGCGTCGATCGCCGCCTACCGCGACGGCGTGGACTGGCTGCTCGCCCTCCGCGACCAGCTCGACTCGAACCGTCGTGCGCTCGACTCGATGCTCCGCAGCGAGCTGCCCGGCGTCCGCTGGCACGGTGCCGAGTCGACGTTCCTCGCCTGGCTCGACTGCTCGGCGCTCGGGCTCGCCGATCCCGCACGGCACTTCCTCGATCACGGCCGGGTGGCGCTCAGCGACGGGCCGCCCTTCGGAGCGGGGTGGGAGCAGTTCGTGCGGCTGAACCTCGGCACCTCGGACGAGCTGCTCGAGCGCATCGTGGCGTCGATGGCACGGGCGCTGCGGGCGTAACCTCGGCCGCATGGCGATCGAGCTCAACCACACGGTCGTCGGCGCTCGCGACGCCGAGACCTCGGCCCGCTGGCTCGCCGAGATGCTCGGACTGGACGAGCCCGTACCGGCCGGCAACTTCTGGCAGGTGTCGCTGGCCAACGGCGTCGACCTGGACGTCGCGAGCGTGCCCGACGGTGCCGAGATCGCACCGCAGCACTACGCGTTCCTCATCAGCGAGACCGACTTCGACGAGGTCTACGGGCGACTGCTGCTCGGCGATCACGACATCTGGGCGGACCCGCGCCAGCGGTACCCGGGCGAGATCAACCACCACGACGGCGGGCGCGGCGTCTACTTCCTCAGCAACGACGGGCACTACCTCGAGGTCATCACCCGGCCCTACGGCAGCGGCCAGGATCTGCCGGTCTGAGCGGCTCGTGGCAGTGTGGTCGCCGGCCGCCGCAGGGACCGGGGCCCAGTGCCGTACGGCGAAGGTGAGGGTGAGATGTCGGGAGCGTTGTCCGATCTGCGGGTCGTCGAGATGGGCCAGTTGCTCGCGGGTCCGTTCTGCGGCCAGCTGCTCGCCGACTTCGGCGCCGACGTCATCAAGATCGAACCACCCGGCCAGGGCGACCCGATGCGCGAGTGGGGTCGTGAGAAGGCCGGCGGTCGGTCGCTGTGGTGGCCGGTGGTCGCACGCGGCAAGCGCTCGGTCACGTTGAACCTGCGCGAGCCACGCGGGCAGGAGATCGCCCGCCGCCTCATCGCCGAGGCCGACGTGCTGGTCGAGAACTTCCGCCCCGGCACACTCGAGAAGTGGGGTCTCGACCCGGCGGAGCTCATGGCGGCGGATCCGAGTCTGATCGTGGTGCGGGTCTCCGGCTACGGACAGACCGGCCCCTACGCCGCACGCCCGGGCTACGGCGCGATCGGCGAAGCGATGGGCGGGCTGCGCGCCGTGATCGGAGAACCGGATCGCCCACCTGCGCGTGCCGGCATCTCGATCGGCGACACCCTGGCGGCGACCTTCGCGTGCGTCGGGACGCTCGTCGCGCTGCACGCCCGGGAGCGCTCGGGCAAGGGGCAGATCGTCGACTCCGCGCTCTACGAGGCCGTGCTCGGCGTGATGGAGTCGCTCATCCCCGAGTACACGATCGCCGGGTACCTGCGCCCGCGCACCGGGTCGATCCTGCCGAACGTCGCCCCTGCGAACGCCTACCCGACCGCGGACGGGGAGCACCTGATCAGCGGCAACCAGGACACGGTGTGGCGTCGCCTCGCCGAGGCCATGGGGAGGCCCGAGCTCGGTGAGGCCGAACGGTTCGCCACCCACAACGCGCGCGGTCAGCACCAGGCCGAGCTCGATGCGCTCATCTCGGAGTGGACCTCGACGCTCACGTCCGCCGAGCTCGAGGCGGTCCTGAACGAGCACGACGTCCCGAACGGGAAGATCTACACCGCCCCGGACATGCTCGCGGACGCCCACTTCGCGGCCCGCGAGGCGATCGTGACGATGATCCACCCGCAGCTCGGCGACTTCCCGATGCAGAACGTCGTGCCGAAGCTGTCCGACACGCCGGGCGAGGTGCGCTGGGTCGGTCCGGAGCTCGGCGAGCACACCGACGAGGTCCTGGCCGAGGTGCTCGGCGTCACCGCTGACGAGGCGACGGCGTTGCGCGGCGCGGGTGTGATCTGAGCGTCGGCGACGACCCGATCGCCGGCCGGGTACGGCGGTAACGTCGTGTGCATGAGCCCGATCACCATCGTCGACGTGGCCCCTCGCGACGGTCTGCAGAGCGACGGTGCGGTCGTGTCGACCGACGCGAAGCTCGAGCTGATCTCCCGCATCGTCGGGTCCGGGATCCGACGCATCGAGACGACCAGCTTCGTCAACCCGGCGCGGGTGCCGCAGATGGCCGACGCCGACGAGCTCATGGCCGAGCTGCTGCGTCGACGGGCGGCCTCGGCGCCCGACGATCCGCTGCGCTCGACGTCGTTCATCGGCTTGGTCCTGAACCGCCGCGGACTCGACCGTGCGCTGGCTGCGGGTTGCGACGAGGTGAACGCGGTCGTGGTGGTCAGCGACACCTTCAGCTCGAAGAACCAGGGCACCGACACCGACGGCTGCATCTCGGCGTGGGAGGACATCGCCCGTGACGCCGCGGCGGCGGGTGTCCCGGCCTCGGTCACCCTCGCCGCCAGCTTCGGCTGCCCCTACGAGGGTGAGGTCCCGCTCGATCGCCTGCAGGACGTCGTCACCCGCTGCGCCGCGGCCGGCGGGGTCGAGATCGCGCTGGCCGACTCCATCGGCGTCGCGGTGCCGACCGACGTGAGGGCGCGCATCGACATCGCTCGCGCGGCGATCGCCGGGCACGGTGGGCAACAGCGGTTGCGGGTGCACTTCCACAACACCCGCAACACCGGGGTGGCGAACGTCGCGGCAGCGGTCGAGGCGGGCGTGACCGTCGTCGACTCGTCGCTGGGTGGGATCGGCGGGTGCCCGTTCGCACCCAACGCGACCGGCAACGTGCCCACCGAGGACGTCGCCTTCATGCTCGACAGGATGGGCTACGACACCGGCATCGACCTGGCCCGACTCGTTGCCGCGGTCGAGTGGATGCAGTCCGACGAGCTGCTCGGTCGGACGACGCCCGGTCTGCTGTCACGCGCCGGGCTGTTCCCCGCGGCGCGCTGAACCGTCCCGACCCACGATTCGCCGTCATGCATCGGGGGCAGCGTCCGGCTTGCCGGTGACGTTAGGACTGCCTAACGTCACGGCTCATGGTCACCTCTTTCCGTCGAACGGTCGTCAGAACGGGACTCGTCGGGGCGTTGATCGCCGCAGTGATGGGCACCTACCTCGCCGTGCCGGTATCGGCAACACCAGCCGCTCCGGCCCAGCAGTGCGGCGGGAACACGTCGGTCGCACCGACCCTCACGCCGAGCCGCACCTCGATCGGTCAGCACGAGACGGCGACGGTGACCGTGACCGGCGCCAACTACCTCGTTCCGCCGCATGCCTGCGGCAACACCGTCTTCGGGGGTGTCTACGTCTCGTTCGGCTGGGTGAAGCCGGGCGGGCAATGGGGTCCCAGCTGGCGGACCTCGACCTCTGCAGCGGGGCTCTTCGGGCAGACCTACAGCTACCCCGGTGAGGGCGGCGGTGCCGAGACCCGTGACGACGGCACCGGCGTCGTCCGGTTGATCTCGTTCACGGCGGGCGGTGAGTCCGGTGATGCGACGCCGTTCCACATGGACTCGTCGGGCAACTGGAGCTCCGAGCTGATCGTGCGTGGCTCGACCTTCTCCTTCGTCGACGTCGTCACCGGCCAGTCGGCGACCGTCGACTGCATGGTCGTGCAGTGCGGCGTCTTCACCTGGGGTGCCCACGGCAAGTCGTCGCGGACCAACGAGCAGTTCTCGCCGATCAACTTCACGAACCCGCAGGGCCAGGTCGTGGCGCCCTCGGCACCGGGCGGCGCCGGCGGCAGCGGCAACCCGCCGGCGACCGGGCCCATCGCCGGCACGCCTCCGATCGACGCCGGCGGCGACGACGGGGCACCCGCGGTGAACGGGACGTCGAGCGGCGGCGACACCCAGGGCGCCGAGGACGCCGAGCAGCCCACCGAGGTGGGCTCGGTCGGCGAGGCTCCCGCCGAGGACACGACCGCCGAGGTCGCCGGTGACTCCGACGAGGCCGACCAGGTCGAGGACACCGACGAGATCGCCGCGACGGTCCAGGAGTTCGGCGATGACGGCGGCGGGGGAGGGTCGGGACCTGCGCTGGCCATCGGCCTCGTCGTCGCGCTGCTCGCAGTCATCGGCGGCGCGGTCCTCTTCGCCCGTCGACGGAGCAGCACAGCATGAGGCGCGCGAGGCACCCAGCGGGCACGGTCGGGCCGACGACAGGAGCAACGAGTGGACGACGTGCGACGGACCGACCGATCGGGCGCACCGCGCCGACCGCGAGCTGCGTCGGTCTCGACCATCGCCCTCGCGCTCCTGACCCTGTCGGTCGTCGGCGCCACCCGGGTCGCCGACGCGGCCCCCACCCAGATCACCGAGGCGACCTTCGAGTGGTCCGTCAGCGACGAGGCGAACACCGGCGCCTACAACGGCTCGTGCAACTACATGAGCGCGGGGGAGTCCGACGGCTCCCAGTCGACCTACGGGGCGAGCGATGGCGACGCGACCGTGTTGAAGCTGACCGCGTCGGGGACCTACGCGCCGATCTCGGACTACGCCGCGCGCTGCCGCGACAAGGACGGCGTGCCCGTGACCGCGACCGGCACCCGGCGCCTCGGTCAGAAGGTGCGCTACGTCAACGGCACCGGGACCGCGGACCCTGTCACCGGTGAGGTCTCGATCCAGTGGCGCGGCACGTTCTCGAACAACTTCTACGGGAGCCTGACGCCGTTCTGGTTCGAGGACCCGCTCCTCACCGTCGACGCGTCCGGCAACGGTCAGGTCGTCGCGACGGTCGGGGGCTACATCTCGAGCATCGACGACCCGGACGTCCGTGAGCTCGCAGAGCCGCGCGACGGCGTGGTCATCGCCGAGCTGCGTGGCGTCGGCTCCCGCAACGCCGACGGCTTCGTCGTGACGCCGATCTACCGCGGCGTGCCCTACGAGTCGACCGAGGCACCCCAGAGCCGGTTCTACGAGGGGTGGGGCGCCTGGCCCACGCCGCTCATCGACTACATGACCGACCTCGGGCTCGGTGCGTACTGGTACAGCTCGGGCGGTGCCGCCGATGCCCGCAAGCCGCCGGCCCCGATCGTGATCGGCTTCGGTGCGGGAACCGCGCCGGCGACGACGACCACGGTGCCGGGTTCGACGACGACCACCACTCCGGGTTCGACGACGACGACCACCACGCCGGGTTCGACGACGACCACGACGTCGCCGTCGGTGACCACCACCACGACGCCTGCGTCGTCGGGCGGCATCGCCATCGGCGTCGACGTGCCCGAGACCCTCGACAACGACGGCTCCAACCCGGGCGCCGACCCCGACGGTGACGGCGGCGGCGGCGACGGCGACGGCGACGGGCTGCCCGACGACGTGTTCCGCTGGACGATCGACGCGGGCCAGTCCGGCGTCACGCTGCGCCAGCTCGACGGTGCCCACGGACAGCTCCGCTTCGGCGGGACGCTCTCGGGCGTGACGATCGTCGACACACGCAACGGCGGCCCGTCGTGGTCGCTGTCGGGCCAGGTCAGCAACTTCAGCGGCGGTCTCGCCGGCAAGTACCTGGGCTGGGTCCCCCGTGTGGTGACCCCCGGCGGCGGCGCGATCCCTGGCGGCTCGGTGCCGTCGGGTCTGATCGCCGGCAACGGGCTGGCCGACGTCTCGCCGCTGGCCTCGGCCCCGGCCGGCCACCCGAAGGGATCGGCCACCGTCGGCGCGGAGCTGGACCTGCTCATCCCGAGCAGCACCCCCGCGGGCTCCTACACCGCCACCCTGACGCTCACCGCTCTCGGTTGAGTGCTCGGCCGGTGTCCTCTTCCCGCGGTCCGCGCCTGCGCTCGTTGCTGTTCGTCGCAGGGCTCGTCGCGCTCGTCGGTCCCCTGCACGCGACGGCCGGCGCCCAGGACGGCGGTGGCACCGGCGCCACGATGTCCGAGGTGCCGGTGACCTGGTCGGTGCGCCCGACCGCGGCCGACGACGGCAGCGCCCGACCGAACTTCGTGCTCGAGGCGGAACCCGGGGCGACGGTGACCGACGAGCTCGTGGTGACCAACGACGGCTCGGTGAACCTGGTCCTCGGGGTGTACGTCAGCGACGCCTTCAACACCGCCGAGGGGGAGACGGACCTGCTCGCAGGTGACGAACCCCACGCGACATCGGGGCCTGGACCACCACCGAGACGTCGTCGGTGACCGTGCCCGCCGGCGGCCAGGTCACGGTCCCGTTCACGATCGTCGTACCCGACGACGCGTCGGCCGGTGACCACGTCGGCGGCATCGTCACGTCGCTCACGGTCACCGAGGAGGGCACCGACGGCAACCGCGTGAAGATCGAACGCCGACTGGGCAGCCGCATCTACCTGCGCGTCGACGGCCGGCTGGACCCGCAGCTCACCTTCACCGAGCTGTCCGCCGAGTACATCCCCAGTGCGAACCCCTTCGCTCCCGGAGCGATGGACCTGACCTACACCGTCGAGAACACGGGCAACGTGAGGTTGCGCGCCACGCGGACCGCTCGGGTGGCGACCTCGCTGGGGTTCGCCGAACGCGTGGACGAGGCCGCCGACATGTTGGAGCTCCTGCCGGAGAACTCCTTCACCTTCACCCAGCGCGTGTCCGGGGTCTGGCCGGGTCTCTCGACCACCTCGTCGGTCGAGCTCGATCCCTACGACGCGTCGGGCGAGCCGCTCCGTCCACCCGCTGCGCCGGCGATCGCCCGGACCTCGAGCACCCTCGTGCCGTGGTCGGCGATCGTGCTGCTGGTCGTGGTGCTCGTCGCTGTGTTGGTGGCCATCCTGCTGCGTCGCAACAGGCGCCGACGGGAGCGCCGACAGCTGTCGTCGCAGATCGACGCGGCCGTGGCCAAGGCGGTGGGTCGGCAACCCGACCATGGTGTACCGGCCGAACCGAGACTCTGAGCACATGTTGCCTACATCACAGTGTAAGGCTACCTTAACCTCCGTCACCGGCTGCTCGTGCGTTGTGGCCGTGCCGGCCGACACCTCAGCCGGCCAACCAACAAGGAGATGACCTGATGAAGCCATCGACGACACGTCGCAGGGCACTGGGCATGGCGGCAGCGGCCGCCGCGGCTCTCGTGATCGGCGCCTGCGCGCCGGAAGCGCCGCCGACGACCACGCCCACCTCGTCCACCACCTCGACCACGGTGGCGACGAACCCGGTCAAGACCGTGACCAACGCGTCGCTCGAGTGGACCATCAGCGCCGAGGCCAACAACGCCGCCTTCGCCCCCGGCCAGTACAACTACTGGAACGCCGGCACCACCCCGGCGACCTCGGCCGCCAACTACGTCGCCACCAATGGCGACGTCACCATCCAGAAGAAGAACGCGGCGGGCACCTACGTCGACATCGCCTCGGAGTCGGCGGTCTCGTTCGCCAACCGCGGCAAGAACGGCAACGGCACGACCGTGACCCCGACCGGTTCGACCAAGCTCGACCAGCGGCTCCTGCTCCGCGGCGGGTCGGGCACCGTGAACACCACGACCGGCGTGGCGTCGATCCAGTGGAACGGTGCCTTCACCATCAACTTCTACGGGACCTTCGTGCCCTTCCAGATCATCGACCCGGTGCTGACCGTCGATGCGTCGGGCAACGGCCGCCTCTCCGCCAGCGCGACCGGCATCGCCAAGGATGCCTCCGACCCCGACGCCCCCGGCACGCCGATCCCGGCGACCGCCGTCACCCTCGCCGACCTCCCGAACGTGTACGGCTCGGGTACCCGGACGACCGGCTTCACCAATGCCGCCACCGCGTACCTCAACACCGCCGTGACCGTGCCGGTCGACGCCGCCCCGCAGGTCGCGAAGTCGTCCGCCAACCAGGCGTTCTGGGGTTCGTGGCCGCAGTCCTTCGTGAACTTCCAGGTCGCGACCGGCGCCAGCTCGTACTGGTACACGAGCGCCGGATCGGTGGACCACTTCAAGCCGCAGGCGCCCGTGAGCGTCTCGTACAACCTGGCTCCCTGAGCCACCAGCAGTACCGGGTGGGCCGTCGGATCGACGGCCCACCCGGACATCCCCCGATCGAGGACCGACCGCCGATGCCCACACCAGTCCGAACCGCTCGCCGTGCACTGCTGTGCGCGGCGCTCGCCGTCTCGCTCGCCGCGTGCGGTACCGGCACCGTCGACGACTCGGCGGGCGCTCGTGGCGGCGGGGCACCAGCGACCGGTGAGGGCGTCATCGGCGAGGACCACTGCACTCCCGCGACCGCCGAGTCCGAAGGATGGGTCGAGCCGCTCGACGGAGATGTCGACCCCGTGCTCCCCGTGACCGTCACCGACTTCACCGGTGAGCAGGTCGAGGTGACCGATACGTCCCGCCTGCTCGCCCTCGACACCTACGGCACGCTCGCCACCACCGTGTACGCCCTCGGGCTGGGCGACCTGCTCGTCGGCCGTGACGTCTCCACCGGCATCCCGGAGCTCGCCGAGCTGCCCGTCGTCACGCACAACGGGCACGAGCTGAGCGCCGAGGCGATCCTCGACCTGAACCCGAGCGTCGTGCTGACCGACTACAGCATCGGCCCGCTCGAGGTGCAGCTGCAGCTGAAGGACGCCGGCATCCCCGTCGTCACGCTGGACTCGACCCGCAACCGCGACGTCATCGGCGAGCAGATCGAGGCGGTCGCAGAGGTGCTCGGCGTGCCCGAGCGGGGTGCGCAGCTCGCCGAGCGGGTCGAGGCCGAGGTCGCCGAGGCCGAGGCGCAGGTCGCCTCGGTGCTGCCCGAGGATCCCGACGAGCGTGTCCGCATGGTGTTCCTCTACCTGCGTGGCACGGCGGGCGTCTACTACTGGTTCGGTGAGGGCTCGGGTGCCGATGACCTGATCGAGGCGCTCGGCGGCGTCGACGTCGCGAGCGAGGTCGGTCTCGAGGGCTCACGACCGATCAACGCCGAAGGGCTCGTGAAGTCCGAGCCCGAGCTCTACGTCATGATGAGCCACGGCCTCGACTCGGTGGGTGGCGTCGACGGCCTGCTCGAGGTGCCCGGCGTGGCCGACACGACCGCTGGCATCAACGGCTGCGTCGTCGACATGACCGACTACGAGGTCCTGAGCTTCGGCCCGCAGTTCCCCCACACCCTGCGCGCCCTCGCGACCGCGATCTACGGCAGCGACGGAACCGGCGGCGAGCACCGCACCGACCCGTGAGCGCGCCGGCGATCGGTGACGAGCAGTCGGCGGCGACGGCTCCCGCGGGCCGGACACCCCGGGTGCTTCCCGACGCCGTCCGTTCGAGCTCGGCACTCCCTCCGGTGCACACCCGCAAGGCGACCATCCTGATCGTCGGGCTCGCGGTCGCTCTCGTCGTCATCGCGATCATCGCCGCCGGCAACGGGCAGCTGCACGTGCCGCCGGGCGAGGTGCTCGGGTCGATCCTGCACCGGCTCGGCATCGACATCGGTCCCATGCCCAGCCACCCGCGTGGCGAGGCCGCCCTGTGGAACGTGCGCTTCCCGCGCGTGGTCATGGCGATCGTCGTCGGCGCGGCGCTCGGTGGCGCCGGCGCCGTGCTGCAAGCGGTGTTCGGCAACCCGCTCGCCGAGCCATCGGTCATCGGCGTCTCGAGCGGCGCCGCGGTCGGCGCGTGCCTGGTCATCGTCTTCGAGTGGGCGTTCATCGGCAGCTACACGATCCCGCTCGTCGCGTTCTTCACAGGGCTGGTCACGACGCTGCTGATCTACTCGCTGTCCAGATCGGGCGGTCGCACCGAGGTCGTCACGCTCGTGCTCATGGGCATCGCGGTCAACGCCGTGACGTCCGCGATCATCGCCTACACCGTCTTCCTCGGCGACACCCAGGCCCGCGAGCAGATCGTGTTCTGGCAGCTCGGCAGCTTCAACGGCGCCCGCTGGGACGCCGTCCGGGTCATCACGCCGCTCGTGGTCGTCGGGCTCATCGGTGTGATGGTGCTGGCGAAGAAGTTCGACCTGCTCGCGCTCGGCGAGCGGGCCGCCCGCCACGTCGGCGTCAACGTCGAGCGTCTTCGGCTCGTGGCGATCGTGCTCGTCGCGCTGCTCGTGGCCTCGGGCGTGGCGTTCGCCGGCATCATCGCCTTCGTCGGTCTGATCGTCCCGCACGTCGTCCGCATGATCATCGGGCCGGCGCACCGCACGCTCGTGCCCGCCAGCATCCTGGGCGGTGCGGTGGTCATGGTGCTCGCCGATCTGGTGGCCCGCAACGCGGTGGACTACGCGGACCTGCCGATCGGCATGCTCACCGCGCTCGTCGGTGGGCCGTTCTTCTTCTGGCTGCTGCGCCGCGAGCGCTCGAACGCCGGCGGGTGGGGATGAGCCTCGCAGGGTTGGTCCGCCGCCCGGTCCGGGTTCCCGAACGGGTCGCTCCCGGCACGGTCGTCATGTCCGCCGAGGACGTCGCGCTCTCGTTCGGGCCGGTGACCGTGCTCGACGGCGTCGACGTCGAGGTCCGCGCCGGCGAGGTGCTGGCCCTCGTCGGCCCCAACGGTGCCGGCAAGTCGACGTTGCTGGCGGTGCTCGCCGGCGACCTCGCCCCGACCCGCGGCTCGGTCACGATCGACGGGGCGCCGCTGTCGGAGTGGAGCACCGTCGAGCTCGCCATGCGCCGCGCGGTGCTGCTGCAGCAGGTCGGGCTGTCGTTCCCCTTCACCGTCGTGCAGTCGGTGCGCATGGGCCGGGCGCCGTGGTCCGGACTCGACGCCGAGGAGCTCGACGACGAGATCGTCCTCGACGCCATGGTCGACACCGACGTGCTGCAGTTCGCGGAACGCATCTTCATGTCGCTGTCGGGTGGTGAGCGTGCCCGAGCTGCACTGGCCCGGGTGCTCGCCCAGCAGTCGCCGGTGCTGCTGCTCGACGAGCCGACCGCGGCGCTCGACATCCGTCACCAGGAGCAGGTGCTCGACCTGGCGCGCCGACAGGCGGAACGCGGCGACGCCGTGGTGGTCGTGCTGCACGACCTGGGTCTGGCCGCCGCGCACTCGGACCGGATCGTGGTGCTCTCACGTGGCCACGTCGCTGCGCAGGGACCGCCCGAGCTCGTGATGACCGAGGAGCTGCTCGGCGAGGTCTACGAGTGCGAGGTCGACATCGTCACCAACCCGCGCTCGGGTGAGCTGCTCGTCGTCCCGCGTCGCAACGTTCGCCGCTGAGCCCGCCGAGAGCTGGGGCTGACGTCGGACGTGCCACGGTCGACCATCATGTGCCGATGCAACTCATCGATGTCGGCGTGGTCCTGGTCGTCGGGTACTTCATGGCCACCGGCGCGCTGTTCCTGATCCGACCCGAGGCCGTCGCGATGTACGACCTGCGACCACTCGGCGCAGCGGGACGCACCGAGGTGCGCTGCTACTACGGCGCACTCGCCCTCGGACTCGGCGGGTTCGTGGCCTACCTGGGACTGAACGACCTGGGTCGAGAGGCGCTCGTCGGCGTGCTGATGATCGCTGCCGCGATCCTCGTGGTGCGCGTCATCGGCGCGTTCGTCGACGGCGGGTGGGGGGAGCGCTACACCCGCAACGCGGTGCCGGTCGAGGTCGGCTTCGTCGTGGCGCTCGCAGGCGTGCTGCTCGTCGGTTGAGGGGCGAAGGGTTCCTTGGCGCGCGCAACGGTGGACTGCTGTAGGTTCACCCGGCTCGCCATCCCGCGAGCGCACGACGTTCCGATTCAGGGAGAGGGCTCGATCGAGCAGGGTGCGCAGCATGCGCACCGTTCCTGGGGGCGGCTGCATCGATCGCCTTCGGGCACCTAGAGAATGGACAGCGCAATGCTCGCCTACGACTACCCCCTGCTGGGGGCCTTCCTCAGCGTTCTGTACTTCTTCCTGTTCTTCATGTGGATCTGGATCGCCATCACGGTCTTCATCGACATCTTCCGCAGCCACGACATGAACGGCTGGGTCAAGGCGCTGTGGCTCCTGTTCGTGATCGTCCTACCGTTCCTCGGTGTGTTCATCTACCTGATCGCACGCGGCGGCAAGATGGCCGAGCATCGCCAGAAGGACATGGAAGCGGCGCAGGCTTCGTTCAGCCAGGCGGTCAAGGAGGCCGCGCCCGTCGACGTCGCCGGCCAGCTCGAGAAGCTCGCCTCGCTGCGTGACCAGGGCGTGATCACCCCGGAGGAGTTCGCCGAGCAGAAGGCGAAGCTCCTGGCCTGACGGCTCACCGAGTGCTCAGCCGCGCTCCGTCATCGTGCGGAGCGCGGCGATGAGCACGTCGGTCACACCCGCTCGAGCGTCACGTAGGTGACCGACGAGTCGTCGCCCGCTCGGCTGGCGACCTCGACGAAGTCCCCCTCGGGCACCCGGAAGAACGTGTCGGCGTCGGGGACGTCTCGATCGATCCGGGTCAGCTCGATGCGATCGACCCGGTCGAGCAGCGCGTCGTAGATCGTCGCTCCACCGATGATCGACGGATCGGCGTCCTCTGCCAGGGCGAGCTCGAGCGCGGATGCCGGATCGGGCGACCGGACGACGGTGCCGGGCAGGTCCAGCTCGCGGGAGCTGACGACCACCATGCGTCGGCCGGGCAGCGGTCGTCCGATCGACTCCCAGGTCCGACGTCCCATCACCAGGGTGTGCCCCATGGTGACGCGGCGGAAGTGTGCAAGATCCTCGGGCAGGTGCCATGGCAGCTCGCCGTCACGGCCGATGGCGCCGTCACGAGCGGTCGCCACCACGATCGTGGTCATCGCCTCAGACCGCGACCGGCGCGGGGATCGCCGGTGCGGGGTCGTAGCCCTCGATCGAGATGTGCTCGAGTCGGAACTCGTCGAGCTCGGTGACCGACGGGTCGAGCACCAGCCGCGGCAGCGGTCGTGGCGCGCGGGAGAGCTGCTCGGTCGCCTGCTCGTGGTGGTTCGAGTACAGGTGCGCATCGCCGATCGTGTGCACGAAGGTCCCCGGCCGCAACCGCGTGACGTGGGCGATCATGTGGGTCAGCAGCGCGTACGACGCGATGTTGAACGGCACACCGAGGAAGATGTCCGCCGAGCGCTGGTACAGCTGGCACGACAGGCGGCCGTCGCCGGAGACGTGGAACTGGAACAGCGTGTGGCACGGCGGCAGGGTGACCTGCTCGGCCTCGGCGGGGTTCCAGCCCGACACGATCAGACGCCGCGAGTCCGGGTTGGTCCGGATCTGCTCGACGACGTGGGCGAGCTGGTCGACACCGTCGGCGGCGAAGGTCCCGTCGGGCTGCTCGGTGGCGCCGAAGTTCCGCCACTGGTGGCCGTAGACCGGGCCGAGCTCGCCGGCGGCGCGGCCGAAGCGGGCGGTCTGCTCCTCGGTCGCCCACTCGTCCCAGATCGACACGCCGCGCTCGTTGAGCCAGTCGTTGTCGGTGCGGCCCGGCCAGGAACCAGAGCAGCTCCACGATCACCGACCGTGTGTGCACCTTCTTCGTGGTGACCAGCGGGAAGCCGTCGGCGAGGTCGTAGCGGCTCTGCCAGCCGAACACCGAACGGGTGCCGACGCCGGTGCGGTCGGTGCGGTCCTCGCCCTCGCGCATCACCGTGTCGAGCAGCTCGAGGTACTGACGCATGCCGCGATCGTAGGACTGCAGCCGCTCGGGGGCAGAGTCAGCCGGTCGAGGGAAGAGTCAGCCGATCAGCACGCCCGGGTTCAGGATGCCGGCGGGATCCAGTGCCGACTTCGCGGCGCCGAACGCCGCGGCGAAGGGATCGGGGCGCTGCCGGTCGTACCCCGGTCGGTGGTCCCGACCGACCGCGTGGTGGTGGGTGACCGTCGCTCGGTGCTCGACGAGCAGCTCCATCGCCGCGGCCTTGAGCTCGTCCCACATCGCCAGCTCGTCGCCGGGACGTCCCGCAGCGATCACCGTGAAGTAGGGCGCTGCGCCGTCGGGGTAGACGTGGGTGCACCGGCAGTTCACCAGGCCCTCGGCGCCCGTGATGCGTCGCACGGCGTCGCGCATCGAGGCGAGCACGTCGTGGTACATCGGGCCGACCCGGTCCCACGTGGTCGCGGTCTCGAAGGTCTCGACGATCCCGCCCATCCGGGCGAGCCCGTCGCGCTGGTAGGGCATCTGCAGGAACGACGAGCGCCAGGTGTCGGCCGCGTCGTCGCGGGTGTCGGCGGCTGCCGGATCCTGGTCGGCGACCCTCCCACCGTGATCTCTGGCGAGCTCGACGAGCAGCGCCATGTCGTGGTCGACCGGGGCGTGGGCGGACTCGACCCCGAGCACGAGCACGCTGGTGGTGCCGTCGCCGATGCCCGACATGGCGGCTTCGCCCGGGTCGAGCAGCCGGCAGTTCGCCGGGTGCAGACCTGACTGCGCGATCACGCGGGTCGCTCGGAGCGCGTCGTCGAAGGTGGCGAAGGTGGCCGACGTGGAGCGCTTGAACCCCGGGCGCTCCTGGAGGCGCATCCACGCCTCGGTGATGACCCCGAGCGTGCCCTCGGAGCCCAGGAACAGCCGGTCCGGTGAGGGTCCCGCTCCCGAGCCGGGCAGCCGCCACGACTCGCTGATGCCGATCGGCGTCACGACCCGCATCGACTCGACGAAGTCGTCGATGTGGGTGTGCAGCGTGGCGTAGTGCCCTCCCGCCCGGGTGGCGAGCCAGCCGCCGAGCGTCGAGAACTCGAAGCTCTGGGGGAAGTGCCGCAGCGTGTAGCCCTCGGGTCGCAGCTGGTCCTCGAGGGCGGGTCCCAGGGCCCCGGCCTGGATGCGCGCCGCCCGGCTCGTCCGGTCGACCTCGAGCACCCGGTCCATGCCGGTGACGTCGAGCGACACGACCCCGCGGTGGTCGTCGCCGCGGTACTCGACACCGCCGACGACCGAGCTGCCCCCGCCGTAGGGAACCACCGCGACGTCGTGGTCCGATGCCCAGTCGAGCACCGCGACCACGTCGGCCTCGGTGCGCGCCCGGGCGACCAGATCGGGCGCGGCGGACAGGTCACCGGCCAGGGACCGCACGACGTCTCGATAGGCCTTGCCGTAGGTGTGGCCCGCTCGCTGGGCCCGGTCGTCGGTGAGCACCTCTGCCAGGACCCCGGGGGCATCGATGCGGGGCTGCGGCAGGGCGACGTCGGCGAGCGACGGGACCGGCACGGGGTGGTCGCGCAGGCCCGGGATCATCGCGCCGAAGGCCTCGCAACGCGCGTCGGAGTAGGCCCGGTCGGCCCAGCCCCATCCCCACCACGATCGGGTCCTGTCGGTCACGTCGAATCCTGCTCCGGCTTCTTGGCCCTGCTCGGCGCGACCCTCGGCGGTTCCAGGGGCTGCTTCGGGTAGACGGGTGGCCATGGGGCATCCATGAGCCCGTCGTCGAGGTCGCGGCGGAACCAGTCCAGCAGCACGTCGATCGACTGGGGTTCGTCGTCGAGCCCGGCCCACGGGTCGCCGTCGCGTTCGTAGCGGACGGGCACCGTCGAGATGGTCAGCTCGTCGGGCACGATCTCGTCGAGCGCCTCCCACGTCAGTGGGGTGGAGACCTGTGCCCCGACGCGGGGCCGCGCCGACCACGCGCCGAACACCGTCTTGTGCGGTGCGTTCTGGTTGTAGTCGACGAAGACGCGGGTGCCACGTTCCTCCTTCCACCACGCTGCGGTCAGCTGCTGCGGGTGGCGACGTTCCAACTCGCGGGCGAGCGCGACCGCGGCGGCGCGCACCTCGGTCGCGTCCCAGCGCCGCTCGAGGCGCGCGTAGACGTGCAGCCCGCGCGATCCCGACGTCTTCGGGGCGGCGACGATCCCGAGCTCGTCGAGCAGCGCTTTCACCGCGACCGCTGCGGCTCGGATGTCGTCGAAGTCCTGACCGGGCTGCGGGTCGAGGTCGATGCGCAGCTCGTCGACGATGTCCGGGGTGCCGGACCGGTACGGCCACACGTGGAACCCCAGGCAGCCCATGTTGACCGCCCACACGACGTGGGCCAGGTCGACCACCACCAGCGCGTTCGAGGTGGTGCCGTTCGGCGTCTCGACGGTCGTGGTGGTCAGCCACTCCGGCGCGCCCTTCGGCACCCGCTTCTGGAAGAACGACTTCTTGCCCGCGCCGTCGGGGTAGCGCTCGAGCAGCACCGGTCGACCGCCCATGGCGCGCAGCAGCGGCACCTCGACGGAGCGGTAGTACTCGACCAGGTCGGCCTTGGTCTGCCCGGTGGCCGGGAAGAACACCTTGTCCGGGCTCGTGACCCGCACGTCGTGCCCGTCGAGCTCGAGGACGACGGCGTCGCCGCTCACCGAAGGGGTCGACCTGCGAGCGCCCGGAGCACCTTCGCGTCCAGGCGGCCGGCCGACGGTCCGTAGCCCGTGGTGTAGACGCCCTTGCAGCCGCAGGGGCAGGTGATGCCCAACAGGATGGACTCGTCGTCGGGGTTCGAGGCGCCCTCGAACCGGATCGTGTGGTCGATCTGCATCGACGCCGGGTCGAGTGGGTCGTGGCAGCTCCCGCAGGCGAGCATCCCGCCGTCGAGGGCCGAGAAGTCCGAGGTGTAGCCCAGCGCTCGGAGGCTGGCCATGGCTCCGACGAGCGTGTCGGACGCTGACGGGTCTGGCAGATCGGTCATGCGGTGACGCTAATCCGGCCGTTGAGGAAAATCTGCGCCCGGCGCTTGAAGTGTCGTTGTGTCGGGTACAGGGCCGCTCGGGTGACGGGGGTCACCGGCGCCGGGGGACTGGTGGCGAAGCAACGGAGGAACGAGATGCTGACTTCGACCGGGAACGATCCGGCCATGCAACGGCGCGCACGACGCGGCCGTCCACGGCTGGTGGCCGTGGCCATGATCGCGGTGCTGGGCGTGGTCGGTGCGGGTTGCGCGGCTCCGTCGCCGCCCGCTGGCGGTGGCGGCATCGACGTCGACCTGGGCCCGCTGACCATCCCGCTGCCGCCGATCGAGATCCGCCCGCCGGCGACGACGATCCCGCTCGGGCTGTGCAACATCGGCTACCAGCCGCCGGGCGTCCGCATCGTCGGAGCGACCGTCACGATCCCGAGGGTTCGCATCGACCCGTCCCGGCCGGTGATCACCGTGCCTGACGTCAGGGTGAACATCCCGCAGCTGCGCATCCCGTTGTCGACGGTGACGCTCCAGTGCGGTCTGCTCACGGTGCCGGTCCAGGTCGACCTGATCATCCCCTCGTCGGTGCTGGTGCGTGCCGCCACCCTCGATCTGAACGCCAGGACGATCACCCTGACCAATCCGTCGTTCGCCATCAACGGTGCCGGTCTCGGGGTGCTGGCGCTCGGCGGAGGACTCGACCTGATCGTGCCCCTGCCGCCGATCGTGAACATCCCGCTGCCGACCACCGCGATCGGCTTCTGAACCGGGCCCCTCGGGGCACCAGCCCGGGCCGGGGTCGAGCGGTCGATCAGTCCTGCACCAGCAGCTCCATGATCGACAGCTCGCCCCGGTCGTCGCCGAGCTCGAGGCGCACCGTGCCGAGTCGACCGGCGAAGCGGAACGGTGCGACGTACGACGGGCTGGCCGGCGACTGGGTGTCGGCGCCGACCTGGAAGCCGCCGGTCGAGGTGACCACACCCAGGGTGTGGGGCACCTCGACCTCGCCGATCGGCTCGCCGTCGATCGACAGCGTGGCCACGCCCGACAGGGTGCCGGTCCTGCGGAAGTGCAACCCGACCGTCGACGGTCCCTCGGGCAGGGTGACGTCGGGGGCGAGCACGGTGCGGTCACCGCCACGGTCGTACTCGAAGACCATGCGGTCGCCGAGCACGAACCAGGCGTAGCCGCCGCCCACACCGCCGTGGGCCACGAGCACGCCGTCGTCGCCCGCCGATCGGTCCAGGATCTCGGCGTGCAGGTCGAACGATCGGTCCGCGATGTTCGGGATCGCGACCGGTGCCACGCGGGTGGCGCCGGTGCGGAACTCGAAGTGCGTGCGGTGTCGGCCGGTGCCCGGCGGACCGAAGGAGTTGAGTCGCTCGACGAGTCGGTCGTCGAGGGGCAGCACCCCGTAGCGGCGTGCCTCGGACCACCACAGCTCGATCAGCTCGGCGAGCTTGTCGGGATGGACGGCAGCCAGGTCGTGCACCTCGGAGAAGTCCTCGTCGACGTGGTACAGCTCCCAGCGGTCGTCGTCGAAGGACGAGTACGGGATGTGCCAGGTCACGGCCTTCCAGCCGTCGGACCAGATCGCCCGGTGGCCGCCCATCTCGAAGTACTGCGTCCGCGGCAGGTCGGCCTCGTCACCGCGCAGCGAGTCGCCGAAGCTGGTGCCGTGCACCTCGAGCTGTTCCACGCCGGCGCGCACCGTGGGGGCCTCGATGCCGAGCACCTCGAGCAGCGTCGGGTAGACGTCCACGACGTGCTGGAAGCGGGTGCGGATCGACCCCGGGTCGTCGATGCCGCCGGGCCACCGCACGATGAGCGGATCCCGGACGCCACCTTCGTGTGTGTTGCCCTTGAAGCGTCGCAGCGGCGTGTTCGAGACCTGCGCCCACCCGGTGGGGTACGCCGGCTGCACCGTGGGCCCGCCGATCTCGTCGAGTCGTTCCACGCCGGCGGCCATGTCGGTGGGCAGCACGTTGAAGAAGCGCGAGAAGTTCAGGTAGCCCGACGGTCCGCCCTCCTGGCTGGCGCCGTTGTCGGACAGGAGCACGACGATCGGTGTCGTCGAGCTGGCCGGCGTCGCGGAGGAACTCGACGAGCCGTCCGATCTGGTCGTCGGTGTGGTCGAGGAACGCGGCGTAGGCCTCTTGCAGGCGTGCCGCGAAGCGCTGCGCGTCGTCGTCGAGCTCGACCCAGTCGCGCACGCCGTCGTCGTGCGGGGGCAGCTCGGTGCCCGCAGGGACGATGCCCTCGGCGAGCTGGCGCGCGAAGCGCTGCTCGCGCAGCACGTCCCACCCCTCGTCGTAGCGCCCCCGGTACTTCTCGAGGTACTCCGTCGGTGCCTGCAGCGGCCAGTGGCAGGCGCCGAACGCGAGGTGCAGGTAGAAGGGGCGTTCCGGCGCGAGCGCCAGGTGGTCGGTCAGGAACGACACCGCCTCGTCGACCAGGTCCTCGCTCAGGTGGTAGCCGTCCTCGGGACGGCGGGGCGCCTCGACGACGCTGTTGTCGCGGACCAGCTCGGGGTGGAACTGGTCGGTGTAGCCCGACAGGAACCCGTAGAAGCGGTCGAAGCCCTTGCCGAGCGGCCAGTTGTGGAACGGGCCGGCCTGCGTCGTCTCCTGCGGCGGTGCGAGGTGCCACTTGCCGACGGCGAACGTGGCGATGCCCCGGTCGGAGAGCACCTCGGCGAGCGTCGCCGCCGCCGGGGTGATGCGGCTGCGGGAGTTCGGGTAGCCGGTGTCCCACTCGGCGACCATCGACATGCCGACGCTGTGGTGGTTGCGGCCCGTCATCAGACACGCTCGCGACGGCGAGCAGAGCGTCGTCGTGTGGAACCCCGTGAAGCGCAGCCCGTCGGCGGCCAGCGCGTCGATGTGCGGGGTGTCGATCTCGGACCCGTAGCAGCCCAGGTCGGCGAAGCCCACGTCGTCGAGCACGATCACCACGACGTTCGGCCGACGCTGCTCCGGTTCGGGCCACCACGGGCGGGAGTCGGCGACGGTGTCGGCGATCTCACCGGCGAAGTCCGGTTCCCCGAGGTGCGACATGTGTTCTCCCTCTTCCCCGACGGACGTGGAGCGCGGAGCACGTCGGACGCCCGGACCGTAGCGGCCGGACGCGGTCCGACGGCGACCGTGCTCACCTAGCCTCGGCATGGTGGACCGATCGCGGGGACCAGTCGCACCGGAGCGGGTGCTCGATCACATCGGCGTCGGGAGCCAGCTGATCGTCCCGCTGGCCGCGGGTGAGCCGATCGGCCTGCTCGATGCGATCGAGGCGGCGGCCGGTCAGCTCGACGGCGTGCGGGTGCACCAGATGCACGCGCTCGTCGACCGGGCGTACATGGACGGGCGCTACGGCGACCGCCTCCGTCACATCTCGTACTTCCTGTCGCCGGTGACCCGCCACCACCTGCACGCGGGTGGGATCGACTTCGTGCCGTCGCACTTCAGCGAGGTGCCGCTCGTGCTGCGGCACAACTGCGGCACGGGCATCATCCTCGCCGCGGCCTCGCCGCCGGACCGGCACGGCTACTTCAGCCTGGGCACCAACGCCGACTACGTCTCGTCGTTCCTCGGTCACTGGCCGGTGTTCCTCGAGGCGAACGAGCAGATGCCGCGCACCTTCGGTCGCAACTCGGTGCACGTCAGCCAGGTGCTCGGCTGGTCGCACGTCGATCGACCGCTGCCCGAGGTGCACCCGAACCGCCCGGACGAGGTCGACTCGGCGATCGCCCGACTGGTCGCCGAGCGGGTGCCCGACCGGGCGACGATCCAGGCGGGCATCGGTTCGATCCCCAACGCCGTGCTGGCCTCGCTGTCGGATCACCGCGACCTGGGCATCCACACCGAGCTGATGTCCGACGGCGTGATCGACCTGATCGAGTCGGGCGTCGTGACGGGAGTGCACAAGCGTCGTCAGCCCAACCGCAGCGTCACGACGTTCGCGCTCGGCACACGCCGGCTCTACGACTTCCTGCACGAGAACCCGGGGGTCGACTTCCTGCCCGTCGAGTTCGTCAACGACCCGCGGGTGATCTCCCAGAACCCGCTCGTGGTGTCGATCAACGCGACCACCGAGGTCGACCTGCTGGGCCAGGTCGCCTCGGAGACGATCGGCGGCCGCTACTACTCGGGCTCCGGCGGGCAGGCGGACTTCGCCCGCGGTGCGATGTTCAGCGAGGGCGGTCAAGGGTTCCTGGTGACCCGGTCGACCACGAACGACGGCGTCCGGTCGAAGATCGTGTCGCAGCTCACCCGGGGCTCGGTCGTCACGACGTTGAAGAACACCGTCGACAAGGTCGTCACCGAGTGGGGCGTCGCCGAGCTGCGTGGCGCGACGCTGCGGGAGCGTGCGCTGCGTCTGAGCTCGATCGCCCACCCGGAGCACCGCGACGACCTGCTGCGCGAGGCGCACGAGCTCGGCTACCTGCGCTGAGCCCGCGGGTGACACACTGCCGGGATGTCGTCGACGTGTGCACAGCTCGGCCGGGCGGTCGCCCGCGCAGGGGTGGCCGGCAACCCTTCGGACGCGCTGGGAGGCGCCGCCTTCGCGGTCCCGATCCAGGGCCTGAACGCGACCGTCGAGCTCCGTGGGTCGACCCGCCTCGGGGTGCGGGCGAGCCGGTCGGTCGCCGGTTGGTCGAGCGTGGCCGAGCTCGTCGAGCACGCGGGCCGCTACGGCCACGACGGTGGTGACCGCTTGGTGAGCGCTGCGATCGTCACCCTGAGCCGCCACCTGGACGCGCAGCGCGATCAGGTCGAGTCCGCCGAGGCGGCGAAGTTCGTCGAGGCGGCGCAGCGGCGTGACGACGACGCGCCGTTCGACGCGGTCTGGTCGACCAACATCCCGCGCTCGGTGGGGCTCGCCGGCTCCTCGGCGATCATCACCGCGGCGTTGCGGGCGGTCGCCGAGCGGTGGCAGATCGCGCTGAGCCCGCAGGTGCTCGCCGCGCTGGCGCTCGAGACCGAGGCGGTCGAGCTCGGCGTGGCAGCGGGTTGGATGGACCGGGCGGTGCAGGCGAACGACGTGCCGACGCTGGTCGACACGCGCTCGACGTCGACCGAGGCCGGCCACCTGGTGCCGTCGATGACGCCGGTGCGCCCCGGTGGACCGATCGAACTGGTCGTCGCGTGGGATCCCGCAGGTGCCGCACCGTCGGGTCGGCTCCACGGCGAGCTGCACGACCGAGCGGTGGCGGGGGAGCCGCTCGTGGTGCGCACGGTCGAGCTGCTCGCCGAGGCGGCGGGTGCCGCGGCGGACGCGGTGGCGGGCGTCGATCTCGACGGCCTCGCCGCGGCGGTCGACGCGACGTGTGAGCTGCGCGACTCACTCGGCGCGCTCGATCGCTCCACCTCGGTGCTCGTCGCCACCGCCCGCGCCCACGGCTCCGTCGCGACCTCGGCCGGGTCGGGCGGCGCGGTGCTGGCAGTGCCACGCGGCCTCGGCGGCGAGCAGCTCGCCGAGTCCTACCGGAGCAGCGGCGCGCAGGCCCTCGCCCTCACCCTCGGCTCGAGCTGAGCGGCGGGGTTCCGCCGGTGTTCAGCGTGGCGGGTCGAGCGCGGCGCCGAACACCGCGGTGACGTCGTCCGCGTAGTGCGCGGTGACGTCGCCGCCGAGCTGCACCATCGACATGAGCAACGACAGGATGATCGCGACCAGCCCGTTGCTGATCGAGTCGGGATCGAGATCCGCGCGCACCCGACCGGCGGCCTGGTCGGCACGGAGCCGCTCGGCGCACGCGACGCGCAGATCGGCGAGCGCAGGGATCTCGAGCACCCGTGCGGTGACCTCGGGTTCGAGCCCGCCGAGCAGGCGCTTCGCCAGCGGATGCCGTTCGACCGCCTCGACCATCGTGAGGGTCAGGGTCTGGCGCCAGTCGCCGAGGGTCGCGCCGTCGTCGGTCCGATCCGCGGCGATGATGCTCGACAGCCCCTCGCCGATCACCCCGGCGGCGTCCGCGTCGACCGCGGCGACGAACAGCGCCTCCTTGTTGGGGAAGTACGCGTAGGTGACCGTGCCGCCGACCCCCGCGTCGCGGGCGATGTCGGCCACCGACGTCGCGCGGTAGCCGTCGCGGCCGAAGCGGGCGATCGCCGCGTCGAGGATCGCCCGACTGGTCTGGGCGCCCTTGCCCGCAGGTTCGGCTCCGCCTTCGGGCGGCTTGCCGCGGGCGCCTCTGGATGCTGGTCACGGACACGATCTCAGCGTACCAAGAAATGAGCATCTGAGGGATTGAGAGAATCGCTCAAATGATCTACGGTGACTCCATGGCCGAACTGATCACCGACCCCCCGATCACCGACTGCCTCGATCACGACCCCCTCGACGATCGACCTCACCGAGCGCTCCGAGCGCCCCCACGTCCGAGCGCCAGGTCCCGACCCGGCGCATCTCCTTCGAGGAGTCGCTGCGGAACCTGCCGAAGCACTTCGCCGCCGACGACGACCTCATCCTCAGCCATCTGGCCGCATCGCTGTCCGCGGTGTTCCCCGACGGCGAGGACTTCTTCGTGCGGTCCGTGCGTCACTACCGCAGCCAGATCACCGACCCCGAGCTCAAGGCGCCAGGTCGCCGGCTTCATCGGCCAGGAGGCCATGCACGGTCGCGAGCACCGGGCGTTCAACAACCGTCTCGCCGAGCTCGGCTACCCGACCAAGGTCGTCGAGCGCTTCACCAAGAAGGGCCTCGCGTTCCGTGAGAAGGTCGCACCGCCGATCTCGAACCTGGCGCGTCGACCGCTGCGCTCGAGCACTTCACCGCGACGCTCGCCGAGCTGATCCTCACCGACGTCGAGGCGCAGCGGCTCTTCGGCGACGAGGCGGTGAAGAACCTGTTCCTGTGGCACGCACTCGAGGAGTCCGAGCACAAGGCGGTCGCCTTCGACGTCTACCGCGCCGTCGGCGGCACCGAGCGCATGCGCATCTTCACGATGAAGGCGGCATCCGCTACGGGTTCGTCGTCGGCATGGCCGTGCAGGTCGCGATCTCGGTCGCCTTCGACGAGGCGACCTACGAGAAGGGGCGCCTGCGCGACAGCTGGCGGACGTTCCGTCGCTCGCCGCTGGTGAGCCGCAAGCTCTGGCGTGAGCTGAAGGAGTACGACCGCAAGGGCTTCCACCCCGACGACATCGACTCCGCCGAGGTCATCCGGATCTGGCGCGACGAGCTCTTCGGCGACGACGGCACGTTGAACGATCTGCTCGTCGGCTCGTCGCGGACGGCCTGAGCCGGATGCCCGAACATCTGGACGTCGTCATCGTCGGTGCCGGGCTGTCGGGCATCGGCGCCGCACACCACGTCACGACGGGTGCACCCTGGGCGAGCGTCGCGATCCTCGAGTCACGCGGCGCGATCGGCGGCACCTGGGACCTGTTCCGATACCCGGGCATCCGCTCCGACTCCGACATGCACACCCTCGGCTACCCGTTCCGGCCATGGCAGGGCGAGCGTTCGATCGCGGACGGCGCCTCGATCCTGCAGTACATCCGCGACACCGCGGCAGAGGACGGCACCGACCAGCTCGTCCGCTTCCACCACCGCATCGTCGCTGCCGAGTGGTCGACCGAGGACGCTCGCTGGACGCTGACCGTCGAGCGCGGCGACCCCGACGGCGACGTCGAGACCGTCCAGCTGACCTGCGGGTTCCTGTTCTCGTGCACGCGGCTACTACCGCTACGACCGCGGCTACCTGCCCGACTTCGAGGGCATGGACGACTTCGACGGCACGATCGTGCACCCGCAGTTCTGGCCCGAGGACCTCGACGTCGCGGGCAAGCGGGTCGTCGTCATCGGCAGCGGCGCCACCGCGGTCACCCTCGTGCCGTCGCTCGCGGAGCAGGCCGAGCACGTCACCATGCTCCAGCGCTCACCGACCTACATCGCGTCGCTCCCGGGCAAGAACCCCGCGGTCGAGACGATCCGTCGGGTCGTGCCGCAGCGGTGGTCCGGCGACGCCGTGCGCTGGACGATGGCCCTGGGGACGCAGGCCTCGTACCACCTGAGCCGCCGCCGACCCGAGCTCATGAAGCGCGTGCTGCGCAAGGGTGTCGAACGCGAGCTGCCCGCCGGCTACGACGTCGCCACCCACTTCACGCCGAGCTACGACCCGTGGGACCAGCGTCTGTGCGTCGTGCCCGACGGCGACCTGTTCCGTGCCATCCGCAAGGGCACCGCGTCGGTCGTCACCGACCACGTCGAGCGCTTCACCGCCGACGGCATCGAGCTGCGCACCGGTGAGACGCTGCCGGCCGACGTCATCGTCACGGCGACCGGGCTCGAGCTGCTCTTCATCGGCGGCATGCAGGTCAGCGTCGACGGCGAACCCGTCGAGCTGCCCGACCGTCTGACCTACAAGGGCATGATGATCGAGGACGTGCCGAACCTGGCGCTCGCCATCGGCTACACGAACGCGTCGTGGACCTTGAAGTGCGGACCTGACCTGCGACTACGTCGTGCGCCTGCTCCAGCACATGCGTCGGACCGGGCAGCGCCAGTGCACCCCGCGCCGAGTGAGCGGTGAGGTCACCGCGGAACCGCTGCTCGGACTGAGCTCGGGCTACGTGCAGCGCTCGGCGGACCGCTTCCCCAAGCAGGGCTCCGAGTTCCCGTGGCAGGTGTACCAGAGCTACCTGCGCGACTACCGGGCGCTCAAGCGCTCCGACGTCGTCGACGAGTCGATGCAGTTCTCCAACCCGGTGCCCGGAGGTTCCGCCGTCGCTTCCATCACAGGCACCTCCACCGCTGGGTCAGCAGCATCGACACCCGACCGCTTCGAGGGTCGTGTCGCCGCGATCACCGGCGCCGGTTCCGGCATCGGTCGGGCGCTCGCCGAGGCGCTCGCCCGGCGCGGCTGCCACCTGGCGCTGTCCGATGTCGACGACGCCGGTCTGGCCGAGACCGTGACCCGCTGCGAGGGCACCGGGGTCAAGGTCACCTCGCAGCGCCTCGACGTCGCGGACCGCGACGCGGTGTACGCCTGGGCCGACACCGTCGTCGACGAGCACGGCTCGGTGAACTTCATCTTCAACAACGCCGGGGTCGCGCTCGCCGCCACGGTCGAGTCGATGGACGACGCGGATTTCGACTGGCTGATGGACATCAACCTGCGGGGCGTCGTGTCGGGCACCACGGCGTTCCTGCCGCACCTCGAGGCGGCCGGAGACGGCCACGTGATCAACATCTCGAGCGTCTTCGGCCTGGTGTCGATCCCGTCGCAGGCCGCCTACAACGCGGCGAAGTTCGGTGTGCGCGGCTTCACCGACGCGCTGCGCATGGAGCTCGAGATCGCCGGCAGCCCGGTGAGTTCGACCACGATCCACCCCGGGGGCATCAGGACCAACATCGCCCGCAACGCCCGCGTCGACAGCGGCGTGCACGAGTTGACCGGCGACCACGGCGACCCGGGTGATGCGTTCGACCGTCTCGCCATGACGACACCCGCCAAGGCGGCCCGCCAGATCCTCGCCGCGGTCGAGAAGGACAAGCGCCGTGCGCTGATCGGCCCCGACGCGAAGGTGTTCGACCTGGTGTCCCGGCTGCCCGCCGGGCTGTACCAGCGTGTGCTGGTGCGGGCCGTCCGCCGGTCCCGCTGAGCGCTATTGGCGAGCTGCCAACAGTGTGCTGAACTGGCGGCGTGACGACCGACGCCAGCACCGCCCCCACGCCGTCTCTCGAGGAGTTCACCGCCGAGGCGCTGGCCTTCCTGTCGGCCAACGCCGAACCTGCTCCTGCTCGCACCGAGTTCGTGTGGGGTGAAGGCGACGACTTCGTCGGCATCGTCGAGGAGGGCGATCCCGACGAGGAGCTGGCCCAGGTCGCAGCCGCTCGTGCGTGGGCGGCGGCACGCTTCGATGCAGGCTTCGGGTGGATCGACGGACCGGTCGAGCTGGGCGGCCGCGGCCTGCAGTCGGAATACGTGCGTGCGTACCGGTCCCTCGAAGCGGGCTACCAGCTGCCGGACCAGTCGATCTTCACCATCGGCCTGGGCATGGTGGCCCCGACCGTCGCCGCACACGCCCGTCCCGAGATCGTCGAGCGCTACCTTCAGCCGCTGTACCGCGGTGACCTGATCGCCTGCCAGCTCTTCAGCGAGCCGGGCGCTGGCTCGGACCTGGCCGGGCTGTCGTGCCGCGCCGAGCGTGACGGCGACTCGTGGGTCGTGAACGGCCAGAAGGTGTGGACCTCGAACGCGCAGCACGCCGGCATCGGCGAGATCATCTGCCGCTCCGACCCCGACGCACCGAAGCACGCCGGCATGACCGCGTTCCTGGTCGACATGGACACCCCGGGTGTCGAGGTGCGGCCGCTGCGCCAGATGACCGGCGGGGCCGGGTTCAACGAGGTGTTCTTCGACGACGTGCGCATCCCCGATGACCACCGCCTGGGTGAGGTCGGTGCCGGGTGGGGTGTCGCGATGACGACGCTCATGAACGAGCGTGCGTCGATCGGCAGCGGCATGGGACTCGGGCGTGGTCCCGGACCGTTCGAACGGATCATCGCCCTGACCGAGGTCATGGGCCGCAACGACGACCCGATCATCCGGGACCACCTGGCGCAGCTCTACATCCAGAACCGGGTGCTCGGCTACACGACCAAGCGGGCGATCGCGAACATGAAGGCCGGTGGGTTGCCGGGACCGGAGATGAGCATCCTGAAGCTGGCCGGCACCCGCCACCTGCTCGCCACCGCGGACTACGCGGCCGAGGTGCTCGGCCCGGCGGTCTGCGCCGACAACGGCGACTGGGGCACCTTCGCCTGGGCGACGCTCGTGTGCGGCGCGCCCGGTGGCCGCCTCGGCGGCGGCACCGACGAGATCGTGCTCAACATCATCGGTGAGCGAGTGCTCGGCCTGCCCCGCGAACCCAAGCCCTGACCGCGCTCGTGTGCAGCGTCGTCGGGAGGGACGGTTCTGGTTGACTCTCCTGGCATGCAGATCGAATGGTCGGCCGACGAGACGGCGGGACTCGTCCTGGGCGTCGTCGGCGATCACGACTTCGGCATCGTTCGCCGCGGCGACCGCCACGAGTTCTCGTTCGGCGAGTGGGGCATGTCGTGCAACTGGCACCTCCGGGAACCCGATGCTCCCGCGACGCTCGATGGGTGGGGCCAGCTCGACCCGGTCCCGGAGCTCGTCGTGCTCAGCGGTTCGTTGCCGGCCGGCGCCGTGCACGCCGAGACCGTTCGCGGCGAGGACCGCACTTCGGTGGTGTTGCTGAGCGCCGAGGGCTCGGACCGCTCCGGTTGGGTCGGCTTCAGCCGACTCGCCGCGCCCGCCGAACATCTGGAGTGGTACGACGACGACGGAGTGCTCCTCGGGCGGCTCTCGCTGTGATGGCTCCGGGTCCCACACGCCGGCGAGCATGCCCCGCCGCATCCCTCTGGCTCACGATCTGAGCGAGAGCAGCCAGCTCACGATCGCCACGCCGAGGAAGAGCAGCATCGTCGCGCTCATGATGAGGGCGATGCGTCGGGAACGCTCCACGGTCGCCTCGACGCCCACGGGATCCAGCATCGGCACGACCTCTGCGCTGCGCCGAGTTCGTACCGGCCAGAGCTCCCGCTCCGCGATCGGGCCGTACCACTTGGCGAAGCGCTCCCGGCTCAATGCGAACCAGAACGCCGTGCCCGAGCCCGCGATACCAGCGACGGTGACGAGGACTGCTGCAGCGCTGGGCGTTTCCACCTCGTCCAGCGTAGGGAGATGACCGGGCTCTGCGTCCGTTCGTTGTCACCGTCGTTCGCTGTCACACCGAGTCGGCAGACTGTTCGCATGCGAGGGATCGGCGGTGCGACGACATTGGATGGGGTGACATGGTCCACGGTGCCACTGCTCGAATGGTCGAAGGCCTCGGATCTCACTCGCGTCCGAATCTTCCCGGCGCGCCCTGGTGATCGTGCGCCGGTACCCGCAGCGATCCGCGCGCTCGACGGTCTGACCTCGCTCGACTGGCCATCGATGACCGGCCAGGAGCAGCTCGATGCCGTCGCCGCGTTGGGTGCCGCCAGGTCGCTGCTCGACGGCGCCATCGCGCAGGGGCTCTCGGCGCTGCACCGCTCGGGCGCAGCCGAGGTCGACTCCGGCCTGCGCACGGTGCCGTGGTACGCCCGGGCCACGGGCGAGGAGCGCGCCACCGGCCGACGGTTGCTCGCCGACGGCCGCACCCTCGAGCGGTTCCCCCAGTTCGCCACAGCCTTCGGGGAACAGCGCCTCACCATGGACCACGTGCGGGTCCTCACCGTCGCCTGCAACCCCCGCGTGCTCGACCAGCTCATCGCCGCCGATGCCGAGCTGACCGAGCTCGCCGCGACGCTCACGGTCGAGGCGTGGCGCGATGCGCTGCGGTTGCTGGTCGCCTCGCTCGACGCCGACGGTCCCGAGCCGAGCAGCGACCACGACCGCTTCACCGCGGTGCGCGTCGGCGATCACCTCGTGCTCGACGGCGACCTCTCCGGCGACCAGGCCATCGTGTTCGAGCAGGCGCTGGGCGAGGAGTACCGACGACAGCTCGCGGCCGCGAACTCCGAGGCCACCGCGGCCGGACTCCCGGTGCCGCCGCCGGCCACACTGCGGGCCCGCGCGCTCGTCGAGCTGGTGCGGCGGGGCCACCAGGTCCGAGCGGATGGCACACCCCTCACCCGAGGCGCCACCGAGGCGAAGCTCGTCGTGCGCGGCGATCACCTGGGCGGTCCGGGTCAGCCGATCGGCGGGTCGTGGTCCGACAGGATCCGTCGCGGCCGCGCCGTCACCACCGTCGACGGCGCCGCGGTCGACGAACTCGCTGCAGCGGTGCTGCTCTGCGACTCGGTGGTCCGTCCGTTCCAGGTCGACGAGAAGGGGCGGGTCCTCTGGGGAGGGCGCCGGCACCGCACCATCACCCACGCGCAACGTGCTGCGCTCGCGATCCGCGACGGCGGCTGCGTGTTCCCTGGGTGCGACGCCCCGCCGAGCTGGTGCGACGGCCACCACGTCGAGTGGTGGCGTGACAGCGGCCCGACCGACATCGACAACCTCGTGCTGCTCTGTCGCCGCGATCACACGCGCGCCCATCACGACGAGTGGACCCTCGAGCCGACACCGGCCGACCCGGACGATCCTCGTGGCGGCACGCAGTGCTTCACCTGGACCCACCACCCCGGTGACGGAGCCCATGCCCGCGTGATGCCGGCCACGAACGCCACCACCCGTCACCTCCGACACTCGGTGCTGCTGAGCGAGGGTGCCACGCTCGACGGCGTGCGGGCGGGCCCTCCCTGACCCCGGTGGGGCGGTCGCTCAGCTGCGGGCCATCCCATCGAGGGTGCGGCGATCAGCACGAACCACCACCGCGACGGCGAGCATCACGAGCCAGATCCCGACGCTGAAGGCCACCGCGGCCACGGGCCACCAGGCGCCGTAGAACGGGAATCGGCGCTGCACCTCGAGGATCTCGCCCGCGCGCTCGCCGTCGCTCGCCCGCGCTGCTGCTTGCTCGAACGCGGGGCCAGCGGTGGGCAGGTCGACCGGACCGATCGCCGTGCACACCCGCTGCGGAGCTGGACCCCACTCGATGTGTTCGATGCCGACCGCCGATCGACCCGACCCGGGGTCGTGCTCGAACCAGCACGCCTCACCGGCGGGTGGCCACTCCGAGCGCAGGCTCCACCAGAACGGCGCCAGCGCCAGTGCCGTTCCCAGCACGATCGACACCGCTGCGGTGACGAGCAGGACGCGCGTCACCCACCGGCCTTCTCGCTCAGCGCGGGCACGATGCGCTCGACCAGTCCGAGCAGCTCCAGGCGCAGCAGGGTCTCGGCCTGGTCGCGGCTCAGCGTGCCGCGGACGAGCCACTCCTCGGTCGCGACGCGAGCGACCGACGCGTAGCAGCGCAACGCGCTCCGCAGCAGGTCGCGGTCCAGCGACTCCGGGAAGGGGACCTCGTCGATCATGCGGTCGACCAGGTCGTCCCGCGCGCTCGACAGCACCTCGTCCGCGTCCGCGCCGCCGACACCGCCGGAGTCCGCCGCGATCCAGAGTCCGCCGGCGGACTCGATCACGCGCATCCAGCGACGCACGCACATGGCGACGATCTCCTCGAACGAACCGGTCGCCCCTGCAGGGATCAACGCCACGTCCTCGGGAACGCGGACCGCCCGCTCGACCACGGCCAGGAACAGCCCTCGCTTCGATCCGAAGTAGTGGTGCACCAGCCCTCGGGTCACCCCGGCCCGGCTCGCGATCGTCTCGAGCGACACCGCGGAGTAGTCGCGATCGGCGAACAACGCCGACGCCTCGGTCAGGATCTGCTCACGTCGCACGTCGGGATCGAGCCGGGTGCGGGGTCGCTCGGCGTCGCGCTCGGCGTCGGCGGTGAGCTCGGGTGAGTCCATCGTCCAACACTACGGCTGCACGGTCCGGGGCCCCGGGTACAGTGCCGGCCATGCCACTCGAAGGTGAGTACGAGCCGAGCCCCTGGGAGCCCATCGCCGAACAGGTCGAACTCTACGAGTCGACCGACGGTGCCGAGGGCGCCGAGTTCATGGGCGGTCCCTGCATCATCCTGCACACCCTCGGCGCGACGTCGGGCAAGGTCCGCAAGACCCCCCTCATCCGCGTCACCGACGGCACCCGCTACGCCGTCATCGGATCGATGGGCGGCGCGCCGACCGCGCCGCAGTGGGTGCACAACCTGCGGGCGAACCCGGTCGCCGAGCTGCAGGACGGCCCCGACCGGCGTGACTACGACGTGCACCAGGCCGAGGGCGACGAGAAGGCCGAGTGGTGGGCCAGGGCGCTCGAGGTCTGGCCCGCCTACGACGAGTACCAGGCGTCGACCGAGCGCGTCATCCCGCTGTTCGTGCTGGAACCGAAGGCCTGATCCGCCGCGGGCTTCACGACCGGGCGACCGTCCCGGCCGACCGGCTCACGCACGGATGAACGTGCCGAGCCCCTGCTCGTCGAGGTACTCGATGCGCACGGTCGGTGCGGCGCCGGTGAGATCGAAGATCACCCCGGTGAGCCCCGTGGCGTTCTCGCCGACCGGAGTGGTCGAGAACGTGTCGCCGTCGTAGGGCGTCAGCGCGAGCTGCTCGCCGTTCGGGCCGATGCCCAGCGACAGCGCGCCGTCGACGAGCGTGACGTCGGCCGGGCCGAAGAACTCGTTGTCGTAGGTGCCGACGTACTCCGACAGCGCACGAGCGGGCGCAGCGCCGTCGGGAACGACCGAGTAGTCGACCTCGACCTCCGGGTGCAGCATCTGCTGGAACGACGGGCCGTACAGGGCCATCCAGTCGCGGGTGACCTCGCCCTCGAGCGCCAGGTCGAGGAACGTCTCGGCCATCGACTCCGCCACTCCGGTCGGCATGCCGTTGGTCAGCACGACCACCCCGAGCCGTTCGGCGGGCACCATCGTGAACGTGGTGCCCGCCCCCATCACGAACGCTCCTGAATGGCTCCAGCGCTGACGCCCGCCGCCGTCGGTGCCGATGTTGAACCCCAGCCCGTAGCTGCCGACCCGCGAGTCCGGTGATCGGAGCACCCCGCTGAGCCCGTGCGGGGTGTGCGTCCGGTCCAACGCAGCGCCGTCGATGACCTGTTCGCCGTCGACGGTGCCGTTGGCGAGCTGGAGGCGCATCCACTGCGACAGATCGGCCACCGTCGAGCTCACACCACCGGCGGGGGTCTGTGCGTCGGGCCGGCGAACGTAGCGGGCCTCCCACGTGCCGTCGTCGTCCTGCACGTGGGTCCAGGCCCTGCGCGGTGACGATTCGTAGTCGGCGAAGCGCGAGCTGGTGTCGACCATGCCGACGGGCTCGTAGAGGACCGTCTCCGACAGCGCCTCCCACTCACCGCCCGCCGCCGCGGCCGCTGCGAGCGCACCCTGGGTGAGACCGAAGTTCGTGTAGTGGTACGACGACCGGAAGTCGTCGAGCGGCAGCAGACGCAACCGTTCGAGGATCGTCGCCCGGTCGTACCCGAGGTCCTCGAGCAGATCGCCGCCGTGGTCGGGCAGCCCGCTGCGATGCGAGTACAGATCGGCCACCGTGACGTGCTCGCTCACCCAGGGGTCTGCGAGCGCGAAGTCCGGCGTGTGCTCGACGACGGGGTCGTCCCAGTCCAGGTCGCCCCGGCCGACCAGCCCGGCGACCACCGTCGAGCCGACCGCCTTCGACAACGACGCGATCTGGAACACGGTGTCGCCCGCAACCTCGCCCGGTTCGCCGACCTTGCGGACGCCGAACCCTTCGGTCCAGACGACCTCGTCGTCGTAGACCACGCCCACCGCCATGCCCGGGACCTGGCCGTCGGCCACGGCCTGCTCGGCGAGCGGGGTGAACCGTTCGATCGCCGTCGCCACGTCGCTGCGGGTGATCGTCATCGGCGAGCGATCCGGAGTGAGGTCGGACCCCGCCCGGGCGGTCGTCGCAGCCGTGGACGAGGGCGGCGCGACGCGCTCGGGATCGTCGGTGCAGCCAGCGGTGAGCACGGCGACCACGAGCAGGGGAGCGAGCGCTCCGAGCCGGCCGACATGTGGGCGGCGGGCGTGCGGGCGGCGGGCTGGCGGGCGCTCGGGACGGTCCATATGGGGCTATCGGTCCGCGAGGCGCGCCGCGGAGGATTCGGCGTGTTCGGGGAGCAGGTGATCAACGCTGTCGTATCGTCGGTTCGATGGCCGACGCCGCGGATGACCTCGCACGATGGGCGGCAGCGCTCGAGCCCCGCTGGCGCGAACCGGTGCAGCGGGCGATCGCATCGCGGGACCGCTACCGGGGCATCGTCGCCGGCCTCGCCGAGGGGCCGACGAAGCAACGGCTCACGTCGCTCGCTCCCACCATGGACCTCTCGGTGCAGAAGATCGCCGACGCCGTGTGGCGCGCCAGCAATGCCCGCTCGATCGCCGAGGGCTTCGACGTCGACGCGGCGACCGCCGAGCTCAAGGCCGCTCGTCGTGATCTGACGGCGGTGGGCTCGGCCGGTGGCGACACCACGGCGTTGCAGGCCCGGGTCGACGCGCTCTCGCAGCGGTACCGGGCGATCCACGACGCGCTCAACCTGGCCGAGGACTCCGGCAGGGCCTTCGAGGAGATGAACCTGCGGCTCGAGACCGCGGTCGCGGACGCGGCGAGCGTCGCCCTGCGCGCCGGTCAGTCGCCGGCGGGATCGGGTCCGGCCCCCGAGCTCGAGGCGTTCGTCGGCGAGCTCTCCGCGCTCGATGCGGCGCTCGCCGAGCTCGGTTGATGGGCTGACCGGGCAGACGGCTGAGCCGTAGGGTCCGCGCGACCTTCAGTCGAAGTCGAAGATGTCCTCGAGGAAGCTCTTGCGCTTCTTCTTGCGCTTGTAGTCCTGGTAGCTGCGCTCGTCGCGGTATCGGTCTCGGTCGTCGTAGCGGGGTTGCTCGTATCGCCGTTCCTCGTAGCGGGGCTGGTCGGGCGCCGGCGCGGCGGGTGCAGCCGATGCCGCGCCGACCACGCTGGGCGCTGCACGGTCGATGATCTTGTCGAGCTCGCCACGATCGAGCCACACCCCCCGGCACTGGGGGCAGTGGTCGATCTCGATGCCTTCACGGCTCGAGATCACGAGCTGGACGTCGTCGCAGGTGGGGCAGCGCATGGCACCACGCTACCGGTGAGGTCGCGACGATCCCCGGCAGGCGACGTAGCGTGACAGCACCATGGCCGAGTACAGCGTCGATGTCCCCGAGTACCTGCGACGGATCCTGGCGGCGAGGGTCTACGACGTGGCGATCGAGTCGCCGCTCGACCACGCGCCGATGCTGTCCGAGGACCTCGCCAACACCGTGCTGCTCAAGCGCGAGGACCGCCAGCCGGTGTTCAGCTTCAAGCTGCGAGGGGCGTACAACAAGATGGTGCGCCTGGGCCGGGAGCAGCTCGACCGTGGCGTGATCTGCGCATCGGCGGGCAACCACGCCCAGGGTGTCGCGCTCGCGGCCCGTCACCTGGGCTGCGAGGCCACGATCGTCATGCCCCGCACGACCCCTGCGGTCAAGGTCCGCGCCGTCGAGTCGCTCGCCGCCACGATCGTGCTGCACGGCGACAGCTACTCCGATGCCGCGACCAGGGCCGAACAGCTGCGCGCCGACCAGGGGCTGACCTATGTGCACCCCTTCGACGACCCCGACGTCATCGCGGGCCAGGGCACCGTGGCCATGGAGATCCTGCGCCAGCACCAGGGTCCGCTCGACGCGGTCTTCGTGCCCGTCGGGGGCGGTGGGCTCATCGCCGGCGTCGCGGCGTACGTGAAGGCGGTCCGTCCCGATGTCGCCGTGATCGGGGTGCAGGCAGCGGACTCCGATGCGATGCGCCGCTCGGTCGCCGCCGGTCGACGCGTCACCCTCGACGAGGTCGGGCTGTTCTGCGACGGCACCGCGGTGAAGTCGGTGGGTGCCGAGACGTTCCGGGTCGTGGCCGACCTGGTCGACGGGTTCGTGGTGGTCGACAACGACGAGGTCTCCGCGGCGATCAAGAACGTCTTCGACGACACCCGCAGCGTGCTCGAACCCGCGGGAGCGCTGTCGGTGGCCGGACTGAAGCGTCACGTCGCGGACACCGGCGTGCGCGGCGCCACGTTCGTCGCGGTGACCAGCGGGGCCAACATGAACTTCGACGGCCTGCGGTTCGTCGCAGAACGGGCCGAGGAGCGAGAGGCGCTGTTCGCGGTGACGATCCCCGAGGTGCGGGGCAGCTTCCGTCGCTTCTCGGAGCTCATCGGCGACCGGGCGGTGACCGAGTTCAACTACCGGATCTCCGACCAGGAGGACGCACACGTCTTCGTCGGACTGGCGACCCGCGACCGCTCGGAGTCACCCGAGCTGGTCGCCGAGTTCGAGTCGGCCGGGTTCACCGCGGTCGACCTGACCCACGACGACCTGGCCAAGGAGCACGTGCGCCACATGGTCGGCGGTCGCAGCGAGCTGGCCGACGACGAGCGGCTCTACCGGTTCCTGTTCCCCGAACGTCCCGGTGCGCTGATGCGCTTCCTCTCGGCGATGCGCACCGAGTGGAACATCAGCTTGTTCCACTACCGCAGCCAGGGGTCCGACCACGGGCGGGTGCTCGTCGGACTGCAGGTGCCGGCCGCCGACGATGCCGCGTTCGAGCGCTTCCTCGAGACGCTCGCCTACCCGCACACCGACGAGACCGACAACCCCGCGTACCGGCTGTTCCTGCGGTGAGCCGAGGCTGAGGAGCGCGACCGACCTGCACGTCTCGATGACCGTCCCCGGCGACGACCTGACCCGGGCTCCAACCCCTCCGGCCCTCCACGCATCTTCCCGCCGGGTTCGGTCCTCGCTGCGCTCCTGACCGCTGCGCTCCTGACCTGATCGCAACTGGGGCATCATGTCGGCCATGCAGCGAGCAGAGCTCCTCGACCGGTTCGACCTGAGCGGTCGGACCGCCATCATCACCGGGGGGAGTCGTGGCATCGGCTTCGCAGTGGCGCAGGGCTTCGCTGCCCTCGGCGCGAACGTCGTCATCGCGAGCCGCAAGGCCGACGCCTGCGACGCGGCCGTCGCGTCGATCGTCGACGCCGGGGGATCGGCGCTGTCGGTGCCGACCCACGTGGGTGACGACGACGCACTCGCGGCGCTGGTCGCCGCGACCGTCGAGCGCTTCGGTGGCGTCGACATCGTCGTGAACAACGCGGCCAACCCGCTCGCGATGCCGATCGGGACCATCACTCCCGAGGCGTTCGAGAAGTCGCACCAGGTCAACCTGCGCGGTCCCGTGTTCCTGGTCCAGCACGCGCTGCCGCACCTGCGGGCGAGCGACCACGCGGCGGTGATCAACGTCGTGACCGCCGGGATGTTCACCCACGGCACCTACGTCTCGCTCTACGTCGCAGCCAAGTCGGCGCTGCTGTCGATGACGCGGGCGATGGCTGCCGAGCTGGCGGGCGACGGGATCCGGGTCAACGCGCTCGCTCCCGGCACGGTCGCGACGGACATGGTGTTCGCCACCCCCGAGGAGTTCCAGCAGGCGGCGGTCGATACCCAGCTGATCAAGCGCATGGCGGACCCCGACGAGATGGTGCCGCCCGCGCTGTTCCTGGCGAGTGACGCCTCGAGCTTCATGACCGGTCAGGTGCTCGTCGTCGACGGTGGCATGACGACGTCCTGAGGCGGGTCCTGCTCAGCCCGGCGGGTCCTGCTGCTGCCGGTCCTACTGCTGGCGGTCCTGCGGCTGGGACTGGATCCGGTTCGCGAGGTCGCTGAGGGAGTTGCCGAGCGCCTCGACCAGTCCACCCGCGGCGGCTCGTGCGGAGTCGTGCACCTGCGGGTCGTTCACGGTCCTGGTGATCGTGTCGGCCAGGCCCTCGAGCGAGGCCCGGACGCCGTCGAGCGCACCGTCGACCTCGTCCGCGGCGGCCTTCGCCTCGGCGGCGCCCTCGTCGCCCGCCGTCGTCCAGCGGTCCTGCAGGGTGCGGCCGAGGCGGGCGAAGCGATCGCCCACGTCGTCCCAACTCGTCGGGTCGGATGTCGGCTCGGTCATGGTGACCACCTCCGGCCTCGACGCTAGCCGTGGCCCATCGACGTGAGGGCGTCGCCGAGTGACCGGAGGCGCGCCGCGAGCTCCCCCAGGTCGAGCCCGTCGGCAGCGACGACCTCGACGTCGCCGGGATCCAGTTCGACCACCAGCTGGGTGACCGTGGTCAGCAACCAGCCCAGGTCGTCCACCCCGAGCACCACGGCGCTGCGCCCGTCGGGCCGTGGTGTGACGGTGCTGCCGGTCCAGCGCAGCGCGTGCCCGATCCGTTCGGGCTCGCCGGCGACCGCGAGCTCGACGCTGTACCGGGTGGGTCGCGCCGACATCGATCGCGCGACGAACGTCGCGGGGTCGGCGTCGGGCAGCTGGCGGGGCACGAACCGGGGACCCGCGGGTCGTGCCCGACTCAGGCGATCCACCCGGAAGGTGCGCCACCCATCGCGCCGCAGGTCCCACGCCACCAGGTACCAGCGCCGACCGGTCGCCACCAGGTGGTGCGGTTCCACCAGGCGGCTGGACGCCTCGTCGTCGGCCCGCACGTAGTCGAAGTGCACCTGTTCGTGGTCCCGGCACGCCTGGGAGAGCACCACGAGCGCGTCGGGGTCGACCTTCGGTCCCCGGCCCCCGCCCCAGCGCAGCGGCACGACGGTGGCATCGAGTGCTCGGACCTGTCGCCGGAGTCGGTCGGGCAGGACCTGCTCGACCTTCGCCATCGCCCGGACCGAGGTGTCCTCGATGCCCTCGACCGCGGCGTCCGCCGCGGCGCGCAGGCCGAGCGCGATCGCGACCGCCTCGTCGTCGTCGAGCAGCAGCGGCGGGAGGTGGTTGCCCGCGGCGAGCCGGTAGCCGCCCGCCACACCGGGAGTGGCGTCGACCTCGTAGCCGAGCGTGCGAAGTCGCTCGACGTCGCGACGCAGGGTGCGTTCGCTCACCTCCAGGCGATCGGCGAGCTCGGCGCCGGTCCAGAAGCGGTGGGTCTGCAGCAGGGAGAGGAGCTCGAGCACCCGACCCGTCGGATCGTTCACGGTCGACATGTTGCCAGGATCTGCGCCATTGCGGACAGATCCTGACCGCAATGGTTCGTACCGTCCTCTCCGGGTCGCACCGGCGGCCGACGGGACCGAGCAGGAGGAGATGCAGATGGCCAGCACACCGACCGGGAGCGCACTGACCGGGAGCACACCGACCGGGAGCACAGCGATGATCGAGGCGCGAGGGCTGACCAGATGGTTCGACGCACCGGGCCGCGACGGGGGACGGGTCGAGGCGGTGCGGGGCATCGACCTGGACGTGTCCGCCGGCGAGCTCGTCGCGTTCCTCGGCCCGAACGGCGCCGGCAAGTCGACGACGCTGCGCATGTTGACGACGCTGCTGCAGCCGAGTGACGGCACCGCCCGCGTGGCGGGGTGCGACGTCCGCGAGGACCCGGCCGGTGTGCGTCGACGCATCGGCTACATCGGACAGGGGAACGGCGCCGGGCACGTCCAGCGTGTGCGCGACGAGCTCGTCAGCCAGGGGCGTTGCTACGGGATGACCCGATCGGCCGCTCGCGAGCGCAGCGACGAGCTGCTCGCCTCGCTCGACCTCGACGGTCTCGGGAAGCGGATCGTCAGCACGCTGTCGGGCGGTCAACGGCGTCGCCTCGACATCGCGCTCGGCATGGTGCACCACCCGTCGCTGCTGTTCCTGGACGAGCCGTCGACGGGACTCGACCCTCAGAACCGGGCGAACCTGCAGCGCGAGATCGCCGCGTTGCGCGAGCAGCACGGGACCACGATCGTCCTGACGACGCACTACCTCGACGAGGCCGACGCCCTCGCGGACCGCGTCATCGTGGTCGACCACGGCACCGTCATCGCGGACGACACCCCGGCGGCGCTCAAGGCGGGCCTCGCCGGCGACCACGTCGTCCTGGTCGCGGAGGACCACGCCGATGTCGCGACCCTCGCCGAGTCGATCCGACGCGCCGGCTCCGACTCCGAGCCGGCCATCGACGGATCGACGGTCTCGGCCCGGCTGCGTGAGGGTGCGTCCCTGCTGCCGGGCCTGCTCGTCGACCTGCACGCACGGGGTGTCGTGGTGGCATCGGCCGAGGTCGCACGCCCGACGCTCGACGACGTCTTCCTCGCGCTCACCGGGCGCAGCCTGCGCGAAGGCCCGTCCGACCCCTCCGAACCCGCCGACCCCTCGGCGCCGAACCACACCACCCCGGCCCAGCGCCTCCAGGAGGTCTGATCATGCACGCACTCGTCAACGACACCGGCATCGTCTTCCGACGCGAGCTCCGACCGCTCGTCACCAACCCCTGGTCGATCACCATCACCCTCATCCAGCCGCTGGTCTTCCTGGCGCTCTTCGGTCCGTTGCTGTCGCAGGTCACCGGCCTGGAGTCGGGCTCGCTGCAGTGGTTCGTGCCGGGCGTCGTCGTCATGTCGACGCTGTTCGCGACGTCGATGACCGGCGCCAACCTGCAGATGGAGATGCAGACCGGCTCGCACGAACGCCTGTTGGTCGCGCCGCTGCGTCGACCGTCGCTGCTGATCGGACGGTCGCTCAAGGAGATCGTGCCGGTCGTCGCCCAGGCCGTCCTCATCGTCGCCGTGTCGATCCCGTTCGGCTTCCGTCCCGAACCTGCGGGCATCGTGATCGGGCTCGTCCTGGTGGGTGTGTTCGGCGTGGGCCTCGGCGCGCTGTCGTACGCGCTCGCGGTCGCCTCGAAGGGCCAGGACTGGATCTTCTGGACGGTGCAGCAGACGCTGCTCTTCCCGCTGCTGCTCCTCTCGGGCATCCTCCTGCCGCTCGACGGCGGTCCGGCCTGGATCCAGACCCTGTCGAAGGCCAACCCGCTGACCTATGTGGTGAACGCCGAGCGGGAGCTCTTCGACGGGGTCATCGACCGCACCGTCGCAGGAGGTTTCCTGGCAGCCGCGGCGGTCTGCGCGGTCGGACTGGTCGTCGGCGTGCGGGTCATGCGGGCCGGCACCGCCGGCTGAACGGCGGCCGGCAGCGGACCGGGGGTCACCCCCAGGGGTGGGTCCGGCGGAGCAGACTGTTCGCTCGCGGCCCGCTCGGGTCGTGATCTCCCCGAAGGGCCCTACATGTTCGCTTACGAGTACCCGCTGATGGGAGCGTTCCTCACGCTCCTCTCGATCACGCTGATGGTGATCTGGATCTTCATCGCGGTGTCGGTGTTCATCGACATCTTCCGCAGCCACGACCTGGGTGGGTTCGCGAAGGCGCTCTGGGTGATCGGCGTCATCATCTTCCCGTACCTCGGTGTGTTCATCTACCTGGTCGTGCGCGGCGGCAGCATGCAGGAGCGTCGCGCGAAGGAAGCAGCGCACTCCCAGGAGGTCTTCCGCCAGTACGTCCAGGAGACGGCCGGGACGACCGACACCGCCGGACAGCTCGAGAAGCTCGCGGCGCTGCGCGACCAGGGCGTGCTGACGCCCGAGGAGTTCGCTGCGCAGAAGGCCAAGCTCCTCGGTTGAGCCTGATCGGCTGACCCAGCCGATTCGCACCGTTCGCGGTGCACATGCGAGACGGGCCCCGACGCCATCCACGTCGGGGCCCGTGCGCGTCCCGGTGAGCTGACCCCGCCGGGGGGGGGGCGGAGAGGTTCAGCTCGCCGAGGTCAGGGGCAGCACCCGGGCCGCCCCGGGAGACGCCGCGGGAATCGCGCCGGGAGTCGCGCTGAGCGGTCCGGCCGCCGGGACGGGCCCTGCTGCGGGGATCGGCCGGCCGGGTTCCGCCGCGATGCCGGCACGGCGCAGCAGCGGCAGGACGCCCTCGCCGAACCAGTAGGCCTCTTCGAGGTGGGGCTGGCCCGACAGGATGACGTGGTCGAAGCCGATCTCGTGGTACTCCGCGAGACGCTCGGCAACCTCGTCGTGGCTGCCGACGAGCGCGGTGCCGGCTCCGCCGCGCACCAGGCCGAACCCGGCCCAGAGGTTCGGGGCGATGACCAGCTTGGAACGGTCGCCGCCGTGCAGCGCCGTCATCCGGGCCTGGCCGATCGCGTCGCTCTGACCCGCGACCGCTTCCTGCGCGGCGGCCACGACCTCGGGCGGCATCGCCTCGAGCAGGCGGTCGGCCTCGGTCCACGCCGCAGCCGAGGTGTCGCGCGTGATCGTGTGCAGCCGGATGCCGAAGCGGACGTCACGGCCGTTGGCCTCGGCGCGTGCCCTGAGCGTCGCGAGCTCCTTCGCCGCGGCATCGGGAGGTTCGCCCCACATGAGCCAGACGTCCGCGTGGCGGGCGGCGACACGCTTGCCGGCATCGCTCGAGCCGCCGAAGAAGATCGCCGGCCGTGGGTCGGGAGCGTGAGCCACCAGCGCCTGTTCGACCTCGTAGAACTCGCCGGAGAAGTCGTAGGGCTCGCCGCTCATCGCGCCGCGCAGCACCGTGAGGAACTCGTCGCAGCGGTCGTAGCGTCGATCGTGGTCCAGGTGGTCGCCGAAGCGGCGCTGCTCGACCGAGCTGCCGCCGGTGACGATGTTGAGCAGCAGGCGGCCGCCGCTCAGTCGCTGGAACGTCGCAGCCTGCTGGGCGGCGAGCGTCGGCGAGATCAGACCGGGCCGGAACGCCACCAGGAACCGCAGCCGCTCGGTCGCGCTGATCAGCGCAGCGGTGGTCAACCAGGCGTCCTCGCAGAACGTGCCCGTCGGGGTGAGCACCGCGTCGAACCCCATGCGCTCCGCGGTGCGGGCGACGTCGGTCAGGTAGTCCAGGTCGGCCTCACGCCGCGAGGCCGTCGGGCCGAAGCCCGCGACCTCGCGGCTGTCGCCGGCGGTCGGCAGGAACCAGTGCAGGTTCAGCGCGGAGCGCTCGGTCGTCGCCATGGGTCAGACCGGCCGGTCGCCGCGCAGCGTGACGCGCTGGATGACCCGGTGCTGGTCGCCGAAGTCGCCGACGACCGAGTGCTGGGTGGAGCGGTTGTCCCAGAACCCGAGGGTGCCGGCGCTCCAGTGGTACCGGACGGTGAAGTCGTGCTGGACGGAGTGCTCGTAGAGGAACGAGAGCAGCGTGTCGCTCTCGGCGCGGCTCAGGCCCTCGATGTGCGACGTGAACCCCGGGTTCACGAACAGCGATTCGCGTCCGGTCTCGGGGTGCACCCGGACGACCGGGTGGCTCGTCGGCTCGAGCGCTGCGAAGCGCGCTCCCTCCCACTCGCCCTCGCCGACCAGGTCGAGGATCGGCTGGAACTGCGCGGTGCCGTCGTGCACCGCCCGCAGCGAGCGCAGGTAGTCCTGGAACGACGGGCTCAGCGCTGCGAAGGCCGCTTCCTGGTTCGAGAACAACGTGTCGCCGCCCGAGGGTGGGATCACCACCGCGTTCAGGATCGAGCCGAGCGGTGGACGCTCGACGAAGGTGACGTCGGTGTGCCAGTGGATGCCGCGGTCGCGGTCCGCGACGTCGCCGTAGGCGGTGTACAGCTCGCTCGCTGCGGTGTAGTCGATCTCGAAGACCTCGGGGGTGCCCTCGACGCCGGGGATGACGGGGTGGCCTTCGGTCGGCTCGCCGAAGTGCCGGGCGAACGCGAGGTGCTCGGTCGCGTCGAGGTGCTGGCCGGGCAGGAACACGACCAGGCGGTCGAGCAGGACCGCCCGGATCGCTGCGGCGGTCGTCGCGTCCAGGTCTCGCACGTCGAGCCCGTGGATCTCGGAGCCGATGTGGCCCGAGAGGTGGCGGACCTCGAGGCCGGCGGCGTGCGCGAGCGACGTCGGGAGCGTCGGTGATGGGGGCGTCGGTGATGGGTGGGTCGAGCAGGGTCATGGTGTCTCCGGGCTGGTCTGGGTTCGGTGGTGGGTCTGGGGTCTGGGGTCAGGGGAGCGTGACGTGGTCGCCCTCGGCGGCCTCGTCGACGCCGAGCTCGGCGAGCAGGCGGGCGCGCAGCTCGATGAAGCGCGGGTCCGATCGGAGCCGGGGGGTGCTCACGTCGACGGGCACGTCGAGCGAGAGGGCGCCGTCGGTCAGCACCAGCACACGATCCGCGAGCAGGACCGCCTCGTCGACGTCATGGGTCACGAGCAGCACCGCGGGGTGGTGCTTGGCACACAGCTGCTGCACCAGGGCGTGCATCCGGATGCGGGTCAGGGCGTCGAGTGCACCGAAGGGCTCGTCGAGCAGCAGCAGGTCCGGGGATCGGACCAGCGCTCGTGCGAGCGCGGCACGTTGCGCCTCGCCGCCCGAGAGCGTCGTGGGCCAGTCGAGCTCGTGGCTGCCCAGGCCGACCTCGGCCAGGGCGTCGCGGCCGGCCCTCTCGGGGTCCGGACCGTCGAGGCCGAGCACGACGTTGTCGAGCACCGAGGCCCAGGGCAGCAGGCGTGCGTCCTGGAACACCACCGAGCGGCGTGCCGGCACGACGATTGCTCCGGTGGCTCCGTCGTCGAGGCCGGCGAGCGCCCGGAGGAAGGTGCTCTTGCCCGAGCCGCTGCGTCCGAGCAGCGCGACGAACTCGCCGGGGCGCAGGTCGAGGTCGAGGCCGCGCAGCACCTCGCGATCGGCGAACCGGCGGCGGACGTCGCGCACGCTGACCGCGAGCTGCGCTGCGGTGGCTGTCTCGATGGTGGCGGGGTCGACGGTGGCTGTGGAGATGGGTGCAGTCACGTCGTTCACCGTCCCGGCTGCCAGCGCAGCAGCCGTCGTTCGAGGGATCGCACCAGTGCATCGGAGAGCAGGCCGAGCACGGCGTAGGTCACCAGGCCGACGACGATGACGTCGGTCTGGATGAAGATCTGCGCCTTGGTCATCAGGTAGCCGATGCCGCTGGTCGCGTTGATCTGCTCGGCGAAGACGAGCAGCAGCCACGCGATGGCGGTCGCGAGCCGCAGACCCACCAGGAAGCCCGGCAGCGCGCCGGGCAGCACCACCCGGCGGATCAGCTGTCGCCGGTTGAGGCCGACGACGTCCGCGAGCTCTCGGTAGCGGGGGTCGAGCGACTTCATCGCCGAGCTGGTGTTGACGTAGATCGGGAAGGCGACGCCGAGCACGATCAGCGAGATCTTGACCGTCTCGCCGACGCCCAGCCACACGACCAGCAGGGGCTGCAGCGCGATGATCGGCACGAAGCGCAGCATCTGCACGTTGGCGTCGACCAGGTTGTCGCCCAGCCGCGACAGTCCGGCGACCAGCGCCAGCGCGGTGCCGATCGGGATGCCGATCGCCATGCCCCAGAGCACCCGTTGGAGCGAGGCCCACAACGAGGCGCCGAGTGTGCCGTCGGTGACCAGGTCGGCGCCGGCGGTGAGCACCGTCGACGGTCCGGCGAGGATGTCGGGAGCGATCCAACCGGCGCGGGAGGCGACCTCCCACAGCGCGAAGAGCAGCACCACGCCGAGCAGCCGTTCGAGGCTCTTGGGGATCGCCCGCCGTCGGGATGCCGGGTCGCCCGCGTCGGTGCGGCCGACGGGCAGCGCGACGAGCTCGGCGGGAGCTGCGACGGCGAGCTCCGCCTCGGAGTACGCCTCGTGCAGGTCCGCCCGGATCTGCACCGGCGTGACGAGATCGGTCATCCGGCGGCCTCCTCGAACTCGTTCGTCACGAGCTCGTTGAATCGGGTGTCGAACTCCCGGGCGGTGTCGAGCGCGGTGGGGATCTGGCCTGCGGCGTGGAAGCGGTCGGCGAGGGCCTGCTGGGGTTCGCCGATGGGGCCGGGCAGCTCGAAGAACGTGGTCGTCCCGGTGCTCTCGGCCAGCTCGAGGGCCCGCTCCGGGCTCAGGCCGTACTGCTGCGCGAAGACCGAGTCGGCGAGCGCCTGGCGGTGCTGGCCGAGCCAGGTGAACGCCCGCACCAGACGGGTCGCGTAGTCGGCGAGGGCGGCCGAGGTGCCCTCGTCCTCGAGCGCCGCACGTGTGGCGATCAGGAACGACGCCCGGTCGGTGATGTCGTTGGCGTCGATCGCCACACGGCCACCCGGGGTGTCGCTGACGAACTGGCTGATCAACGGTTCGGTCGAGAGGCCCGCATCGGCGGATCCGCCCTTGATGGCCGAGGAGACCTGGATGATCGGGACGTCGACGGTGGTGATGTCCTCCGGGGAGAGGCCCGCCTCGTCGAGGCCGGTGAGCACCGCCGCTTCGGCCGAGGTGCCCCGCTGGTAGGCGACCCGCTTGCCCGACAGGTCGGCCCAGTCCTCGATGCCCGCGTCGGTGGTGATGAGGCCGCCGAGGCCCTTCTCCGGCGCCCAACCGGCGATGGCCGAGATCTCCTGTCCGGCGGCGTGGGCGAAGATCAGCGGCGTGCTGGCCGTGAAGCCGGCATCGAGTGCGCCGCCCTGGAAGGCCTGCAGCATGGGCGGGCCGCCGACGAAGTTGGCGTACTCGAGCGTGTAGGGCAGGTCCTGGTCCTCGCCGCTGACCGCCAACACGGTCTTGAGGTAGTCGAGCTGGTCGCCGACCCGGAGCGTGACGCCGTCGGGGATGGTCGCCGCCGTCGTGACCGGCGCCGCGGTCGTCGTGGGTCCGTCCGCTGCCGCGGCACGGGTGGACGCCTCGGAGGAGCAGGCGGCGGCGACGAGGATCAGGGCGACGAGTGGCGCCAGTGGGAGGAGCAGACCGACCGATCGAGGCCGGGGGAGGGAGGTTCGCACGGGGGTTCCTTCAGGGGGATGTCGGGGAATTCAGGAGCATAGCTATAAAGCTGATCTGAATAGTCGGGTTTTAGCAACCACGACGTCCCGTCCGCAACACCCTCGTGCGAAATTCCTGCGGGCGAGCCGCCCGCGTCACCTCAGGGGTTGACCACCTCGGCAGCGCAGCCGGTGCCGGCCCGTCCCTCGAAGGCCGTCGGTGAAGAACCGGTCGAGCGGGGATCGATCGAAGCGCAGGTCCTCGGCGGATCGGGACGAGCCACGCGCTGCGATCTGGCCGGGGATCGACAGGTGGGACGCAGGGCTCGCCGCGCCGTCCTTGCGGAAGATCGACAGCTGCAGGCGACCTCGATCACCCTCGGGTGGGCAGTACTCCGCACGACGCAGCGACTCGTAGAGCGCGGTGCCCATGCAGTTCGCCGGATCGGGCACCTCGCTGGCCGACGCGCCATCGGGTGTCATGCAGTGGATGACGTTGTCGTCGGCGCCCTGCACGATCAGGAGCGGGACGTGGTCGCCGTCGTCGTCCATGGGTGCCTTGGGGAACGGGTTGTCGCCGGTCGGTCCGGGGATGTTCCAGCGGATCCAGTCGCACCAGTCCGCCATCAGCGGGTCCTCGGTGGTGGCGCAGGTGCGGTCCGTGCCGCCCTTGAAGTACTGGCCGGTCCGGTACGCATCGGGCAGGTTCCACAGCGGGTCGGTCAGCATCTGGTTGGTCGCGGCGTCGCGGTAGGGCGACACGAGCTTCTGCACGACCTTGGCGTCGTCGCCACCGAGGCACAGCGGCGCGATCCGGGCGATCGTCGTGGCGCCCTGGTTGGTGGCGACCGTCGGTAGGTGCAGGTCGGCGGCGGTGGGCGGATAGGCCGGGAACGCCGCGTCGGCAGCGGGCGCACCACGCTTGGAGTACTCCGACCACGATCCGAAGATGTACGAGAACAGCGCCGGGCCGATCTGCATCTCGAACGCGGCGATCGGCAGCGGCAGCACCTCGATCGTCGTGTGCATCTCCCAGTCGGCGAGCCCGTCGCCGTGGTCGACCCCGGGCTGCAGCGACGGCTGCGCGATCAGGTTCGCCGCCGGTGCTTCGGCCGCGACACCACGCAACCGCAGCGGTGCGGCCGCCGGGTTCGGGGTCGCGGCCTGGTAGGTCTCGAGCAGCTGACCGGCCCACAGCGCGGCGTGGCCGCCCTGTGAGTGGCCCCACGTGATCGTGTCGTAGCTGGTCGGCAGCGGTCGGTCGGCCCCCCGATCGGGGAACTCCCCCTCGCCGAACTGCTGCGCCATCAGCTGCGTCGTCGCGCGGGCGGCGTCGACGACGTTCGCACCCGCGACGCGGCCGATGATGTAGGTGTCGTTCGGCTGGTAGTCCGACGCGGAGACGACCCAGCCGCGATCGAGCGCCGTCTGCAGGGCACCGTCTGAGGCCTCGCCCCGGCGCTTGCGCAGCCCCGAGCCCCAGGCGATCGCGCCGATGCCCGAGCCCATCGGACCCCAGAACGTGGTCGCGGGGTTGTTGGAGGGCAGGCACGCCTGCTGGAGGCCGATCGTCCCGTGCGCCCAGGCGAGCTGGTGGCCGACGCCGTCGACCGATGCAGGGCCCTTCGCCGGTGCCGCGGCGACACCGCAGACCAGCTGCAGGTCGGTCTCATCGACCCCGGTCGACACGTAGAGGATGCGCCACACCCTGGCCCCGGTCGGGAATCCCGCCGTGCTGCCGTGGGTCGGCTCGAGGTCGCTCGCGGCGATCAGGTCGCCCGGCGCCGCGCCGTCCGGGACGGTGCCGCCCACGCCCGGCGTGCCGTCGCAGGGCGGGGTCGACCCGTCGATCGGGACCGTCGTCGTCGGGCCACCCTCGGGCAGCGAGCTCTGCAGGGTCTCGAAGCCCTGGTCGCTGGTGCACGCCGCGGCGAGCAGTGCGATGACGGCGAGAGCGAGCAGTCCGAACCTGGTGAACATGTGGTCTCCATCGGTCGTGGCGCGTCCGGTGTGAGCGCGTGACCGGAACCGCGGCTCGAACGGCGCCGCCCGCCGCCATACTTGTCGCCATGGATCGGCGACAGGACGCACCCGACGACGGCGCATCGGCGGGTCACGAACGCTTCCTCGACGTCGTGCGCGACGCGGCGATCCAGGCCGAGATCGAGACCGGCCATCACGAGGAGACCGTCGAGGAGGCACGCCGCGGCGTGGCGATCCGCATCGCGAGGATCGTCGGCGGATTCCTGGTCATGGGTCTCGGCATCGCTGCGCTGCCGCTGCCCGGCCCGGGCTGGCTGATCATCATCTTCGGGCTCAGCCTGTTGCCCTTCGCCTGGGCGGAGCGCACCATCCGGCTGATCCGTTCGAAGATCCCCGGCATCCCCGAGGAGGGGCGCATCCCACTGAGCAGCTGGCTGGTGATGGCCGCGATGCTCATCGTCTTCACCGGCGGCACGATCCTCTTCGGCGAGGCGATCAGCGGGTGGGTCGCCGAGCTGTGGGGCGACCCCGACAAGTTGCTGACCTGATCGCTGCTGGCCTGATCGCTGCTGGCCTGATCGCTGCTGGCCTGATCGCTGCTGGCCCGATTCAGCCGCGGGTCACGCGACGACAGGAGCGAGCGTCTGTCCGAGCAGTTCGACCCGCTCGGGCAGGTGGCCGTTCGCCGGCAGCGAGATGGTGAAGCCGTCGAGTCCGAGGTCTCGCCACGCGCTGAAGGTCTCGGCGACGGTGTCGGGATCGCCGGTGACGACCATCGACGACAACATCGCCCGGACGTCGTCGGGCAGGTCGGCCCAGACCATCCCCCGCGTCGCCAGGTAGGCGTCACGGTCGGCCTCGGCCTCGGCCGTCGTCGGCGCGATGCAGGCGACGCGGTTGGACGACACGATGATCTCGGAGCGGTCGCGTCCGAGCCGCTCGCAGTGTGCGGCGAGCGCATCGAGCTTGCGAGGGACCTCCGAGGGGTCGCACGTCAGGTTGGACTGATCCGCGTACTGGGCGACCATGCGCAACGTCTTGCGCTCGCCGTTGCCGCCGATCATGACCGGGATGCGCGAGATCGGTGCCGGCTGGTTGATCGCGTCGCTCACGTCGTAGTGCTCCCCGTGCAGGGTCGGCCGTTCGTCACGCAGCATCGGCAGGATGATCTGCAACGCCTCCTCGAGCTTCTCGAAGCGGTCGGTGAACGTGCCGAACTCGACCCCGAAGGACTCGTGCTCGAGCTCGAACCATCCCGAGCCGATGCCGAGCTGGGCCCTGCCGGCCGAGACGATGTCGAGGGTCGTGACGGTCTTGGCCAGGATCGCCGGGTTCCGGTAGGTGTTGCCGGTCACGAGCGTGCCGAGGCGCACCGACGACGTCACCGCGGCGATGCCGCCGAGCAACGTGTAGGCCTCGAGCATGTAGTCCGTCGGCTCACCCAGCATCGGCAGTTGGTAGAAGTGGTCCATCACCAGCACGGTGTCGAAGCCGGACCGCTCGGCGGCCTGCGCGGCGCCGGTCACGGTCGCGAAGATGCTCGCCGGATCACCGCCGGGATAGGTGAAGCTGGGGATCTGGAGGCCGAGACGTGTCATGGGTGCAGTCAAGCACCGCTCGGCACCGGCATGGTCGCGATCGTGGCGGCCAGGTAGGGCGTGAACAGCTCGGCCCAGATCTGGTGCCCCGCGGCGTTCGGGTGGAACAGATCGGGACTGAACAGCGCCACGCCGCCGGCGCGGAACCGCGGGTCGGACAGCTCCCGCACCGGCACCCTGGTCACGCCGTCGACGGCGGAGGTGACCTGACGGTGCAGGCGGTCGATCGTCGAGCTCCGCACCGACACGATCGGTCGCAGCGACCGTGGCAGCCGTGGGATGACCGACAGGTCGCCGACGCCGAGCGAGATCACCGGGGCGATCTCGGCGAGCGACGTCAGCAGCGTCCGCAGGTTCCGGCGGAACGGCGCGCTCGGCGTGCCGTGCATCGCGTCGTTCGCGCCGACCGAGGTGAGGAACACGTCCGCATCGAGCGCCTGTGCTGCCGGCAGCTGGTGGGCGAGCACGTCGGCGACGCGGGACCCGCCGCGGGCGAGCGACCGCAGCTCGACGGGCCGCTCCTGGGAGGCGGCGACCTGCGCGATCCACGTGTCGCTCACGTCGACCAGGCCCGGGCCGGTCAGCGAGCTGTCACCCAGCGCCACGATGCGCAGCGGGTGCCCGCTCCCCACGTGGCTGGTCCCCATGTGGCCGGCGGATGTGTCGCCGGCAGATGTGTGGCTGGTGGAGCCGTAGGTGCCCGAAGGGTCGAGATCCTCGAAGTGCGGCAGGGGAGCGTGGGCGACGCGCCGCGCCTGCACCCACACGCCGCCGACGGTGGCGAGTGCCACGCTCGGCAGTCCGACTGCCAGCCCCCTCTTCGACGGACCTCTCCGCATCTCTCCAACATGAACCTCTCCCGTTCGCCGGTCAACGGGCTGGCCATGGGTGAAGGTTCCCGTGCGCACGACCGACGCTCGCCGACGCGACGCGGTACCCTGATGTGACCAGTGGTCATATCAGTGGGCCGCAGGACGTCAGGGGGACGACATGAGCAGGACCGACGCAGAGATCCTCGACCGCGAGGACGTCAACGACCTGGACGCGATCCTGGCCGTGACGAACACCGAGGTCGACGAGGCGTTGCACGTCGTCGCCGACCACGCGGACGCGATCTTCACGTGGGACTACGAGAAGGGCTCCCGGCCGGCGCTGACCAAGCTCTACGAGAAGGCCAAGCACTCGCAGTGGAACGGTGAGACCGACCTGGACTGGTCCATCGACGTCGACCAGGAGCGCATCGCCGCGGAGTCGCCCATGCGCATGACGACCGAGCTCGTCGAGCAGCTCGGCTTCGATCTGTCGGGCACCTCGCTGGCATCGTGGACCGACAAGGAGTGGCTCCAGCACGCGATCGAGTCCCAGAACTGGAGTCTGAGCCAGTTCATGCACGGCGAGCAGGGTGCGCTGATCTGCACCGCGAAGATCGTCGAGACGGTCCCGTGGATCGACGCCAAGTACTACGCCTCGACCCAGGTGATGGACGAGGCCCGCCACGTCGAGGTCTTCGCCAAGTACCTCGACACGAAGCTCTCCGGTCACTATCCGATCAACCACCACCTGCGGTTGCTGCTCGACGACATCATCAACGACAGCCGCTGGGACATGACCTATCTGGGCATGCAGATCATGGTCGAGGGCCTCGCGCTCGCGGCGTTCGGCCTGGCGCACCAGGTCACACCGGATCCGCTGCTCAAGCAGCTGCTGCGCTACGTGATGAGCGACGAGGCCGCGCCACGTCGCGTTCGGCGTGCTCTCGCTCAAGGAGTACTACGAGGGCCTCTCCGACGCCGAGATGATGGACCGCCAGGAGTTCGCCTTCGAGGCCGCGGTGCGCATGCGCGACCGCTTCCTGCAGCAAGAGGTCTGGGAGCGCATGGGCGTGCCCGTCAAGGAGGCCATCACGCTGTTCAAGCAGGACGACCCCGAGCTCAAGAACCAGGATCCGTTCCAGCAGCTGCTCTTCTCGAAGATCGTGCCGAACTGCAAGAAGCTCGGCCTGCTCGACGCGAACGACGGCTGGCTGCGGAAGCGCTTCGACACCCTCGGCGTGACCCAGTTCGAGGACTGGGTCGACACCGGCGAGGAGTATGAGCTGCTCGACGAGGTCGCGAAGGACCGCGGCGAGCTCGACGAGGCCGCTGCGGTCTGACGCCCAGGTCCCGAACGCTCAGGTCCCGAACGCTCAGGTCCCGAACGCGGCGCGGAACGCGACGATCAGGCGGCGGACGCCCGGCCGGGCGTCGTCGCCGAGGCCGAGCAGCGGATCGAGCTCGGGGTGGCTCGGCGCGAGCGCCAGGTGCGGCAGCGTCAGGAGCTGCAGCGTCAGGAACGCGTCCAGGTCGGCGTCCGCCCGGATCCATCCCGAGGCGACACCGGCCTGGGCGAGCGGCCGCAGGAAGTCGATGAGGTGGCGGTCGACGATCTCGCGGACCAACGAGTGGGCGGCCGGGTCCGGCTCGAGGAACACCGCGGCCGACAGCGACCGGTCGATCGGGTGGTCCAGGAAGTACTGCACCCAACCGTCCGCGAGCTCGGCGTACGCCTCGAAGAATCCGGCGTCCCAGTCGAGGGACTCGACGAGATCGGCCATCGCCGATCCGATGCGCTCGACGGCGAGCTCGCTGAGGTGGGCGAACAGGTCCATCTTGTCGTCGAAGTACTGGAAGAGGCTGCCCTTGGCGACGCCTGCCTCACGTGCGATGACGTTCAGGCTGCCGCGCGAGTAGCCGTTGCGGGCGAACTCGGCCTCGGCAGCGGCGAGCACGGTCGCACGACGCTCCTCGGTCAGGCGCATCCAGGTCTCGGTGGGCATCGGGTCCTTCCGTGCCCACCGCCGGTCCGGGCGCGCGGGCGGCGATGAGCGTACCCGTGGGTACAGCGGTGCCCAGGCCCTCTCACTCGTCGACGGTCACCACGACGAGCAGGTCGCCGGCGTCGACGCGGTCGCCGGGCGCGTGGCGGACGTCGGTCACGGTGCCCGCCACCGCTGCGCGCACGGTGTGCTCCATCTTCATCGCCTCGACCACGACGAGCGGTTGGTCCTCGACGACGTCGTCGCCGACCGCCACGAGGACCGACACCACCCTGCCGGGCAGCGGTGCGACCGGACCGGCGCCGACGGCCGATGCATCGTGGTCGTCGAAGCGCGGCGCGGGTCGCCACGACGTCGCTCCGGTGCTGCCCGCGACCACGATCCGCTCGCCCAGGCGCTCGATCGACCAGGACCGGGTCAGGCCGTCGAGCTCGAGCCGCAGCGACACGTCGTCGTGCTGCAGCCGTCGGGCGGACACGACCCGGCGTTCGTCGGGGCCGAGTGATCCGTCGTCGGTCGCGGCCGGCGGCGGGCCGAGCGACACCGTGGCGGAGCCGTTCGGAGCGGGCGCCACCTCGACGTGGTGCAGCAGACCCGCGTCGTCGATCCACGTCGAGCGTTGGCCCTGCACGCGCAGGTTGCGCCACCCGGAGGGCGCGAAGCCCCACAGGCGGTCCGCCTCGCGAGCGGCGGCCTCGTCGGCCAGCACCGCGGCGACGAGCGACGCGAGGCGGTCGTCGCCGTCGGGCAGCCGTGCGAGGCAGACCTCGGGGTGCTCGTCGAGGAACGCCGTCGTCGGCGCCGCATCGACGAAGGCGGGGTGGGCGAGGATCGCGACGCTCGCGGCCAGGTTGGTGCGGGGTCCGACGATCGTCGACCCACGAAGCGTCGCTGCCAACTGCCGTGCCGCCCGGCGCCGGTCGGCGGCGTGCACGATCACCTTGGCGAGCAGCGAGTCGTAGTCGGCGGTGACCTCGCTGCCCGCCGCGATGCCGGTGTCGCAGCGCACCGCAGCTCGGCCCGCTCGAGTGGGCACGTCGAACCGCTCGACGGTCCCCGTCGAGGGCATCCAGCCGCCGGCAGGGTCCTCGGCGACCAGCCGCACCTCGATCGCGTGCCCGTCGACGGCGATCTGCTCCTGGTGCAGCGGCAGCGGTTCGCCCTCGGCGACGGCGAGCTGCCACTCGACCAGGTCGATGCCCGTCACGGCCTCGGTGACGGGGTGCTCGACCTGCAGCCGGGTGTTGACCTCGAGGAAGGTGATCGAGGCGTCGCCGGTGCCGTCGTGATCACCGACGAGGAACTCGACCGTGCCGGCGTTCAGGTAGCCGACCTCGCGGGCGAGCGCCACGGCGCCGTCGCGCAACCGTGCACGCACCTGGTCGGACAGCCCGGGTGCCGGCGCCTCCTCGATGACCTTCTGGTTGCGGCGCTGCACCGAGCAGTCCCGGTCGCCCAGGTGCACCACGTTGCCGTGCACGTCGCCGAACACCTGCACCTCGACGTGGCGGCCGTGCTCGATGAACGGCTCGATGAACACGGTGTCGTCGCCGAACGCGGCGAGCGCCTCGCGCCGGGCCGAGTCGAGCGCGTCGGGCAGGTCCTCGGCTCGTCGCACGACGCGCATCCCGCGCCCGCCGCCGCCCGCCGCGGCCTTCACCAACGCCGGGTAGGTCACCCCGTCGGGCGCGGTCGAGCCGTCGACGGTGACCGCGTCGGTCGTGGGCACGCCGGCACGCACCGCTGCGGCCTTGGCGGCGATCTTGTCGCCGAGCAGCTCGATCTGCTCGGGGGTCGGGCCCACCCAGATCAGCCCGGCGTCGAGCACCGCCCGGGCGAACGAGGCGTTCTCGGCCAGGAAGCCGTAGCCGGGGTGCACCGCGTCGCAGCCGGTGTCGAGCGCCGCGGCGACCACGGCCTCGGCGCGCAGGTACGACGTGGCGGGCGTCGAACCGCCGAGCGCGACCGCGCGGTCGACCGAACCGACGTGCAGTGCGGTCGCATCGGCGGCGGAGTACACCCCGACGGTCTCGATGCCGAGCCGCGACGCGGTCCGGGCGACACGCACGGCGATCTCGCCGCGGTTCGCGATCAGCAGTCGTGAGATCTCGCCCATCAGTACTCGCCCATCAGTGCCGCCAGACCCCGTACTCGGTGGCGCCCTGCACGGGTGCGCTGTGGGTGGCCGAGAGCGCCATGCCCAGCACGGTGCGGGTGTCGTTCGGGTGGATGATGCCGTCGTCCCAGACGCGACCGGTGGCGAACAGGGCGGTCGACTCGGCCTCGATCATCCCTTCCAGCAGCTCGGCCTGCGCGGCGAGTTGGTCCTCGTCGACGGGCACCCCTCGTCCGGCCGCCGCGTTGCGCGCCACGATGTCCATCACCCCGGACAGCTGCTTGGGGCCCATCACGGCGATGCGGTGGTTCGGCCAGGAGAACACGAACCGTGGGTCGTAGGCCCGGCCCGACATGCCGTAGTTGCCGGCGCCGTAGCTCGCGCCGACCATCAGGATCAGGTGCGGCACCGTCGAGTTCGACACCGCGTTGATGAGCTTGGCGCCGTTCTTGATGATGCCGCCCTGCTCCGCCTTGGAGCCCGACCATGAAGCCGGTGATGTTCTGCACGAACAGCAGCGGCGTGTCGGTCCGGTTGCACAGCTGGATGAACTGCGCGCCCTTCTCGGCCTCCTCGGAGAACAGGATGCCGTTGTTGGCGAGCACACCGACGGGGAAGCCGTGCAGCTCGCCCCAGCCGCACACGAGCTTGTCGCCGTAGAGCGGCTTGAACTCCTCGAACCGGCTGCCGTCGAGCGTGCGGGCCAGGATCTCGCGCACCTCGAACGGCACCCGGACGTCGGCCGAGGCGCAGCCGATCAGCTCGTCGGTGTCGTGCACGCGGCGGGTCGCCGGCACCGCTCGGCCCCGGACCGTGCTTGCGCCACTGCAGGTGCGACACGATGTCGCGGCCGATGCGCAGCGCGTCCATCTCGTCGAGGGCCAGGTGGTCCGACAGGCCGCTGGTGCGCGAGTGCATCTCGGCCCCGCCGAGGGTCTCCTCGTCGACGACCTCGTCGATCGCCATCTTCACCAACGGCGGCCCGCCCAGGTAGGCGGTCGCCCGCTCCTTGACCATCACGACGTAGTCGCTCATGCCGGGGACGTACGCGCCGCCCGCGGTGGCCGGACCGAAGCCGAGCGTGATGGTGGGGATGCCCAGTCGCGACAGCTGCGTCAGGTTCTTGAACTGGGCGCCACCCGGCACGAAGATGTCGGCCTGTCGTGGCAGGTCGGCCCCCGCGGACTCGTTGAGCACGATGACCGGCAGTCGGTTCTGACGGGCGACCTCGTAGAAGCGGGCCGTCTTGGTCAGCGTCGCAGGGTTGACCGATCCGCCGCGGTAGGTGATGTCGGAGCCGGTGATCGCGACCTCGGTGCCCTCGACGATCCCGATGCCGGTGACCACGCCGGCGCCGACGGGGTCGTCGGTGCCCCACGCCGCGAGCGGGCTCAGCTCGAGGAACGGCGTGTACGGGTCGACGAGCGCCTCGATGCGCTCCCGCACGAGCAGCTTGCCCCGGGTGCGGTGCCGGTCGACGTAGCGCTGGCCGCCGATGGTCGGGACCGCTGCGAGCTCCGCGGCCACGCCGTCCCAGAGCTCCTCCATGGCCGCGAGGTTCGCCCGGAACCCGTCGGACCTGGTGTCGAGTCGCGACCGCAGCACCCCCATGGCGGGTCACCCTAGATCGGTCGCCGACAGCCCGGTCGGCAGAGTGCGGGCGTGGCTACCGTGTGCGGGTGAACGAATCCGTGACCGACCACTTCGACGCACCGCCGGAGCAGGTGTGGGCGTTGGTCAGCGACGTCACCCGGATCGGCGAGTACTCGCCCGAGACCTTCGAGGCCGAGTGGACCCACGGCGCGACGGGCCCGGCGGTCGGCGCCCGCTTCCGCGGGCACGTACGGCGCAACGGCGTCGGTCCGGTGTACTGGTCGCCGTGCGTCGTCACGGTGTGCGACCCGTTCGAGGAGTTCGCGTTCTCGATCGAACGCAACGGCCGTGCGCTGAGTACCTGACGGGAACGCTGCCTGACGGGAACGCTGGGTCGTACGATCCGGCCATGCACGTGCAGGCGATGATCGAGGACCTCTCCGCCGAACACGACGCGCTCGACGCGGTGGTCGCCCAGCTCGACGACGAGCAGTGGACGCTCCCCACCCCGAGTCCCGGGTGGACGGTCACGGACCAGATCGCGCACCTGTCGTTCTTCGACGACGCCGCGGTCACCGCGATCACCGACCCCGAGCGCTTCGTCGCCGAGACCGCAGTGTTGCTCGAGCAGGCGCTCGCGCCGGGCTCCTCGCTCGATGCCGTGACGCTGACACGCTTCCGCCGACTCGATCCCGCGGCGCTGCTCGCGACCTGGCGCGACGGGCGCGTCCGCCTGCTCGAGGCTGCCGGCACGCTCGACGACAGCGACCGGATCCCCTGGTACGGCCCGTCGATGGGCGCACGCTCGTTCCTCACCGCACGTCTCATGGAGACCTGGGCGCACGGCCAGGACATCGTCGATGCTGCCGGTGCCGCGGGGGTCGCCCGCCCGCCGTCACCCCGCCTGGTGCACGTCGCACAGCTCGGCGTCATCACCAGGACGTGGAGCTATCGCAACCGCGGCCAGGCTGCGCCCGACGTCGAGATCGCCGTCGAGCTCACCGCGCCGGACGGCGAGGTCCACCGGTGGGGTCCGGATGGGGCCCCGCACCGGGTGACCGGCGACCTCGAGGCCTTCTGCCTGGTCGTCACACAGCGCCGACACCTCGACGACACGGCGCTGGTGGCGACCGACGGGCTGGCACGCGAGTGGCTGCTGATCGCGCAGGTCTTCGCCGGTGGTCCAACCTCTGGACCGGCGCCGAAGAAGTCTCAGAAGCGTGCCGGAGCAGCCGATACAGCTGGGTAATGGACCTCGATGCTCCGCTGCGCAACGACGTGGCCGACCTGCTGCCGGACGCAGTGTTCCTCGTCGACGAGCATGACATGTGCCTGCGTTGGGCCAACAAGGCCGCGGTCGAGCTGTTCGGGATCCCGCTCGAGGAGGCCATCGGGCGTTCCGGCATCGAGTTCGTGCACCCCGACGACGTCGCGCTCGCCGCGGTGTCCCTCACCAGCATGCGGTCCAAGGAGCGGGGCACCCCGGTCGAGGTGCGGGTCCGCGGGGCCCAGGGGTGGCGGCTCGTCGAGGTGATCGGCCGGAGCACGAGCGACGGGTTGCTCATGTCGATGCGTGATCTCACGGATCGACGGCGCTGGGAGGTGGCCCAGGGTACCGAGCGGCTGCGAGCCCTCACCCAGAGCGCGTTGACGGTCATGTTGTCCCTCGACCCCGACGGCCGCGTCACGGCCTCCTCGGGAGGGCTGACACGGCTGCTGGGCGTCGACCAGAGCTGGATCGAAGGCCGACCGTTCGCCGACCTGGTCGACCCCGCGGACCACGCCACGCTCGCCGGAGCGCTCGGCGACGTGCGGGAGGAGCACCACACGACGGTCGACCTCGGACTCGTCGGTGTGGACGGCGTCATCCCGTTCGCCCTGAGCTTCGCCGACCTGCTCGACGACCCCACGCTCGCGGGGATCGTCGTCACCGGTCACGACGTGACCGACCGGGTGCGTTCCGAGCGCGAGCTGCGCACCGCGAACTCGGTGCTCGCCGCCACGCTCGACGCCACCGCCGAGGGCATCCTCGTCGTCGGGCTCGACGGCCAGCTCGTCAGCAGCAACCGGCGCTTCCTCGAGATGTGGCGACTCAGCCCGTCGAGCCCCAGCGGCAACCCGCTCGCCGACGACCAGATGGTCGACATCGTGCTGCCGCAGCTCAGCGATCCTGCGGCCTTCGTGCTGAAGCTCGACGAGCTGCCGCGAGAACATCGAGACCTCGAGTCGCGACACGATCGAGTTCCGTGACGGTCGGGTGTTCGAGCGAGACACGCGTCCGCAGCGCGTCGACGGCGAGGTCGTCGGCCGGGTGTGGTGCTTCCGCGACGTGACCGACCAGCGCCGGCTGCAGGCCGAGCTGCAGCACCAGGCGTTCCACGACCCGCTCACGGGTCTGGCCAACAAGGCGTTGTTCCGTGATCGGGTCGCCCACGCCGGTCTCCGGTTGGCCCGCAGCCGGGGCCGTCTCGCCGTGCTGTTCATCGACCTCGACGACTTCAAGACCGTGAACGACAGCCTCGGGCACTCCTCGGGCGACTCGCTGCTCGTCTCGGTGAGCGAGCGGATCAGCCACTGCCTGCGTCCGGGCGACACCGCGGCCCGTCTCGGCGGCGACGAGTTCGCCGTGCTGGTCGAGGAGGTCACCGAGGAACGCGACGCCATCGGGGTCGCGGAGCGGATCCTCGAGGTGCTCCACAGTCCGATCGACATCGCCTCGGCGAAGGTCGCCGCCGGCGCGAGCATCGGCATCGCGTACGGCGCGGCGGGCACACCCCTCGACGAGATCCTGCGGAACGCGGATCTGGCGATGTACACCGCGAAGTCGGCGGGCAAGAGCTGCTACCGCGTGTTCGCACCGGAGATGCACCGCGCCGCGATGGAGCGGCTCGATCTCGAGAGCCACCTGCCGGGGGCCGCCGGCCGCGGCGAGCTCGAGATCCACTACCAGCCGGTCGTCGAGATGGACACCGGACGCATCCACACGCTCGAGGCGCTGCTGCGTTGGAACCACCCCGAGCGTGGCCTGCTCGGGCCGCTCGCCTTCATCCCCTTCGCCGAGGAGGGTGGACTGATCTCCGAGATCGGCCTGCACGTGCTGGCCCGGGCGTGCTCCGACGCGGCGGACTGGTCGGCGCTGGCCCAGCACGGCGAACCTCCCGCGGTGTCGGTCAACATCTCGCCGCACCAGCTCGCCGATGCGACGCTGCCGGACCTGGTCGCCGCTGCCCTGGAGCACAGCGGGCTCGCCGCCGAGCGACTCATCCTCGAGATCACCGAGGGCGCGCTCATGACCGATCCCGACGCCGCGGCGGCAAGCCTGGAACGTCTCGGCCGTCTCGGGGTGCGGCTCGCCGTCGACGACTTCGGCACCGGCTACTCGTCGCTCGCCTACCTGCAGCGCTTCCCGCTCGACATGTTGAAGATCGACGGCACGTTCGTCGACGAGGACCTGTCCGGCGAGACGTGGTCGCTCGCAGGAGCGATCGTGCAGATCTGCGACGCGCTCGACCTGGTCGCCATCGCCGAGGGCGTCGAGACCCAGCAGCAGGTCGACGCGCTGCTCGCCGTCGGCTGCCGGCTCGGTCAGGGCTTCCACCTGGGACGACCGATGCCCCTCGACGCGGCGCGCCGACTGCTCGCGCCGACGGGCGGGCGACCCGGGTAGCAGCGGCTGAGATCCTTCAGCGGGCGAGGTGGTTCAGCGGGCGAGGCGGTGGAACGCCCGCACTGCCAGCGGCAACGTCGCCACGGTGATCAGCAGCGGCCAGAGCACGGCCAGTTCGAGCGCGTGCTCGGTGACCCAGCTCGTGGACTCGCCGATCGGGTTGCCGAACAGCTCACGGGTCGCGGTGATCGTCGCGGAGAGCGGGTTCCACTCGGCGATCCTTCCGAGCCAGGTCGGCATGAGCTCGGGGGCGACGAACGCGTTCGACAGCATCGTGACGGGGTAGAGCAGGCCGTACACGGCGTTGGCCGCCTCCGGGGTCTTCGCCTTCAGGCCCAGGTAGATGCCGATCCAGAGGAACGCGAATCGCAGCCACAGCAGCAGTCCGAAGGCGCCGAACGCGGCGAGCGTCGTGCCGTTCCAACGCCAGCCGATCGCGAGCCCGCACCCGACGAGCAGCGTCAGGCTGACCGCCGAGTAGATCATGTTCGCGATGCTGCGTCCGACGACGACCGCCGAGGGCGCCATCGGCATCGAGCGGAAGCGGTCGGTGACGCCCTTGGCGGCATCGGCGTGCACCGCGGCGAGTGTCTCGCCGATGCCGAAGGCCATCGTCTGGGCGAAGATGCCCGGCATCAGGAAGTCGCGGTAGTCGCCGCCGCCGGGCACGACCATGCCGCTGCCGAAGACGTAGGCGAACAGCAGCACGAAGACGATCGGGAAGAGCAGGCCCCAGACGATCATCTGCGGCTCCCGGACCCACTGGGTCATGTCCCGCTCGGCGACGAGCCAGCTGTCGCGCACGGCACGCGGCAGCCGGCCCACGCCGGTGGGTGTGTCGACGACGGGGGAGTGGACGGCAGTCATGGCAGGAGGGCCTCGCTCGGGTCTGAGGTGTCAGGGGCTGGGTCGGTCGTGGCTGGGACGGGAGCGCCGGCGGAGTGACCGGTGAGGGTCAGGAACACGTCGTCGAGGGTCGGGCGGCGCAGCCCGATGTCGGCGACCTCGATGCCGGCCTCGGAGAGCGTGATCACGCTCGCGGTCAGGGCGGCGACCCGGTCGCGGACCACGGCGGTCACACCGGCGCCGACGCGGTCGACGGTGGGCTCACCGACCGCCACGGCGGCGACGATCTCGACGATGCGGTCGAGCTGGTCGGGGTGCTCGGCGACCACCTCGAGGCGGTCACCGCCCACCGAGGCCTTGAGCTGCTCGGGCGTGCCCTCGGCGACCGAGCGTCCCGCGTCGATGACCACGATCTGATCGGCCAGCTGGTCGGCCTCGTCGAGGTACTGCGTGGTCAGCAGCACGGTGGTGCCACCCGCGACCAGTCGTCGGATGGCGGTCCACACCTCGTTGCGGTTCCGCGGGTCGAGACCGGTGGTCGGCTCGTCGAGGAACAGCACCGGCGGTGCCTGGATGAGGGTGACGGCCAGGTCGATGCGTCGTCGCATGCCCCCCGAGAAGTGCTTGATCGACTTGGAGCCGGTGTCGGTCAGGTCCATCAGCTCGAGCAGCGCGTCGGCCCGGAGCCCGGCCTCAGAGCGTGACAGGCCGAACAGGCGGCCGAAGAGCAGCAGGTTCTGTCGGGCGCTCAGGATCTCGTCGACCGCCGGTTCCTGGCCGCTGAGCCCGATGCGGGCCCGAACCGCATGCGGTGCGCCGATGACGTCGGCCCCCGCGACGGTCGCCCGCCCGCCGTCGGCGCGCAACAAGGTGGTGAGGATCCTCACCGCTGTGGTCTTTCCCGCACCGTTCGGCCCGAGCAGGCCGCAGACCGTTCCCGCCGGCACCTCCAGATCGAATCCGTCGAGTGCTGCGGTGTCGCCGTAGCGCTTCACGAGCGCGTGGGCCCGGATCGCCGGCTCGTCCATTCGCTTCCCTCCCGAGTTCGTTCCGACTTCATTCCGTACGTCGTACGGAGTGGAGGGATGACGATAACGTACGCTGTACGGAGAAACAACGGTTTTCTGCCCGTGGAGGAGTGCGCATGCCGGAGTACGCAGGTCGCGGTGATCCACGGCGCACCCTCGAGCTGCTCTGGGGGCGGGTGGCGTCGCCGGCCCGCGGGCCCAAGCAGGGCCTGACGCCGATCGAGATCGCACGAGCGGCGATCGACCTCGCCGATGCCGAGTCACTGGACGCGGTGACCATGCGCAAGGTCGCCGACCGCCTCGGTCGCAGCGCCATGTCGCTCTACACCTACGTGCCGTCCAAGGCCGAGCTCATCGACCTGATGCTCGACACCGCGCTCGGGGAGCTGCCCGACTCCTACGTCACCGGAGCTGGATGGCGTGCCGATGCAGAGGCCAGCGCCCGAGCCGGGTGGGGGTTCTACCAACGGCATCCGTGGCTCCTGCAGGTCTCCGCGGTCCGTTCGCTGATGGGGCCGAACGAGACCCGGGTGTACGAGTCGCTGCTCGCGGTGTTCGACGGCATCGGGCTCGACGGGCTGCAGATGGGTCGCATCGTCGGCGTGCTGTCCGACTTCGTGCGTGGCGCGGCCAAGTCGCTCGCCGACGCGTCGCTCGCGGAGCGGATCACCGGCATGAGCGACGAGGAGTGGTGGCATGCCCGCAGCCCTGTCTTCGAGGAGCTCGCGGGTGAGGACTTCGGCGAGCGCTTCCCGGTGATCACGCGCATCCAGTCCCAGGAGGCCACCTTCACGCAGCCCTTCGACGACTCGCTCGCAGAGGGGCACTCCTACACGGAGGCCGTCGCACTCGACACCTTCGAGTTCGGCCTGGCGCGCCTGCTCGACGGCATCGAGGTCTACATCGACCAGGTCGCCGACCGCGGGTGACCGCGCCGCATGTCGCTCCGGCGGCCCGTACGCTCGACGGGGTGAGCGACGCCGCACCGATCAGCGAGCAGGTCGCGCGACCCGCGGGTGCGCGGCTGCGGGACGCGGTCGAGCGCACGGTGGGTTACCGCCTCGCCGGACACCGGCCGGGAACGCACGCCGGGCTGCCGTCGCCGTCGATCACCGTCATCGTCAGCTTCGACGACCCGCTGACCCTGTCGGTGCTGCCCGACGGCTCGGCCGCTCCGGTGTCGATGTGGGCGATGGCCAGCGGCCTGCACGACGTGCCGGCACAGATCCTCCACGACGGCAACCAGCACGGCGTGCAGCTCGACGTGTCCCCGCTGCACAGCCGCGCAGTGTTCGGCATGCCGGCCGCTGCGCTGACCCGTCAGGTCGCGCCGCTCGACGAGCTGCTCGGCGACCACGCCCGTGAGCTCGTCGACCGTCTCGACGCGAACGACGACTGGGGGTCCCGCTTCGACGCGCTCGACGATGTCCTTGCCGCACGCCTCGATGAGGTCGAGCGCCGCAGCCGAGCGACGGTCGGCGCCGTGGTCCGTCCGGAGCTGGTGCATGCGTGGACACGCCTCTGCGACGACGGCGCGCCGGTCGAGACCGTCGCGGGCGAGCTCGGCTGGAGCCGCCGACACCTACGCACGCAGTTCCGCGCCGAGTTCGGGCTGAACCCGTCGACGTCGGCCCGGGTGGCCCGGTTCCACCGGGCACAACGCTGGGTGCGCTCGCACCCCGAGGAGTCCTTGGCGGTCGCCGCCGCCTGGTGCGGCTACGCGGATCAGTCGCACATGACCCGGGAGTGGTCCGAGCTCGCCGGCGCGCCGCCACGTTCGTGGTTGCGGCGCGAGGAGTTCCCATCCGTGCAAGACCACGAACGTGCCGCGACGTGAGGATGAGGACATGAACGAGACACAGACCACCCAGACCGATTCCGCCCGCACCCTCACCTCGCCGCCGGAGCCGACGGTGTGGCCCTGCGTGAACTACCGAGACGCCCGCGCCGCGATCCGCTACGTCGTCGACGTGCTCGGCTTCGTCGAGGTCGGCGTGCACACCGACCCCGACGACGACTCGATCGTGGTGCACTCCGAGCTGCGCTGGCCCGAGGGCGGTGGCGTCATGATCGGCTCCGCGGGCCGGCCCGACAGCGAGTTCTCGCAGATGCCGACCGGGTGCGCCTCGCTGTACGTGGTCACCGACCATCCGAGGGAGGTCCTCGAACGGTGCCGCACTGCCGGGTCCGAGCTCGTGCGTGAGCTGCGGGAAGAGGACTACGGCTCGCTCGGGTTCAGCGTGCGCGACGCCGAGGGCAACATCTGGAGCTTCGGGACGTACCGGGGCGAATGAGCCCTGCGCTCGTCGTCTTCACACGGGACCTCCGGCTCCGCGACCTGCCGTCGCTCGACGCTGCCGTCCGTCAGGGCGCAGCGGTGGTCCCGGTGTTCGTGATCGACGACGCGGTGCTCGCCGGCGCCCACGGCAACGTGAACCGGGTGTCGTACCTGCTCGACGCGCTCGCCGACCTGCCGCGCCTCGCTGCGTGAGAGGGGCGGCGATCTCGTCGTGCGTCGGGGCGACTGGGCCCACGAGGTCGTCCGGCTCGTCGAGCGTCACGGAGCAGGCAGCGTGCACCTCTCCGAGGACGTGTCCGGCTTCGCCGCGGCGAGGCTCGACCGGCTGCGCGGGGCGCTCGCCGGCCGTGGCGTCGACGTCGAGACGCACCCGGGGGTCACCGTCGTGCCGCCGGGCACGAACCGGCCCAGCTCGGGAGGCCACTGGAAGGTCTTCACGCCGTACCAGAAGCGGTGGCTCGCCGAGACGTGGCGACCGGTGCTGCCGGCGCCGGAACGCCTGGAGATCCCCGGTGACCTCGACCCCGGCGAGATCCCCACGCTCGACGACCTCGTCGGGGCCATCGGGGCCGTCGGGCACGCGCCCGCGCCGGGGCTGCTCCGCGGCGGCGAGCGGGAGGCGACCGAGCGCCTCCGGATCTGGGCGGCCGCGATCGCTGCCGGACTACGCGGACCGTCACGACGACCTGGCAGGCGACGCCACCTCGCGCATCTCGGCCGACCTGCACTTCGGATGCCTGTCGCCCCTCGAGGTCGCGACACGGCTGCGGGGCCGTGACGGCGGCGCGGCGTTCGTGCGCCAACTGTGCTGGCGGGACTTCTACCACCAGTTCCTCGCCGCACGGCCGACCACGTCGCACGAGGACGTGCGTGACCGCGGCGACCGTTGGCGCGACGACCCCGACGACATCGCCGCCTGGATCGACGGTCGCACCGGCTTCCCGCTCGTCGACGCGGCCATGCGCCAGCTCCGCGCCGAGGGGTTCGTGCACAACCGGGCCCGCATGGTGGTGGCGTCGTTCCTCACGAAGGACCTCTACGTCGACTGGCGCATCGGCGCCGCGCCACTTCATGGAGCACCTGGTCGACGGCGACGTCGCGAACAACCAGTTGAACTGGCAGTGGACCGCCGGCACCGGGACCGACACCAACCCGAACCGCATCTTCAACCCGACGGTGCAGTCCACGCGCTTCGATCCCGACGGCGAGTACATCCGCCGCTACGTGCCGGAGCTCGCCGACGTCGCCGCTCCCGAGATCCACGAACCCGACGCCGAGACCCGCGCCCGCACCGGGTACCCGGACGCGATCGTCGATCATCGCGAGGCGATCGCCGAGTACCGCGCCGCGCTCGATGCCGGACCGGAACGGGCGGCCGGACGGGAACGGGCGGCCGGACGGGCACCGGTGCGGCGCCGGTAGCGTCGCACCATGTCCATCAGCTCTCCCGATGACCTGGCGCAGCCGTACTCCTTCGAGGCGCGCTACGGCGCCGGGCACCGGCGCACGATCTCGCTCGGCGGTGGCGGCCTGTACTTCGTCGCCTGGCAGATCTCGTACCTGAACACGCTGGCGACCCGCGGCGTGAGGCTGACCGACGCCGAGGTCGTGGTGGGCACCTCGGCCGGGTCGCTGGTCGCGGGCATCCTCACCGCCGGTCGGCTGCACCGGTTCGGGATGAAGGTCGACCTGCTCGCCAAGTTGCCGGCGCTCGTCGCGGCGCTCGCGCCCGTGAAGGACCTGCACCCGAGCCAGGTGCGTGCCCGTGACCTGTTCGGGGCGGCGACCGACGCCGAGCCCGACACCATCCGCGCCATCGGCCACGCCGCGCTCGCCGCGCAGGCCACGCCCGCCGCGCAGCTCGCCCGCAGCACGTCGCTCGTCATGGGCGTGCGGCCGTGGCGCTCCCCGGCGCTGCAGATCACCTCGGTCGACACCTACACCGGCGAGCGGCTCGTGCTGCACGGCGGGCGCCGAACGGGCGCTGGTGGTGTCGCTCGTCGGTGGTGAGACCACCCACCCCGCGGGCATGACGATGACCAAGGACCGCCAGTTCGAGGAGATCGAACAGCTCCGGGCGTCGGGCACCGAGGTGCACCTCGCCGGACCGAGCGGTGTCCCGATCGAACGCCTGATGGACCCGTCCGCGATCGGGGAGGCGCTCGAGCTCGGCGCGCACCAGGGCGAGGTCGATGCCCCGGCCGTCCTCGAGTTCTGGGCTGCCTGATCGCTGGGCCGACTGATCGCTGGGCCGACTGACCCGGCGGGCACGGTGCGTCCTACGCTTTCGCGGTGACCATCGATCAGGCTCCCGCGACCACCGACCACACGACGGGGACGGGGACCACTCCGTTGCCCCGGAGCCTGACCCCGGGGTTGGTCCGCCAGCTGACCGCACAGGTCGCCGGGTCCGGGACCGCGCCGACGGTGACCACCCGCGCGCCGTTCAGCGGTGACGTGATCGCCGAGCTGCCGCAGTGCACCCCCGACGACGTCGAGGCCGCGGCGGCGCGGGCGACGGTCGCGCAGCGCCGCTGGGCGGCGGTGCCGGTGCGCGAACGCGCCGCGGTGTTCCTGCGGCTGCACGACCTGGTGCTCGAGGAGCGCGACCGGTTGATGGACCTGATCCAGACCGAGAACGGCAAGGCGCGGCGCGACGCGTTCCTCGAGGTCGGCGACATCGCCGCGACGTGCCGCTACTACGCCCGCACCGCGCCGTCGCTGCTCGCGCCCCGCCGTCGTGGCGGTCTGATCCCCGGGGTCACCTCGGTCCAGGAGTTGCACCACCCCAAGGGCATCGTCACGGTCATCTCGCCGTGGAACTACCCGCTGAGCCTCGGGGCCGGCGACACGATCCCGGCGCTGCTCGCCGGCAACGCGGTCGTCCAGAAGGCCGACAACCAGACGGCGCTCACCGCGCTGTTCGCACTGGATCTGGCCCGTCGAGCGGGCCTGCCCGAGGACGTCTGGCAGATCGTGCTGGGCCGCGGTTCGTCGATCGGCACGTCGCTGTTCGACATCTCGGACTACGTGATGTTCACCGGCTCCACCGAGTCCGGCCGCCACGTCGCCGCCGAGGCCGCCACCCGGCTCGTCGACTGCTCGCTCGAGCTCGGTGGCAAGAACGCCATGTTGGTGCTCGGCGACGCGGACCTCGACCGGGCGGCCGAAGGCGCGGTCCGTGCGTGCTTCTCCTCGAGTGGTCAGCTGTGCATCTCGATCGAGCGGCTCTACGTCGCAGCGGAGATCCACGACGAGTTCATGGAGCGGTTCCTGGCCCAGCTCGCCACGCTCCGACTCGGGGCCAGCTACGACTTCAGCTGTCAGATGGGGTCGCTGACCTCCGCCGAGCAGGTCGAGATCACCGACGGCGCCGTTCGGGACGCCGTGGCCAACGGGGCACGTGTGCTCGCCGGCGGCCGTGCCCGTCCCGACCTCGGCCCGTACTTCTACGAGCCGACGGTCCTGACCGACGTGGGTCCCGACGCGCGCTGCTTCGCCGAGGAGACCTTCGGTCCGGTGGTCTCGGTCTACCGGGTCGACAACGACACCGAGGCGATCGCCGCGGCGAACGCCAGCCGCTACGGCCTGAACGCGAGCGTCTGGAGTCGCTCAGCTGCTCGGGGTCGCGCGGTCGCCGCCCAGCTGCACGCCGGCACGGTGAACGTCAACGAGGCGTACGCCGCGGCGTGGGGCTCGATGGACGCGCCGATGGGCGGTATGGGCGACTCAGGGCTCGGACGGCGCCACGGCGATCGGGGCCTGCTCAAGTACACCGAGTCCCAGACGATCGCCCACCAGCGGCTGATGAACCTGGCCCCGCCCGTGCAGCAGCTCGGCGACGCCGGGTTCGCCGCCGTGGTCACGGTCTTCCTGAAGGTGCTCAAGTGGACCGGCCGCAAGTGACGCAGCCGGTCCGGTGAGCTCAGTCGATCCCCGCGAGCTCAGTTGATCGGGGACTGCCCGATCAGACCTGGTCGAAGAAGATGCACTCGCCGGGGCACTCCTCGGCGGCGTCGATCGCGTCGGCGAGCTGCTTGTCGGGCACATCGGCGGTGCCGTCGCCCATCTTCAGCGCCGGAGCGTCACCCGCGCCGCTCTCGCCGAAGCGGTTCGGCCAGCCGGCTTCCTTGACGTAGGCCAGGCCGTCGTCGTCCATCTCGAAGAGGGACGGGCAGATCTCGGCACAGATGCCGTCACCGGTGCACAGATCCTGGTCGATCCACACTTTCAAGCCCATGGCTGCGTACTCCTCCGTCCGGCCGGCCTGGTGACCGCCGTCTCTGGCGTTGGGGGCGAGCGATCGCTCGCAACCCATCCTATGGACGCGGCACCGGATCGGAGAATCCGAGGTAGATCAGCCCGCCGCCGACTTCTCGATGCGCGACGCCCGTCGCGGCCAGCACGTCGGACCAGGGCTCGTCAAGGTCGGGGTCGCTCTGATCAGCGAGGTCGGGGTCGCTCTGCTCCATGCCGTGATCCGCGATGACGAACACCGCCGTGCGATCGGTGGCCCCTGCCGCCTCGACCGCCGCGAGCAGGTCGCCGATGCGGGCGTCGGAGTCGCGCAGCGCGCAACGGGCCAGCTCGCCGTGCGGACCGCTCTCGTGGCCGGCCTCGTCGGTGACCGCCAGGCTCACCCAGCTCAGCGTGGGGACCTGGGGCTCGATCCACTGCTCGATCGTGTGCTGGACGCTCAGGTGGTCGACGGTGGACATGAAGCGGTAGGCGGCGGACCCCTCGGCGCTCGGTCGGTGCAGGTGGGTGACGTCGTCCAGGTCGGGCAGCCCCGCGCCGGGCTCGCCGGTGCGCACGAGCCCGAAGCTCGAGAACGACGCACCCCGGTCGCAGAACTCGAACGTCGCCGAGCTCACCGCGCCGGGCCGGTTGCGTTCGAGCGCCTCGAAGATCGTCTCGATGCCCGGTGCCAGGTGGTCGGCGGACCAGAACATCTCCTCCATCGAGAGCAGGTCCGGGGTCGACCCGTCGCGTCCGGTCGACCCACGTGTTGTGCAGCACCCCCGAGTGGCCGGGGTGCGCGCCGGTCACGGCGGTCGTGTGGTTCGCGAGGGTCGCGGTGGGCAGCGACGAGATCGCCCCGTGGCGCAGCGAGACGCCGCGTGCGACGAGCCCGGCGATCGTGGGTGCGTCGCCGCTGTCCAGCGCGTCGTGCAGCAGGTTGGCATTGCAGCCGTCGAGCAGGACGACGAGCACGTGCTCCGCGGTGGTGCCGTCGAGCACCTCCTCGATCGGATCGCCGTCCTGCCGGGCGAGCAGCGCATCGGGACGGGGTGCCCCGGTGGGGCCGACTCCGCCGGGGTGCGGCGAGAAGCCGAGGACGGCCGCGACGGTCGGCGCGATGTCGACCACCCGGGCGGAGCGCTCGACGATGCCGCCGGAGCGGATGCCGGCCCCGGCAGCGACGAACGGCGCCCGACCCTGCACCACCCCGAGGGATCCGTGCTGGCCGAGGTTGCCGTCGGTGCGATGTGCCGCGGTGTGCAGCGCGAGCAGGTCGGGGGCGTGCTCGGCGTCGAAGAACTGCGCGATCGAGTCGTGGGCGTCGGGGTAGCTGTTGGTCGTTCGGTCCGGGTGGCCGAGTCGCTCGACGTCCAGGCCGACCAGGGCGGCCGGGTCCTGCGAGCCGAGCGGGTCCCGGCCCTGGGTGGCCACCACCTGGTAGCGGTAGCGGCCGTCGTCGCTCGGTCCGTTCGAACTCGACCCACCCGTCGACCGCCGCGGCGCGGTAGCGGTGCGCTCCCGAGGGGCCGGGACCCAGGGGTCGCACGACCATCTCGACGCGGTCCGCGAGCTCCGGCGAGATCAGCGCCGCCTCGAGCAGCGCTGCTCCGTCGTGGCCAGCTGCCTGTTCCTGGTCGGGGCCTGCGGTCATCGGGCAGATGATCGCACACGAGTGCTCGTGTCGTAGCGGGACGTCAACCGGCACAGCGGGATCGCGAGGATCGCCGGGCCGATCAGCCACAGCGGTCGCTGGAGCCACCAGACCAGGTCGACCCGGCTGTCGATCGGCCGGTCCACGATCGAGAGCAGGGCGGCGAACAGGCCCCAGAACGCCGCGTAGGCGAGCAGGTGCCAGGCGTAGACGGTCATCGACCAGCGGGAGGTCACCTCGAGCAGCGGCGGTGGCGGTCACCGAGCCGGGCGATCGAGGGCGCGAGCAGCGAGAGCAGACCCAGCTGCGCGACGGCCAGGCAGACGACCATCACCGTGGGCGGGCCGAGGTTCGACAGCTCCGCGCCGTCGACGCCGACCATCGCGGCCGGGTAGGGGCCGACGGTGGCCAGCACGGCCATGGCGGCGAACCCTCCGAGTGTCACGGCGACCTGCGTGCGGGTCGACGCTGCGCGCAGGCGGCTGAAGTGGAAGCCGAGCTGGTGCACCGCGAGCCAGACGCACACGAACGCCGCAGCGCCGGTCGCGTTGCCGCCGATGCCGTGACCGATCCGCAGCACGTCGACCGCCACGGCGCCCGCCGCGAGCGCTGCCGCCGCTCCCAGGCCGACTCGGGCGTGTGCCCAGCGGGCAGCGGGCGTGGCGAGCACGCACAGGACGTAGACGATCAGGAACCACAGCGGCGAGATCACCAGCACGACGATCCGGGCGATGTCGGGTCGACCGACGGACAGGGCCGCGGCGCCGGTCACGGCTGCCAGGCCGAGCAGCGGCAGCACCGGGACGAGCAGCCGTCGCAGCCGGGTCTGCCAGAAGGCGAGTGCCGGCCCGGCGCCCCGGGAGTGCAGCGTGCCGCCGATGATGAAGAACGCCGGCATGACCTGCAGGAACCACGTGAGCAACCACATGCCGGGGGTGACGCTCACGGGGTTGCCCACGCGGGGTCCGCCGTCGGTCCAGCGCACGGTGTGGAAGACCCAGTGCCAGAGCACGACGACGGCGAGCGCGCCGGTGCGCACCACGTCGAGGACGAGGTCGCGCTCGGTCGCTCGGGTCGCGCCGTGCCGTGGACAGGGTCGGCGAGTCGGGGAGTGGTGGTCATGATCTGCACTCTCCGGGACACGCCCGCCACCACCATGCCGCCGATCCCCCAGATGCGCCTGGGGGCTCCCCGGGTGTCCAGAGCAGGGTGACAGAGCGGCTGCGTCACATGGCAGGGGAGCACGACAGCGTGGTACGAACCGTGACATGTCGATCGGAACCCCGCTGTCGTCCTCCGCCACACGTGTGCTCATGCTCGGCTCGGGAGAGCTCGGCAAGGAGGTCGTGATCGAGTTCCAGCGTCTGGGTTGCGAGGTCATCGCGTGCGACCGCTACGAGAACGCTCCTGCGATGCAGGTCGCGCACCGCAGTCACGTCTTCTCGATGCTCGACGGCGCCGAGGTCCGTCGGGTGATCGAGCTGGAGCGGCCCCATGTCGTGGTCGCCGAGATCGAGGCGATCGCGACCGAGACGCTCGTCGAGCTCGAGGCCGAGGGTGTGCGCATCGCCCCGTCGGCTCGCGCGGTGAACCTGACGATGAACCGCGAGGGCATCCGGCGCTTCGCCGCCGAGGAGCTCGGCGTGCCGACGTCGCCGTACCGCTTCGTCGAGTCCGAGGACGAGCTGCGGGCCGCGATCGGCGAGCTCGGACTGCCGGTCGTCGTGAAGCCCATCATGTCGTCGAGCGGCAAGGGCCAGAGCGTCGTGCGCAGCGAGGACGACGTCGCCGGTTCGTGGCGCTACGCACAGGAGGGCGGCCGGGCCGGTGGCGCCCGCTGCATCGTCGAGGGCTTCATCGACTTCGACGACGAGATCACCGTGCTGACCGTGTCGGCGGTCAACGGCACGCAGTGCTGCCCGCCGATCGGGCACGTGCAGGTCGACGGCGACTACCGCGAGTCGTGGCAGCCCACGGCGATGGACCCGGCCGTCGTGGGACTCGGCGCAGGAGGTCGCCAAGAGGGTCGTCGAGGGCCTCGGTGGCCACGGCATCTTCGGTGTCGAGCTGTTCATCCGTGGCGACGAGGTGATCTTCTCCGAGGTCAGTCCTCGGCCGCACGACACGGGCCTGGTGACGCTCGGGTCGTTGAACATGAGCGAGTTCGCGCTGCACGCCCGTGCGGTGCTCGGTCTGCCGGTGCCTCCGGTCGAGCTGCGTCGAGCGGCTGCGTCGGTGCCGCTGCTCGGTCACGGCACGGGTGTCCCCGTGTTCGACGGGCTCGAGGTGGCGCTCGCCGAACCCGACTCCCAGGTGCGTCTGTTCGGTAAGCCGATCTGCGAGGGCGAACGGCGCCTGGCCGTCGCCATCGCCGCTGCCGACTCTGTCGACGAGGCCCGTGCCACCGCTGCCCGCATGGCCGGCGCCGTCACCATCACCCTGCAGTAGGCGCGCTTCCGCGGAAGCGCGCGCGGGTCCGGGCGCATGAGTGTGGGGTGTGGTCCTGCGCCGGCTTGGAACGAATTCGGGGTCGATTCAGAGGTGGGAACTGTGCTGCTGCGCCGAGTTGGAACGAATTCGGGGCCGCGGGTCGCCGGGAGTTCGTGGGGGTCGGTGGGGCGCCGGCGCTCAGGCGCCGTGTGGCGACGAAACCGGGGTGGTTCCGGGGCTGGACGCTCCCGCGCCGAGTTGCGACGAAAGCGGATCGGACGCCCTGCGGATGGGGTGGGGCCCCGGACGTGAGTGTCCCTGCGGGTTCGTAGCGTCGCTGGTGTTCGACGACGGGGAGGTCGGGGATGTCAGCAACGGGAGTGGTGGATGCAGCGACGGTCGATGCGCCGGAGGTCGATGCCGCCGTCGGCGTCCGGGCCGGCGCCAGCGTCGGAGCCATCGACGGTGTGGCCGGCCTGCCGTTGGAGCGGTTGGAGCACGAGATGTTGTCGTTGTCGGGGCATCTCGCGGCGGCGACGTGTTCGTTCCTGGTCATGGTCGGCGAGTACGACGCTCGTGGCGGGTGGGAGTCGTGGGAGGCGTACTCGTGTGCGCATTGGTTGAACTGGCGTTGCGGGGTGGGGATGGTCGCTGCTCGTGAGCAGGTCCGGGTCGCGCGGGCCTTGCGGGAGTTGCCGGTGGTGACGGCGGCGTTCTCGGCGGGTGAGGTGTCGTATTCGAAGGTGCGTGCGATCACGCGTGTGGCTCACGTGGGGAACGAGGCGGAGTTGGTCGAGTTGGCCCGGTTCGCGACCGCGGCGCAGTTGGAACGTGCGGTGTCGCGGCTGCGCCGCAGCCTCGATCCGGACTCGTTGTGTGAGGACGAGGAGGAGTCCCAGCGGTTGCGGTCGTTGCGGTATCGCATCGAGGTGAATGGTGATCTGGTGGTGCGGGCTCGGATCCCGGCGGGTGTCGCCGCGGATGCGTTCCGTGCGCAGATCGCCAAGGGGTTGGTGACGGAGCCGGCTGAGGGTGAGGTGCTCGAGGATCTCGACGCCCGGCGTGTGGACGCGTTGCTGGATGTGATGTCGGCGGGGGCGTCGGTCGAGTCGTCACTCGCCGCGCAACCCGAGGTTGTCATGCACGCCGTCTGCGAGGTGTCCCCGGAGGTGCTCGCCGCGTTGAGGACCCCCGACCGGGACGCTTCCGCGGTATCGCGCCCCGCGGCCGGAGCGACCGAATGGATCCTGCCGGCCGCCGCTCCTGACCCGACCGGCCAGGTCATGCACGAGAACGGGCAGCGCTCGGGGTCGGGGGAACTGCAGCGGTTGACCGCGGCGCTGCAATCGTCGGTGTGGCCGTTCCGTACCAGCAGCGGCGCGCAGCTGTCTCCGAGGCGGGCTCGGGCGTTGCTCGACGATGCCGGTGTGAGAGCCGTGTTCGAGTTGATCAACACCGCGACCGGTGAGAGCACCACCGTGGATCTCGGAGCGCACCGGCGGGTCCCGAACCGGGCGTTGCGCCGCGCGGTGATGCGACGTGACCGGGGCAGCTGCAGGTTCCCGGGGTGCACGCGGCGCCATCGGTTGCATGTGCATCACATCGTGTGGTGGGAACACGGCGGGCTCACCGTGTTGGAGAACCTGTTGCTGTTGTGCCCCAAGCACCACCACGCGATCCATGACCGGCACTGGGAACTCACCGGCACCGCTGACGATCACACGTTCCGCCGCCCCGACGGCGTCATCGCTGACCCCGCCGCCGCACGGTTGTGCGGCGAGACCGCCGAACTGGTCGAACGTCACCGCCGCCACGGCCTCGACATCGCCGCGGACGGAGCCGGCTCGCACTGGAGCGGCGACCGGATCCACTGGGACTGCTTCGACGCCGCCTTCGCCAACGGCCGACTCGCACACGACCCCAACGCCGGCGACCCGCCCAGCCTGAACTGACCGCTCAGACCGCTCAGATCGCGCGTTCGCCGTCGGCGGCCTTGCTGACGATCGTCGCGATGCGCTGCGCCTTGGTGGCGTCGCGAGCGGCGCTGACGACCTGCCACAGCATCTGCTTCTTCGCGCTCGGCGGGAACGAGTCCCAGTGCTCCCGAGCCGCCGGCACCGCATCGAGCGCGGCGGCGAGCTCGACCGGCTCGATCAGGTCCTCGACGGGGTCGTAGATCGTCCAGTACCCGTTCTGCTGGGCGACCTCGACGGCCCGGCGGCCGGCCTCGGTCATCAACCCCGCGGCCTCCATGTCGGCGACCCGCTGGCGGTTCAGCCGCGTCCACGAGCTCTTCGCCTTGCGCGGCGTCATCAGCTGCAGGCCACGTTCGTCGTCGAGCAGCGTCGTCGTGGAGTCGATCCAGCCGACGCAGAGCGCCTCTTCGACGGCCTCGGGATACGGGCACCTCGGCCCGGAGCTCTCGCGACGCCACGAGCACAGCCAGACGCCCCGCTCGACGTCGTGGTGGGCGAGCAACCACGAACGCCATGCAGCTCGGGACTCGGCGTGGAAGATCGGGAAGTCGAACTTCCACGTCGGTGGGTGGTCCGACGCCGAGGTCGGCACCTCACCCATCGGCGCTCAGCTCCCGACCAGCGCCGGCGCGAGCTCCCGCCACTGCTCGGTCGGCAGCTCGGTGGGGTTGTCGGTCAGCACCTGCACGCAGACGTGATCGGCTCCGGCCGCCCGGTGCTCATCGACACGCGCGACGATCGCTGCCTCGTCACCCCAGGCGACCAGCGCATCGACCAACCGGTCGCTGCCGCCGTCGGCGACGTCGTCATCGGTGAAGCCGAATCGCTTCCAGTTGTTCGCGTAGTTCGGCAGTGCGAGGTAGCCGGCCAGGTGACCTCGGGCGAGCTCGCGTGCCTGCGTCGGGTCGGTCGAGAGCACCACCGCCTGCTCGGGGGCGACCAGGCGGTCCGGCCCGACGGCCTCTCGCGCGACCGCCGTGTGCTCCGGCGTGACCAGGTACGGGTGCACGCCCGCAGTACGGTCCCGCGCGAGCTCGAGCATCTTCGGGCCGAGGGCAGCCAGGACCCGGTCCTTCGGCGCCAGCGGGGTCGACGCACCGTCGAGCCCATCGAGGTACTCACGCATCCGGGTGAGGGGCTTGCGGTAGCGACCGGCCTCGGCCATGTCGATCAGCGGTGCATGGCTCACCCCGATGCCCACCAGGAACCGGTCCCCGTGTTCGGCGGTCAACGACGCGTGCTGCGCGGCGGTCTCGTCGGCCTCGTGCATCCAGAGGTTCAGGATGCCGGTCGCGATCGTGACGGTGCTCGTCACGGCGAGCAGGTTGCGCACCGCTGCGAAGACGTCGCCGCCCACATCTGGGATCCAGAGCGCCGAGTAGCCGAGCTCGTCGAGCTCGGTCGCGGCCTCGGCGGCGGCCTCTGCACCGCCGTAGCGGAGCCCTGCGCTCCAGAGTCCGGTCCCGGTCAGTCGCTGCGTCATCTCCGGAGTATTGCCGCGCACCTCTGCGCCATGTGGCGCGGTCGTGTCGTGCGATCCCATTCCACGACATCCGACTCGACATCGATGTGATCGCTCCGGAACGGGGTCGGAATTCGGGAAAGGGAGGCGAGGTTCAGTCGACCACGGCTGGCTCGACCACGGCGAGCAGCTGCTTCAGGGCCACCTTGTCGCCCACCGACACGGGGACCTCGGCCAGGACACCGGCGACGGGCGCGGTCAGGGTGTGCTCCATCTTCATGGCCTCGACCACGACGACGGCCTGGTCGGCGTCGACCGAGTCGCCCGGAGCGAGCAGCACCGCGGTGACCGTTCCGGGCATCGGGCTCACGATCGCTCCGTCGCTGGACGCAGCGGACGCGCTGATGCCGTGGTCGCGGTCCGTCGGCGTGCTGCACCACACCTCGCCGTCGCGACCGAGCCACAGCGCATCGGTGCCGGGCTCGACCGCGACACGGAAGCGATGGCGTGCGCCGTCCGCGCCCACCAGCGAGACCGAGCCGTCGTGCCACCTCGCCGACCACCGTGCGATCGAGCCGTCGTCGCCCCGGACCTCGAACGGCGTGCCGGCCCGGCCACCGCGCACCGACAACGTCACCGCGCGGTCGTCGAGGTCCTCGTGCGAGATCGTCCAGGCGTCGTCGCCCACACGCCAGCCGCCCTGCAGCTGCCACGGATCGCCCACGCCGCCGTCCGCGGCGTCGGGCGAGGGCAACCGCAGCAGCGACCGGGTGATCGCGACCGCGGCGAGCACCTCGTCGGGCGCCCGGCCGGCCGCCAGCGCGTCGAGCTCTCGTTCGACCAGCTCGGTGTCGAGCGACGCGTCGACCACCGCGGGATGATCGAGCAGGCGTCGCAGGAAGCCGGTGTTGGTCCGGACACCCAGCACGGTGGTGTCGGCCAGCGCGCCGTCCAGGCGCGACAACGCGGTGGCTCGGTCCGGACCCCAGGCGATCACCTTCGACAGCATCGGGTCGTAGGTCGAGCCGACCACGGTGCCGTCGAGCAGTGACGAGTCGACGCGGATGCCGGTGCCGCTGGGCTCGCGCAGCGCGAGGACCGGGCCCGACGAGGGAAGGAAGCCGTGGTCGGGGTCCTCGGCATAGATGCGTGCCTCGACGGCGTGACCCGTCGGGGCCAGCTCGCCCTGCGTGAACGGCAGCGGCTCACCCGCGGCGACACGGAGCTGGAGCTCGACCAGATCGACACCCCACACCATCTCGGTCACGGGGTGCTCGACCTGCAGTCGGGTGTTCATCTCCATGAAGAAGAACTCCTCGGGCCGATCCGCCGAGACGATGAACTCGATCGTGCCGGCGTTGCGGTAGCCGCACGCCTTGGCCGCGGCGACGGCCTGCTCGGCCATCGCGGCGCGCTGTGCGTCATCCAGCAGCGGCGACGGCGCCTCCTCGACGATCTTCTGGTGCCGCCGCTGCAGGCTGCACTCGCGCTCACCGAACGCGACCGCCGCGCCGTGGGCGTCGGCGAACACCTGCACCTCGATGTGTCGCGGGCGCTGCACGAAGCGCTCGATGAACAGGGTGTCGTCGCCGAACGCGCCGGCGGCCTCTCGTCGAGCCGCCGCAGCCTCGGCCAGCAGCTCCTCGGAGCGGTGCACGAGCCGCATGCCCTTGCCGCCGCCACCTGCCGACGGCTTCAGCAGCACCGGGAACCCGATCTGCTCGGCCGCCTCGGCCAGGTCCGCGTCGCTCAGCCCCGGTTCGGCACGGCCGGGCACCACGGGCACACCCGCCGCCGAGACCGTGGTCTTGGCGCGGATCTTGTCGCCCATCAGGTCGATCGCCTCGGCCGGTGGCCCGATGAAGACCAGTCCGGCGTCGGCGACGGCACGGGCGAACGCAGCGTTCTCGGACAGGAAGCCGTAGCCCGGATGGATGGCCTGCGCGCCGGTGCGGCGGGCCGCGTCGAGGATCGCGTCGGTGTCCAGGTAGCTGAGCGCCGGGGTCTCCGGACCGATCCGGACGGCCTCGTCGGCCACACGGACGTGGCGAGCATCCGCGTCGGCGTCGCTGTACACGGCGATCGAGCGGATGCCGAGCTCGCGCAGGGTCGAGATGATCCGCACGGCGATCTCGCCGCGGTTCGCGACGAGCACACGGTCGAACAGCGCTGCGCCGGAGTGCGCCGTGCCGGAGCCGGTGGTGGTGGGGCGAGCGGGGACCGACATGAGGCTCACATCCGGAAGACGCCGTAGCCGACGTCGTCGAGGGGTGCGCCCGAGGCGGCACCGAGGGCGAGTCCGACGACGTCACGGGTGTCGGCGGGGTCGATGACCCCGTCGTCCCAGAGCCGGGCGGTGGAGTAGTAGGGGTGACCCTGGACCTCGTACTGCTCGCGGATCGGCGCCTTGAACGCCTCTTCGTCGGCGACGGGCCAGTCCTCGCCGCGGGCCTCGAACTGGTCGCGGCGCACGGTCGCGAGCACCGACGCTGCCTGCTCGCCGCCCATGACCGAGATGCGGGCGTTCGGCCACATCCACAGGAAGCGCGGCGAGTAGGCCCGGCCGCACATCGAGTAGTTGCCCGCCCCGAACGACCCGCCGATGACGACGGTGAACTTCGGGACCCGCGCGCACGCCACCGCCATGACCATCTTGGCGCCGTGCTTGGCGATGCCGCCCGCCTCGTAGTCACGACCGACCATGAAGCCGGTGATGTTCTGCAGGAACAGCAGCGGGATCCGGCGCTGGTCGCACAGCTCGATGAAGTGGGCGCCCTTGACCGCGGACTCCGAGAACAGCACCCCGTTGTTGGCGATGATGCCGACCGGGTGCCCCCAGATGTGGGCGAAGCCCGTCACGAGCGTCTCGCCGTAGCCGGCCTTGAACTCGGTGAACCGGCTGCCGTCCACGACTCGGCCGATGACCTCCCGCACGTCGTAGGGGGTGCGGGCATCCGCCGGCACCACGCCGTAGAGCTCGTTCGGGTCGAGCCGAGGCGGCTCGGGGTCGAGCACGTCCCACGGTGGTGCGTCGGCCCGGGGCAGCGTCGCCGCGATCGACCGGACGATCTCGAGCGCGTGGTGGTCGTTCTCGGCCAGGTGGTCGACCACGCCCGAGACCGTCGAGTGCAGCACGCCGCCGCCCAGGTCCTCGGCGCTGACGACCTCGCCCGTCGCGGCCTTCACCAGCGGCGGTCCACCCAGGAAGATCGTGCCCTGGTTCCGCACGATCACGGCCTCGTCGCTCATCGCCGGCACGTAGGCGCCACCGGCGGTGCAGGACCCCATGACCGACGCGATCTGCGGGATGCCCGCTGCCGACATCTGGGCCTGGTTGTAGAAGATGCGACCGAAGTGCTCCCGGTCGGGGAACACGTCGTCCTGCGCGGGCAGGAACGCGCCGCCGGAGTCGACCAGGTAGATGCACGGCAGGCGGTTCTGGAGGGCGACCTCCTGGGCCCGCAGGTGCTTCTTCACCGTGACCGGGTGGTAGGTGCCGCCCTTCACGGTGGCGTCGTTCGCGACGATCACGCAGCGGCGACCGCTCACCCGGCCGATGCCGGTGATGATCCCGGCGCCGGGGACCTCGCCGCCGTACATGTCGTGTGCGGCGAGCGGGGAGAGCTCCAGGAACGGAGTGCCGGGGTCGATCAGGGAGTCGACCCGTTCGCGGGGCAGCTGCTTGCCGCGAGCGGCGTGCCGTTCCCGCGCTGCCACGGGTCCACCCAGCGCAGCGCGGTCCAGTTCGCTGCGCAGATCGGCGACCAGGTCGGTGAGCGCGGCACGGTTCGCGGCGAACGCGTCCGATGCCGGGTCGGTCGTGGTGCGGAGTACCGGTGCGGTCACGGGCAGCACCCTAGCGACCGGCAACCTCCCTGCTGAAGGGGAGGGGGCCGACGGAGGGGGCGTACGATCGCCCCCGATGTGGACCCTGAGGACGGCACGTCCGGCGATGCAGCGGCAGGCGGTGCGGACATGATCGGCGACGTGTTGTGGGAGCCGGGCCCCGACGCCCTGACGACGACGAACATCGGCCGGTTCGTGACCTGGCTCGAGGAGCAACGTGGTCTGACCTTCGACGACTACGAGTCGCTGCGGCGCTGGTCGGTCACCGCCGTCGAGGCGTTCTGGTCGGCCGCCTGGGAGCACCTGGGTGTGCGCGCCACCCCGTACGACCGCGTGCTGTCGTCGCACGACATGCCGGGCGCGACGTGGTTCGAGGGCGCCCAGCTGAACTATTCCGATCACGCCCTGCGCTGGACGGGCGCCGACGATGCGGTCGTCGCGTGGTCGCAGTCGCGTGACGTGGTGCGACTGAGTCGTGACGAGCTGCGTGACGCGGTCGCCCGGGCGCGTGCCGGCCTGGTCGCGCTGGGCGTCGGACGTGGTGACCGCGTCGTGGCCTACTCGCCGAACATCCCCGAGACGCTGATCGCCTTCCTGGCGACCGCGAGCCTGGGCGCGATCTGGTCCTCGTGTGCACCCGAGTTCGGCCCCGCAGCGGTCATCGACCGGCTCTCGCAGATCGAGCCGACGGTGCTGCTCGGCGTCGACGGCTATCGCCACGGGGCGAAGGCCATCTCACGGCTCGATGAGCTGACCGAGATCGCCGCCGCGCTGCCGACGTTGCGCGCGACGGTGCTGGTGCCCTACCTCGACCCGACCCAAGACGCGACCGTGGTGAGCAGCGCGACGGGTGCGATCACCTGGAGCGACCTGCTCGCCCACGACGGTCCGATCGAGTTCGAACCCGTCCCGTTCGACCACCCGCTCTACGTCCTGTACTCCTCGGGCACGACCGGGCTGCCGAAGCCGATCGTGCACGGCCACGGCGGCATGACCCTCGAGCACCTCAAGACGCTGTCGCTGCACGCCGACATGGGCCCCGGCGACCGGTTCTCGTGGTTCACCACGACGGGCTGGATGATGTGGAACTACCTGGTGTCCGGGCTGCTCGTCGGCGCGACGGTCGTGATGTTCGACGGCGACCCGGGGTATCCGGACCTCTCGGCGCTGTGGCGCTTCGCGGAGCAGGCGGAGCTGACCTGGTTCGGCGTGGGTGCGCCGTTCCTGCACAGCTGCCTGAGCGCCGGACTGCGACCGGGCGACGAGCTCGACCTGAGCCGTCTGCGCGCCGTGGGTTCGACCGGCGCGCCGCTCAGCCCCGAGGGTTTCCGGTGGGTCTACGACGCGGTCGCCGGTGAGGGAGGCAGGGAGCGCCTCGCACTCTCGTCGATCAGCGGCGGCACCGACATCTGCTCGGCGTTCGTCGGTGGCACCCCGATCGTGCCCGTGTACGAGGGCGAGATCTCGTGCCGCTACCTGGGCGCCGCGGTCGAGTGCGTCGACGCAGAGGGCCGCTCGGTGATCGGAGCACGCGGCGAGCTCGTCGTGACCGAACCGATGCCGTGCATGCCCGTCGGGTTCTGGGGTGATGACGACGGCTCCCGCTACCGTGCCGCCTACTTCGAGGACCGGCCCGGGATGTGGAGCCACGGCGACTGGATCGAGCTGACCGAGCGGGGCACCTGCATCATCACCGGCCGCTCCGACGCGACGCTCAACCGCGGTGGCGTGCGCATCGGCACCGCCGAGATCTACCGGGTCGTCGAGGCACTGCCGTGGGTCGACGACAGCCTGATCGTGCACCTCGAGGACGCCCGCCGGAGACCTGGTGCTGTTCGTCGTCACGACCGACGAGCTCACCGACGACCGCGTCGCGGAGCTGCGCTCGCAGGTGCGGGGCCAGCTGTCGCCCCGACACGTCCCGGATCGCATCATCGGCGTCGACGCGGTGCCGACCACGCTGTCGGGCAAGAAGCTCGAGGTGCCGGTCAAGCGGGTGCTGACCGGTGCGCCGCTCGAGTCGGTCAACGCGAGCGTGCTGAAGGACCCCTCCGCGCTGACCGCGCTGATCGACGCGGCCAGCGACGCAGGACTGCGCCGATCATGATGCGGTGTCGGTCATGATGACGCCGTGACCACCACCCAGCTGGTCGTCATCGTGCTGGCCAGCTTCGCCGGCGCGCTCGTCAAGGGAGTGACGGGACTCGGCTACCCAGTGCTCGCGGTGCCGCTGATCGCTCTCGTGACGGGGATCGAGGACGCGGTCGTCGTCGTCGCGGTTCCCAACCTGGCGGCGAACATCATCCTCTGCTGGGAGGCACGCGACGCTCGTGGTGAGGCGCGGGACCTCGGTCGGCTCGTCGGGCTCGGCATCGTCGGTGCGGTCATCGGAACGGTCGCGCTCGTCCACCTGCCCGAGCAGCCGCTGCTGATCGCCCTCGCGCTCACCGTCGCGGTGTTCGTGGTCCAGATGATCCGGCGACCCGAGCTCGGTCTCGACCCGGCGACCGCCACGCGGTGGTCGCCGGTCGCCGGCCTGTTCACCGGACTGATGCAGGGCGCCGTCGGGGTGTCCGGGCCCATCGTGGCCACCTGGCTGCACGGCTACCGCCTGGCGGTCCAGACCTACGTGTTCTCGGTGACAATCATCTTCGGTGTCACGGGTGCGGTGCAGATCGTCGTGCTCGCCGCGCAGGGTCAGCTGCACGGTGACCGCCTGCTCGGCGCGCTGCTGGCGGGGCTCGGCGTCGCGGTGGCGCTGCCGTTGGGGCTGCGCCTGCGGCACCGACTCTCGGGACCAGCCTTCGAGAAGGTCGTGCTCGGAGTGCTGCTCGTCTCGGCGGTCTCGCTGGTGTTCGAGGCGTTCACCTGAGGCGGATCCACTCGGTGCCCTAGCGTGCCGACATGACCGAGTTGGGCACCGTCCAGGCCTGCTGGCGCTATCCGGTGAAGTCCATGCAGGGGCTCTCCGTCGACCACCTCCAGCTGTTCGAACGCGGCGTCGTCGGCGACAGGGTCCGAGCGCTCGTCGAGACCGCGGGCGGGCACCTCATGTCGGCGAAGCGGACCGCAGCGCTGCTCGAGGCGTCGGCCGACGACCACAGCATCACCCTGCCCGACGGCTCCGTCGTGGCATGGGACGACGTCCACGCCGACGCCCGCCTGTCCGAATGGCTCGGCAAGGACGTGCAGCTGTCGGAGCCGCTGCCGGGCCACCAGCTCAGCTACGAGATGACCTTCGACCCGCCCGACGACGATGCCGAGTACGTCGAGATCCCGGCGCCCGTGGGGACCTTCGTCGACCTGGCGCCGCTCCACGTCGTGAGCAGCGCCACCCTCGACGGCGCCGCGGCATCGCGACCGGACCTGAACTGGGACGCACGCCGCTTCCGGCCGAACCTGGTGCTCGACACCGAGGGCGGCGCGTTCGTCGAGAACGAGTGGGTCGGGCGTTCGCTTCGCTTCGCCTCCGGAGCCACGATCCGGGTGGCGCAGGCCACGGTCCGCTGTGCGATGCCGCTTCGCTCCCAACCGGAGCACGCCGGTCGCTCGGCGCTCGGTCGGCAACCGGAGCTGTTCCGGGCGATGAGCGAGCTCAACACCGAGTACCCGAACCACCTGGGTGTGTACGTCGACGTCGAGGTGCCCGGACGGGTCGCCGTCGGCGACCGCGTCGAGCTGGTCTGACCGCCTGCGGTCGGGTGGGGAGCGCGAAGGGGCCGTAGGGTCGGTTCGGTAGAGTTCGGGCGTGATCCAGGCACGGGGGCAACTCGAGGACGGTTACGGCCGGGTCGCGCGCGATCTCCGGGTGTCGGTCACCGACCACTGCGACCTGCGCTGCGTCTACTGCATGCCGGAGGACGGGCTCGACTGGCTCGACCCCGCCGAGCAGCTGACCTTCGACGAGATCGAACGTCTGGTCTCGATCTCGGTGTCGCTCGGCGTGCGCACCGTGCGGCTCACCGGCGGGGAGCCGCTCATGCGGCCCAAGCTGCCACGACTGGTCCGGTCGCTCGCAGCCCTCGACCTCGACGACCTGTCGATGACGACCAACGCGACCACGCTCGCACGGCACGCGGACGAGCTCGCGGCAGCGGGGTTGCGGCGGGTGAACGTCAGCCTCGACACGCTGAGCCGACACCGCTTCGAAGCGATGACGCGCCGCGATGCTCTGGACCGGGTGCTGGCGGGCATCGACGCAGCGCGCCGCGCCGGGCTGTCGCCCATCAAGATCAACGTGGTGCTGGTCGACGGGACCAACGACGACGAGATCCTCGACTTCGTCGAGTTCGCCCGGGCGACCGGTTGCGACGTGCGCTTCATCGAGGACATGCCGCTCGGCGGTGGCGGTGCCTGGCACCCCGAGATCGTGGTGCCCTCGGCGCGCATCGTGGCAACCATCGAGCAGCGCCACGCACTCGTCCCCCTCGAGCGAGGCTCCGAACCCGCGGCGGGCTATCGCTTCGCCGACGGTGCCCCCGGGCGGATCGGCGTGATCTCGAGTGTCACCGAGCCGTTCTGCGAGCAGTGCGACCGGCTGCGCCTCACCGCGGATGGCCAGCTCCGCACATGCTTGTTCGCCCACGTCGAGACCGACCTGCGCACGCCGCTGCGTTCGGGCGCGAGCGACGCCGATCTGTCCGACCTGATCCGCGGCGCCGTCGCTGACAAGGGCCCGGGCCACATGATCGGCCGCGTCGGGTTCGAGCAGCCGGTGCGGCTCATGTCGCGCATCGGTGGGTAGGAGAGCCGCTGATGGACCAGCGGTGGAGGAGTCAGCGGTGGAAGAGCAGAGGAGCTCGATGACGACGGTGTTGATGTTCGCCCGGGCGCGTGAGCTCGCGGGGACGAAGTCGACCGTGATCGACGGGGCGACCGTGGCGGACGTGTTGCGCGTCGCCGGCGATCGCTACGGCGACGAGTTCATGACGTTGAGCGACACCTGTTCGGTCGTCGTCGACGGCGAGGTCGTGCTGCCGGATGAGTTCGCGACCCGTGCCCCGGGTGGCGAGCTCGCGATCCTGCCGCCGGTGTCCGGCGGCGCGATCGACGAGGACAGCACAGCGGGCCAACGCCTCGACGAGGACGGCGGCGATCAGCACCATCGACACGACGCACCGTCGATCGGCGTGGGCGTCCTCACCGTGTCGGACCGAGCGGCCAGAGGGCAGTACGAGGACCTGACCGGACCGTCGCTCGAGATCGCCCTGCTGGACGCGCTCGACGCAGAGGTCGTCGCCCGCGCCGTCGTTCCCGACGAGTTCGATCGCATCGTCGAGGTCGTGCGCGAGTGGTGCGACGGCGGGCTCATCGACCTGGTGGTGACCACCGGGGGCACCGGGTTGTCGCCGCGGGACGTCACGCCCGAGGCGGTCCGCTCCCTGCTCGACGTCGAGGCGCCGGGCCTCGCAGAGCTCATGCGGGCGAGGGGTCTGGAGCACACCCCGATGGCGGCGTTGTCACGGCAGGTCGTCGGTCGTCGAGGTGCCACGGTGGTGGCGGCCGTGCCGGGTTCGGTGAACGGAGCGGTCGAGAGCATCGAGGCGATCCTCGCCGTGCTGCCCCACGCCGTCGCGACCGCCGGCGAGCGGGCATGACCGGCGCGCTCGTCGTCGCTGGACTCGACGCCGAGTCGCTCGACGTGCGCGCCCTGGTCGACTCGGTGCGCCGCGACGATGCCGGCGGGCTCGTCGTGTTCGAGGGCACGGTGCGCACCCCGAACCACGGCCACGAGGTGCTCGCGCTCGACTACGAGGCGTGGGAGGACAAGGTCCCCGAGCAGCTCGAGCGCTTCGCTCGTGAGGTCGCCGAGGAGCACGACCTGCGCGCTGCGCTCGCCGTGCACCGAGTGGGTCGCGTCGAGGTCGGCGAGGCCGCGGTGGTGATCGTCGCGGTCGGTGTGCACCGCGACGCCGCGTTCGTCGGCGCCCGCGCGCTGATCGACCGCGTCAAGGACGAGGCGTGGATCTGGAAGAAGGAGCTCCGCGTCGGCGGCGAGGTCTGGATCGAGGGCTGCTGACGTCTGAGCCGCACCGCCCTGAACCGCCCCCACCCTGGAGCGCTGACTACCAGGTGTCGTGGTGCACGATCCGGCTCATGTCGCGGCGGGCGCCGGGCTGGAAGTCGGTGCCGAGGGTGTGGGCGACGGGGATCAGCGCCCCCTGCATGATGTGGTCGGGGATGCCGAGCAGCTCGGCCGCCTCCTTCTCGTGCAGCAGGTGCAGCGTCGTCCAGCAGGTGCCCAGGCCGCGGGCCCGGGCCGCCAACATGAAGTTCCACGTCGCCGGCAGCAGCGAGCCCCACATGCTCGCCTGGATCATCACGTCCATGCCGTCGGTGCGCATGTTCAGGCACGGGATGACCATGACCGGCACCTCGCCCATGTGCTCGGCGAGGTACTCGGCGGAGTCGATCACGCGCTTGGTCGTGGCGACGTAGTCCGGGTCGTCCGCCGGCAGGTTCGCCTCGGCCGCGGCACGGTCGCCGTAGAACAGCTCGAAGCCCTGGCGGTACAGCTCGCCCAGGCGGGCACGCTTCTCGGCGTCGGTGACGACGACGAAGTGCCAGCCCTGCGCGTTCGACCCGGTCGGCGCCTGCGCGGCCAGTTCCAGGCACTCGTCGATCAGCTCGGGCTCGACCGGACGCGAGAAGTCGAGTCGCTTGCGGACCGACCGGGTGGTCGACAGCAGCTCGTCGGGGGTCAGGTCGAGCAGGGGGTGGGTCATCGTGCTCCTCGCAGCAGGACGCCGGGTCGGGCGCCGGTCTCGGTTCCGTCGGCGAAGGTGACCTCGCCGGACTTGATGGTGGCGACGTAGCCGGTCGCGCCCTGCAGCAGGCGTGACCCGCCCGCGGGCAGGTCGTGGGCGACGTAGGGGTTGCCGAGCTGCAGGTGGTCGTAGTCGATGACGTTCACGTCGCCGAGCATGCCGACCTGCAACGTGCCCCGGTCGCCCAGTCCGTACAGGCGTGCGGTGTCGTGGGTCTGCTTCTTCACGACCCACTCGAGCGGCAGCGTCTCGCCTCGGGAGCGATCACGGGTCCAATGCGTCAGCATGAACGTCGGCATGGACGCGTCGCAGATCACGCCGCAGTGCGCACCGCCGTCGGCCAGGCCGGCCGCCGCGCGTGGGTGCAGGAACATCTCGCGCACCGGGTCGAGGCCGCCGTCCGCGTAGTTCAGGATCGGCACGTAGAGCAGGCCGTTGCCGTCCTCGGCGAGCAGCGCGTCGTAGGCGACCTCTTCGGGTGTCACGCCGTTGGCCGCCGCGATGCCGGCGAGCGAACGCTCCGGACCGGGCTCGTAGTCGGGCGGATCGCCGAGCAGGTAGGTGCGGCCGTAGGCGCCCGCGAGGCTGGTGCGGGTCGCCTCGTCGGGCTCCCACGACAGGATCGACTCACGCACCTCGGGTCGGCGCAGCTCGGCGACCAGGTCCACGTGGGACAGGCCTCGGGCTCGCAGCTCCTGGTAGGCGGGGAAGGCATCGAAGAAGCCGTAGGTCGTCTGCAGCCCGGACAGCAGTCCGGTCGCCCGGCCGGCGACCTGGGGCCAGATGTCGGCGCCGTCGTCGACCGCGGCGAGCGACGCGTCCATGAGCTCGCGCCACAGCCCGGGCGCGGTGTCGACCTGGATGAGCGCGAACGTGACGGGTCGTCCGATCTTCGCCGAGAGCCGGCGCATCCAGTCGACCTCTTGTGCGGGACCGACGATGTCCTCACCCGCGGCGCCCTGCGGTGCGAGCTCGAACACCCCGGTGCCGAGCTCGCCGAGCGCGGCGCCGATGCCGAACAGCTCGTCCTCGGCGGCGAACGTGCCGGGCACGGGTTCGCCGTCGATCGCGACGTGGGCGATCGTGCGAGACGTCGAGAAGCCGAGCGCCCCGGCGGCGACAGCGTCACGCACGATCTCCTTCATCGCGGTGATGTCCTCGGGCGAGGCCGGCTCGTTGCGGGCGCCGCGTTCGCCCATGACGTAGGCGCGCACCGCGCCGTGGGCGATCTGGGTGCCGACGTCCATCGTCCAGCGGCGTGCGTCGAGCGCGTCGAGGTACTCGGGGAACGACTCCCAGCTCCACTCGATGCCCTCGGCGAGCGCGGTGCCGGGGATGTCCTCGACGCCCTCCATCAGGCCGATCAGCCAGTCGCGGCGCTCGGGCGCGGCGGGTGCGAAGCCGACGCCGCAGTTGCCCATGACCAGGGTGGTGACGCCGTGCCACGCGGTCGGTGCGAGCACCTCGTCCCAGGTGGCCTGGCCGTCGTAGTGGGTGTGGATGTCGACCCAACCCGGGGTGACGAGCAGCCCGGTCGCGTCGATCTCGTCCCTGCCCCCAGCGATCGGCTCGCCGTCGCCGGCGCGGCTCACCGCGGTGATGCGGCCGTTCGTGATGGCGACGTCTCCGACGAACGCCGGTGCGCCGGTCCCGTCGACGACGGTCCCGTTGCGGATGACCAGATCGTTCACAAAGCCCCCCTTGTGTGTCGGACCCGAGTGTACGGGCCTCAGCTCCGCTGGCTCTCAGGCATGGGCCTCAGCTCCGCTGCGACTCCGGCGTGAAGGTCACCGGCATGGTCTTGATGCCGTTGACGAAGTCGGAGTGCAGACGGTTCGGCGGGCCGGCGAGCGCCATGTCGGGCAGCCGGTCGACGATCTGGCGCATGGTCGCCTTGATCTCGGCCCGAGCGAGGCTGGCACCCAGGCAGAAGTGCACGCCGCCACCGCCGAAGGTCACGTGGTCGTTCGGGGTGCGGGCGATGTCGAAGGCGTGCGGGTCCTCGAAGTGCTCCTCGTCGCGGTTCGCCGATGCGTAGTACATCACGACCTTCTCGCCGGCCTTGATCGGCACACCACGGATCTCGGTGTCCTTCGTGGCGGTGCGGCGGAAGTTGTGGATCGAGCTGCCCCAGCGCAGCATCTCCTCGACCGCCGAGTCCCAGAGCGACGGGTCGTCGCGCAGCATCTGCGCCTGCTCCGGATGCTCCATGAGGGCCAGCATCGAGTGGTTGATCAGGTTGCGGGTCGTCTCGTTGCCGGCCACGACCAACGTCACGAAGAACAGGTTGAGCTCCATGTCGTCGAGGCGATCGACCGTCGACCTCGGCGGTCACGAGCGCGGTCATGATGTCCTCACGGGGGTGCACCCGACGGTCCGCGGCGACCGCGTCGCACATCGCGTAGACCTCCATCGCGGCGACGGCCTCTGGCCCTCCTCGACCTGGTAGTCGGGGTCGTCGAACGAGCCGATGAGGCGGTTCGACAGCTCGACCATCTTCGGCCACGTCTCGGGCTCGAGGCCGATCATCTCGCAGATCATCTGCACCGGGACCTTGGCCGCCACGTCGTTGACGAACTCGCACTCGCCGCGCTCGGCGATCTCGTCGACGACCGCCGCGGCACGGTGGTCGATGTCCTCGACGAGCTTCGAGATCACCTTCGGGGTGAAACCACGTGAGACGAGCCGGCGGTAGCGGTGGTGCTTCGGCGGGTCCATGTTGAGGATGGTCAGGCGGATCTGCCCGAGCGCCTCTTCGTCCTGGTCGGGGATGAAGGTGCTGCCCAGCTCCGAGGAGAACGTCTCGGCGTCACGGCTCACGAGACGCACGTCGTCGTGCTTGGTGATGGCCCAGAAGCCGGTGCCGTTCGGCTCGGGGTGCCAGAACACCGGCGCCTCACGGCGCAGCAGGTCGAACTGGTCGTGGGGGACGTGGCGACCCCACGTCGCCGCCAGCAGGTCGATGTCGTCGAGCGTGAGCTCGGTGGTGTGGTCGGCGATGCTCATGTGGTTGCCCCCTGGTCGAGTCTGTCCCGGTCGAGTGTGTGCCGGTCGTTCGTGTGCCGGTCGTCGATGTGCCCGTCGGGGCCGACGACGCTGCAGAGCGCGGCCACGGCCATGTGGTCGGTCATGGTGTCCGGGTCGATGCGCCGGACCATGGCGAGGCCGAGGAGCATCCCGACCAGGACCGGCCCGATTGCCGACTCGTCGGTTCGGCTGGCCCAGATGCGATCGGCGTCGATGGATCCCCACGCCGCTCGGTAGCGCTCGGCGAGGCGCGCTCGGGCGCCCTCGTTGCGGATCGCGAAGCTCCACAGCTCGTGTTCGAGTGCGAGCCATCGGCCGTCGCCCACGGCGGGGTCGGTGAAGTTGTGCCACAGCGCAGCCATCTGCTCCGGGACGGTCGACGCGTTGACGAGCTCGGCGGTGACCACGGCGGCGACGTCGTCGACCCAGCCCTCGAGCAGCGCGAAGAGCAGCCCTTCCTTCGACCCGAAGTGGTCGTAGAGGGCGCCCGACGTGCGACCGGCCTCGCGAGCGATCGCGTCGACCGACGCGCCGTCGACGCCGTGTTCGGCGAAGAGCCGCGCCGCTGCTGCGAGCAGTGCCTGACGCGTGAGCGTGCGCCGTTCCCCCTGGGTCGCCATCAGGAACTTATGTTGATGGCGTTATGTAACTGCGTCAAGGGCCCGTTCGTCGTGTGGCCCGGGCAACGCCGGCGCCGAGCAGTCCGATCCCGATGCCCACCGCTGCACCGCCGAGCCCCCGGCGCGCCGCACGTTCCGACATGCGGTGGTGGTTGGCGAGACCGCCGAGCAGGTCGGCCGCGTCCGCTCCCGCCGACGCGAGGAACCAGCCCGCGGTGTGCTCGCCGCTGCGGAGACCGCTCGAGGCGAGCATGCCGCCGACGAGTGCGTCGCGGTAGCCCATCGATCGCAGCAACAGGCTCGAGGTCGCCGTCTGCTCCGAGTCGTCGCCCCACAACTTGTTCGCCGTCTCCGGCGCGACGATGAACGAGACACCCGAGAGCGCTCGCAGTCCACCGACGACGATGGCGGCGCGATCCGTGATCGTCCGGCCGCCGACCCGTCGTGATGTGCAGTCCTTGCGCATGGTCCCCCGATGTTCGCTGTCGATGTCCGGCGGAGCGTACCGAGCCGGTCCTCGCTCGGTGCTCGTAGGGTGAGCCGATGCTGGCTGTCGGGCGGGTCGCTGCGGTCGATCTCGCCAGGGTCTACCTCGGGTTGCAGGCGGTCGCCGGCGCCATGTGGTGGGTCACCGTCTTCGCCTCGGACGAGGTCGCTCGCTGGACGCTCGGGACGTGGGATCCATTGGCCCTGGCCGGACCGGATCTGGTGCTGTTCGTCGGAGCGTCGGCGGTGGCTGCGATCGCGCAGAGCAGGATCGCCGCTGCGATCGCCACGGTGTGGACGCTCATCGTGACCGTCGCCCTCGGGATCTACGGACTCGTCGAGCAGGCAGCGGGCTGGGGAGTGCTCCTCATGTCGTTGGCGACGGTGGGCACGCTCGCGGCGGCGTCGACGATGTGGTTCGGCGAGCTGCCGACCGGCTGGTTCTTCATCGGTCCCTTCTCGTTCCGGGTGGCCGGCGTCGCACCGCCGCAGCGACACCTCCGGCGCAGCCTGGCGCAGCTGGTCGTGTTCTGGACGACGTTCTTCGTGGTCGTCCCGCTGGTGTTGAGCGCGGTGGAGGAACGCCTGCAGCTGCACTGGACCGCGCTCGACGGTCCGGCCGTCCGCGTCGTGGGTGCTGCGCTGTTCGTGGTCGGCAGCGCGCTCGGACTGTGGTCGTGCGTGACGATGGCGCTCCAGGGAAAGGGCACGCCGCTTCCCGCCGAGACCGCCCGTGAGCTGGTGGTCGCCGGGCCGTACCGGATCGTCAGGAATCCGATGGCGCTCGCCGGAGTGCTGCAGACCTCCGGGGTGGGGCTCATCGTGGGCTCCTGGCTGGTGATCGTCGTGGCCCTCGCTGGAGCACTGGTCTGGAACGCGCTGATCCGACCGACCGAGGAAGCGGACCTGGCCGCCCGCTTCGGCGAGTCCTACCGGCGGTACGCCGACCGGGTCGCTTGCTGGGTCCCGAGGCCACCGAACGAGATCGCGCGACGATGAAGGCTCCTCCTCGACAGGCCACTCCATGACGACCACCGCAGCCGAGAGTGCTGAACGTGTGCCATGGGCTCAGCTGATCTTCGGGGTCGGCGCTGCCGTCGGGCCGCGGCGTCGCTGGCGTCGATCGCCGCGCGCTCGTTCCGGCGGGCTCCGGGCGATGGGGGCGGCAGCACTTCGGGGGCGGCCGCAGGTCTGCATCGGGTCCTGGCGGCATCGCAGCTGATCGTGCTCGTCGTCGGACCGGTCGCGGTCGCTCGGATCGTGTGGCTGCTGGCCACACTGCCGGGCTGGTGGGGCCGAACGTGATGCGACGCTCGCGCTCCCGACGAGCGCCAGCAGGCCCGTCGGGCAACGTCCTCGACCGGCATTCGGTGCGGAGCCGGGCAGGCGACTCTGGCTCAGCCGCGCGTTGCCGCTCCGGCCGTCGAATGGCATAGTCGTGGCATGGCTCGCACACGCGTCAGCACCACGGTCGACGACGAGCTCCTCACCAGAGCGCGAGAGGTGACAGGAGCGCCCTCTGACTCGGCGTTGCTCGACAGCGCGCTCGGTGCGCTCCTCGACATCCATCGGCGCGCGGAGGTCGACCGTGCCTACGCCGCGTACGACGAGCATCCGGTCGATGAGGTCGATGAGTGGGGCGACCTTGCGTCGTTCCGTTCAGCCGCCGCCGCCTCGTGACCGACCATCCCCGGCGCGGTGAGCTCTGGTGGTGTGAGCTGCCCGACGTCGGCAGTCGGCCCGTGGTCGTGTTGAGTCGAGATGTTGCCATTCCCCGGTTGGGCCGAACCCTGATCGCCCCGTGCACGACGAGGATCCGAGGGCTGCCCAGCGAGGTGCTGCTCGAGCCCGGCGTCGACCCGGTTCCGCGCATCTGTGCCGTCAACCTCGACTCGGTGGAGAGCGTGTCGCTCGGCGTGCTCGTGGACCGACTCGGCCGCCTGGGCGACGAACGGATGCGAGCGATCTGCGACGCACTCTCGGTTGCCGTCGACTGCCATTGAGCCGGCGCGTCCATGGGACGTGGAGCGGGCATGCGTCGCCCTGCCGTCGTCATCACCGCGCAGCGAATCCTGGACGCGAGGCCATCGGTCATCCAGGTCGTGCCACGGACGAGCACACTTCGCTCGTTTCACTCCGAGGTCGTGATCGAGCCCGACTCGACCAACGGCCTCGAGGCGGAACGATCCGCCAACGGCAAGCGCCGGCCCGAGCTGTTCGAGGGCGCCCGAACACCCGGCCGGGGCGCCGCGCTGGCGACGGCGAGAACCGCTCCGGTACCCCGACTCGTTGCGGTCGATGCGGGCCTCTGACAGCCTCGACTCCATGATCGACGATCGGACCGTCAGCGATCGGGCCCGTGTGCTGGGAGCAGTGCTCGAGCCCGTCGCAGGGCAGGTCTACTTCTCGCCGGAATGCCACTCGGCGTACGAGGAGCTCGGGTTCTCGCCGAGCCCGACCCTCGTCGCCGGGGTGGCGATGCCGGACGGGATCGCCTACTTCACGAGTCGTGGCTCCCTGCTCGGCCAGGCGCCCGGAGCGGTCGTCGCGTCGGCGTTCGGTGTGTTCAATCCTGCAGTCGTGGTGCCCTGTGTCGAACAGGGTTGGGCCTTGACGGATGCTGCGACGATCTGCGAGGCCCGCACCGAGGGTGCGGTGGCGCAGCTGCGCCGAGTCCTCGGCGAGCGTCCCGACGGTTTGGAGCGTGCGGTCGAACTGCTGACGCAGGCGAACGAGCCGCTGCGACCCGAAGGTCGCGCCCTGTTCGCCGGCGTCCTCGCGCAGGGACTTCCGGGAGAACCGCTTGCCGACATGTGGCGGTTGGCCGATCGGTTGCGCGAGTACCGCGGCGACGTGCACATCGGAGCGTGGACCGGCGCCGGTCTCGACGCCACCGAGGTCGGATTGCTCACCGAGCTGTACTGGGGTCTGCCGATGCGGAGCTACATCCGCACCCGTGCGTGGAGCGAGGACGACCTCGACGGGGCCGAGGCCCGCCTGATCGAGCGTGGCCTCGTCGCCGACGGAGCCTTCACCGAAGAGGGGCGCAGCGTGCGCGAACGGATAGAGGTCGCGACCGACCGTGGCTGCCGGCCGATCCTCGAGGCACTGGGGAACGACCTCGACGAGCTGGTCTCGATCCTGGAGCCGTGGGGCCAGCGGGTCCGTGACGCCGGTGGTTATCCGCGCAGCGGCCCACTCGATCTCGCCAGGAGCACGCCCGAGCGCTGAGCATCTGCCCACCCCTCAGCCGGGCATGACCGTCAGGTCGACGAAGGACGGCGAGTCGGCGGAGTGGCCGATCCGGTAGCTGCCACCCCACAGGTTCGCCATGTCGGCGAGCGGGATCAGATGCGGGGTGTCCGACGTGGCGACCCTGATCCGGAGTCGGTGTCCCGCAGGGATCGTCGCGAACGCCGGGCGGATCTCGATGTGCTGCCGCACGGCCTCGCCGATCGGCATGGGCTCGATCGAGCCGGGTGTGAGCGGCAGGTACGGCCTGAGGTAGCCGGTCGGTCCCGCGCCGCTCGCGCTGCTCGGCCAGGACCGCTCGACGTCGAGCGCGCGCAGGCTGCCGAGCTGCGCGCCGCCGGTGAGGTCGCTCGAGGTGCCGTCCGGTGCGACGTCCTCGACGGTGACGGCGAGCAACGAGTCGGGTGTGCTCGACGTCAGCGACACCGACAGCCCGATCGGACCGGCGAGCCGGAGCGGCTCGCCGAGCGCCTCGCTGGTGAACGACACCGCACCCAGCTCGATCGGCGTACGACGGTGCACGTTGGGGCAGTCCTTCTCGAACAACCCGGCCGAGAACTGCACCGTCGACTGCGAGCACAGCGCACCGAACCCGGTGAACACGAGCTCGGTCGGCGACTCCGCTCCGGCGGGCCCGTCGACGGTCAACGTGCCATCACTGCGCAGCCAGCGTCGGTCCACCTCGGTCGACTCCGCCGGGTAGTTGGCGACCCGGTACTCGTCGCCGCCGGGCTCGATCACATGCACCGGTCGGGGTTCGCTGCCGACGCCGTTGTCGATGTCCTTGAGCCACCGGTCGAACCAGCGCAGCTGCGTCGCGGTGAAGTCGGTGCCGCTGCCCAGGTTGCCGTGGTGCCACGGCCCGAAGGTCAGCTGGTACCGAGCGTCGACCGACTGGTCGGATGTCATCGGCGCGTCGACCGGGCGGCCGGCCGCGGCGTTCTGGAGGCCGCTGTAGAGCAGCGGCACCCCGCGTTGGAACACGTCGTAGAGGCCGCCGACCAGGTGCACCGCCACGCCGTTGTCGACGATGCGGTCGAGCAGGTCCGCCGGTCGTCGCTGCGCCCAGAACTCGCCGTCGTAGCGACGTTCGCCGTTGGTGAACATGTGCTCCGCCATCACGCCCTCGAAGCGGGACATCTGCTCCAGGTTCGCGAGGGCCAGCTCGAGCGCGGCCGTTGGATCATCCGCGCGCTCGGTGAACGGCGTCGTGGAACGGGTGACGCCGTAGCCGAAGAGCAGGCCGAGCGGCGAGAGCACGTTGAGCGCACCGCCGCTGACGAACAGGTCGCGGTACGGGTCGGCCGTCGCGGAGATCGGGAAGATCGCCTTCAACGGCGAGCCGGGCCCGACGTGCGCGGCGGTGAACAACTGCACGATCGCCAGGTACGACACGCCGAGCATGCCGACCTTCCCGTTCGACCGGGGCAGCTCGGCGGCCCAGTCGACGACCTGCGCGCCGGCGGTCGCTTCGGCGGGGTCGAACAGGTCGAACCGACCGGTGGACCCGCCCGTGCCGGGCACGTCGACCACGGCGCCCAGGTAGCCGTGGCGCACCAGGTCGAGGTTGACCCCGTTGCCGCCGGGCATGTCGCCCTCGACGGAGCCCGACTTGCCGTACGGGGTGAAGCCCACGATCACCGGGAACGGTCCCTCAGCGGGCTCGCCGGTCTCCGGGTCGACGGGGGAGTACACGTCCGCGCGCAGCTCACGGCCGTCGTCGAGGCGGATCACCAGGTTCCGCTGCAGGGCGACCGAGTAGGGGAACCCGTCGGACGGTCCGGGGTCGAACGGTGGCGGTGTGCAGGCGGCGAGCAGGGCGACGACGACCGTGACGAGCAGCGCGCCGACGAGCGGCCGTCGACCGAAGCGAGTGGTGACGAGTCCTGGTCGCATCGTTCCCCCATCTACGAACATGGATGTTCGTGGAGCGTAGCGAGGGCGGCGCCGCCGGCGCGTCGGATCGCGCGTCGCCCGCTCGGACCGGCCGCGGACAGCCCGGTACCGTCGATGGGGTGAGCGACGACCGTGTGAGCGACAGGCCCGAGCTCGAGATCGATCGGTCCGCACCGGTGACGAGGACGCCGCTGGGCGACGGCAGCTCCTGGGTGGACCTGCGGCCGGGGTTCGCCCGTGATCCCGAGGGTCTGCTCGACCACGTGCTCACCACGACGGACTGGTACGCGAGCGACGTGTGGCGCTTCGACCGCTACGTCGAGGAGCGACGGCTCGGTGCGATGATCCGGGCCGACTCCCACACGACGTTGCGCCAGACCGGCATGCACCTGGAGTCGGCCTACCGGGTGCGCTTCAGCGGCGTCGCCGCGATCCACTACCGCGACGGCGAGGACTTCCAGGGGCTGCACTCGGACCGCCAGATGCGCTGGCTCGACGAGACGATGATCGCGATCCTCGTGGTCGGTGAGCGACGGCCGTTCCGCCTTCGGCCGCGCCGGTCCTGGACCGATCCCGACGCACGCGCCGACAGCTCCGAGGACATCGTGCTGCACCCCGGCCACGGTGACCTGCTGGTGATGGGCGGACGGTGCCAGCGCGACTGGCTGCACGCGGTCCCTGCGCATGCGACGTCGAACCCGCGGGTGTCGCTGACGTGGCGGTGGACGTCGCGGCGCGGCCGGCCCGACACCGGTCCGGGGTACTACGACGGCAAGCACTACTCCGACGGCCCACGCGTCGCGGGCTCACGTCGTCGCCGCGTCTGACCGCCCCTCGTCGACGACGGCGCTCGATGCGGCCGCAGTGTGCTCCTCGTCCTCGACGATGTGGTCGAGCAGACGCGACAGACGCAGGCGTTCGGCGTGGCTCATCGTCGGCCACTCCGCCAGGCGCTGGCGCACGTAGCGGACGTCGGTGGGCAGCCGTTCGTCACCGAGGGTCGTGAAGTAGGTGGCGATCGAGCCGGTGATCATGCCGAGCGTGCCGATGCCCGCGACCATGAGCACCACGGCGATCAGCCGGCCCGGCGCGTCGACGGGTGCCAGGTCGCCGTAGCCCACGGTGGTGGTCGTCACCAGCGCCCACCACATGCCGTCGCCCCAGGAGCCGATGCCGTCCTCGAGCAGCGCCACACCGGTGCCGCCGGCGATGATCAGCACCGACGTGAACACCAGCACGTAGCCCAGGCCGTTCTGACGCAGCACCCCACGAGTGGTCGGCCCGACGCGGTGCAGGAGCCGGAAGGCGCGCAGGAGGCGCACCAGCCGAAGCAACCGGATGGTGCGGAACGGCCGGAACAGCTCGAAGGGGATGAGCGCGACCAGGTCGAGCCAGTTGCGGCGCGGGAACGTGCGCGGTTCGTGGTCGCGGCGCAGTCGGACGACGAAGTCGGCGACGAAGATCGCGTAGATCGACCAGTTGACGAGCGACGCCCACGGCCCGGTGACGAACAGGGTCGCGACGGTGACGACCGCCAGCAGCCCGAGCAGGAGCTCGTAGGCGAGCTCCCAGCCGCTCGGGCCGCCCCGCTCGGGCGGATCGGCCGGCTCGGTCAGGCCGGCTGGCTCGGTCGGGTCGTCCACCCGTGCGCTCAGATGAACTCGGCGGTGCTGCCGCCGAGCGGGATGGGGTCCATGCCCAGCTTGCGGTGGTCCCAGGAGCGGACCCGGTCCACGTCGAGGCGCACCGCGATGCGCTTCTGCAGCATGAACTCGACGAGCGGCTTCACGTCCTCGGTGTACGGGCCGTTGTAGCGCTCCCAGACGCTGACGCCGACCTTCCAGAGGTCGTCGGGGTCCTCGGAGATGACGGCGGTCCCCTCGAACGACACGCCGCGCAGGGTGTCGTAGGTGTGGCCGTCCTCGACCATGAAGGTCAGTCGCGGGTCACGACGCAGGTTGACCGCCTTCTGCGACCGGCCCTTGGTCTCGAACCAGATCTGCCCGTCGACGACGGCGTACCACATGGCGACCAGGTGCGGCAGGCCCGTCGGCCCGATGGTGGCGACGGTCGCGGAGCGCTGACGCTCGAGGTAGGTCGAGATCTCATCGTCGCTCATCGTGATCTGCGAACGCTGGTTGGTGCCCATGTGTGACCCCCGGAGAGTGGTTGACGGCAGAGTGTGGTCCGTACCGGCAGCGGTGCTGCGTACCGGCAGAGTCTGGCCGATCGCTGTCCCGTCGGTCGCGCTCGCGCCGTCAGCGAGTGCTGCAGAACCCGAAGCCGGTAGTGCCCCAGGCGTTGATCGTCCTGTTCCAGTCGGCGCCACGTACCCGCAGCGTGTCGCCGGAGCGGGTGTACTCGCCGTTCCAGAACGAGCTGATCCGGCCCTCGATGGGCGTGTCCACGATCCAGGTGAGCGTCGACGACGTCGGGTTGGTGACGGTGACCTCTGCGCAGTACCCGTCGTTCCAGTCCGACGTGATGCGCATCGTCCAGGTCGCGGCCGACGGTGCGCTGGGTACCGTCGTCGTCGGCTCCACCGTCGTGGTCGTGGTGGTCGGCTTGACCGTGGTGGTCGTCGACGTCGTGGTGGTCGGCTTCACCGTGGTGGTCGTGGTGGGCTTCACGGTGGTGGTCGTGGTCGTCGGCGGCACGTAGGGGCGCTCCGGGGTCACCGACCAGTCGTCGATCACGACCGCTGACCCGTTGCCGCGGACGTCGCTCACCCTGATCCGAGCGGTGCCCGCGGCGCGCATCGAGCCGTCGGGCAGGGTCATCACCGCGTCGAGCACCACGGTGCGGACCGACTGCTTCACCGCGAGCCCAGCCGCGTCGTCCGGCGCAGATGACTCGTTCGGGGCCGGCGTGGGGACCGTCGGGCCCGGCTGCTCGGCGGCCATGTCGATGTCGGCGATCCGGCCCGAGCTCCCGGCGTCGTCGAGGCATCGGGCGGTGACGGTGACCAGGATTCCGTGATCGTCGCGGTAGTGCAGCCCGTCGGAACCCTCGGCCCCGATGGGTTCCACACAGGACTCGTCGTCGAGCCCCGTCGCAGCGCCGATGAGCGCGTCTGGGTCCCCGATGACCTGGGTCACCGCGGTCTCCATCGCAGCGTCGATCGCCCGGAACTGCGCTGCGGTCGCCGCCTGGGTCGACGCGATGCGCGAGCTCGTCATCGTCATGTTGAGCAGCGCGACCATGGTCACGCCGCTGACGCCCACCCAGATCGCGAGCCCGGCCATGAGCGCGAAGCCGCCCTGCCCGCGGTGCTCGAGACGATCGGTGAGCAGGCGGCGCATCATGGTGCCCCTCCGAGCGGTCACGGTCGCACCGTGATCGACGCCGACCACGGCCCCCAGTTGCCCGCCGCATCACGCGAACGAACCTGTGCGGTGTACGTCTCGCGTGCGGCCGTCAGGCCCCGGATCCGAAGGGTGGTGCCGGATTCCTGGGCGGTGACGACCGTCGAGCACCCGACGCACTGCAGGCGCACCTCGTAGCGGCGAGCGGCCTCGACGCGGTCCCAGGCGAACTCGGCGAAGCGCGTGCCCTGCTCGACCCCGCTGTTGGTCATGCGGAGGTTCGACGGCGCGGGCACCCCCGCGGGGGCGGTGACCGTGATCACCTGCGTGGCGGTCGCGGTGGCGCCGGCGTCGTCGGTCACCGTCAGCCGCACGGAGCGGTTGCCGGCGCCGGTGTAGGTCACCGAGGGCGGATCCGCCAGGGTCGAGGTCGTGCCGTTGCCGAGGTCCCACGAATAGCTCAGCGGCGGGTTGACCGCCATCGTCGACTCGTCGGTCACGACCGCGGCGAGGTCGACCGACAACGGCGACGCGCCCGAGGTCCGGTTGGCGGTGATCCGGGCCGTCGGCACCCGGTTGACGATGCGGAGCAGCGACACCGTCGACGCGGTCCCACCGTCGGTGTCGGTGACGGTCAAGGTGATCGGGTAGCCCTCGGGACGGAGTCGGTCGTAGGCCTTGGACGGCTCCGCGAGGTTCGAGGTCGTGCCGTCGCCGAAGTCCCAGGCCCACGCGACGATGCGCGCGCCACGGGACGCGTCCGCGTCGTCGTTGCTGCCCGCCGACGAGAACCGGACCAGCTCGCCCCGGAACGCCTGGGACCCGTTCGCGGGCGCTGCGATGACGGCGACCGGCAGGCGGTTCGACGCGGTGATCGTGACCGAGGCGCGGGCGGCGCCGCCGAGCTCGTTGGTCGCGGTGAGCACGGCGACGAACTCGCCGGGGCGCGCGTAGGTGTGGGTCGGATGCGCCTCGGTCGACGTGGTCCCGTCGCCGAAGTCCCATCGGAGTGAGAGCTCACCGCCACGTGGGTCGACGGAGCCCAGCGAGGTGAAGCGCACCGTGAGCGGCGCGGGGCCGACCTGCGGGTCCGCGCCGACGACGACGTCGGGCAGCAGCTCGTCGGCGTCGAGGGCGGTGTCGCCATCGGCCCGGACGGTGGCGCTCAGCACGACCTGGTCGATCTGGGGAGTGGTGACGCGGAGCTGCACCCGGCGACACGGGGCCGAGGCGGTGGTGGGGCGCTGCCCTGCTGCGCCGGCGAGCACCCCGGGCTCGTCGCCGCGGAGCAGGCTCCGGACCTGCTGGGGGTGGTTGGCATCGCAGGTCACGTCGGTGAGACTCGGGTTGACCGCATCGACGAGCGGGGTCGCCCCGACGCTGCCGCGCTGCTCGGTGTCGCAGACCCGGCGCCACAGGCCGGCGGCGGACTCCTCGGTGGGGGCGATCGAGTACACGATGCGTTGCTCGCCGCGGGTCAGGGTGAGCAGCGGGGTGCCGTCGGCCCCGCTGCCGTCGGCCCCGCTGCCGTCGCGCCGGTCGTCGCCCCGGCCGCAGTCACGGAGTTCGTCCCCCTCGACCACGGCGCGGTGGCCGGTCGCGACGTCGCGCAGGAAGTGGGCGCGCAACAGCCCGAGGGATGCGCCCGCGACGTTCCGCTCCCGCACCGCGACCTGTTGGTGCATGGCGAGCTGCGCCCACCCGAACATGGGCAGCACGAGCATGACGCTCAGGGCGAGCGCCAGCATCGTCTCGATCAACGTCATGCCGCGCTGCTCGCCGGTCGTGCGGCGCCTCATCGCCGCAGCTCGAGGGCTCGGGCGGGCGCGGGGCGCGGGTGACGATGTTGGCCTCGGTGGTCGTTCGGTCCACGGTCACGGCGAGCGTGACGCGTTGCGCCCCGCCGTCCTCGGTGCACGCCGGGACGTAGCTCGCGCTGCGCTGGTCCCAGTAGGTGACCTCGACGAACCGTGGGCCGGGCAGGCGCTCGTCCTGGATGACCTCGACGGGCTGGCCCCCGAGCCAACCGTCGTACGACGCCTGGTACTCCTCCGCGGTGCCGCACGACAGGTACGGCATGGCCTTGACGTTCTCGGTCGCCGTGGTCAGCGCCACTCCGACACGTTGGGTGCTCTCGGCGTTCGCGCTCGCCCGCATGCCGGTCATCAGTCCGAGTGCCGCTGCGAGGATCAGCGGCGCCATCACCGCAGACGCGATGAGCACCTCGACGAGGCCCGCACCGTCCTGGCCACGGCGCGCCCTCGATCCCGAGCAGGGTCGGCTCATCGGTCGGCAGGTCACCCGGATCCATCGGCCGCTGCGTGCCTCGATGCAGAAGTACGCCGAAGAAACTTCTACGCGGCGGCGCGGCGGCCTAGGCGGGCTGCGGTGGTTCGGGCGCGGGATGGGCAGCGGCGCGGAGCGCCTGGACCGCGGCGGTGTCGTTGACCACCGCGACGATCATCGCCGCGACGGCGATCGCGACCAGCAGCCCGCCTGGCCCGCGGAAGCTGAAGCCGATCATCGCTGCGGCGAGGGTGAGGAACAGCCCCAGGTTCACCGTGTGGACGTTGATGCGGCGCTGCAGGACGAAGATCTCGACGACCTGCAGCACCAGGGCGCCGACCAGCACGCCGATCGAGTACGCGGGTCCGTCGAGCAGGGCCATGAGCGCGATCGGCAGACTGCCAGCGAGCAGGCCGACGAAGGGCACGAACGACAGCAGCGCGGCGACCACCGCGAGCAGGCCCGGCATGTCGAGCCCGAGCGCGGTCGACAGCGTGTAGGCGACCACGAGGACCGCGAGCGCTCGGGCCGACATGGCGCCCATGTAGCCGGCGCTGCGTGCGTAGGCCACTCGTGCGACCCGGTCGATCTCGCCACGAGCGCGCGCCGGTGCGAGCACGATGAGCGCAGCGACCATCGATGGTCCGGTGAAGACCAGCATCACGGTGAGGATCCAGACGATGAACGTGGCCGACGCGACGCCACCGACCTTGGACGCGACCCCGGGCAGGTCGGCGCCCTGGAACCGGATGCGCTCCGCCATCTCCGAGGCGAACCGCTCCGCCTGATGGCGGACGTCGAGGTCCTTCATGAGCGTGCCGATGCCCTCGACGCGCTCGAGGCGTGAGACCGCCGCGGGCACCGCCGTCTCGAACCGGTCCGCCTCGGCGCGCAGCTCGGTGAAGGCGACCGCGCTGAGCCCGGCCGCGGCGAGCGCAACGCCGCCGGTGATCACCAGCACCGCCACGAACTTGGGCATGTGGCGGCCCAGGCGTTCGACGAGCGGGTAGGCGAGCGCGGCGAAGACGGTCGCCTGGGCGAACCACCACAACGTGGTGGTCGCCTTGCTCGCGACCATTGCGACCAGGAGCGATCCCGCGACGATGAGCGTCGCTCGGATCAGCGAGGTGGGGGTGATCCTCAGGGTCGTCGACACTGCTCGGTCTCCATGGTGCGGATCGGCGTCGTGTCCCCGATCCCGGCGCGCGCCGATCCTAAGCTCGCACGATGGCCGAGGAACGTGATGCCGCACCGGGTGCGACCCTGCGCGTCGACCTGGCCTGGCAGAGCGTCGTGGTCGCCATCGTGTCGCTGCTCACGGTCGCTCTGCTGTGGAGCGCGGTGCGCATGGCGTCGACCTCGGTGGCGATCATCGTCGTCGCGCTGTTCCTGGGCATGGCGCTCGACCCCGTCGTCAACGGCATCCGTCGCCGGACCCGCCTGGGTCGGGGCTGGACGACGGTCCTGGTGCTCTCCGTGGCCACCGTGCTGATCGGGCTGTTCCTCTCGGTCGCCGGGCCGCAGCTGGTGAAGGAGTCGGCGAACCTGGAGCACCAGCTGCCCGTGACCATCCGTTCCCTCGACGACCTCCCGTTGGTCGGCGACACGCTGAAGGACGCGGATCTCTCCCAGAAGTTGACCGACGCCCTGGCGTCGCTGTCGGAGCGCAGCGACAGCGACGGCTCCAGCATCTCCGGCGTGGTCGCCACCGTCGGCTTCGGTGTCGCCGCGTTCCTGCTCGCCTTCTTCCTGGTCGCTGGTGTCCTGTTCGAAGGTCCCCGCCTGATCGGCGACATCCGGACCGCGATCCCCGTCGCCCGCCGCGACGCGGCCGACACGATGGGTCGCATCGTCTACCGGGTGCTCGCGAAGTACTTCGCGGGGTCGATCCTCATCGCGACGCTCAACGGCATGTGGGTCGCGGTCGCAGCGTTGATCACCGGCGTCCCGCTGAGCCCGGTGCTCGGCGTGTGGACGGCGCTCACGGCGCTGATCCCCCAGATCGGCGGACTGATGGGCTTCGCCCTGGTGTTCGTCGTGAGCCTGACCGAGGGTGTCGGCGCGACCGCCGCCATGTCGCTCGCGTTCCTCGCGTTCATGCTGCTGAGCAACCACATCCTGATCCCGACCGTGGTCGGCAAGGCAGTGAGCCTCTCGCCGCCGGTCACGATGCTCGCCGCGATCGGCGGGTTCTCGGTCGCCGGCATCATCGGCGCGTTGTTCGCCGTGCCGACCTTCGGCGCCATCAAGGCCGTCGTCATGTACGTCAGCGGCCGGGCGGCACCCGACGACCCCGACGAGCACCACGAGTCCCGTCGCGGCCTCGACCGCGTGCGGCACTGGGTGCACCGCCTCCGGCACCGGACCGCTCACGTTGTCGAGTTCGAGGCCACAGCAGGCTGAGCCCGACTGTGGCAGGGTCAGCGGATGGACGTCACATCGCTGTTCTCGGTCAAGGGCAAGGTCGCCGTCGTCACCGGCGGGAGCCGTGGCATCGGCTTGATGATCGCCGAGGGGCTGGTCCGTTCCGGCGTCAGGGTCTACATCTCGTCGCGCAAGGCCGAGGTGTGCGACGCGGTGGCGGAGCGGCTGGCGGAGCACGGCGAGTGCATCTCGTTGCCCGCCGACCTGTCGAGCGCCGAGGGCGTCGACGGTCTCGTCGCCGCGATCGGTGAGCGCGAGTCCGAGTTGCACCTGCTGGTCAACAACGCGGGAGCGACGTGGGGCGCCCCGCTCGAGGACTTCCCCGACGACGCGTGGGACAAGGTGATGGCGACCAACGTCAAGGCCGTGTTCGGGCTGACCGCCGGGCTGTTGCCGCTGTTGCGAGCCGCGGCGAGCGAGGACGACCCGGCGCGGGTGATCAACATCGGCTCGGTCGACGGGATGCGGGTGCCCGAGACCGAGAACTACCCGTACGCAGCATCGAAGGCGGCCGTCCACATGGTGACTCGTCAGCTGGCACACCGGCTGACCCGCGACCACGTGAACGTGAACGCGATCGCTCCGGGTCCGTTCCCGTCGAAGATGATGGCGTTCCTGCTCGACGCCGAGGGCGGTGAGCAGCTGGTCGCCTCGAGTGTGCCGATGGGGCGCATCGGCCGACCCGACGACATCGTCGGCGCGGTGCTGTTCCTGTCGTCACGGGCGGGCAGCTATCTGACCGGAGCGATCATCCCGCTCGACGGCGGCATCTCGACGCGAGGCTGAACCGACCAGCACACCACCGAGACGTCGTGCCGTGGCGCGCGGCCTGATCCGGATCCCGAGACCGGCCTCCGCATGCCGACGCCTGATCGGCCGTCGCGACCCTCAGTGCATCGGGAGCAGGCGCTCGATCTCGGATCGGGCTCCACCAGGATCGTCGGCGACGGCCATGGCCAGCAGCCCACCCCGCTCGGGGCGCAACAGGCCGCCACGCCCTGACGGCGCCGATGCCGTCGGGTGCGGCCTCGGCCGCATGACCCACCGCCAGTCGGGTGGCCAGGCAGCGGGCGCCGTCGGTCCCGCCGGGGCCGTTCCAGCCCGGCGCGGTGGTGTCGTACGAGGATCGCAGGCTCGTCGCGCCGTCGAGGGTCAGGCCCAGCTCGGCGACGAGGCGACCACCCCGGTCGCCGTCGTTGCGACCGTCGACGACCAGCTCGTCGACGGTGACCCGGGAACCTGCGGCGACCTCGACCAGCGTCGTCGATCGGTGGTCGGCACGGCCGGTGACGATGACCGGCTCCGGCGCCCAGTGCAGCGATGCACGGGGGCCGACACGGATGTCGGTGTGCAGCGACGAACCGGTGCCACGAGCGGCGTAGAGCACCATGGCAGCCACGGTTCGGACGCGGGCGTGCACGCCGGCTCCGACCTCGAACCGGATGCTCACGTCGTCCTGACCGACCGGCGACGCTGCCGATCCCACGATCCAGAGCGTGTCGCCGTCCCACCGGCACCACAACGGTGCCGCGGCGAGCCGCCCGGATGCGTCGACCCTGCCACCAGCGCTCGCGTGGAGGCGGATCTCGAGGGATGCCTTCATGGCCTGGCGGCGCGCCAGGTGTCGAGCTCGTCGATGATCCACCGCGCGATCGGCGCGGCGCCGGAGGGTTCGACGAGCGACACGAACGAGGTGGGCAGGTCGCCCCGTTGGGCCTTGGCGTCACGTTCCATGACGCCCAGATCGGCGTGCACCAGATGTGCGATGTCGACCTTGTTGATCACCAGCAGGTCGGAGCGCGTCACGCCCGGCCCACCCTTGCGGGGCACCTTGTCGCCGCCGGCCACGTCGAGCACGAAGAGCTGCTTGTCGATCAGTCCGGTGGAGAAGGTGAGGGTGAGGTTGTCGCCGCCGCTCTCGACGAGCACCAGGTCGAGGGGGCCCTCGCGTTCCTCGAGGTCCTCGACCGCGTCCAGGTTCGCGGTGATGTCGTCGCGGATCGCGGTGTGCGGACAGCAGCCGGTCTGCACCGCGACGATCCGGTCCTCGGGCAGCACCCCGCGGCGTCGGAGCGTGTCGGCGTCCTCGGTCGTGTAGATGTCGTTGGTGACCACGCCGATGCGCAGCTCGTCGGCGAGCAGGTTGCACAGCGCGGCGACCAGCGCGGTCTTGCCCGTGCCGACCGGCCCGCCGATCCCCACCCGGAAGGCACCCGAGGGGCGACGGGGCGTGTCCGCATCGTGGGTGTGCCCGTCGTGGGCGTGGGCAAGGTCGTGCATGGCGATCAGCTCCCGAAGAGTCGGAGTTCCTGGACGAGTTGCAGCTCGGGGTCGAGCTCGGCGAACGGCGTCGACCGGTGCGGCAGGGCGGTCGGATCCGCGCACGACGCACCGCTCGCAGCGGCCGCGTCGATGCGCGGACGGAGCCGGTCGAGCACCGCGGCGACCGAGAACGGGTCGAGGCTCAGCAGGCGCAGCGCTGCGGTGGTCAACGCGGCAGCGGCACCGTGGACCAGGCCCGTCGCCGTCTCCAGCGGCGAGCATCCGAGGTGCCCGGCGACGGCCCCGAACACCACGGGCTGCATCGGCGCACGTCCGTCGATCCGTTCGATGCCGTGGTCGGGCCACAGCCGGTCCGCGGTGCGCAGCAGGGAGCGGCCGAGCGCCCGTGAGGTGGCTCGCGTGGCCGCACCGGGTGTGCGGGCCGCGAGCTCGGCGTCGAGCAGGTCGCGGGGGTGTCCACGAGCGGCGAGCGCCGCCACCGCCGAGTCGGTCACGCACACCGTGCTCAGCCGCGCCTCGACGTAGCGCTCGAGTGAGCCGGCGTCGTGCACACGGCCTGCGGTGACCGCGGCCTCGAGCCCGTGGCTGTGCGCGTGGGTGCCGTCGGGGAAGCGCCCGTCGGTGAGCAGGAGCAGCGACGAGACGGTCATCCGGTCAGCGCTGCCATGGCTCGGAACGGGAGGTCACGGCTCAGAACAGGAAGTAGCGCTGTGCCATCGGCAGCTCGGCCACCGGCTGCTGCTCGATGACCTGGCCGTCGATCGACACCTCGAAGGAGTCGGGGTCGACGGTGATCTCCGGGCACACGTCGTTGTTGACCATGTCGGCCTTCGTGACGGACCGGCAGTCCTCGACCGCCACCAGGCGCCGTTCCAGACCGAGACGCTCGGTCAGACCGTGCTCGATCGCGGTCGGTGCCACGAACGCCACCGACGTCGCGCCGGCGACCCGGCCGGCCGCGCCGAACATGGGTCGGGGGAACACCGGTTGCGGTGTGGGGATCGATGCGTTCGAGTCGCCCATCTGCGCCGAGGCGATCATGCCGCCCTTGAGCACCAGGTGCGGTCGCACCCCGAAGAAGCGAGGGTCGTACATGACCAGGTCGGCGAGCTTGCCGACCTCGACCGAGCCGACCTCGCGGTCGAGTCCGTGGGCGACCGCCGGGCAGATCGTGTACTTCGACACGTAGCGACGGGCGCGGTGGTTGTCGTCGTCGACGTCGCCCGGCGCGGCGCCCAGGCGACGCTTCATGGCGTGGGCCGTCTGCCAGGTGCGGATCACGACCTCGCCGACGCGGCCCATCGCCTGGGAGTCCGAACCGATCATCGAGATCGCGCCCATGTCGTGCAGCACGTCCTCGGCAGCGATCGTCGAGGGGCGGATGCGGCTCTCGGCGAACGCCAGGTCCTCGGGAACCGAGGGGTTCAGGTGGTGGCACACGATCAACATGTCGAGGTGCTCGTCGACGGTGTTGACCGTGTGCGGCCGAGTCGGGTTGGTCGACGACGGCAGCACGTTCGGGCGTCCGGCGACGGTGATGATGTCGGGTGCGTGGCCGCCGCCCGCGCCTTCGGTGTGATAGGCGTGGATCGACCGGCCGGCGATCGCCCCGAGCGACGACTCGACGAACCCGGCCTCGTTCAGGGTGTCGGTGTGCAGTGCCGCCTGCACGCCGAACTCGTCGCAGACGCGCAGGCAGGCGTCGATCGCCGCGGGCGTCGAGCCCCAGTCCTCGTGCAGCTTGAACCCGCTCGCTCCCGCCCGGAGCTGTTCGACCATCGCCTCGGCCGACACGGTGTTGCCCTTGCCGAGCAGTGCGACGTTCACCGGCCACGTGTCGAGCGCGGTCAACATGTGCTGCAGGTACCAGGGGGCCGCGGTGACGGTGGTCGCCTTGGTGCCCTCGGCCGGGCCGGTGCCGCCGCCGATGATCGTGGTGATGCCGGTGGCGAGTGCGGTGTCGAGCACCTGTGGGCAGATCAGGTGGACGTGGGAGTCGATGGCCCCGGCGGTCACGATGCGCCCGTTGCCGGCGATGATCTCGGTCGAGGGGCCGATCACCAGGTCGGGGTGCACCCCGTCCATCGTGTCGGGGTTGCCGGCCTTGCCGAGCGCCACGATCCGCCCGCCGCGGACACCGATGTCGGCCTTGACGACCCCCCAGTGGTCGATGACGACCGCGCCGGTGATCACCAGGTCGGGGGCGCCCTGGGCGCTGGTGCGCAACGACTGGCCCATCGACTCCCGGATGACCTTGCCGCCTCCGAAGACGGCCTCGTCGCCCGCCAGCCCGGGACCGCCGCACAGGTCGCGCTCCACCCGGACGACCAGGTCGGTGTCGGCGAGTCGGATCCGGTCGCCGGTGGTCGGACCGTAGAGGTCGGCGTAGCGACGGCGGCTCAGCTCCACGACGTGGTCCCTCCGGGGGAGTGGAGCCCGCGGAACCCTGCGGTGCGACGCTCGCCGCCGTAGCGCACGAGGGTCACGTCCATCGGGATCCCGGGCTCGAAGCGGGTGCTCGTGCCGGCGGGCACCGCCAGTCGGAACCCGACCGCTGCCGAGCGGTCGAACTCGAGCGCGTCGTTCGCCTCGGCGAAGTGGAAGTGGGAGCCGACCTGGACCGGTCGGTCGCCGGTGTTCAGCACCTGCAGGTCGACTGTCTCGAGCCCGTCGAAGAGCACGACGGGATCGGCGGCGGCCAGGAGCTCGCCGGGGCGGACACCCGTGGCGGCGGCAGCGGCGGCGTCAGCCGCGTCGCTCGGCCGGGGCGCCTGGATCGGGTCGTGCAGCGTGACGAGCTTCGTGCCGTCGGGGAACGTGGCCTCGACCTGCAGCTCGTCGATCAGCACGTCGATGCCGTCCATCACGTCGTCGGTGCTGAGCACCTCTCGCCCCAGCGCCATGACCTCGGCGACCGTGCGGCCGTCACGCGCCGCCTCGAACACCCACGACGTGAGCACGGCCACCGATTCGGGGTGGTTCAGCCGCAGGCCGCGTGCCGCGGCGCCGCTCGGCGACGTCGGCTGCGACGTGGACGAGCAGGCGCTCCTGTTCGTGGGGCGAGAGCTGCACGGGTCAGCGCGACACGTCGGCGGGCGTCGGCTCGCCCGGTCGGATCAGCAGGGCGAGTCCGCCCGCCACGACTGCGGTGAGCGCCAGGCCCACGAGCCCGGCGGTCGAGCTCGACCACGACCCGTCGAGTCCGGACACCGCGTAGTCGGCCAACGGGCTGCCGTGCAGGATCGAACCGGGTCCGGTCACGGCGAAGCCGAGGTCGCCGGCGACCCGTTCCAGGCCGTCGGGCTGCGACGACGCCGCCAGTGACAGGACACCGGCGGTCGCCGACCGCACAGACGCCCATGGCGACGGTCGGGGACAGCTCGAGCCGACGCAGCGCCAGGACGGCACCCAGCGCGGCGAAGGTGACGACGAGCTCGCCGAGGCCGATGGCCGAGTGCACGCCGAGCATGGCCGAGGTCATCTCGCCGAGCGGCACCTGCGTCGTGCCGCCGACCGCCTGGAGCCCGGCGAACGCGAGGGCCGCGACCGGCGGTCCGACCAGCGAACCGGCGGCGACCGACGCCCACCAGCGCCCGTCGATGCGTCCCGAGGTCGCGATCAGTCGCATGGCGAGGGCGGTGACGAGCACCGGGATGATCGAGATGAGCAGGGCGTTGACGCCGAGCGCACCGACGCCCCCATCCGCGAAGAACAGGGCCTGACTGGCGAGCACCGCGGCGACCGCGAACAGGGCGCGTCGTGGGCCGAGCAGGGCGGTCGCCAGCGCACCGCCGAAGAGGTGCCCGCTCGTGCCGGGCAGCACCGGCACGTTCACCATCTGCAGCGCGAAGACCAGGGCTGCGGTCGCGACCTGCGGGCCGACCCGCTCGGGGTGTTCGAGAAGCGTCGGGATCTTCGGCGCGTCGCCGGTGGTCCGACGCAGCGCCGTGGGCGCGAACGCCGCCGCGGCGAGCACGGCGGTCGCCCCCACTGCGGTGATGATCTCGGTCGGATCGTTGATCAGATGATCGGGAACGTGCATGTCGTGACACCTCTCAGGTCGGCCCGGGCCGAACCTACCCGTCGGTGTCGACGGGTTCCGCCTCGCCGTGTCACGGCAGTGTTACAAGTTCGCGCGCCAGCGCCCGCCGGGCGCACCGACCCACGGTGTCAGCTGCGGTCGTCGTGGATCGACAGCCCGTCGAAGAGCAGGCCGACCGCGGTCTCGGCGTGGGCGCGCACCGCCTCTGGGTCGCTGCCGTCGACGCTCACGCCGAGTCGCTCGGCGAGGCCCGGGAACACGATCGGGCCGGCGATCCCGTTGGTCATGAAGAAGTACAGCAACCCGGCGGAGTCGGTGCGGACCTTGCCCTGCGCCTCGAGCTGTCGCAGCAGGCCGCCTCCGAAGTCCTGCACCGGTTCGATGAAGGCGGTGAAGAGGTACTCGAGGCGCTCGCCGCCCAGCACCGCTTCCTGGTTGATGATGCGCAGCATCGACGGTCGCATCGCGTTGATCTCGACGTAGCGCACGATGCCCGCACGCAACCGGGCCAGGTCGTCGGGGAAGCGGGTGTGGGTGAGCGTCACCAGGTCGCGGCGGATGACGCGGAACCCGTGGTCGACCGCTGCGTACCAGAGCTGCTCCTTGGAGCCGAAGCGCTGCGGGATGTGGTTGTGGTGCACGCCGATGCTGCGGGCGAGGCTCCGCACCGAGGTTCCCGCGAAGCCCTCCTCGGCGAACGCGTCCAGCGCTGCGTCGAGCACCTCGGCGTCGGAGAGGACCCCGTTGGACCTCGCCGCTGCCTGGTCGGGAGGGTTCGCTGACTCCTGATCACCCACTTCGCCGAACGCTACAGGCTCGCTGATCGTCCCGACCGGGTAGAACGTGCACGTGGACGATCACCGACCGCAGCACACCGGCGAGCAGGACGACGACCTGCCCGCGGAGCAGGTCGGCGACGACCGGGACCTCGCCGAGCTCGACGACGTCCGGGACCGGGAGGAGCTGCGCAACCGCTACTACGGGCTCCTCCAGGAGCTGCGCGTCGTGCTGCCCGGCGCCCAGGTGCTGGTGGCCTTCCTGGTCACCGCCCCGTTCGCGACGCGCTTCCCCGAGCTCGACCGGACCGGCCGGGGCATCTTCGGCATCGCCACCGTGTGCTCGATGCTGTCGGTGATCTGCATGCTGTCGCCGGCGGCCTTCCACCGATTCGGTCGTCGCACCGCGAGGGCGCAACGTCTGCGCTGGAGCATCCGCCTCACGGTGGTCGGCATGGCCTTCCTGGGTGTGGCCATGGCGGCAACGCTGTGGTGCGTCGTCCGGTTCGTCTACGGCACCGTCCCGTCGCTGCTGATCATGGTCCCGGTCGTCGTGGCGCTGCCGTTGTTCTGGCTCGTCCTGCCGCTCACCGTCGGCAGCCGTTCCTCCGACGAGGTCGACGAGGACGAGGGCGGTCGCTCGCCCCGGATGGCCGGGCGGGGCGGTCTCAGCGAGCGACCCTGAAGCCGATGTTGCCCGCTGCGCTGTCGGGTGTGTTCGCGCTGCGCGCCGCGACCCGGTAGCGCCAGCAGTACGACTCGTGGCACAGGTAGGACCCGCCGCGCATGGCACGGTGGGTGCCCGTCGGCGGGCCACCCTGCACCGTCGCCCGGGCTCGGCCGTGGCGCCGTCGGCGTGGTCGGTGCCGAACCAGTCCGAGCACCACTCCCACACGTTGCCGCACATGTTGAACGCGCCGAACCCGTTCGGGGCGAAGGCGTCGACGGGTGCCGTGCCGACGTGTCCGTCGTCGCCGGTGTCCTGCAGCGGGAACTCCCCCTGGAAGACGTTCATCATGTGTCGCCCCTCGGGTTCGCGCTCGTCGCCCCACGGGAAGCGGCGCTGCTCGAGCCCGCCACGCGCCGCGTACTCCCACTCGGCCTCGGTCGGGAGGCGGACCCCTGCCCACTCGCAGTAGGCGACCGCGTCGAGCCAGGCGACGTGGACGACCGGGTGGTCGCCGCGGCCGTCGAGGTCGGAGTGCGGTCCCTCGGGGTGGTCCCAGCCGGCGCCCTCGACCAGGCGCCACCACGGCGCGGCGGCCACGCCTCGCGTCGGTGGGAAGTCGTCGGGCAGCAGCCCGCCGAACACGAACGACGAGCCGAGCTGCTCCGACACCGTCCGGAACCCCGTGGCGTCGACGAACGCGGCCCAGTCGTCGTTCGTCACCGCGTGTGCGCCGAGCTCGAAGGGCGCCACCGAGACCGACCGGACAGGTCCCTCGCCGTCGCTCGGATACAACGTCTCGTCGGATCCCATCAGGAAGTCGCCGCCGTCGAGCGGGAGCCACGACCGGCGCGCGCCGGACGCGGCCGGCGCTCCTGCTCCGGTCGGCGCCGGTGCAGCGTCGGCGCGGGGAGGCCCGTCGGGCGGGGGAGCGGGCCGGTCGTCCGAGCCGGGGCTGCAACACGAGGAGGTCACCAGGGGATCATGCCATCCGCAGGGGCCACCACTACCGTGACCACGATGAGCGAACCCCGGACGCCCCTCAGCGCAGCGGTGATCCTGGATGCGGCACGGGCGACCATGATCGAGGTCGGTCCCGATGCGATGTCGCTGCGCCGCATCGCTCGTCGGCTCGGTGTCACCGCGCCGGCGCTCTACGCGCACTTCGCGTCGAAGGACGACCTCATGCGCGCCGTCGCCGACGAGGAGTTCGGTCGCCTGCTCGACGGGTTGGTCGTCGCGTCGACCTCGGTCGCGGACCCGATCGAGCGCATCAAGGTCCAGAGTCGGGCCTACGTCGACCACACGCTCGCCAACCCGGCGCTCTTCGGTGTGATGACGATGTTCCGCCCGGCCTGGTCACCTCAGGAGGCAGCGCCCGAGCACGATCTCGCCTCGAAGTCCTTCGAGGTCTCGAGCGTCGCCATCGACGACGCGATCGCCGCCGGTCTGTTGCGCACCGACGATCCCCTCATGGTCGGGTTGACCATCTGGGCCGCGGTGCACGGCGTCGCCACCGTGCTGCTCGCCCGCCCGGGTCTCGGGTCGGACTACGAGTCCACGCTGGTCGACTCGGTGATCGACGCGGTCGTCGACGGGCTCAGGTCGACTCGCTGAGCGGTTCGTCGCCCGGGAGCCAGGACCCGTGGAAGCCGAACGGCACCCGCCGGCCGGCGTGCACGGTCGCCACCGGGTCCGCTTCGATGTCCTGCGCGTCGAGCACGACCAGGTCGGAGCGGTCGGTCGCCGCGTCGTACACCCAGGTCAGCAGCCACCCACCGTCCTGACCGTCGCGTGAGGGGTCGGGCGCGAAGACCGCTTCGCCGCAGGTCCGACCGGGCCCGAAGCGGTGTGACCGCGTGGAGCCGTCGGACAGGTCGATCCGGGTCACCGAGTCGAACGCGCCCTCTTCGGGGTTCGACGAGCCGGGGTCGTCCGCGGACCTGGTGTCGACGATGGTGGCCAGGTAACCGACGTGGTGCTCCCGGCCGGCGATGCGGTCGTCGATCCGGGGGAAGTCGCCTCGCACGTCGGTGAGCTGGGTCGTGGTGGCGCGGCTGGTCCCGAGGTCGACCGTGAAGCGACTGAGGTGGCCGCCTCCGTCCTCGCCTCCCGCGCCGGCCTCTGCGGCCTCGAGTCCGATGTCGAGGCGCGGGAGGCGGCAGCCGTCGAGCACGAGGGTGGAGTCGTCGCTCCACACGTTGAGGAAGTGGAAGACGTAGCAGGGCTCGACCTCGGCCCAGCGGAGGTCGCTGCCGTCGCCGTCGCGTCGCATCACGCCGATGCGCGTGCCCAGCTCGGGCGCCCAGCGGATCATCGGGCCACCCTGCAGGAAGCCGGACAGGTCGAAGAGCGCTGGACCGTCGAAGAACACGACGTGCTGCTCGGTGATCGCGAAGTCGTGCATCATCACCGGGTTCGGCAGGTCGATGTCGACCGAGCGGATCAGCCGGCCCGACCGCGTCGGCGACGTGGTACCGCAGGTAGGGCGCCATCGCCGAGTAGCCGAAGAAGTGCATCTCGCCGGTCACGGTGTCGATCTTCGGATGGGCGGTCATCGCTCCGACGAGCGCGCCGTCGAAGTCGTGGGTGCCGAGGGTCTCGAGCGAGTCGTCGACCAGCGTCGGCGGCCCCGCCTCCCAGAGGCACATCGTGCGGCCCGGCGTGGCGCACGACGTGGGTGTTGGCCACGTTCTTCATCGGACCGGCGTCGCCGACCAACTCCGGGGTGGGGAACGCCGGCTGGGCCATGCCGCCGTAGATCGCGTGGCCGGCACGGACCTCGGCGCCGAGTCCCGCGCTGCGGATCCACCGGTTGCGATAGGCGACCGACGACCCGTCGAAGGTCGCGGCGTGCAGCATGCCGTCGCCGTCGAAGAGGTGGTACGCGCCGAGCGGGGCGAACATCGGGTTCGGGCCGTTGCGCAGGAACGTGCCGCGCAGGCCGTCGGGCAGCGCTCCGGAGACGTCGAGGCGCCCCAGGTCGACCTCGTCGGGAACGGGGGCGTAGGGGCCCGCCAGGTACGGGCTGGAGCTGGTCTCGGTCTGGGTCGCGGACACGTGCGGACTCCTGCTCGGTGCCGGTCGGCGGACTGCTGGACCGGTGTCGCCCGTCACTTTACAGTGTTCACCGAGCGCACACCTCGTCGCGCGTCGGGAGGCTCCATGCCCATTCCACGGTCACTGTTCTCGATGGCCGATCCCGAGGACCACGACCTGTCGGTCGTGGCCGGGGAGTGGCCCGCCGATCTGGGCGGCGAGCTGGTGATCAGCGCGCCGCACCCGGACACGTTCGCCGGGCCGCACCCGTTCTTCGGCGAGGGCACCACCTACCGGCTGTCCCTCGACCCGGGCACCCACGGAGCGCCCGAGGGGCACCACGCGTGGCGACAGCGCCGTATCGACTCGCCCTCGGCCCGTCTGCGCGCCGCCCGACCCGAGCTGTTCACGCCGACCATGATCGGAGTGCAGTCGCCCTTCGGTCACACCAACGCGGCGAACACCGCGCCGCTGCCGTGGGGTGACCGCCTCTTCATGACGTGGGACGCCGGGCGGCCCGTCGAGATCGATCCGGTGACGCTCGCGTACCTCGGCGACGTCGGCCACCGCTCCGACTGGGCGACCTTCGAGGTCGCGCCCCAGCCCGTGCTGCCCCTGGTCATGTCGACCGCGCACCCCGTCATCGATCCCGACCGCGACGTGCTGTGGACCGTCAACACCCACTGGGGTGCGCTGCACGTCGTCCGCTGGGACGGTCACGGTGCGGTCGAGTCGTGGCCGATCGCAGGGGCGACGATCCCGCAGTCCGTGCACACGATCACCCAGACCCGGGACTGGCTCATCGTGGGTGACTGCGCGTTCCACGTCGAACCCCAGGTGCTCGCGGGCGGCGACCGGACCGAGCCGGCCAACCTGGACGCGCCGGTGTACCTGATCCGCAAGGCGGCGCTCGACGCGACGCCGCCCGGCACCGAGGTGCCCTGCCAGAGCTTCCAGATCTCCCCGGAGATCAACCACTACTACGCGACCTACGACGACAGCGACGGCATCCGGATCCTCTTCGAGCACACCGAGAGCGCCGACATCGCGATGACCCAGCAGGCGGGCGACGTCGACGCGCTCGGACGTCCGTGCGACCCGGCGCTGCGCGGGCTCTACGGGTTCCCGATGGTGCCGGACCGCACGACGATGGTGGTGGTCGATCCCGAGAGCGCCCAGGTCCTGCACCGCGCCGAGCTGCGCGAACCAGAGCTGCTCTGGACCCGCCAGCTCAATGCGATGGACTGGAGCACCGAGGGCCGGACCCGGCCGACGCTGCACCACACCGTGCACCAGGGCTGGCGTCCCGAGGGGGTGACCCAGAAGATGCTGGCGCTGTACGGCGACCGGGTCGACCGCACGCTGCTGCCCTCCGAGGAGACGGTGCCGCTGCTGGCCTCGATGGACGTCGACGACCTGCAGCTCGTCGCCCACCACGAGTTCGCCCTCGACGACTTCCCGACCTCGCCGATCTTCGTGCCGCGGGACCCGGGTGCGGACCCGTCGAAGTCGCGCTACGCCGGCTCGTCGCCCGGTGGCCACGACGGCTATGTGGTCGTGCCGTTGATGAACGACGACGGGTTCCGGGTCGAGGTGTTCCACGCCGACGACGTCGCCAGGGGCCCGATCGCGACGCTCGCTGCGCCCGGGGTGACCATGCCGTTCGTGCTGCACTCGGCCTGGATGCCCCGCGCGGTCCCCGCCGAGGACCTGCCTCGCAACCGGTTCGCCGACGAGCTCGACCGGCTCGGCGAGCTCGACCCGGACCTGCAGCGCGTCGTGCACGGCGTCGTCGACGACCTCGAGCAGGGCGCCCCCCTCGCCTCCTGATCCCAGGAGCGCTGATCGCTCCGACCCCGATTCCCGAAATGACAGCTGTTTTCGATGCGATGTCATCGAAAACAGCTGTCATTTCGAATCAGGGGCGAGGGACGGCGGTCAGCGCTCTCCGAGGTAACCGGCCTCGACCTCGTCGATCCGTTCGGACACCTCGGTCGCCGTGCCGGCGAGCACCACCCGCCCACGGTCGAGCACGTAGGCGTGGTCGGCGACACCGAGCACGAGCGGGACGTGCTGTTCGACGACCAGGACACCCGCGCCCGTCGTCTCGGCGATCGTGCGGAGCACTGGCAACAACTGCGACACGATGATCGGCGCGAGGCCCAGGCTGAGCTCGTCGACGAGCAGCAGCTGGGGCCGACCGAGCACTGCCCGAGCGAGGGCGAGCATCTGCTGCTCGCCGCCCGAGAGCAGACCGGCCCGACGGTCGATGACGCCGCGCAGTGCGGGGAACCAGTCGAACACAGCTTCGAGGTGATCGATGTCGGATGGGCCGCCACCCCGGGCTGGCAAGCCGAGGCGGAGGTTCTCCGCCACGGTGAGGTCGGAGAACAGTCCGCGATCCTCGGGCACGTGCGCGACGCCCGAACGTGCCGCGGCGCCAGACGTCGCGGACGACCATGCGGCGCCGCGTCGGCGGCGTCTCGCCGAGCACGGTCATCGACCCGCCGAGCACCGGCAGCAACCCGGAGACCGTCGACAGCGTCGTGGTCTTGCCGGCGCCGTTCGCGCCGAGCAGGGCGACCACCTCGCCGGCGCGCACGACCATGTCGACGTCACGCACCACGGGCACGCCGTCGTAACCGGCCGACAACCCGTCGAGCTCCAGGACCGGGTCGGCCTGCTGGGTCGTGGTCTCGGCGTCGGACCCGGTCATCGTTCGATCCCGTCGCCGAGGTAGGCGGCGATCACACGCTCGTCGGCACGGACCTCGGCCGGCGTGCCGCTCGCGATGAGCCCGCCGAAGTCGATCACGTCGACGCGGTCGCACACCTCGAGCACCACGGCCATGTCGTGCTCGACGAGCAGCACCGTGGTCCCGCGCTCGGGCAGCGCCCGCAGGACGTCGTTGAGTGCGGCGGTCTCGGACGGGTCGAGGCCTGCCGCGGGTTCGTCCAACAGCAACAGCCGCGGCTCGGCGACCAGCGCCCGCCCGAGCGCCACCAAGTGGCGCTGCCCGTTGGAGAGCTCCCCGGGCCGTCGCTGGCCGAGCTCTGCGAGACCGAGCAGCTCCAGCACCTCGGTGACCACACGATGGTCGCGTCGTCGGGGTCGCACCGCGTCGAGCAGCAGCGACCACGCTCCGGGCCGGTCCAGCGCGGTGAACAGGTTCTCGGTGACCGTGAGGTCCTCGAACAGCTCGAGCGACTGGAAGGTGCGCACCAGACCCGTGCCGCGCACGCAGGTGAGGGCTGAGCTCGTCGATGCGACGGTCGTCGAGCACCACTCGCCCGTCGGTGGTGGCGACGAACCCGCTGAGCGCATCGATGAAGGTCGTCTTGCCCGCACCGTTCGGGCCGATCAGACCGACGATCGATCCCTCGTCGACGTCCATCGAGACGTGGTCGAGCGCGACGAGTCCACCGTGGCGGACCGTCAGGTCGGTCACCCGGAGCAGCGGGCCGCTCATGTGGGGCTCGCTCCTGTCGAGCCCACTGCTGTCGCGCCCACTGCTGTCGATCTCCTGATCCGTGCGGCGAGCTGCGCGGTGCGGGCACGCCAGATGCCGCTGAGTCCCTCGGGCGCGAGCACCGCGGTCACGATCAGCGCCAGGCCGCTCACGGCGTACACGTAGTCACCGGCGTCGCCGCCGCTCACGCCGTTGAGGGCGGTCGTGACGATGCCGGCCTGCGCCAGCGCACCGGCGACGAGTGCGCCGGTGATGCTCGACACGCCGCCCAGGTAGGTCAGCGCGAGCGTGACCAGCGCGCCGATGACCATGAACGAGGTGGGCGACAAGGTCGTCGTGGCGTGCGCCATCAGCACGCCGCAGAGGCCCGCCAGGAACGACGACACCGCGAACGCCCCGAGCTTGGTGCGCGCCACGTCGATGCCCGCGGCGGCAGCTGCCCGTTCGTTGGCGCGCACGGCCAGCCATCGCAGCCCGGTGCCGTTGCGTCGCAGGTTCGCGACCGCGACGCAGCACAGCGCGACGACGACCAACACGGCGATGCCGAACGCGGGTCGGAAGTTGTCCGAGCCCCTGGCGCTCACTCCCAGGTCGATTCCGAACAGGTCGGGCCTCGGCGCCGAGGACCCCGCGGCCCCGCCCGACAACGGCGGACTCGCCAGGACGAGCTGCTCGACCGCCACGGCGAGCGCCAGGGTCGTGATCGCCAGGCTCATGCCGCGGACCCGCGTGGCCGGCAGGCCGACGACCACCCCGAGCACGGTGGACACCCCCGCTGCCAGCAGGACCGCGACCAGCAGCGGCACGTGGTGCTCGGTGAGCCGGATCACCGTGAACCCGGCGACGCCGGCGAAGGCGAGTTGCGCCAGCGAGATCTGTCCGACGTACCCGGTGACCACCACGATCGACAGCGCGAGCAGGGTGACGACCATCGACGTGATGAGCGCCTGGCGGTGCCCCGCGTCGACGGTGAACAGGGCGACCAGGACGATCGACGAGATGCCCAGTGTCCACGCGGTGACGTGCCGCGGTGACGGGGAGCGCGGCAGGCGGATGTCGACCACGGCGCTGCGGTCGGGCAGCGAGTCGCCACCCCACACCAGCGCGCCGACGATCAGCAGCACGGGGACGAACTGCTGGATCCCGGTGGTCGGCAGCCAGTCGGGGATCCACGTGGTGCTCGGTCGCACCGCGTACCCGAGGATGAGCGACTGGACCATGCCGATGCCCAGGCCCGCTGCGGTGGCGATCGCGAACGAGCTGAGCGAACCGAGCAGCGCCGCCGCGAGCGCGGGCACGACGAGCAGGGTGGTGGTCGTCGGGTCGAGTCCGGCGATGGGCTCGATGAGGATCACCGCGATCCCGGCGAGCACCGACGCGATCATCCAGTTCAGCGCACCGAGGCGGTCCGGAGAGATGCCGAGCAGCAGTGCGCCCTTCTCGTTGCCTGCCGCCGCCCGTGTCGCCAGACCGAAGCGGGTCCAGCGGTACACCGCGCCGAGCACGAGTGCGACGACCACCACGCCGCCGGCGAGCAGCAGTCGGTTCTCGGTGACGGCTGCTCCGGCGATGCGCACCGGGCCCTCGGGCAGGATCGGGCGTCGGACGCTGACGCCCGAGCCAGCGATCGGGAAGCGCAACCGGACGATCTCCTGCAGGTAGAGCAGCAGGCCCAGCGACGCGACGACCCGGGCCAGGACCGGGGCGCGACGCAGCGGTCGGAAGACCAGGCCGTAGACGACGAGTCCGAGCGCCGCGGCGAGCAGCACCGCGAGCGCGAGCGAGCTGGCCAGGGTGGGCCGGGCCAGCAGGTGGACGCGGTCGGGGAGGCCGAGGATCGGCAGCACGAGGTCGCCGGTCGCCCGGAACTCGAAGAACGCGAACGCCACGTACATGCCCATCGCGGCGTGCGCGAAGTTGACGACGCCCGAGGACCGGTGCACGAGCACCAGTCCGAGCGCGAGCGACGCGACGACCGCGCCGCCTCCGAGTCCGGCGAGCAGATATCCCAGGTGGTCGGCGATCTCAGTGCTCCCCGGGGCCGCGGTTCGTGAGCGTCGGGGTCATCCGGCGTAGATCGCGCCGACGTCGTACCACGAGCCGATCTGATCCAGGTCGCCGTCCTTCATCTGGCCGAGGATCTGCTGGGGTGAGCACATCGCCGGCAACCCCTCGAACTGCTCGCGATCGCAGGTGTACGGGTGGCCCATGAAGCTGGGTGCGTCGCGCTGCGCCGCGAGTCCCTCGGTGATCGCCGCCGAGGTGGCGCCGTCGGCTCCGAGGTCACGCAGCACCGTGTAGAGGTTCATGAAGGCACGGAACGACACGGTGCCGGCGCCGACGGGGTCGAGGCCGTCGGAGTACTCCGCGAGCACCGCCTCGTAGAGGCCGAAGTCGGGGTCCGGCTCGGGCGCCGTCCTCGAGATCGGCCCTTCGACGTTGAAGATGGTCCCGTCGGTCGACGCCGGGTCGACCGAGTCGATGATGGTCGGTGCTGCACAGGCGCCGACGAAGTACTTCTGGGCGTCGAGGCCCAAGGTCGCGATCGCCTCGAAGCCGGCGCGGCAGCTGGCGTCGGCGGCCAGCACGATGATCGCATCGGGGTCGCTCGACGCCGCGGCCTGCATGGGTGAGCCCAGGTCGGTCGCGACGATCGGGTAGGGGACGAGCTGCGTCTCGACGCCGTTGCGCTCGAGCACGGTGCGGGCGTACTCGGCAGCCTCGGTGATCGAGCCGAACTCGCCGTACACGACCGAGACCCGCTCGGCGTCGAGCTCCTTCGTCGCGTGGTCGGCGAAGGCGACCGCTGCGCCCCAGGTGCCACCGCTCCACTGGTAGGAGTTCTCGGCCTGCACCGACTGGGTGCTGATCGGGATGCCGCCGGCGTAGGGGACCTCGTTGTCGGCGAGCACGTCGATCGCGTTGCCGAAGACGTCGATGCCGCCGAGCACGACGGGCATGCCCGCCTCGACGAAGCGCTGACCGCAGGCCGTCGACCCCTCGGCGCTGAACTCGGTGTTGCACACCTCGAGCTCGATCGGACGGCCGTCGAGCCCGCCGAGCTGGGTGTTGACGTACTCCACGGCGGCCTGCACCGCCTGGCTCAGCTCGGGGAAGGATCCGGCGGGCGTGTTCTCCTGGTTCACCATGCCGATCCGGAACGGCTCGCCGTCGGCCGACGACGGGCTCGTCGGGCACGAGGTCCGCGATCGTGCTGTTCAGGGCGCACTGCTCGAGCTGGTCGCCCGTGCACTCGGTCGACGACGCGGTGGAGTCGTCGGTGGGGCTGCCGGTGGAATCCGCTGGTTCGCTGCAGGCGGCACCGACGGTGGCCAGCACGGCGATCAGGGCGCACAGCACGGTTCTACGAGTCATCGGTCCCCCCGGAGCGACACGTTGGTGGTCGATTCCCGGTGAACACCGTTCATCGGCCGTGGACCCTACCGCGTCATCCGGGGCGGTCGCGGTTGCATGACCGCGAGGGGTCGGTGAACACTGTTCACCGACCGGTCCGTCGACCGGCTCACCGAACGGAGCGGTGGGCGGCACGGCGTGCGGTCCGAGGGGAACCATGGCGACGCTGACGACGAACCTGTTCCGGGGGCAGGGCGAGGGATCGCAGCGCCTCGAGGTGGTCGAGGGGCACTGGCCCGACGACGTCGACGGCTCGGTGTTCATCGTCGGGCCCGACAAGCGGCGCCCCGGTGGGCACTGGTTCGGCGAACCCGGCCTGCTCGCGCGGATCTCGATGCGCGCCGACCCGGCCGGGCGCGTGGCGGTCCGCCACCGACTCATCGACACACCCGTCGCCGCGGCTGCGCCGACGACTGCCGTTCCTCTTCGGTCGGGTGGCGTTCATGGAGCTGTCGCCGTTCGGGGTGACCAACTACGCCAACACGAACGTCGACACCGTCGACGGCCGCTTGTTCGTCGGCTACGACGCGGGACGGCCGATCGAGGTCGACCCGACCACCATGCGCTACGTGACCGCCGTCGGCGCCAACGACGAGTGGCTGCAGGCGGTGCCGGGTCTGCTCGAGCCGCTGTGCGCGGTCGCCGCGCACCCGGCGGTCGACACCGACGACGGCTGCATGTACTTCCTGAACTACACGCAGCTCGCACCGCCCGGCGTCGCCGCCGAGGCCCACCTGGCGCGCTGGGACCTCGAAGGTCCCGTGGTGCGCTGGCGACTCTCCGGCATGTCGCCGTACGACTCCATCCACGACGTGAAGGTGTCCGAGCACCACGTCGTGTTCGCCGACCTGCCGTTCGTGGTCGAACCCGAGACCTTCCGCGGCGCACCGCGCGCTCGTCGCAACCAGGACCACACGACGCTGTGGATCGTGGCGAAGGACGACCTGCGGCGGACGCCCGCGGGCGGTGAGGTGCCGGTGACCGAGGTGCGGCTGCCCATGCCGACGGGGCACCTGGGCGTCGACGTCGACGAGGTCGACGGCATGCTGCGGGTGGTGGCGCAGCACATGCCGCTCGCGGACCTGATGGTGACCACGACCAGCGAGTCGGTCGTGCACGGTTCGGGAGCGAGCGTGCATCCCGACCACGAGGGCCTGATCGCGCTGGCGGTGCAACCGACGGTCGTCGGTCGCTACGTGATCGACCCGGCGCGCGGCGAGGTCGTCGAGTCGGACACGGCGGTCGACGCGGCTCGCGTCTGGGGTGGTGTGCTCGCCACGACGGATCGTCACCGGCCCGCCGCACGTCGACACCAACGGCAGCTGTGGTTCGCGGGCATGGGGTTCGACCCGGCGCTGGTCACCGAGGAGTGGTGGCGGCTCTACGGCGACGCCGAGGACGGGCTCGTCGCGCCGGGGGAGCTGCCCACCGAGGCGCTGCCCGGCACGCTGAGCCGCGTCGACCTGGACTCGATGAAGGTCGCCGAGGTCTGGGAGTACCCCGCAGGCGAGTTCCCGTCGCCGCCGACGTTCGTGCCGAGGGTCGGCTCCGACGAGCCCGACGACGGCTACGTGCTGGTCGTGGTGCACCGCGACGGCACCAAGGAGCTGCAGCTCTTCGACGCGTCGCACATCGACGCCGGTCCGGTGGCCCGGGCGACGACGCCGGGCTTCTCGCCCGCCCTGGCACTGCACTCGTGTTGGATGCCCGACGACGGCGCAGCTCGACTTCCGGGTACCGGGTACCGCTGCGACGTGACCTGATCGGCGCACTGCGGGCCGCGCCGACGGTGCTCCGCTCGATGGTGTCCGTGGGTCGGGCGATGGCCGAGGCCGAACCGTCGGAGTGACGCCGACGGTCCGCATGTCGGTCGACGATCCGTGCTGGCATGTCGACTGCGATCGCTTCGCCGCGGGCGTCGGCAGCAGGGATCGCGTCGGCGGTGGAGCACCGAGGGGGAGCAGGGTCGATGAGGGTGACGAGCGACGATCGGGCGGCGGCCGCAGAGTTGCTGGCGCGTTACGCGGAGCTGATCGATGCGGGCGACTTCGAGGGGGTGGGTCGGCTCCTGGGCGACGCGGTCCTGCGTGACGCGGGCGGCGCGGTGATCGCCACCGGTGCCGACGAGATCACCGCGATCTACCTCGCCACCACCCGGCGTCACGCGGACGGCACACCGCGGACCGCGCACGTCATCACGAACGTGATCGTCGAGGGTCGTGGACCCGACGAGCTCGAGATGCGGTCGCGCTTCACCGTGCTGCAGTGCACCGACACCCTGGCGCTGCAGCCCGTGGTCGCCGGCCGTTACGTCGACCGGCTCGCCAGGTCCGGTGAGGGCTGGCGCTTCGCGGAGCGCACGATGATCCCGCAGTTCTGGGGTGACGTCGGCGAGCACCTCACCTTCGACCCGCGCTCGTCGGGCGAGCGGGGTGGACGTCGATGCCGCGCATCGAGCTGCTCAGCGCGGTCACCCTCGCCTGCACCGACATGGAGCGGTCGCTGCGCTTCTACCGGACGCTCGGCTTCGTGGTCCGGGACGGACGCGAGACGCCCTCGTTCTGCAGCCTGGCGGCGGGGCCGGGCGCGGTGAACCTCCAGCTCGTCCCCGACTACCGGCCACCCGCCGAGGTGTGGGGCCGGGTGATCCTGTGGGTCGACGACGTCGACGGAGTGCACGATCGCGCCGTCGACGCGGCTACCGGCCGAGCACCCCTCCGGCGGACGCTCCGTGGGGCGAGCGCTTCTTCCACATCTCGGACCCCGACGGCCACGAGCTCAGCTTCGCCGCGCCGCTCTGAGCGGCGCCGGCGGTTCAGGCGAGCGCGTCGTCGTCGGGCTCCTCGCCGCTGTTGCGTCGCAGTGCGAGCGTCACGATGGCGACGAGCGCGACCGCAGCGAGCGCAGCGCCGACGAGCAGCCATTGGCTGTCGCCGCCGGAGTCGTCGTCCGCGACGGCGTCGACTGGCGTCTCCGCAGCCGAATCGGCGCCGTCGACGGGCACCTCGGTCGTGGCGGGTGCCGCGGTCGACGTGGTCGCCTCGGCGCCGGAACCCTCGGGTGGCGTCGCATCGGTCGACTGGACCACGTCGACGTCGGTCTGCAGTCCGCCCGACGGGTTGGTCGAGTCGATCGCCACGGCCCACGAGCCCGGTCCGGACACCTCGATCTGTGCCGCGTAGAGCGAGCTCTCCGGGTCGACCTGTGCCAGCGGGACCGGACCCACGGTGTCGCCGGCCGGTCCGACGAGCGTCGCGGACACCGTGGCTTCGGTCGCGATGTGGCCGTCATCGCCGTGGACGATGCCCACCTCGAGGTCGATGCGGTTCGGTCCGATCTGCTCGGCCCGGGTCACCGTGATCTCGCCGGTGTCACCGTGGGCTCCCGCGACGCCGGAGCCGGTGAGCAACGCTCCGGCGAACACCGTCGCCGCGAGGGCGAGCCGGGCGAGGAGCCTCGCTGGCGACGAACCGGCGTGCCGGCCGCGGCCGTGGACGGAGGCGCGTTGGGGATCGATCCCGATCGTGTCGACGTTCACGTGAGGAAGTCTCGCCGATCCGGGCCGGCGAGGGGTATCTCCCCGGTCAGTGCAGGATCTCGGCCAGCTGCCGGGTGTCGGCCTGGTAGCTGCCCTCGGGCTCGTCGGGATCGCACAGCGTCGTCGCATCGAGGTACACCCGTGGCGTCTTGTACAGGTACAGGAACGCCATCCAGTGCTTGGGTGAGACGTAGCGGTCGGCCTCGTTGTCGAGCAGCCAGCGACGCACCCGCGGTGCGTGCTTGGCGCTCATCTTCGGGAAGAGGTGGTGCTCGACGTGGTGGCTGAAGTTGAAGTGCAGTCGGTCGATGATCGCCGGAGAGGTGACGCTCATCGAGTTCTCGATCGGGTCGTTCGTCTCGGTCATGGGCCGCATGAAGTGGTTCGTCGCGATGTAGCTCATGACGATGAAGTTGCCGATGATCATCGGGATGACCATGACGAACAGCGCGTAGAAGGGGCCGGCGAGCACTGCGACGGTCGCCCACAGCGCCAGGCACACGGCGCTGTCGATCACGGCACGGCGACGGTTGAAACGGCCGAAGGACCGCATGTACTTGGTCTGGATCCACAGCACGACCTGGGCGTGGAAGGTGAACCAGTAGGCGAAGAAGAAGTAGCTCTGCCAGTGGCGGGAGCCGGGGGCGAGTCGGGCGACGAAGCGGGTCGACGGCGCCTTCTCGTAGCGGGCGAGTGTGCCGAAGCTGTCCGGGTCGGAATTGCCCATGTTCGTCTTCCCGTGGTGGACCTGGTTGTGCCACGCCCGCCAGAGCGACGGCGACACCAGGAACGGTCCGAACCCCAGGTAGCCGAGTGCGTACTGCAGGCCCTTGGACTTCACGACCGAGCCGTGCAGCACCTCGTGTGCGAGGAAGCCCATCGATGCGAAGCACTGGGCCATGACCAGGCTGAGCACCAGGCAGAGGTACCACGGCGGCCGGGCCACGACGATCGTGGCGCCGGCGGCGACCGTCGTCGCGACGAGCGGGATGAACCAGAGCGCACGCTGCGGCTGACGTTCGAAGGTGTCGTCCGGCAGCTCCGCCTTGATCTGCTTGCGGACGTCCTCAGCGGTGGGAGTGGTCATGAGGTCCTTCGGGGGGCGAGGGGCGAGGGAGGGTGTGTCGATGGGTTCAGACCGGCGCCGCCGGACGAAGGTTACGTTGCCGTAGGTTACGACTCGGTAGGTTACGTGTCGGTAGGTTACGAGTCAGTAGGTTACGCACCCGTAACCTACGGTGCCGTAACCTACGACGGGGGAGTAGCGTCGTCAACATGGCGGACGGCACACGCACTCGACTGTCGGCCGGCGAACGGCGCACCCAGCTCATCGACGTCGGCCGGGCCGTCTTCGCCGAGCGTGGCTACGAGGGCACCTCGGTCGAGGAGATCGCCGAACGGGCGCGGATCTCCAAGCCGATCGTGTACGAGCACTTCGGTGGCAAGGAGGGCCTGTACGCCGTCATCGTCGACCGCGAGATGGAGTACGTCGTCCGTCGAATCTCCGACGCGATCAGCGAGGGCACCCCGAAGGACCGCATCGAGGGCGCCGCGCTCGCGTTCATGCGCTACGTCGAGGAGCGTCCCGACGGGTTCGCCGTGCTGACCCGCGACGCCCCCTCCCAGGCCGGTCTGGCCAACCTGCTCGCCGCGGTCGGCGGCCGCGTCGACGACGTCGTCTCGAGCGAGTTCATCAAGGCCGGCTACGACCCGACCGCCGCACCGCTGTACGCACAGGCGCTGATCGGCACCGTCACCTTCGTCGGCCAGTGGTGGGTCGAGAACCCGGAGATGTCCGCAGAAGAAGCGGCCTCGCACCTGGCGGCCCTCGCGTGGATGGGCCTGCGTCGCCTGCCCAGGCGCCCCCAGCTCGGCCAGGGTCGCTGAACACCCTCCCCCGGCCCGGTTCCACGGACTGGTCGTCGAACGGGCCGGATGCGAGGGTGGAGCCGATGACCGACCACCCCCGCCTCGCCGTCCGCCTGACCAAGGACGCGCTCCGACAGGTCCGGGCGGGTCACCCCTGGGTGTTCGACCGCTCGATCACCCAGGTCCGCCCCGAGGGCGAAGCCGGTGACCTGGCGGTCGTGTTCGACGACAAGCGGCGCTTCAACGCCATCGGCCTCTACGACCCCGACTCGCCGATCCGCATCAAGTTGTTGCACCACGGCACGCCGGTGCAGGTGGGGCCGGACCTGTGGGACGAACGCCTGCGGGCAGCGCTCACCCTGCGAGCCCCGCTCGTCGCGTCGACGCACACCGACGCGTTCCGCTGGGTCCACGGAGAGAACGACGCGATGCCGGGATTGGTGCTCGACGTCTACCGCGACACCGTCGTGATGAAGCTGTACACGCCGGCCTGGTTCCCGTACCTGGACGAGCTGGTCGGATCCGTCGAGCGGACGCTCGCCCCGGCCCGGGTCGTGCTGCGGCTGTCCCGGACGGTGGCTGCCGCACAGGACCGCTGGCGCGACGGCACCGCGCTCGTCGGCGAGCTGCCCACCGGGCCCGTGCGCTTCGTCGAGAACGACCTGACCTTCGAGGCCGATGTCGTCGCAGGTCAGAAGACCGGTCACTTCCTCGACCAGCGTGACAACCGCCTGCTGGTCCGAGGGCTGAGCAGCGCGGCTCGGGTGCTCGACGTCTACTCCTGCACCGGCGGCTTCTCGGTCAACGCCGCCGCCGGCGGTGCCCGTCTGGTGCACAGCATCGACATCAGCGATGCCGCGATCACCACGGCCCGGCGCAACATGGCGGCCAACCGCGACCGGCCCGCGGTGCGCGCCTGTCGTCACCACTGGTCCGTCGGCGACGCCATGACCGTCATGGCGGAGATGGTCGCCGAGGGCCGGACCTTCGACGTCGTCGTCGTCGATCCGCCCTCGTTCGCCCGCCGACGCAGCCAGGTCGACGGCGCGCTGCGTGCCTACGCCCGGCTCACCAGGTTGGCGCTCGCCCTGGTCGAACCAGGTGGGGTGCTCGTGCAGGCGTCGTGCTCGTCGCGGGTCACCACCGAGGACTTCCACGCCGCGGTGCTCGCCGCGGCTGACGAGTCCGATCGACGGCTGCTCGACGTGCTGCGGACCGGGCATGCGCTCGACCACCCGATCGGCTTCCCGGAGGGGGAGTACCTGAAGGGCATCGTCGCGACGGTCGGCGCACGGTGACACGTCGATCCGGCTCGGCGCCGTCGGTCACGACCGACGGCAGCTGCCAGCCGGGTCGCAGCGCTCGTCGCCGTCGCGGCGCTCGCCGCGGGTTGCTCGGGCGACGCCGTCCCCGGCACCTGTCCGGGTTGGTCAGCCGGTCGTGCCGAGCAGCGCCGGCAGCGTCGACATGTCGTCGAACACCGTCGTGCCCGGACCCTCGAGCCACTCCGCAGGCGTGAGACCACCGGCGTAGCCGAACACGTGCATGCCCGCCGCCCGGGCGGCCTCGACCCCGGCGCGACTGTCCTCGATCACCGCGCAGGCACGAGGTGCGAACCCCATCTCCGCAGCGGCGAAGAGGAACAGGTCGGGCGCCGGCTTGCCCCGCTCGACCTCGGTCGCACTGAAGATGCGTCCGTCGAAGCGGTCGAACAGCCCGGTCGAGCCGAGCGTGCGCGCCATCTTCTCGTGGGTCCCGCTGGACGCCACGCAGGTGGCGTGCCCGATCGCGTCCAGCGTGGCGACGACGCCGTCCACCGGTGTGAGCTCGCGTTCGAACGCCTCGAAGAGGCGCTCCCGGTACTGCTCGACGAACTCCGGGACCGGGCGGCCGAAGTGCGCCTCGATCTCGCCGATCATGTGGGCGTCCGAGCGACCCACGAAGCGGTCGAGCACGTCCGCCTCGCTCAGCGGCCAGCCCATCTCGGTGAGCAGCTGCGACTCGACCCGCACCGAGAGGCGCTCGCTGTCGACGAGGACGCCGTCGCAGTCGAAGATGACGAGCTCGATCGGGGTGGGCATCGGCGGATGGTAGCGGTGCGTGGAGCCCTCGCCGTGGAGTCGGTGCCCGTAGTCTCGGGCGATGCCGACGCTGCCGTCCCGGACCGCCCGCCCACGTCGACGCGTCCTCGGTGCGGTGGTCGCGGTCGCCGCGCTCGTGGTGCTCGGGTGTACCTCGGACGAAGGGTCCGCTCCGACGTCGACCGCGGCGCCCTCGACGGCGGCACCGTCGACCGTGCCCACCCCCGATGCGACGACCGTCGACGAGGTCCTGGCCCTCGGACGCCCCGTGGTCCTCGCCCACGCCGGCGGCGAGAACGCCCACCCGCACTCCACGCCCTACGCCTACGCCGAGTCGGTCCGGGCGGGCGTCGACGTGCTGGACTTCGACGTGCGCATGAGCTCGGACGGGGTGCTGATGGTGCAGCACGACAGCACCGTCGACCGCACCACCGACGCGACCGGGAACGTCGCCGAGATGACGGCCGACGAGCTCGAGGCGCTCGACGCCGCCTACTGGTTCACCGAGCAGTGCAGCGCCTGCACCGATCAGCCGCGCGACGCCTACGTGCTGCGCGGCGTGCGGACCGGCGAGGTCGACCCACCCGAGGGTTACACGGCCGAGGACTTCGGGATCGCCCGCTTCGAGGACATCGTCGAGCGCTACCCCGACCACGTCCTGAACATCGAGATCAAGGGCTCGCTGCCCGAGTCGCTGCCGGCCGCCGAGGAGCTGGCACGCATCCTCGAACGCCACGACAAGGGCGACGCTGCGATCGTGACCGCCTTCGACGACGAGCTCGCCGAGGCGTTCCACGAGATCGCTCCCGACGTCGCGATCACCCCTGGGCTCGCCGCGATGACCGAGTACGTGCTCCAGGGCGTCGCTCCGCCCGACGGTCGCACGGTGCTGCAGATCCCGCCGTCCTACGAGGGCATCGAGGTGCTCACCCCCGAGCTCGTGGCCCGTGCCCACGCCGACGGGCTGGTCCTGTGGATCTGGCCCAACGACCGCGAGTGGGAGAACACCGACGGCTACACGCGGCTGCTCGACCTGGGCGTCGACGGCCTCAACGCCGCGGACCCGCCGGCCGCCGTCGAGGTCGTCCGATCCCGCTGAGCCCGGGGCCGGCCATTCGCCCCTGTCCAGCAGGTCAGGTCGGCCCAGCGGCGGAAGGGACTGCTGGGTGTCCATCCTCACTCCCGCCTCACTCGGGGAGCGGCGGAAGGGACTGCTGGGTGTCCATCCTCACTCCCGCCTCACTCGGGGAGCGGCGGAAGGGACTGCTGGGTGTCCATCATGTCGGCCATGACGGCGCGGATGAAGTCGTCGGCCTCGTCGGTCAGACCCCCGGCGACACCGCCGTAGATCGCGGCGCTGCCGGCCGGCTCGTCCTTGTGCTCGATGCCGTACTGGACGGCCTCGGCCAGGTCCGCGGCGAACTTCTCGGTCACGCCCGGCTGGGTCTGCGGGCCGGTGACCGCCATGTGGATCGAGTTCGGGTACTGCTGACCGTTGAAGCGCCAGCCTCGGAGCCGCATGAAGTCGTTCACGTGGTAGATGTCGAAGACGTCGGACCGGAACGCGAAGCAGAAGGTCGGGGAGCCGATGATCTGCAGCTCCGGGTGGGACCGGATCGCGTCCTTCATGGCGTCCGCGGTCTCGAAGATCTCCTTGGCGTGCTCGCGGTAGCCGTCCTTGCCGTAGGCGACCATCGACGCCCAGGTGGCGGCGAGCAGACCGCAGCGAGCGTGAGCCCTCGATGCCGGGCGAGCAGTACTTGCCGCCGGTCCAGTCGGTCAGGTAGAAGTACTGCGAGTTGCGCAGGGCCTTGTCGCGGACCGCCAGCACCGACGAGCCCTTGAGCCCGTAGCCGTACTTGTGGGTGTCGGCACTGATGCTGGTGACGCCGGGCAGCCGGAAGTCGAACAGCGGGATGTCGTAGCCGAGCTCCTGGCCCCACGGCAGGATGAAGCCGCCGAGGCAGCCGTCGACGTGCAGGCCGACGCCGCGGGCCAGGGCCAGCTCGCTCAGCTCCGGGATCGGGTCGACGGTGCCGTAGCCGTAGTTGCAGGCCGAGCCGACGATGGCGATGGTGTCGTCGTCCATGAGCTCCTCGACGGCGCCGACCACGACCGTCGCGGTCTCCGGATCGATCGGCGCGACGCGCAGCTCGATGCCGAACAGGTGGCACGCCTTGTCGAACGCGGCGTGCGCGGTCTCGGGCTTCACGACGTTGGGGCGGGTGATGCCGCGGGTCTCCCGGGCGTGCTCGCGGTAGGCGAGCATGGCGTGGGTGATGCTGCCGGTGCCGCCGCTGGTGACGATGCCGGCCGGCGTGGTGTCGGTGACCGCCTCGGCGTGGAGCATGTCGAGGGTCATCGCGATGATCTCGCCCTCGAACTTGGTGCCGCTCGGGCACACGTCGCGCTGCAGCGCGTTCACGTGGCCGAACAGGCCGAAGGCCTGGTTCATGTAGTCGTAGTGCTCGTGGTCGCCGCAGTAGTAGGAGCCCGAGATCTGCCCGGTCTCCCAGGTGCTGTCCTCCTCCGCGGAGATCTGCCGCAGCTCCTCGAGGATCTCCGCACGGGGCCGCCCGTGCTCGGGCAGGGTGCGATTGACGGGGAAGCGCTCTGCGTACGGAAAGTCACTCATGTCCAAGAGCCTCGCAGATCGAGCGGTTCGCCTCGAAGGCGGCTTCGAAGATCGGCTGCAGGCGGTCGTGGACGGGGCGCGAGGACACGTCCGGTTCGTGGCGTCGCACGATCCGGGCGTCGAGGTGTGTCGGATCGGCCCCGGTCGTGTGGGCGAGGGCGACGGCCCCCACCGCACGCGCGGCGGCGACCTCGGGGTGCTCCGGCACGAGCACCGGCAGGCCCAGCACGTCCGCGAGCACCTGGGCGACCCCCTCGCTGCGGGCGCCACCCCCGGCGAAGACGATCTCGGTCGCGGTGGTCCCACAGAGCGCCGTCACCGCCGGCTGCAGCCACCGGAGGTTGCGTGCCACGCCTTCGACGGTCGAGCGGAGCAGGTCCGCACGCTCGGTCTGCAGCGACATGCCCAGGTAGCCGCCGCGCATGTCGGTCGACGCAGCAGGCGACATCGACCCCGCGAGCCACGGCAGGAACAGCAGTCCTCCGGCGCCTGGGCGGGACTCACCGAGCGCACGCTCCAGCTCGGCGAAGCGCTCGTCGGTCGAGGCCGGGCCGGGCGAGAGGACCTCGAGCGCCCGTTCGACGGCGCGGCCGGCGATGCCGTTCTCGGCCATGACGACGTGTCGTCCGGGCAGCGGCGCGGGCATGGACAGGACCTCGTGGTCCAGGTCGACCCGGTGTGCGGACATGGCCTGGACGAGCACCCCTGTCGTCCCCACCACCAGGCCGAGACGATCGGGACGGAGACAGCGCACCGGTGGCGAACGCCCCGGCGTGGGTGTCGTTCATCCCGGCGCGCACGACGACCCCGGGCGGCAGGCCCAGGCGGGCCGCGACGTCCGCGGGCGACCTCGCCGACCACGCCGTCGACCTCGATCAGCGGCGGCAGTCGGTCGGGGTCGACCCCCGACAGGCGCAGCAGGTCCTGGTCGTACGAGGTGGTGCCGACGGTCCGGTTGTCGATCAGCTGCGAGGCGAACATCGTGCACTGCGTGGCTGCGACCTTGCCCGGTGAGGCGCAGGTTCACCAGGTCCATCACCTCGAGGTAGGCCGCGGTCCGCCGGTGCACCTCGGGCTCGTCGTGCTGATGGTGCAGCAGGTGCGACAGGCTCAGCCCCGCACCGATCGGGGGGATGCCGTGACGATCGACCCAGATGTCGAACGCGTCGGGGTGCTCGCCGAGGATCGCCCAGCACCGATCCGCGCCACGGCTGTCGAGGTACATCTTCAGCGGGCCGAGCACCCGACCGTCGGCGTCGACGGGCACGATCGAGGAGTACTGGCTGCAGACGCCGACGGCGACCACGAGCGCAGCGGCATCGGGGTGCGCCGTGGTGAGCTCGGCCACGGCGTCGGCCACGGCCGTCCAGATCTGGTCGGCGTCCTGGGTGACCGAGTCCGCATCGGTGGTCGTGGTCAGGGCACGGGAGGCGACTCCCTCGAGCCCGCCGTCCGCGCCGACGAGCGCCGCTTTCACGTTCGTGGAGCCGACATCGATCCCGAGGGCGAACATCGACCCACGATAGGGCGGGGCTCAGCGGCTCCCGAGCCGACGTTCGAGCCCGTCGAGGATCAGGTCGAGGCCGTCCTCGAACTCGTCGCCGTAGTCGTAGTCGTGCCCGACCACCTGTTCGAGCAACTGCTCGTGGAGGTGGGGATAGGTCTCGGCCGGGAGATGCTCACCGAGCTGTTCGACGAAGTCGTTCACGTCCTCTTCCGCGCCGAACGGCAGGTTCGTCTCGGTCAGCACGAAGCCGTAGACGTAGGCGTCGATGGCCGAGAACGCGTGCGCGGCCAGCGCCACGTCGAACCCGTCGAGTCGGAGGCAGCCGAGCACCGTGTCGTGGTGTCGCAGCAGCGCGGGGCCGGGTGTGCGGCGGGATTCGATCAGCCCCAGCGCCCAGGGATGTGCGGCGAGCACCGCACGCGCCGATGCCGCCCGGTGGGCCATCGCCGGTCGCCACGGACGCCCGAGCTCGGGCAGCTCGATCATCGAGACCACGCTGTCGGCGAGCACGTCGAGCAGCGCGTCCTTGTTCGCGATGTGGTGGTAGAGCGACATGGCCTCGACGCCGAGCTCCCTGCCGACGTTGCGCATGCTCACGCCAGCGAGACCGTCCCGGTCGGCCACCGCGATGGCGGCCTCGACGATGCGGTCACTGCTGAGTGGCGGGCGAGGGGGCACGGGGACCTGTCGGATCGAGCGGGTGCTTGCTGGCTTACGGTCGTAAGGTTATCGTCCTCCGCAGTGCCTTACGGTCGTAAGGTGCCGGGGCGGCAAGGGAGGGTGCGACGTGTCAGGACATGACCGAGCAGACATGGTCGAGGCGGTCGTCGACCGCTACGGGCCACCCGAGGTGGTGCGCCTGGCCACGCGGCCGGTTCCGGCGGCGGGCAGGGGTCAGTTGCTGGTGCGGGTGGCCGCAGCGGCGGTGTCCTCCGGCGACGCTCGCATCCGTGGTGCCAGGTTCCCCCCGGGCTTCGGGCCCTTCGCCCGGGTGGCGTTCGGCCTCCGACGTCCGCGGCGTCAGGTGCTCGGCAACACGTTCTCGGGCACCGTCGAGGCGGTCGGCAGGGACGTCGCGGTCGATGGCGTTCGTCGCGGTGCGCGGGTCGCCGGCATGACCGGTGTCGCGATGGGCGCCCACGCGACCCACCTGGTCGTCGACGCCGACCGGGTCGTACCGGTGCCGGCCGGAGTGACCCACCAGCAGGCGGCCGGTCTGCTCTTCGGGGCGACGACCGCCGTGCACTTCCTGCGCCGTGCCGACGAACGGCGAACGACGACGGGCTCGGCCCCGATCGGTGCCGGCACGTCGGTCCTGGTCATCGGGGCATCCGGCGCGGTCGGCACCAACGTGGTGCAGCTCGCCGCGACCGCAGGAGCAGCGGTCACCGGGGTCTGCAGCGCCGCCAACGCCGCGCTCGTGCAACGGCTGGGTGCCACGACCGTGCTGGACCGCAGCCGGGTCGACCCGGGCGACGGCCCCCGCCGCTACGACGTGGTCGTCGACACCGTGGGCGGGCTCGGCATCGCAGCCCGCCGACGACTGCTGGCCCCCGGCGGGGTGCTGCTGCTCGTGGCCGCCGGTCTGGCCGACACGGTGCGAGCCCGGGGTGACGTGGTGGCGGGGCCGGCGCCGGAGCGGACCGAGGACATGTCGCGCCTGTTCGGCATGGTCGCCGACGGCGCGCTCGAGGTCGTGTTCGACGACGTCGTGCCGCTGGCGTCGATCGTCGAGGCGTACCGTCGGGTCGACTCCGGCAGGAAGGTCGGCAACCTCGTGCTGGATCTGGAGTTGGAACCGCCGCCCGAGTCCACCTAGCATTCCCCGGTCAGAATCAATCGAGGATCTTGCTCGCCCGAGACCCCATGGTGATCTGCGTCGACCCACCGGCTCGTCCGGCGGCCCGACACGGACTGAAAGGGCATCAGCCCGCCTGGGTAGGTGGACACTCCAGCACCGACCTGTGTTCAGGTCGAGCCGGGCCGTCCGCTGTATGCGGTGCCCGATGCTCCCGAACATCAAGGAAGGAGGTGCCCATGGAGAACCCGAGGCCGGACAAGGTGGCCGTGGTCGACGAGGTGCGCGAGAAGTTCGCCGCCGCTGACGCTGCGCTGTTCACCGAATACCGAGGTTTGACCGTCAAGGACCTGGCCGAGCTGCGCGCAGCGATGCGCGACGCCGGTGGCGAGTACCGCGTGTACAAGAACACGCTCGTGCGTCGTGCCGTCGATGAGCTCGACCTGGAGGTCACCGACGCGCTCGTCGGACCGACCGCCATCGCCTTCGTCGGGCAGAAGCCCGACGGCTCGCCCGGAGATCCGGTGCTGGTCGCCAAGGCACTGGCTGCGTTCGCGAAGTCGAACCCCCACCTGGTCATCAAGGGTGGTCTCTTGGACACCACGGTGCTCGACGCCGCCGGCGCGAACGCGCTGGCGACCGTTGCACCCCGAGAAGAACTGCTGGCCCGCTTCGCGGGTGGCCTGGCCGCGCCGATGCGCAACCTGGCCGCTCTCATGCAGGCCGTCCCGGCGAAGTTCGCCTACGGACTGCAGGCGCTGATCGAGGCAGGCGGCGCGGGTGATGCACCCGCGGCGGACGCCCCGGCAGCCGAGGAAGCAGCCGACGCGGCAGAGGCGGACACCGCCGATGACGCACCCGAGGCCGAAGAGGCCGCACCCGCCGACGCCGTCGCGACCGACGACGCGGCACCCGATACGAATGACGACGCACCCGCGGCCGACGCCGCGGACGAGGAGTGACTGAAATGGCAACGACCGAAGAGATCCTGGATTCCATCGCCGCACTGACCGTGCTCGAGCTCTCCGAGCTCCTGTCGGCCTTCGAGGAGCGCTTCGGCGTGACCGCGGCCGCCCCGGTCGCCGTGGCCGCCGCAGCCCCCGCCGGTGGCGGTGGCGAAGAGGTCGAGGAGAAGACCTCGTTCGACGTCGTCCTCACCGACGCCGGCGACAAGAAGATCGGCGTGATCAAGGAAGTCCGTGGGCTCACCAGCCTCGGCCTCAAGGAGGCCAAGGACCTCGTCGAGTCCGCGCCGAAGGCCGTGCTCGAGGGTGTCTCCAAGGACGAGGCCGACAAGGCGAAGGAGGCGCTCGAGGGCGCCGGCGCCACCGTCGAGCTCAAGTAGTCCCGGTCCCGTCGCCGGCACACGCCGGTCCGACGGGGCCGATCGTCAGAGGGGAGTCGCCGAACGGCGACTCCCCTCTGCGCGTCCGGGAGGCATCCCGGTGGGGTCCGATTCGACATCGATCCTTGACCGGCCACCCGCGAGTTCGTACGCTCTCGGGCACACAACCGGCACACCCTTCGGACGGCACGGGGAGGACCCCCGTTCCGACGCCAGGGTGTGTTCGACCGATGGTGCGGTTGACCGAAGCCGCCTCGGGTGCATATCCTGTTTGGTTGCCGTGCCCTGCCGTTCGTCCTCCGCCCAATTCGCGTTGCGGAGCTGTGCGCGCTCGGGGTCTGGCGACCGCCCAATCATCTGTGTAAACGAGGAGTAAGTCCTTGTCCTCTCGCGTCGCCATCCGGGACCGTTACTCGTTCGCGAACCTCGACGAGGTTCTCGAACTCCCGGATCTCATCGCCATCCAGCGAGAGTCCTTCGAATGGTTCGTCGAGCAGGGTCTCGCCGACGCATTCCGGGACATCTCGCCGATCAAGGACTTCACCGAGACGCTCAGTCTCGAGCTGGAGTTCGACCCCTTCGACGAGGACCTGCGTCCTCCGCCGAAGTTCACCGTGGAGGAGTGTCGCGAGAAGGACATGACCTACTCGGCTCCGATCTTCGCCCGTGCGCGTTTCATGAACGCCGCGACGGGTGAGATCAAGGAGCAGACGGTCTTCATGGGGGACTTCCCGATGATGACCGAGCGCGGCACGTTCATCGTGAACGGCACCGAGCGTGTCGTGGTGTCCCAGCTCGTCCGTTCGCCGGGCGTCATCTTCCAGCCGGGTGAGCGCTTCCGACTCCGCAACCTCTCCAAGCACCAGCTGGTCACGGGCACCATCCACCCGTACCGCGGTGAGTGGATCGAGTTCGACGTCGAGCAGAAGCCGGGCAAGGACCCGACCGCCGGCACCCGCGTCGCCCGCAAGCGCCGCCTCTCGCTGTTCACGCTCCTGCGCGCCCTCGGCTTCGACGAGGAGCAGGCGCCGGGCTTCCTCGACGCCTTCGTGCGCCACTTCGACTTCCTCGAGGGGCAGTGGGAGAAGGACCGCGAGCTCGTGGTCACCCAGGAAGAAGCCCTGATCGAGATCTACAAGCGTGCGCGGCCGGGTGAGCCCGCCACGCCGGACTCGGCCCGGAACTACTTCAACAACGCGTTCTTCGAGCCGCGTCGCTACGACCTCTCCCGGGTCGGTCGCTACAAGCTGAACCGCAAGCTCGGCCCCGAGATCGCCCGCCTGCAGGAGCTCTTCCCGCAGCTCGCCGGTCAGCTCGACGTGCCCGAGGTGGACCAGCCCGTGCTCAGTCGGTGCGAGGTGCTCGCATCGACCACGTACCTGCTCAACCTGGCCATGGGTACCCACGGCTACCGACTCGACGACCAGGACCACTTCGCCAACCGTCGCATCCGCAGCGTCGGCGAGCTGATCCAGAACCAGGTCCGCATCGGCCTGTCCCGCATGGAGCGGGTCGTGCGCGAGCGCATGACCACCCAGGACGTCGAGGCGATCACCCCGACGACGCTGATCAACATCCGTCCCGTGGTCGCGGCGATCAAGGAGTTCTTCGGAACCTCCCAGCTCAGCCAGTTCATGGACCAGGTCAACCCGCTGTCGGGCCTGACGCACCGCCGTCGCCTCTCGGCGCTCGGCCCCGGTGGCCTCTCCCGCGAGCGTGCGGGCTTCGAGGTCCGCGACGTGCACTTCAGCCACTACGGCCGCATGTGCCCGATCGAGACCCCGGAAGGTCCGAACATCGGCCTGATCGGCGCGCTGGCCACCTATGGCCGGGTCAACCAGTTCGGCTTCATCGAGACGCCGTACCGCAAGGTCGCCGATGGTCGTGTGACCAACGAGATCGTGTACCTCCCTGCCGATGAGGAAGAGGAGTACATCGTCGCCCAGGCGAACACGCCGGTGAACCCGGACGGCACCTTCCGTGCCGACCGCGTGCTCGTGCGTCGCTCGCCCCAGGCCGCCTCGCTGTCCGACCTGCGTCTGCAGCTCGAGCGGGACGAGTTCCTCGGTGCCACCACCGAGATCTCCTCGGTCTCGCCGGACGAGGTCCAGCTCATGGACGTCTCGCCGAAGCAGATCGTCTCGGTCGCCGCGTCGCTGATCCCGTTCCTCGAGCACGATGACGCCAACCGTGCGCTCATGGGCGCCAACATGCAGAAGCAGGCTGTGCCGCTGCTGCGTGCAGAGGCCCCCTACATCGGCACCGGCATCGAGTCCCGCGCCGCCCGCGACGCCGCCTACATGATCCTGGCGGACGAGGACGGCGTGGTCGTCGAGGTCGACGGCTCGCGCATCGTCGTGGACTACAAGAAGTCCGGCAAGCGCACCTACCGCCTGCACAAGTTCGAGCGCTCGAACCAGGACACCTGCATCAACCAGCGTCCCCGCGTCGACGCCGGCCAGAAGCTGAAGGCCGGCGACGTCATCGCCGAGGGTCCCTCGACCGACAACGGTGAGCTGGCGCTGGGCAAGAACCTGCTCGTCGCCTTCATGCCGTGGGAGGGCTACAACTTCGAGGACGCGATCATCCTCAACGAGCGCCTGGTGCGGGACGACGTCATGACGTCGATCCACATCAAGGAGCACGAGGTCGACGCCCGCGACACCAAGCTCGGCCCCGAGGAGATCACCCGGGACATCCCGAACCTCTCCGAGGAGATCCTCGCCGACCTCGACGACCGCGGGATCATCCGCGTCGGCGCCGAGGTCAACCCCGGCGACGTGCTGGTGGGCAAGGTCACCCCCAAGGGAGAGACCGAGCTCACCCCGGAGGAGCGCCTCCTGCGTGCCATCTTCGGTGAGAAGGCCCGTGAGGTCCGCGACACCTCGCTCAAGGTGCCCCACGGCGAGACCGGCAAGGTCATCGACGTCAAGGTGTTCAGCCGTGACGACGACCACGAGCTGCCCCCGGGCGTGAACCAGCTCGTGCGGGTCTACGTCGGCCAGAAGCGCAAGATCTCGGTGGGCGACAAGCTCGCCGGACGCCACGGCAACAAGGGCGTCATCTCGCGGATCCTGCCGACCGAGGACATGCCGTTCATGGAGGACGGCACCCCGGTCGACATCATCCTGAACCCGCTCGGCGTGCCCTCCCGCATGAACGTGGGACAGGTCCTCGAGACCCACCTGGGCTATGCGGCTCGTTGGGGCTGGACCGACGGCGATCGTGAGATCGGCGAGAACCCGCTGCGCGGCACCGAGACCAAGACCCGCCCGACGACCACCCCGGCGACGCTCGTCGCCACCCCGGTGTTCGATGGCGCGAAGTGGGACGAGGTCGAGATGGCGGGCAAGCACCCGACCATCAAGAAGATCTTCGAGAACCTCCACCCCGAGTCCGCCAACGGCAGCCGCATGATCGGCACCGACGGCAAGGTGACGCTCTACAACGGGCGCACCGGTGAGGCGTACGACAACCCGATCACCGTCGGGTACAAGTACATCCTGAAGCTCGCCCACCTGGTGGACGACAAGATCCACGCCCGTTCGACCGGTCCGTACTCCATGATCACCCAGCAGCCGCTGGGTGGTAAGGCGCAGTTCGGTGGTCAGCGATTCGGCGAGATGGAGGTGTGGGCACTCGAGGCGTACGGCGCCGCCTACTGCCTCCAGGAGCTGCTCACCATCAAGTCCGACGACACCCTCGGCCGCGTGAAGGTCTACGAGGCGATCGTCAAGGGCGAGAACATCCCCGAGCCCGGCATCCCCGAGTCCTTCAAGGTGCTCATCAAGGAGATGCAGGCGCTCTGCTTGAACGTCGAGGTCCTCTCCCGCACGGGTGAGGAGATCAAGATGCGAGAGCTCGACGAGGACTTCTTCCGGGCTGCAGAGGAGCTCGGGATCGATCTGTCCCGCCCAGAACGTGGAACCGACGAGGACGACGCCCGCCGCCAGGCCGGGCGCTGAGAGGCCAGTTAGATGCTCGACGTCAATCTCTTCGATCAGCTCAGGATCGGTCTGGCCACGGCCGACGCGATCCGTACGTGGTCCAACGGTGAGGTCAAGAAGCCGGAGACCATCAACTACCGCACGCTCAAGCCGGAGAAGGACGGCCTCTTCTGCGAGAAGATCTTCGGTCCGCAGAAGGACTGGGAGTGCTACTGCGGCAAGTACAAGCGTGTCCGCTTCCGCGGCATCATCTGCGAGCGCTGCGGCGTCGAGGTCACGCGCTCCAAGGTCCGTCGCGAGCGCATGGGCCACATCGAGCTCGCCGCACCGGCGGTGCACATCTGGTACCTGCGCGGCACCCGCTCCTGGCTGGCCTACCTGCTCTCGGGCACCGAGGCCCGTGAGGAGCTCAAGGCCAAGCAGCTCGAGAAGGTCATCTACTTCGCGGCGAACCTGGTCACCTGGGTCGACGCCGACAAGCGCCACGAGGACATGCCGAGCCTCGAGGCCGACCTGATCGGTGAGCGCGAAGCCATCGAGAAGGACCGCGAGCTCGCGCTCGCCGCCCGCATGGAAGAGCTCGAGGCCGAGCTCGAGGCGCTCGAGGCCGAAGGGGCCAAGGAGTCCGACCTCACCAACCGCCGCAAGGCGGCCGACAAGGACCTCGCGGCCATCCGCGAGACCTACGAGGCCGAGCTCGACCTGCTCAACCGGGTCTGGGACGAGTTCAAGGACCTCTTCCCACGTCAGATCCTCGAGGACGAGCTGCTCTGGCGTGAGCTCGAGGACCGCTACGGCGACTACTTCGAAGGCGGCATGGGTGCCGACGCGATCAAGCAGTTGCTCGACCGCATCGACCTGAACGAGGAGCTCGAGAAGCTCAAGGCGGCCATCGACCCCGAAGAGGGCAAGAAGCCGCTGTCGGCCCAGCGCAAGCAGAAGGCCATCAAGCGGCTCAAGATCGTCGCGGCGTTCTGCCGCGAGGACGAGCACGGCAACAAGGTCAACGACCCACGGGCGATGATCCTCGACTCGGTGCCGGTCATCCCTCCGGATCTCCGTCCGATGGTGCAGCTCGACGGTGGTCGTTTCGCGACCTCCGACCTCAACGACCTGTACCGCCGCGTGATCAACCGCAACAACCGGCTGAAGCGTCTGCTCGACCTCGGTGCTCCCGAGATCATCGTGAACAACGAGAAGCGCATGCTCCAAGAGGCCGTCGACGCACTGTTCGACAACGGTCGTCGTGGTCGGCCGGTCACCGGTCCGGGCAACCGTCCGCTCAAGTCGCTCTCCGACATGCTCAAGGGCAAGCAGGGTCGCTTCCGCCAGAACCTGCTCGGCAAGCGCGTCGACTACTCGGGTCGTTCGGTCATCGTGGTCGGCCCGCAGCTGCAGCTGCACCAGTGCGGTCTGCCCAAGCTGATGGCCCTCGAGCTCTTCAAGCCCTTCGTGATGAAGGCGCTCGTCGATCGGGAGCTCGCGCAGAACATCAAGTCGGCCAAGCGCATGGTCGAGCGTCGTCGTCCGCAGGTCTGGGACGTGCTCGAGGACGTCATCAAGGAGCACCCGGTGCTCCTCAACCGTGCGCCCACGCTGCACCGTCTGGGCATCCAGGCCTTCGAGCCGATCCTGGTCGAGGGCAAGGCGATCCAGATCCACCCGCTGGTGTGCACCGCCTTCAACGCCGACTTCGACGGCGACCAGATGGCCGTCCACCTGCCGCTGTCGGCAGAGGCCCAGGCCGAGGCCCGCGTGCTGATGCTGAGCGCCAACAACATGCTCAGCCCGGCGAGCGGCCGTCCGCTGGTCACGCCGACCCAGGACATGATCATCGGTGCCTTCTACCTGACCG
>CAVPQM010000005.1:0-122714 GCA_963707555.1 uncultured Actinomycetota bacterium
CACCGACGCGCGACCGCCCGCCGGAGGCGTGCACCGGTCCCCGACGCACGCCCACGGAGGCAGCGCGATCAGACCTCGATCGAGACCGTGACCGGGCCGTCGTTGACCAGCTCGACGGCCATGTCGGCGCCGAATCGGCCGGTGGCGACGGTCGCGCCCAGGTCGACCAGCGCGTCGACGAACGCCTGCACGAGCGGTTCGGCCTGCTCGGGCCGGGCCGCGTCGATCCACGACGGCCGCCGGCCCTTGCGAGTGTCGCCGTAGAGCGTGAACTGGCTGATCACGAGCAACTCGCGAGAGCCCTCGGCGACCGAGCGCCCCATGTTGGCGTCCTCGTCGTCGAAGATCCGCAGGTGCCACACCTTCTCGGCCAGGCGCCGTGCGGTCGCCTCGTCGTCGGAGTGGGTGACGCCGACGAGCACGCACAGCCCCGGGCCGATCTCGCCGATGACCTCGCCGTCGACGCGGACCCGTGCGTCGGTGACGCGCTGGACGAGTGCCCTCATCGCCCGATGATCACACGGCGAGCACGCCGGTGCGCACTCGACGGCGGTGGAACTCGGGCGTCGCCGTAGCGAGCGGCGAGCGCCCAGGAGCGCTTCATGAAGAGGTGGAGGTCGCACTCGACGGTGTAGCCGATCGCTCCGTGCACCTGGAGCGAGGCGGCTGCCGCGGCAGTCGCCGCGGTCGACGCCTTGGCCTTCGCCATGGAGACGTGCACCGAGGCCTCGGGGTCGCCCGTCGCCAGGGAGTTAGCGGCGCGGCAGGACGAGTGGCTCGACGAACTCGCGGCCAGCGATGCGTCGGCCAACTGGTGCTTCACCGCCTGGAAGCTGCCGATCGGCACGCCGAACTGGTGGCGCTCGGTGGCGTAGAGCACCGTCATCTGCAGCATGGTCCGGCTCAGGCCGAGCAGCATCGCTGCGGCGCCCAGCGCGGCCCGGTCGAACGCGGCGTTCGCGCGGCGAACCCGGCGTCGCCGTCGACGACCAGCGTCGACTCCGAGGGCGTCCACGAGACCTCGGCCAGGTGCCGTGCGCCGTCGACCGAGTCGAGATCGCGGAACGTCACGTCGCTCGGTGCGACCAGGTGCACCTCGCCGCGGTCGCACAGCAGGAACGCACCGCAACGCCGGGCGGCCGACACGTACGGCGTCGCCCCGAAGCCGATGCCGACGCGCAGCGAGCCCGCGGCGATCTGCGGCAGCCACTCGCCGGCGAGACCCGAGGGGGCGTGATCGCGCAACACCCCGACCGCCACGCCGGCGGTCGACGAGACGGGGTCGGGCAGGCCGGCACGGCCGACCTCGACGAGCAGCGGCACGAGGTCCTCGTCGTTCATGCCCAGGCCGTCGAACGCCTCGGGCACGCAGATGCCCAGCACGCCCATCTCGGCGCGCGCGTCCCACGCGGCAGGCACCGTCCCGTCACCCCCGCCGGGCCCGCCGCCGGCGAGCTCGGCGTCGGCCCACGCGGCGCGGATGTCGTCCGGTCCGCAGGTGTCGGCGAGCAGGCCGCGCACGGCGTCGCGGAACTCGATCTGTTCGTCGCTCAGTGCGAATCTCATGCCAGGTCCTTCACTTCCGCGGCAGGCCGAGCACGCGCTCGGCGACGATGTTCCGCTGGATCTCGTTGGTGCCCGCGTAGATCGGGCCGGACAGGGCGAACTGGTAGCCCTTCATCCACGGACCGTCGAGCTCGGCGTCGGGGCCCAACAGGTCGAGCGCGGCCTGGTGCAGGCGCACGTCGAGCTCGGACCAGAAGATCTTGTTGTACGACGACCGGGCGCCGGGCGAACGACCCTCGACGATGCCGGACACGTCGCTGAGCGTGTAGAGCGCATAGGCCTCGGCGTCGATCCAGGCGTCGGTGACCGCGTCGGCCATGCGATCGGTCATCGCGCCGGCGGCGTTCCGCTCACGGGCGAGCTCGACCAGACGTGACGGGGTCGCGGGAAGCGTCCCGGTGAGCGCAGCGTCAGGCCACGCTTGACGACGTCGTCGCCATGGCGACGCCCCAGCCCTCGTCGACCGCACCGAGGATGTCGCCGCGCGAGCATGCCCTCGACGGTCTCGACGCCCCGGTCATCGGTGGCCGGGTCCGGGATGAAGACGTCGTCGAGGAACACCTCGGCGAAGCCCTCGTCGCCGTCGAGCCGCCCGAAGCCGCGCACGGTGACCCCCTCGGCGTCGAGGGGGACCATGAAGTAGGTCAGGCCCTTGTGGCGCTTCGAGGCCGGGTCGGTGCGGAACAGGCCGAAGAGGTAGGTTCGAGACGCACCGCGGGTGGTCCAGGTCTTCTGGCCCGACAGCAGCCAGCCGCCCGACTCGTCGTCGCGGGTCGCCTTCGAGCGCACGCCGGCCAGGTCGGAGCCTGCGTTCGGTTCGGACCAGCCCTGGCACCACAGGTCGACCGCTGCCGACATGCGCGGCAGGTAGTGGTCCTGCTGGGCCTGGGTGCCGAACTCGAAGATGGTCGGCGCGAGCAGGAAGATGCCGTTCTGGGTGACCCGCTGCGGACCACCGACCCGGTAGTACTCCTCCTCGAAGATCAGCCACTCCCACAGAGAGGCATCACGTCCGCCGTAGGCCTCGGGCCACGAGACGACCGCCGAGCGGTCCGCGTGCAGTCGCTTCTCCCACTCGAGGTGGAGGTCGAAGCCCTCGCGGGTGTCGCCCGAGGGAAGGCCGGCGTTGCGGGGCAGCTCAGGCAGGACGACGCAGGTCCTTCGGCATCTTGTACGAGGCGAGCCGGCCGTCGAGGAAGCCGGCCAGCTCGTCGAGGGTGAGCTCGGTGTCGGGCGCGGTGGAGACGACCGCGACCGGCACCTGCCCCCAACGCTCGTCGGGCCTGCCGATGACCGCCACCTCGCGCACCGCGGGATGGTCGGCGACGGCGTTCTCGACCTCGGCGCAGTAGATGTTCTCGCCGCCGGTGATGATCATGTCCTTGAGCCGGTCGACCACCCAGACGAAGCCCTCGTCGTCCTGCCGGACCAGGTCGCCGGAGTGGAACCAGCCACCGGCGAAGGCCGCCTCGGTCTCGCGCGGCTTGTTCCAGTAGCCCCGCATCACGGTCGGGCCGCGGTAGACGATCTCGCCCACCTCGCCCGGCGCGACGTCGTTCATCTGCTGGTCGACGATGCGGTACTGCGATCGTCGGGATCGGCCGACCGACCGAGCCGAGCTTGCGCGATCGAGTCCTCGCCGCGCAGCACGCAGGTGATCGGCGAGGTCTCGGTCTGCCCGAAGACGGCGACGTTGAGGGCGTTCGGGAACGGCTCGGCCATCGCGCGCAGGGTCGCGTCGCTCGCCGGCGCCGCACCCCAGCTGATGATCCGCAGCGCGAGGTCGCGCTCGTCGATGTCGGGCTGCGCGCAGATCAGGTCCCACTGCATCGGGCACGTTGAAGACGACGGTGGCCCGCTCGGGCTCGTAGGCGTCGAGCACGGCCGCCGGGTCGAAGGCGCCGAGCGGGTGGATCACCGTCGGGACAGCCGACGCACGAGGTTGGCCACGATCGAGCCGAGACCCGGCGATGTGGAAGAACGGCGCGGTCAGGAACGCCGATGTCGGAGTCGTCGAACATCTCCATCGCCCGGATGCAGGTGAGCGCCTGCACCTGCATGTTGCGGTGCGAGAGCATCGCGCCCTTCGGGGCCCGGTGGTGCCGGAGGTGTACATGATCAGCGCGGTGGTCTCCTCGCTGACGTCGGGCAGCTCGGCTCCTGGGCGGCTCTGCGACGAGCTCGCGTCCGACTCCGCCCTTCAGTCGGCCTCGCCGATCACCACCACGGTGCTGATCGTCGGCGAGGCGCCGGCGCGGAGCAGCGGCGCAGCGGGCGTCGACCAAGACCGCCGCGGCGTCGGTGTCGCCGAGGATGTAGTCGAGCTCGGGGGCCGCCAGGCGGAAGTTGAGCGGCACCGCCATCGCGCCGAGGCTGTTGGCGGCGAGCACCGTCTCGACGAACCACGGGGGGTTCAGGGTGAGCAGCGGCACCCGGTCGCCGGTCCCGACACCTCGGACCGCGACAGCGCTGCGGCGAGCGCGGTGATGCGCTGGTGGGTCTGCGACCAGGTGGTGTCGACGCCGAGCTGACGCCATGCGACGGCGTCGGGGCGGACGTCCGCGTGCACGGCGACCTGGTTCATCCAGTGGTTGCGCCGCACGTTCGAGGGGATCGTCACCACGTGTCCGTCGGTGACCGCTGCGGTGTCCATGCCAGTCCTCGTCCTGTCGTCCGTGACCGATCGCTCGGTCCAGTCACCCGATCCGGTCGGGCGAGCCGGCCGATCGAGCGCAGGCCGCTATTGACCCTCTGCCAACAGTCGCCGCGCCCCGCTCCGCCCGGCGTGTGCCCACACGTGGTGGCGGCTCGCACGTTCGGCCCAAATCGACCCCCAACTCTCAGTTCCGCCGTGCGATCGACCGACATCAGAGGGACCACTCGACTCAGGACGAATCGACCCTCCGTACGTGACACGATCCCCCACCACCCCGAGCGACACCACGCTCCGGCTCGACGCGTCCACGGACGGTTCGTCCGGCGACGGGGTCGCGGGCGGTGGGATGCCGGGTGACCCGATCCCGGGTGACGGGCTGCAGCGTGACGGGATGCTGCGCGACGGGCTGCCGGGCGACGGGCTGCCGGGCGACCGCCCGGCCAAGGGGACCGCCGGGGGTGTGGTCCTCGCGAGCGCGCTCCTGCTGCTCGGTGTCCTCGGAGTGGTCTGGCCGCAGGCGCTCGCCGCGATGGGCGTCGACCTCGACATCGCCCATCAGGGGCGCATCGTGCTGCTCGTGCACGCTGCCGGAGCGACGACCGCCACGGTGATGTTGGTCCGAGCAGCACGAGCCGTGTCCGGCAGGACCCGGCTGGCGTGGTCGATGGTCGCCACGGGCGGCGCGCTCCTGGCACTCGGCGACCTGGCGTGGCTCGCGATGGCGTCGGTCGACGGGGACCAGGCGACCGAGACGACCTGGTACACCACCCTCACGCCGGGCATGGTCGCCGTGGTGGTGGGACTGCTCGTGTTCCCGGACGCGTCGGGGCGGACCCTGGCGCACGTCCGTCGCCTCGACGTGCTCATCGTGGCGGTCGCGACCTTCACGGTCTTCTGGTCCCGACCCGCCCAGGCCCTGGTCCGTCAGTTCGGCGACTCCCTGCGTCACGTGTCCGCAGATCAGACCTCGGTGCTGAACGGCTCCACGCTCGTCGGCCTCGCGGTCGTGCTGGCGGCGACGACCACCGTCGCCCGGTGCCGGCCCGACCGGGGCAGCCCGCTGCGCACCGCAGCGGCCGCGCTGCTCGCGACCGGCGTGGGCGGCCTGCTGCTGTCGACCGACCCGATCGACAGCTCCGACGTCGGCGCGTTGAGCGGCTCGCTGCCGCTCGTGTCGGTCGCCCTGCTGATCGCGACCGCCCGCCGCCTCGCCGAGACCCGCCCCACGCCTCCTGCGAGCGTCGACCCCACCCGGTCGGCGGCCGGCCGCACCACGGCACGACCCTTCGCACTGAGCGTTGCGATTCCGGAGCTGGCCACCCTGGTGGCGATCGCTGCGGTCGCCATGCGGCAGTTCGCCTCGCCCTCGATGAACATCACCGGGCTGGTGCTCGGGACGATCGTCGTCGCACTGTCGATCGTCCGACTCGCTCGCCTCGAGTACGAGCAGCGCCAGCTGACCCGGTCGCTGCGCACGTCTGCGGAGCGACTGTTCCACGACGCCCGCGTCGACTCGCTCACCGGGCTCGGCAATCGACTCGCTCTCGACGAGGACCTCAACGGTGCGCTCGGCCGGCTCGCGCACGGGCGACCGACGCGGCCTCGCGGTGTTCTGCCTCGACGTCGATCACTTCAAGCACATCAACGACGCCCTCGGCCACCACGTCGGCGACGCGCTGCTCGTCGAGGTCGCGCAGCGCCTACGCGTCGTGTTCGGCGAGCAGGTCTACCGGGTGGGCGGCGACGAGTTCGTCGCGCTGCGGGGCCACAGCGATCCCGCGGCCGCCGAGGCGACCGCAGCCGCCGCCGTGCTCGAGGTCCGGCGACCGCTCGAGATCGACGGCTACGACCTGGCCACCTCGGCGAGCGTCGGTGTGTCGCACCACGACGAGACCGTTCGAGCCGGTCAGCCGGGCTACACACCCGTCGCCGAACGCGCCGAGACGCTGCTGCGCCGGGCCGACCTGGCGTTGTACCGGGCCAAGGAGCTCGGCCGTGACCGGTGGGCCGGCTATGCGCCGATGCTGCAGGAGCGGGCGGATCACCACCTGGCCGTGCAGGAGGCGTTGAGCCGGGCGGTCGACGAGGGGCAGATGGACATGTGGCTGCAGCCGGTCGCCGCGCTCGCCACCGGCGAGATCGTCGGTGCACGCGCTCGCCTCCGCTGGCACTCTCCGGACTTCGGCGTGCTCGCCCCCGAGGAGTTCCTGCACGACGCGATCGAGGGCGGCATGCTCAAGACGCTCGATTCGCTGTTGTTCCGCTCGATCGCACAACTGCTCCCCCGCCTGGTCGAGGACACCGGCCTGGAGTGGATCTCGACGACGCTCAGTCGTCAGGAGATCGTGCACCCCGGGCTCGTCGGCCTGGTCAGCTCGACGATCGGCGACGGGCACGACCGGCTCCGCGTCGAGGTGAGCGAGGACACGATCGTGGACGACACCGCGAGGAAGAACGTCGTCGCGCTCGCCGAGCTCGGCATCCAACTGACCGTCGGCCAGTTCGGCACCGGGCCGTCGTCGATGCTGAGCCTGGGCCGCTACCCCGCGTCGACGATCAAGATCGACCCGTCGTTCACCGCAGGGATCGGGCGCCGCCACGAGGACACGGTGATCGTCGCCTCGGTGGCGGGCCTGGGTGAGGACCTGGGGCTCGAGCTGGCGGCGGACGGCATCGACGAAGAGTTCCAGTCGCGGATGCTCCTCGAGCTCGGCTTCTCACTCGGCGAGGGCCGGCTCATCGGCGATGCCGTGCCCGCCGCGGAGTTCCTCGAGCGTGGACTGGGGCGCCGGCGGGTCGGCGAGGGCGAACCGGGTCGACGCCTCGACGAGCTCGCAGGACGAGCCGGCGCATGACCGCCTCGATCCGCTCCGGCCTGCGCCGCCTCGCCACCGCGTTCGAGCTGCGCCCGGGTGCGGCCATCTCCGTGGCGCTGGCCGTGGTCTGCCTGCCGCTGGCCGTCTTCACGCTGTGGGCAGCGACATCCGGAGCGGGCGACACCCGACTGCCGGGCGTCCTCGGAGCGGGTGCCGTGGTCGTCGTCGCCCTGCTCGCGGCCTCGGTCGTCGCGGTCGCCACGGCACGAGTCGAGCTGGATCGACGTCGGTCCTGGCAGCTGATGGTGGGCGGCCTGGTGGCCTACGCCGTCGGAGCCCTGGTCTGGTTCGCCACCTTGAGCGGCGAGTTGGGGCCCTCGTCGACCGGGCTCGGCGACTCCCTGTACCTGCTGGCGATGGTGACGTTCGGCGTGGCGGCGCTGCGCCACCCGCTGCTGCGCCCCCGGTCACGCCTGGTGCGTGCCTGCATCGACGCGGCGATCGTGGCCGCCTCGATCTCGGTGTGGCTCTGGCTCGCCGTCGGCCGCCAGCTGCTCGCGTCCACCGGCGACCGCGTCGGCACGGCCGCCTGCCTACTGTTCCCTGCGGTCGACATCTTCCTCGTGGTCATCTGCCTGACCGGGGCGGCTCGGCCACGCATCGAGCAGCGCGCTGCGGCGTCGACGCTGCTGCTCGCCGGCGCGTTCGGCTTCCTCTTCCTGGGCGACGTGGCCCAGGCGTTCATCCGCACCTACGGGACGACCACCTCGTTCCCACTCGTCGTCGAGGCGGCGTGGATCTGCTGCTTCGTCCTGATCGGCGCCGCCGCGTGGGTCGCGAGGGGCACGTCGAACATCACGCGACAGACGACGGGGCGGCAGCGCACCGCGACCCTGGTCGCGGTGCTCCCCGCGTCGTGTGCGGTCATCGCGACGATGGTCACCGTGACCGACGCCTCGAAGCCGCGGCGTCGTCGACGCGACCGCGGTGGTCATCCTCATGTCCGTGGTCGCACTCGCCCTCGTCCGGCAGTCGCTGACGGTCGCGGACAACATGCGGCTCGGCGACTCCCTGCAGAGCGCGGTCGACGAGCTCGAGGACCAGGCCACCCACGACACGTTGACCCGGTTGCCGAACCGCGCCGGCCTGATGGGCCGCATCGACGATGCGCTCGCACACGCCGAGCGCGACGGCTCACTCGCCGCGCTGCTGTTCCTCGACCTGGACCACCTCAAGGCGGTCAACGACTCGCTCGGACACCACGCCGGTGACGACCTGATCCGCACCGTGTCATCGAGGCTGGTCGCCCGGGTCGGTAGCGGCGTGACCCGCTTCGGCGGCGACGAGTTCGTCGTCGTGCTCGAACGGCTCCCCGCCCCGAGCGCTGCGGTCCGGATCGGACGGGCGATCGTCGGCGACGCGTCGACACCGATGACCGTGCAGGGTTACCGGTTCCGTCCGTCGGTGAGCATCGGCGTCGCGATCGCAGAGCCCGGCACGACCTCCGAGGAGCTCCTGCGACGCGCGGACGTCGCGCTGTACCGCGCGAAGTCCCTGGGCCGACGATGCGTCGCCGAGTACGAGCCGTCGCTCGACGTGTCCGCACGTCGGCACGTCGACCTCGAGCCCGAGCTGCGACGCGCCCTCGACCGCGACGAGTTCGAGGTGCACTACCAGCCGGTCGTGAGCCTGAGCTCCGGCGACGTCGTGGGCGTCGAGTCGCTGCTGCGGTGGCGCCACCCCGAGCGTGGCCTGCTGCCGCCCGCCGAGTTCCTCGAGGAGGCCACCGTCAAGGGCATGCTCGCCGAGCTCGGCCGACGCACGTTGCTGCAGGTGTGCGCCGACTTCGGGGCCGACGGTCATCCCGACCTGGCCTCGCTGGGGGCGGCGGTGAACCTGTCGACCTCGGAGCTCGTCGACGATCGGGTCATCGAGCGCGTCTCGGATGCGCTCGAAGCCGGACGGATGCCCGCCTCGCGCCTCACGATCGAGATCACCGAGGACGTCATCGTCGACGACACGATCCGGCGCACGATCGACCGTCTCCGCTCCCTCGGCGTGGACCTGTCGATCGACGACTTCGGCACCGGCAACTCGTCGCTGCGCCAGCTCGGCGCCTACCCGGCGAGCACCCTCAAGGTCGACCGCAGCTTCGTCGAGCGCTTCGAACAGGACCAGCAGGCCGAGGCGATCACCCGGGCGATCCTGGGGCTCGCCCGCAACCTCGGGCTCCGCACCGTCGCCGAGGGCGTCGAGACCGAGGCGCAGGCGCAGCTGCTCGCGCGACTCGGATGCGACGACGCACAGGGATGGCACTACGCACGGGCGATGCCCCGCGACGAGCTCGTCGGGTTCCTCGCGTCGTTCCGGGCGACCCGTCAGCCCGACAGCCGGGCGAGCGTGTCGTCGGCCTCGGACATGATCGTGGCCAGCAGCTCGGCGACCGGCGGCAGGTCGTCGATGACACCGACCACCTGACCCGTCGGCAGGATCCCGACACCCGGGTCGCCATCGACCATCGCGGCCTTCGTCATCATCGGAGCGTTGGCGGCCAGCGCCATCTGTGCCCAGCTCAGGTCCTGATCACGTCGCATCTCGAGTCCCGTCCTGGCGAGCGCGGGCAGCGACACGCCCGCCTGCCGCCCGAACTTCACGGCGTTCGACGCGGCGCGCGGGAACCGCAGCAGGCCGGGCGACTTCTCGAGCGCATCGATCATCGCGGTGCGGATCACGCGCTGGGGTGCACCGTCGATCGACGACGTCACCACGGTGCCGGTCAGCGGGGTCTCGAGGTAGATCGACGTGATGTCGTCGGGGACCTGGCTCTCGGCGGTCAGCAGGAACCGGGTGCCCATGGCCACGCCGTGCGCGCCGTAGGCGAGCGCGGCGACCAGACCGCGGCCGTCGTGGAACCCGCCGGCGCCGAGCACGACCACGTCGGTGCCTGCGACCCCGTCGACGACCTCGGGCAGCAGCAGCGACGTCGGCACCGTGCCGGTGTGGCCCCCGCCCTCGCCGCCCTGGGCGATCACGGCCTTCACACCGATCGCCGCGACCTTCTCGGCGTGACGCTTCGCGCCGACGGTCACGATGGTGACCACGCCGGCGTCGTTGAGCTTCGCGACCTGGTCCGGCTTGGGCGCGGCGGCGAAGCTCGCGACCGGCACCTTCTCGGCGATGATCAGGTCGAGTCGCTGTGCGGCGTCGGGCTGGTTCGGCAGCAGGTTCACGCCGAAGGGCTTGTCGGTGCGCGACTTCACCTTGGCGATCGCCGCCTTCAGCTCCTCGAGCGTCATCGTCGCGCTCGCCAGGATGCCGAGGCCCCCGGCCGACGACGTCGCCGCGGTCAGCTGTGCACCCGAGACCCAGCCCATGCCGGTCTGGACGATCGGGAACTCGACCCCGAAGAGCTCACAGGCCGGGGTCCGCAGCGACGGGTGCGTCACGGGTTCGGCACTTCCTTGTTGCGCAGCCCACGGGGATCGAGTCGCTGGATCTGCTCCAGCTCGTCGAGGCTCGGCAACCGCGTCACGGGGACGTCGTCGGGGACGACCAGCTCGAAGCCGGTGGCCTCGACCACCTCGGCGACGCTGACGTCGGGGTGCACCGAGCGCAACCGCATGGTCGGGATCCCGTCGTCGCCGACGGCCTCGAAGTCGAAGACCGCGAGGTTGGACACGACCCGGCGGATCTCGTGGAACCGCGAGGCGACGGGACCCAGCTGCGCGGCGCGGTCGTAACCGATGCCGCACACCACGTCGACCGCCGGGACGAACACACGCGGGGAGTGGTTCGGCACCCAGTAGCTGGTGGTGTGGTTGATGGTGTTGCCCGGCGCTCCGCGGAAGCCCAGGAGCTGGCGGCGGGGCTGCGCCCAGTCACCGATGGCTGCGATGTTCTGGTTGCCGAACCGGTCGACCTGGGTCGCACCCATCATCACGTGGCGCTTGCCCTGCCAGAGCAGACCGAACATCTCGCGGTACGGGTTCCAGTGGGCGACCGTGCGCTGGGCGACGCGTTCGGCCTCGGGCAGCGCGATCGGCGGGACCTGGTCGGGCGACTGCGGGTCCATCACCGTGTAGTAGCCGTCGGTCAACGACAGGTGGGGCTCGAAGGTCGCGGCGGCGAGCCGTCCACCGATGAGCGGCAGGTTGCCGATCGGGTTGCACAGCCGCTCACCGTCGCCGCGGAAGGCCTCGGCGATGGCGACCGCGCAGATGTCGGCGCGTGTGATGTCGGTGGTCGGGCTCACGATCGTGCCTCCTCGGCGGCGGCGAGCTCGTCGACCTTGGCGCGGTAGCCCGCCTCGTCGATGTCGAGGAACTCGGTGCGGAACTCGGTCCATGCCTCGTCCGACTTCGCCGACGCGGCGTAGCGGCGCTGGAACGCCTCGTCACGGCCGTAGTCGGGCAGACACTCGGTGAAGTGCGCGCCACCCGGCGCCTCGACGACACCGGTGACGTCCATGCGGGCGATGCGCAGGTGCGGCAGGTCGGCGATCTCGGCGAGCTGCTCCGTCGCGACGATCTGCTCGGTCGACACGAACGCCCGCTCGGCGGCACGCACGAAGAGGTCGTCCATGAAGGGGTCCTCGCCGAGCCACGCTGCATTGCCGGAGACGTCCGCCCGGTGCTGGTGCACGAGCGCGGCGTCGAGCTCGAGCGCGGGGACGGCGATCAGCTCCTCGAACTCCTCGGCGCCGTCGTGGCGGGTCGCGTACGGCGAGGTGACGGTGCGGATGTCGGGCATCCGGACCGGCACGTCGGAGCCGAGACCGGCCCGGGTCGGCAGGAACGGCACTCGCCACGCCGCGGCCTGCAGACCGAGCAGCAACATGCCCTCGTCCCACTCGGCGGCCTCGATCGTGCCGTTCTGACGAGCGGCCTGGTAGTGCGGCTCGAGCGGGATCGAGTCGAGGGACACGAACCCGGAGACCACCTTGCGGACCTTGCCCGCAGCGCACAGCAGCCCGACGTCGGGCCCGCCGTAGGTGACGATGGTCAGGTCGGTCAGGTCCGAGCGGAGGATCGCCCGTACGAGCGACATCGGCTTGCGCCGGCTCCCCCACCCGCCGATGCCGATGGTCATGCCGGAGCGGAGCTCGGCGACCACCTCGGTGTCGGTACAACGCTTGTCCGGTCCGGACACGTGTCCCCTTTCGTGCGCAGTCGGGCTGCGCCTGCAGCTCGGCCCGGTCGGGCCGTCGGTCCGAGTCGCCCTGATCCGGCGCAGCCTGCCGGCCGGATCTGATGGGTCGTCAGATTCCGAACGGTAGACCGGCCGCCCCACCCCGGTCGAACGGGGCGGAGCGGCCGGTCGTCGCGTGCGTCGTGGGGAACGGCGCGCACGCCGTCACGAGGCCCGGAAGGAACCGTCGGGAAGGACCGTCAGGAAGGGACCGTGGTGCTCGGGCCGGTCGCCGCACCGTCGCCCTCGTCCGTCGGCGCCTCGGGCTGCGGGCATTCGGTCTGGGCCCGTGTCTGGTACGCAGCGATCGCCGGGCTCAGCGATGCATCGGACTGGAGGGCGATGAACTCCTCGCTCGAGAGGAACTCGACCGAGTACCCGGCCTCCTCACCCGCTGCGATCAGCTTGTCGGCGTACCCGGTCAGGATCGGGGCGTTGGTCTCGTCGACGGGCTCCACCGCGGCGAGCGCATGGAGCATCGACGCCTGGGCCTGGAGCAGCGATTCGACCTGGGCCGGTGACGTCGGTGAGCTCTCCGGTCCGTCCTGACGACCGACCTCGACGATCGCGCACAGGTCGCCCTCGGCGTCCTCGATGGACCGGGTGAGCGCGTCGACCTGTCCGACGAACTCGTCGTCGGTCATCGCCGTGTCGTCGGTCTGCTCGGACGTCTCTTCCTTCTTCGGCTCGTCCTTCTTGTCGTCGTCGGAGCCGCTGGAGCAGGCGCCGGTGACCAACAGGACCGCTGTCACGCCGAGTGCACCGATCGTCCGGGCCGAGATGCTTCGCTTCATGAGTGTCGTTCCCCTTCGCCGTCGCTCCGGCCGACGCCGAGGAGCCGCTGCACGCTACCCGCGCCGTCGGCGGCCGCAACGGGCGGCGGTCCGACGGTTGAGAATCCGCTCACTCGCTGCACGGCCCCGCCGGAGCACGGCCCCGCTCGGAGCCCGGCCTCACTGGAGAAGGGCCTCACTCGGAGAAGGGCATCACTTGGAGAAGTCGGCGTCCTTCTTCTCGACGAACGCGTCGCGGGCCTCGTCGGACACCCCGGACAGGTTGAGCTCGAAGGTGAAACCCTGCTCGAAGCGGTAGCTGCGCTTGACGTCGACCACGTCGATCGCGTTCAGGCACTCCTTGGCCCGACGGATGACGAAGCGGCTCTTGGTACAGATCTTCTCGGCGATCTCGAACGCCGCGGCACGCAGCTCGTCGCGTGGCACGACCCGGCTGATCGATCCCCACGACTCGAGCAGCGACGCGTCGACCGGCTCGGCGGTGTAGACCATCTCGCGCATCTTGTGCTGGGGCACCAACCGGGCCAGGTGGGTCGCCGCTCCCAGGGCCCCCTGGTTCACCTCCGGCAGCCCGAACCGGGTGCCCTCGGCGGCGACGATGACATCCGCGTTGCCGACCAGGCCGATGCCGCCGCCCAGGCAGAAGTCGTGCACCGCGGCGATGACGGGGACCTCGCACTCGTAGACCGCCGCGAACGCGGCGTAGCAGCCGCGATTGGCGCCGAGCAGTGCATCGAAGCCCTCGGTGTTCTGCATCTCCTTGATGTCGACACCGGCGTTCCAGCCTTTGCCCTCGGCACGCAGGACCAGCGCTCCGACCTGCGGGTCACGTCCGGCGGCGGTGATCACGTCGGCCAGATCGAACCAACCGGCGACGGTCAACGCGTTGACGGGCGGGTTGTCCATCACGACCTCGGCGATGCCGTCGGCGATGGTCACGGTGGTCCCCATGATCGGATCCTCTCGGGTCGACGGCGCCCCGGATCTGACGCCTCGTCAGGGACTGACGGTACCGGGTCGCCGGGAGCCGGGCGAGATCACCGGGTCGGCGCCGACGGCGATCGCACCGAGCGCGGCGAGCAGCACCGGGTCCTCGAGGTACCCGCCGTGACCCCGCAGCGAGGTCGGCAGTCGTGGCGCGATCCCCACCGGATCGGGACCGTGCAGCATGCCCGTGCGGGCCAGCAGCGCGACCAGGTCTCCGGCGGCCGCCGCCACCCACACACGACCGTCGTCCCGGAGGTGGATCTCGTCGACGCCCTCGACCCCGAGACCGGGAGCACCGATCAGCACGAGCTCGTCGGCGGCCAGTCCGAGGGCGCCCGCACGCGCCGCGACGAGCGCCCCGTAGCTGTGCCCGACCACCACGACCCTGTCGGCGCCCGCGGCGCGCAGTCGCGCCACGTCGTCGACCAATCGAGGCGCCCCCGTCGCCGCCGCACCGGCGTGCAGACCGCCCAGGAAGTGGTCGGGTGGGTCGTAACCGAGCCACGACACCACGGCGACGTCCTGGCCGCCCACGTCGCGGTCGTGCACGGCCGCCACCGTCGCCCGGACCCGGTCGGCCTCCGAGCGGAGCGCACGGCGGTCATCGAGGTCGGTGCCCACCCCCGGCACCAGGACGACGGTCACCGCCGCGTCGGACGGTCCGAGGCGCTCCACCAGGCGGCCGTCGCCGCGTCGGGTCGACCCGGAGCGGTGTGCGCGTCACGTCGGCGAGCGACGCGGCGCGCTGCTCGAGCGCCTGGCCGTCGAGTCGACGCGAGGCGTGCACCAGGGCCTCGGCCGCGGTCCTCAACGACGCGCCCAGCTCGACACGGAACTCGGACAACCGCACCGACGCCGGCCCGCCGTCCCACCGCATCGCCCGCATGCGGGATTCCTGGGACACCGAGATCGCGAGCAGCTCACGAGCTGCGCTGCGCTGCGAGCGTGCGAGCACCTCGAGCTGGTGGGGATCGGCGCCGAGTCGCACCGACGGGACGGTACGAGCACGTCGACCGGTCGTCAGCGGGGAGCGCGGACCGGTATCGTCCGGCGCCATGTCAGTGAACGAGTTCGACGACACCGGACGGGTCGTGCTGGTCACGGGCGGCACCAAGGGCATCGGCAGGGTCATCGTGCAGCGCTTCCTCGACTGGGGCGCCGAGGTCATGACCTGTGGTCGGACCGAGCCCGAGGACCTGCCGTCCTCCGGTGGTCGCACCGCTGGCTTCTTCGCCGCGGACGTGCGCGACCCGGAGGCCGCAGCGGCGCTCGTCGACGCGACCGTCGACCGCTACGGCTCGATCGACGTGGTCGTCAACAACGCAGGCGGCGCACCCGCGGCGGACGCGGCGACCGCGTCACCGCGCTTCAGCGAGTCGATCATCCGACTCAACCTGCTGGCGCCGCTGCACGTCGCACAGCGGGCCAACCACCACATGCAGCTCGCCCCGAACGGGGGCGTCATCGTGAACATCGCCTCGGTCTCGGCGGTCCGGCCGTCCCCGGGCACCGCCGCGTACGGCGCAGCGAAGGCGGGCCTGCTCAGCCTGACGCAGTCACTCGCGGTGGAGTGGGCGCCGAAGGTCCGCGTGACGGCGATCATCGCCGGGCTGATCGAGACCGAGCAGGCCGACATGCACTACGGCGATGCCGAGGCCATGGCACGCGTCGCCGCCACCGTCCCCGCCGGACGCTTCGGCACCCCCGAGGACCTGGCGCAGGCGTGCCGGTGGCTCGCGTCGCCGGCGGCGTCGTACGTGAGCGGCACCGCGATCTGGCTGCACGGCGGCGGCGAGCGCCCCGCGTTCCTCGGCGCCGTCGAGGGCGACTGACACGTCGCAACCGACCCGACCAGGAACCGATCCCGGCGGTACGACGTCAGAGTGGGGAGGGCGCAGCGGGTGCCCGCGAAGGGGATCCCATGCACCGTCACAGTTCAGCTCCTCGTCCGAGGCGGCCACGGTTCGCCCGATCCGTCGGTGTCGCGCTCGGCGACGCTCGTCTCGCTCACCCTCGTCGCCTGCAGCGGCGACTCGACCAGCGGTGACGCCGGGTCGAGCGACTCCGGCGGGTCCGAGAGCGCTGGGGGTGATGCCGGCGGAGCGCTCACCGACGGCGGTGGCGGTGGCGGTGGCGGTGGCGGTGGCGACGAGCTGACCGCCACCGGCGCGGTCGTGCAGGCGACCGGACCCGACGCGTCCACCGGCGAACCGACCGACGCTCGGGCGAACCTGCTGCAGACCTTCACCGCCAGTGTCGAGCTGGGCGTCGACCAGCTCGACGAGGCCGTCGCAGAGGCCTCGGCCGCGATCGAGGCACTCGGCGGCTTCGCAGCGGACGAGGACGTCGATCTCGCCGGCTCCGAGCGAGCCACGGTGATCTACCGGGTTCCCGCAGCCGAGTTCCGCCCCGCGTTGGACACGCTGGCGGACGTCGGGTCGCTGCGCCGGCAGTCGATCGAGTCCGAGGACGTCACCGCGCAGTACTCCGACCTCGAGGCGAGGGTGACGACCCTGCGGACCAGCATCGCCCGGCTCCAGGGCTTCCTGTCCGAGACCACCGACGTCAACCAGATCGCGTCACTCGAGAGCGAGCTCACCCGTCGAGAGGCCGAGCTCGAGTCGATCGAGTCGCAACGGAGGGTGCTCGCGGACCAGGTGGCGCTGTCGACGATCAGCGTCGACTTCGACGCCGCACGCGGCTCCGCTCGCGTCGTCGAGGACGAGCAGCCGGGTTTCCGGGGCGGGCTCGAGGCCGGCTGGGACACCGCACTCACGATCGTCGCGGTCGTGGCGACGACCGCAGGGTTCCTCGTCCCGCTGCTGCCGCTCGTCGCCGCAGCGGCGCTGATCGCGTGGTGGCTGCGGCGGCGTCGACGCCGTCGGAGCGGCGAGGTCGGCGCGACTGCGGAGTGATCCCCCGGTGCTGCAGCGCCGATCCGTACGCTTCTGGTTCATCGACCCACAGCACTCCCCCTCGGCCCGCCAGGGCATGCCCCCGCGACGTCTCCGCACGGCCCGGCTCGCCCTCGTCGTCGCGGCCGCGCTCGCAGCGACCGGCGCCGGCTGCTCGGGCCTCGGGTCCGGCGACGCGGATGTCGTGCTGCGACTGCAGGCCGAGGACCTGTCCGCGCTCCAGCGCACGCGACACGAAGTCCTGACGAGCGCCGGCACCTGGGGCGGCACGCGGGTGGGCGAGGAGACGACCGCGCCCGACGAGACCGCGCTCGAGTTCTCGCTGCCCGGCCAGAACCTCGACATCGCGCTCGGCGCGCTGAACGCACTCGAGGCCGAGACGGTCGAGACGCACATCGACGTCGACCCGGAGCAGGTCGACCGCACGACGACCCCGACCGAGGGCGAGGAGCCCGCCGAGGTCGCACCCGTGCGCCTGCGTGTCGAGGTCACCGAAGCGCCCGCCGCTCCCACCGGATCGCTGGGCCGGATGGTGCTCGCGATCTTCAGCGTGATCGGCATGGTCGCGACCGTGGGGTGGATCCTCAACCTGTGGCGTCGGCGTGGCCAGGCCCTCGAGCAGCGCACGCCCCGCACCCGCAACATCGACCGGGTCGATCTGCGCGAGGACCCGCCGACGCAGGAGACACCGCAGGTTCCTCCCGGCTGGAACTGAGACGGCCCGGGCGCGGACACGATCCGTGCGGGAACGCAAACGAGGGGCCGTCGGATCGCTCCTCCGGCCCCCCGATTGTGATGGGGCAACCCTCCCCCCGGACCGTGGTCCGAGGCCTCTCACCCGTCGCCGCCGATCCGCTCACCCGCGAGGGCGGTGGACGGCACGGTGTCCGCCGCCGTGATCGCTCACGGTCGACGGTCACCCGAACTGATTGCTCTGCGTGGTTTCTAGTACAAGGCATGTTGACCCGGCAATGGGATCTTCGACACATGTGTCAAGAATCTGCGCGATCCTAGGATTGACAACACTTCAGCGAACCTGATCCCCCACGGCGACTCCGATCGCCCGAGGATCGCCATAGTGATCACTATGCTGATCCGTAGCGCTGACTACGGAAGAACCTTCGAGAGATCCGATGGACACCAGCCCTGCCGACCCGACCGCGAGCCCGAGCGAACGGCTCGTCGCCGCCGGGCTGCGCGTGCTCGACGAGCTCCCGCTGCCGAAGGTGCTCGCCGGCGCCACGACCGCGGCGGTCGCGACCGAGGCAGGCGTGACGACGGGCAGCTTCTTCCACCACTTCGCCACCGCCGCGGCGTTCGCCGACGCCGTCGCGCTGTCGTTCCTCGAGCCGCCGGGCGACTCGAGCGAGGTCGTCGAAGAGCTCATCGGCTCGTTGCAGCACCTCGAGCTGCTCGACGTGATCCGCACCTCGCTGACCGACACCTGGCAGGTCTACGTCGCCGACGACGCCATCGCCCGCCACTTCCGCGGCCAGATGGCGATGTGGGCCCACCACCACCAGCCACTCCACCAGCCGGCCCACGGGTGCGCCACCGTCGGCGACGTGCTGCAGCGTCTCACGCAGACCGGCCAGTCGACCGCCACCGATGCATGGCAGCTGCTCCTCACGTCCTCGGACCGGACGCTCACCGACCCGTTCGACATCGACCGATTGGCCACCGCGCTGACCGCCCTGTTCCAAGGCCTGCGCATTCGCCACGCCGTCGACCCCGAGGCCGTCGACGACGAGCTCTTCGGCGACGTGGCGGCGGCACTCGCGAGGTCGATCACGGTGCCTCGGGGCGGCCGGCTGCGCGACGCCGACGTCGACCGCCCGATCGTGGACGAGTCGGGCCTCTCCCCCCAGGCGCGCTCCGGTCGCGCGGCGTCGGCGTGAGACCCGCGGCCGGATCACCGACGCGACCGCGGGCGCCTTCACCGCCGGGTGGGAAGAGGTCTCGATCAGCGAGATCGCCGAGCTGTCCGGGGTCTCGCCGCAGACCGTGATCAACCTGTTCGGGAGCGCCAGGACCGTCGCCGCATCGACGTTCGTGCGCCACACCGCCGACATCAGGGCCATGGCGAACGAGATGCTCGCCGACGACCCGGTCGACGCGCTGCGTTCCCTGCTCACCCGTCTCGCCGAGTGCGTCTCGGCCGACACCGAACCGGCGCGTGCGTTGCTCTCGGAGCGGCTGGCGGCGCTGCTGCACCGGGGCACCGAGATCATCGACATGGACATCCGCACCGAGGTGCCCCTCGCGGACTCGTTCATCCTGCACCTGTCGCGACTCGATCTCGGCGGCCGACAGCCCACCGACGTCGCTGCGATGCTGATCAACTTCGTCATCATGCAGACCCTCGGTCGCCCCCACCAGGAGGGGCTCACCGCCGAGCTCGCGCTGCGTCTGCTGCCCGACCCCTCCTCATCCGCCGAGAGCCCCGCCGACCGATCCCCCGACCCACCCGCCGGCGGGCCTGACCGCACGACGACGGGCCGGTAACCTGACGCCCCGTCAGATCGACGCCGCCGAACCCACGCTCGGCGCGAGTCACACGAGGTCCCCATGGCGAGAACGAAGGTCCCAGCGATCGAGGGGTGGATGCGCACCCCGCCGCTCGACGAACTGCCCGAGGACGACGGCTCCGGCATTCCGGGCGTGACGCTCGTCGGTACCCGCTGCGTCGACAGCGGCACGTACTTCTTCCCGCCCGAGCGGGTGATGTCCCGCGTGCCGGGTCACTCCGGCTCCGAGCTCGATCGAGGTCGAGCTGTCGACGCCGGGGCACGCTGTGGTCCTACACCGACGCGCCGCTACCAGCCGCCGCCGCCGTACGTCGCGCCGACCGACCCGTTCGAGCCCTTCGCCTCGCCGCGGTCGAGCTCGCGACGGAGAAGATGGTCGTGCTCGGCCAGGTCGTCCCGGGCGTCGACCGTCGACGACCTCGCGCGTCGGCATGGAGGTCGAGCTCGTGCTCGGCACGCTGTACGCGGACGACGAGCACGAGTACATGATCTGGAAGTGGCGCCCGGTCGACGCGACGCGGACAGGAGCGCAGCATGAGCGGCGACACGAGGTCGCCGTCCTCGGCGTCGGGCATGCACCCGTGGGGCAAGTGGGGACGCAACTTCGTCGAGTACGGCGTGGCCGCGGCCCGCGACGCCCTCGCCGACGCCGGCATCGACTGGCGCGACGTGCAGTTCGTCTCCGGCGCCGACACGATGCGCAACGGCTACCCCGGCTACGTCGCCGGCGCCACGTTCGCCCAGGCGCTCGGCTGGACCGGGCGCCCGGGTGTCGCCAGCTCCTACGCGCGCCTGCGCGTCGGGCGCGACGGCGCTCGACAGCGCCGCGGGCGCAGATCCTCGCCGGCCTGTGCGACGTCGCGCTGGTCGTCGGCGCCGACACCACGCCCAAGGGCTTCCTCGCCCCCAACGGGGGCGAACGCGGCGACGACCCGGACTGGCTGCGGTTCCGGCTGCTCGGCGCGACGAACCCCACCTACTTCGCGCTGTACGCGCGTCGCCGCATGGAGCTCTACGGCGCGACCGACCGAGGACTTCGCCCAGGTCAAGGTGAAGAACGCCGCGCCACGGCCTCGAGAACCCGTACGCCCGCTACCGCAAGGAGGTCACCGTCGACGACGTCGCTCGCGTCGCCGATGGTCGCCGACCCGCTGCGGCTGCTCGACATCTGCGCGACCTCCGACGGCGGCGCCGCGCTCGTGCTGACTCAGCATGGACTACGCCCGCAGCGCTGGCGCTCGGCCGGTCCGCCGATCCGCGGTGCGGATCGCGGCCGTCTCGACGGTCACGCCGACGTTCCCGAACACCGTCATCGAGATGCCGAACTTCGCGACCGACTCGGCCGCGGCGTCGCGCCGGTGCCCGAGCGCGGCTTCAAGCAGTCCATCGCGCGACGCGGCCTACGAGCAGGCCGGCCTCGGCCCCGACGACGTCGACCTCGCCGAGGTCTACGACCTGTCGACCGCGCTCGAGCTCGACTGGTACGAGGACATCGGCCTCTGCGGCCCGGGCGAGGCCGAGAAGCTGCTGCGCGACGGCGACACCACGCTCGGCGGACGACATCCCGGTCAACCTCGTCCGGCGGCCTCGCCTGCTTCGGCGAGGCGGTCCCCGCCCAGGCGCATCGCGCAGGTGTGCGAGCTCACCTGGCAGCTCCGGGGCAGGCCGCCGGGCGCCAGGTCGAGGGCGCCACGGTCGGCATCACCGCCAACCAGGGCCTGTTCGGCCACGGCTCCTCGGTGATCCTGACCAAGTCGCCCGCGCCGATCGTTGCCCACGCTCACATCTGTCCACCTCGGGCCGATGGAGTGGAGGGAACATCACGTTCAGACAGCACCGACATCGGGTCGGGTCCCACAGCCACCGGCTGCGGGTCCCGGCCCGCTGTTCGTCCTGGCCCGCTGTTCGTCCTGGCCCGCTGTTCGCCGGCCCGCGCCTGGTCCGACCGCCCGCTGCCGACCGCCCGCTGCCGACCACCCGCCCGCTCGCCCCGGCGGCGACCCGTCCGCGACACTGACGGGCACGTCGCTGCACCATTCAGGGGACCACATGAGCACTTCAGACACAGCGCAGGCCGTCGCCGGACCGTTCGGCGACCTCGGCGGCAGATTCATGCTGTCGGGCCGCACCTACGCCACCGGCAACGAGCTCGGCTTCAGCGGCATGGACTTCTACTTCGCCGGTCGAGGCGGAGTGCTCGGCCCCGTGGACGCCTCGGTCGTCGCGCACGAGTTCGGCTTCTTCCCGTTGGCCCGGCTCGACGAGCTCTGGAGCGCGGGCTGCGCCGTCATGGCGCCCGAGGACGCGGCGACGGCGTTCCTCGAGTGCGGCTACGCGTGGGGCCGGGCCAGGTTGCCCGAGGACCTCGACCACGCACGCCTGGCCGAGCTGGTCCGCCGCATCACCGACGCCGCGACCGGTGACGCGTCCGACGGACCGGCGCTGTCCGCCGCATGGAACCGCATGCCCTGGCCCGACGACGAGCAGCGACGCGGCGCTGCACGCCATCCACCTCATGCGCGAGCTGCGAGGCGGCGCCCACGTCGCCGCGGTGCACGCCGCCGGGCTCGACCCGCACCTGGCGGTCATGGTCGTCAACGGTGCCGCCGGCGCCGAGTTCTTCGGCTGGCCCGAGCCGCACCCCGACCCCGAGCCCGCCCGGGCGACGTGGCACCAGGTCGAGGCCGCGACCAACGATTCCGTCGCCGCGCGGCTCGCCGTGCTCGACGACGCCGAGCAGCTGGAGCTGATCGCCCTGGCCCTCGCCGCCGTCCCCTCGTGACCCACGACCCCCTCGACACCCGCGTGACCCGCGTCCTGGTCGAGGTCACCGACACGATCGGCATCGACTTCACCACCGGCATCCAGCGGGTCGTGCGCGAGACCATCAGTGGGCTGCGCGGACCCGCCGGCGAGGGCCTCGAGATCGTCCCGATCGTGAAGCCGACGGCGACATCGGACTTCCGCACGCTCACCGACGACGAACAGCTGCGCCTGCGGAACCACCCCGCGGGCGGTCGAGCAGGACGACGAGCCGACGACTTCGGCCGGCTCGCGCCGCTCGTCCGCGTCGTCGGCGACCTGCCCGTGACCATCAAGGTGCCGCGGCGGGCTGGCCGCACGCCGACGCACACGCCGGGAGTTCATGCCCCAGCAGCTCGACCTGGCGCTCGGACCGGTCGGCCCCGGCGACGTGTTCCTCGACCTCGAGGGGTCGTGGTACGACCCGGCCCCACGCTCGACGCTGCTGCCCGAGCTGCGGGCACAGGGCGTCAGCGTGCATGCCGCTGATCCACGACGTCATGCCGATCATCCACCCGGAGTGGTTCAACTCCGAGCACATCAAGGTCTTCTCGGACTGGCTGAGCGCGCACCTGCGCCACAGCGACCGGTTCCTGACCAACTCGCACCGCACGGCCGAGGACCTGGCGAAGGTGGCCCCGTCGCTCGGCGTGGACCGCGCCCTCGACATCGTGCCGGTGCCGCTCGGCGCCGACTACCCCGTCACCGAACCGACCGCTGTCGAACTGCCCGACGGCATGGACCGCTACCTGCTCGTCGTCGGCACGCTCGAGCCCCGCAAGAACCAGCGCATCGTGCTCGACGCCTTCGACCGTCTCCGCGGCGCCCACCCGGACCTGGGTCTGGTCCTGGTCGGCAAGGAGGGCTGGCTCGTCGACGACCTGGTGCGTCGCATCCGCAACCACCCCGAGCTCGACCGGCGGCTGCTCTGGCTCGGCGGCATCGACGACGCGCAGCTCGCCTGGTTGTACGCCAACGCCTTCCTGACGGTGACCCCGTCGCAGTACGAGGGCCTGGGCGTGCCGCTCATGGAGGCACTCGACCGGGGCTGCGCGACGCTGTCGTCGACGGGCGGCGCGCTGCCCGAGGCGGCGCAGGGTGCCGCGGAGATGTTCGAGCCCGACGACCTCGACGAGCTCACCCGACTGATCTCGTTGCACCTCGACGACCCGGAGCACCACCGCCGGGCGATCGAGCGGGCGGGCGTACTCCAGCCCCACGTGGACGATGACCGCCACCGCCGTCGCCACCGAGATCCGCCGCCTGGTCACCGGCCGCGGCGGTGCCGACCGGTAGTCTCCGAGGTCGGCCATGACGAGCGACGACCTCTCCCCCGACGCCACATCCGAGTCCGAGACCCCCGCCGACGGCGCAGCGTCGACGGGGCCTGCGGTCGACCGCCTGCTGGTCGCCGTCACCGCGGTGGCGGTGGTCGTCGGCACCGTGCTGCGCTTCCTGCCGCGCTCGGCGCTGTGGCTCGACGAGGCGCTGACGGTCAACATCTCGACCCTGCCCCTCGGCGACATCGCCGGTGCGCTCAAGCGTGACGGGCACCCGCCGCTCTTCTACTACCTGCTGAACATCTGGACCTCGATCGGCGGCACCTCGGACTGGTGGGTCCGAGCCCTCGCCGGCGTGATCTCGATGGTGTCGCTGCCCCTCGCCTACCTGTCGGGTCGCCGCCTGGCCGACCGCGCCGGTGCCGGCCCGCTCGGTGTGCGCCGCACCGGGCTGATCGCCCTCGCCGTCATGGCCGTGCTGCCCTACGGCATCCGCTACGGCGCCGAGACCCGCATGTACTCCCTGGCCATCGCACTCGTGATGGGCGCCTACCTGCTGGCCGACGACCTGCTCGCTGCCGCGCTCCTCGGGCCGGCGCCGCATCGCCGTCACCGTCGGCGCCGCGCTGGTCACCGCGGCGATGCTCTGGAGCCACTACTGGTCGATGTGGCTGCTCGCCGTCGTCGGCCTGCTCGCACTGCACCAGGCGTTCCGGGCCCGCACACCCGAGACCCGTGCCGGCGGCCGGCTGCTGACCGGCGCCCTGATCGCCGGTGGCGTGCTGTTCCTGCCGTGGGTGCCGACGCTGCTCTACCAGAACAGCCACACCGGCACCCCGTGGGGCAAGGCGTTCGGTCCGGTCGAGGTCGCGACGATCACCATCCAGGACTTCAGTGGCGACGCGCTCACCTCGTACCTGGCCGTGGCGTTCGCGCTGCTCGCGATCGTGGCGACGATCGTGATCGCGCGTGGCGAGGAGCTGGTGGTCCTGACCAGCTCGGTGCAGCCCCGGATCCGCATCGAGCTGGCGGTGCTGATCGGCACGATCGGTGTCGGTTGGGCCACCGCGGCGGTGTCGGGCAACACCTACTCCTCGCGCTACGGCGCCGTGGTGTTCCCGCTCTACGTGCTCTGCGTCGCCGCCGGCATCGCTGTGATCCGGCATCGCCGGGCGACCGCCGCAGCGCTCGTCGTGTTGATGCTGCTGTCGACCTACGTGTCGGTCAGCCTGCTCGCCGAGGACCGCACCCAGGCCGGTTCGATCGGCGAGCGCATCCTCGCCGCCGCCGACGAGGACACGCCCGGCTCGATCGTCGTCGCCTGCCCCGACCAGATCGGCGTGTCGCTGCAGCGGGTGCTGGAACAGGGCGACTCGTCGCTGCAGGTCATCCCGTTCCCGACCGCGGGCGACCCGCACTTCGTCGACTGGGTCGACTACGCCGAGCGCAACGCGGCCGCCGACCCGGCCGAGTTCCACGCCCGGGTCGTCGAGGACCTGCCCGACGACGCGACGGTGCACCTGGTGGTGATGCCGGGCTACAAGACCTTCGGCAGCAAGTGCGAGCAGCTGATCAACCTGTTCGGGGCGGATCGCCCGCAGATCGACCAGGTCGACCCCGAGGACGACCGCGAAGGCATGGGGATGTGGGTGTTCGGCCCCAGGTCGTGAACGACGCCGCCGTGACCGACGGGCTGCCCGATCGGTCGACCGTCCGGACGGGTCGTCACACCCCGGCGATCGTCGCGGCGCTCGTCGTGCTGTTCGCCGTCGTCGTGGTCGGTGCCCGCACCGCTGCGGTGTGCGACGGTGCGATCGGCTGCCCCCTCGTGGCCGGTGACCGCTACAGCGACGCCGCCGAGGTCGACATCCCGGTGACCGAGGGCGACGGCTACGACGCGCAGTTCTTCTACCGGCAGATCCGGTCACCGTTCGACTTCTCGATGGAGCGGGTGAACGGCGTCGTGTTCGACACCGAGGTCCGCTACGGCCGGATCGGCTACCCGCTGGTGGCCTGGGTGCTCTCGGCAGGCGGTCAGCCCGCGGCGGTGCCCTGGGCGATGTTCGCCGTCGGGGCGCTGTCCCTCGGCGCGGTGGCGTGGGTGCTCGCGCTCGGCGCACGCGACGCCCGTCGGTCGCCGTGGTGGGGAGCCCTCGCCGTCGCGCTGCCCGGCGTCTGGTTCGCCGCGGGGCGAGGTCTCGCCGACCCGCTGTCGACCGCGCTCGTCGGCGCAGGCGCGCTCGCGCTGACCCGTCGACGACACGGGCTCGCCACGCTGGCGTTCGTGGCGGCAGCGCTCACCAAGGAGCAGGCGGTGCTGGTGCCGGCGGTCTACGGGCTGTGGCGCCTGTGGGAGCTGCTCGTCACCCGTCGCCGCGCCGATGCTGCGGCCGGCCGCGAGGCGCCCGACGGGTTCGGCGCCGCCGACCTGCCCTGGGTCGTGCCGGGCGCGGTGTTCGTGGTGTGGCAGCTCGTGCTGTGGGGTGTCACCGGCGCCATGCCTGCCGGGCAGTCCGGCGGCTCGCACGTCGTCGCGCCGTTGGTCGACCTGCTGCCGGCGGTGATCGACTGGCTGACGCCGTCAGGCACCTCGCAGGTGCTGTGGCTCGTCGAGGTCCTCGTGTTCGTGGCACTGGCGACGCTCGTCGCCGTGTCGAACCGGTCCGCCGGTTGGGAGCGCGGCGTCGCCGTCGTCGGCGTGCTGTTCGTGGCGGTGCTCAACGACAACGTGTTCATCGATCCGGCGCACTTCCGCCAGCTCGGTGAGGTGTCGGTCGTGCTGTGCCTGGCGGCGTTCCGCGCCGATCCCCGCTGGTGGATCCCGATCCTCGGGGCCAACGCGGTCGCGACCGTCGGCGTGCTCGGCCGACTCGCCGCCGCCCTCTGAACCAGGGCGCCCATCAACCGGGTGCACGTGAACCGGTGCCCCATCAACCGGGTGCACAGATGCCGGCCAGGACCGGCACGATCGCACCCAGAAACCAGCAGGCGGACCAACCGGGTGCACAGATGCCGGCCAGGACCGGCACGATCGCACCCAGAACCAGCAGGCGACTCAACCGGGTGCACAGATGCCGGTCAGGACCGGCACGATCGCACCCAGAACCCCGCCCTTGGGGGGCGCAGCGGCGGGTCAGCCGATGACGGTGGCGCCGCGCAGGTACGGCTGCAGCAGCTCCGGCACCGCGACGGTGCCGTCGGGCTGGCGGTACGTCTCGACGATCGCGGCCCACACCCGGGGCACGGCCAGCGCCGAGCCGTTGAGCGTGTGCAGGATCTCGGTGCCCTTGCCACCCTCGGGCTTGTAGCGCAGGTTGGCGCGGCGGGCCTGGTAGTCGCGGAACCACGACACCGAGCGACACCTCGAGCCAGCTGATCGACACCCGGGGCGTAGACCTCGATGTCGAAGGTGCGCGCCGCGCGAGCCGCCGAGGTCACCCGCGCACAGGTCGAGGATCCGGTACGACAGGCCGAGATCGGCGATGAGCCCCTCGGCGCGCGCCAGGATCTCGGCGTGCATGGCCGGCGCCTGCGTCGGGCGGGCAGTACGCGAGGATCTCGACCTTGTCGAACTCGTGCACCCGCAGCAGCCCGCGGGTGTCCTTGCCGGCCGAGCCGGCCTCTCGACGGAAGCAGCGGCGTGTGCGCCATGAAGCGCTTCGGCAGCTGGTCGCCTCGGCACGATCTCGTCGCGGCAGCAGCGAGGTGAGCGGCACCTCGGCGGTCGGGATGGCCCACAGGTCGTCGCGCTCGACGTGGTAGGCCTCGTCGACGAACTTCGGCAGGTGCCCGGTCGCGATCATCGTGTCGGTGCGCACCAGGGTGGGCGGACGCACCTCTTCGTACAGGTCGACGTTGCGGTCGAGCGCGAGCTGGCACAGCGCCCGGACGAGCGCCGCACCCTGACCGCGGTACATGACGAACATCGAGCCCGACATGCGCACCGCGCGTTCGACGTCGAGGATGCCGAGCTCGCTCGCCGATCTCCCAGTGCGGGACCCGCTGGTGCTCGGCGTAGCCGTCGGGCTCGAAGCCCTCGACCCGGACCACGACGTTGTCGGCCTCGCTCAGCGCCGTCGGGCGCGTCGTCGGCCGGAAGGTTCGGGATGCGCAGCAGCAGCCGAGCGCAGCTCCTCGGCGAGCTCCTCGGCGCGGGCGTCGAGCGCCTTCTCCTCGGCGCCCAGCAGGCGGCTCTGCTCCTGCAGCTCGGTCGCTTCGTCCTTGCGCTGCTCGCGGAACAGCGTCCCGACCTCGTTCGAGATCACCCGGATCTCTGCGCGCAGCGAGTCGCGCTTGGCGGCGAGTGCGCGGAGCTCGGTGTCGAGTGAGTGGACCCGGTCGACGCGGTTCGGTGTCCTCGCCCCGCCGGGCCAGGCCCGCCTTGACCGAGTCGAGGTCGTTGCGGATCAGCCGCACGTCAAGCATGGCCGTGAACCTAGTGGCCCGGGCCACCCACCTCCGAAGCGGATTGGCCCGGAGGAGCGGTCCCGACGATCCTCGTGGGGTGATCGTGATCTTCGACCTCGACGGCACCGTGTGGGACTCCCTCCCGGGCATTGTCGGCAGCCTCGAGCACACCTTCGAGACCTTCGGCCGTGAGGTGCCGGACCGTGCGGTGCTCACTGCGAACATCGGCCCACCGCTGCAGCAGATGCTGGGCGAGCTCGGGTTCCCGCCGGAGGAGATCGACGAGGCGACCCTCGTCTACCGCGGGCGCTACGTGGACCGGGGCGTCTACGAGGCCTCGATCTACCCGGGTGTGCCCGAGCTGCTCGCCGGGCTCGGCGACTCGGGGCATCGTCTGGCCACCGCGACCTCGAAGGGCGAGGGGCCGACCCTCCAGATGCTCGACCACTTCGGGCTCACCGACCACTTCGAGGTGATCGGTGCGGCGTCGATGGACGCCTCGTCGATGACCAAGGAGGCGGTGCTCGGACGGACGCTGGCGGCACTCGGCGGGCCCGACCCGTCGGAGTGCGTGATGGTCGGCGACCGCAGCTACGACGTGCGGGGTGCGGCGACCCACGGGCTCGGCTGCGTCGGCGTGCTGTGGGGCTACGGCACCGCCGACGAGCTGCGCGACGCAGGGGCGCTGCACGTGATCGCCGAGCCGTCGGAACTGCCAGCGATCGTGCAGCGGTAGGGTCTCGGCGTGCCGTGTGTGGTCGTCGAGGAGCTCGTGATCCGCTACGGCGACACCGTCGCCGTCGACGGCGTCAGCTTCTCTGCCGAGGCCGGTGAGGTCACGGTCGTACTCGGCCCGAACGGCGCCGGCAAGACCACCACCATCGAGCACCTCGAGGGTTACCGACGGGCCGACAGCGGCTCCAGCAGCGTGCTCGGGCTCGATCCGGTGCGCCAGCACCGCGAGCTGAGCAGGGTCGTCGGCATCATGTTGCAGCAGGGCGGCATCCCCACCGGCATCCGACCGCCAGAGGTGCTCGCGCAGTACGCCGGCTTCTTCGAGCACCCGCTCGACCCCGACGAGCTGCTTCGCACGGTCGGGCTGGAGGATCGCCGACGCACCACGTTCCGACGGCTCTCGGGCGGTGAGCAGCAGCGGCTCTCGCTGGCCCTGGCGCTGGTGGGCAGGCCGCGCTGCGTGTTCCTCGACGAGCCCACCGCTGGTGTCGACCTGGCCGGGCGTGACCTGATCCGCTCGGTCATCTCGGAGCTGCGTGACGACGGCGTCTGCGTCGTGGTCACCACCCACGACCTCGACGAGGCCGAGCGGCTCGCCGACCACGTCGTGATCATCGACCACGGCAAGGTCGTCGGCGGCAGGCGCTCCCAGCGAGCTGATCAGCGCCGACGCGGCCGACCACGTGCTCTTCGGCGCCGCACCGGGCCTGGACGTGGCGGCGCTGTCGGCGGCGGTGGGAGCCACCGTGGACGAGGTGTCGCGGGGCGAGTACCGGGTGGCGGCGCCGCCGAGCCCGCCCACCGTCGCGGCGATCACGTCATGGCTGGCCGAGCACGACCTGCCACTCGCCGACCTCCGGGCCGAGCGTCAACGCCTCGACGACGTCTTCCGTCGCTACCGCTGACCGGCGGCCGAGGACGCACCCATCGAGGGCGGCGTCGTGGCGGCGGCGACGCATGCGGCGTTGCGGCCAGCTCGCCGAGCTGCTCCTCACGCGCAGGGCGAGCAGCTGCTCGTCTCCCTCGGCATCCCCCTGCTGATCCTGGTCTTCTTCTCGTCGGTCGACGTGTTGCCCGTGCCCACCGACGACCCGGTCGACTTCCTGGCACCCGGCGTGCTCGCGCTCGCGGTCATGTCGACGTCGCTGGTGTCGCTCGGCATCGGCACCGGCTTCGACCGGAACTACGGGGTCCTCAAGCGGCTGGGTGCCTCGCCGCTCGGCCGACCGCCGATGGATCGCGGCGAAGATCACCACGGTGCTCGTCACCGAGGTCGCCCAGTGGGCGCTGCTCGTCGCAGTCGCCGTCGCGCTGGGCTGGTCGCCCCCGGGCAGCGGCTGGCTGCCTGCGGTGGCAGGCGCCGTGCTCGGCACCGCAGCGTTCGGCGGCATCGCACTGCTCATGGCGGGCACGCTGCCGCGGCTCGCGACCCTCGCCGGAGCGAACGGCGCTCTACCTGGTGCTGCTGCTCACCGGCGGCATGGTCATCCCGCTCGAAGAACTCCCCGGCCCGCTCGAGGCGGTCGTCAAGGTCCTGCCCGCGGCACCGCTGGCAGAGATCCTCACCGGCTCGCTCATCGAGGGCGGAACGGTCGCAGGCTGGGCGTGGATCTCACTCGGCACGTGGGCGATCGCCGCCCCCGTCGCAGCGGCGCTGCTCTTCCGTTGGGAGTGAGCCCAGCCGTTGGGACCGGGCAGGGCAGGGCTCTGCTCAGACGCCGCCGCGCTCACGGGCCTTGTCGTAGCCGGGCGCCGCTGCCGCGCGCTCGTCGACGACGGTGCCGTCGCTACGCACGAGCTTGCCGCGGTACTTGACCTTCTCGTTGCGCTCGTTGAGCGACCACTTGAAGAAGATCGTCGCGATGATGACCCAGAGATACGAGCCGGTGATGATCTTCATGATGACGCCCGCCAGCTGCTGGTCGGTCTCGACGCTCATCCAGAGCCGGATCGGCTCGTTGTAGCCCTGGTAGAGGACTTCCTCGGCCGTCGTGAGGAACGCGGCCGGCAGCGTCGGGATGATCGACAGGAGGAAGATCACCAGCATCTTGAGCGGTGGGCCGACGCCGAAGTTCGGGGATCGGGCCGCACACGCACATCCAGACGAGCAGCGACGAGAACACCATGAGGGTGTGCACGCCGTAGTGCAGCCAGGCGTTGGCGATCGAGTTGTTGACGATCCAGGCCCAGTGGGTCAGACCGGTGAGGAACAGGTTGACCAGCAGCGCGGGCGCCGGACGTGCCCAGTGGTACACGAAGCGCTTGAACGTGCCCTCGCCGATGATCAGCCGGGCGAGCCAGGTCGGGCGTCGCGAGCAGCATGACCGGAGGGAACACCACCATCAGCAGCGAGTGCTGCAGCATGTGCACCGAGTAGAGGCGCTGCTCCGCGATGTCGTGCATCGGGAAGTCGGCCGACACCCAGAACACGAACACGCCGAACCAGAACCACGCCTTCTGGTGCGAGCTGATCGGCGGTTCGCCTGCGGCGATGGCCTTCGGTTGGATCACCCGTGCGGCGTAGACAGCCCAGGGCGATGAGGCCACCGACCAGGAGCCAGACCTCGATGTGAGGTGTCCAACTCGGGAAGGCGGAGGCGACCACGGTGAGCTCCTGTCAGTCCGCCGGGCAGTCGCCAGGCATCTGCGAGGTCTCGCAGAAGGGCGCTGGTGGGACCGGCGGCGGGTCGTTGAACCTGGTCGAACCGGAGTCCTCCCAGAAGTTCATTGCGGTGAGCGCGATGCCGTAGACGGCGATCGCCAGGATCATGCCGAAGTAGAAGCTGCGCTTGAGGATCGCGCTGTCGAACTTCAGGTGCATGAAGTACAGGGCGACCAGGAAGAACTTGATCACCATCAAGATGATCAGCACCGGCACCGCGATCTTGCGGGATCCCTCACCGAACCAGTCGGTCCACCACTCGGTGGAGACCTCGAGGGCCGTCAGGACGACGAGCACCCGAGAAGATCGTGAAGTACTGGCCGTCGGTCGGGCCGTGACTGTGGTGCTCCCCGGGGTGGACCGCGGAGTCGTCATCGACCTCTGTGATGTCGGTGGTCACCAGATGCTCCTCAGGGGATCAGGTAGACGACGGTGAAGATCAGGATCCACACGATGTCGACGAAGTGCCAGTAGAGGCCGACGATCTCGACGGTCTCGGCCTGCATCTTCGGGATCGGCCACGACGAGGGCGATCAGCGAGACATCAGCATGATGATGCCGACGGTGACGTGCACGCCGTGGAAGCCGGTGAGCGTGTAGAAGGCCGACGACGCCACGTTGGTGGTGAAGCCCAGGCCCTCGTGCACGAAGTCGGTGAACTCGTAGACCTGGCCGGCGATGAAGAGCGCGCCGAGCAGGGCGGTGGCGGCGAGCCAGAGCCGCATGCCGGTGGTGTCGCCGCGCTCGATCGCGTCGACCGCCAGCACCATCGTGAGCGAGCTCATCAGCAGCACGAACGAGCTGATCGACGTGAACGGGATGTCGAAGAAGTCCGACGGGTGCGGCGGCTCCGGCAGGTCGCGACCTCGGCCGGGCGGTTCTTGTAGAGCAGGTAGGTCGAGATCAGGCCGCCGAACAGCAGGCACTCCGACGCCAGGAACACCCACATGCGCCAGCTTCTCGTTGGAGATGCCGGTCGTGTCGCGTGGATGTCGTCGGGGAACTCGAGGTCCTCGACGTCCTCGTGGCCAGATCAGCAACGGGGCCTCCTCGGTCTGCGCAGTCGACGAGCGCGTCGACGTCGTCGGCGTCGGGCGTCGGCATCGCCGTCGCTCGAGGCGGCATCGCCGTCCTCAGCGCCGGCCTCGGCAGCTCGGCGGCCGCACCGTCGTCGTCACCGTCGTGGTCGTCGTGGTCGTCGTGGTGGTGACCCGCGTCGGGATCGGTCGAGGGCTCCATGACCCAGCCGTAGATGCCGGCGATGACGAGCAGCGCGCCGGGCACGGCCCACCACAGGTTGTAGATCAGGCCGTAGCCGACGAGCGGCAGGCCGACGGCGAGCACGATCGGCCAGTAGGACGGCGACGGCAGGTGCACGTCCGTGGCGTCGCCCTTCTGCACGACGTCCTCGGTCTCGGCGATGCGGACCAGGCGGCCGTTCTCGTCTCGCCGTACTTGCGGTGCCAGAACTCGTCGAAGTCGGTCGACGACGGGCACCTCGTCGAAGTTGTGCTCCGGCGTCGGCGACGGGATCATCCACTCGAGGGTGCGGGCGTCCCACGGATCCGGACCGCGGGTCGACCGGGTTGCGGCCGGTGCTTGCGGTAGCTGACGACGATGTTCGCCATGAAGAAGATCAGACGACACGGCGATGATGAACGCACCGATGGTGGCGACCATGTTCCAGATGTTGAAGCCGTAGCCGTCGGTGTAGGTGTAGATGCGGCGCGTCATGCCCTGCAGGCCGAGGATGTGCATCGGGCCGAAGGTGAGGTTGAAGCCGATCAGCATGAGCCAGAAGTGCCACTTGCCCGAGCTTCTCGTTCAGCATGTAGCCGAACACCTTCGGCCACCAGAAGTACATGCCGCCGAATGAAGCCGAGGAGCGCGCCACCGAAGAGCACGTAGTGGAAGTGGGCGACGATGTAGTAGGTGTCGGTCTGCTGGGTGTCGGCCGGGGCGACCGCGTGGGTCACGCCCGAGAGGCCACCGATGGTGAACATGCGCGACCAGGCCGATCGAGAACAGCATCGGCGGTGGTGAAGCGCAGCTCGCCGCCCCACATGGTGGCGATCCAGTTGAGGATCTTCACGCCGGTCGGCACGGCGATGAACATCGTCGACAGCGAGAAGGCGGCGACCGAGATCGGGCCGATGCCCGAGGCGAACATGTGGTGGGCCCACACGCCCCAGCCCATGAAGCCGATGGCGATGCCCGAGAACGACCATGAACGGGTAGCCGAAGATCGGCTTGCGGGAGAACACCGGGATGATCTCGGACACGATGCCGAAGCTCGGCAGGATCATGATGTAGACCTCGGGGTGACCGAAGATCCAGAACAGGTGCTCCCACAGCAACGGGTCGCCGCCCTTGGTGACGTTGAAGAAGTTGGCGCCGAACAGCCGGTCGAACATCAGCAGGAACTGCGCCACGGTGAGCACCGGGATGGCGAACAGCAGCAGGAACTGGGTGACGAGGGTCATCCAGGTGAAGACCGGCATCTTCATGAGCGTCATGCCCGGGGCCCGCATGTTGAGCACGGTGACGATCAGGTTGACCGCGGAGACGGTCGAGGCGATGCCCATGATGAGCAGGCCGAGGTTCCAGAAGTCGATGCCGTGGCCCGGCGAGAAGATGACGCCGGAGTTCGGGGCGTAGTTGAACCAGCCGCCGTCGGCGCCGCCGCCGAGCAGCCAGGACGTGTTGAAGAAGATCGCCACCGAAGAGGAAGATCCAGAAGCGAAGCGCGTTGATCCGGGGGAAGGCGACGTCGCGGGCGCCGATCTGCAGCGGCAGCAGGTAGTTCGCGAAGGCCGCAGCCGAGCGGCATGACGACCAGGAAGACCATGGTGGTGCCGTGCATGGTGAAGACCTGGTTGTACAGGTCGGCCGAGAGCAGCTTGCTGCCCGGCGACCGCGAGCTGGGTGCGGATCAGCAGCGCCTCGAACCCGCCGACGAGCAGGAAGAAGAACGACGCGACGCCGTACATGATGCCGATCTTCTTGTGATCGACGGTGGTGACCCAGGACCGCCAGCCGTGCGCCGGCCTTGGGTCGGGCGAACACGCCCATGGGGTCTGCCGTGCTGACGTTGGTGTCACCCGTGGTCAGCTCCAGCGGAGACTGGTCCTCGATGATCGCCATCAGGTGGTCACTTCCCTCGTTGGCTTCGGTGTGCAGTCGACATCGCTGTGGTCCTACTACTTCAGGGTGAGCAGGAAGGCGAGTCAGCTGTTCGATCTGCTCCTCGCTCAGGTTGTAGTTCGGCATGCCCTGGTTGTTGTTCGGGTTCATCGGCTTGATCGCCTCAGGATCGCGCAGCCATGCCTTGATGTTGTTCGTGTTCGGTGTGCCACTGGGCATGACCTCGGCGACAGGATCGCCGTCGGTCTGATGCAGCGGCAGGAGACGCACCGGCGAAGAAGTCGCGGCGTCATGAAGTGCGTCAGGTTCGGCGCGTTGCCCGAGGCGATCGTGATGTCGACGGTCTTGCCGTAGTCGGGGTCGGGCTCTTCCGCGTACTCGAAGGGGGCCTTCGAGTCCGGGGTCAGCCCGTTCACCTGGTGGCAGAAGCTGCACTGCGTGACGAAGAGCTCCTGACCGGCGATGGCCATGGTGTCGTCGGCGGCGGGCTGCGCCGGCGGTGTCGTCTGCTGCTGGATCCACTCGTCGTAGTCGGCGGTGTCGAGCGCCTTGACCTGCATGCGCATGACGCCGTGGGAGAGGCCGCAGTACTCGGTGCACTGCCCCTCGAAGATGCCGACCTCGTTCGACTGGAGGACACGCTCGTGGGTACGGCCCGGCACGGCGTCCATCTTCCCGGCGAGCGCCGGGATCCAGAAGCTGTGGATCACGTCGTTCGACTGGATCTTGAAGATCACGTCGCGGCCGACGGGGATGACTGCCTCGTTGGCGGTGATGATGTCGACCGTGCCGTTGTCGTCGATGTCGTAGCGGTACTCCCACCACCACTGCTGGCCGATGACGGTCGACCTCGAGGGGGTCCTCGGCGTCGTCCATGGCGAGGATGGTCTGGACGTTGAACACGGCGAGCACGGCGAGCAGGAGCGCCGGCAGGATCGTCCAGCCGATCTCGAGCTTGGTGTTGCCGTGGACCTGCTCGGGCTCGTCGACGCCGTCGACGTCGTCCGGGTTGCGCCGGAAGCGGGTCACCAGCCAGATGAGGCCGACCTCCACGAGCACGAACACCAGACCGGCGATCGCGAAGACGGGGATGATCAGGTTCTGGATGCTCTGGGACTTGTCACCCCGGGGCGACAGCGTCGTGAGCGGCCGCCCCTCGGCCAGGCCGATGTCGCGGACCATCAGGTAGATGCCGCCCAGGACGACGATCAGCCCGATCGTCGTCGCGATGGTGGAGTTGCGCTTGTTCCGCACCAGCTACCTCTCAGTTGCCCACGACGGTGACGCCGTCGAGGCCGATCGGTCCAGCCGTGTCGACGAGACCCGAGGGTCCGGCCGCCGGCAGAGAGTGTTCCGTGTCTTCGTTCGACTCTCGCGGCCCCACGATCGCCGCAGCGATGCCGCCGCCGATGATCAGGACTGCGCCGATGGTGAAGGCGACCGTCAGCACGGAGCGCTTCTGCTCCGGGCGATTGGCCAGCAGGATCGCCACGACGAAGACGGCGACGGCGACGATGATCACGAGGAAGACGGCGCCGAGCTTCGGCACGGCGAGCAGGATCCGGGACATCGACAACACGATGATGGCGACACCGATCGTCGCGCCGACGGGGATCTCGAGGGGGTACATGAGGCGGTTGCGCAGCGTGGCGTTCTCGGCCGGGTCGGCGGTCGCCTGGTCGGCCCAGGTGCGGACCGTCCACTCGACGGCGACGACGGCCAGGCCCACGCAGCCGATGACGAAGACGGTCGACGAGATCGCCGCGCCGATGACGACCAGCCCGGCGGACAGCGCGCCCACCAGCGGCCAGACGTTGAGACCCTGGGGCGAGGCGACCCGGAGGTCGACGAGCGTGTCGCCCTGGATGACGGACCGCTCGACCGTTGCACCCTGGAGCTCGGCGAGCGCCTCGGGCGAACCGTCGCGGAACGCCGAGGTGAGACCACCGATGACGGCCATGGCGCCGGCGGCGCCCATGAGCACGGAGTAGCCGATCTGGTCGCCGACCCAGCCCTTCCAGCCGAAGGAGATCGGACCGATGATCGAGTCGACGAGGGCACCGTCGGAGAACACGGCGAGCACGCCGCCGTGCGCTGATGCACCCGACACGAACCCGTAGACCAGGGCCGTGAGGTAGAGGAAGGCTGCTGCGCCGTAGAAGAACTTCGAACCGCGGGTGATCATCGCTCAGCTCACTTCTGCACGTAGACGGCGAACCAGAGGACTGCGTAGAGCCCGACGCACGCGTACCAGAACATCGCCGATGCACTGATTCCGTCGGGGTGACGACTCGAGAACTGGCCACCGAGCGTGCGGAGACCCATGAGGACGATGAAGAGCAGACCGGCGACGGTCATGGCCAGGTGACCGCCGGTGACCGCGTAGAACAGCGGACCCTCTGGCTGGGCGATCGTGACCTGCGCCTCGTTGTACAGGAAGGTCGTCTGGTTGACGAAGGCGATGCCGAGCAGCAGCGTCACGCCCAGCGCCAGGTAGGTGTGGTAGCGGTCGTCCTGGTTCACCGACCACACGGCCCACTGCATCGTCACGACCGACATGCCCAGCGTGAGCAGCTGCATGTTGGGCTGGGTCAGCGGGATGTTGTTGTCGACGAGCCAGGCGGCGCCGGCGGCGTCACGCGTCGAGATGTAGTGGCCGATCAGGGTGACCAGCACCATCGCGATACCGGCAGTGGCGAACGCGGTGCCGAAGAGCAGCTCGCGACGTCGGGGCAGGTTCACCGGTGCGAGCGAACTCGGCAGAGCCTGGGTGGTGTCGGCCATCAGGAGCCTTCCTCGTCGGATCCGCCGTCACGGAGGTCGAGCAGTGGGTAGGGCGAGCGGACCACGGCGATGGCGTAGTCACGCAGCGGGGAGTCGTCGGAGGTGGGCTCCACCCATTCCAGGGTGAGTCCGTCGGGGTCGTCGGAGGACTCAGCCGTCGCACCCGCCTTGGACGCGGCGAGCACCGACGCGAGCCCGGAGAGCGCACCGAGCACCAGGAGCGCGGCGCCGATGGCGACGATCACACCGAACGCCTCGGAGGCGATGCCCTCTGCGCCGTCACGGGCGAGGATGCTCTGGAGCAGATGGACGAGACCGAGCAGTCCGGCGCCGATGAACGCCGCCAGGACCGAGCCGTTGGCCGACGCAGGTGCGTCGGCGCCGAAGAGGCGACGGCTCCACAGCGCGATGCCGCCGAGGGCACCGACGACCGCGGCGCCGACCAGGAACAGCGCCTGCGCCCAGTGGAGGGCGGTCAGGTCGAGGGCGAAGAGGGTGTCCTTGCCGGTGGAGTCGAGTGCCTGCAGCGCACCGGCGAGCACGCCGCCGAGCACGAGCAGCAGCGCGAGCACGCCACCGAGCAGGCCCGGGCTGACGGCGACCTTGCCGCGGCGCAGCGTGTCGGCGACGCCGCCGATCACGCCGAGCACCGGCAGGGCGGCCAGCACGACGAAGCCGGCCCACACGAAGGTCTGGACCGCACGGGGCGACTGGGCCCACGCACCGAAGGACACGACGCCGTAGGCGGCGATCAGGGCTTGGAAGCGCCCGTAGTGCACGATGCGGCGACCCGAGGTCTTGGCGACGGCGTCACCCACGATGCCGAGCACGGGGATCGCGAGCATGTAGACGGCCGGCACGCCGAGGAACCAGGCGATGCCGGCGTCGAAGTTCTCCGCCAGGCCCGGAGCGTTGGCCTGGGTGATCTGGCCGAGCAGCACGTGTGCGGCGACCGAGGCGAGGGTGAGGGTCCAGACCGGCGCGGCGATCAGCATCGACCAGGAGAAGAACGGGACCTTGGAGAGGCCCATGCCGAGCGGGCGGTGCGACAGGACGGTGGTCGCCACGGTGATCGAGCCCAGCGAGATCGCCACGAGGATCAGGCCCATGGAGACGTTGCCGAGGCGAGCGGCGTCGTTGTCGGTGCCCCCGACGCCACCGTCGAGCACGGCGCTCACGATGAAGATGACGGCGCCGATCAGCCAGCCCCACAGCGACAGGGCGGCGGCACGGGGGAAGGCGATGGCCGGCGAGCCGACCTGGCGGGGAACGATCTGGATGGCCAGTCCGAGCAGCAGCGGCAGGGCGCCGAGCAGGACCAGGCCGACGAGCGAGCTGCCCCAGAGCGAGGCGGGCACGCCGAGCAGGCCGTCGTCGGAGAGGCCGTCGATGCCGGCGAGGGCGAGTCCGGCGGCGGACACGAGCAGCGTGAGCAGCGACAGCGTGATGAAGCTGCGGCCGATCGTCCGGTGATCGCCGGTGCCGAGCAGCCGCACGATCGGGCTCGGTGTCGACGCGCCGACGGCGTCGTCGATGCCGACGTCGCTGTGGGTCTCGGGTCTCGTCTCCGTCAGTGCCATGTCGTCGTGCCCTCGTCTGCGCCACCCGGGAGGTGACGTGCCAACCATGGTCATGGATTCCGGCTCGTTCCAGCTGAGCCGTGCCACAACAGGTCCGTGCTCCGGGCAGAGGCCCGGAACAGCGGTCCAACCGCTGCCGGACGGGACACTACTCCGAGCACCCGCCGGCGAAGAAAACCCTCAGGTCACAGGGACCCTTTCATGCCACCAGACCGTGACGAATGAGTACGTCGGCGGCCATCACGCAGAACAGCAACGTGACATAGGTGATCGAGAACGTGAACAGCTTGATGGCCTTGGCCGGCGACTCGGTGCGCATCACCTGCACGGCCATCCACAGGAACGTGGCCCCCAGCAGCACTGCGCTGACCAGGTACAGGGCGCCGAGGTCGGCGGCCCAGCCGAAGACCAGGGACGAGATCACGACCAGCACCGTGTAGAGCACGATCTGCCGGGTGGTCTCGCGATGGCTGGCGACCACCGGCAGCATGGGCACCTCGGCCCGGGCGTAGTCGTCCTTGTACTTGATGGCGAGCGCCCAGAAGTGCGGGGGCGTCCAGAAGAACATGAGTGCGAACAGCGACAACGGGGCGAGGCTGAAGGTGGCGGTGACCGAGTCGGTGACCGCGGACCAGCCGATCAGCACCGGGATGCAACCGGCGATGCCGCCGATCACGATGTTCTGCTTCGAGGTCCGCTTCAGCCAGAGCGTGTAGACGAACACGTAGAAGAGGCACGCGGTCAGACCCAGGACCGCCGACAGCAGGTTGACCGTGCCCCAGAGCCACAGGAAGGCGACGGCCTCGATCGCGAGTGCGAACGTCAGCCCGGACCGGGGTGAGATCACCCCGGTGACGAGCGGGCGGTCCTTGGTGCGCTCCATCTTCGCGTCGATGTCACGATCGACGTACATGTTGACGGCGTTGGCGCCGCCGGCGGCCAGCGAGCCGCCGACGAACGTCGCGAGCATCAGCCACAACGGAGGGAGGCCACCGTAGGCGACGACCATCGTCGGGATGGTCGTCACGAGGAGCAGCTCGATGATCCGGGGCTTCGTCAACGCGACGTACGCGCTGACCACGGTCCCGATCGACGGCCGAGGGTGGAGGGTCGATGCCACCATGACCACCACAACGTACGCGGCTGCACGGCTCCGGGGCCAACCCTGGCCGGGTGGGCTCCGGACTTGCAACGGCGGGCCGGATCTGCACTCGCCGCAGGCCGAGAACGCCGCGGGCGGGAAGCTCCGACCCGGTTCCCCGATGGGTGGGGTGCGGGGGTGCTGCCCTAACCTCGCGATCGATGAGCGACGGACGCGAACCCCTGTCGGGCCCACCGGAGCGCTTCACCATCTCGGCAGACCGGTACCGGGCGGTCACCCTGTTCGCGCTGGTGATGATCGCTGCGATCGTCGTCACGGGCGCTGCGGTCCGACTGTCCGGGTCCGGCATGGGCTGCGACACCTGGCCGAACTGCGCGGATGGCGAGCTGGTGCGCTTCGGCAACCCGAACCAGACGATCGAGCAGGTCAACCGCCTGTTCACCGGCATGGTGTCGCTGTCCGTCATCGCCGCGGTGCTCGGGTCGCTGCGGCGCCGGCCCTACCGGGTCGACCTGGTCTGGTGGTCGTTCGCGCTCGTCGGCGGGGTCCTCGCCCAGATCGTGCTCGGCGGCATCACCGTCCTGGTCCACCTGCACCCCGCAGCGGTCGCCGGCCACTTCGTGCTGTCGATGGTCCTGCTCGTCGCAGCGGTCAACCTGGTCTGGAAGGCACGCCACGGCACCGCACCCCGCCGCGCGCTCGTCGGTGCGACCGACGTCGTGCTGTCCCGGCTCGCGGCGGTCTGCGCCACCGCGCTCATGGTGACCGGACCGGTCGTGACCGGCAGCGGCCCGCACGCCGGCGACGCCGAGGCCCAGCGGTTCGGGTTCTTCATCCCCGACGTCGTGCGCGTCCACAGCATCAACATGTGGATCTTCCTGGTCGTGGTCGTGGCGCTCATGGCCCGGCTCGGCCGTTCGGGGGCGCCGACGGCCGTGGTGCGGCGCGGCGGGTTGCTGCTCGCCGCGATCGTGGCGCAGGGCGCCATCGGCTACACGCAGTACTCCCTGGGCATCCCGCCGTGGATCGTCCTGGCCCACATCGCGGGAGCGACGACGGTGGTCGGGCTGATGGTGTGGTTCCACCTCGGCCTGTTCGACACCGACACCGCCCCCGAGACCGACACCGACGACCGGGCCACGTCGCCGGCCACGGCGGCGCTGTCGGCCGAGCCCGCATGAGCTCGACCGCGCCGGTCGAGGTCCTCGAGCCGGACACGACGTCGATCACCGACCTCGACGCGCCGTGGGTCGTCCTGGTCTGGAACGACCCGATCAACCTCATGTCGTACGTCGCCTTCGTGCTCCGAAAGCTGTTCGGCCACTCCAAGGAGAAGGCGAACCAGCTGATGATGCAGGTCCACACCGAGGGCAAGGCGGTCGTCTCCAGCGGCACCCGCACCGAGGCCGAGCGTGACGTGTTCCGTCTGCACGAGCACGGCCTGTGGGCCACGATGCAGCAGGACTGAGCGTGGGCATCTTCGATCGGCGCCGACGTCGACCGTTCTCGCGCCGGGCCGACGGCTCCTACGACGTGGACCTCGACGACGAGGTCAGGGGGCTGGTCCTCGCGCTGGTGGGCCAGGTCCGGGAGCTGCTGAGCACCGACAGCCCCGCGCTGCGACGTCTCTTCCCGGCGCCGTACGGCGACGACGAGGAACGCAACGCCGGCTACGCCGTGTTGGCGGGCGCCGAGCTGTTCGAGTCACGCCTGTCGGGCATCAGCGAGGTCGAGTCGACCATCGACGCCGACGTGCTCACCGAGGAGCAGCTCGAGGCGTGGATGCGCTCGATCAACGACGTTCGCCTCGTGCTGGGCACCATCCTCGGCATCGAGGACGAGAGCGGACCGCTCGGGCTCAGCGACGACCAGGCCCCCATGTACTCCGCGTACGAGCTGCTCGGCGCAGTCCTCGACGCGGTCGTGGACGGCCTCGCCGCCGACTGACAGCGAGCACGGCGAGTGGGGTCGGGCTCAGATCCCGCAGCGCTGCGCCAGCGCCACCCGGCTCCGCTCGAACTCGGGTGACGTGTGGAGCGTGTCGTCGCTCAGCCGCTCCGGTCCGAACGTGGCGAGCAGGCCGTCCGCGAAGCACCGCGCCGCGTCGAGCTCGACGCCCTCGACCACGCCGCCGGCGACGAGACCGTTCTCCATCGCCATCAGCCCGAGCGCGGTCGCCGCGTCCTGCGACGGCGTGAACGCGACGTCTGCACCGGGGTCACAGGAGTGGACCGAGACCGAGTCGCCCTCGACGGTCGCGGTCGCTCCGGCTTGCGGCGGGAGCTGTTCCAGCCAGCGGCGGGCGCCGTCACCGAAGGTCCGCAGCCGCTTCGGGGGACGTCGCCGCCACCGACGCGTCGAAGCAGACCCGGCCGCCGTCGTCGGTGTACACGACGACCGAGTCGCCGTCCCACCCGCTCACGGCCGAAGCGACCGTGTCCGGCTCGAGCCAACTCGCGAAGGCGACCGCCCACGAGAACGCGCCCCAGGTGTCGGTGTAGAGCACGTCGGCACCAGCGGGCGCGTCGAGCTCGTCGACCTCGGCGGCCGACTGCAGCTCGTCGCGGGGCACGAGCCCGATGATCTGAGCCGTGGTGGGCCGGGGATCGCTGAGCATGGTGGCCAGGTCGACGCCATCGGGGCCCTCGAGTGCGATCTCGACCCAGCTCGGGCCGAACGCGTACGGCATCGAGAACATCGTGCCCAGGACGTCGGGAACCTCGGCCCCGGCCAGGGCGGCCGCTGCCTCGGCGCCACGTGCGGATTCCTGCGACATGACCTGCTCCTGTTGGGCGGGGTCCAGCTGCTCGACGAACGCCCGCTCGACCAGGCTGGCATCGCCCTCGAGCAACGCGACCATGGCATCAGACGTCTCGGTGGTGTCCGGCGGCTCTCACGGCGGCCAGGTCGACCACCTGGTGCTGCAGCGCGTGGGCCAGCTCGTGGACCACCACGACCTTCAATTCGATGGCCAACTCCCCGCCGACGGGCAGACCGCGCACGACGATGCGGTCCTCGTAGGGGTCGTAGAACGCTGCGGTGCCGTCGGCCATCAGCGACTCGTTCGCGGCGCCCAGGTCCGGAGCTCCGCTGATGAGACCGAGCGAGCGGTAGAGGGCGATGTCCTCACTCGCCGCCGCGTCCGCCGCCTCATCCGCCGCCGCGTCCGCGTCGGTCGGATCCGCTCCACCGCCGGCGAGCAGGCGGTACTGCTCCGGGTCGACGAAGTCGACGTAGACCGGATGGTCGAACTCGCTGTCGCGTTCGGCCTCCACGAACTCGACGAGCTCGACGACGGCGGGATCCCAGGTGTCAGGGTGGGCGGAGCCGCGGTCCATCGCCCACCAACCGATCGCCGCTGCGCCGACCAGGCACAGGAGCGCCGCGGAGCCCAGCACGAACCAGAGACCGGCTCGTCGCCCGCCGCCTGCCCGCGACGCGGGCCCAGGTGGCGCGTACCCGTGCCCGCCCCACGCCCGGGCGTACGGATGCACGGGCATGCCCGGTGACCTCGGCTGGCCCTGCGGCGGTGCGTACGGCTGGCCCTGCGGCGGCGCGAACGGCTGGCCCTGCGGCGGCGCGAACGGCTGGCCCTGCGGCGGCGCGAACGGCTGGCCCTGCGGCGGCGCGAACGGCTGGCCCTGCGGCGGCGGGAACTGCTCACCCTGCGGCGCGCAGACGGCTTCGCCGGTCGGTGCGAACGGCTGGCCTGACGGCGGCGGGACTGGTCGACGGGCGCGGCGACGGGAGGAGCATCGGGCTGCACCGGCGGCACACCGCGGAACGGCGGCGGGGTGGGTGCTTCGTGCGGAGCCATGGTGCGCTGAGCGTATCGGCGCCGGGTGGTTGTCCGGCGCAGCGCCGTTGGGGTCGGGCGCCGTCCCTTGGTAGGCTGCGGCGCTCCCTCCGGGGAGCAGGCCCCCATCGTCCAGCGGCCTAGGACGCCTGCCTTTCACGCAGGTAACACGGGTTCGAATCCCGTTGGGGGTACCAGGTTCGCCGCCACTGCGGTCCGCTTCGGATCGACTTGGTGCGCCGAGCCTTCGGCGGGCTACGATCAGCGCTCGCACAGATGCGTGGTCCCGTGGTGCAGCCTGGAGTGCACGCCGGCCTGTCAAGCCGGAGGTCGCGGGTTCAAATCCCGTCGGGACCGCCATTCGAGTGTCCGGAGCTCTCCAGGCTCCGGACGGGAACCGAGGTCCGGTCGGTTGGTCACCCAACCGACCGGGCGTCAACCCCGGTCGGGTAGCTCAGTTGGCAGAGCGTCCGCCTGAAAAGCGGAAGGTCACCGGATCGACGCCGGTCCCGACCACCAGAACGCACCGGAGCCGGACCCTCGGGTCCGGCTCCTGTCGTTGTGCTGGCGGGTCGGACCCGATGATCAGCGGCAGACGCCGTCGGCCTTCGCCGCCGCAGCGCTCGCCCGGGCCACAGCGACTGCGACCGCGGGATCGAACACCGACGGGATGATGTTGTCGGCGCGCGAGGTCCTCGGGCTTCACCGTCTCGGCGATCGCCTCGGCAGCGGCCACCTTCATGTTCTCGGTGATGCGCCGAGCGCCGGCGTCGAGCGCACCGCGGAAGATGCCGGGGAAGGCCAGCACGTTGTTGATCTGGTTCGGGAAGTCGGATCGACCCGTCGCGATGACCGCCGCGACGTCCTGGATCAGCTCGGGGCGGATCTCGGGATCGGGGTTCGCCATGGCGAAGACGATCGGGTCGGTCGCCATGCCGATGACGTCGTCACGGGTGATCAGGTCGGGGCCCGACAGCCCGATGAAGACGTCGGCCCCGGGCATGACCTCGGCGATGGAGCCGGACAGGCCATCGGGGTTCGTGTTCTCGGCGAACCACTGCTTCGACTTGTTCAGCCCCTCACGCCCGGTGTGCACCGCACCCTGGCGATCGCACCCGACGATGTTCACCACGCCCGCGTTCATGAGGATCTTCGACACGGCGACACCCGCGGCGCCGACACCGGCGACAACCACCTTGAGGTCGGCCTTCTGCTTGCCGACGATCTTCAGTGCGTTCTCGAGCGCGGCGAGGGTGACGATGGCGGTGCCGTGCTGGTCGTCGTGGAAGACCGGGATGTCGAGCTCCTCGACCAGGCGCTCCTCGACGTCGAACGCACCGGGTGCCGCGATGTCCTCGAGGTTGATGCCACCGAAGGTCGGAGCGATCCGCTTGACGGTCTCGATGATCTCGTCGGGGTCCGTGGTGTCGAGGCAGATCGGGAACGCGTCGACGCCTGCGAAGTGCTTGAACAGCAGCGCCTTGCCCTCCATGACGGGCATCGCCGCCTCGGGTCCGATGTCGCCGAGCCCGAGGACCGCGGTGCCGTCGGAGACGATCGCGACCGTGTTGCGCTTGATCGTGTAGCGGTGCGCCGTCTCGGGGTTCTTGTTGATCTCCATGCAGACCCTGGCGACACCCGGCGTGTACGCCATGGAGAGGTCCTCGATGTCACGCACCGGCGCGAGGGGCAGGACCTCGATCTTGCCGCCCTCGTGCATGTGGAAGGTTCGGTCCTCGAACTCGAGGATCTCGATGCCGTCGATGCCCTCGATGGCCGAGCGCACCTGCTCCTGGTGGGCGACGCTCGTGCAGTTGACGACCACGTCCTCGTCGAGGATCGAGGTCTTGACCTCGAAGCCGCGCAGCCCCGAGATGTTGCCGCCTACTTCACCGATCGCGATCGCGAGTCGGCCGAGCATGCCCGGCTCGTTGACCATGCGAACACGGATTCGGACGGAGAAGGCGGGGGTGGGGGTGTCTGCCATAGCGACTGCGAGGCTAACCGCCCCGGCACCGCACGACGAAGCGAGGCCGCGGCCTCACCCCCACCCGCCGCCAGCGCTCAGCCGCAGGCGGCGTGCAGCGACGGGTAGGGGTTGACGGCGCTGCCACCTGCGGGCTTCACACCGAGGTGCAGGTGGGGGTCGCCACCCGCCGCGTTGCCGCTGGCGCCCACCGTGCCGATCGGCGTGCCCGCCGAGACCGAACCGGAGGAGCCGATCGTGTCATCGAGGTGGGCGCCGTAGATCACCCAGCCGCTGTTCGTCGACAGGCTGAACGTGGTGCCACCCAGGTTGTTCGACCCGAAGCTGACCACACCGGAGGCCGGCGCATAGATCGTCGTGCCCGTGCCGGCGAACATGTCCGTGCCCTCGTGGAACCGGGTGCTGCCGCGGGGGAAGCCCCAGTCGTTCATGAAGCTCGCTCCCGGGACCGGACAGACCAGCTCGGGTCCGACCGCCGAACCGGACGACGTGCTGGCTGAGGACGTCGCTACCTGACGACGTGCTGGCGGGTGACGCCGCGGCCGCCTGCGACCCACCGCTCGACGACGAGCCGGCCGGGATCGTGAGGACGTCGCCCTCGAAGATGAGGCTCGTCATCTTGAGGCCGTTCGCGGCGAGCAGCGCCGAGAGCTTCACGCCGTGACGACGAGCGATCCGCTCCAGCACGTCACCGGGCTTCACGGTGTAGCTGCTCGCCGAGGACCCGCCCGACGCAGCGCCCGAGCCGTTGGACGAGCCGGAGCCCTTCGAGCCCGAGGGGATGGTGAGCTCGTCGCCCTCGACGATGAGGCTCGTCGACTCGAGGCCGTTCGCGGCGAGCAACGCCGAGAGCTTCACGCCGTGACGACGGGCGATCCGCTCCAGCACGTCACCGTCCTGCACCGTGTAGCTGCCCGACGAGCCGCCCTTCGCGGACGACGTACCCGACGACGTGCCCGACGAGGAGCTGATGCGGGACGCGGTCAGGCCGGGGTTCGGCGAGTCGAGCAGGAGGCGGGCGCCGGCGTAGAGCCGGTCCCCGACGATGCCGTTGATCGAACGGATCGAGTCGGCCGAGACGCCGTACGGCGTGCGATCGATCCGACCGAATCACCCGGGCGCACCACGTGGTAGCGCTGCCCACCCGAGGTGGTGTTCCCGCCCTTTCCGGACGACGAGGAGGTGGCGGCTCCCGGGGCGGCGGCAGCGGACGGGGCCAGGGCCCCCGTGAACACTGCAGCCGACGCGAGCACCGCGATGAGGTACTTGTGGTTCCGCATGCCCACTCGCGTCGGCGGCACACTCGAGGTCATGAGCGGTTCACGGACTGCGCTGGGGTGTTGCCACGCTCCAGCGCGAGATCATCACCCGCAGGGGTGAACAGGCTCACCCGCAGGGGTGAGAGCGGCGCCGATTCAGGGGGCTGGGTCCCAACCGACCAGGCCGTAGCGCTCGTAGTCGCCGATGAAGAAGAACTCGTGCAGACCGTGGCCGACGGCGCCGTTCGACTGCTCGAACCGGGCGACCTGGTCGACGAGTCCGAACAGCCGAGCCGAGTCACGCTCGTAGTCGATGTGCTCGCCCTCGACCACGAGCGGGCCCTGGTACATGCCGAAGCGCCAGTTCGGCTCGATGCCGTAGCCGGTGCCGAGCATCAGCCAGCAGTCCTGGAGCGGCGTCACCGCGATCTCGAGCGGACCACCGGGAGCGTCGGGGAAGCGCAACGTCGAGGACTCGATCCGACGGGTGCCCGGCGTGACCACCGCATCGTGCTCGACGCGCCCCAGGTACTCCGTCGGCCGGTCCGGGTCGTTCCAGATGCGGGTGGCCTCCTCGGTGACCCGGGTGCCGTCGGTGTGCTCGTTGAGCATGTAGAGGATCGAGTGGTCCTCGAACTGCATCGGCGCGTAGTTCCACATCCCGACCATCTGGCCGTCGGTGCGGATGCCGGCGGGCTCCTCCTCGCCGACCGGTCGCACCCCCCAGCTGCGGTCACGGGTCCCCCACCACTGGTCCGGGGTCACCTCGAAGGTCGTGTCCCCCGTGGTGATGGTGCCGGACCACTTGCCGGTCTGGGCGAGGCGCATCGTGTCGAACAGCACGCGCCCGTGCTTGCGGATGTACTGGCGCGGTTCCTCGAAGGCCGGGATGCTGCCCACCCAGGTGAGGTCGGCCGACACACCGTGCTCGTTCGGTTCGACGACGAACCGGAGCTCCTCGAGCGGCCGGATCACCTCGACGCGGATCGGTCCGACCGAGGTGTCCATCCGGTCCCCGAGCTCACGCGAGGCGCGCACCACACGGTGCGAGGTCCCGGTGGTGACCACCATGAAGGCATCGGCGACGGCCAGGTTCGGATACTGCCCGTACCCGAAGATCACCATGGCGTCGCCGTCGTTCTGGTGGCAGTTGAAGTAGTACCGGTCGTAGAAGTTCCGGTCGCTCGTCGCGGAGTGGCGGATGGTCTCGGCCACCTGGTGGACCGGATAGTCGTCCCAGGACGACAGGCTCCCGTGTGCCCTCGGTCCCTCGAACGCAGATGCTTCCGTGGCCATCTCGATCCCCCTGACGGTCGACGCCCCCGTCGACCTGACGAGGCGTCAGACTACCGGTGGTTCGACCCGTGCCCCGCCGACCCGGCGAAGGCGGCTCAGTCGGCGAAGCGAACGATGCCGTCGCCCTTGACGACCTCGCCCACCACGTGGGCGCGGTGGCCGGCGGTGCGCAGCGTGTCGATCGCGCGGTGCGCCTGGTCGGCCGGCACCGCCACGACCATGCCGACACCCAGGTTGAACACCTTGCGCATCTCGTCGGTCGACACCGATCCGATCTGCTGCAGCTCGGAGAAGATGCGCGGCCACTCCCACGTGGACGGATCGACCAGCGCGTCGTGGTGCGAGTCGAGCACGCGGTTCAGGTTGCCGGGCAGGCCGCCGCCGGTGATGTGCGCGACGGCGTGCACGTCGACGGCGTCGATCAGGGCGCGGATCGGCAGGCGCGTAGATGACCGACGGGACGAGCAGCTCGTCGCCCACGGTCGGCGCGTGGGAGTCGTCCCAGGCGCGGTCGTCGACCGATCGGCCGGCGACGTCGAACATCAGCCGTCGGGCCAGCGAGTAGCCGTTGGAGCGGAGACCCGGGGACGGCAGGCGCGATCAGGACGTCACCGACGCCGACTCGCTCGCCCGTGATCATCGCCGAGCGCTCGACGACCCCGACGGCGAAGCCGACCAGGTCGAACTCGCCCGAGGCCATCGCCCCGGGGTGCTCTGCCATCTCGCCACCGACGAGGGCGCAGCCGGCCTGGCGACAGCCGTCGGCGACTCCGGCGACGAGCTGCTTCACATGAGCCGGGTCGAGCATGCCCACCGAGATGTAGTCGAGGAAGAACAGCGGCTCGGCGCCGGCGCACACCAGGTCGTCGACGCACATGGCGACCAGGTCGACGCCGATCGTGTCGAAGCGACCGACCGCGGTCGCGACCTGTGCCTTGGTGCCCACACCGTCGGTCGACGACACGAGCACGGGGTCGCGGTACCTGGTCGGGTCGAAGCGGAACAGCCCGCCGAAGCCACCGATGTCGCCGATGACCTCGGGCCGGAACGTCGATCGCACGTCGGCCTTGATCGCCTCGACCGCGGCCTCACCCGCATCGATCGACACGCCGGCGCCTGCATAGGTCTCACCCACGGTGCACGTCCTCCGTCCCGGCACCGCCGGTGGTCGTCTGCTGGGCGCGGTCGCGCTCGCGCCGCGCCTGTTCGGCCGGCAGCGTCGCGTCGCCGCGCAGGTCGCCGCCGTCGATCGACAGCAGCGTGAGCTCCGCGGCGCGCTCGTCCGGGGTGACCGGGTCGCCGTCGAGCACACCCATCGCCGCCGAGGCCGTGATCGCCACGGGGTACTCGCCGGTCAGGCACGCGTTGCAGAACCCGGCTCCGGGCGCGGCGATGGCCTCGACCAGTCCGTCGAGGGTCAGGTACGACAGCGTGTCGACCTTCAGGTACTGACGGATCTCCTCGACCTCGAGGTTCGCCGCGAGCAGCTGGCCACGCGAGCCGGTGTCCATGCCGTAGAAGCACGGCCAGCGGTACGGCGGCGACGAGATGCGCATGTGCACCTCTGCCGCGCCCGCAGCCCGGAGCATCTCGACCATCGCCTTGGTGGTCGTGCCACGGACGATCGAGTCGTCGACGACGACCAGGCGCTTGCCCTCGATGTTCTCCTTCAGCGGGTTCAGCTTCATGCGCACGCCGAGGGACCGCATCTCCTGGCTGGGAGCGATGAAGGTCCGCCCGATGTAGCGGTTCTTCACCAGGCCGTGGCCGAAGGGGATGCCCGCTGTGACGGGCGTAGCCCTCGGCGGCGGGGATACCGGACTCGGGCACGCCCATCACCAGGTCGGCCTCGATCGGCGCCTGGGCGGCGAGCTGTTCACCCATGCGCACACGTGCCTGGTGCACGTTCTTGCCGTACAGCTGGGAGTCGGGGCGGGCGAAGTAGACGAACTCGAAGAGGCAGAGCTTCGGGTCGACCTCGTCACGGTCGAAGGGGCGCAGCGACCGCACGCCGTCGCCGTCGATGACGACCATCTCTCCCGGGTCGAGCTCGCGGACGAAGTGGGCACCGACGACGTCGAGCGCCGGGGTCTCGGACGCCAGCACCCAACCGGTGTCGAGCTTGCCGAGGCACAGCGGTCGGAAGCCGTGCGGGTCGCGCACGCCGATGATGCGGTGGCGGTCGAGCAGCGTCAGCGAGAACGCTCCCTCGAACTTCGGCAGCACCTCGAGCAGCGCCTTCTCGAGTGTGTCGCCCTCGCCGCGGTCGACGCGGTCGCACGCCTGCGCGATCTGCTCGGCCATGGCGTCGGTGTCGCTGCCGACCGTGCCGGGCAGCATGCCCGCCTCTTCGGCGAGCTCCTCGGTGTTGACCAGGTTGCCGTTGTGCGCCAGGCAGAACTGGGTGTGCACGACGTCGCGGAAGAGCGGCTGGGAGTTCTTCCACATGCTCGACCCGGTGGTCGAGTAGCGGGTGTGCCCGATGGCCAGGTCGCCGTCGAGCGCGGCGAGGGTGCGGTCGTCGAACACGTTGGACACCAGGCCCATGTCCTTGACGACGGTCAGGTGGTGGCCGTCGGACGTCGCGATCCCGGCGGACTCCTGACCACGGTGCTGCAGCGCGTAGATGCCCAGGTAGGCGAGGTGGGCGACGGGCGTCCCGGGCGCGTACACGCCGAAGACACCACAGGCCTCTCGGGGCTTGCCCGCATCGTGGTCGACCCCCTCGCACTGGTCGAGGTCCGAGTCGGACCCGGGTGCGTCATCCAGCTGACCGGGGGCGGGGATCACGGTTCCATCGTGGCACATCACGAGAGGGGACCCCGAACCGACCTCACCTGTTCCCGAAGAGGGACCCGATCCTCAGGTCTCGCCCAGCAGCGACGCCGGCACGACCCACTCGGCCAGCTGCACGGTGTGCGGGTCGAACCGTTCCAGCACCTGCGCGGCGCTCACCGATTCGTGTGCCGAGGCGAGCCCGAGGGAGTGCGCGAGCACGCCGAGCACGCGCTCCGGCGGGTCCCCGGCCGCGCGGCGTCCGGCGAGTCCGACCGCGCCGTGCCGCTTGCCGAGACGTTCGCCGTCGGGTCCGAACACGAGGGGCACGTGCACGTAGCGCGGCGTCGGCAGACCGAGCAGGCGCTGGAGCAGCACCTGCCGGGGCGTGGTGTGCAACAGGTCGTCCCCCCGAACGACCTGGTCGACGCCCTGCGCGGCGTCGTCCACCACGACCGCCAGGTTGTAGGCGGCGATCCCGTCCGCGCGCCGCAACACCAGGTCGTCGACGACCACCGGCGCGATGTCGCCGTGCACCTCGTCATGGACCGCGATCTCGACGCCGCCGGCGCGCAACCGGGTCGCCGGTGTGCGCCCCTCGGCGCGACGACGGCGCCGCTCCGCCTCGTCGAGCGCCGAGCACGTGCCCGGATAGGCGCCCTCGGTACCCGGCCCGTGTGGTGCGGCGGCCGCCTCTCGGATCTCGCGTCTCGAGCAGAAGCACTCGTAGGTGAGGCCCTGGACGGCCAGCCGGTCGATCGCCTCGTCGTGGTCGGCGGTCCGCTCGGACTGACGCACGACGGCGCCGTCGTGGTCGAGGCCGAGCGCGGCCAGGTCGGCCAGCTGTTGCGCCTCGCCGATGGGCTCGGCTCCGGTCGTCAGGTCCTCGACCCGGATCAGGAAGCGTCCGCCGTCGTGGCGCGCCCAGCACCACGCGAGCAGCGCGGTCCGCAGGTTGCCCAGGTGGAGCTCGCCCGTCGGGCTCGGGGCGAACCGCCCGGTGGTCATCGCCGCTCGCCGGACCGGGGCGCCGAGGACCGCTCGGTCAGCCCTGGGTGGTGCCGGCGCCCAGCGCGTCGGGCAGTCGCCGGGTGAAGGTCTCGGTCGCATCCGCGAGTGACACGTCGAGCAGGTCCTTCACCTTCATGCGGTCGCCACCTGCGAGCCCGAGCCGCTCGACCGGCACGTCGTGGGCCGCGAGCACCTCGAGCACCGTGGTCAGCTGCTCCGGGTCGACGCACAGCACCGCCCGACCGGCGGACTCCGAGAACAGGGCGACGTGATCCGCGATGCGTGCGGCGGTGAAGCCGACGCCGGAGCGGACCGCCATCTCCGCGAGGGCGAGGCCGACGCCGCCGCGCGCCACGTCGTGTGCACCCTGGAGCAGGCCGGCGTCGACGAGCTCACGGATCGCCGCCGCCGTGCGTCCGACCGCGTCGAGATCGAGATCGGGCAGCGAGCCGCGCCCACGGTGGCCCTGGTTGGCCGCCCAGTAGGAACCGGACAGCTCGTCGACGGTCGCACCCACGAGCAGCAGGCGACCGCCGTCGACCAGTCCGGCGCCGGGGGGACGCCGGGTCAGGGTGTCGACCATGCCGAGCAGTCCCACCACGGGGGTCGGGTCGATGTCACGACCGCGGCTCTCGTTGTAGAGGCTGACGTTGCCGCCGATGCACGGCACCCCGAAGGCGTCGAGCGCCTCGGTCATGCCGTCGACCGACTCCGACAGCTGCCACATGACCTCGGGGTGCTCGGGGTTGCCGAAGTTCAAGCAGTTGACGAGCGCCAACGGACGAGCGCCGACGACCGCGAGGTTCATGACGGACTCGGCCACGGTCATCGCTGCGCCACGTCGCGGGTCGACCGCTCCCCACAGGTGGTTGCCATCGGTGGTCATGGCGAGCGCACGGCCGGTGTCGACACCGGTGCGGGGGTCCTTCAGTCGAAGGACCGCCGCGTCGCCGCCGGGACCCTCGACGGTGTTCAGGAACAGCATGTGGTCGTACTGGGACCACACCCAGCTGGTGTCGCAGAGCATGTCGAGCAGGTCGGCGCCCACGTCGGGCGGAGCCGGCAGCTGGTTCGCGGAGTCGCCGGAGCGAGCGGCGAAGTCGGCCGGCTCGGCGAGCGGGCGGTGGTACAGCGGCGCCTCGTCCTCGAGCGACTTCGCCGGGATGTCGGCGATGACCTCGCCGCCCTCTCGGTCGAGCACACGGAGCTTGCCGGTGTCGGTCACGATGCCGATGACCGTCGCCCGGATCTCCCACCGCTGCGCGATCGCCAGGACCGCGTCGAGCATCTGCGGTTCGACGATCGCGAGCATGCGCTCCTGGGACTCCGAGGTCATGACCTCGAAGGGCTCCATGTTGGGCTCACGCTGTGGGATGACGTCGACGAAGACGTCCATGCCCGCGCCGCCCTTGGCGGCGGTCTCGGCGGTCGCGCAGGTGATGCCCGCCCCGCCGAGGTCCTGCACGCCGACGGCCAGGTTGTTCTCGAGCAGCTCCAGGCACGCCTCGATCAGGCGCTTCTCCTCGAAGGGGTCACCCACCTGCACGCTCGGGCGCTTCTGGGAGTCGGCCTCGTCGTCGGAGAATCCGGCGGACGCGAGCACCGAGACGCCACCGATGCCGTCGCGGCCGGTGGTCGAACCGAGCAGGACCGCCAGGTTGCCGACGCCTTCGGCACGCCCGAGGACCAGCCGGTCTGCCGGCATCGTGCCCAGGCAGAGCACGTTGACCAGCGGGTTGTCGGCGTAGCACTCGTCGAACACGGTCTCGCCGCCGACGTTCGGCACGCCGACGGAGTTGCCGTAGCCCGAGATACCCGACACCACACCCTCGGCGATCCAGCGAGAACGGGCGTCGTCGAGGGGACCGAGCCGGAGGGGATCCATGAGGGCGATCGGGCGTGCACCCATCGAGAAGATGTCGCGCAGGATGCCACCGACGCCGGTCGCGGCGCCCTGGTACGGCTCGATCGCGGACGGATGGTTGTGGCTCTCGATGCGGATCGCGGCGGCGATGCCGTCGCCGACGTCGACCACTCCCGCGCCCTCACCCGGACCGACGAGCACCCACGGGGCCTCGGACGGGAAGCGGCGCAGGTGCACCCTCGAACTCTTGTACGAGCAGTGCTCGGACCACATGACCGAGTACATGGCGAGCTCGAGATGGTTCGGCTCCCGTTCCAGCGTGTCGCGGATGCGGTCGAACTCCTCGTCCGTCAGCCCCAGCGCACGGTGAGTCGGTTCCTCCATCGCATCGTCGACCATGGACCCGACGCTACCGCAGCCCTGAAGGCACTCCGGAACGGCCACGGACGGTAGTTGCCTTCCCTGAACGTTCGGTATCAAATGAAGGATATGGCAACTGCAAAATCAAAGCCGAAGGCTTCTGCGCAAAAGACCGAGAAGCCTGCCCGACTCAGCGCTCGACCGATCAAGCAATACCTGGAAGCGCTCGAGACGAACAAGCCCAAACGAGGCCGGAAGCGAACCCCTGATTCCATCACCCGTCGCCTCCAGCGGATCGACGAGGAGATCGCGACGGCGTCACCCGTCAAGAAGCTCGAGCTCACCCAGGAACGGATGAACCTGAGCAGCGAGCTCGAGAACATGCAGGCCCCCATCGACATGACGGCGATCGAGGACGAATTCGTCGCCGCGGCGAAGGCCTACGGCGAGCACAAGGGCATCTCCTACGCTGCGTGGCGCGAGATCGGCGTGCCGGCCGCAGTGCTCAAGCGGGCCGACATCTCGCGGGCCGGCTGAAAGATCTGCGCAGTGGTCCTCAGCCGGCGTTCGACAGACGGGCGCCGGCTGAGGCCAGCAGCGAGTGCAGCATCACCCGGCCGTCGGTCGAGCCCAGCAGCTCGTTGCAGGCCCGCTCCGGGTGCGGCATCAGCCCGACGACGTTGCGTCCTGCGCTGCAGATGCCGGCGATGTCGTCGATCGAACCGTTCGGATTGTCGACGTAGCGAACAACGATTCGATCCTCGCCGCGGAGTTCCGCGAGCGTCTCCTGCGAACAGACGAAATTTCCTTCGAAGTGGTTGATCGGAATGTCGAGCACCTGCCCCACCGACCCTTCGCAGGTCAGCACGGATTCGGTGGTCTCAATTCGCAGTTGAACCATCCCGCAGCGAAACTTCGAACCGGCGTTCTTCTGCAGTGCGCCGGGCAGGAGATGCGCTTCGGTGAGCACCTGGAAACCGTTGCAGATCCCCACGACCGGTCCACCATCGGCGGCGAAGCGTGACACGGCGTCCATGATCGGCGAGAAGCGAGCGATCGCCCCGGGACGCAGGTAGTCGCCGTGGGCGAATCCGCCCGCCACGACGACCGCGTCGGCGGCACCGAGCGAGGTCTCGTCGTGGAAGAGGATCTCTGGCACACCGCCGAGATCGGCGACCGCCTCGGCGGCGTCGAACTCGCAGTTGGTGCCCGGGAACCGGATGATCGCGACGTTGGCTGCCATCGTCAGCTCGCGGCGACGGCGACGGGCGTCAGCGTCACGGTCGAGTCCTCGATCACCGGGTTGGTGAGGAACCGGTGGCACATGTCGTCGACGAGCGACCCTGCGGCCGCTGCATCGGCCGCCTCGACGCTGAAGCGGATGCTCTTGCCGACCGCCACGCCGCTGACACCCTCGAAGCCGAGCGCCGGCAGCGCCCGCTCGATGGTCGCACCCTGGGGATCTGCGATCCCCGGACGGAGTCGGACTTCCACCACCACGTCGAAGGTCATGGTCCGATTCTTCCACACCCCCGACGGAGCCCAGAGCGGAGGCTCAGGCGCCGGGCCACTCCTCGAGCACGCGGCCGCAGATGCGTTCGTAGGCGGCGGTGTAGCGGCCCGAGGTCGCCGCGATCACGTCGACGGGCAGCGCCGGCGCGGGCGGACGCTTGTCCCAACCCAGCGACTCGAGGAAGTCGCGGATCGGCTGCTTGTCGAACCCTTGGGGCGTCGCACCCGGGCGCCAGTCGTCGACGGCCCAGAACCTCGACGAATCAGGCGTGAGCACCTCGTCCGCGACCACCAGCTCCGTGCCGCCGTCGTCATCGGTGATCAGGCCCAGCTCGAACTTGGTGTCGGCGAGCAGGAATCCGGCCTCCTCGGCCCGCGCCGCCGCTCGGCGGTACATCTCCAGGCTGACCGAACGCGCCTGCTCGGCCAGATCAGGGCCGATCAGCTCGACGGCTGCGTCGAAGGAGATGTTCTCGTCGTGGTCGCCGACCGCCGCCTTGGTCGACGGGGTGAAGATCGGTTCGGGGAGGCGGTCGGCCTCGCGCATCCCGGCCGGCACCTTCATCCCGTGGACCGTGCCGGAGTGCCGGTACTCCTTCCACGCGGAGCCGGCGACGTAGCCGCGCACGATGCACTCGATCGGCAGCATCTCGGCGCGACGGCAGAGCATGGTCCGCCCCGCGAGCGAGGGGTGCTGCGCACCGTCGGGCAGATCGGCCAGGTCGGCCGAGATCAGGTGGTTCCCGATCACGTCCGCCAGCTCGTCGAACCAGAACACCGACATCGCGGTGAGCACGCGGCCCTTGTCGGGAACGGCCTCTGCCATCACGACGTCGAAGGCGGAGAGTCGGTCGGTCGCGACCATGAGAAGGCGGCCGTCGCCCGCGTCGAACAGGTCGCGCACCTTGCCGCGGTGCACGAGCGGAAGGCCGAGGTCCGGGGAGGTGGTCAGGGTGCTCACGTCGTGTGCTCCGATCGGGATGGCTGGCATCGAGGATGGCTGGCATCAGAGGATGGACTCGCCGCCGTAGGACAATGCCTCGGGATGACGTTCGACGACCGCTGCCACCTGCGTCACGAACGAGGCGACCTGCGCTTGGGCGTTGCCGACGAAGGTGATCGGGTCGCCGAGCGCTGACTGCAGCGCACCCGCGTCCAGGCCCAGCCGCTCATCCGCGGCGAGCCGGTCGATCAGGTCGTTGCCCTCGCTGCCGTGCTCGCGCATGTCGAGGGCGACCGCGACCGCGTGCTCCTTGATGACCTCGTGGGCCACCTCGCGGCCCACCCCCGCGCGCACGGCCGCCATCAGGACCTTCGTGGTCGCCAGGAACGGCAGATAGCGGCGCAGCTCTCGTTCGATCACTGCCGGGTACGCACCGAAGCCGCTGAGCACGTCGAGCAGGGTCTGGAACACGCCGTCGGCCGCGAAGCTGGCGTCGGGCAGCAGCACCCTGCGCACCACCGAGCACGAGACGTCACCCTCGTTCCACTGCTCCCCCGCCATGCCCGACGCCATCGTCAGGTGGCCGTTGAGGATCACGCGGAAGCCGTTGATGCGCTCGCAGCTGCGGGCGTTCATCTTGTGCGGCATCGCCGAGGAACCGACCTGCCCCGGTCGGAACCCCTCGGTGACGAGCTCGTTGCCCGCCATGAGGCGCAGGGTCGTCGCCAGCGACGACGGACCCGACACGAGCTGGACCAGCGTCGAGACCACGTCCAGGTCGAGCGAGCGCGGGTAGATCTGTCCGACGTTGGTGAGCACCTGCTCGAAGCCGAGGTACGCGGCGATCTCGGACTCGAGACCGTCGAGTGCAGCGGCGTCGCCGTCGAGCAGGTCGAGCTGGTCCTGCTGGGTCCCGACGGGGCCCTTGAGGCCGCGCAGCGGGTAGCGCTCGAGCAACTCGTCCAGGCGGGCTGCCGCCACGAGCAGCTCCTCGCCGTGGTTGGCGAACCGCTTGCCGAGCGTCGTCGCCTGTGCGGCGACGTTGTGGCTCCGACCGACGATGACCGTGTCCGCATGCAGGGCGGCCAACTCGGCCAGACGAGCGAGGGACGCGACGACCCGGGTGCGGAGGACCTCGAGGGAACGTCGGACCTGCAGCTGCTCGACGTTCTCGGTCAGGTCGCGCGATGTCATGCCCTTGTGGGCGTGCTCGTGACCTGCGAGGTCCGAGAACTCCTCGAGGCGGGCCTTCACGTCGTGACGGGTGACCCGCTCACGAGCGTCGATCGACGCCAGATCGACCTTCTCCACGACGGCTTCGTACGCGGCGATCGCGTCGTCGGGGATGTCGATGCCGCGGGACTGCTGGGCCTTCATCACCGCGATCCAGAGCTCCCGCTCGAGCGAGACCTTGCGCTCGGGCGACCAGATGTCCACCATCTCGGCACTGGCGTAGCGGGCAGCGAGGACGTTCGGGACGGGGCTCACCGGAGCATTCTCGTCCAGTTGGCACCGCGCCGCCCACCCCGCGCCGGTGTCTCAAGGGGTCCCGCCGAGGTGCCGATACCTCCGGGGTAGAAGGTGCCCGCCGTCGGGCCCCTGGCCGAAAGGTGACACACGGTGTCGTTCTCCTGCGTCAAGCACCCCATGACCATGGGCGAGTACATCTGCGGCGAGTGCGGCCACCAGTTCTGCCCCGAGTGCGTGGTGTTCCCGTTCGGTGCGTCGAAGCCACCGACGTGCATCGCGTGCGCGCTCGAGCTGGGCGGGGTGCGACGCCAGCGCACCGGTCGACCGAAGCTGACGCGCAAGGCGATCAAGCAGCGCCTCGCCGAACAGCGAGCCCTCCAGGAGGAGCAGGCCGCAGCGCTGGCGGCGGTGGCCGCCGCCGACGCGCAGATGGTGGCGCCCGACGCGAACGACCCCTCGTGGATGGATGGTTCGGTCGAGGCCGAGGAACTGCCCGGCGGCTGGAAGCAGACGTTCGGCTGATCAGCAGCACGCTGCGACGCGACTGATCAGCAGCACGCTGCGACGCGACTGATCAGCAGCACGCTGCGACGCGACTGATCAGCAGCACGCTGCGACGCGACTGATCAGCGGTTGCCGGAGATCCGGCGCCACACGCCCAGCGGTGCGTTGCGCAGCACGGCGAACATCGGGCCGAGCTTGGACGGCACCCACACCACGCCGTGGCGGCCGCGCTCGAGCGCGTGGCGCACGGCCTCGCCCACGGTCGCGGGGTCGGTCGACATCGGCGCAGGATCGAGGCCCTCGGTCATCGACGAGCGCACGAAACCCGGACGCACGACCAGGACCTCGACGCCGGTCCCGACCAGCGCGTCCCCGAGCCCCTGGGCGAACGCGTCGAGACCTGCCTTGGACGATCCGTAGACGTAGTTCGATCGACGCGCACGAGCGGCGGCAACCGACGACAGGACCACGATGGTGCCGTCGCCCTGCTCGGCGAGTCGGTCAGCGACGACCGCGAGTGCGGCGGCCGGACCGGCGAAGTTCGTGCGGACCATCTCGTCGACCTCGGCGGGCCCCATGGCACGTCCGGCGTGGTGGCCGAGCATGCCGACCGCGCACACGACGACGTCGATGTGGCCGAGCACGCCGATCGATGCGTCGACGAGTCCCTCGTGCGCCGCGATGTCGGTCGCGTCCCACGGCAGCTGCGCGCACTCGACACCCTCGGGGGCATCGAGCGCCTCGGACGGTCGTCGCAACGCGAGCACAGCGCGCTCCAACCCCAACGGCACCAGCGACGACAACACGGCGCGGCCGATGTCGCTCGAACCACCGAGCAGCAGCGCTGTGCGGATGCGGCGGGCTCCGGGCTCAGTCACCGGACTGCAACTCGGCGTCCTGGGCGGCCGCGAACTGCTCGAGCGCGAGCTGGTCCTCGGCCAGGCGCGACGCCAGCACCTCGTCGGCGAGCGACAACATCCGCACGGCCATCAGGCCGGCGTTGCGTGCTCCGCCGATGGCCATCGTCGCGACCGGCACACCGCCGGGCATCTGGACGATGGAGTGCAGCGAGTCGACGCCACCCAGGTGCTTGGTCGGAACCGGCACACCGATCACCGGCAGCGTCGTGAGCGACGCGACCATGCCCGGCAGATGGGCGGCACCACCCGCACCGGCGATGACGACCTTCAGGCCGCGTTCGCGGGCGGTACGGGCGTACTCGACCATGCGCAGCGGGCTGCGGTGCGCGGAGACGACCCGCACCTCGTGGTCGACGCCGAACTCGGTGAGCACGCCAGCGGCCTGCTCCATGACCGGCAGGTCCGACGAGCTGCCCATGATGATTCCGACGACGGGTTCGGTCATGCGCTGATCCTTCCACGAACCACGATCTTCCCGAAATGACACTTGTTTCGCGGTGATCACCGCGGAAACAAGTGTCATTTCGCCGGCAGCGGTGCGGGGTCAGGTGCCGGCGAGAGTGTCGGCGGCGAGGTTGGCCGAGCGCCGGGTCGCGGCGAGGTCGTCGCCGCCGAGCACGGTGACGTGACCGATCTTGCGGCCGGGTCGCGACGACTTGCCGTACAGATGGATGTTCGCCCCCGGCTCGGCAGCCAGCGCCACCGACTGTCGATCGCGGGGGTCACCCTCGGGACCGCCGACGACGTTCGCCATCACGACGCTCGGCGCGGTCGGCTCGGTCGGACCGAGCGGCCAGTCGAGCACCGCACGCAGGTGCTGCTCGAACTGCGAGGTCCGCGACCCCTCGATGGTCAGGTGCCCCGAGTTGTGCACCCGCGGCGCGATCTCGTTGACGACGAGCTCGCCGTCGCTCACGAAGAGCTCGACGGCCAACACGCCGACGGCGCCGGTCACGTCGGCCACCCGCCGACCGACCTCACGAGCCCGCTCGGCGAGCTCCGGCGACAGCGACGCCGGCCAGAGCACCTCGTCGCACATGCCGTCGACCTGCACCGTCTCGAGGATCGGCCAGGTGACGACCTGGCCCGATGGCCGCCTCGCCGCGAGCACCGCGACCTCGAGGTCGAGCGGCAGCCGCGGCTCGAGCACCAGCGGCGCGCCGTCGTAGGCGTCGAGGAACCCGGGCAGCTCGTCCGCGGTGAGCATCCACACACCGCGGCCGTCGTAGCCACCCCGGCTCGCCTTCGCGACGATCCGGCCCTGGGCGTCCGCGTGCTCGGCGGCGAAGCGCTCCGCCCGGTCGAGCGCGTCGGCGTCCGCGAGATCGACGACCTCGAAGGGCGGCACCGGGAGACCGGCCGCCGAGAACTCGCGGCGCTGGTGCGCCTTGTCCGCGAAGCGCAGCGTCGCGACCGACGGACGCACCGGCGTGCCGGCGGCCTCGATCTCGGCGAGCACGCCGTGGTCGACGTTCTCGTGGTCGAAGGTGATGACGTCGACGCTCGCGGCGAACGAGCGCAGCGCCTCCGGATCGTCGGGCGACCCGATCTGCACGTCGGGGATGACCTCGGTCGCGCCCTCGTCGCCGGGAGCCGCGAGCACCCGCACGTGCACGCCGAGCGGCGTCGCCGCCTCGGCCAGCATGCGGGCGAGCTGCCCGCCGCCGACGATGCCGAGGACGGGACCAGCGGAACGAGTGTCGGTCATACGAGCCGTTCGATCATCTGAGGGACGCGATCACGACGTGGCTGCGGACTCGGCGATGTCGGAGCGGGTGAACTTCCCGTCCCAGCTGATGCGTGCGACACCCTCGTAGGCCCGGGCGCGGGCCTCGGCGATCGTCGATCCCGACCCGCACACGTTGAGCACGCGCCCGCCGTTGGTGACCAATGCGCCGTCCGCAGCAGCGACTCCGGCGCAGAACACCTCGACGCCGTCGAGCGCGCGGGCGTCGTCGATGCCCGAGATCGCATCGCCCTTGCGCGGCGACGCCGGGTAGCCCTCGGCGGCGCACACGACGGTCACCATCGCATCGTCGACGAACGTCGGCTCGTCGACGATGGCTCCCGCCGCGGCCTGGGCGAGCAGCTCGGCCAGGTCCGACGACAGACGTGGCACCACGACCTGGGTCTCCGGGTCACCGAAGCGCACGTTGTACTCGATCAGCTTCGGGCCCTCGGCGGTGAGCATCAGCCCGGCGTAGAGCACGCCCCGGTAGTCGATGCCCCGTGAGCGCAGCTCGGCGAGCGTGGGCTCGACGAAGCGGGTGAGGACGTCGTCGAGCAGCGTCTGGTCCACGCCGGGCACCGGCGAGTACGCGCCCATGCCGCCGGTGTTGGGACCCTCGTCGCCGTCGCCGACGCGCTTGAAGTCCTGCGCCGGAGCGAGCAGCACGGCCCGCTGACCGTCGCAGACCGCGAGCACGGACAGCTCCGGACCGACCAGGCCCTCTTCGATGACCAGGGTGCGGCCGGCGTCACCGAAGGCCTGGCCCGAGAGGTAGTCCTCGACGGCGTTGCGCGCCTCGGTGAGCGAGTCGGTGACGACGACACCCTTGCCCGCGGCGAGGCCGTCGGTCTTGACCACGAACGGCGGCGCCATCGTGTCGAGGAACTCGAGCGCGTCGTCCAGATCGGTGAAGGTCCCGTGGCGAGCGGTCGGCACGCCGGCGGCGCCGACGAGCTCCTTCATCCACGCCTTGGAGCCCTCGAGCCGCGCACCGTCGGCGCCGGGGCCGAAGACCAGGCGGCCCGCGGCGCGGAGCCGGTCGGCCAGTCCGTCGACCAGCGGTGCCTCGGGCCCGATCACGAACAGGTCCGCGTCGATCTGTTCCGGCGGCGTGTCGACCGACCCGGGGATCCCGGGGCTGCCGGGAGTGACCACGACCTCGGCGGTCCTGGCGAGGACCGTCGCGAGCGCGTGCTCGCGACCGCCGCTGCCGACCACGCACACCCTCATCGCCGCGTGCCCTTCATCGGAGCTGCTCCCTGCGGCGAGTGCGGCGGGTCACTTGGCCGGGGCGTCGATGCGTTCGACCACCTCGAACCCGAGGACCGAGGACCCCGAGGCGACGGGACCCCCCTGAGCACCACCGGGATGGCCACCACCCGGATGACCGCCGCCGGGGTGACCGCCGCCCTGCGCGGCAGCCTGGGCCGCGTTCTCCTGGGCATGACCCTTCGCGAAGTCCTGGCTGCTGACCCACGCCTGGAACGACTCCTCGGAATCCCACCAGGTCATGACGAAGTAGCGCTCCTCGTTCTCGACGGGGCGGAGCAGCTGGAAGCCCTCGAAGCCCGGCGAGTTCTCGACGGCGCCGGCGCGCGCGGCGAAGCGCTTCTCGAGCTCGGGACCCATCCCTTCGGGGACGGTGATGGCGTTGATCTTCACGACCGACATGGGTGCTCCTCGGGGGTCAGCGGTTGCTCTGTGTCGACTGTTGCTGGGTTCAGCTGTTGCTGGGTTCAACTGTTGCTGGGTTCAACTGTTGAAGTGGACGTACTGGTCGCGCCCGGGGCCGGTGCCGACGACACCGATGGGCACGCCGACCTGCTCCTGGAGGAACTCCAGGTAGGTGACGGCGTTCGGGGGCAGCTCGTGGCGCTCCCGGACCTCGGTGAGGTCGGTCTTCCAGCCCGGGAACTCCTCGTAGATCGGCACGGCGTCGAAGAGGTCGGACTGGTGGTACGGCAGGTTCTCGTGACGCACGCCGTTGACGTCGTAGGCGACGCACACCTTGATCGTGTCGAAGGTGTCGAAGATGTCGAGCTTGGTGATCGCGACCTCGGACAGCGAGTTCAGACGCACCGCGTGACGCAGCATCACCGCGTCGAACCAGCCGGGACGACGACGACGCTTGGTGTTCACGCCGTACTCGTGACCCAGGTCGACGATCCGGTCGCCGACCTCGTCGAAGAGCTCGGTCGGCATCGGACCGGAGCCGACGCGGGTGACGTAGGCCTTGGCGATGCCGATGACCGAGTCGATGTGGCGAGGGCCGACACCGGCGCCGACGCACGCGCCGCCGGCGATCGGGTTCGACGACGTCACGAAGGGATAGGTGCCGTGGTCGAGGTCGAGGAAGGTGGCCTGCGCGCCCTCGAACAGGACGTGCTCGCCACGCTCGAGCGAGTCGTGGATGAGCGTCACCGTGTCGGCGACGTACGGCGCGACCCTGGGAGCCACCTCGGTCAAGTAGCGGTCGGCGAGCTCGTCCGCGTCGAAACCGAGGCGGTTGTAGACCTTGGCCAGCACCAGGTTCTTCTCGGCGAGCACGGCGTTGAGCTTCTCGCGGAAGATGTCGGGGTCGAGCAGGTCCTGCACCCGCAGACCGACGCGGGACGCCTTGTCGGCATACGTCGGGCCGATGCCGCGCTTGGTGGTGCCGAGCTTGTTCTTGCCCAGGTGACGCTCGATGAGCCGGTCGAGCTCCTGGTGGTACGGGAGGATCAGGTGGGCGTTGCCCGACACCTTGAGGCGCGAGCAGTCGACGCCGCGGGACTCGAGGCCGTCGATCTCGGCGAGCATCACGACGGGGTCGACGACGACGCCGTTGCCGATCACCGGGGTGATGTGGTCGTAGAGCACGCCCGAGGGGATCAGCTGGAGCGCGAACGACTCACCGTTGACCACCAGGGTGTGTCCGGCGTTGTGCCCGCCCTGGTAGCGGACGACGAGCTGCATCTCCTTGGCGGCCAGGTCGGTGACCTTGCCCTTGCCCTCATCACCCCACTGGGTTCCCACCACGACGGTCGCTGGCACGCAGTCTCCTCGGTCAGGCCCCTCGTCGGGGACGGTCAACGATAGCCCCTGGCCAGAACCCGCCCCGCAACGGTCCCCGCCGGTGCGCCTGCGTGCATTCGGGGCGATCGGCGGTACCGTCGTCGCCATGACACCACCGGTCACCGGAGGAGGCGGCCTCCTCGCGCTGCTTCGGGCCGACCTGGCGGCGAACCGCGCCAACCCCAAGGGTCGCTTCGTCATGCTCGCGTTCCGCCTGACCCACGCCGTGCGCGGCAGGGGGCGCCCGCCGCTGTGGTCGCTGCCCGCCGTTGCGGTGTACCGCCTCGTGGTCGACTGGCTGCTCGGCATCGAGATCCCACCCAGCACCAGGGTCGGTCCCGGTCTGTGCGTGTGGCACGGCACCGGCCTGGTGCTGCACAAGCGCGTCCAGCTCGGCGCCGGAGTGACGCTGCGCCACGGCGTGACCATCGGCGTGCTCGGCGACGGACGCGACGAGGCGGCCATGGCGCCGATCCTGGGAGACCGGGTCGACGTCGGCGCCGGCGCCATCGTGCTCGGCCCCATCACCATCGGCGACGACGCATCGATCGGCGCCGGAGCGGTCGTGCTCTGCGATGTCCCGGCGGGCGCCACCGCAGTCGGGAACCCGGCACGTGTCCTGACCGAACGTCGTCCCACCCCACCGCGGCCCTGAGGCCGGGATCCACCTCGGAGCGTCACGTCGTGCCCACCGACCCCCATCCGGACGTCGAGTTCAGCGGGATCCGCGTCGTCGTCGTCGCCCACGGGCCGCCCATGCGCGGCGGCATCGCCACCGTCGCGCTCGACCTGGTCGAGGACCCGCTGCTGAACGCCGAGTTCGAGATGGTGTTCCAGAACACCGCGCAGAACGACGAGGCCCGCGGCAAGTTCGCGGTCGAGAACGTGCGCCGTGCGATCACCGACTCCTGGGACACCTTCCGCCTGGCCCGTCGGGGCGCCGTGGTGCACTCGCACTCGGTGCAGTACCCGTGGCTCACCGCGTGGCGCCAGGTCGGCATCGCCGCCGCCGCACGGCTCCGAGGCGCGACGGTGCTGCTGCACAACCACGCGCAGCCGCCCTACATGGAGCCCCCGGGCGAGTACCGCGTGGGCCGGCTCAACGCCTGGGCGTTCGCTGCCCTCGACCGCCTCGCCGAGGCGAACATCCTGATCGCCGCGGCCGGCGAGCCGAACCTGCGGCCCTACATGCCGACGGTCGACCTGCCGGTCATCGCCAACTCGGCCGTCGTCGACGACATCGTGCAGAGCGCGGCGGTGCACGATCCACCGGTGGTCCTGTTCGTCGGCGAGATGCTCGAGCGCAAAGGCATCCTCACGCTGCTCGACGCGCTCGACCTGGTCGACGACAAGGGCATCGCCTACGAACTGCGCATCGTCAGCGACAACCGCCCCGGGCTCGACCCCGACAAGGACGCGATGATCGCCGAGATCACCCGGCGTGGCCGGGCGGATGCGATGACGGGACCGCTCCCCCGCGCCGAGGTGTACCGACACCTCTCGGAGTCCGACGTCTACGTCTTCCCGACCTGGACCGAGGGGCAGCCCTTCACCGTGATCGAAGCGCTGTCGTCAGGGGTGCCCATCGTCGCGAGCGACATCCAGGCGATCTCGGCGATGATCAGCGACCCGGAGAACGGCCGCCTGCTGCCGATGACCGACAGCGCAGCGTTCGCCGACGCGATCGTCGAGCTGCTCGCCGATCCGGATCGCCGCCGACGCATCTCGGACGCGAACCGCGCGCTCGCCCGCCGTCGCTTCGACCGCGCCGTGTTCCGTCGCGATGTGGCCGAGCTGTACCGCCGCCACGGCCGCCGAGCGCGCTGATCAGCGGCTGTCGCCGACCAACGCCCGGGGGATCGGCCAGCGCTCCAGTGCCGCAGCCGGGCGCCCCTCGGCCCACCAGCGGGCGCAGAGCGTCGCGGCGAACGGGAAGCACGGCCAGAAGAAGCGCGGTGACAGGTCCGCGGTGATCAGGATCCAGCCCAGCAGACCGAGCCCACCGAGCACGCCGACGACGGCGGGGTCGTACACCGCCTCGACCCACCCGACGTCTCGCACGCGGTGGCGGAACCACAGCGCGGCGGGCACCAGCAGCGGTGCGAGTCCTGCCACGAGCACGACGAGCCCGGGCGGGTTCAGGTTGAACGACAGGAGCCCGAGGTCGATCCCGGTCGGCCAGGCTGCGTCCGCGTCCGGTCCGACGCCGGCACGGGCGACGTAGGCGACGAGCGCCGCGGCCGTCGCGACGGCCGCGGGCAGCAGCCGACGCGGCCACGGACCGGGACGAGCGGACGCCGGAAGGAGCGCGACCCACAGTGCGGGCAGCGCCAGCACCGCCGTCTCCTTCATCACGACACCGACCGCGATGACCGGCACCACCCACCACCACTGCCGTCGGCTGATCAGCAGCCAGCACAGCGCGACCACCGCGAACGGTGGCGACTCGAGCAGCAACGACGTCCCGAACACGAGGACCACCCAGTTCGCGCTGAGCAGCACTCCGACGGCCAGCACGACCCTGGGACCGAAGCCCTGGGCCACGAGCGCCGCGAGCACCAGCCAGGTCCCGATCAGCAGGAACGCCGTGTTCACCAGCGAGAGCGACAGCGCATCCTCGAAGGGCAGCTGGCTCGCCATCCACGGCACCGCGGCACGGAGCGTGAAGGGCTCGTAGAAGCACTCGATCTGGAACTCCGTGGCGCCCCGGAACTGCTCCACCATCGACAGGTACTGCTGCTCGTCGATCGCCAGGGGCGTGATGGTCCGCCCGCTCGAGGTCTCGAACGGGCGGATCTCCTCGTGGCACTCCGGCGAGATCGTGCGGTCGATCGACGCCGGGGCCCGCTGGAGCGGGATGCCGGTCCAGTCGTATCGGGCGAACTGGATCGAGCCCACCACGACCGCGACGAGGGAAACGACGAGCCCGATCCGGACGAACTGCCCGGTCCCGACCCGCCGACGGACCGCTCCGGCGACGTGCTCCTCTCCCACTGGGGCGACACCGTAGGTCACCCCCGTGGGCGAGGTGCCGGAACGGTCGGGTGCCGGTCAGGCGAGTGCGAACTCGCCGTCCACGACATCGAAGCTGACGGTGTCGCCATCGGCGACGGCACCCTCGAGGATCGCCATGGCCAGACGGTCGCCGACCTGCTTCTGGATGAGCCGCTTGAGCGGACGGGCACCGAAGGCGGCGTCGTAGCCGTCGTGGGCCAGCTTGGCGCGAGCGGCGTCGGTGATCACCAGGTCGATGCGACGCTCGGCGAGCCGGGCACGCAGCAGTTCGAGCTGGATGTCGACGATGCGACCGAGGTCGCTCTGCTCGAGCGATCGGAAGCGGACCATCTCGTCGACCCGGTTGATGAACTCGGGACGGAAGAAGTCGCCGGGGTCGCCGGGAAGGTTCGAGGTCATGATCAGCACCGTGTTCGCGAAGCTGACCGTGCGACCCTGGCCGTCGGTGAGGCGCCCGTCGTCGAGCAGCTGCAACAAGATGTTGAACACGTCCGGGTGTGCCTTCTCGACCTCGTCGAGGAGGATGACCGCGTAGGGGCGGCGACGCACCGCCTCGGTCAGCTGACCGCCCTCGTCGTAGCCGACGTACCCGGGGGGCGCACCCACCAGTCGGCTGACGGCGTGCTTCTCCATGTACTCCGACATGTCGATGCGGACCATCGCCCGCTCGTCGTCGAAGAGGAAGTCAGCCAGGCTCCGCGCCAGCTCGGTCTTGCCGACGCCGGTCGGGCCCAGGAACAGGAAGCTGCCGATGGGACGGTGCGGGTCCGACAGTCCGGCGCGGCTGCGCCTGATGGCGTTCGCCACCGCCTCGACCGCCTCGTCCTGGCCGACGACCCGCTCGTGCAGGACGTCCTCGAGCCGGACGAGCTTGGCCATCTCGCCCTCCATGAGGCGCGACACCGGCACGCCCGTCCACCGCGAGACGACCTCGGCGATGTCCTCTGCGTCGACCTCACGCTTGAGCATGACGGTGTCGGACTGGAGCTGTGCGAGCTCGGCGTTCGCGGCGTCGAGCTCACGTTCGAGCACCGGGACATGCCCGTAGGTGACCTCGGAGGCCCGGGTGAAGTCGCCGTCGCGCTCGGCCCGCTCGGCCTCGGCCTTCAGCAGTTCGAGGCGCTCCTCGATCTCCTGGATGGCGATGATCTGGTCCTTCTCGGCCTGCCAGTGCGCCGACATGGCGTCGTGGCGCTCGCGCAGGTCGGCCAGTTCGGCGTCGAGTGCATCGAGGCGCTCGCGTGAGGCCTCGTCGCTCTCCTTCGCGAGCGCGACGCGCTCGATCTCGAGCCCGTCGATGCGGCGCTTGACGACATCGATCTCGGTGGGCACCGAGTCGATCTCGATGCGCAGGCTCGACGCGGCCTCGTCGATCAGGTCGATCGCCTTGTCGGGCAGGAAGCGGCCGGTCAGGTAGCGATCGGACAGCACCGCCGCAGCGACCAGGGCGGGGTCCTGGATGGCGACGCCGTGGTGCACCTCGTAGCGCTCCTTGAGACCGCGGAGGATGGCGATCGACGACTCGACCGAGGGTTCCGCGACCAGCACCTGCTGGAATCGACGCTCGAGCGCCGGGTCCTTCTCGATGTACTTGCGGAACTCGTCGAGCGTGGTCGCACCGACCATGCGCAGCTCGCCACGCGCCAGCATCGGCTTGAGCATGTTGCCGGCATCCATCGCACCCTCGCCGGTGGCGCCTGCGCCCACGACGGTGTGCATCTCGTCGATGAAGGTGATGACCTCGCCGTCGGAGTCCTTGATCTCGGCGAGCACGGCCTGGAGCCGCTCCTCGAAGTCACCCCGGTACTTGGCGCCGGCGATCATCGAGCTCATGTCGAGCGAGATGACCCGCTTGTCGCGCAGCGACTCGGGGACGTCGCCCGCGACGATGCGCTGCGCCAGACCCTCGACCACGGCGGTCTTGCCGACACCCGGCTCACCGATGAGCACCGGGTTGTTCTTGGTGCGTCGCGAGAGCACCTGGATGACGCGTCGGATCTCGTCGTCGCGCCCGATCACCGGATCGAGTGAGCCGGCACGGGCTGCGTCGGTGAGATCGCGCCCGTACTTCTCGAGCGCCTCGAAGGTCGCCTCGGGGTTCTGGGACGTGACACGTCGCGAGCCCCGCACCTCGGCGAGCACCCCGAGCACCCGTTCGCGATCGATGCCACCGAGACGACGCTCACCGAGGGGCGCCGATGCATCGGCGCCGGCGAAGGCCAACAGCAGGTGCTCGGTCGACAGGAACTCGTCGGTCAGGTCGCGACGCTCGTCGTCGGCCGCGTCGAACAGCGAGAAGAACGCCTTGCCGGGCCGCGTCTCGGTCCCGTACGCGGTCGGCAGCGCGGCGATCGTGGCATCGACAGCGTCACGCAACGCGACCGGGTCGGCGCCGACCTTGGTGATGATCGGAACGACCAGTCCGTCGTGCTGGCGCAGCAGCGCGGCGAGCAGGTGGTCCGGCGTGACCTCTGGATTGCTGCGGTCCTTCGCCGACTCGAGCGCGGCGGCGACCGCTTCGTTCGTCTTGGTCGTCCACGTCTTCGGGTCCAGCGCCATGTCGTGCTGCCGTGCCTTTCTGGTCGGTTGCGGGCCTGAGTCGGCTGAGCCCTGTCAGTCTATCAGGGCCTCAGAAAACCTACAACACAGACACTCAACTTTGCTGAGCCGATGTGGTGGGCACTCAGGGATCCGGCGGTGACTGGGATGCCGGTGACTGCGCTGTGGGTGAGGGTGCGTCCGACGCGCCGCCAGGCGGTGCGTGTGCGGCGTTCGCGGCCGAGGCGATGCGCTCGGCGCGTTGCTGCGATCGCACGGCCGGGTGCTGCGGTGAGGGCACGATCTCTTCGTCGCCCCGGCTGCGCCCACGGGTCGACGTGAGCGACCACGCGCCCAGTCCCAGGCCCCAACCGATCACGAGGACGAGCACCAGACCGAGACCCCCGGCCGCGGTCCACCCGATGGCGTCGCCCACGTCGATCGTGCTGGTGTCCTCGACCTCGGTCAGCTCGGTGGCCCGCTCGTCCTGACCAGCCTGCTCGTCGCGATCGTCGCGGAGCGCCTCGGTCGTGGTGGTCGAGGTCGCCGGCGCCTCGGTGGTCGGCGGCGCCGTGGCCGCGACCGGCGGAACGGTCGGCGGAGGGGGCGCGGCCGTGGTCGGCGGCGCCGTGGCCGCGACCGGCGGAACGGTCGGCGGAGGGGGCGGCGGAGGAGGCGGCGCCGCGGCGACCGGAGCAACGCCGTTGACGACGGCGCCGACGATGACGTCCGCCATGCGCGCCGCACCCGCTCCGGTCAGGTGCAGCCCGTCGCCCGAGGTCAGCCCGCTCGTCCCGGCGGTGGCGCCGTGCCAGTCGACGACCGTGACGTTCGGATGGTTCGCCGCGACGTCGCGCAGGACCTGGTTGGCCGCCGGGTAGTAGTCGCGGACTTCCCGGATCGTCAGCCAGTAGACGTTCGGCACCGATGCCGTCGCCGCGAGCACTCGCTCGACCCGGGACCGGAAGGTGGCGGGGTTGCCGGCGTCGTTGGCGCCGAAGGACAACACGAGGCTGTCGGTGAGCTCACCCCGGTGCGCCTCGATCGCGTCGAGCGCCGCGACCGTCGAGCGTGACACCTGCGCGTCGAACGCGATCTGCCAGCCCGCCCCTTGGAACGCGCCGACGAGCGCCGACTCGGCACCCAGGATGATGCTGTCGCCGATCACCACCACCCGCCGCTGCTGGGCCGCGGCGCGGGGCGCCGGGAGCGCTGCGACGGCGAACAGCGAGACGAGCAGCACGGCGACCGACCACGGAACGAACCGGGATGTGCGCCTGATCGCGGACGACCGGCGCGTCACCTGCGGCGACGTTCCTCTGAGTAGAGGACGACGGCCTGGTTCAGCGGGACCAGGTCACGTCGGTACTGCCGGTGGACCCGGTCGACGTCCTCGACGGCCTGGCTGCGGAGCTCTGCGGTCTCGCGGCGGAGGCGTTCGAGCTCTGCCTCGAGCTCGAGGACCCGCTTCACACCGGCCAGGTTGAGCCCCTCGTTGGTGAGGTCCTGGATGCGCTGGAGCTGGGCGATGTCGGCCTCGCTGTAGCGACGGCTGCCGCCCTGCGTGCGGCCTGGCTCGACCAGACCCTTGCGCTCGTAGATGCGGAGGGTCTGGGGATGCACGCCGGCCAGTTCGGCCGCCACCGAGATCACGTAGACCGCTTGGTCGTACTCAGGCATGGTCCATCACCGCCATGATCTTCTCAGATCCCGAGGTACGCCCGGGGAGATTCGTCGTTCGTGTCCGCGTAGGCCTGCAACGCGTTGCGCTCGGAGTCGGACAGGTGCTGGGGGATCGCCACCTCGACGGTGACGAGCAGGTCGCCGGTGTGCTTGGATCCGGCGACGCCGCGGCCGCGCACGCGGAAGGTGCGGCCGCTGCGGGTGCCGGGCGGCACCCGGATGGTGACCGGCTCGGGCCCCGTGGTGGGGACCGCGATGTCGGCACCGAGCGCCGCCTCGGGGAACGTGATGGGCACGGTGATGGTGAGGTTGTCACCGTTGCGACCGAACAGCGCGTGGGCGCTGACGTGGACCTTCACGTAGAGGTCGCCGTCGGGACCGCCGTTGCTGCCGGCGCCACCCTTGCCCTTCACCCGGATGCGCTGGCCGTCGCGCACACCCTGGGGGATGCGGACCTTGACCTGGCGAGGCCGGCGGACCGATCCGACGCCGGCGCAGGTCGCGCACGGCGTGTCGATGATCCGGCCGCTGCCGCCGCAGGAGTTGCACGGGCGGCTGAAGGAGAAGAAGCCCTGGTCCTCGTCGACGGCACCCTTGCCGCCGCACTCGGTGCACACGCGCGGCGCGGTGCCGACCGCAGCGCCGCTGCCCGAGCAGTCCGGGCAGCGCACCGCCGAGGTGATGTTCACCGTCGTGGTGACGCCCTGGATCGAGTCGTCGAAGGAGAGGTGCAGGTCGGACTCGATGTCCGGTCCGCGCCGAGGCCCGGTCGGCGGTCGTTCCTGGGGACCTGCCCGACCCCTGCTGAACAGGTTGCCGATGAGGTCGGAGATGTCGGCCCCTTCGAACCGCATGCCGCCCGGGCCGCCGAAGCCGCCGCCACCGCCGGGAGCTCCGAAGCCGCCAGCCATCGGACCCATGCGGCGCGCCTCGTCGTACTCGGCGCGCTTGTCGGGTTCACCGACGACCTCGTATGCCGCGGAGACCTCTTTGAAGCGGTCCTCCGCGGCCTGGTCACCCGGGTTGGCGTCCGGGTGCAGCTGGCGCGCCAACTTGCGATAGGCGCTGGTGATCTCCTTCTGGGATGCCGTGGACGACACACCGAGGATCCCGTAGTAGTCCTTCTCGAACCACTCGCGTTGCACCCTGACCTCCTTCCTCACCTGCTCGTTCGTCCGGTGTCCCGGACGGCACGGCCGACCGGTTCGGTCAGCTGCGCACCTTCACCATCGCCGGACGGAGCACCCGCGAGTTCCACAGGTAGCCGGTCCTCATGACCTCGACGACCACGGCCTCGCCGTCGCCGCCCTCTTCGTGCATGACGGCCTCGTGGACCTTCGGGTCGAACTCGACGTCCGCAGCGGCCACCTTGGTCAGCCCCTGCTTCTCGAGGGTCGAGAGCAGCTGGGAGTACAGCGGTGCGACGTCGTCCATGCCCTGGCCGATCGCGGCCTCGCCGGCGTCGAGCACCGGCAGCAGCTCCCTGGCCAGGCCCTCGGCCGCGCGCTCGCGGAGCTCGACCTGCTGTCCCTCGATCCGACGCTTGTAGTTCTCGAAGTCGGCCTGCACGCGGCGGGCCAGATCGAGGTACTCGTCACGCTCCGCGGCGATGGCCTCGGCCACCTGCACCGCTTCGACCAGGTCGCCGTCGATCGGGTCGTCCGCCGTGATGTCGGGATACCCGCCGCCGTCGGCGGCGGCAGCGTCGTCAGCGGTGGGGCCGAGATCGTCATCGACGATCTCGGCGTCCACCACCTCTGGATCGGACACGTCAGTGTCGGGCACGTCGGTGTCGGGAGCTGGCGAGCGGTCGGCGGCGTCACCCGCCCCGCTCACTTGTCGTCCTCGATGATCTCGGCGTCGACGACCTCGTCGTCCGAGGGAGCCTCGCCGCCGGCGTCGCCGCCGCCCTGCTCGGCGGTGTTCTGCGCCGCCTGCTCGTAGAGGCCCTGCGAGGCCTTCTGGGTGGCGACGCTCAGCGCCTCGGTCGCGGTGTTCATCCGCTCCGCGTCGGTGCCGTTGAGTGCGTCGCGCAGCTCGACGAGCGCGGACTCGACCGCTGCCTTGTCGTCCGCGGCGAGCTTGTCGCCGTTGTCGGCGAGCAGCTTCTCGGTGGAGTACACGAGGGTGTCGGCACGGTTGCGTGCGTCGGCCTCTTCGCGGCGCTTGCGGTCTTCTTCGGCGTGGGCATCCGCGTCGCGCACCATCTGGTCGATCTGGTCCTTCGACAGCGAGGACTGACCGGTGATGGTGATCGACTGCTCCTTGTTGGTGGCGCGGTCCTTCGCCGAGACGTTCACGATGCCGTTGGCGTCGATGTCGAAGGTGACCTCGACCTGGGGCACACCCCGCGGGGCGGGCGGCAGGTCGACGAGCTGGAACTTGCCGAGGGTCTTGTTGAAGTCGGCCATCTCGCGCTCACCCTGGAGCACGTGGATCTCGACCGACGGCTGGTTGTCCTCGGCGGTGGTGAACACCTCGGAGCGGCGGGTCGGGATGGTCGTGTTGCGCTCGATGAGCTTGGTCATCACGCCGCCCTTGGTCTCGATGCCCAGCGAGAGCGGGGTCACGTCGAGCAGCAGGACGTCCTTGACGTCGCCCTTGAGCACGCCGGCCTGGATGGCCGCGCCCATGGCGACGACCTCATCCGGGTTGACGCCCTTGTGGGGCTCGGAGCCGGTGAGCTCCTTGACCAGGTCCTGGACCGTGGGCATGCGGGTCGATCCGCCGACCATGATCACGTGGTCGACCTGGCCGGTGGTGAGCCCGGCATCTGCGATGGCGTGGTCGAAGGCGACCTTGCAGCGCTGGATCAGGTCTGCGGTCAGCTCTTGGAACTTGGCGCGGGCCAGCGTGTAGTCGAGGTGCAGCGGACCGGCGTCGGTCGCCGTGATGAACGGCAGGTTGATCTGGGTCTGCGCGACCTGCGACAGCTCGATCTTGGCCTTCTCGGCGGCCTCGCGGAGACGCTGGGTCGCCATCTTGTCGGCGCTCAGGTCGACGCCGTGGTCGCCCTTGAAGGACTCGACCAGCCAGTCGATGATCCGCTGGTCCCAGTCGTCGCCACCGAGGCTGGTGTCGCCGTGGGTGGACTTCACCTCGAAGACGCCGTCGCCGATCTCGAGGACCGACACGTCGAAGGTGCCGCCACCGAGGTCGAACACGAGGATCGTCTGGTCCTCGGCCTCCTTGTCCATGCCGTAGGCGAGCGCTGCCGCGGTCGGCTCGTTGATGATGCGCAGCACCTCGAGACCCGCGATCTGGCCGGCCTCCTTGGTGGCGGTGCGCTGGGCGTCGTCGAAGTAGGCGGGCACGGTGATGACGGCCTGCGTGACGGTGTCACCCAGGTACGCCTCTGCGTCGCGCTTCAGCTTCATGAGCGTGCGGGCGGAGATCTCCTGCGACGTGTACTTCTTGCCGTCGATCTCGACGGTCCAGTTGGTGCCCATGTGGCGCTTCACGGATCGGACCGTGCGGTCCGCGTTGGTGACGGCCTGACGCTTCGCCACCTCGCCGACGAGCACCTCGCCGTCCTTCGCGAACGCGACGACCGACGGGGTGGTGCGGGCGCCTTCGGCGTTCGGGATGACGACGGCGTCGCCGGCCTCGAGCACGCTGACGACCGAGTTGGTGGTTCCGAGGTCGATTCCTACGGCCTTTGGCATGACTTCACACTCCTCTGTCGGCCCGAGTGGGCCGAGTGTCGTTCGGGGGGTCTTGTGTCGGGATTTCGTGTTGCGGGGTCTTGGACGGGGTGTCCCTCGGGGGCCCGTCCGGCCCGATGCGATCCACGCTACGGCAGACCGACGGCACTTCCACAACTACTGACTCGACTGAGTGTAGCAAAGTTGAGCGGGATGGCATCAACTTTGCTGGCGTTGCTGAGAGACCGCTCACGGAGGGCGTCGGAGCGCTCGCCGCGAGCGGGGACCGGGCGTGCCCGAGGCGCCCCCGGGGACGTCCCGAGGAGATCTCCCGGCTGGTCGGGACTCGAGACCCGTGTGCCCGGGACGCCGCCTCGTCGACGGTGGACACCAGCCCCAGAGGGGCCACCATCCCCAACCACGAGGAGCACGATGACTTCCCCATCCCGTCCACACGCCGACCGCACCCGCCGTCGCCGTCCGCGAGCGGCGTCGATCGCCCTGAGCGGCTTGGCCCTGACAGCGCTGCTCGCCGTCGGCTGCAGCAGTGACGACGACGCTGACGCCTCGTCGGACACCACCACGACCGAGCACGCTGCCGACCACGACAACGGCGGCGACACGGGCGACGACAACGGCGGTGACGCCCAGGACGGTTCCGCGCCGCTCGAGGGCGAGGCGATGTCCGAGGAGGCCTGCGGCCACTTCGCCACGCTCAGCGCCTCGATGGTCACAGGTGATCCCACCGTCGCCGGCCCCGCGCTCGAGCTGCTCCCCTCGACCCTCCCCGCCGACCTGCAACCGCAGGGCAGCTCCCTGGTGGACGGGCTCTCCGCCGCGTTCGAGGGCGACCCGGAGGCGATGTCCTCACGCGAGTTCGAGCTCTCCCTCGACAGCGTCGGCGGCGCGATGTGGGCCGGCTGCGAGGTGCAGTCGCGGGTCGACGTGAAGGGCATCGACTACGGCTTCGAGGGCCTGCCCGCCGAGGTGCCCGCCGGCATGATGGCGCTGCAGTTCACCAATGGGTCGGCGACGGAGCCACACGAGCTCATCATCCTGCAGCGGCCCCCGGGTGACACCACGCCGATCGACGACATCGCCAAGATGTCGCCCGACGAGATCATGACGGACTTCCCGATGGTCGGGGTCGTGTTCGTCGACTCCCCGGACACCTCGGCGGCGTCGTTCATCGACCTTCCGACCGGCTCCTACATCGCGATCTGCACCATCCCCGTCGGTGGTGGCGAGTCGGGCGACCCCCATGCGTCGCACGGGATGATCGCCGAGCTGGAGGCCGTGTGATGGGGTCCTCGAAGTGGGCCTGGTCCGGCGTGGGCGCCGGAGTGTGCGGCCTCGCTCTGTTCATGGTCTCCCCCACGATCGCCAGTTACCCCGACAGCGCGATGGCCGACAACGACGTCCTCGTGACCTACCTGACCGACGCCGCGCCGATCGTCTGGGCGACCCAGGTGCTCACGGTGCTGGCGGCGGTCCTGCTCGTGGTCTTCGCCGCCGGTCTGTCCCGTCGACTCACCGAGCAGGAGCCCATGGGCTCGCTGATCCCGCAGGTCGCCTCGTCGGGAGTGCTGCTCACCGCAGGGCTGTCGTTGGTCGGCGGCGGGATCTGCACCGAGTTCTTCTGGCACCTGACGCAGGACCCGGGCAAGGTCGACCCCGACACCATGGTCGCAGCGCTCGCCATCTACGACACGATGCCGTGGGTGTGGGTGGCCATCGGGATCAGCGCCGGCGCCACCGCCGTCGCCGCGCTGCGCCACGGCTCGCTGCCCCGTTGGATCGGCGTGGTCAGCGTCGTGATGGCTGCGCTGATCGTCCTCACCCAGGCAGTACCGCTGCAGTACATGGCGCTGTTGCCCGGGGCGCTCTGGCTGATCATCGTCGGCATCGGCTTCGCCCGTCGACCTGCGGCGATCGACTCCGAGCGCGACGCCGTGTCGCCCGCTCGAATCTGAGCGGTCCGGTATGAGCACCTCGCCGGAGCGGCTCTGGCAGATTGGACGAGTGTCCACCGATGCCCGAGCGCCTCGCACACCCGACCCGCAGCGGCCGGACGTTCCGGCGTCCGACGGGTCGGGTGTCGACGGAGCAGCACCGGCGAACGAGGGCGGCGGTCATCCGACCGCCGCCCTCGCGGTGCTCGTCACCTCGTTGACGATCGCGGGCGCCGCGGTGCTGCTCGCGTGGCTCAACAGGGCGACGCTGCACCGGGAGATCTGGTACTTCGTCGTCGACCTGGCCGATGCCGTGATCTACGGCCTGGTCGCCTACCTGCTGTTGCAGCGCGTGCGCCACGCCGTCGCGTGGATCGTGGCGCTCACCGCGGTCGGTGGCGCGGTCGCTGCGCTCGGCATGCAGTGGCTGACCTTCCAACAGGCGCATCCCGACCTTCCCCAGCTCGCGCTGCTCACCTCGGCCCTGGCCTGGGCATGGGTGCCGGGCACGCTGTCGCTCATGGTGGTCGTGCCCTGGTTGGTGCGCGACGATCGCGTCCCCGCCGTCGGACGAGTCGCGATCGCCGTGGGTGTCGCAGCGATCGCGCTCCTGGTGGTCGAGCAGCTCACCGACCCGTGGCCCTACCCCGACGGTGACCCGTTCGCCCCCTTCGGGATCCGCAGCGCTGCGTGGGGCCAGTTCATCGTCGACTCCTATCCGGTGCTCATGACGGCGATCATCGTGCTCGGCCTGCTCGCCGCGGCCGACACCTACCGGCGCTGGCGGACCTTGCCCCCGTCCCGACGTCGGGGCCTCGGCTGGCTGACCATCGGTGCGGTCCTGCTCTCGGTGTCGTTCATCCCCATCGCCGCCATCAACTCCTTCGGCGCCGACATGAACGTGCTGTTCACCCCGCTCACCCATCTCGCCTCACAGGCGTTCTTCCCTGCCGCGATCCTGGTGGTGGTGCTCGGCCAACGGCTCTGGGGCATCGATCTCGCAGTGAGCCGCACACTGGTGTGGTCGCTGCTGACCGCGACGGTGGTCGCCGCCTACGTCCTGATCGTGACCGTGGCGACGCGGGTGCTGTCCATCCAGGACGACGTCCTGCAGGTCGTCGCCGCGGCGCTCGTCGCCGCGGGGTGTCAGCCGGCGAAGATCTGGATCCAGCGCCGTGTCGACCACCTGGTGCACGGTGCCGGTCGGTCGCCGATGCGGCTGGTGCGTGACGTCGGCGGCGGCCTCGACCGCGTCGACCCCGGCGACCTGCTCGACGAGGTCGTCGAGTCGATCCGGGTCTCGCTGCGGCTCCACCGAGCGGCGATCGTGGTCGGCGACGACGGTCGCCTCGCTGCGACGAGCTCCGACGACCACGACGACGCGGCGGCCGGCACGACCGGCGCCGCCGGTCAGGAACGGTCGATCCCTCTGGTGCTGCATCAGCGGGACATCGGGTCGCTCGAGGTCGAGCCACGACCCGGCGAACGACTCGACGCCCGGACGCTCGAGCTGCTCGACGGTCTCGCGCCGCTGGTCGCTGCGACGGTGCAGCTCTCCGAGACGACGACCGCGTTGTCGGACTCGCGTCGTCGACTCGCGGTGGCCCGCGACTCGGATCGACGCCGGCTCCGACGTGAGCTGCACGACGGCCTCGGACCCGCGCTCGCGGGCACGGCGCTCGCGCTGCGTGCCGGCGGCAACCTGATGTCGTCGGACCCGGCGAAGGTGACGGTGCTCGTCGACCGCTCCGCCGACGAGCTCGACCGTCTGGTCGAACAGGTGCGGGCCATGGCGCGCGGGTTGCTGCCACCGACGCTCGACGAGGACGGCCTGGCGCCCGCGCTGCGCGAGCTCGCCGAGGTGAACTCCTCGAGCGGCATCGACATCACGCTGCACGCGTCCATCGAGCCGGTGCTCTTCGCCGAGGACGCGACCGCGGTCTACGCGGTGGTGTCCGAAGCGGTCCGGAACGTCGTGCGCCACTCCGGCGCGACGAGCTGTCGCATCGAGCTCGACAGCCGCCGACGCAGCGGTGTCGACGAGCTGGTGGTGCGCGTCGTCGACGACGGCGTCGGCCTGGCGGAGGCGACCGTTCCCGGGGTCGGTCTCACGTCGATGCGAGAATGGGCCGGTGAGCTGGGTGGGGAGGTCACGGTGAGTGGGTCGCCGACGGGGACGAGCGGCGCGCCGCCGGGGACCACGGTCACGGTCGTGGTGCCATGGACCGACCGCTCCCGTGACCGGAGCCGGGGCGGCGTGGCCGAGTCGGAGCACTCGGCGTGAACCAGGGCGTCGATCGGGACCCGCTCGACCGCGTGCTGCGGGTGATGGTGGTCGACGACCATCCGATGTTCCGGATGGGGCTCGTCGCACTGCTCGCGTCGCTCGACGGGCTCGACGTGGTCGCCGAGGCGGACAGCGAGTCCTCGTCGATCGCCGCTGCCGACCTGCACCGGCCCGACGTCGTGGTCATGGACCTGCACCTCGAGGACAGCTCCGGCATCGAGGCGACCCGCGAGATCGTGGCGGCGCATCCCGAGGTCGGCGTCCTGGTCGTCACGATGCTCGACGACGACGACTCGGTGTTCGCCGCGATGCGCGCCGGAGCACGCGGCTACCTGCTCAAGGGCGCGTCGCCCGAGGAGCTCGAGCGCGCCGTGCGTGCGGTCGCCAACGGCGAGGTGCTGCTCGCCCCCGCGATCGCCGGGCGAGCGATGGCGTACATGGCCGGGCTGCGCGCGGGAGGACCCGCCCCCTTCCCGGACCTGACGTCCCGGGAACGCGAAGTGCTCGACCTGGTCGCAGCGGGGCTCGACAACCTGTCGATCGCGCGGCGGCTGACGTTGAGCTCGAAGACCGTCCGCAACCACCTGTCGAACATCCTCACGAAGCTGCAGGTCGCGGATCGTGCGCAGGCGATCGTCCGGGCTCGCGAAGCCGGCATGGGCGGGCGAACCGAGGCGGGTGCTGACGGCGCGAGCGCCTGACGACCCGCTGGGCTAACGACCGAGTCTGCTGCGGAGCTTGCGGACCAGCCCGTTCGCCGAGCGCACCGTCGAGTAGCCACGGGCACCCGTCGCGCGCAGCGCAGTCGCCGCGGCACGCAGGCGCCAGTAGTCCGGTCGACGCCTCAGCTCCGGCCACCGGTGTGCGCCGCGGGCCAGGTAGCGGAGCGCCATGGCCGGATCCTGTCGGTCGTTCAGCGACTGCCACGCCAGGATCTGATCCGCTCGTGCCTCGGCCTCGGGTCGGAGACGGGCCCGCTGCGGGTCGACGCCGTCGAAGACCACATCGAAGAGGTGTGCGTAGGCGGCATCGATCGACGCCACGTCGCTCGACGAGTTCGAGTCGTGGCGGCGGTAGCGGTACACGACCGACGGGGCCAGGCCGACCCGGCGATCGGCGGCGATCCGGATCCAGAGCTCCCAGTCCTCGACGTCGATGCGGAAGCGGTCCCGGTTGACCTCGAACCCACCGACCTCGTCGATCACCGCCCGGGGCACCATCACCCCCGACGCGCCGATCGGGTTCTCGGTGACGAGTCGCTCCCAGGCCCAGCCCTCGAGGTCCGAGCGACGGATGGCGCCGGTGGGTGCGCCGTCGCCGTCGACCACCTCGTACCAGCCGTAGGCCAACCCGATGCCAGGGTCGCGTTCGAAGCAGGCGAGCAGGTCCGAGACCGTCGTCGGCACCCAGAGGTCGTCGGAGTCGCAGAACGACACCATCTCGCCGGAAGACTCCTCGATGCCCCGGTTCCTGGCCCCGGCGACCCCCGTGTTCTCCTGACGGATGCAGCGCAGCCGTGCGTCGCCGCGAGCCGCCGTCCAGGCGCCGAGGTCGTCGTCTCCCCCGTCGTCGACGAGCACGATCTCGAGCGCGACATCGTCCGGAAGACGCTGGTCGAGCACCGAGTCGACGGTCTCGGGCAGGTAGCGCAACGAGTTGTGGCAGGGGATCACGACCGAGACGAGCATCGAAGCGGCAGTCTATGAACTGGATCAGGACTGCCGAACTGGATCAGGACCGCCCTGCTGGGGCACCATCGCCGGACGTCGACCAGGGGAGAACCCGTGTCCAGACTCGTACTGCTCCGCCACGGCGAGAGCGAGTGGAACAAGCTCAACCTCTTCACCGGCTGGTACGACTGCGATCTGACCGAGAACGGGTTCGCCGAGGCCGTCGCCGCGGGCGGGATGCTCGCCGAGGCCCACATCAAGCCCGACGTGCTGCACACCTCGGTGCAGGTGCGGGCCATCCGCACCGCCAACAACACCTTGGACGTGCTCGGTCGCCTCTGGATCCCGGTTCGGCGCAGCTGGCGGCTCAACGAGCGTCACTACGGTGACCTCACCGGTCGCAACAAGGCCGAGACCACCGCGAAGTACGGCGAGGAGAAGGTGAAGATCTGGCGTCGCAGCTACGACGTGCCGCCGCCAGCGATCACCGAGGACAACGAGTTCAATCCGAACCACGACGTCCGCTACGAGCACCTTCCCCCCGAGCTCGTCCCGGACTCGGAGTGCCTGGCCGACGTCGTCGACCGGATGCTCCCCTACTGGTACGACTCGATCGTCCCGGACCTGGCCGCGGGCCACACGGTGATGGTGGTCGCGCACGGCAACTCGCTGCGCGCGCTGGTGAAGCACCTGGACGGCATCTCCTCCGACGAGATCACCGAGCTGAACATCCCCACCGGCATCCCGCTGGTGTACGACCTCGGCGACGACTTCCGTCCGACCGAGGTCAAGCCGGTCACCGATCGGTACCTGCTCGACGCCGACGAGGTGCGGGCCCGCGCCGAGGCCGTCGCCAAGCAGGCCGCTGGCGGCTGAACCCGCGCCGACGGTGAGGCGCGGTCGGGCGCTGCCGCTACTCCGGCGCGGTGCCGGTCGACCGCAGGTCGAGCTGCGCGGGTGGCGCGGGGCGCTCCAGGTCCAGCCGGTCCTCGGACTCCGCCCAGAGCCTCCGGTACGCGACCGCCGCCAGGTTGTTCGGTGACGCGAGCACCGCCGGGACCTGTTCCATGCCCATGCGCTCGACCGCCGCGGACGACGGGACCGCGGCGAGCGAGAAGCGCCGGTCGCCGCGGACCTGGTTCACCATCTGCCGGTGCAGGACCTTGCGCTCGTCGAGCATCGACAGGAACGCGAGCAGCGGCATGCCGGCACGGTGGCTCTGGGTGAACTCGTCGAGCTGGTCCAGGCTGCGCAGGGCGAGCGGTGCCGGGATGATCGGTGCGAGCAGCAGGTCCGACGCAGCGATCACCGACTCGGTCACCACACCCAGGCCGGGTGCGCAGTCGAGGATGACCACGTCGTAGGTGCCGTCGAGCGGGCGCAGCAGCTTGCGCAGCACACGGTCCGGCCAGCGGCGGGTCGACAGGATGGTGTCGACGACCCGGAACGACGGGTCGGCGGGCAGCAGGTCGAGCCGGTCGTAGTCGGTGTGTCGGACGTACGCCTCGAGCTCGCGCTTGCCGCCCAGGATCCGTGACGCGCCGCCCTTCACCTTGGCGCGGGCACGGAAGCAGTGCGTGGCCGCCCCCTGCGGGTCGAGGTCCCACAGCAGCGTCCGGTGACCGGCTTCGGCCGAGAGCATGGCGAGGTTGACCGCGGCCGCGGTCTTGCCCACTCCGCCCTTGGCTCCGGCGACGGCGACGACCCTCAACGTGGCCCACCGAGCGAGCGTGACACCAGTGCGACTCCGATCCTGTGCTGTGGACATTCAACCGTACGGGAGCGGACGGGCCGCGGACGACTGCGGGAGCGACGCTTCCGCGGAATCGCGGACGGGTGGGCACGTGCGTTCTGCCGGCGCTCTGGGGTCGCGAGTGTGGGGTGTGGTTCCGCGCCGGCTTGGAACGAATTGGGGGCTGGTTGTGTGTTCGTCGGGGTGCGGCCGCGCCGAGTTGGAACGAATTCTGGTCACGGGAGCCTGCGGGTCAGCGCCGGGCCGAAGAGAGGGCCCTGCTGGCGCGCCATGTGGGGCGATGAATTGGGGTGCCGCGGACGGGCGACGGTGCCGCGCCGAGTTGCGACGAAACGCCGCTGGGCGCTGCCGGACCCTGTGTGAGGAGGCGGGTTGAGTGTCCCTGGGTGTTCGTAGCATTGCTGCTGTTCGACGACTTGGGAGGTCGGGGATGTCAGCAGTGGGAGCGGTCGATGTGGCGGCGTTCGGTCCGGATGCTTCGGAGGGGGTCGAAGTGGTCGGCACCCGGGCGGTCGCTGTCGGCGACGCCGATGCAGCGGTGTCGAGCGGGGACGGTGTCGTCGCCGCAGGAGGAGTCGGGGCGGGAGGTGGGTTGGCGGGAGGCGGGTTGGCGGGCGTTGGCAGTGTGGCGGGTCTGCCGTTGGAGCGGTTGGAGCACGAGATGTTGTCGTTGTCGGGGCATCTCGCAGCGGCGACGTGTTCGTTCTTGGTGATGGTCGGTGAGTACGACGCCCGGGGCGGCTGGGAGTCCTGGGAGGCGTATTCGTGTGCGCACTGGTTGAACTGGCGGTGCGGTGTCGGGATGGTCGCCGCCCGCGAGCAGGTGCGTGTCGCGCGGGCGTTGCGTGAGTTGCCGGTGGTGACCGCGGCGTTCTCTGCGGGTGAGGTGTCGTATTCGAAGGTGCGGGCGATCACCCGGGTCGCGCATGTCGGCAACGAGACCGAGCTGGTCGAGCTGGCCCGGTACGCGACCGCGGCGCAGTTGGACCGTGCGGTGTCACGTCTGCGACGGAGCCTCGATCCGGACTCGCTGGTTGAGGACGAAGCGGAGTCCCAGCGGCTGCGGTCGCTGCGTTGGCGGACCGAGCTGAACGGAGACCTGGTCGTGCAGGTGCGGATCCCGGCTGGTGAGGCCGCCGATGCGTTCCGGTCGCAGCTCCGCGCTGCGCTGGTGACCGAGGCGGCCGAGGGTGAGGAGCTCGAGGATCTCGATGCCCGGCGTCTGGATGCGATGTTGGATGTCATGTCGGCGGGTGCGTCGGTCGAGTCGTCCCTCGCGGCGCAGCCCGAAGTGATCGCGCATCTCAGCTGCGAGCTCTCCCCCGAAGCGCTCGCCGCCGCGCTCGGCCACGCATCTGACGCTTCCGCGGGAGCGTCGCCGGAACGGCCGGCGGCAGGCCGTGACCCCGGATCGGGCGAGGCGCCGGGGTCGGTGGAGTGGTCGTTGCCGTCCGCAGCGGTCGATCCGTCCGGCCGAAGCGACTCGACGGCGGCGGGCGGAGACGGCCGCAGATCGTTGGAGCTTGAGCGGTTGAGCGCTGCGTTGCGGGCGTCGGTGTGGCCGTTCCGCACCAGCACCGGTACCCACCTGTCGCCGAGACGGGCGCGGGCGTTGGTGAACGATGCCGGGGTCCGGGCGGTGTTCGAGTTGATCAACACGGCCACGGGTGAGACCACCAGCGTCGATCTCGGCGCACATGACCGGGTCCCGAACCGGGCGCTGCGTCGAGCGGTGATGCGCCGCGACCGCAGAAGTTGCCGGTTCCCGGGGTGCACGCGACGTCACCGGTTGCACGTGCACCACATCGTGTGGTGGGAACACGGCGGACTGACGGTGCTCGAGAACCTGCTCCTGTTGTGCCCGAAGCACCACCACGCGATCCACGACCGGCACTGGGAGCTCACCGGCACCGCCGACGACCACACGTTCCGCCGCCCCGACGGCGTCGGCGCCGATCCTGCCGCAGCCAGGTTGTGTGGCGAGACCGCCGAGCTCGTGGAGCGGCACCGTCGCCACGGTCTCGACATCGCCGCGGATGGTGCCGGGTCGCTCTGGATGGGCGACCAGATCCACTGGGACTGCTTCGACGCCGCATTCGCCAACGGCCGACTCGCCCACGACCCCACCCCCGCCGACCCGCCCAGCCCGAACTGACCGGCCAGACTGCGACGACGGATCACGGGCAGGTGGACACCCTGAACGAACCGAGCCCGAACTGACTGCGCCGATCGGACGGGGACCGCCCAATGGTTCGGGACCCCAAGACTCGAGGCACCGGCCGAGGCTCCCGCCGTAGCATCCTCGGCCATGTCACGACTTGCTGATCAGCTGGCCGGCCTGCCGCTCTTCTCGGCGTGTTCGAAGCGCGACCTGCAGCGCCTCGCCAAGGCCACCGACGAGATCCGGGTGCCGGCCGGGACCGAGCTGACCCGGCAGGGCGACGTCGGCCGAGAGGCGTTCATCATCGTGAGCGGCACGGCCTCGGTGACCAAGGACGGCGTGGTCGAGGCCGAGCTCGGCCCCGGGGCGCATCTGGGTGAGCTCGCCCTGCTCGACGGTGGACCCCGCTCCGCGACGGTGACCGCGACCTCGGACATGCTCCTGCTGGTGCTGTCCAAGCCCGCGTTCAACGCGGTGCTCGACGAGATCCCCACGCTCGCCCACAAGCTGCTGGTCTCGCTCGCGCGCCGGCTGCGGGAGTCCGAGCAATCGCTCAGTCACTAGTCGGTCCGGTAGGTTCCGGTCTGTTATGAGCGCCACAGACACGACCCACGCTGCGGACGACACCGAAGAGGTCCCCGGACCCAAGCGACTCCGCCCGTTCCAGATCTCGATCCTCATCGGCCTCGGCTTCGGCGTGGTCACGGCGATCTCGGGTGTCACCGCGACGGTCTTCGCCTTCCACGACGACTCGCCGATCCAGCGCGAGGTCTTCGAGTTCATCCCCGGGCCGGTGAAGCTGGCCTTCTACACGATCCTGCCCGTGATGTTCATCTACGGCGGCGTCATGTTCGCCAACCGGGTCCGCAACTGGCAGCGCGGCGGCCCCGACAAGCGCGACATCACCCCCAAGAACGCCAAGGCCCGCATGGCGAAGCTCCGCGCCGGCCTGTACATGCAGACCCTGCTGCGCGATCCCGCCGCCGGGATCATGCACTCGATGATCTACTTCGGCTTCATCGGTCTCGCCGCGGTCACCACCGTGCTCGAGATCAACCACCAGGTGCCGGAGTCGATGAAGTTCCTGCACGGAACCATCTACGAGGCCTACGCCTTCTTCGGCGACCTCGCCGGCGCCGTGTTCCTCACCGGTGTCGTGTGGGCGATCGTGCGTCGCTACGTGCAGCGCCCGTACCGCATCCGCATCAAGTCGAAGCCCGAACACGCCATCATCCTCGGCACGCTGTTCGCCATCGGCGTCACCGGCTTCGGCGCCGAGATGTTCCGCATCGCCGCCCAGGGTCGTCCGTCGTTCGAGAAGTGGTCGTTCATCGGCTACCCGCTGTCGGGTCTGGTCGAGAACCTCGACTCGATCACCGGCTGGTACCAGGCCATGTGGATCGCCCACATCTTCACCTTCATCGCCTTCCTGGTCATCCTCCCGACCACGATGCTGCGCCACATCTTCACCTCGCCGCTGAACATGTACCTCTCAGAGAAGGACCGGCCGAAGGGCGCGATGAAGCCCATGCCGAACCTCATGGAGACCGAGCTCGAGAGCTTCGGCGCCTCGGTCGTCGAGGACTTCACCTGGAAGCAGCTGCTCGACACCGACGCCTGCACGATGTGCGGCCGCTGCACGTCGGTCTGCCCCGCACACGCGACGGGCAAGCCGCTCGACCCCCGTGAGATCGTCCTCAAGACCGGCGAGGTCATGGCCGCCACCGGATCCCCGGTCGTCTCGCCCCCCATCGGCGTCGACGCCGACATCGTCATCTCCGCACCGTCGCTCTTCGAACGGATCACCCCCGAAGAGGTCTGGGCCTGCACCTCCTGCAAGGCCTGCGACGAGAACTGCCCGGTCAACATCGAGATCCTCGACAAGATCCTCGACATGCGTCGCTACCTGACCCTGATGGAGTCGGACTTCCCGACCGAGCTGGGCAACGCCTTCCGCGGCATGGAGAACTCCGGCAACCCGTGGGGCATGAGCCAGGGCGAGCGAGCCGACTGGACCAAGGGGCTCGAGGGCATCGAGGTCATCGACGGCGGTGATCCCTTCGAGGCCGAGTACCTCTACTGGGTGGGCTGCGCCGGCTCGTTCGACGACAAGAACAAGAAGGTCACGCAGTCGATGGCGAAGCTGCTGCAGCGCGCGGGTGTGAGCTTCGCGATCCTCGGCCCGGCCGAGAACTGCACCGGCGACCCCGCTCGCCGTTCGGGCAACGAGTACATCTTCCAGATGCTCGCCATGCAGAACATCGAGACGCTCGACACGATGGGCGTGAAGAAGATCATCACGCAGTGCCCCCACTGCTTCAACACACTCGACAACGAGTACCCGCAGCTGGGCGGCAACTACGAGGTGCTGCACCACACCCAGTTCCTCGAGGAGCTCATCGACACCGGCCAGCTCGACATGTCGGGCGCCAAGCTCGAGGAGCGCATGGTGTACCACGACTCCTGCTACCTCGGTCGCCACAACGACATCTACATGGCACCGCGCAACGTCATCGGCAGCCTCAAGGGCGTCGAGATCGTCGAGGCCGGTCGCAACGGCACCAAGGGCATGTGCTGCGGCGCCGGTGGCGCCCGCATGTTCATGGAGGAGAACATCGGCAAGCAGGTCAACGTGGAGCGCTCCGAGGAGCTCGTCGCCACCGGTGCCACCCGCATCGCGACCGCCTGCCCGTTCTGCTACGTGATGATCGACGACGGCGTGAAGGCGCAGGGCCTCGAGGACGACGCGGTCAAGGTCGGCGACCTCTCCATGCACGTGCTCGAAGCGCTCGAGAACGCCGAGTCGCCCGCCGCTGCCGCGGTGCAGTTCGACAACGAGAGGTGACGGGGCGGTGATCGCCGCTTCGCCGACCGGCGCGCGCGTGCTGATCGCCGAGGACCATCGGGACACCGCAGCACTGCTCACCGAGCTCCTGTCGGTCGCGGGGTTCCACCCGGCGACCGCGTCGGACTCCTCGGTGATCACCGACGTCGTGCTGCACGAGGACGTCTCGGTGGTGCTCGCCTCGTACTCGGGCCAGGGCATCGCAGCGACGACGGACCTGGTCGGCGCGCTGCGCAGCCGGCCCGAACCTGCGCTGTCGCAGGTCGGTGTCGTCGCGCTCGTCGACGACGCGGCCGACGCACGCTTCGGACTCGGTGCCTCGGCCGATGCGGTCCTGGTCCGCCCCGTCGACGTGACGCAGCTGGCAGACGCGCTGACCGACGTCGCCGCGACCCACGCATCGATGCGGGCCGCTCGCCGCGCGGCCGGCGACACGATCGGACGAGCCACCGGAGCGACCACGCGACCGTGAGCCACCGCGGCACCGTGAGCGACCGCGTGGTCGGTTGGACCTTCGTCGGAGTCACCGTGTGCCTCTCGGCCGCCATGATCGTCCGGGCGGTACTCGGCCACTCCGAGGGCTGGTGGGAGTGGCCGATCATCGCCGCGTTCGCCGCGCTGTTCCTGTTCCTCGGGCTCGCGCTGCTCATGGACGATCCGCCGCGCTGGTCGTTGCTGCTGGCGGTCGCCTTCTACGGCCTCGGCATGGCCGCGTTCGGTGTGGTCGCGCTCGTCGCTCCCGACGCAGTGGTCGTCACCGTCGGGCGAGGGCCGCGCTCACCGGGCGCGGCGCGGATCATGGGCGCGATCTTCGTCGCCGGTGGGCTGCTGTCGTCCCTCGCGGCGTGGCTGGCGTTCGGTCGTCGACCGAACCGGTGACCCAGACGAACCGGTGACTCGGACCTCGAAGTTCTCCGGTCCCACCGGGCGTCAGCGCACGAACCGGTGACTCAGACCTCGAAGTTCTCCGGTCCCACCGGGCGTCAGCGCACGAACCGGTGACTCAGACCTCGAAGTTCTTCCAGTACTGGCTGGCGGTCGGACCGACCTGGCCGCGGTACTTCGAGCCGAGCTCGCCGCTGCCGTAGGGGACCTCGGCGGGTCCGTCCATGCGGAGGAACGAGATCTGGCCGATCTTCATGCCGGGGTAGAGCGTGATCGGCAGGGTCGCGACGTTCGAGAACTCGAGGGTGAGGAAGCCCGAGAAGCCCGCGTCGACGAAGCCGGCGGTGGTGTGGATCAGCAGGCCGAGGCGGCCGAGTGAGCTCTTGCCCTCGATGCGGCCGACCAGGTCGTCGGGCAGGGTCACGCGCTCGGCGGTCGAACCGAGCACGAACTCGCCGGGGTGCAGGATGAACGCACCGTCGCCGTCGGGGTCGACCTCGACCAGCTCGGTCAGGTCGGTGAGGTCCTGCTTCACGTCGATGACCGCGCGGGTGTGGCTCCGGAACACCAGGAACCGATGGTCGAGACGGACGTCGATCGAGCTCGGCTGGATCATCGACGGGTCGTAGGGCTCGATGCCGATGCGACCGGCCTCGATCTCGGCGCGGATGGTCCGGTCGGAGAGAATCACGACCCGGAACCTAGTGGTTCGACACCGCCGCTCCGGCACGCCCGAAGCGTTCGGTCGGCCGAACGAGTACCGGCGGCTCACCCGTCGCGGCTACAGTCGGCGCCGTGCGCGGGTGTAGTTCAATGGTAGAACATCAGCTTCCCAAGCTGAATACGCGAGTTCGATTCTCGTCACCCGCTCCACGCTGAAACCCCTGCCACGGCGGGGGTTTCGTCGTTCCCGGGGCAGAACACCGGCTCGACCGGATCAGGGATCTTGCACATCAGTCGGCGTCCCGGGCTCTCGCAGCGTGTCGACCCGAGTCAGCTGTCGATCACCTGGAAGACCCGCCTGTTCCAGTACATGCGGTCATAGGCGGCATCTCCGTAGGGCTCGAGTAGGCCCAGGTCGAGCAGGGAGCCGATGGCGTTCCGGTTGGCCTGGTTCGATCGGCCGTACCGAGCCTGCGCGGCCGCAACGGTCAGAATCGGATAGGCGATGAGATCGTCAGCGATCTCGACAGCCAGGCGCGCTCGCGGGAGCGCCGAGCGGACTGTGTCGCCGATCTCGCCGCGAAGGGCCAGGAGTCTCATGATCCGATCATGGCCGGCCCGCGCTTCCGTGCTCACGGCTCGAGCGAAGAACTCCACCCATGGCGCCCAGTCGCCAGTTCGGCTCACCGCGAGAAGGTGATCGCGGTACTCGTCGGAATGGTCTTTCAACCACGGCGAGACAGACAGGACTGGGGCACGTAGAGCCCCCGCCTTCATCAGCTGCAGCGCTGCGACCAGTCGGCCGAGGCGGCCGTTGCCGTCCGTGTAGGGATGCAGCGTCTCGAACTGATAGTGGGCCAGCGCCACGCGCACGAGGAGCTGGAGGCCTTCTGCCGGCTCTGGCGCGGCGAGCCAGTCGATCCATCGCTGGTACTGGGCGATGAGTTCATCCCCCGGAGGGGGCGGCACGAACCGAGCCTCGGTGACCCTCCGGTGCTTCGCTCCGATGAACACCGGTGTCGTGCGCACCGCTCCCGCATCCGCACCGTCCGCGTCTGTGCCGCGGACGATCGTAGACTGCAACGCCGAGATATCGCCGACGTGATCGGACGGTCCTGGATCCACGCGTAAGCGCTGTCGGCCGCGCGGGTGTAGTTCATCACCTCTCGCACGTTCGGTGCGACCGCCTCCTCCTGATCATCCAGCGGCAGCACGTCAGCGGCGAAGACCTCCGTGAGATCTGCATACGTACCCTCGAGCGCTGAGGTGCCCACGGCTTCCCGACGAGTCGCGATCCTTGTCAATAGCTGTGGATTCGGCACGAGCGCAGCGGCGGCATCCAAACGGCCGAGCTCGGCCATTGCCTCACTGACCACGAGCCACACGGAGCCCGGGAGATCGACCGCCGTCGGTAGGTCAGCCGGAATGAACGCCTCGACTTCGAACTCCTCGCCAAAGCGCTGATCGAATCCGAAGATCAGACGAACCGTTCCTCTGGGCGATGCAGCGAGAGATTCATCGAACTTGGATTCTACGGCCGCCACCACAAGTTTCACGCGCGAAACTTGGAATCTCAGGGATGTAACTCAAGTTTGACCACTGAGACGTATCCGGATGGGCGGAACGTGTCGAACGTCGCTGCGATCACCGGGTTCGCTGCGATCAGGCGGCGATGCGAGGCTCAGGGCATGCCCCTCGTGATGGTGGACGACCTCGACGATGCCCGACTGTCGGACTTCCGGCATCTCCGGGAGCCGAACGTCAGGGCACGGGTCGAGCGGAACGCCGGCATCTTCACCGTCGAGGGCTGGCTGTCGCTGGAGGCACTCGCCGAGTCGCCGTACCCCGTGAGATCCGCCCTCGTCGCGACGAAGCATGCGGCACGCGCCGAGTCGATCGTCGAGCCCGACGTGCCGGTCTATGCCGTCCCCGAGTCGGCACTCGAGCAGGTGACCGGCGTCCACTTCCACCGGGGGGTCGTCGGGGTCGCCGAACGCCCTGCGGCCTTGACCCCCGACGCCGTCCTGGACGGTGCCCGCCGGGTGCTCCTCCTCGAAGGCGTGAACGACTACGAGAACCTCGGCGCGCTCTTCCGGAACGCATCGGCCTTCGGGGTGGATGCGGTGCTCCTCGACCCGACGACCGCCGATCCGCTCTACCGCAGGGCGACCCGGGTGTCGCTCGGCCACGTGCTCCGTGTGCCCTTCGCCCGGGTCGGACCCGACGCGTGGCCGTCGATCCTCGGCGACCTGAGCCGCGACGGCATGACCGTGCTCGCACTCACCCCCGCAGCGGACGCGACGCCGCTCGGTTCGGTCCTCGAGCAGTTGCCCGACAAGGTCGGAGTGCTCGTCGGCGCGGAGGGGCCGGGACTGAGCGAAGACGCGATGGCAGCGGCCGACCTCCGGGTGCGCATTCCGATGACCCCTGGCACCGACTCGGTCAACGTCGCCACGTCGGCGGCCATCGCCCTCGCCGCGCTCTACCGACCGCACGCCTGACCGGACCGTCGCTCGACCGGACCGTCGCTCGACCGGACCGTCGCTCGCTCGTGCGGCCGAGGTCGGCCCGGGTCAGGACGCCGCGGTCGGTGAGCAGGCGGCCACGGGGTCGGCCGTCGTGAGGGCGCTGCGATCGTCAGGGTGGGCGACGGCGACGATCGCCCGAGCCCGTTGCTCCCGGTCGAGCCCACGGAGGTCGGCGACGCCGAACTCGGTGACGATCACGTCGACGAGCTCGCCGTCGGTGGAGCGCTCTGCGTCGGGCAGCACCGCCACGATGTTCGAGCCGCCCGAACCGGTTGCGGGACCGGAGCGTCACGATGCTCAGTCCCCCGTCGCTGAGATGGCCACGACGACTGAAGTCCGGATGGCCGCCCCGACCCGACACGACCCGACCGTCCACTCGTTCCGTGTTCACCGTGCCGGTCAGGTCGACCGACAACGCAGCGTTCACCGCGACGAAGGGGAGCTCCGGCGAACCGCAGTGTGAGACCTCGGGCGACACGAGGCGTAGCTGGTGTGCTTCCACTGCGGCGGCGACCAGGTGGTCGGGGGCGACGACCATCGCGGTGTGCACGGGGACCGCTTGTCCAGCGGTTCGCCACGCCGCCACCGACGTGAGGAGCTGCTCATCGGCGACGCCGCAGACGAAGCCGGCAACGCGGCCCGGCGGAAGGTGACGCAGCAGGGCGCCTGGCAACGCCCCGATGCCGAGCTCGACCCAGGCCCCGCGGGGGATCAGAGCGGCGACCGCAGCGCCGATGCGTTCCACCTCGGGTCGCACCGGGCGCGAGGCGTGCGCTGCTCCGGCGGTCGCGCGGAGCGGCGGGGCGAGACCCACGACCTCGACCTCGGCGGCGCGGATCCGCGGCGCGCCGGGCACGACGGTCCGCCCGCGCGCCTCGAGGACCACCACGCGTTCGACGCCGGCGGTCGCCACCGCGCCGGTGGTCCCCGAGGTCCAGGGCAGTACCCATGCATCTCCTCGCGGACCGCCGCCACCACCAAGACGTCCACGCTGCCCGGCAGCGACCGAGCCTGGTCGAGGTAGCTGGTCCGGCGGTAGGTCACGCCGGACCGGATCGGCGGGCTCCACCGCCCGGGCATGAGCACCTCGGTCTCACGGTCCGGCCAGTGGATCTGGCCGAGCTCAGGATCGGCCGGCCAGAACGGCACGATCAGACGGGCCGCAGACTCGATCACCGGCCCTGCAGCCGCACCGAGTGGAACCGACTCTCCTATCATCACTGTGTGCGAGATCACTGGGGACACCTTTTCGTTCGGGGGATGCGATGACGGCCGACCAGCATTTGCTGACTTCGTCGCCTTCGCGCCGCGGCCAGGCGACGCGTCGGCGTCTCCTGCAAGCTGCAGAATCCCGATTCGAATCTGCGGGCTACGAAGGCGCTGCGCTGGCCCAGATCGCGCGAGACAGTGGCTTGACCACGGGCGCGATCTACCAACACTTCTCCGGAAAGATCGGACTTCTCGGCGACCTGGTTCTTCATTACGACGAGGAGTTGCAGCAGGTCGTCTCCGGAAAGGACTCTCTCGACCAACTCTTCGAAGCCTGGTTCGAGGTCAACCGGCGATTCCCGGGAACGCTCCGTGCCGTCGAGGAGACCATGAGCAGCGACGACAGCATCCGGGCGACGTTCCGGACCGTGCGACAGCACGCTGCCGAGCGGTTCGCTGCCATCACCCTCGCCAACGAGTGGATTCCCGAGGACCGGAGGGCCGCGCTCGAAGGCTTCGCACCCGAGGCGCCCTCGCCGATCTGGGCCCAGCTGATCACCGACGCGATCGGCTACCTCTCGCTCGCAGAGCGGTGTGGTTGGCTCTCGCTCGATCACCCCGAGGCGGCGGCGACGCTGCGCGTCGTGCTCCTCCGAGGCATGTTCAGCGGCAACAACGAGTCCGCGCCGACGCCGGGAATCGCCCACCCCTCGACGGTGCGCCGATCGTCGCGTCGGGTCCTGGCCTGGAGCCCGGCCCCCGGTCGCGTCGAGCCGGCATCGTCCCGCGGAAAGGCAACCGTCAAGCGAATCCAGCACGCAGCGAACGAGGTGTTCGCAGAATCCGGCTTGTCGGGCATTTCCATGGAGAACATCGCCAGCCGAACCAATATGAGGGCGGGCACCGCATACCAGTACTTCACCGACAAGGAAGATGTCTTCCGCAGCCTCCAGGCGGCCGTGGAAGACGAGCTGTATGCCACATCGCTCTTCCCCGCAGATGAGCACGGCCGCTTGGTCGTGGCTCCCACCTATGTGGAGTCGATCCAGGCGTATCGACGCAACGCAGGGGTCTACCGAGCGTGGCGAGAGTCGTTGCCGTCGGACCCGTCGCAATCGAAGGCGTGGCGCAAGATGTTCGGACGGTTCCTCGACCAGCTCACGAACATCTTCCGAGCGGGTATCGACCACGAGATCGTCGACGCCGAGCTGGATCCCGCTGTCGCCGCGGAGATCTTCTCGGCCCTCGTCCAGCAGCCCATGTACGTCCACGTCCTGCACGACTGGTACGACAGCTGCGACGACGAGACCCTCGCCCAGAGCATCGAGGTGCTGGTGCGGGGCGATCTCGTCACGTCCTCCTGAGGCCGGGTCAACCACGAACCGGAGGGGCGGCCTCGAGCGCCGCCGCCACCGACAGCAGCGTCGCCTCGCTCCCCCAGCGCCCCAGGAGCTGCACCGCACCGGGCAAGCCGGACGGGAGGGCCCCGGTGGGCAGCGAGAGTGCGGGCTGACCGGTCGCGTTGCGCGCCGTAGGTGAAGACGAGGAGCTCGTCGAGCGTCTCGTGCAGGATCTCCTCGGCGTGGTCGGGCCTTCGACACGGACCACCGGGGGCGGAACGGGACAGACGGGCGTGAGCACCAGGTCCGCCGCTGCCAACGCGCCACGCTCCATGCGCCGGGCCACGGTCGACAGCTGGGCGAGCGCCGTGGCCAGATCGCCCGCGCTGTGGCGTTCGCCCTCCGCTGCGAGCGCTGCAGCGGCGGCGCCGAGCTGGGCACCGCGGGAGCGCGGCGCGTCGCGCACCCTCCGCGGCCATCGCCGTCCAGACGACGGCCATCGCGTCGCGTGTGCGACGGTTCCCGAAGAGCCACCCGGGCCGTTCCTCGACGTGGTGGCCGAGGTCGACCAGGGTGTGGGCGATCTGGTTCACGCGGTCGGCGACCTCTGGGTCCACCGCTCGGGCCCCATCGGGCACGTCGAGGCACACGGAGATGCGCAGCGGACGCCGCGGCTCGGCGGTCGCCCACACATATCCCGATGCCGGAGGAACAGGACCACCGTAGGGATCACCCGGTTCGGCACCGGCGACCACGTCGAGCAGCAACGCTGCGTCTCGCACCGAGCGGCTGAGGCCGAAGTTCACGGCGAGTGAGGCGAGGGTGTCGCCGATCACCGGCCCGAAGGAGACCAGTCCACGCGACGGCTTCAGTCCGACGAGCCCGCAGAACGCTGCCGGGATCCTGATCGAGCCGCCACCGTCGGTGCCGTGGGCGATCGGCACCACACCCGATGCGACTGCGACGGCCGCGCCCGTGCTCGACCCTCCGGGAGTGTGCCCCGGGTGCTGGGGATGCATCGGCACGGTCCCGGGTGGGCCGTCGAGGCGAGCGGTGAGCCCCATCTCCGTGGTGGTCGTGGTGCCGACGATCACTGCGCCGGCCGATCGAAGTCGGGTGACGAACGCGGCGTCGATCGGGACCGGGTCCGGGTCTCCTCCGGGGAAGCGGAGCCCCTCGCGGTTCGGAAGTCCCGCAGCGTGGGTGCCGAGCTCCTTCAGGAGGATCGGGACTCCGGCGAGAGCACCCGTCGGGTCGTCGCACCGCAGGTCGCCGACATCGACCACGGCCGCCACGGCGGTGCCGTCGATCTGTGCGGTGCCGTCGGTCTGTGCGGAGCCGGTCAGGGCGGTCTCGTCGGTCAGGGCGATGGCCGCCAGCACGTCGCGCGCCGCGTCGAGCGGCGCCTGCTCGCCCGCACGGACGCGGCGGGCGATCTCGGTGGCATCAGGTCGGGTCATCGGATCTCCGGGACGTCGGTGAGGAGCGCGGCGAGCGGTTCGAGCAGGCCGAGCAGGTGGTCGTCGGCGCCTGCTGGGGCGACGAGCTGGAGGCCCAGGCTCGAGCCGTCGGCCATGGGCACGGTGACGGCGGGTGCCCCGAGCAGCGGGGCGAGGACGTTGGGTTCCACCACGGAGCGGGCCACCGGTATCGGTCCCTCTTCGGTGGTGACGGTGTCGGGTGCGTCGAGCCGCGGCGGCTCTGCACCGACCGTGGGGAGGACGAGCACGTCGATGTCGGCGGGCCAGCGCAGCGCTGCACGTCGCATCCGCGCCGCTGCCTCGTCCTCGGCGGTCACGGTGACCGCTGCGGCGTGCTGCGCCCGGACCGCCGGCAGGAAGCTGGCCGGATCGACATCGGCGAGGGAGCGCACCGATTCGGCCATCTGGATCGCGCTGAAGGTCCGCCGCAAGCCGCGCGTGTCGAGCTCGAGGTCGACGACCGCATGCCGTGCCCACGGAGTCGCGTCCAGCGCGACGTCGTACCCGAGGCGCACCGCGGCGCTCACCGGCGTGGTGGAGCGCACCGCACCCAGCCGAACGGTTCGCTCCGGCGGACGACGCGTCGATGCCCCAGGCCGACGCGGCCCGCAGCAGGTCGTCGACCGTCCTGGTCATGAGGCCGGGCGTGTCGAACGTCGGCGAGAGCGGGACGATCCCGTCGGTCGACACCCGGCCGGTCGAGGGACGGAAGCCGACCACGCCACACCACGCGGCCGGGATGCGGATGGACCCGCCGGTGTCGGTGCCGACCGCCGTGTCCACGAGTCCCGCGGACACGGCGACGGCACACCCGGAGCTCGATCCCCCCGGAAGCCGGTGGGGGTCGAGTGGGTTGACCGGACCCCCGCGGGGGTGGGAGAGGCCGGTCACTCCCCACCCGAACTGATCGCAGACCAGCGCATGGGTGGGCGTCCAACCCCGATCGACGAGCGCCCGGACGCATCGGGCGGCGGGGTCGATCGTCGCCTTGACCCCGAGGCGACGACCGACGGAGGCGGTGCCCAGCACCGCCTCCACCGCCCGGTACTCGACCGTGTCGGGCATCGCAGGCGCGCTCGGGTCAGCTGGCCGAGTTCGGGAAGAACAGGCGGTTGGCGTTGTCCCGGACGAAGGCTCGGCGGTGGTCCTCGGACCGGAGCTCGAGCGCCTCGAACTGCTCGGCGCAGCGGTCCAGCGTCAGCAGCGGGTAGTCACTCGCCCACATCACCTTGTTGGTGCCGCGGGTGTTGAGGAAGTGGATGATCTCCTTCGGGATGTGCTTCGGCGCCCAGGCCGAGGACATGTAGTAGAGGTTCTCCCACTTGAGCATGAGCTTCACGCAGAGCGCCGCCCACGGATCGCCGCCGTGGGACATGACCACCTTGAGCTCGGGCAGGTAGTAGCAGATCTCGTCGAGCACCAGCGGGTGCTGGTACTTGCCGGGCACCTTCGGGCCGGGGATCCCGACGTTGACGCCCACGAGGATGTCCAGCTCGATCGCCTTCGCGTAGAAGGGGAAGTACTGGTAGTTGTCGTACGGGAGCTGGGTGTCGAACGCCAGGAACCGCACCATCCGATAGTTGTGGTTCTCCACGAGGGACTGCAGGCGGCGGACGCCGTCCATGCCGGTCTTCGGGTGCATCACGATCGAACCCGCGAAGCGGTCGGGGTAGGCGTCGAGGGCAGAGTTCACCCAGGGCACGTCGTCGACGTCGCCGTAGCCCGCGCAGAGGACCGCCTTCTCGATGCCGGCTGCATCCATCTCGTCGATGAGCTGCTCGGTGGTGGTCCCCCGTCGCTTCAGGTCGGCCAGGTGGGGGAACAGGTAGTCGACGTCACGGTCCTCGGCCAGATCCTCGCCGAGGTTGGGGTTGATCCAGGCGTCGACTGCGCCGTACTCAAGCATTCGGTGCTCCTTCATGGGGGTTGTTGAAGCGCTCACGCAGTACGTGGCGCATGACCTTCTGGCTGGCCGTACGCGGCAGCTCCGACACGACGTGCACGTGCTTCGGGGCCTTGTACGGCGCGAGCCGGGACTTGACGAACGTGACGACGGCCTCGGGATCGATGTGGCCGTCGTCGAGCCGGGACGATCGCGACGTTCACGGCCTCACCCCAGCGCGGATCCTCGACGCCGAAGACCGCCGCTTCGGCGACGCCGTCCATCGAGGCGATGCACAGCTCGACCTCGACGGGCGACACGTTGATGCCGCCGGTGATGATGAGCTCCTTGCGGCGCCCGGTGATGGCGACGAAGCCGTCGTCGATGCGACCGAGGTCGCCGGTCGGGAACGCCTCCCGGTCGATGGGCTCGAACCCATCGAACCCGAGGTAGCCGAGACACAGGAACGGGGCGCCGACCAGGAGCTCGCCCTGGTCCTCGTCGACATCGAGGCGCACCCGGGCCTCTGGGACCGCTCGCCCGACCGTGAGCGCGAAGCGCTCCGGACCCAGCTCGTCGGGGTCGCCCTCGACGGTGGCGGTGATGGGAGCGCCGCACGTCTCGGTCATGCCCCAGGCCTCGAGCATGCGGTCGCCGAACACGCCGAGCGCCGTCTCCATCACCTCGGGAGGCACCGCGCTGCCGGCGTGGAAGATCGTGCGGAGCGACGGCACCCCGCCGCGCTGGTCCGCGACCCGGGCGAAGTCAGCGAGCTCCGGCGTCGGGACGTAGGTGAAGGTTGCGCCGACCTGTTCGGCCTGCTCGAGCCACGCCGAGCAGTCGCGGGACCGGAGGAGGTGGACCTGTCCGCCGACGGCGAGGGCTCCGAGCAGCTGCGTGAGCACCGTCGGGACGAACGCCATCGCTGCGGTGTAGAGCAGCACGGTGTCCGAGCTGAATCGATAGCTGCGCGCCGAGCTGGTGAGCGCCGCATCGAGCGCACTCCGACTCAGGCACGCGCCCTTCGGGCTCCCGGTGGTCCCGCTGGTGAACGCCAGGACGTCGACCGGATCGGCGGGGTCCTGCGGCACCGGCAACGTGCGCCGGAGGCCCGGTTCGACGGGCGTTCCTGCGAGGAGCTCGAACGTGTCGATGTCGTACACGTGGTGGTCCTGGTGGACCGCCGCCAGGGCGGAGTCCAGCAGCGGCGCTCGGCCGCTGTCGCTGAGCCAGATCGCCTCGCCCAGGATCCCGGCGACCGACTCGACATCGGCGGGACCGAACTGGTTGTTCACCGGGACGGCGACGCCCCCGGCAGCGATCACCGCGAGGTAGCTGAGCGGAAGGTCGAGACCGTCCTGGGCGAAGAGGGCGACCGGGACGCCCGCCCCGACCCCGAGGCCCTGCAGCTGCTCGGCGCGCGAGGCGACGATGGACTCGAGCTCACCGTGGGTGGAGCGGCTGCCGTCGACGCCGACGAAGGCGAGCACGCGTCCGGTCATGGGTGGGGTCGAAGACCCGTTCGACGAGCGAGCGGACCATCTCAGCCTCCGAGGAACGCCGTGCCGAGCGCGTCGGCCTCTTCCACGTCGGCCGCGCTGCCCGACATGGTGACCTTGCCGAGCTGCAGCACCGTGGCGTCGTCGGCGATGGACAGCGCCCGGCGAGCGAACTGCTCGACGAGCAGGATCGTCGTGCCCACCTCTCGGAGTCGCTCGATCTCGGCGAAGACCCGATCCACGATGATCGGGGCCAGACCGAGCGAGGGCTCGTCGAGCATGAGCACACCAGGGTCGGTGACGAGCGCCATCGCGATGGCGAGCATCTGCTGCTCGCCACCAGAGAGGCTGCCGGCGAGCTGGGACCGCCGCTCGTGCAGCACCGGGAAGTGGCTGATGATCTCGTCGTAGCGAGCGTGGTAGTCGTCGCGCGGGACCTTGCTGCCCACCGCTCCGAGTCGGATGTTCTCCTCGATGTTGAGCTTGGGGAACACCCGCCGGTTCTCCGGCACGTGGCCCAACCCGGCACGCACCCGACCGGCCGGGGACTGCGACGTGACGTCGGCACCGTTCAGCTCGATCGTGCCGGACCGCAGGGGTTCGACCCCGGAGATGCAGCGCAGCAGCGTGGTCTTCCCGGCACCGTTCACGCCGATGAGCGTGTGGATGGTGCCGGCCCGCACCTCGAGCGACACCCCGTGGAGGACGTCGGCGCCGCCGTAGCCGGCTCGGATGTCGCGGACGGCGAGCTTGATGTCAGTGGTCATCGTCGGCGGTCCCCCTGGTGAGTCCGGTGTCGATCACGGAGGCGGTGTCGGTGGGCGAGACGTCCGGCGACTCGCCGAAGTAGGCGCGCACCACCTCTGGGTGGTGGCGAACGGCCTCCGCCGATCCCTGTGCGATGACCTGACCGAAGTCGAGTGCGATCACGTGGTGGGCGAGCCGCATCACCATCTCGACGTGGTGCTCGACGAGCACGACGCCGACGCCGTTGGCGGTGAGCTCCTCGATGAGCTTCTCGAGGACGACGATCTCGCTGTCGGTCAGACCGGCGGCGGGTTCGTCCATGAGGATCAGCGCCGGGCGCATGGCGACGACGCGTCCGATCTCGAGGAGCCGTCGCTCTCCGGGGGTGAGGTCACCGGCGGCGGCGGAGAGCCGTGACGCCAGCCCGAGAGCGGAGAGGATCTCGGAGGCCCGCTCGATCTTGGCCTTCTCCCGGCGCCGCCAACCAGGCGTGCGGAAGATGGCGGGCACCGTCGTCCGCCGCTCGGCCTGGTCGAGACCGACCAGCACGTTGTCCAGGCAGCACATCTGCTCGAACAGCAGGGGCGTCTGGAAGGTTCGGGCCAGTCCGGACCGGGCCCGACGCTCCGGGCCGTAGTCGGAGATGTCCGCCCCGCCCAGCTCGAGGCGACCCGACTGCTGGTTCAGGAAGCCCGATGACACGTTGAGCAACGTGGTCTTGCCGGAGCCGTTCGGCCCGATGATGGCCGTGACCTTGCCCGGTTCGGCGGTCAGGCCGACGCCGTCGAGGATCTGGAGGCCGCCGATGGCGAAGCGGCAGTCATCGATGTCGAGTCGCTCGGTGTCGGTCTGTCGGTCGACGAGCCCGTCGACCGAGGCCGCGGTCACATCGGCCATCTCGCTCCCGCGGTTGCGGCGGAGGCGACCGATCGCCGACATCAGACCGTTCGGCAGGAGGCTCACCGACACCACGAGGACGAACCCGTACACCGCCAGGCTCCACTCGCCGGGCTGATCGGTGATCTCCTCGACCGCGAGGGGGACCCGGAAGAGGATCACGGCTCCGAGGATCGGCCCCCACACCGTGCCCGAGCCACCGAGCAGCACCATCAACACGAAGAGGATGGACTGGTCGACGGTGAAGCCGTCGGGAGCGATGAAGCCGTAGAGCGGCGCGAACAGCGCACCGGCGAAGCCGGCGAACGCACCGGCCGTGGCGAACGAGCGGAGCTTGACCGCCTTCAGGTTGACGCCGAGCGACTGGGCGGCGACGGGGTTGTCCGCCACCGCCTTGCCTGCACGACCGAGCTCGCTCCGCAGCCAGTTCCGAGCGATCAGCACGGCCAGCACGGCGCACGCTGCGAGCACCCAGTAGTAGGACTCCACCGAGTCGAACGCCGAGGGGCGGGCGATGGACGAGAGGCCGTTGCCCCCGCCCGTGAGCCCTCGCCACTCGTACACCAGGTCCTCGGCCACGAAGGCGTAGCCGATCGTGACCATGGTCATGGTGAAGACCCCGAGCCGCAGCACCGGGAGCGCCAGGAGGAGCGAGACGAGCGCCGAGAGCACCACCGCGATCACGACGCCGGCGACGAACGGGAGCTCGTGGGTGCCGGTGGCGATCGCGAAGGTGTAGGCACCGAGGAGCATCGGAGCGCTCTGTCCGATCGACTTGTAGCCGATCTGGAAGAAGAGGTTCAGGCCGACGACGACGATGATGTAGACGAACAGGATCTCGGCGTTGCGGACCTCGTAGCGGTTCGCCTCGGTCACCAGTTCCTGGGTGAACGGGAAGGTGAGCAGCGAGGTGAAGAACCCGATCACCTGCGCGAAGCGCTCCGGGCCGCTGGCCAGCAGCAGGCCGATGGCGACGAGGCCTGCGATGGCACCCTTGCCGATGGGCTGGGAGGAGTAGCGCTCGGTCATACGGCTCGCACCGTCCCTCGACCGAGGATCCCGTCCGGCTTCACGAGCAGGACGAGGATGAGTGCGGCGAACACCACGGTGTCGCGGTAACCGCCACCGAAGATGTCGGCGCCGACGGACTCGACGACCCCGAGGGCCAAGCCGCCGAGGACGGCACCCCGGATGTCTGGGATGCCTCCGATGGCGGCGGCGACGAAGCCCTTCAGCCCGAACACCAGGCCGATGAAGGGGCTCGCCGTCACGAACGGTGCGGCGAAGAAGCCGGCCGTCGCTGCGAGGCCCGAGCCGAGGGCGAAGGCGATCGCCGTCAACCGGGCGATCGGCAGTCCTCGGAGGCGAGCGGCATCCGCATCCTGCGAGATCGCCGAGAGCGAGCGGCCGAGATCGGTCTTGGAGTAGAGCAGGTGGAGTCCGAACCCGGAGCCGACGGCGAGCACCAACAGGCTGAGCTGCGTGCTGCTGAGGTAGGCACCGCCGAACTCCCACACGTGATCGGGGACGATCGGTGGGAAGCGCTGGAGCTCCGGGCCGAAGGTCAGTGCGATGACCGAGCGGATCAGGATGGCGAACCCGAGCGTGGGCAGCACCCAGTTGAGCGACTTCGGACCTCGGCCGTCGCCCATCGCTGGGCGAACGGCGACGCGTTCCTCGATGACCCCCAGGATGGCGGCGAACGCCGTCACGAGGAGCACGGCGAGGATCGGGTTCAGCCCGACGGTGACGAACAGGTAGGCCCCGAGCATCGTGCCGATCATGAAGAACTCGCCCTGGGCGAAGTTCAGGATCCCTGTCGCGCTGAACACGACGTTGTAGCCGAGAGCGATCAAGGCGTAGACGGCACCGACGGCGAGGCCAGAGACGATGGCAGGCCACAGACTCATGGTGATTTCCTCCAGACGAGAAGCGGACCGGGCCGGCTCACCGAGGTGAGCCGGCCCGTCGGACGGTCACTGGCCGGGAGCGATCTCCATCGATCCGTTCTTCAGCGAGTTGGCGAGCACGAGGACGTTGTCGGCGAGGTCGACACCATCGTGGTCACCCGGCTCGAAGCTGTACTTGCCCTGCACCCCGTCGTAGCCGTTCTCGTAGAGGTACTTCTGGATGTCGTCGGCATCGAGCGACTCTGCGCCGTTGGCGGCCGAGGCGAGGAGCATCATGGCGTCGTAGGCGGACGACGTCTGGGTGGGGCTGGCGGTCAGCTCGTCCTCGTCGCGTGCTGCGGCGAAGCGGTCGCGGAAGGCGATCGCGTTCTCGTCGGTGATGTCCTCGGCGCCGGCCTCACGCATCATCCGGCGGAACTGCATGGTGACGTAGACGCCCTCCATGGCCTCTTCGCCGACGGACTCCGCGATGAACGGGAGTGAGATGGCCGAGAATCCGAGGACGGGGGTGTCCTTGAGGCCCACGGTCTGGCGGGCCTTGAGGGCAGCGACGGCGTCGCCGCCGAACGCCACGACCACGACGACATCCGGGTCGGCGTTGGCCAGCTTGCGCATCGCCGGGCCGAGATCGGCGTCACCGCCGTTGAAGAACTCCGTGCCGACGATGTCGATGCCCTCGGCGTCGGCAACCGCCTCGAGGGCGTCGACCTGCGTGGTGCCGAAGACGTTGTTGACGGCGAGGATCCCGACCTTCTTCAGGTCGGCACCCGATGAGTACACCGCGAAGCTCTCGGCGATCTGCTCGGTGGTGAGCACGTTCCGGAAGGCGTACGGGAACTTCTCGTAGTCGACCGGTGAGAGCGAGTTGAACGCGACGGGGACCTTGGCCTCGGTGGCGATCTCGAGGACCGGGCCGGCCGACGGGCTCACGATCGGGCCGACGATGAGCGAGACCTCTTCCTGCTCGACGAGCTGCGAACCCGCCTGAGCACCCTTCGTCGGGTCGTTGGCATCGTCCTTGATGATCAGCTCGATGCAGCGACCGAGGATGCCGCCGTCCTCGTTCAGCTTTTCCGCCGCGAGCTCGAGGCCCACCTTGCCGAACTCTCCCGAGTCCGCCGTCTCGCCCGAGAGGTTGAAGACGCCGCCGACCTTCACCGGGTCGCCGCTCTCGCAGGTGCCCTCGCTGGACGCGCCGGCGCTCTCGCCGTCGGACTTCTCGCCACATGCGAGCAGCAACGTGCTGCACATCCCCACAGCGACGAACTTGGTCAGCATCTTCGCCTTCGTCTTCACGATCGGTTGTCCCCTCTTCTGGTGACTCCGGGTCCCCCCGAGCCACGCTTGCGATGTTCTGTCCGACAGTAACATTGAACCGTTACCTGATGTCAGGTTATGGTTCTAACATGACAGTTTCCGGAGAGCAAGCACTTGTCGCGATCACCGCGACGCTGCGGGGTGAGGACGCCGAACGACCGGCGCCACCCGAGGTGACCGCCGCCGCGGTGCAACTCCTGTCGTTGATCGACTCCGGCGTGGATCCCTTGTTGGCACGGCTGCGAGCCGGCTTGGCCTGGGTCGACCTGCCGATCGGACGAGGGGGTCTCGCCCTCGACCCCGACCACCAGGCCGCGGCCGAGCGCGCCGCGTCCGCGGCGGGTGTTCCGGACCCACCGGCCGATGCCGCGGTCGGCGTCGCGATGGTCGGCCCGGCCATCGCCCTCTTCGGCAGCGACGCCCAGCTGGAGCTGCTCGAGCCGGCCTTCAGCGGCGAACATCGTTGGTGCCAGCTCTTCAGCGAGCCGGACGCCGGATCGGACCTGGCGAGCTTGTCGACCCGTGCCACCCGCACCGAGTCGGGCTGGCGGGTCAACGGCCAGAAGGTCTGGACCTCGAACGCCAGCCGGGCCACCCACGGCCTGCTCCTCGCCCGCACCGGAGCGGCCTCGGACCGCCATCGCGGCCTCACCATGTTCGTCTTCCCGATGGACGCACCCGGCGTGCAGCTCCGCCCGCTGCGCCAGATGAACGGCGAATCCCGGTTCTACGAGGTGTTCCTCGAGGACGTCGAGCTCCCCGAGAGCGCCAGGGTGGGCGACGAGGCCCGCGGTTGGTACGTGGCGATGGAGGTGCTGAACCGCGAACGCCGTTCGGTCCACAGCGGCCTCGTCGAGGACGTGCTCGACCCGGTGGCCCTCCTGGCCCGCTCCCGCCCCGAGCGCGAGCTGCACGCCGACACGTGGCGGCGCCTCGTGGTCACCCACCTCACCAACACGCTCCTCGAACGCCGACTCGTGGCCAACGACCTCCTCCGGGTCAACCACTTCGGGCCGCTGCTCAAGCTCGCGCAGACGTCGCTCTACCGGTCCGTCTCCGAGGTCGCGGTCGATGCCCTCGGGCCTGCCGGACAGCTCGCGCGGTACGACGTCGGCGGATCCGGCTGGACGGCGGACGAGGTATCCAGCTTCCTCCGGGGCCGAGCGAACAGCATCGAGGGCGGGACCTCAGAGATCCTCAGGTCGATCGTCGCGGAACAGGGGCTCGGGCTTCCCAAGGCGTGAACCCGACCAGTCGTACGAACCACCTCAACCAAGGAGCAACCACGATGGACCAGATCTGCGAAGGACGCACCGTGATCGTCACGGGAGCCGGCCGCGGCATCGGCCGGGAGCACGCCTTGAGCCTGGCCCGACACGGCGCGAACGTCGTCGTCAACGACCTGGGCGCAGATGTCCGCGGCGTCGACGGCTCCGAGAGCCCGGCGGCAGGCGTCGTCGCCGAGATCGAGGCCCTCGGCGGCCGGGCCATCGCCTCCGGTCACGACGTCTCGGACTTCGACCAGGCGCACGACCTCGTCGAGCTCGCGGTGACGACGTTCGGTGACCTCCACGGTCTGGTCAACAACGCAGGGATCCTGCGCGACCGCATGCTCGTGAACATGACCGAGGAGGAGTGGGATGCGGTCATCCGCGTCCACCTCAAGGGCACCTTCGGACCGATGAAGTGGGCGCTCGACCACTGGCGCACCGCCTCGAAGCAGGGCCGGTCGGTCAGCGGGCGGATCGTGAACACCACGTCGGTCTCGGGCATCTACGGCAACGTCGGCCAGGGCAACTACGGCGCGGCCAAGGCCGGCATCGCATCGCTGACCGTCATCGCCGCGGTCGAGGCCGCGCGCTTCGGGGTCACGGTCAACGCCGTCGCTCCCGTCGCGCTCACGCGCATGACCGAGGACCTCGGGTGGGACGTCGAGCAGGAAGCGGACAAGGAACGGCTGTCCCCCAAGTGGATCGCGCCCATCGTCACCTGGCTCAACTCCGAGGAGAGCCGGGACGTGACCGGCCGGGTCTTCGAGGCCTCGGGCGACTTCCTCGCCGTCGCGGAGGGCTGGACGCGCGGTCCGCAGTCACCGGCCGTCGCGGAGGCGAGCGAGCTCGGCGCGACCGTGGCCGACCTGCTGTCGAAGGCGAGGCCGAACAGCGGCATGGACGGTCAGCCGGGGACGCCTCCGCAGCCCCAGCCCTGATCGTCAGCCATCGGCCAGCTCGAGACGGAAGTGCGCGGCGGGCGCCGGCTCGGCGTCGATCCGGCGAACGGCGTCGGCGGCGATGCGTGCAGCCAGCACGATGTCGTCCAGGTCGCAGTGCTCCGCAGGGTTGTGGCTCAGCCCGTCGCGGCAGGGGATGAAGAGCATGCCGGTCGGACCGAGGCGACTCAGGTGCTGGGCGTCGTGGCCGGCGCCGCTGGGCAGCACGCAGGTCTCGGCCCGCAGGTCGGTCGCGGCCTCGGCGAGGAGCTGCTGCACGGTCTGGTGCAGCACCACCGGCGAGTGGTCCGACAGCAGCGTCACCTCCATCGCGACGTCCCGGCGCGCACCGGTGCGCTGCGCGGTGTCGATGAGGTCCTGGGTGAGCGCTCGCTGTCGGTCGGAGTCCACGTCGCGCACGTCGATGGTGAAGGTGACCGAGCCCGGCACCGTCGTGAGCGAGTTCGGGGAGACGTCGAGCTGACCGACGGTCGCGACGGCGGTGCGGAGACGAGCCGCCTGCCGCTCGACCTCACCCACGACCTCGGCCGCCGCGGCCAATGCGTCCTGGCGCATGCGCATGGGCGTCGCTCCGGAGTGGTCGGCACGACCGGTGAAGCGGATGCGGAGCCGGGTGCTGCCGGCGACGGTGTCGACGATGCCGCACCGCAACGAGCGGTCTTCGAGCACGCGACCCTGCTCGATGTGCACCTCGATGAAGGCGCCGACGCTGCCGGGTGACCAGACGGTCCCCTCGGCGCCGGGATCGAGCCCCACGTCGTGTGCGGCGTCGAGTGCCGAGACGCCGTCGACGTCGACCATGGCGGCGAGGGTGTGCTGGTCGATCTCGCCGGTCATGAGCTGGCTGCCGACGCACGGCGCACCGAAGCGGGCGCCCTCTTCGGTCGCGAACGCCACCGCGGCGACGGGAGCGTCGAGCTCGTCGTCGGCCAACAGGTGTGCCACCGCGAGGCCGGCGGCGACACCGACGACGCCGTCGTAGGCCCCGCCCTGACCCACGGTGTCGAGGTGCGATCCGAGCAGGATCGGTGGCCGGTCGAGTCGCCCGGGGCGAGTGGCGAAGGTGTTGCCCGACGGGTCGGTGCGCACGGTCAGGCCGAGCTCGCCGCCCCACCGTGCGAACACCTCGTGGGCGTCGCGCTCGAGCCGACTGAACCCCGGACGGTGCCACCCGCCGAGAGGGTGCCGGCCGATCTCGGCGATGTCGTCGATGAAGCCGGCGACGAGCTGGACGGTGTCGTGCACGGTCATGCGCTCATCGGCAGCGCGAAGACCGCCCGCAGGGCGACGTCGTTGGCTGCGAGTCGTGTGGCGGCTCCTTCTGCCCGATCCACCGCGACGACGACGTCACGGACCAAGAGACCGGCGCCACGGAGCGATCGAACGGTCGTCTCGGCGCTCGCTCCGCTCAGGACGATGTCCTCGATCGGGGTCACGACCTCGCCCGGGTACCAGGTCCCCTGCACCGCGTCGCCGTCGACCACCACCAACGGCAGCCCGATCTCGAGGCTGACCGCGGTGCCGAGCAGCAACGACAGCCCGACCGTCGACCCCAGGCGGTCGACGCCCGGGGGCACGAGCTCCGCCACGTAGCGGGCGACCCGTCGCAGCACCGCCGGGCGCGTGAGCAGCAGGTCCTTCTCGAGGTAGACCACGACGGTGTCGTCGATCCGACGGGGCACCCCGGCCGCGCGGTGCACGTCGGCGGCCAGCTCCTCGGCGCTGAGGCGGGGGTCGATCCGCAACATCGTCTCGCCGACGAGCTCGACCAGTGCGCTCACGACGCGACCTTCGCGACGGGCCGGACCCAGCGCCCGGTCGGCTCACCGACCGCCGCTCCGTCGCGCATGACGACGTTGCCGCGCACGATCGCCACCGTGGCGCGCCCGGTGCCGGTGCTGCCGTGCCAGGGACTGGCGACCTCCTTGGAGTGCAGCTCGGCGTCGTCGATCCGCCACGTGCGCGTCGGGTCGACCAGCGTCAGGTCCGCATCGGCGCCGGGCCAGATCAGGCCCTTGCGGGGCCACAGGCCGAATCGCTTCGCGGCCTCCTCGCTGAGCACCGAGGCGAGCTGTCCCGGGGTGAGGCGACCCGCGGCCATCGCGTCGACGAGCAGCGGCACCGTCGTCTCGACCCCGACCGCTCCGGCGGGCTGGCGGTCGAGCGGCAGCTGCTTCTCCTCGACGGTGTGCGGGGCGTGATCGGAGCAGACGAAGCCGACGCTGCGGGCCCGCAGCCCGTCCCACAGCGCATCCTGGTCGGAGCGGTACCGCACCGGCGGGTAGACCTTCATCCTCGGCCCGACGGTCTCGTAGGACTCGTCGGTCAGGGTCAGGAAGTGCGGACAGGTCTCAGTGGTGACCGGCACTCCCTCGGCCTGCGCCTGTCGGATCAGCTCGACCGCTCGGGCGGAGCTGAGGTGCACGACGTGGAACGGGCAGCCCGTCGCTCGGGACAGTTCGATGCCGATCGCCACCGAAGTCGACTCGGTGAAGTCCGGGCGTCGCGCAAGCAGGTCGGCGTATTCGCCGAGGCCGGTCGACTCGTGCTGCAGCGCGTCGAGCAGGGGGCGGTCCTCGCAGTGGACGGCCAGCACGGAACCAGCCGCGTGCACCGCCTGCATGAGTCGGAACACACCGCCGCTGTCGGGCGGAGCGATGACGTCGCCACCCGCGGCGTCGGACCAGTTGTAGATGAGCCGGCCCGTGGGACGGTCGAGGGCGTACCCCCAGAACAGCTTGATCGCGACCGCACCGGCGTCGACCAGGGCCGCGATGTCGGCCGCGGTCTCGGTGCCGTAGGCGATGCCCCACAGCCCGAAGTCGACGTGGGCGATCGGCTCGAAAGTGTCGATCCGGTCCCGGAGGACCATCGGTCCGTCGACCGGCGGCTGACCGTTCGGCATCTCCAACACCGTGGTGATGCCCCCGGCGGCCGCGGCGCGTGTCGAGTGGGCGAAGTCCTCCTTGTGCTCGCCGCCGGGTTGGCGGGAGTGGATGTGCGGGTCGATGAACCCCGGGAATGTCAGCAGCCCCGACGCGTCGACGACCTCGTCGAACCCGTCGGGGGCGACGGACATGGGTCGTTCGAGCGAGGCGATGACACCGTCGCGACACACGACGTCGCAGTCGAGCTCCGAGGTCGACTGCACGACGTGGGCGTTGCGGATCAGCAGGGAGGACATGGGTTGCCTTTCGGGACGTCAGGCGCACCGGCCGGCCGAGGCCAGGGCTGCCAGGTACGGGGCGATGGTGCGGTTGGGTGGGAAGGGGTCGATGCGGGCGTGGGCGACCACGGGGCCGGGTTGGGCCAGCACGCGCCGCGCAGCGCCAGGAAGGTGTCGGGTCGTGCGGGGTCGATGCCCACGCCCCGAGCGCCGACGGCCCGGGCCATCGCGGCCAGGTCCGGCGTGTCGAAGCGGGCCAGGTCGCTCGGGTGGCCCTTGCCGTCGAGGATGTGGACCTCTTGGCCGTAGGCGCCGTCGTCGAGCACCACGACCAGCAGGTCGAGCTGTTCGCGCACGGCGGTGTCGAGCTCGGAGCTGCACATGAGGAAACCCCCGTCGCCGCAGACCACGGTGACGCGACGGTCGCTGCCGACCGCTGCGCCGATCGCCATGCCGAGCCCCTGGCCGACGGTGCCCAGATCGGCCGCCCACAGGAAGTCGCGGGGGTCGTCGGACGTCGAGGTCCGTCGCAGCCGCCACGTTGAAGTGACCACCGTCGATCACCACCACCGGGTCGGGCGGCAGCACCGATCGCAGCGCGCCGAGGACCGCTCCGGGGCTGCGGCGCAGCTCGCACTGCTCCGCGTCCCGGGGCGTGAGCCGCTCGCTGAGCGCGTCGGCGGTCGGGGCGACGTCGCCGAGCAGGCCGACGGCGATCGGGACGTTCCGTCCGAGTCGCGACCGGTCGAGGTCGATCTGCACGATCGCCGTATCGGGTCCGATCAGGCGGCCGCCGTCTGTGGTGAAGCGGTTGAGCGACGCTCCTGCGGCGACGACGACATCGGCTCGGGCGAGGCGGCGGTGCGCGTCGTCGTGCCCGATGCCGCCGACCACTCCCAGCTGTCGGGGGTGGTCGGGCAGCAGCCCCTTGGCCAGGAGCGTCGTGCCGATCGGCGCGCCGAGCACGTCAGCCAGGCGGGCGATGGCCGCCGGGCCGTCGCCGTCGATGCTCCCGCGGCCGGCCAGGACGAACGGTCGCTGCGCTCCCTGCAGCAACGTGACGGCGTCCTCGACACAGGGGTCCGGCCGCACCCGGCGCGGCGATCGGTTCGGGGGGACGGGGCGGTGGCCGATCGCCAACGGCTCCGCCGTCCGGTGCTGCACGTCGACGGGCAGGTGGACGGTCGTCGGGCCGGCCCCGGTGAGCGCCGAACGAACCGCTGCCAGCGCGGCCCGAGGGTCGAGGGGGCGGTCCGACCACACACCGGTCGCGACCACGAGTCGCTCCTGGTCGAGGTTCTGCACGTGCCCCGGGTCGTCGGTCGAGGTGTCACCCACCAGGACGACGAGATGGCTGCGGTTCGCCGACGCGCACGCGAGCGCGGTGATCGCGTTCGTGAGGCCCGGCCCGTGGGTCACCGAGGCCACGCCGGGTCGACCCGTGTGGCGGCCGTAGCCGTCGGCCATTGCGACGACCTGGTTCTCGTGACGCCCCCTCACCACACGGATGCCGGCGTCGTCGCACGCGGCGAGCAGGTCCAGGTTGCCGTCGCCCATCAGCGCGAACACCACCTCGGTGCCCGCGACCCGTAGCTCGACGGCGAGCGCGCGGTACAGCTTCACGGGCGGACGTCCGTGACCGAGAGGTCGACCGGTGCGGTGGGCACCGCGCCGAGGTGCCAGTCGAGCGGCTCGACCGAACCGTCGCCATAGGGGCACAACGAGAGGACCGCGATCAGGTCGACCTCGGCGAGCAGCTCGAAGCGGTCGCCGTCGGTGGCGTCGCTGAGGGAGTTGAGGTGCGCTCCGGTCACCGGGTCCAGCGCCGCCCGCATGAAGAGGTTGAGGTTGTCGTGGATGAGTCGCCGATCCACCCCGGCCATCTCGCAGCCCTGCCAGAGGTTGTCGTAACAGGTCGACGGCATCGACGCGCCGAACAGCGCCCAGTGGTGCGGGTTGCAGTGCGCGCCGTAGCACTTGTGGTCGCGCATCCCCGTCGACGACGGGGTCGGCACCAGCGTGTCGGTGACGACGGTGCCGAGGCGCCGCGTCCGGGGCGGCGACCCCCACAGCGGGACCCCGACGGGGAGCCGCCCCCCTTCGCGATGCAGCTGGGTCGGCGCGTGGAAGTGCTCGGTGTGGTCCGCTTCGACGAACAGGTCGAGATCGATGATCTGGGCGGCGCCGACCATCGACAGCGTGAGCAGGTGCCCGGCGGGCACTCGACACCCGTAGCCGGTCCCGGCGGGGATGCGATCGGCGTGCACGGGGTCGCGCCCGGCCGCACGGCCGCGCAGCGCGTCGAGATCCATCAGGGTGCTCCCTTCACGGACCGCTCGCCCGTCAGGTGCCGTTCGCCCGTCAGGTAGGGCGTGATGTCGGGGTACGGCACGCCGCCGGCCGGCCACCCGAGCGGCGTGCAGTGCGAGGGGGCGACCTGCCACGAGACCGATGCGACGGTCCCGTCGCAGTCCGAGGCGAACCTGCCGCCGTCGCGCCAGGCGCTGGGCACGAGGGCGACCGACACGTCGGCCTCGGCGAAGAGCACCACCCGGTCGCCCGTGTCGGCCAACGACGGCAGGCGCTGCAGTCGTCCGGTCGCCGGCTCGATGCGTGTTCGCTGGAACAGTGAGATCGCATCGCGGTGCAGGCCGGGGTCGACGCCGTCGAGGACGCTCAGACGCCTGAAGTGCTCCCACGCGGTCGGCACGTCGGGCGATCCGCCCTCGAGCCGCCAGATCGCCGGGACGTCCCAACCGGACAGGACCAGGTGATGACGTCCCTCGCCGCGGACGCAGGCGGGCTCGCCCAGCGTGTCGACGACGACGGACAGCAGCGGACGGAACACCGGCATCGTGGTCCACAGACGGTGGCCGAGTCCGAGGAAGCAGCCCTCGATGCCCGAGGTCTCGTGCGGCCAGAGGCGATCGGTCGGCTCCGTCGTCGACCACGCGTCGAGGTGCACGATCTGGGCACCGTCGTCCAGCGACACCGACAGCAGGTCACCGGCGTCGAGTCGCACGAGGCTCCCGGCGGCCGGCAGCACTCGGGACGTCGACCAGGACGCGACGTGGGCGGCGTCCGCGACCCTCGAGGAGAAGGCGCCGTCGCGGGGTCGGGCATGGGTGTACTTCTCGCCCATCAGAGCATCTTCGAGGTGAAGGCCTTGGCCCGCTCGTGGATCGGGTTGTCGAAGAACGCTGCAGGTTCTGCCTCTTCGACGACGAGGCCGCCGTCCATGAAGAGCACCCGACCGGCGACCTCTCGCACGAACCCGAGCTCGTGGCTGACCACCACCATCGTCATGCCCGCCTCGGACAACGTCCTGATCGTGGCGAGCACCTCGTGCACGGTCTCGGCGTCGAGGGCGGACGTCGGTTCGTCGAAGAGCATCACCTCGGGCTCCATGGCCAGCGCCCGGGCGATCGCGACCCGTTGCTGTTGACCGCCCGAGAGCTGGTGCGGGTACGAGTCGACCTTGTCCGCGAGCCCGACCATCGCGAGCGTCCGCTCCGCGAGCGCCTCGGCGGCGGCGTGGTCCAGGCCACGAACCCGACGCGGCGCGAGCATCACGTTGCGCCTGGCGGTGAGGTGCGGGAACAGGTGGAACCCCTGGAACACCATCCCCATCCGAGCCCGAAGGCCGGCGAGCTGCTTGCCCCGCGCACCGGTGACGCGGTCGTCGCCGAGCTGCACGCTGCCGGAGTCGGGCTGTTCGAGCAGGTTGAGGCAGCGCAGGAAGGTGCTCTTCCCACCACCCGACGGTCCGATGATGGCGACGACCTCGTGGGCCGCCACCTCGAGGTCGATGCCGCGCAGCACCTTCGTGTCGCCGTAGCTCTTGTGGATCCCGTACGCGGTCAGGACGGCTTCGGATCTCATGGTCACTTCCTCTCGAGGCCGCGGCGCCGCTCCAGCGCCGAGGAGAGCACCTGCAGGGGGACGAGCAGCAGGATGTAGGTGAGCGCCACTGCGGTGTACGGAGTGGGGCTCGAGGTCAGCGTGACGGCCTGCCGAGCACGGCTGATGAGCTCGGCGTAACCGATGAAGAAGGCCAGGCTGACGTCGCGCACCAGCTGGGTGAACTGGTTGGTCAGCGGCGGGATCATCACCCTGAGCGCCTGTGGTGCGATGACGTCGAGGCCGATCCGAGCGGGTCGCATGCCGAGCGAGGCTGCGGCCTCTCGTTGACCACGGCCGACGGAGTCGAACCCACCTCGGTAGATCTCGCTGATGTAGCAGCCCTGGATCAGTCCGAAGGTGACCGTGGCGGCGAGGAACTTGGAGAGCGCGAAGCCGTTGATCGGTGGCACCAGGTAGTAGACGACCACCAGCGCGACCAGCGGAGGGCATGCCCGGCAGATGTCGACGACCCACACGGTGAGGCCGCTGACCAGCGAGCACTTGCTCCGTCGTGTGGTGTAGAGGCCGAAGCCGATGAGCAGCGCCACGGCGAACGCGGCGAGCACCAGTTGGATGCTCGCGGTGACGCCGAGCCAGAGCAGCCGCCGTGACCGCTCGAAGGCCTCTCCGTCGAGGAAGTACTCCGCGAGCTCGTTCACGCGACACTCCCCTGCCAGATCGAGACCCGTCGTTCGAGTCGGCGGGCCAGCCGGACGAACGGGACGAGCACGGCGACGTACACGGCGGCGACGAGCACGACCGCCGTGCCGTCGAGCGAGTTGACGGCGATGTTCTGCGCTCGGCCGAGGAGGTCGTAGACCGCCACGCCCGACGCGATCGTGGTGTTCTGCATCAGCTGGATGCAGGAGTTGGTGAACGTCGGCGCGGCGACCGCTGCCGCCTGGGGCCCGACGACTCGCCACCCGGTCGTCCACGGCCGGAGCCCGAGCGAGGCGCTCGCCTCGAGCTGCCCGGTGTCGACCGCCTTCAACGCGCCGCGGAACACCTCCGAGAAGTAGACGACCTGGGTGATCGCCAGTGCGAGCACCACGCTGACGAACGCGCTGAAGGTCGGGCCGACGAAGGGCAGGGCGTAGAAGATCACGAGGATCAACAGCACGGCCGGCAGGCTGCGCGCGGCGTACACGAACCACGTGATCGGCAGTCGCAGCCACGCCGGCCCGTAGGCCCTGGCGGCAGCGAGCAGAGCGGCGGGAGGGATCGACACGACCAGCGTCACTGCGAACAGCCGGAGCGTGACGAGGAACGCCTCCCACAGCAGCTGGCGCTGCTCCCAGACGAGCTCGAGGTTGAAGTTGATGGCGAGGAGGTGCATGGCGGTCACCGAGTTGTCATCGAGAGGGGTGGCACGGCCCCCGGGCGCTGCCCGGGGGCCGGGGCGTCACTCGGAGCAGGTGTCCGTGGTGACTTCGGGGACGACGGCGACGACGGGGCTGTCGGCATCGGGGGCCGTGTTGAACCAGCTGGTGTAGATGTCCGAGATCACGCCCTCGCCCTTCAGCTCGTCGAGGGTCTCGTTGAACTCGTCACGCAGCTCGTCGCCGGCACGGAAGAGCATCCCGACGGGACGCACCGTCTTCTCGATGGTGGCGCTCACCTCGATGTCGTCCTTGTCGCGGATCGAGTAGCGCATGACCGAACCCGACTGCATCGCGGCGTCGATGCGCCCCTGTTCGAGGGCCAGGATGAGCGAGGTCTGGTCCGGGAAGATCTCCTTGGTGAAGGTGTTGTTCGCGTTCGCCTCGTCGGCCACCGCGTCGGCGGTGCTGCCCGCTGACTCGACGCCGAGCGTGAGACCGTCGAGGTCCTCGAGGCTGGTGATCTCGTCGACCCGTTCGGACTTCACGGCGATCACCTGGCCGTCCTCGTAGAACGGAACGGTGAACTCACCGACCCCCTCGGTGTCGGCGACCCTCGAGCACCGGATGAAGATGCCGGAGGCGTTGAGGCGGTACTTGTCGGCCTGGAGGCCGGTGAACGCCTGGTCGAACGGCGTCTGGACGTACTCGACCGTGTAGCCGAGTCGGTCGGCGACCTTCTCGAGGACCTCGATCTCGAAGCCGGTCTCGGTGCCGTCCTCCTCGAGGAACTCCATCGGAGCGAGGTCGAGCGTGGAGCCGACCACGAGGGTCTTGGTCGCGGAGTCGCCCGAGCCCTCGCTGGCTTCGGAGGTGTCGTCGCTGCTGCACGCTGCAGTGATCAGGGCCAGGGACAGGAGGGGGATGAGGAGTGCGGCGCTCGATGAACGCCGGCGGGTGGTGAACATGTGGAACCTTTCGTCGTGGGTGTCGTTGGGGGGTGTCGGTGGTCGGATGGAGTCAGGCCCGGTCGGTGGTGCGCGGGGAGCGCTGTCACGAGTTCTTCAGGCGCTGGACCTCCTCCTCGTAGCTGAAGGGCCGAGGTGCGACGCCGGTGTCGAAGGTCTCGGCCACCATCGGGAGCGGGTCACGCCGACCGGACTCCGCCCGGTGGCCGCCGGATCCCATCGGGCACGCCGAGATACCGACGACCAGGTCGATCTCGGCGTACAGCTCGACGAAGTCACCCGGCGCGACGTCGCTGCGTTCGGTGACGTACTGGTTGCTGACCGGGTCGATGCGGGTCTTCTGGAAGAAGTTCACGTTGTCGTGCACCAGGCCGACGTCGATCCCGGCCTCGGTCGCCGCATCGCAGAGCTGCTGGTAGCAGCTCGGGTGCCCGCGTTCACCGGTCGCCAGGTACCAGAGCCACTCGTTGCAGTGGGCGCCGAGCACGATGTGGTGCCGTGCGTTCGTCCCGCTGTCGGTCGTGACGACGGTGTCCGCCACCACGGTGGCGAGCGGCCGGAAGTTCGGCATGGTGCCCCACAGTCGCGAGCCCGTGGTGACGTGGGTGCCCTCCCGGTTGAGGGTCTGGTTCGCCCAGAGGCGTTCGGTCGGATCCGCGGCCGACCAGAAGCACACGTCGGCGACCTGGGGTCCGTCGGGACACGACATCCGCAGGACCTCACCGGCGTGGACGGTGATGGCCCGACCCGTGTCGACGGCGATCTCGACTCGGCGGGACGGTTCGCTGCGGCCCGCCGACTGCTCGGCGATCGGGCGGTAGAACTCCCAGTCGATCAAGGGGCGGGGCACTCGTCGCTCACTCATCGGTCACTCCTTCCGCGCTGATGGGCATCTCGTGGTCGGCGAGCCGAGCGGCTGCCTGTTGCAGGTCGGTGATGAGGCCGTCGGCGATCACCTGTTCCATCCGCTGTTGCACGCCGATGGCGCCGACGCAGACGGGCACCCGGCCCGGCAGGGACGGCACCGGGACCGCGACGGCCACGACGCCGACCTCCATCTCCTGGTCGCAGAGCGCGTACCCCCGGCTGCGCGTCGCCCTCAGCTCGTCGCGCAGCGCCCGGATGCTGACCAGCGTGTGAGGGGTGTACCGCTCACGGTCGATGTCACGGAAGAGCGCGACGGCCTCGTCCTCGGGCCGGTCGCTGAGGATCGCCCGTGCCGCCGCGGAGGAGTGCGTCGGCATCATCCGACCGACGGGCACCCCGATGTCGGCGCGGTTCGGCCCGGCGTTGGTGAGCGAGCGGATGCACACGACCTGGCCGTCGACCAGCGCCGCCGCGTAGACCGACTCCTGCCACCGCTGGCGGAGGCCGTCGAGCTCGACGTCGAGCTCCTCGTCCTGACGGCGGCTCGCGTTGACCCTCGCCGCCAACCGCATCAGCCGCGAGCCGGGCTGGTAGCGGTTGGCGAACGGATCCCGCACGAGCAGCCCGCTGTCGACCAGCCCGTTGAGCAGGCGGTGCGCCGTGGTGAGGGGGAGACCGGCACGCGCGGCGGCTTCGGTGACGGTGGCGCCGCGCTCGGTGGCCACCACCACCTCCAGCACTGCGACAGCTCGGTCGAGGGCCTTCACGGAACTACCAGTGGTTCCGGATCTCGAGGGCGAGGTAGTCGGTCGTCGCCGCGAGCACCCCGGTGCTCCACCCGGGGCTCCTGGCGATGAAGGTCCCTGCGGTCAGCTCGAGATCGCCGGCACTGGCGTCGCCCTCGAAGACCCACCACTCCTCGTGCGCCTCGAGGGTGCGGGGCGACAACTCCACCCCGGCGGGCACGTGCACGAGCCGGGTCAGTGAGCCGGACGGACCCGCGACGAGCACCCGGGCGGTCGCGTCGGTGCCCTCGAGGCGGGTGGTGGGGAGCCGCTCGATGTCGATCGGCAGCAGCGTCGCCCGAGGCTTGTCCATCGACTCGGGCAGGAAGTCCCGGGCCTCGAGGCCGACGTACCCGTCGTTGGTGATGAAGGGCCCGTGGTCGACGTGCGGCCCCTTGCACGTATAGGTCCCGGTCGGGTGGAACTCGGGGCCCATCTTGTAGGAGCCGCTGAGCATCCAGACCTCTTCCCAGTGGTCGTGCCGGAAGATGCCGGTGTCGACGTACGGGTCGACCCGGAGGATGCGGGTCGCGGACCCGGTCTCGGGGTCGCGGGTGAGGATCCGCTCGACGACGCCGTCGACGGCTCCCTCGGGACGCTCCCAGGGGAGCTGGTCGATCGCTGCGGGCGAGAGGGTCACATCGGGCTTGGGCATGGGTTCCTCGGTGGGTCGGGGTCGAGCAGGGCAGGCAGGTCAGCGCGGGGAGATCAGCGCAGCGGAACGGTGGGAGAGCTCGGTGAGCGTCGGGACGAGCTCGCGGTGCAGGTGCTCGGCGAACCGACGGTCGGCACCGAGGTCGGCGGCGACGCGGCGGGCGGCCGGCAGGTCGACCGAGGGGTTCGGGGTCGGCACCGGGGCGCCCCCGACCAGCACTCTGCGGAGACCGTCGCCGAAGCCGCCGAGCACGGCCTCGGTCGTCGGATCGTCGAGATCGAGCCAGCCGGCGTGATCGGGATCGATCAGGAGCAGGTCCGCCGGCGCGCCGAGCTCGATGCGCCCCAGGAGCGGCTGACCGAGCGCTGAGGTGACCCCGTCGGTCGCCAACCTCCAGGCGTCGCCCGGGGCGATCCAGTCGCCCGGATCGGTGCGGTCCCGGTCGAGGACCATGGCAGCTCGGGCCGAGCCGAGCAGGTCCTGGCCGCCGCCGCAGTTGAACCCGTCGGTACCGACGCCCATCGCGACACCCGCCGCACGCATCGCCGCGGCGGGTGCGGTCGTCCTGCATCCGAGGGCCGCATTGCTCACGGGGTTGAGCACGACCCCGGTGCCGGCCCGAGCGAGACGGGACAGGTCGACAGCATCGACGTGCACCGCATGGGCGACGGTGGTGGTGGGACCGAGCAGGTCGTGGTCGTCGAGGCGGCCCACCAGATCACCCCAGAGTCGTTGGCTGGGGACCTCGAGCAGGTGGGTGTGCACCGAGAGCTGGTGCTGCTCGACCAGCGACGCCAGGCCGCTCAACAGTCGGTCCGAGCAACGCTCCGGGGCGGCGGGGCCGACGAGCAGCGAGATGCGGGGGTGTCCGTCGAGGCGGTCGACCGCTCGAGCCACGAGCTCGAGCTGCTCCTCGGCGCCTCGAGCCCCGAAGGGATCAGCGGCGGCGAGGCGCTCGACCATGTCGCTCCCGGTGAGCTGCGAGGGCACCCACCGGTCGAAGGGCAGGTCGGCGACCTGCAGCGCGAGCAGGACGCGGATCCCGCTGCGCTCGTAGGCATCGACGACGGCGTCGAGCGCAGCGGGCTGCAGCGTCGCGTGGTCCACCACCGTGGTGATGCCACGCCGCAGGGCATCGGCCGCGGTGAGACGGGCGGCGACGGCGACGGCCTCCGGGCCGGCACCCCTCCATGCTGCCATCGCCCGGGGCATCCAGGGTTCGAGCCGGTCGTCGGCGAACGGCGCACGCGCCAGCTGCCCGTAGGAGTGGGTGTGTGCGTTGACGAGTCCCGGCAGGACGAGGAGCCCGCTGGCGTCGACGGTTCGTTCCGCGTCGTCGCCAGCGGGTCCCCGGTGGGGGCGCAGGGCCGCCACCACGCCGTGCTCGACCACGATGTCGAGTGGGCGGGGCGCGGCGCCGGGCACGCAGACCCGGCCGCCGGCCACCACGGTGCGCGCTGCGCCCGTCCGGTCCTCGTCCACGGCGCTCACTGGATGACGAACAGCTCGCGCCAGTCGAGGTTGTCGGTGATGCGCACCGACTCGGTCTCGCCGATCACGACCATCTCCTCGATGTGGACCAGCTCGCGCTGCGGCCCGTAGAGGTCCGGCTCGATGTTCAGGACCATGCCGACATCGAGCGGTGTGTGGTCGAGCTCGTTCAACTTGGGGAAGTCGCTGTTGTTCGTGCCGATCGCATGGCCCAGTCCGATGAAGGCCTGGTCGAGCAGCTCGATGCCGAGCTCGGCGGCGACCTTCCGCGAGTGGTGGAACACCTCCGAGGCGAGCACACCAGGGCGCATCATCTCGACCAACGAGGCGTTCAGCGTCTGCTGGTTCGCGTAGGACGCGGCCTGGGCCTCGGACGGTTCACCGACGACCGCCATGCGACCCATGTCGCACCAGTAGCTCTCGTAGATGATGTTGATGTCCATGCGCACGTAGTCGCCGACGTCGAGGGTGTCGTCGGTCGGAGGCAGGAAGCCCTTCGCCCCGTCACCTGCGCCGAGCAGCACCGTGGGCACCGCCTGGGCGCCCAGGTCGAGGCAGGCCTGGTGGATCGCCTCGGCGGCCTGCTTCTCGGTCCAGCCCGGCTTCATGGCGGCGAACCCGTCCCAGCACCCCTGCTCCATGACCTTCGCTCCGGCCGCCATCAGCTCCAGCTCCTCGGGTGTCTTCACCGCACGCAACGTGTCGAAGAAGTCGTCGCACGAGACGAACTCCGCCTTGGGCATGGCCGCACGGAGCTCGTCGAAGAAGGACACCGGCATGAACACACGCTCGATGCCGATGCGGGCCGCGCCGTAGCCGCTCGAGATCAGTTCCTCGGCGAGACGCTCGACGATCGGCGACGGTGGGCGCCGGCCGCGCTCGCGGTACGTCCGGATGTCGCGGACCCACGAGACCCGGTAGGGACCGGGGACCTGGTCGATGCCGACCAGGAGGAACGGCTCGCCGAGGTCCGACGACGGCCAGACCGCGATGTTCTGTCGGTTGATGCGGTTCCGGGCGTAGGGGAACCAGTGACCGGAGAGGTACTGGTACATGTCCACCGAGAGGCCCACCACGACGTCGAAGTCGCTGGCATCGACCGCAGCGGTGACGCGTTCTTCAATTCCCAGGTGGCGGATCCGGGGAGTGATATCCATCTGGATCAAGTGCTGAATCCTTCCGTGAAACGGAACTGTCGTCCGTCGTGGGGAAGAACATGACACGGCCGGTGGGGGCCGACAAGGGTGCCGAACGGTGTTTCACACGCCTGAAACGCGGCACTTCCGAACAGCGGAAGTCGCTTCCATTTTCCGGGAAGATCGCACCCCTGACGCCCCCCAGATTGCTCGCAACGCAGCGTTTGCGCCGATCAGGATCGACATGGGTCACTCCCAGGATGACGCCGATATTCGCTGTTCTCGACGGCGCTGATTCCGAAATACCTGCCGATCGCTTCTTCCGAATCCGCTCTGTTCGAGCGACGCCGTTCGGGGGTCGACGACAACGAGCGAGCGAGCAATTCCTGGCCGAACACGGCGCTCGATGTGCAGGCCACAGGTGGTGCCGTCACCGACAGATCGTTGACGTGCGAATCCATCCGACGTAGAACCAGAGGGTCGGGTGCCCGTTCGACATGAGAGAGGCGGGACCATGACCGACCTCGACACCGACTACTTGGTCGTCGGCGCAGGCGCCGCCGGACTAGCGTTCACCGACGCATTGGTGCACGCGTCGGACGTCGACGTGGTGCTGGTCGACCGTCGCCACGAGCCCGGCGGCCACTGGAACGACGCCTACCCGTTCGTGCAGCTGCACCAGCCCTCCGCGTTCTACGGGGTGAACTCCCTCACGTTGGGCACCGACTCGATCGACGTCGAAGGACCCAACGCCGGCTTCTACGAGCGAGCGACCGCCGCGGAGCTGCGCGCGTACTTCCGGGTGGCACTGGACCAGCTGCTCGACACCGGTCGGGTGCGCTTCCTCGGCGGGTGCGAGTACCTCCTGGACCGCTCCCACGGACACACCCTGCGGGGCGTGGCCACCGACGAGAAGTCCGCGGTCGGCGTGCGGCGCCGTCTCGTCGACGCGTCGTACCTCGAGACCGCGGTGCCGTCGACACACACCCCGAGCTTCGCGGTGGACGACGACGCATGGTTCGTCCCGGTGAACGCGCTCTCCTCGATCCCCGACGCCGACGGCTTCACGATCCTCGGGGGCGGCAAGACGTCGATGGACGCCTGCAGCTGGCTGCTCGACCACTCGGTCCCACCCGAGGCGATCCGCTGGGTCCGACCGCGGGACGCATGGCTGCTCGACCGACGGTTCGCGCAGCCGCTCGACCTGCTGACCGCGACCATCGACGGCCTGTCGCTCCAGCTCGAGGCAGCAGCGCAGGCCGAGACCGTGCCGGAGCTGTTCGAGCGACTCGAGGCGGCCGAACAGCTGATCCGCCTCGACCCCGACGTCGAGCCGTCGATGTACCACTGCGCCACGCTCAGTCGCCTCGAGACGGACCAACTCCGACAGATCACCGACGTCGCCCGCCTCGGCCACGTCACCCACGTCGGGAGCGACCGCGTCGATCTCGTGCACGGGTCGATCCCCAACACCGCGGCCGCGTGGTCGTCGACTGCACCGCCTACGGACTCCGACGTGTCCCCGCCGTGCCGATCTTCCGACCGGGTCGCATCACCCCGCAGCCGGTCCGGGCGTGCCAGCCGACGTTCAACGCCGCGCTGGTCGGCCACGTCGAGGCCAGCTACTCCGACGACGACACCAAGAACTCGCTCTGCCCGCCGAACCGGTATCCGAACGCAGCGACCGACTGGTTGGCGAACACCGCGATCAGCCAGACGGCCCAGCACCGGTGGGGACAGGATGCCGAGCTGTCCGCCTGGCTCGACTCGGCCCGGCTCAACACCGCTCGAGGGCTCTCCGACCACTTCGGCGAGCCGGACATGGTCGCTGCGGTCACGCGACTGATCACCCACGCCGAGGAC
>CAVPQM010000006.1:0-37266 GCA_963707555.1 uncultured Actinomycetota bacterium
CCGCGGTCGCACAGCAGGAACGCACCGCAACGCCGGGCGGCCGACACGTACGGCGTCGCCCCGAAGCCGATGCCGACGCGCAGCGAGCCCGCGGCGATCTGCGGCAGCCACTCGCCGGCGAGACCCGAGGGGGCGTGATCGCGCAACACCCCGACCGCCACGCCGGCGGTCGACGAGACGGGGTCGGGCAGGCCGGCACGGCCGACCTCGACGAGCAGCGGCACGAGGTCCTCGTCGTTCATGCCCAGGCCGTCGAACGCCTCGGGCACGCAGATGCCCAGCACGCCCATCTCGGCGAGCGCGTCCCACGCGGCAGGCACCGTCCCGTCACCCCCGCCGGGCCCGCCGCCGGCGAGCTCGGCGTCGGCCCACGCGGCGCGGATGTCGTCCGGTCCGCAGGTGTCGGCGAGCAGGCCGCGCACGGCGTCGCGGAACTCGATCTGTTCGTCGCTCAGTGCGAATCTCATGCCAGGTCCTTCACTTGCGCGGCAGGCCGAGCACGCGCTCGGCGACGATGTTCCGCTGGATCTCGTTGGTGCCCGCGTAGATCGGGCCGGACAGGGCGAACTGGTAGCCCTTCATCCACGGACCGTCGAGCTCGGCGTCGGGGCCCAACAGGTCGAGCGCGGCCTGGTGCAGGCGCACGTCGAGCTCGGACCAGAAGATCTTGTTGTACGACGACCGGGCGCCGGGCGAACGACCCTCGACGATGCCGGACACGTCGCTGAGCGTGTAGAGCGCATAGGCCTCGGCGTCGATCCAGGCGTCGGTGACCGCGTCGGCCATGCGATCGGTCATCGCGCCCGCGGCGTTCCGCTCACGGGCGAGCTCGACCAGACGTGACGCGGTCGCGCGGAAGCGTCCCGGTGAGCGCAGCGTCAGGCCACGCTCCGACGACGTCGTCGCCATGGCGACGCCCCAGCCTCCGTCGACCGCACCGAGGATGCCGCCGCGCAGCATGCCCTCGACGGTCTCGACGCCCCGGTCATCGGTGGCCGGGTCCGGGATGAAGACGTCGTCGAGGAACACCTCGGCGAAGCCCTCGTCGCCATCGAGCCGCCCGAAGCCGCGCACGGTGACCCCCTCGGCGTCGAGGGGGACCATGAAGTAGGTCAGGCCCTTGTGGCGCTCCGAGGCCGGGTCGGTGCGGAACAGGCCGAAGAGGTAGTTCGAGAACGCACCGCGGGTGGTCCAGGTCTTCTGGCCCGACAGCAGCCAGCCGCCCGACTCGTCGTCGCGGGTCGCCTTCGAGCGCACGCCGGCCAGGTCGGAGCCTGCGTTCGGTTCGGACCAGCCCTGGCACCACAGGTCGACCGCTGCCGACATGCGCGGCAGGTAGTGGTCCTGCTGGGCCTGGGTGCCGAACTCGAAGATGGTCGGCGCGAGCAGGAAGATGCCGTTCTGGGTGACCCGCTGCGGACCACCGACCCGGTAGTACTCCTCCTCGAAGATCAGCCACTCCCACAGAGAGGCATCACGTCCGCCGTAGGCCTCGGGCCACGAGACGACCGCCCAGCGGTCCGCGTGCAGTCGCTTCTCCCACTCGAGGTGGAGGTCGAAGCCCTCGCGGGTGTCGCCCGAGGGAAGGCCCGTCGGCACGTTGGCCTCGAGCCAGCTGCGAGCCTCTGCCCGGAAGGCATCCTCGGATTCGCTCCAGGTCAGATCCACGACCCGTCCTCCTGTGGTCCGACATCGATGGACCAACAGTCTGGCGCGGCACCTGACGCATCGTCAGATCCTGTTCGGGACGATGCCGAGGCTCAGACCAACGGCGCACCACGGCGGAGGCGCCGCCGGAAGTCGGCCATGTACACGTTGAACGGGAACAGGCGGACCGGCTCGGGTGCGAGCCGGTTCACGACACCCACGGCGCGCATGACCCCGTCGAAGCGGCGCTGCTGGGCGGCCGTCCACCCGAAGTGCATCTCGTCGCGGAAGCGCGGCGGCAGGAACCCGACGGTGAAGAAGCGGTGCTGCGGACCCTGCAGGCGCTGCACGACCTTCGGCATGAAGGTGAGGTCGGTCAGCCCGGTCAGGTACTCGCGCACCGTGTCGTCGATGTGGACACGATCGAGGCCCTGCTTCCAGAAGCTGTCGAACGCGTCGCGGTCCTCGGGCCAGTGCTCGGGCTTGACCTGCAGCGTGGATGCGAGGCGGTGGCCGAGCTCGTAGATCTGGTGCTCGCCGCGGAAGCCGACCTGCGGGTACATGGCGTTGTGCAGGTCCTCGACACCCCGGTACAGGCAGGCGGCGACCCACAGCTGGAGCTCCGGATCGAACGCGTCGTAGCTGACGGGGCTGTCGTCGGTGGAGCGGACCTGTGCGTGTGAGCCGTTGACCGCGTTGCGGTAGGCACGGCGCTCGTCGTCGTCGCCCCACGTCGAGACCGCCAGATAGGTGAACGTCGTCCGGGCCCGCTTGATGGGGTGCAGGGTCACCTTGCCCGAGTCGACGCGGCTCTCGACGACCCCGTGACCCACCTCGGGCCACGAGAGCTGCATGATCACGTTCGCGGTGCCCGCCGCGAGCGCGGCGAACGAGATCGCGTCGTCGACCGAGGTCGGATGGACGGCCGACACGATCAGTCCTGATCCTGCGAGGGGGCCGGCCGATCCCTGTCCCGCAGGTGGGCCTTGACCACCTTGCCGCCGGCGTTGCGCGGCAGCTCCTCGTAGACCACCACGTCCTTCGGGCGCTTGAAGTGCGCGAGCCGGCCGTCGAGCCACTGCGTCAGGTCCCCGACGGTGAGTGCCGCGCCGGGCGCGAGCACGATCGCGGCGATCGGCACCTCGCCCCACTTGTCGTCGAACCGTCCGAACACCGCGACGTCGAGCACTGCGTCGTGGCCGAACAGCACGTTCTCGACCTCGGCGCAGTACACGTTCTCGCCGCCGGAGATGATCATGTCCTTCTTGCGATCGACGACCCAGATGAAGCCCTCGTCATCCGCTCGCACCAGGTCTCCGGAATGGAACCAGCCGCCCTCGAACGCCTCGGCGGTCTCGACGGGCTTGCGCCAGTAGCCCTGCATCAGGTTCGGACCGAGGTAGACGATCTCACCGACCTCGCCCGGTGCGACGTCTCGCATCTGGTCGTCGACGATGCGGCTCCGCAACGTGGGCAGCGGGCGGCCCACCGACCCGAGCTTGCGGATGGAGTCCTCGCCGCGCAGCACGCAGGTGAGCGGCGACAGCTCGGTCTGGCCGAACACGGCCACGTTCACCGCGTTCGGGAAGCACTCGGCCATGTCGCGCAGCAGCGTCTCGGACGCGGGTGCCGCACCCCAGCTGATCACCCGCAGGGCGAGGTCCCGGTCGCGCACTCCGGGCTGGGCGCAGATCGCCTGCCACTGCGTCGGCACGTTGAACACGACCGTCGCCCGCTCGCGCTCCCAGGCGTCGATCATCTCGGCCGCGTCGAACGCGCCGAGGGGGTGGATCACCGTCGGGATGCCGAGCACCAGGTTCGGGGCCACCGAGCCGAGCCCGGCGATGTGGAAGAGGGCGCGGTCAGGAACGCGATGTCGGACTCGTCGACGATGCTCATCGCCCGGATGCAGGCGACGGCCTGGGCGAACATGTTCACGTGGTCGAGCATGGCGCCCTTGGGCCGACCCGTGGTGCCCGACGTGTACATGATCAGCGCCGGTGTCTGCTCCGGCACGTCGGGTGCGACGAACCCGTCGAGCGGCTCGGCGCACAGCGCCTCGAGCTCGTCGACCTGCACGGCCCGCTCCCCGTCGGGCGCTGCTCCCCCGAGCACGATCACACGACGCAACCGGTCGGTGAGCTGCGACACCGCGTCGACGAGTGGCACGAGCAGCTGCTCGACGACGACGACATCGGCATCCGCGTCGTCGACGATGTACGCGATCTCGCCGGGTGCGAGGCGCATGTTGATCGGCACCGCCATGGCCCCGAGCGTGTTGACGGCGAGCACCGTCTCGATCACCGCCGGGGAGTTGAGCGTGAGCAGCAGCACGCGGTCGCCGGCCCCGACACCTCGGCGCGACAGCGCCGCGGCGAGCGCGGTGACGCGCTGATGCGTCTGCGCCCAGGTGGTGTCGACGCCGAGCTGCCGCCACGCGACGGCGTCCGGACGGACCTCGGCGTGCACGGCGACCTGGTTCATCCAGTGGTTGCGGCGCACGCTCGAGGGGATCGTCGCCACGTGTCCATCGGTGACGTATGCGGTGTCCATGCCAGTCCTCGTCCTGTCGTCCGGGACCGATCGCTCGATCCAGTCGCTCGATCCAGTCGCTCGATCCAGTCGCTCGATCCAGTCGCCCGATCCGGTCGGTCGAACCCGGCCCCCTATTGACCGTCTGCCAACAGTAGCCGCCCCCGGCGCCGCCCTGCGTGCGCCCACACAGGGTGACAACTGACGCGTTCGGCCCAAATCGACCCTCAACTCTCAGTTCCGCCGGGCGATCGACCGACATCAGGGGGACCACTCGACTCAGGACCGAATCGACGCTCCGCACGTGACACGATCCCCCACCACCTCGAGCGACACCACGCTCCGACGCGACGCGTCCACGGACGGGCAGTCCGGCGACGGGGTCGCGAGCGGTGGGATCGCGAGCGGTGGGATCCGGGGCGACGCGATCTCGGGCGACGCGATCTCGGGCGACCCACTCCCGGGCGACGGCATCGTGGGCGATGGCATCGTCGGCGACGGCGCGGCCAAGGGGACCGCCGGCGGTGTCGTCCTCGCGAGCGCACTCCTGCTGCTCGGCGTCCTGGGAGTCGTCTGGCCGCAGGCACTCGAAGCGATCGGTGTCGACCTCGACATCGCCCACCAGGGGCGCATCGTGCTGCTGGTGCACGCCGCAGGAGCGACGACCGCCGCGGTGATGTTGGTCCGGGCTGCACGCGCCGAGGCCGGCAGGACCCGGGTGGCGTGGCTGCTGGTCGCCGCGGGCAGCGCGCTCCTGGCAGTCGGCGACCTGGCCTGGCTCGCGACGGCGTCGGTCGACGAGCAGCGGGCGACCGAGACCACCTGGTACGCGGCCCTCACGCCCGGCATGGTCGCCGTGGTCGTGGGGCTGATCGTGTTCCCGGATGCGTCCGACCGGATCCTGGCGCGCGTCCGTCGCCTCGACGTGCTCATCGTGGCGGTCGCGACGTTCACGATCTTCTGGGCCCGACCCGCGCAGGCCCTGGTCCGCCAGTTCGGTGACTCCCTGCGACATGTGTCGGCGGACCAGACCTCGGTGCTGAACGGCTCGGCGCTCGTCGGACTCGCCGTCGTGCTGGCGGCGACCACCACCGTCGCCCGGTGCCGTCCCGACCGGGGCAGCCCGCTGCGCACCGCCGCGGCAGCGCTGCTCGCGACCGGCGTCGGCGGACTGCTGCTGTCGACCGATCCGATCGACAGCTCCGACGTCGGCGCGTTGAGCGGCTCACTGCCGCTCGTGTCGGTCGCCCTGCTGATCGCGACCGCTCGCCGCCTGGCCGAGATGCCCCCGGCGCGTCGCTCGAGCACCGGAGCGACCCGATCGGGGCATGGCAGCACCGTGACACGGCCGTTCGCGTTGAGCGTGGCGCTCCCGGAGCTCGCCACCCTGGTGGCGATCGCCGCGGTCGCGATGCGGCAGTTCGCCTCACCCTCGATGAACATCACCGGCCTGGTGCTCGGGACGATCGTCGTCGCGCTGTCGATCGTCCGCCTCGCCCGCCTCGAGTACGAGCAGCGCCAGCTGACCCGGTCGCTGCGCACCTCTGCGGAGCGCCTGTTCCACGACGCACGAGTCGACTCCCTCACCGGACTCGGCAACCGACTCGCCCTCGACGAGGACCTCAACGGAGCGCTCGGCCGGCTCGCTCGCACCGGCGACCGTCGCGGCCTCGCCGTGTTCTGCCTCGACGTCGACCACTTCAAGCACATCAACGACGCGCTCGGCCACCACGTCGGCGACGCGCTCCTCGTCGAGGTCGCGCAACGTCTGCGCGTCGTGTTCGGCGAGCAGGTCTACCGTGTCGGCGGCGACGAGTTCGTCGCGCTGCGGGGACACAGCGATCCCTCCGCCGCCGAGGCGACCGCTGCTGCGGCCGTGCTCGAGGTCCAGCGGCCGATGGAGATCGACGGCTACGACCTGGCGACCTCGGCGAGCGTCGGGGTGTCGCACCACGACGAGACCGTACGGGCGGGTCAGCCGGGCTACACGCCCGTCGCCGAACGCGCCGAGACGCTGCTGCGCCAGGCGGACCTCGCGCTGTACCGCGCCAAGGAGCTCGGTCGGAACCGCTGGGCCGGCTACGCGCCGATGCTGCAGGAGCGAGCGGATCACCACCTGGCGGTGCAGGAGGCGCTGAGCCGTGCGGTCGACGAGGGCCAGATGGACATGTGGCTGCAGCCGGTCGCGACGCTCGCCAGCGGCGAGATCGTCGGTGCACGCGCCCGTCTGCGCTGGCACTCCCCCGACTTCGGCGTGCTCGCCCCCGAGGAGTTCCTCCACGACGCGATCGAGGGCGGCATGCTCAAGACGCTCGACTCCCTGTTGTTCCGCTCGATCGCGCAGCTGCTCCCCGACCTGGTCGAGGAGACCGGCCTGGAGTGGATCTCGACGACGCTCAGCCGCCAGGAGGTCGTGCACCCAGGTCTCGTCGGCCTGGTCAGTGCCGCGATCGGCGACGGTCACGATCGCCTCCGCATCGAGGTGAGCGAGGACACGATCGTGGACGACACCGCCAGGAAGAACGTCGTCGCGCTCGCCGAGCTCGGCATCCACCTGACCGTCGGCCAGTTCGGGACCGGCCCGTCGTCGATGCTGAGCCTCGGCCGCTACCCCGCGTCGACGATCAAGATCGACCCGTCGTTCACCGCCGGGATCGGGCGCCGCCACGAGGACACCGTGATCGTCGCCTCGGTGGCAGGCCTGGGCGAGGACCTGGGACTCGAGCTGGCGGCGGACGGCATCGACGAGGAGTTCCAGTCGAGGATGCTCGTCGAGCTCGGCTTCACGCTCGGCGAGGGCCGCCTCATCGGCGAGGCCGTCCCCGCCGTCGAGTTCCTCGAGCGCGGCCTGGGCCGCCGACATGTCGGCGAGGACGCGCCGGGTCACCGGATCGACGAGTTCGCCGGACGTGCCGGCGCATGATCTCGTCGATCCGCTCCGGTCTGCACCGGCTCGCCACCTCGTTCGAGTTGCGACCGGGTGTGGTCATCTCCTTGGCCCTCGGCGTGGTCTGCGTGCCGCTGGTGGTCGTCACGCTGTGGGCCGCGACGCCCGGTTCCGGTGACGTGCGGCTACCGGGCATGCTCGGAGCGGGTGCCGTGGTCGTCGTCGCGCTGCTCGTGGCCTCGGTCGTCGCGGTCGCCACCGCCCGGCTCGCGCCGGACCGCCGTCGGTCGTGGCAGTGGAGCGTCGGCGGTCTGGTGATCTACGCCATCGGTGCGCTGGTGTGGTTCGCGACCCTGAGCGGCGAGCTGTCACCCTCCTCGACGGGACTCGGCGACGCCCTGTACCTGCTGGCCATGGGCTCGTTCGGCGTCGCGGTCTTGCGCCACCCCCTCCTGCGCCCCAGGTCACGCCTGGTGCGCGCCTGCATCGACTCGGCGATCGTCGCCGCGTCGATCTCGGTGTGGCTGTGGCTCGCCGTCGGTCGCCAGCTGCTCGAGTCCACGAACGACCAGGTCGGCACGGCCGCCTGCCTGCTCTTCCCTGCGATCGACATCCTCCTCGTCGTCCTCTGCCTGACCGGGTCGGCACGGCCGCGGATCGAGCAGCGCTCGGCGGTGTCGGGCCTGCTGCTCGCCGGCGCGTTCGGCTTCCTGTTCCTGGGCGATGTCGCGCAGGCCTTCATCCGCACCTACGGGACGAGCACGTCGTTCCCGCTCGTCGTCGAAGCGGCATGGATCTGCTCCTTCGTCCTGATCGGCGCCGCGGCGTGGGTCGCGAAGGGCACGTCGAACATCAGCCGGCAGACGCTGACACGGCAGCGCACCGCGACCCTCGTCGCCGTGCTCCCGGCGTCGTGCGCAGTCATCGCGACGATCGTCACGGTGACCGACGCCTCGAAGCGCGGTGACCCCGACGCCACCGCGGTCGTCATCCTCATGTCCGTGGTCGCGCTGGCGCTCGTCCGACAGTCGCTGACGGTGGCGGACAACATGCGGCTCGGGGACTCCTTGCAGAGCGCGGTCGACGAGCTCGAGGACCAGGCCACCCACGACACGCTGACCCGACTGCCGAACCGTGCCGGCCTGATGGGCCGCATCGACGACGTGCTCGCACGCGCCGAGCGGGACGGCTCGCTCGCCGCGCTGCTCTTCCTCGACCTCGACCACCTCAAGGCGGTCAACGACTCGCTCGGCCACCACGCAGGTGACGACCTGATCCGGACCGTGTCGTCGAGGCTCGTCGCCCGGGTCGGCAGCGGCGTGACCCGATTCGGCGGTGACGAGTTCGTCGTGGTGCTCGAGCGGCTCGCCGCCCCCAGCTCGGCGGTGCGGATCGGCCGGGCGATGGTCGGCGACGCGTCCACACCGATCACCGTGCAGGGCTACCGGTTCCGACCGTCGGTCAGCGTCGGCGTCGCGATCGCGGAGCCCGGCATCACTTCCGAGGAGCTGCTGCGACGAGCAGACGTCGCGCTGTACCGAGCGAAGTCGCTCGGCCGACGATGCGTCGCCGAGTACGAGCCGTCGCTCGACGTGTCCGCACGACGCCACGTCGACCTGGAGCCCGAACTGCGACGCGCCCTCGAACGCGACGAGTTCGAGGTGCACTACCAGCCGGTGGTGAGCCTGAGCTCCGGCGACGTCGTGGGCGTCGAGTCGCTGCTGCGGTGGCGCCACCCCGAACGAGGTCTGCTGCCGCCGGGCGAGTTCCTCGAGGAGGCCACCGTCAAGGGCATGCTCGCCGAGCTCGGTCGTCGCACGTTGCTGCAGGTGTGCGCCGACTTCGGCGCCGACGGGCATCCCGACCTCGCCCCGCTCAGCGCCGCGGTGAACCTGTCGACCTCGGAGCTCGTCGACGACCGCGTCGTCGAACGTGTCGAGGACGCGCTCCGCGCGGGACGCATGCCCGCGTCGCGTCTCACCATCGAGATCACCGAGGACGTCATCGTCGACGACACGATCCGACGCACGATCGACCGCCTCCGCTCACTCGGCGTGGACCTGTCCATCGACGACTTCGGCACCGGCAACTCGTCACTGCGGCAGCTCGGCGCCTACCCGGCGAGCACCCTCAAGGTGGATCGGAGCTTCGTCGAGCGCTTCGAGCAGGACCAGCAGGCCGAGGCGATCACCAGGGCGATCCTCGGGCTCGCACGCAACCTCGGGCTCCGCACCGTGGCCGAAGGGGTCGAGACCGAAGCCCAGGCGCGACTGCTCACGCAGCTCGGGTGCGACCTCGCGCAGGGATGGCACTACGCGCGGGCGATGCCCCGCGACGAGCTGGTCGGATTCCTCGCGTCGTTCCGGTCGACGCGTCAGCCCGACAGCCGGACGAGCGTCTCGTCGGCCTCGGACATGATCGTGGCCAGTAGCTCGGCGACCGATGGCAGGTCGTCGATGACGCCGACCACCTGACCCGTCGGCAGGATCCCGACGCCCGGGTCACCGTCGACCATCGCGGCCTTCGTCATCATCGGGGCGTTGGCGGCCAACGCCATCTGCGCCCAGCTCAGGTCCTGGTCGCGTCGCATCTCGAGACCGGTCCTGGCGAGCGCGGGCAGCGAGACACCCGCCTGCCGGCCGAACTTCACTGCGTTCGTGGCGGCACGCGGGAACCGCAGCAGCCCCGGGGACTTCTCGAGGGCGTCGATCATCGCGGTGCGGATCACCCGCTGCGGAGCGCCGTCGATCGACGAGGTCACGACGGTCCCCGTGAGCGGGGTCTCGAGGTAGATCGAGGTGATGCGATCCGGGACCTGGCTCTCGGAGGTCAGCAGGAACCGGGTGCCCATGGCCACGCCGTGCGCGCCGTAGGCGAGCGCGGCGACCAGGCCGCGCCCGTCGTGGAAGCCGCCGGCGCCGAGCACGACCACGTCGCTGCCCTGCACCCCGTCGACGACATCGGGCAGCAGCAGCGAGGTCGGCACGGTGCCGGTGTGTCCGCCACCCTCGCCGCCCTGGGCGATCACGGCCTTCACGCCGATCGCCGCCACCTTCTCGGCGTGGCGCTTCGCGCCGACGGTCACGATGGTGACCACTCCGGCGTCGTTGAGCTTGGCGACCTGGTCCGGCTTGGGGGCCGCGGCGAAGCTCGCGACCGGCACCTTCTCGGAGATGATCAGGTCGAGTCGCTGCGCCGCGTCGGGCTGGTTCGGCAGCAGGTTCACACCGAAGGGCTTGTCGGTGCGGGACCGCACCTTGGCGATCGCGGCCCGCAGCTCCTCGAGGGTCATCGTGGCGCTCGCGAGGATGCCGAGCCCTCCGGCCGACGACGTGGCCGCGGTCAGCTGCGCGCCCGAGACCCAGCCCATGCCGGTCTGCACGACGGGGTACTCGACCCCGAACAGCTCACAGGCCGCGGTGCGCAGCGACGGATGCGTCACGGGTTCGGCACCTCTTTGTTGCGCAGCCCGCGGGGGTCGAGTCGCTGGATCTGCTCCAGCTCGTCGAGGCTCGGCAGTCGGGTCACCGGCACGTCGTCGGGCACGACCAGCTCGAACCCGGTCGCCTCGACCACCTCGTCGACGCCGACGTCGGGGTGCACCGAGCGCAGCCGCATGGTGGGGATGCCGTCGTCGCCGACGGCCTCGAAGTCGAACACGCCCAGGTTCGACACGACCCGGCGGACCTCGTGGAACCGCGAGGCGACCGGCCCCAGCTGGGCGGCCCGGTCGTAGCCGATGCCGCACACCACGTCGACGGCCGGCACGAACACCCGCGGCGAGTGGTTCGGCACCCAGTAGCTCGTGGTGTGGTTGATCGTGTTGCCCGGCGCGCCACGGAAGCCCAGCAGCTGCTTGCGGGGCTGTGCCCAGTCACCGATCGCGGCGATGTTCTGGTTGCCGAAGCGGTCGATCTGGGTCGCGCCCATCATCACGTGACGCTTGCCCTGCCAGAGCAGACCGAACATCTCGCGGTACGGGTTCCAGTGGGCGACGGTGCGCTGCGCGACACGCTCGGCCTCGGGCAGGGCGATCGGCGGGACCTGGTCGGGCGACTGCGGGTCCATCAGCGTGTAGTAGCCGTCGGTCAACGACAGGTGGGGTTCGAAGGTGGCGGCGGCGAGCCGTCCACCGATGAGCGGCAGGTTGCCGATCGGGTTGCACAGCCGCTCGCCGTCGCCGCGGAAGGCCTCGGCGATGGCGACCGCGCAGATGTCGGCGCGTGTGATGTCGGTGGTCGGGCTCACGATCGTGCCTCCTCGGCGGCGGCGAGCTCGTCGACCTTGGCGCGGTAGCCCGCCTCGTCGATGTCGAGGAACTCGGTGCGGAACTCGGTCCAGGCCTCGTCGGACTTCGCCGACGCGGTGTAACGGCGCTGGAACGCCTCGTCACGGCCGTAGTCGGGCAGGCACTCGGTGAAGTGGGCACCGCCCGGTGCCTCGATCACGCCGGTGACGTCCATGCGCGAGATGCGCAGGTGCGGCAGATCGGCGAGACCGGCGAGCTGCTCGGTCGACACGATCTGCTCGGTCGACACGAAGGACCGCTCCGCGGCTCGCACGAAGAGGTCGTCCATGAAGGGGTCCTCACCCAGCCACACGGCGTTGCCGGACACGTCGGCCCGGTTCTGGTGCACGATCGCCGCGTCGAGCTCGAGCGCGGGCACAGCGATGAGCTCCTCGAACTCCTCGGCACCCTCGAAGCGGGTGGCGTAGGGCGAGGTGACGGTGCGGATGTCGGGCATCCGGACCGGCACGTCGGAACCGAGCCCCGCCCGGGTGGGCAGGAAGGGGACCCGCCACGCCGCGGCCTGCAGGCCGAGCAGCAGCATGCCCTCGTCCCACTCGGCGGCCTCGATCGTGCCGTTCTGACGAGCGGCCTGGTAGTGCGGCTCGAGCGGGATCGAGTCGAGCGACACGAAGCCCGAGACGACCTTGCGGACCTTGCCAGCAGCGCAGAGAAGGCCCACGTCGGGGCCGCCGTAGCTGACGATGGTCAGGTCGGTCAGGTCGGAGCGGAGGATCGCCCGTACGAGCGACATCGGCTTGCGACGGCTCCCCCACCCGCCGATGCCGATGGTCATGCCGGAGCGGAGCTCGGCCACCACCTCGGTGTCGGTACAACGCTTGTCCGGTCCGGGCACGTGTCCCCCTTCGTGCGCAGTCGGGCTGCGCGTGCAGCTCGGCCCCGATCGGGCCGTCGGTCGTGGTGTCCCATCGACCGACACGAGCTGGCCGGCCGGATCTGATGGGTCGTCAGATCCGGAACGGTAGACCGGCCGCCCCGCCCCGGTCGAACGGGGCGGAGCGGCCGGATGTCGTGTGCATCGACAGGAACGGCAACGCACGCCGTCACGAGCCCCCGGGGGGATGCTCAGAGGGCGGACGTCTCAGAGCGCGGGCGTCAGGGAGCGACCGTCGTGCTCGGACCGGTCGCCGCGCCGCCCTCGCCCGCCGGGGCCTCGGGCTGCGGGCACTCGGTCTGGGCTCGGGTCTGGTACGCAGCGATCGCCGGGCTCAGCGCTGCATCCGACCCGAGTGCCGTGAACTCCTCGCTCGAGAGGAACTCCACCGAGAACCCGGCCGCCTCACCCGCAGCGAGCAGCTTGTCGGCGTACCCGGTCAGGATCGGGCCGTTGGTCTCGTCGACCGGCTCCACCGCAGCGAGCGCCTTGAGCATCGACGCCTGGGCCTGGATCAGCGATTCGACCTGGGCCGGTGTCGTCGGCGAGCTCTCCGGTCCGTCCTGACGGCCGACCTCGACGATGGCGCACAGGTCACCGTCGGCGTCGTCGATGGACTGGGTGAGCGCGTCGATCTGTCCGACGAACTCGTCGTCGGACAGGGCCGTGTCCTCGGTCTGCTCGGTCGCGTCGGTCCCCTCGGACGTCTCGTCCTTCTTCGAGTCGTCCTTCGCGTCGTCGGAGCCGTTGGAGCAGGCGCCGGTGAGCAGCAGGACCGCTGCCACGCCGAGTGCACCGATCGTCCGGGCCGAGATGCTTCGCTTCATGAGTGTCGTTCCCCTTCGCCCCGGCCGACGCCGTGGAGCCGCAGCACGCTACCCGCAGCGATGGCGGCCGCAACGGGCGCCCGGCCGACGGTTGAGAATCCGCTCACTTGGAGAAGTCGGCGTCCTTCTTCTCGACGAACGCGTCGCGGGCCTCGTCGGACACACCCGACAGGTTGAGCTCGAAGGTGAAGCCCTGCTCGAAGCGGTAGCTGCGCTTGACGTCGACCACGTCGATCGCGTTCAGGCACTCCTTGGCCCGTCGGATGACGAAGCGGCTCTTGGTGCAGATCTTCTCGGCGATCTCGAAGGCCGCGGCCCGCAGCTCGTCGCGAGGCACGACCCGGCTGATCGAGCCCCACGACTCGAGCAGCGACGCGTCGACCGGTTCGGCGGTGTAGACCATCTCGCGCATCTTGTGCTGGGGCACCAACCGGGCCAGGTGGGTCGCCGCACCCAGAGCACCCTGGTTCACCTCCGGCAGCCCGAACCGAGTGCCCTCGGCGGCGACGATGACGTCCGCGTTGCCGACCAGGCCGATGCCGCCACCCAGGCAGAAGTCGTGCACCGCGGCGATGACGGGGACCTCGCACTCGTAGACGGCGGCGAACGCGGCGTAGCAGCCGCGGTTGGCGCCGAGCAGCGCGTCGAAGCCCTCGGTGTTCTGCATCTCCTTGATGTCGACACCGGCGTTCCAGCCCTTGCCCTCGGCACGCAGCACCAGCGCCCCGACCTGCGGGTCCCGTCCGGCGGCGGTGATCACGTCGGCCAGATCGAACCAACCGGCGACGGTCAACGCGTTGACGGGCGGGTTGTCCATCACCACCTCGGCGATGCCGTCGGCGATGGTCACGGTGGTCCCCATGATCGGATCCTCTCGGGTCGACGGCGCCCGGATCTGACGCCTCGTCAGAGGCTGACGGTACCGGGTCACCGGAAGTCGGGCGAGATCACCCGGAGCGCAGCGACCGGTCGTCAGCGGGAGCGGGGACCGGTATCGTCCGGCGCCATGTCAGAGAACGGGCCCGCAGTGGACGAAGCGGCAGGGAGCGAGTTCGACTACGCCGGCAAGGTCGTGCTCGTCACCGGCGGCACCAAGGGCATCGGCCGGGTCATCGTGCAGCGGTTCCTCGACTGGGGCGCCGAGGTCATGACCTGTGGCCGCACCGAGCCCGAGGACCTGCCGTCCTCCGGCGGTCGCACCGCTGGCTTCGTCGCCGCGGACGTGCGCGATCCGGATGCCGCAGCGGCACTCGTCGACGCGACCGTCGACCGCTACGGCTCGATCGACGTGGTCGTGAACAACGCAGGCGGCGCGCCCGCAGCAGACGCGGCGACCGCGTCGCCGCGCTTCAGCGAGTCGATCGTCCGGCTCAACCTGTTGGCACCGCTGCACGTCGCCCAGCGGGCGAACCACCACATGCAGCTCGCCCCGAGCGGGGGCGTCATCGTGAACATCGCCTCGGTCTCGGCGGTCCGGCCGTCGCCGGGCACCGCCGCGTACGGCGCGGCGAAGGCCGGTCTGCTCAGCCTGACGCAGTCGCTCGCGGTCGAGTGGGCGCCGAAGGTCCGCGTCGTGGCGATCGTCGCCGGACTGATCGAGACCGAGCAGGCCGACATGCACTACGGCGATGCCGAGGCGATGGCACGCGTCGCCGCCACCGTCCCCGCCGGACGCTTCGGCACCCCCGAGGACCTGGCGCAGGCGTGTCGCTGGCTCGCGTCGCCGGCGGCGTCGTACGTGAGCGGCACCGCGATCTGGCTGCACGGCGGTGGCGAGCGCCCCGCGTTCCTCGGCGCCGTCGAGGGCGACTGAGACGTCGCCCTCGACCCGACCAGGAACCGATCCGGGCGGTACGACGTCAGAGTGGGGAGGGCGCAGCGGGCGCCTGCGAAGGGGGCCCCATGCACCGTCACAGTTCAGCTCCTCGCCCGAGGCGGCCACGGTTCGCCCGGACGGTCGGCGTCGCGCTCGGCGACGCTCGCGGCGCTCACCCTCGTCGCCTGCAGCGGCGACTCGACCAGCGGTGACGCCTCGTCGAGCGACGCTGCCTCGAGCGACGCCGGCGGATCGGAGAGCGCCGGGGGCGACGGTGGCGGAGCACTCGCCGATGGTGGAGCGGGCGGTGGTGGCGGCGAGTTGACCGCCACCGGCGCGGTCGTCGGGGCGACCGGACCGGACACGTCCTCCGGCGAGCCGACCGACGCTCGGGCGAACCTGCTGCAGACCTTCGCCGCCACGGTCGACCTGGGCGTCGAGCAGCTCGACGAGGCCGTCGCAGAGGCGTCGGCAGCGATCGAGGCACTCGGGGGCTTTGCTGCGGACGAGGACGTCGATCTCGCAGGATCCGAGCGCGCGACGGTCGTCTACCGGGTCCCTGCCGCGGAGTTCCGGCCCGCGCTGGACGCACTGGCGGACGTCGGATCGCTGCGCCGGCAGTCCATCGAGTCCGAGGACGTCACCGCGCAGTACTCCGACCTCGAGGCGAGGGTGACGACGCTGCGCACCAGCATCACCCGGCTGCGGCGTCGGCGGCGCCGTCGGAGCGGCGAGGACGACACCGCTGCCGAGTGATCCCCCGGTGCGGCAGCGCCGATCCGTACGCTTCGGTTCATCGAAGCGAAGCACTCCCCCTCCGCCCGCCAGCGCATGCACCCTCGACGTCTCCGAACGGCGCGGCTCGCGCTCGTCGCCGCGGCCGTCCTCGCGGCCACCGGCGCGGGGTGTTCGAGCCTCGGTTCCGGCGACGCGGATGTCGTGCTGCGGCTGCAGGCCGAGGACCTGTCCGCGCTGCAGCGCACACGCCACGAGGTGCTGACGAGTGCCGGCACCTGGGGCGGGACCCGGGTCGGTGAGGAGACCACCGCACCCGACGAGACGGCGCTCGAGTTCTCGCTGCCCGGCCAGAACCTCGACATCGCCCTCGGCGCCCTGAACGCACTCGAGGCCGAGACGGTCGAGACGCACATCGACGTCGACCCGGAGCAGGTCGACCGCACGACCGCCCCGGCCGAGGGCGAGGAGCCCGCCGAGGTCGCGCCGGTGCGCCTGCGGGTCGAGGTCACCGAGGCACCCGCCGCCCCCACCGGGTCGCTGGGCCGGATGGTGCTCGCCATCTTCAGCGTGATCGGCATGGTCGCGACCGTGGGGTGGATCCTCAACCTGTGGCGCCGACGCAGCCAGGCGCTCGAGCAGCGCGCACCGTGGACTCGCAACATCGACCGGGTCGACCTGCGCGAGGATCCGCCGACGCAGGAGACCCCGCAGGTTCCTCCCGGCTGGAACTGAGACGACCGGGCGCAGCCCCGAGCTGTCCTGGAACGCAAACGGGGGACCGTCGGATCGCTCCTCCGGCCCCCCGATTGTGATGGGGCAACCCTCCCCCCGGACCGTGGTCCGAGGCCTCTCACCGTCGCAGCCGATCCGCTCGCCCGAGGGCGGTGACCGGCACGTGTCCGTCGCCATGAGCTGGTCATGATCGGCGGCCACCCGAAGGCTGATTGCTCTGCGTGGTTTCTAGTACAAGGCATGTTGAGCCGGCAATGGGATCTTCGACACATGTGTCAAGAATCTGCGCGAGCCTAGGACTGACAACACTTCAGTGAGCCCGATCGCGGACTGCGACCCGGGCGTCGACAGTGCCCGCCATAGCGATCGCTATGCTTATCCGTAGTGCCCACTACGGAGGAATGGTCGAAGGATCCGATGGACACCACACCTGCCGACCCGACCGGGAGCCCGAGCGAGCGACTCGTCGCCGCCGGGCTGCGCGTGCTCGACGAGCTCCCCCTGTCGAAGGTGCTCGCCGGCGCCACGACCGCAGCGATCGCTGCCGAGGCAGGCGTGACGACGGGCAGCTTCTTCCATCACTTCGCCAACGCCGCGGCGTTCGCCGACGCGGTCGCGCTCGTCGTTCCTCGAGCCGCCGGGCGACTCGAGCGAGGTGGTCGACGAGGTCATCGGCTCGTTGCAGCACCTCGAGCTGCTCGACGTGATCCGGACCTCGCTGACCGACACCTGGCAGGTCTACGTCGCCGACGACGGCATCGCCCGCCACTTCCGCGGCCAGATGGCGATGTGGGCCCACCACCACCAGCCGCTCCACCAGCCGACCGACGGGTGCGCCACCGTCGGCGACGTGCTGCAGCGGCTCACGCAGACCGGCCAGGCGACCGCCACGGACGCCTGGCGAATGCTCCTCACGTCCACGGACCGGACGCTCAACGACCCCTTCGACATCGACCGACTGGCGACCGCGCTGACCGCGCTGTTCCAGGGCCTGCGCATCCGCCACGCCGTCGACCCCACGGCCGTCGACGACGAGCTCTTCGGCGACGTGGCCGCAGCGCTCGCGATGTCGATCACGGTGCCACGGGGTGGCCGACTGCGCGACGCCGACGTCGACCGCCCGATCGTGGACGAGTCGGGCCTGTCCCCCCAGGCGCGCTCGGGCGCGCGGCGGCGCCGTGAGACCCGCGGCCGGATCACCGACGCCACCGCCGGGGCGTTCACCGGTGGATGGGAAGAGGTCTCGATCAGCGAGATCGCCGAGCTGTCCGGCGTGTCGCCCCAGACCGTGATCAACCTGTTCGGGAGCACCCGGGCCGTCGCCGCGTCGACGTTCGTGCGCCACACCGCCGACATCAGGGCCATGGCGAACGAGATGCTCGCCCACGACCCGGTCGACGCACTGCGCTCCCTGCTCACCCGTCTCGCCGAGTGCGTCTCGGCCGACACCGAACCGGCGCGTGCGTTGTTGTCGGAGCGGCTGGCGGCGCTGCTCCACCGGGGCACCGAGATCATCGACATGGACATCCGCACCGAGGTGCCCCTCGCGGATTCGTTCATCCTGCACCTGTCGCGCCTCGACCTCGGCGGACGCCAGCCCACCGACGTCGCCGCGACGCTGATCAACTTCGTCATCGTGCAGACCCTGGGCCGCCCTCACCAGGAGGGTCTCACCGCCGAGCTCGCGCTGCGCCTGCTGCCCGAGCCCTCGACGACCGCCGAGGGCTCGGCCGGCGGGTCTGACCGGACGACGACGGGCCGGTAACCTGACGCCCCGTCAGATCGACGCCGCCGAGTCCACCCTCGGCGCGAGTCACACGAGGTCCCCATGGCGAGAACCAAGGTCCCAGCGATCGAGGGGTGGATGTCCACCCCTCCGCTCGACGAGCTGCCCGAGGACGACGGTTCCGGTCTCCCCGGCGTGACGCTGATCGGCACCCGGTGCGTCGACAGCGGCACCTACTTCTTCCCGCCGGAGCGGGTCATGTCCCGGGTGCCCGGCCACTCCGGGTCCGAACTGGTCGAGGTCGAGCTCTCCACCCGCGGCACGCTGTGGTCGTACACCGATGCGCAGTACCAGCCGCCGACGCCGTTCGTCGCTCCGGTCGACCCCTACGAGCCCTTCTGCCTGGCGGCCGTCGAGCTGGCCGAGGAGAAGATGGTCGTGCTCGGACAGGTCATCCCGGGGGTGACGGTCGACGACCTGCGGGTCGGGATGGAGATGGAGCTCGTGCTCGGCACGCTGAACGTCGACGACGAGCACGAGTACATGATCTGGAAGTGGCGTCCGGTCACCGACGCCGACCCCACCGAGTCGTCCACGAACGGCACAGGAGCGCAGTCATGACGGTGGAACAGGTCGCAGTCCTGGGTGTCGGCATGCACCCGTGGGGCAAGTGGGGGCGCAACTTCGTCGAGTACGGCGTCGCCGCGGCCCGTGACGCGCTCGCCGATGCGGGCATCGACTGGCGCGACGTCGGCTTCGTCGCCGGCGCCGACACCATGCGCAACGGCTACCCGGGCTACGTGGCCGGTGCGACGTTCGCGCAGGCGCTCGGTTGGACCGGCATCCCGGTCACCAGCACCTACGGCGCCTGCGCGTCCGGCGCGATGGCGCTCGACGCCGCCCGTCAGCGGATCCTCTCCGGCATGTGCGACGTCGCACTGGTGGTCGGTGCCGACACCACGCCCAAGGGGTTCCTCGCCCCGAACAAGGGCGAGCGCGGCGACGACCCGGACTGGCTCCGTTTCCGCCTGCTCGGCATGACCAACCCCGCGTACTTCGCCATGTGGGCCCGTCGACGCATCGACCTGTACGGCGCGACCACCGACGACTTCGCCCAGGTGAAGATCAAGAACGCCGCCCACGGCCTCGAGAACCCGTACGCCCGGTACCGCAAGGCGGTCACCACCGAGGACGTCGCCAAGTCCCCGACGGTGTCGAGCCCGCTGCGGCTGCTCGACATCTGCGCGACGTCCGACGGCGGCGCGGCGGTCGTGCTGACCTCGATGGACTACGCCCGCAAGCACCTGGCGTCGTCGTCCGGTTCCGCCGATCCGCTGGTGCGGGTCTCGGCCATCTCGACGGTCACGCCGACGTTCCCCAACACCATCCTCGAGATGCCGAACTTCGCGACCGACTCGGCCGCGGGCCTCCCGGTGCCCGAGCGTGGCTTCAAGCAGGCGATCGGCGACGCCGCGTACGCCCAGGCGGGCCTCGGCCCCGACGACGTCGACGTCGCCGAGGTCTACGACCTGTCGACCGCGCTCGAGCTCGACTGGTACGAGGACCTGGGCTTCTGCGGCCCCGGCGAGGCCGAGAAGCTGCTGCGCGACGGCGTCACCACCCTCGGCGGACGGCTGCCGGTCAACCTCTCGGGCGGGCTCGCCTGCTTCGGCGAGGCCGTGCCCGCCCAGGCGCTCGCACAGGTCTGCGAGCTCACCTGGCAGCTCCGGGGCACCGCTCAGGGCGCCCAGGCCGAGAAGGCCACCGTCGGCATCACCGCCAACCAGGGCCTGTTCGGCCACGGCTCATCGGTGATCCTCACCAAGTAGCCCCCACCGATCGTTGCCCGCGCTCACATCTGTCCACCTCGGGCCGATGGAGTGGAGGGAACATCACGTTCAACAGCACCGACATCGGGTCGGGTCACACAGCCACCGGCTGCGGGACCCGGCCCGCTGTTCGTGCTGGCCCGCTGTTCGTCCTGGCCCGCTGTTCGTTCTGGCCCGCTGTTCGTCCTGGCCCGACCGCCCGCTGCCGACCACCCGCCCGCTCGCCCCGGCGGCGACCCGTCCGCGACACTGACGGGCACGTCGCTGCACCATTCAGGGGACCACATGAGCACTTCAGACACCGCGCAGGCCGTCGCCGGACCGTTCGGCGACCTCGGCGGCCGGTTCATGCTGTCGGGCCGCACCTACGCCACCGGCAACGAGCTCGGCTTCAGCGGCATGGACTTCTACTTCGCCGGGCGAGGCGGAGTGCTCGGTCCCGTCGATGCGTCGGTCGTGGCCCACGAGTTCGGCTTCTTCCCGTTGGCCCGGCTCGACGAGCTCTGGTCCGCGGGCTGCGCCGTCATGGCGCCCGAGGACGCGGCGACGGCCTTCCTCGAGTGCGGCTACGCGTGGGGCCGGGCGCGGCTGCCCGAGGACCTGGACCACGCACGCCTGGCCGAGCTGGTCCGCCGCATCACCGACACCGCCGTCGGGGCCCCGGCCGACGGACCGGCGCTGTCCGCCGCGTGGAACCGCGTGCCCTGGCCCGACGACGAGCGCGACGCGGCGCTGCACGCGATCCACCTCATGCGCGAGCTGCGAGGCGGCGCCCACGTCGCCGCGGTGCACGCCGCCGGGCTCGACCCGCACCTGGCGGTCATGGTCGTCAACGGTGCCGCCGGTGCCGAGTTCTTCGGCTGGCCCGAGCCGCACCCCGACCCCGAGCCCGCCCGGGCGACGTGGCAGCAGGTCGAGGCCGCGACCAACGAGTCGGTCGCCGCTCGGCTCGCCGTGCTCGACGACGCCGAGCAGCTGGAACTGATCGCCCTGGCCCGCGCCGCCGTCCCCTCGTGACCCGCGACTCCCTCGTGGACCGCGACTCCCTCGGGACCCGCGTCCTGATCGAGGTCACCGACACGATCGGCATCGACTTCACCACCGGCATCCAGCGGGTCGTGCGCGAGACGATCAGCGGGCTGCGCGGACCCGCCGGCGAGGGCCTCGAGATCGTCCCGATCGTGAAGCCGACGGCGACGTCGGACTTCCGCACGCTCACCGACGACGAACAGCTGCGCCTGCGGAACCACCCCGCCGGCGGTCGGGCAGGACGACGAGCCGACGACTTCGGTCGGCTGTCGCCGCTCGTGCGCGTCGTCGGCGACCTGCCGATCACCATCAAGGTGCGCGGCGGGCTCGCCGCACGCCGACGCACACGCCGGGAGTTCATGCCCCAGCAGCTCGAGCTGGCGCTCGGTCCCGTCGGCCCCGGCGACGTGTTCCTCGATCTCGAGGGCTCGTGGTACGACCCGGCGCCACGCTCCACGCTGCTGCCCGAGCTCCGGGCACACGGCGTTGCGTGCATGCCGCTGATCCACGACGTCATGCCGATCATCCACCCGGAGTGGTTCAACTCCGAGCACATCAAGGTCTTCTCGGACTGGCTGAGCGCACACCTGCGCCACAGCGATCGGTTCCTGACCAACTCGCACCGCACGGCCGAGGACCTGGCGAAGGTGGCCCCGTCGCTCGGCGTGGACCGCGCCCTCGACATCGTGCCGGTGCCGCTCGGCGCCGACTACCCCGTCACCGAACCGACCGCGGTCGAACTGCCCGACGGCATGGACCGCTACCTGCTCGTCGTCGGCACGCTCGAGCCCCGCAAGAACCAGCGCATCGTGCTCGACGCGTTCGACCGGCTCCGCGGCGCGCACCCCGACCTCGGCCTGGTGCTCGTCGGCAAGGAGGGCTGGCTCGTCGACGACCTGGTGCGACGCATCCGCAACCACCCGGAGATCGACCGCCGCCTGCTCTGGCTCGGCGGCATCGACGACGCCCAGCTCGCCTGGTTGTACGCCAACGCATTCCTGACCGTCACACCCTCGCAGTACGAGGGCCTCGGCGTGCCCCTCATGGAGGCACTCGACCGCGGCTGCGCGACCATCTCGTCCTCGGGCGGAGCGCTGCCCGAGGCCGCGCAGGGAGCCGCCGAGATGTTCGAGCCCGACGACCTCGACGAGCTCACCCGGTTGATCTCGTTGCACCTCGACGACCCCGAGCACCACCGCCGGGCGATCGAACAGGCTCAGGCGTACTCCAGCCCCACGTGGACGATGACCGCCACCGCGGTCGCCGAACAGATCCGCGAACTGGTCGAGGGTCGTCCTCCGGCCGTCTGAGGACCGGGTGCGCCGCGATGCCGTCGGCCCACCGACCGAGGGTCCCGGTCACCTGCCGGACGGGTGACGGCCGGTAGTCTCCGAGGTCGGCCATGACGAGCGACGACCTCTCCCCCGACGCCACATCCGACCTCGACGAGTCCGCCGGCGCAGCGCCGTCGGCGGGTCCTCCGGTCGACCGCCTGCTGGTCGCCGTCACCGCGGTGGCGGTGGTCGTCGGCACCGTGCTGCGCTTCCTGCCGCGCTCGGCGCTGTGGCTCGACGAGGCGCTGACGGTCAACATCTCGACCCTGCCCCTCGGCGACATCGCCGGTGCGCTCAAGCGTGACGGGCACCCGCCGCTCTTCTACTACCTGCTGAACATCTGGACCTCGATCGGCGGCACCTCGGACTGGTGGGTCCGAGCCCTCGCCGGCGTGATCTCGATGGTGTCGCTGCCCCTCGCCTACCTGTCGGGTCGCCGCCTGGCCGACCGCGCCGGTGCCGGCCCGCTCGGTGTGCGCCGCACCGGGCTGATCGCCCTCGCCGTCATGGCCGTGCTGCCCTACGGCATCCGCTACGGCGCCGAGACCCGCATGTACTCCCTGGCCATCGCACTCGTGATGGGCGCCTACCTGCTGGCCGACGACCTGCTCGCTGCGCGCTCCTCGGGCCGGCGCCGCATCGCCGTCACCGTCGGCGCCGCGCTGGTCACCGCGGCGATGCTCTGGAGCCACTACTGGTCGATGTGGCTGCTCGCCGTCGTCGGCCTGCTCGCACTGCACCAGGCGTTCCGGGCCCACACACCCGAGACCCGTGCCGGCGGCCGGCTGCTGACCGGCGCCCTGATCGCCGGTGGCGTGTTGTTCCTGCCGTGGGTGCCGACGCTGCTCTACCAGAACAGCCACACCGGCACCCCGTGGGGCAAGGCGTTCGGTCCGGTCGAGGTCGCGACGATCACGATCCAGGACTTCAGTGGCGACGCGCTCACCTCGTACCTGGCCGTGGCGTTCGCGCTGCTCGCGATCGTGGCGACGATCGTGATCGCGCGTGGCGAGGAGCTGGTGGTCCTGACCAGCTCGGTGCAGCCCCGGATCCGCATCGAGCTGGCGGTGCTGATCGGCACGATCGGTGTCGGTTGGGCCACCGCGGCGGTGTCGGGCAACACCTACTCCTCGCGCTACGGCGCCGTGGTGTTCCCGCTCTACGTGCTCTGCGTCGCCGCCGGCATCGCTGTGATCCGGCATCGCCGGGCGACCGCCGCAGCGCTCGTCGTGTTGATGCTGTTGTCGACCTACGTGTCGGTCAGCCTGCTCGCCGAGGACCGCACCCAGGCCGGTGCGATCGGCGAGCGCATCCTCGCCGCCGCCGACGAGGACGCGCCCGGCTCGATCGTCGTCGCCTGCCCGGACCAGATCGGCGTGTCGCTGCAGCGGGTGCTGGAACAGGGCGACTCGTCGCTGCAGGTCATCCCGTTCCCGACCGCGGGCGACCCGCACTTCGTCGACTGGGTCGACTACGCCGAGCGCAACGCGGCCGCCGACCCGGCCGAGTTCCACGCCCGGGTCGTCGAGGACCTGCCCGACGACGCGACGGTGCACCTGGTGGTGATGCCGGGCTACAAGACCTTCGGCAGCAAGTGCGAGCAGCTGATCAACCTGTTCGGGGCGGATCGCCCGCAGATCGATCAGGTCGACCCGGAGGAGACCGGCGAAGGCATGGGGATGTGGGTGTTCGGCCCCAGGTCGTGAACGACGCCGCCGTCACCGGCGCTGCGGTGCCCGACGGGCTGCCTGACGGTCGACCGTCCGGACGGGTCGTCACACCCCGGCGATCGTCGCGGCGCTCGTCGTGCTGTTCGCCGTCGTCGTCGTCGGTGCCCGAACCGCCGCGGTCTGCGACGGTGCGGATCGGATGCCCCCTCGTGGCGGGTGACCGTTACAGCGACGCCGCCGAGGTCGACATCCCGGTGACCGAGGGCGACGGCTACGACGCGCAGTTCTTCTACCGGCAGGTCCGGTCCCCGTTCGACTTCTCGATGGAGCGGGTGAACGGCGTCGTGTTCGACACCGAGGTCCGCTACGGCCGGATCGGCTACCCGCTGGTGGCCTGGGTGCTGTCGGCGGGCGGTCAGCCCGCGGCGGTGCCCTGGGCGATGTTCGCCGTCGGGGCGCTGTCGCTCGGCGCGGTGGCGTGGGTGCTGGCGCTCGGCGCACGCGACGCCCGTCGGTCGCCGTGGTGGGGCGCCCTCGCCGTCGCGCTGCCCGGCGTCTGGTTCGCCGCGGGTCGAGGTCTCGCCGACCCGCTGTCGACCGCGCTCGTCGGCGCAGGCGCGCTCGCGCTGACACGTCGACGACACGGACTCGCCACGCTGGCGTTCGTCGCGGCAGCCCTCACCAAGGAGCAGGCGGTCCTGGTGCCGGCGGTCTACGGGCTGTGGCGTCTGTGGGAGCTGCTCGTCGCCCGACGCCGGGCCGATGCTGCGGGCGACCGCGAGGTGCCCGACGGATTCGGCGCGGCCGACCTGCCCTGGATCGTGCCGGGCGCGGTGTTCGTGGCGTGGCAGCTCGTGCTGTGGGGCGTCACCGGCGCGATGCCTGCCGGGCAGTCCGGCGGCTCGCACGTCGTCGCGCCGTTGGTCGACCTGCTGCCGGCGGTGATCGACTGGCTGACGCCGTCGGGCACCTCGCAGGTGCTGTGGCTGCTCGAGGTGGTCGTGTTCGTGGCCCTGGCGACGCTCGTCGCCGTGTCGGTCCGATCCGCCGGTTGGGAGCGCGGCGTCGCCGTCGTCGGCGTGCTGTTCGTCGCGGTGCTCAACGACAACGTGTTCGTCGACCCGGCGCACTTCCGCCAGCTCGGTGAGGTGTCGGTCGTGCTGTGCCTGGCGGCGTTCCGCGCCGATCCTCGGTGGTGGATCCCGATCCTCGGGGCGAATGCGGTCGCGACCGTCGGCGTGCTCGGCCGACTCGCCGCCGCACTCTGAGGGCCCCACCGCCATTCGCCGCTCGCCCATTGGCAACCGGGTGCAGACATGCCGCCCAGGACCGGCACGATCGCACCCAGAACCAGACCACCGATCAACCGGGTGCAGACATGCCGCCCAGGACCGGCACGATCGCACCCAGAACCAGACCACCGATCAACCGGGTGCAGACATGCCGCCCAGGACCGGCACGATCGCACCCAGAAACCCGGTGGGTGGCGGGTGGCGGGGGGCGGGAGCGGCGGGTCAGCCGATGACGGTGGCGCCGCGGAGGTACGGCTGCAGCAGCTCGGGCACCGCGACGGTGCCGTCGGGCTGGCGGTACGTCTCGACGATCGCGGCCCACACCCGGGGCACGGCCAGCGCCGAGCCGTTGAGCGTGTGCAGGATCTCGGTGCCCTTGCCACCCTCGGGCTTGTAGCGCAGGTTGGCGCGGCGGGCCTGGTAGTCACGGAACCACGACACCGACGACACCTCGAGCCAGTTGTCGACACCCGGGGCGTAGACCTCGATGTCGAAGGTGCGGGCCGCGCTGCCGCCGAGGTCACCCGCGCACAGGTCGAGGATCCGGTACGACAGACCGAGGTCGGCGATGAGGCCCTCGGCTCGGGCCAGGATCTCGGTATGCATGGCCGGCGCATCGTCGGGTGCGCAGTACGAGAGGATCTCGACCTTGTCGAACTCGTGCACCCGCAGCAGCCCGCGGGTGTCCTTGCCGGCGGAGCCGGCCTCTCGACGGAAGCAGCTGGTGTGCGCGACGAAGCGCTTCGGCAGCTGGTCGCCCGGCACGATCTCGTCGCGCAGCAGCGACGTCAGGGGCACCTCGGCGGTGGGGATGGCCCAGAGGTCGTCACGTTCCACGTGGTACGCCTCGTCGACGAACTTCGGCAGGTGCCCCGTCGCGATCATCGTGTCGGTGCGCACCAGGGTCGGCGGGCGCACCTCTTCGTACAGGTCGACGTTGCGGTCGATCGCGAGCTGGCACAGGGCACGCACCAGCGCGGCGCCCTGGCCGCGGTACATGACGAACATCGAGCCCGACATGCGCACGGCCCGTTCCACGTCGAGGATGCCGAGCTGCTCGCCGGTCTCCCAGTGCGGGACCCGCTGGTGCTCGGCGTAGCCCTCGGGGTCGTACCCCTCGACCCGCAGCACGACGTTGTCGGCCTCGCTCAGCCCGTCGGGCGCGTCGTCGGAGGGCAGGTTCGGGACTCGCAGCAGCATGGAACGGAGCTCCTCGGAGAGCTCCTCGGCGCGGGCGTCGAGCGTCTTCTCCTCGGCGCCGAGCAGGCGGCTCTGCTCCTGCAGCTCGGTCGCCTCGTCCTTGCGCTGCTCGCGGAAGAGCGTGCCGACCTCGTTCGAGATCACGCGGATCTCGGCGCGCAGCGAGTCGCGCGTCGCGGCGAGCGCTCGCAGCTCGGCGTCGAGGGAGTGGATCCGGTCGACGGGTTCGGTGTCCTCGCCACGTCGGGCCAGGCCCGCCCTGACCGAGTCGAGGTCGTTGCGGATCAGCCGCACGTCAAGCATGGCCGTGAACCTAGTGGCCCCGGCCATCCACCTCCGAAGCGGATTGGCCCGGACGAGCGGTCCCGACGATCCTCGTGGGGTGATCGTGATCTTCGACCTCGACGGCACCGTGTGGGACTCCCTCCCGGGGATCGTGGGATGCCTCGAGCACACCTTCGACACCTTCGGGCGAACGGCACCCGACCGGTCGGTCCTCACCGCCAACATCGGCCCGCCCCTGCCGGTGATGCTCGGAGAGCTCGGGTTCCCCGCCGATCAGGTGGACGACGCGACGCTCGTCTACCGGGAGCGCTACGTCGAGTGGGGCGTCTACGAGGCGACGATCTATCCGGGTGTCGTCGAGGTGCTGACGCAGCTGGGCGGCGACGGGCACCGCTTGGCGACGGCGACCTCGAAGGGTGAGGGCCCGACGCACCAGATGCTCGAGCACTTCGGGCTGTCGGACCGCTTCGAGGTGATCGGCGCGGCGTCGATGCACGACAAGGCCGCCATGACCAAGCCAGCGGTCATCGCGCAGGCGCTCCGGGGGCTCGGGTCCCCCGATCCCGCCGAGTGCCTGATGGTCGGGGATCGCAGCTACGACGTGCGGGGTGCGGCGACCCACGGCCTCGGCTGCGTCGGCGTGCTGTGGGGCTACGGCAGCGCCGACGAGCTGCGCGACGCAGGGGCGCTGCACGTGATCGCCGAGCCGTCGGAACTGCCAGCGATCGTGCAGCGGTAGGGTCTCGGCGTGCCGTGCGTGGTCGTCGAGGAGCTCGTGATCCGCTACGGGGACACCGTCGCCGTCGACGGCGTCAGCTTCTCTGCCGAGGCCGGTGAGGTCACCATCGTGCTCGGGCCGAACGGGGCGGGCAAGACCTCGACCATCGAGCACCTCGAGGGCTACCGGCGTGCCGATGGTGGTCGCAGCAGCGTGCTCGGACTCGACCCGGTGCGACAGCACCGCGAGTTGAGCCGGGTGGTCGGCACCATGTTGCAGCAGGGCGGCATCCCGACCGGGATCCGACCGCCCGAGGTGCTGGCGCAGTACGCCGGCTTCTTCGAGCACCCGCTCGACCCCGACCAGCTGCTGCGCACGGTCGGGCTGGAGGATCGCCGACGCACCACGTTCCGTCGACTCTCGGGCGGTGAGCAGCAGCGGTTGTCGCTGGCCCTCGCGCTCGTCGGCAGGCCGAGATGCGTCTTCCTCGACGAGCCGACCGCGGGGGTCGACCTGGCCGGTCGCGACCTGATCCGCTCGGTGATCTCGGGACTGCGTGACGACGGGGTGTGCGTGGTCGTGACGACCCACGACCTCGACGAGGCCGAGCGGCTCGCCGACCACGTGGTGATCATCGACCGCGGCAAGGTCGTCGGGGCCGGCGCGCCCAGCGAGCTGATCAGCGCCGACGCAGCCGACCACGTGCTCTTCGGCGCCGCTCCGGGCCTGGACGTGGCGGCGCTGTCGTCGGCGGTCGGAGCCACCGTGGATGAGGTGTCGCGGGGCGAGTACCGGGTGGCGGCGGCGCCGAGCCCGGCCACCGTCGCGGCGATCACGTCATGGCTGGCCGAGCACGACCTGCCGCTCGCCGACCTCCGTGCAGAGCGCCAACGCCTCGACGACGTGTTCCGTCGGTTGACCAGCGACGGGGACCCGTCGTGAAGCCCTTCCTGTCGCAGCTGCGCGTCGAGCTCGCGCTGTCGTCTCGCCAGGGCGAACAGCTGCTCGTCTCCCTCGGCATCCCGCTGCTGATCCTGGTCTTCTTCTCGTCGGTCGACGTGCTGCCCGTGCCCACCGAGGAGCCCGTCGACTTCCTCGCACCGGGCGTGCTCGCGCTCGCCATCATGTCGACGTCGCTGGTGTCGCTCGGCATCGGCACCGGGTTCGACCGGCACTACGGGGTGCTCAAGCGGTTGGGGGCGTCGCCGCTCGGACGTCCCCGTTGGATCGCCGCGAAGATCACCACGGTGCTGGTCACCGAGGTCGCGCAGTGGGCGCTGCTCGTCGCGGTCGCCGTCGCGCTGGGATGGTCGCCCCCGGGCAGCGGCTGGATGCCCGCGGTGGCAGGCGCCGTGCTCGGCACCGCAGCGTTCGGCGGCATCGCACTACTCATGGCGGGCACGCTGCCGGGGCTCGCGACGCTCGCCGGAGCGAACGCGCTCTACCTGGTGCTGTTGCTCACCGGCGGCATGGTCATCCCACTCGAGGAGCTGCCCGGCCCGCTCGAGGCGGTGGTGAAGCTGCTACCCGCTGCCCCCCTCGCCGAGATCCTCACCGGATCGCTGATCGACGGCGGAACGGTCGGAAGCTGGGCCTGGATCTCGCTCACGGCGTGGGCGATCGCCGCCCCGCTGGCGGCGGCTGCGATGTTCCGCTGGGAGTGAGTCGTCGCGACAGGTCCGACTGGCGGGGTGCCGCGGACGTGCTGACCTCGAGGTGCCTCAGACGCCGTTGTGGTGGCGGGTGTCGCGGTGGCTCGTGTCGCTCGAGTCGTGGCCGCCGGAGTCGTGGTTGCGGGTGTCGTGGTCCGGCGATGCGGGTCCCCGCTCGTCGACGACGGTCCCGTCGCCGCGCGACGAGCTTGCCGCGGTACTTGACCCGCTCGGACCGCTCACCGAGGGACCAGCGGAAGAAGATGACCGCGATGATCACCCAGAGGTAGGAGCCCGTGATGATCTTCATCACCACCCCCGCCAGCTGCTGATCGGTCTGGACGCTCATCCACAGCCTGATCGGCTCGTTGTAGCCCTGGTACAGGACCTCCTCGGCTGTGGTGAGGAAGGCCGCCGGGAGCGTCGGGATGATCGACAACAGGAACAGCACGAGGATCTTGAGCGGCGGACCGACACGAAGCTCGGGGATCGGACCGCAGATGCACATCCAGACCAGCAACGACGAGAACACCATCAGGGTGTGCACGCCGTAGTGCAGCCACGCGTTCGCGATCGAGCTGTTGACCACCCACGCCCAGTGGGTGAGCGCGGTCAGGAACAGGTTCACCAGCAGGGCGGGCGCCGGCCGCGCCCAGTAGTCGACGAACCGCTTGAAGGTGCCCTCGCCGATGATCAGCCGGGCGAGCCATGTCGGCGTCGCCAGCAGCATCGCGGGCGGGAACACGACCATCAGCAACGAGTGCTGGACCATGTGCACCGAGTACAGGCGCTGCTCCGCGATGTCGTGCATCGGGAAGTCCGCTGCGACCCAGAAGACGAACACCGCGAACCAGAACCACGACTTCTGCGCGGTGCTGATGGGGGGCTCGCCGGCAGCCACTGCCTTGGGTTGGATCACCCGTGCGGCGTAGATGCCGAGGGCGATCAGGCCGCCGACCAGCAGCCAGACCTCGATGTGCGGGGTCCAGCTGGGGAAGGCGGAGGCGAGCACAGTGAGCTCCTGTCAGTCCGCCGGGCAGTCGCCGGGCATCTGCGAGGTCTCGCAGAACGGTGCGGGCGGCACGGGCGGAGGGTCGTTGAACCGGGTGCTGCCGGAGTCCTGCCAGAAGTTCATGGCCGACAACGCGATGCAGTAGACGACGATCGCCAGGATCATGCCGAAGTAGAAGGTGCGCTTGAGCAGCGCGTTGTCGAACTTCAGGTGCATGAAGTACAGCGCGACCAAGAAGAACTTGATCACCATCAGGATGATCAGCACCGGCACCGCGATCTTGCGGGAGCCCTCGCCGAACCAGTCCGTCCACCACTCGGTGGACACTTCGAGCGCCGTCAGGACGACGAGCACCCAGAAGATGGTGAAGTACTGCCCGTCGGTCGGGCCGTGGTGGTGATGCTCACCCGGGTGGACCCGGGAGTCGTCATCCACCTCTGTGATATCGGTGCTCACCGGATGCTCCTCAGGGAATCAGGTAGACGATGGTGAAGATCAAGACCCACACGATGTCGACGAAGTGCCAGTACAGACCGATGACCTCGACGGCTTCGGCGTGCATCTTCCGTCGGAACGACAGCGCGATCAGCGACAACAGCATGATCACACCCACGGCGACGTGCACGCCGTGCAGGCCGGTGAGGGCGAAGAACGCCGACGACGCGACGTTGGTCGTGAACCCGAGGCCGTGGTGCAGGAACTCGGTGAACTCGTAGACCTGGCCACCAAGGAACAGCCCGCCGAGCACCGCGGTCGCGGTCAGCCAGAGACGCATCCGGGTGAGGTCGCCACGCATGATCGCGTTCACGGACAACACCATGGTGAGCGAGCTCATCAGCAGGATGAACGACGTCATCGACGTGAACGGGATGTCGAAGTAGTCCGACGGGATGGCGCTGCTCCCGGCGAGGTTCGCCACCTCTGCCGGGCGGTTCTTGTAGATGAGGTACGTCGAGATCATGCCGCCGAACAGCAGGCAGTCCGACGCCAGATACACCCACATGCCGAGCTTCTCGTTGGAGATGCCGGTCGATGTCGCGTGGATGTCGTCGGGGAATTCGAGGTCCTCGACGTCCTCGTAGGCCAGATCAGACAACGGGGGCCTCCTCGGTCTGCGCAGTCACGAGCGTGTCGGCGTCCTCGGTCGAGGCACCTCCGTCGCCGCCATCCGAGGAGGCGTCGCCGTCGTCGGCGCTGCCCTCGGGCAGCGCTGCGGACGCACCCTCGTCGTCACCGTCGTGGTCGTCGTGGTCGTCGTGCTGGTGTCCGGAGTCCGGATCGGTCGACGGCTCGATCACCCAGCCGTAGACGCCGGCGATGACGAGCGCCGCACCCGGCAGCGCCCACCAGAGGTTGAAGATCAGGCCGTAGCCGACCAGCGGCAGGCCGGCGGCGAGCACGAGCGGCCAGTACGACGGCGACGGAAGGTGCACGTCGGTGGCGTCGCCCTTCTGCACGACGTCCTCGGTCTTGGCGATGCGCACGAGGCGGCCGTTCTCGTCGTGGCCGTACTTCCGGTGCCAGAACTCGTCGAAGTCCTCGACGACCGGCGACTCGTCGAAGTTGTGCTCCGGAGTGGGCGACGGGACCATCCACTCGAGGCTGCGTGCGTCCCACGGGTCGGGCCCGGGATCGACCGGGTTGCGACGGTGCTTGCGGTAGCTCGCTGCGATGTTGGCCATGAAGAGGATCAACGACACGGCGATGATGAAGGCACCGATGGTCGACACCAGGTTCCAGGTGTTGAAGCCCTGGTTGTCGGTGTAGGTCCACGTGCGGCGCATCATGCCCTGGAGACCCAGGATGTGCTGGGGGCCGAAGGTCAGGTTGAAGCCGACGAGCATCATCCAGAAGTGCCACTTGCCCATCTTCTCGCCCAGGAAGTGGCCGAACATCTTGGGCCACCAGAAGTACATGCCGCCGAACAGGCCGAGCAGCGCACCACCGAAGAGCACGTAGTGGAAGTGGGCGACGATGTAGTAGGTGTCGGTCTGCTGGGTGTCGGCGGGGGCGAACGCGTGGCTCACGCCCGAGAGCCCACCGATGGTGAACATGCCGACCAGGCCGATCGAGAACAGCATCGCCGTGGTGAAGCGCAGGCGACCTCCGTACATGGTGGCCAGCCAGTTCAGGATCTTCACACCGGTCGGCACGGCGATGAACATCGTGGCGAGGGAGAAGGCGAGGATCGACATCTGGCCGATGCCCGAGGCGAACATGTGGTGGGCCCACACGCCCCAGCCCATGAAGCCGATGGCGATGCCTGAACCGACCATGAACGGGTAGCCGAAGATCGGCTTGCGGGAGAACACCGGGATGATCTCGGACACGATGCCGAAGCTCGGCAGGATCATGATGTAGACCTCGGGATGTCCGAAGATCCAGAACAGGTGCTCCCACAGGAGCGGATCCCCGCCCTTGGAGACGTCGAAGAACGTCGCTCCGAACATGCGGTCCATCGTGAGCAGCAGCAGCGCCACGGTGATGACCGGCAGGGCGAAGACCAACAGGACCTGGGTCACGAAGGTCATCCACGTGAAGACCGGCATCTTCATGAGCGTCATGCCCGGTGCTCGCATGTTGAGCACGGTCACGGTCAGGTTGATCGCCGAGACGGTCGAGCCGATGCCCATGATGATCAGGCCGACGGCGTAGAAGTCCATGCCGTGACCGGGAGAGAAGACGACCCCGGAGTTGGGTGCGTAGGCGAACCAGCCGCCGTCCGCTCCGCCGCCGAGCAGCCACGAGCTGTTGAAGAAGATCGCGCCCAACAGCCAGATCCACAGCGACAGTGCGTTCATCCGGGGGAAGGAGACGTCACGTGCGCCGATCTGGAGCGGCAGCAGGTAGTTCGCGAACGCCGAGGCGAGCGGCATGACCACCATGAAGACCATGGTGACGCCGTGCATGGTGAAGACCTGGTTGTACAGGTCGGCCGAGAGCAGGTCGTTGCCCGGCACCGCGAGCTGCGTGCGGATCAGCAGCGCCTCGAACCCGCCCACGAGCAGGAAGAAGAACGACGCGACGCCGTACATGATGCCGATCTTCTTGTGATCGACGGTGTTGACCCAGGACCGCCAGCCGTGTCCGGCCTTGGGTCGGGCGAACACGCCCATGGGGTCTGCGGTGCTGACCTTGGTGTCACCCGTGGTCAGCTCCAGCGGAGGCTGTTCCTCGATGATCGCCATCAGGTGGTCACTTCCCTCGTTGGCTTCGTGTGTGCAGTCGACATCGCTGTGGTCCTACTACTTCAGGGTGAGCAGGAAGGCAGTCAGCTGTTCGATCTGCTCTTCGCTCAGGTTGTAGTCCGGCATGCCCTGGTTGTTGTTCGGGTTCATCGGCTTGACCGCCTCAGGATCGCGCAGCCATGCCTTGATGTTGTTCGTGTCCGGTGTGCCACTGGGCATGACCTCGGCGACCGGATCGCCGTCGGTCTGGTGCAGCGGCAGGAGGCCACCGGCGAAGAAGTCACGCGTCATGAAGTGCGTCAGGTTCGGAGCGTTGCCCGAGGCGATCGTGATGTCGACGGTCTTGCCGTAGTTCGGGTCGGGCTCCTCGGAGTACTCGAAGGGAGCCTTCGAGTCCGGGGTGAGCCCGTTCACCTGGTGGCAGAAGCTGCACTGCGTGACGAAGAGCTCCTGACCGGCGATGGCCAGGGTGTCGTCCGCGGCGGGCTGCGCCGGCGGCGTCGTCTGCTGCTTGATCCACTCGTCGTAGTCAGACGCCTCGAGCGCCTTGACCTGCATGCGCATGACACCGTGGGAGAGGCCGCAGTACTCGGTGCACTGGCCCTCGAAGATGCCAGCCTCGTTCGACTGGAGGACACGCTCGTGGGTACGGCCCGGCACGGCGTCCATCTTCCCGGCCAGCGCGGGGATCCAGAAGCTGTGGATCACGTCGTTGGACTGGATCTTGAAGACCACGTCGCGACCGACGGGGATCACTGCCTCGTTGGCGGTGATGATGTCGACCGTGCCGTTCTCGTCGACGTCATAGCGGTACTCCCACCACCACTGCTGGCCGATGACGGTCACCTCGAGGGGATCCTCGGCATCGTCCATCGCGAGGATGGTCTGGACGTTGAACACGGCGAGCACGGCGAGCAGCAGTGCCGGGAAGACCGTCCAGCCGATCTCGAGCTTGGTGTTGCCGTGGACCTGCTCGGGCTCGTCGACGCCGTCGACGTCGTCCGGGTTGCGACGGAAGCGGGTCACCAGCCAGATCAGTCCGACCTCGACGAGGACGAACACCAGACCGGCGATGGCGAAGACGGGGATGATCAGGTTCTGGATGCTCTGGGACTTGTCACCGCGTGGCGACAGCGTCGTGAGGGGACGGCCCTCGGGGAGTCCGATGTTCCGGACCAGCAGGTATCCCGCGACCAGGACGACGATCAGTCCGATGGTCGTCGCGATGGTGGACTTGCGCTTGTTCCGCACCAGCTACCTCTCAGTTGCCCGCGACGGTGACGCCGTCGGGGCCGATCGGTCCAGCCGTGTCGACGAGACCCGCGGGTCCGGTCGCCGGCAGTGAGTGTTCCGTGTCTTCCTCGGCCTCTCGCGGCCCGACGATCGCCGCAGCGATGCCGCCGCCGATGATCAGGACTGCGCCGATGGTGAAGGCGACCGTCAGCACGGAGCGCTTCTGCTCCGGACGGTTGGCCAGCAGGATCGCCACGACGAAGACGGCGACGGCGACGAGGATCACGAGGAAGACGGCGCCGAGCTTCGGCACGGCGAGCAGGATCCGCGACATCGACAACACGATGATGGCGACGCCGATCGTGGCGCCGACGGGGATCTCGAGCGGGTACATCAGACGGTTGCGCAGCGTGGCGTTCTCGGCTGGGTCGGCGGTCGCCTGGTCGGCCCAGGTGCGGACCGTCCACTCGACGGCGACGACGGCCAGGCCCACGCAACCGACGACGAACGCGGCCGACGAGATCGCGGCACCGATGACGACCAGCCCGGCGGACAGCGCGCCCACCAGCGGCCAGACGTTGAGGCCCTGGGGCGAGGCGACCCGGAGGTCGACGAGCGTGTCGCCCTGGATGACGGACTTCTCGACCGTCGCACCCTGGAGCTCGGCGAGACCCTCGGGCGAACCGTCGCGGAACGCCGAGGTGAGACCGCCGATGACGGCCATGGCGCCGGCGGCGCCCATGAGCACGGAGTAGCCGATCTGGTCGCCGACCCAGCCCTTCCAGCCGAAGGAGATCGGACCGATGATCGAGTCGACGAGCGCACCGTCGGAGAAGACGGCGAGCACGCCGCCGTGCGCCGAGGCGCCCGACACGAACCCGTAGACCAGGGCCGTCAGGTAGAGGAAGGCTGCTGCGCCGTAGAAGAACTTCGAACCGCGGGTGATCATCGCTCAGCTCACTTCTGCACGTAGACGGCGAACCAGAGGACTGCGTACAGCCCGACGCACGCGTACCAGAACATCGCCGATGCACTGATCCCGTCGGGGTGACGACTCGAGAACTGGCCACCGAGCGTGCGGAGGCCCATGAGGACGATGAAGAGCAGACCTGCAACCGTCATCGCCAGGTGACCGCCGGTGACCGCGTAGAACAGCGGACCTTCGGGCTGGGCGATGGTGACCTGCGCCTCGTGGTAGAGGAAGGTCGTCTGGTTGACGAAGGCGATGCCGAGCAGCAGCGTGACGCCCAGCGCCAGGTAGGTGTGGTACCGGTCGTCCTGGTTCACCGACCACACGGCCCACTGCATCGTCACGGCCGACATGCCCAGCGTGAGCAGCTGCATGTTGGGCTGGGTCAGCGGGATGTTGTTGTCGACGAGCCAAGCGGCGCCGGCGGCGTCACGCGTCGAGATGTAGTGGCCGATCAGGGTGACCAGCACCATCGCGATGCCGGCAGTGGCGAACGCGGTGCCGAAGAGCAGCTCGCGACGTCGGGGCAGGTTCACCGGTGCGAGCGAACTCGGCAGAGCCTGGGTGGTGTCGGCCATCAGGAGCCTTCCTCGTCGGATCCGCCGTCACGGAGGTCGAGCAGTGGGTAGGGCGAGCGGACCACGGCGATGGCGTAGTCACGCAGGGGGGAGTCGTCCGCGGTGGGCTCCACCCATTCCAGGGTGAGTCCGTCGGGGTCGTCGGAGGACTCAGCCGTTGCACCCGCCTTGGACGCGGCGAGCACCGACGCGAGCCCGGAGAGCGCACCGAGCACCAGCAGCGCGGCGCCGATGGCGACGATCACACCGAACGCCTCGGAGGCGATGCCCTCTGCGCCGTCACGGGCGAGGATGCTCTGGAGCAGATGGAGGAGACCGAGCAGTCCGGCGCCGATGAACGCCGCCAGGACCGAGCCGTTGGCCGACGCAGGTGCGTCGGCGCCGAAGAGGCGACGGCTCCACAGCGCGATGCCGCCGAGGGCACCGACGACCGCGGCGCCGACCAGGAACAGCGCCTGCGCCCAGTGGAGGGCGGTCAGGTCGAGGGCGAAGAGGGTGTCCTTGCCGGTGGAGTCGAGTGCCTGCAGCGCACCGGCGAGCACGCCGCCGAGCACGAGCAGCAGCGCGAGCACGCCACCGAGCAGGCCCGGGCTGACGGCGACCTTGCCGCGTCGCAGCGTGTCGGCGACGCCGCCGATCACGCCGAGCACCGGCAGGGCGGCCAGCACGACGAAGCCGGCCCACACGAAGGTCTGGACCGCACGGGGCGACTGGGCCCACGCACCGAAGGACACGACGCCGTAGGCGGCGATCAGGGCTTGGAAGCGCCCGTAGTGCACGATGCGGCGACCCGAGGTCTTGGCGACGGCGTCACCCACGATGCCGAGCACGGGGATCGCGAGCATGTAGACGGCCGGCACGCCGAGGAACCAGGCGATGCCGGCGTCGAAGTTCTCCGCCAGGCCCGGGGCGTTGGCCTGGGTGATCTGGCCGAGCAGCACGTGTGCGGCGACCGAGGCGAGGGTGAGGGTCCAGACCGGCGCGGCGATCAGCATCGACCAGGAGAAGAACGGGACCTTGGAGAGGCCCATGCCGAGCGGGCGGTGCGACAGGACGGTGGTCGCCACGGTGATCGAGCCCAGCGAGATCGCCACGAGGATCAGGCCCATGGAGACGTTGCCGAGGCGAGCGGCGTCGTTGTCGGTGCCCCCGACGCCACCGTCGAGCACGGCGCTCACGATGAAGATG
>CAVPQM010000007.1:0-50382 GCA_963707555.1 uncultured Actinomycetota bacterium
ACGTCGACTACCTGGCCCGGATCGTGCTCGGCCCCGCGGCGGGCGACTGGACCTCTGCGCCGGCGGGCACGGTCGCGCTCGCGCCGTCGGTCCCCTCGCGGTGCTGGCCTGTCGGACCTTCCGGGCCGATCTCGATCCCGTCATCGAGGCCGCCTACGACGAGGCCCTCGACACGCTGCACGCCGCGGGTCTCACCGTCGAACGGATCGCCGCCCCCTCGGACCCGAGCGCGGTGGCCGACTGGTTCGTCATGTCGTGCGCCGAACTCGCCCAGAGCCTGGGCGAGTACCGCGACCGCTGGGAGACCCTCGACGAAGGGCTCCAGGAGAAGCTGCGATTCGGCGCGCAGGTCCCACTCGACGACTACCTCGCCGCGCAGCGACGCCGTCACGACGTGGGCGCACGCATCGACGGAGCACTCGGCCACGACGCGGTGCTCGCCCTGCCCACGATGAACGTGCAGAGCTGGGGACCCGAGGAGTCACCGTCGTGGGACGCCGGGTCGGTCACCGGCGACGCGACGATCGCCACGAACACGCCGGAGCTCAACGCGACCGGCCACCCCGCGGTCTCGGTCCCGCTCGGCCTCGACGACGTCGGCGTGCCGTTCGGGCTGCAGGTCGTCGCCCCACGGTTCGCGGACGGGCTCGCGCTCGGTGTCGCCGGCACGCTCGAACGGCTGCGTCCCTGGGCGCTCACCGCGCCGGGCTACTCGCCCTTCGGTCTCGCCGACTGAACGTCACGAGCCACTAGCGTGGCCCGGCCGTCGCGCCGCGACGGCAGACCCAGCCGCCGATCCCGTGGCTGACAGGCCACCAGGAGTACCTCAGTGCTGATCCTCGCCATCCTCGCCTTCGGAATGCTCGTCGGCTGGCTCGCCCAGATCGTCGTCGGCGGCTCGACCAAGCCGAACGCCCAGTCGCTCGTCGCCGGCCTGCTCGGCTCGCTCGTCGGCGGCACCCTGGCGAGCCTGCTGTCGGACGAGGACTTCAAGCTCCAGTTCAGCGGCATCATCGGTTCGTTCGTGGGAGCGGTGATCGTGGTACTGATCTGGAATGCGATCGCCGCACGCAAGTGATCCACCGTCGTTGACAGGAGCTCGTCCGTGACCGGAGCCTGCCCTTGACCGACCAGGTCGACGCCGTCGTCGTCGGCGCCGGGCCCAACGGGCTCGTCGCCGCCCTGACCCTGGCCCACGCCGGGTGGAAGGTCCTCGTCCTCGAGGCCAACGACCGGCCCGGCGGCGGCACGCGGTCCGAGGAGCTCACGCTTCCCGGCTTCGTGCACGACGTCTGCTCGGCGATCCACCCGCTCGGCATCGCGTCCCCTGCGCTGCGGGACCTGCCACTGGAGCGCGCCGGGGTCCGCTGGATCCAACCCGACGCTCCGCTCGCGCACACGCTGCGCCCCGAGCGCGCCGTGCTGCTGGAACGCTCCCTGGATCGCACCGTCGAGGGCCTCGGCACCGACGGCCCCGGCTGGCGGCGCCTGATGGGCCCGTCGGTCCGAGCCGGCTACGCACTGTCGGACTCGCTGCTCGCGCCGCTCACGATCCCACCGCGGCACCCGATCGCCCTGGCCCGGTACGGCCTGGTCGGCATCCGTTCCGCCCGCTCGATCGCCCGGTCCCACTTCCACGACGACGCGGGGCCCGCGCTGCTCTCCGGCGTCGCCGGCCACTCCATGCTCCCGCTCGACCGGGCCATCACCGGCGGGTTCGCCATCTTGCTGGCCCAGCTCGCCCATGTCGTCGGCTGGCCGATGGCCGAGGGGGGATCACAGACGATCGCCGATGCCCTGGTCACGCTGATCGAGGAGGCCGGCGGCGAGGTGCGCTGCGGGGTGCGGGTCGGGTCGCTGGCCGAGCTGCCGCCGGCACGCGCGACCGTGCTCGACGTCACCCCCCGCCAGCTGCTCGACATCGGCGGCGACCGCATCCCGTCGTCGTACCGGCGGCGCCTCACCAGGTACCGGTACGGACCCGGCGTGTTCAAGGTCGACTGGGCGCTCGACGGTCCGGTGCCGTGGGCGGACCCGGCGGTCGCCCGTGCCGGGACCGTGCACGTCGGCGGCACCTTCGCCGAGGTGCAGCGCTCAGAGGCCGACGTCACCGCCGGGCGCCACCCGGAACGGCCGCTGCTGCTCGTCGCGCAGCAGAGCCTGTTCGACCGCACGCGCGCCCCGGCGACGCGCAGACGCTCTGGGCGTACTGCCACGTGCCGTCGGGATCGACCGTCGACATGACCGACCGGATCGAGGCGCAGATCGAGCGGTTCGCCCCCGGCTTCCGCGACCGCATCCTGGCCCGCCGCGACCGCTGGTCCCGCCTCGGTCGAGGCCCACAACGCGAACTACGTCGGCGGCGACATCAACGGCGGCGTCGCCGACCTGCGCCAGTTCTTCTTCCGCCCGGTGCCGTCGCTGTCGCCCTGGTCGACCCCCGTCGACGGCCTGTACCTGTGCTCGTCGTCCACACCACCCGGTGGTGGCGTGCACGGCATGTGCGGACGCGCCGCGGCGAACGTCGTCCTGCGCGATGCGGCTCGCGGCACGCTCTGAGCTGCCATACTCCCGCCTCAGCGGGGAGCAGGCCGCGTGCCGCGGATCAGCCCGCCGGGCAGCTCGCCGGTGTGCTGGCCGTGGTCGAAGGTGACGGCCCCGGACTTGATCGTGAACCGGTAGCCGCTGGCGGTCTGCATGAGGCGACGGCCACCCGCGGGCAGGTCGTGCACGATCGTCGGCGGATGGCACGCCAGCGCCTCGAGGTCGATCACGTTCAGGTCCGCCAGGTACCCCGGCGCGACCAGGCCGCGGTCACGCCACCCCATGTGGGCCGCGTTGCGAGCGGTGTGGCCGTGCACGATCCGTTCCAGGGGCACCTTGTCGCCACGGGAGCGGTCCCTGCTCCACACCGTCATCGACGACGTCGTCATCGACGCGTCGCAGATCGCTCCGCAGTGCGCACCCGCGTCGGACAGTCCGAAGAGCGTGTTGGGCGACGTGATCATCTCGTGGATGTCGTCGAAGTCGCCGTGCGCGAAGTTGAACAGCGGCAGGTAGAGCAGCTGGGTGCCGCCGCGCTCGAGCAGCAGGTCGTAGACCATCGCCGCGGGTTCGACCCCGGCCCGGCGGGCCTCGGCGGCGATCGACCAGTCGCGGTCCATCTCGTAGTCGACCGGGTCGCTCAGGCGGAACGTGATGTCGAACCCCGAGGTGATCTGCGCCAGGATGCCGGGCTCGAGCGTGGCGACGAACTCGGCGTGCTCCGCGAGGATCCGGCGGCGACGCTCCGGATCGCGCAGCGCCTCGACCTTCTCGTCGTGGCCCACGAACGCCAGCTCACCGAACGACGCGCAGAAGGCGAAGGGGTTGGCGGTCGCCTGCAGCCCGAGCAGCACGCCGATCGGTCGCGACGCGACCTGCGCCTTGACGTCCAGGCCGTCGGCGACCATCCGGTCGACCCAGTCCATCTGGTACCGCCACCGCTGCGGCGAGTGGTACGCCTGCTGCATCGTGAACGACAGCGGTCGGCCGCTGGTCCGGGCGAACACCTCGAGCAGGTCGAGCTCGCGCTGGGCGACCTCGTCGTCGGGCGTCTGGTAGAGGTCGCTGATCAGCTGCACGACGCCGGAGTCGGCCTCTCGCATCGCTGCGGCGATCGCGAGCAGCTCCGCCTCGGACGCCGTGAGCGTGGGGATGTGCTGCCCCTCTGAGGTCCGGTGGATCTCGGTGCGCGACGTCGCGAACCCGATCGCCCCGGCGTCGAGCGCCTCGCTCACCTGGCGAGCCATCTCGGTGACCTCGGCGTCGGTCGGCGTCTCGGTGTGGTCCGCGCCTCGTTCGCCCATCACGAACGTGCGCAGCGCGGCGTGCGGCACGTGCGAGGCGACGTCGACGGTGTGGGGCATCGCCTCGAGCGCGTCGAGGTACTCGGGGAAGGTCTCCCAGTTCCACGTGAGCCCCTCGGCGAGCGCCGTGCCCGGGATGTCCTCGACCCCCTCGAGCAGGCTGATCAACCAGGCGTGCTTGTCGGGCGCGGCCGGGGCGAAGCCCACCCCGCAGTTGCCCATGGCGATCGTCGTGACGCCGTGCAGCGACGACGGCGCGACGACCGGGTCCCAGGTGACCTGGCCGTCGAAGTGCGTGTGGATGTCGATGAACCCGGGCGTGACGAACGCGCCCTCGGCGTCGATCACCCGATCCGCCGGCCCGGACAGTCCCGCGCCGACCTCGGTGACGACCCCGTCGGTCACCGCGACGTCCGCCGCGCACCCCCGGCGACCCGCTGCCGTCGACGACGGTCCCGTTGCGGATGATCAGGTCGGCCATGTCGTCCCCCTAGCCCCCGGCGCAGGTGCCGGTCGACACGACGGTACCGTCTGCGGCGATCTCGACCTCGAGCTCCAGGTCCGGCTTCAGGTAGCCGGCGTCGACCAAGGCCTGCAGGTCGGCCGGTCGGCCACCGTGCTCGATCTCGTAGGCCTGCGCGGCCACATCGACCGTCTGACGGTTGGTCTCGCAGGTCGCGGCGGCTGCGGCGTCGGTGCTGCCCCCGCCCAGCTGCTCGTCGCCGGCCGGCGCGCTCGTCGCCGGTGCGACCGACCCGGGTTCACCACGCACGACCTGCACGTCGCCGCCGCCGGTGTCGGACAGGATCCGCCAACTGAGCAGCGCCATGATCGCGATCACGGCGAGCACGCTGAGCAGCCCCATCCCCCGCAGCCACCCCATGGCGTTGCCGCTCGGGCCACGGACGGGTTTCGGACCGATCCGCCGGTCTCGGACCGGGGCGCCGAACCCGCTCCCGCGCCGCCGGGCGCGCCGGACGGAGCCTCGGCGGGCTGGGCGGTCCGGGCGGGCTGGGCGGTCCGGACGGGCTGCGCGGCCTGCGCCTGTGCGGCCCACTCGCGGTCGCTGCGAGCGAGCTCGTCCTCTGCGTCGCGGCCTGCATCGTGGTCCGACATCCGATGTCCCCCCGTGGTCGGCGACCGTCCGAGCGGCCCCGGATCGACGCTACCGCCGCCGACGTCGATGCCGAGCGCTCATCTGCGCCCCCTCCGTGCCGACAGATCTTCTGGAAGGACCAGCCCGCACCCCGGTGACGGGTCGAGGCACCGGAGGCGAACATGGCGACCTACATCCGCAGTCGGATCGACCGGCGACGTGCCCGTCGCCTCGCGCTCGAGCGGGTCGACATCGCACGGTTCGAACAGACCTGCGCAGCCCTGGACCGTGCGGTCCGTCGGGTCGAGGCGCAGCGCTTCGGCGCTGGTGGCTGAGCGCCGGACGCTCACTCCTCACCCGTCCGCGGCACCGGGGCACGGCGGTAGCGTGCACGACGTGACCGACGAGCCACGTGACGACCGGGGCCTCGACGGCGTGCAGGACGTGACCGCACCCACCGAGCTGGGCACCTTCGGGCGCCCCTGGCCGCTGGCGACGGTGCTCGGCACGCTCGTCGTCTCGAACGTCGTCGCCAACCAGTTCCTGCCGTCGTGGGCGTACGTCCCCTGGAACTGCAGCGTCGCCGCTGTGCTGGTGGTGACCGCGACCCGCTACGACCACTGCACCGCGGACGAGATCGGCGTCGCGCCCCGGAAGATCCCGAGCGGGCTGCGCCTGGGTGGAGCGCTGTCGGTCGGTCTGCTCGGCGTCTACCTGGTCGGGCTGGCGCTGCCCCTCACCCGCGACCTCTTCCAGGACGACCGTGCCGACATCACGCTGCCGGCCATGCTCTGGCAGAGCCTCGTCATGGTCCCCTTCGGCACGGTCCTGATGGAGGAGATCGCCTTCCGTGGCGTGCTGCCCGCCATGTTCCGCAAGCGGCTCGGCGGCGGTGACTCGCCGCTGCTGAAGGCCGACGTCCTCGCCGCGCTGCTCTTCGGGTTGTGGCACGTGCTGCCGTCGTGGAACGTGAACGAGACCAACCCGGTGTTCCGCGACCTCCTGCCCGGGCCGCTCGGCCGAGCCGCCGCGATCACCGCCGGCGTCATGGGCACCGCCCTGGTCGGCATGGGGTGGTCGTGGCTCCGGAACCGCTCGGGCAGCATCGCCGCACCCGTGCTGCTGCACACCTCGACCAACAGCCTCGGCTACCTCATCTCGTGGCTCGTCCAGCGCTCCTGAGCGCTCGACCCGCCTCTCGACTGGAGCACCCATGACCGCCACCCAACTCCCTCCCGACACCGCTCCCGACGCGGCTCCCGACGTCGCGACGTCGACGCCGAACGAACGGCTGGACTACGGGGAGCAGCTGCGCCGACGGGTCTCGCGTGAGGCACTCGGCGAGTGGGAGGCACCGTCGGATCGTCCCGACCCCGTCGAGCTGCTCGTCGAGCAGGGCCGGAGCCGGGTCCCCGAGCTCGTACCCGTGCGGTACGGACGCATGGCGGTGTCGCCGTTCACCTACCTCCGTGGCTCCCCCACGGTGATGGCCCACGACCTGGGCAACGCCGCGTCGACGCCCTTGCGCACCCAGCTCTGCGGCGACGCGCACCTGTCGAACTTCGGTTCGTACGGGACCCCCGAACGCAATCTGATCTTCGACCTCAACGACTTCGACGAGACCCTTCCCGGCCCCTTCGAGTGGGACGTGAAGCGGCTCGTGACCAGCCTGTTGGTCGCGGGCGCGCACCTCGGGACAGGGTGAGAAGGCCGGTCGCCGCGCCGCTCGCAGCGCGGCCCGCTCGTACCGCACGAACCTGCGCCGCCTGGCCGAGGCCGACGTGCTCGACATCTGGTACGAGCACATCGTGCTCGACGAGGCGATGGCCGACTTCGCCGGCATCGTCCCGCCCAAGAAGCTGGCGAAGTCGATCGCCAAGTCGCGGCACCGCACCTCGGCGCAGGTGCTCACCAAGTTGACCGAGGTGATCGACGGCGAGCGCCGCATCCGACACCAGCCACCGGTCCTCGTGCCGCTCGACGCGCCGGACCTGCACGACCTGACGGCGAAGGTCATCGAGGAGTACTCCGACAGCGTCGACGACGACCACAGCCGGCTGCTGTCGCGCTTCCGGCTGCGTGAGGTCGCCGTGAAGGTCGTCGGCGTCGGCAGCGTCGGCACCCGTTGCCTGATCGCGCTCCTGCACGGACGCGACGAGGACGACGTGCTGTTCCTCCAGATCAAGGAAGCCGAACGTTCGGTCCTCGCGCCGTACGCCGGCGAGAGCGAGTACGCCCACCAGGGCGAGCGGGTCGTCGTCGGCCAGCGACTGATGCAGGCGGCGAGCGACGTGTTCCTCGGGTGGACCGAGGGTCCCGGGGGCAACCACTTCTACGTGCGTCAGCTGCGCGACATGAAGGGCAGCGTCGACGTCGATTCGCTGCCGCCCGACGGGCTCGTCGTGTACGGGGAGCTGTGCGGGCGCACCCTCGCCCGAGCACACGCCCGCGCCGCGGACCCGCTCGCGATCGCGGGGTACCTCGGCAAGCCGGAGCGCTTCGACGAGTCGATGGAGGCGTTCGCCGTGTCCTACGCGGACCAGACCGAACGTGACCACGCCGCGTTCGTCAAGGCGATCGACGACGGACGCATCACCGCCATTCCTGACGTGTGAGGACGGCGATCAGCCGGCGAGCGTCTTGAGCTGCGAGGCGATCGCGAGCTGGACGATGCCCCACACGATCAGCCGGATCCCGACGAGCAGCGCCAGCACCAGGATGGTGATGTCGGGCCACACGACGGCGAGCACGCCGGCGACGACGCCGAGCAGGCCGAGCACCACGAGCAGCACCCAGTGGCGCTCGTGCTCGCGGTCCGCGACGGCCATGGCGATCTGGATCGCTCCGGTGACCAGCAGCGACGCGCCGACGAACACCGCGAGGAACCACAGCGACTTGCCGGGGCGCAGCAGCACGACGAGGCCCGCGACCAGGAACAGCCCGCCGATCAGGTAGCCGAACCACGGGTGGTGACGTCCACCCGCGGTGACGAGCTCGCTCAGCCCGTTCATGAACAGCGCGATGGCGAGCAGGATGGCGAGCGTGGCGATCGCGACGCCGGGGCTGAAGAGCAGCCACACGCCGATGCCGATGCTCAGGATCCCCATGACCAGCCACAGGATCCAGGTGTGTGGCCCGACTCCCCGTACGTCCACGTTCACTTCGTTCGTCTGCATCGTCGGACGTCCTCTCGTCGCTGTCCGGAGCCGAGCCTACGGCGGACGCGAAACGACCCGGCGGACGCTCGGGTCCACCGGGTCGTGTCGTTCGACGATGCGTCGGTCAGGTCACTTCTTCCCGGAGCGGGCGAGTGCCGCGCCGCCGGTGAGCAGGCCCAGCGCGCCGAGGACCAGGCCACCGATCGCGAGCCCGTTGCCCGAGCTGTCGTCCGAGCCGTCGTCCGCGACGTCCGCAGCAGCCTGCTCGCCGTCACCCTCGGGTGTCGTGGTCGTGGTGGCGGCATCGTCGGAGTGGCCGTCGTCGTCGGCCGAGGTCAGCACGACGGCGGGCGCCGGGTGCTCGGGCTCCTCCTCGCCCTCGACCACCGGCTCGATCCACGCGGTCTCACCGGTCTCGCAGGTCTGCACGACGGGGAACTCGACGGCGGTGCCGGCGTCGCCCTCGGGCATCTTCATCGAGATCCAGAACATCTGCAGCTCGTCGTCGGGCAGCGGGCCGCCCTCCCAGATGACCTCGTCGACCGTCTCGGTGATCTGCGTGCCGTGGTTGTCGATCGGCGGGTCGAGCTCGCGGATCGTGGTGCTCAGGGTCCATCCCGCCACGGGCTGCGGCTTCACCGAGGTGACGCCGTCGCCCATCTTGATCGCGACCTTCGTCGTCGGCGATCCGTCGCACCCGTGGCCCACCTTGAACGCCGTGGTGAAGTAGCCGCCGGAGGGCGCCTCGGGGTCCTGGGGGGAGACGTGCGCCCCGGCGGTGCCCGCCACCAGGAACGGGGCGGTGACCGCGGCGACGGTCGCGGCGACCGCACATCGGCGTGCGATCTGCCCGCGGCGACGGGACGGGGTGGGACGGTTCATGCGGTGCTCCCTCGGTACGAAGTGTGTCGGGGAGTTGGTCGTCGCGACCGCTCGCCCGGTTCCCGCCAGTCGGATCTGGGGCGGCCGATCAGGGCCGGCGGATCAGCGCGGCCCGATCGGGACGTCGAAGGTCGCGGTGAGCGCCTCGAACTTGCCGCGGCGCGCGCTGACCTCGACGGTCCACTCACCGACGAGCGGGAAGTCGGCGTAGGCCAGCGAGTGCCCCGCGGTGACGACCTGCATCTCCGGCAACAGCGGCCCGACGTCCTCGGCGGGCAGGGTGAGCGAGAGCGTCACGTCGGTCAGGTCCGCCATCAGGCGGCCGTCGTCACCGAGGGCGACGACGTGCACCTCGTTGGTGCCCCGCGAGCCGGGTTCCACGGTGAGCTCGACCTGGCCGTCACCGAACTCGGCCCGCTCGAGGTACAGCCCACCGGCGGCCGCGGCATCCGGGTCCGGTGGCGAGATCTGCGACAACGCCGCCCCGGCGATCAGCGCGACCGAGAGCAGCACGATCTCGACGCGCACACCTCGACGCAACGTGGCGAGCGTCGCTGCGCCGTCGCCGGAGTCGTCGTCGGGCAGCGCGGGGGTGACCTGCGCCCGGTTCCGGAACGCGACGACGACGGTGGCGAGCAGCAGGACCGCCTTGAGCACGCCGAGGCGCCCGTAGTTCGAGGACAGGAGCTGGTCGATCGGCACCCGGTCGAGGATCAGGACCACGCCGGTGAGCGCCAGCAGCACCACCGCACCCATCGCGAACGGCGAGAGGCGCTCGACGTCGCGTCGCACGCCGGCGGCGTCGACGTCGTCGGCGTGCGGGCCGTCGCAGCGTCGATCGACCCAGACCAGACCGACGCCCCAGACGACCGCGGCGACGACGTGCACGACGGTCAGGGGTGCCGACAGCGCGACCGGCGGCAGCGACACGGCGTGGCCCTGCATGGCGATCGCGCCGACGGTGAGGACACCGAGGGGCAGCTCGGCGGGGGCCGCCTTCGGCACGAGCGATACGACCACGCCGATCAGCGCGAGCACGCAGGCCAGCAGCGAGACCTTGCCGCTCGAAGTGTCGAGGGTGACCTCGAGCGCCTCGGACATCGAGGAGCCGACGACGGTCAGGGCACCGACGAACAGCAGCAGCGTGCCGTCGAGGACCAGCACCCAGCGCCAGCGGTACCAGCCCGAGGTGGGCGTGTCGCCGCCACGACGGCGCAGGCCCGCGACGATCACACCGACCAGGGCCATCAGGGCGACCGTGGCACCCACGGCTCGCATCACGTTCGCCACCAGCGGTGCGCCGGCGTCGCCGACGTCGAAGGGCTCGGTCAGGGTCGCGGTCCGCAGGTGGAACAGATAGGCGCCGCGGATGGGGTGGCCGTCGGCCGAGACGACCTTCCAGTCGACGGTGTAGGAGCCGTCGACGTCGGACTCGGGCAACGTGGCGGTCACCGTGGTGTCGGTACCGGACACCTCGATGCCGCGGAGCTCCTGACCCGACGGGTCGAAGACGCGCACTGCGTCGCTCGTCGCCGCCACGCTCTCGTTGAAGTCGAGCACGACCTCACGCGGCGGGGACTCGACCGTCGAGTCGGCCTCCGGCGTCATCGACACCAGCGCCGCGTGGGCGCCGACCGGCGCGGCGAGCACGACGCCCAGCAGTACGAACGACGCGAGGAGCAGCCCGGCTCGTGCCCTGATCGGCACCCGAACGGCCGCCCTCGGGGCGCGGGAGGAGGAAGAGAGGTCGGTCATCACGGGAGTAGTCGACGCGCGGCGGTCTCCGGTTCCGGAGGTCTCGTCACGGCACCGCGCGCGGCGGCGTCGGTCCCGAACCCTCGAACGGCGCCGGGGGCCCGGGCACCCCGCGACGTGCGGCTCGTCGCCGTCGCCATCGGCGGACCCGACGCCACAGCACGATCACCAGGGTCACGAGCAGCACGAAGGCCAGCACCGGCACGAGGATCGCGAGCACCGTCATCACCGCGGCCACGGCGTCCTCGACGGCCGAGACCACGGGGTTGCCGACACCAGCGGTGCCGGCGGTCACCGCGGGTCGCACGGCGCCCCGAGCGAGCTGCACCGACTCCCCCAGCACGACCCCGGCCAGGGCGGCGGCCCACGGGTGCGACTGCGAGAGCAGGTTCTCCTGGGCGGCGAACACCACCGCACCCGACAACGGGGCCACGACGGTGCCCGCCGCATGCAGCACGTGGTCCACCACGGCGATCTTGTCGCCGACCAGGTCGACCACGAACACCACCGCCAGCACCAGCAGCACCGCGGTGGAGCCCAGGCGGTCGAAGGGCTCGGTCAGGGTCACCACACCCGCTCGCTGCGCGACTCCGAGCCCCAGCAGGGGGATCCACGCGTTCAGCCCCGAGGCGGACCCCAGACCGATGGCACCGAGCAGGTTGGTGAACAGCGTGACGTCCACGGCGACAGTCTCGTCCAACCGTGGACCCGCAGGTCGTCTGGGCCGTTCGGCCCGTTCGCGACAGCAGATCAGCCCATTGGCGCCACAACGGAGCGTGTTGCACACTTCTGACCCAGATTCAGCTGAACCGAGCCGGTTCGGGCCACCCAGGGGGCGACATGGGGAGGACGGCGAACGCCGAGTCCGCCAGCGGCGGAGCGGCGACCGACGGGACGTCTCGGACTCGACGTGTCCGCACGGCCATCGTCCTGGGTGCCGGCGGCACCGTGGGGGTCGGCTACCACGCCGGAGTGCTCAAGGCACTCGCCGACGCGGGCATGGACCCGGCCGCCGTCGACCTGGTCGTCGGCACCTCGGCCGGAGCGATCGTCGGCTCGATCCTGCGGGTCGGCCACGACCTCGACGAGGTGTGGGAGCTGGCCCACGCGGACGAGAACCCCTTCGTCGACGACCAGCCGTTCTTCCGTCCCGACGTCGTGTTCTCCCAGGGGTGGCGCACCCCGCTGGGGCTCGCCCGTCGCGTGGTCGGTTCCACCTGGGTGCTGCAGCGCTCGGTCGTGCGGTGGCCGACGGTCAACCCGCCCCGGACCATGCAGCGCTTCTACCGGGCAGGACTCGGGTCGGTCACCGAGCAGCGCAGCGAGTTCGCGCTCTGGGCCGGCGAGGACTGGCCCGAGGAGCGGCTCGCGCTCTGCTCGTTCGACATCGTCACCGGTCGCAGGGTCGTGCTCGGCGAACCCGGACCGCGTCGCCCCGCGCTGCCCGACGCCATGCGTGCCGCCGCGGCGGTGCCGATCGTCTACCCGCCGGTCCGGCTCGGGCGCCGCCTGCTGGTCGACGGCGCCGTGAGCTCGTCGACGAACCTCGACGTCGCGGTCGAGGCAGGCGCCGAGCTGATCATCGTCGCCGCGCCGCTCACCTACGACCACGACGACCGCCCGGCGATGCACCTGCGCGCCGGCAAGCAGCTCTTCGACTGCCGGCTCGAGAAGGAGCTGGCCGCGGCCCGCGCCGCCGGGGTCGAGGTACTCGAGATCCGGCCGAACGCCGAGGAGGCCGAGGTGCACGGACTCAACCTGTTGCGCTCCGGCGGCAACAGCGAGGTTGCGGATCTGTCCCACGAGCGCACGACCGAGGCGCTCGGCACCGAGCACGGTCAGCGGTTCCGGCGAGCCTGGCGTGCGGCGAACCGCTCGACGGAGCGTTCGATCGCCGCGGACGCCGCGGCCCGGTCGGTCGACCCGCCCGTGCGCCCCAGCCGACGGCTCGACCGCTCCGGCTGATCGCCGGCGAGACGGTCAGGCGCCTCCGGCGAGACGGTCAGGCGCCTCCGGCGAGGTAGCGCCACGCGCTCGTGTGTGCCCCCGAGGGCGAGCAGCCGTCGGTCGCGGTCGCGTTGTGCGCACCGTTGCTGTCGAGCAGGCACATCGGGGTCACCGTCGTGACGATCCGACTGGTGTTGCCGTACGGACGGGACGAGGTCGTCACGTTCCGTTCGGGACCGGCGAGGCCGAGCGCGTCGGCGACCGCCCGCTGGATGCCCAGGCCGTAGTCGCTCAGGTGGCTGAACGTGGCGATCGACGAGATCGGCGTGGCGAAGCCGCCCTCGGTCACCCACGGAGCGACCGAGTAGGTGCCCCCACCGAGAGCGAACGCGTCGTAGGCACCCGAGAGCATGCCGACACGGGCGAGCGGGAACTGCCTGCCGAGGTACAGCGCCACACCGGCACCCTGGGAGTGGCCGAGCGCCACGACCTTGGTCCAGTCGACCTCGCAGCCCCCGTACTGGGGCGACACCGAGCAGTCGCCACCGACCTGCGCCTGGAACTGGCCCCAGTCGGCCAGCGGATACGTGGCCGTCAGGTGACCGACGAGCTTGATCAGGCGGTTGACCACCGAGTTGGCCGGCGTCACGTTGATCGAGGGGTGATCGGCGGAGAAGCCGTCGGAATCTCCCACCCCGGCGCCGAAGACGACTTCGCTGCGGAACTCACGGTGGCAGTCCGGCGAGGTGGTCACGGCCGAGTCCGGGCACGCCCACTGGGTCGCGACGCCCGACGCGTAGCGCAGGCCGATGACGTGGTAGCCGTCGGACGCCAGGGTGTTGCCCATGCCGACCAGGGCGCTCGGCCCGGCGCCGGTGCCGTTGAAGAGCACGACGAGGCGGTTCCGCGGGGTGCCCGCCGGCGGGATCGCGAAGTTCGGGTACATCGGATCACCCGAGATCAGGGGATCGGTCGAGTTCGGTGGGATGTCGACGTAGCCGTTGCTGCCACCGCCCGGGCCCGGTTCGGGCGCGCACGCGAGGGCGAGCATCGCCACCGCAGCCAGGACGAGGGCAGCGGCGCCCCTCGAGAATGTCAGTCGTGCCACGGAGCCTCTCCCAGTCGCCGAGCACCTGCTTGACCACAGGTATGTGAATGCTGCCATACCACCACACCCGGGGCCGTCAAACGGACCAGGCGCATGATTGCTACCGCAAGAAGACTACAGCAGGTCGGCGAAGAAGTCGTTGCCCTTGTCGTCGGTGATGATGAACGCCGGGAAGTCCTCGACCTCGATCTTCCAGATCGCCTCCATGCCGAGCTCCGGGTACTCGAGCACCTCGACGTGCTTGATCGCGTCCTGCGCCAGGATGGCCGCAGGCCCACCGATCGAGCCCAGGTAGAAGCCGCCGTGCTTCGCGCACGCGTCGCGCACCTGCTTCGAGCGGTTGCCCTTCGCCAGGCTGATGTAGCTGCCGCCGTGCTCCATCAGCAGGTCGACGTAGCTGTCCATGCGACCTGCGGTCGTCGGCCCGAAGCTGCCCGACGGCATGCCCTCGGGGGTCTTGGCCGGACCCGCGTAGTAGATCGGGTGGTCCTTCACGTACTGCGGCAGGCCCTCGCCCCGCTCGATGCGCTCCTTCAACTTGGCGTGCGCGATGTCGCGGGCGACCACGACGGTGCCGCTCAGCGAGAGACGCGTGCGGATCGGGTACTGCGAGAGCTGGTTGCGGATCTCGTCCATCGACTGCGACAGGTCGACGTGCACGACCTCGTCGCCGAGGTCCTTCTCGGTGACCTCGGGCAGGTACTTCGCCGGGTCGTGTTCGAGCTGCTCGACGAAGATGCCCTCGGAGGTGATCTTGCCGACGCTCTGGCGGTCCGCCGAGCAGCTCACGCCGATGCCCACCGGGCACGACGCGCCGTGGCGGGGCAGGCGGATCACGCGGACGTCGTGGCAGAAGTACTTGCCACCGAACTGCGCGCCGATGCCGGTCGCCGCGGCGAGCTGCCAGATCTGCTGCTCGAGCTCGATGTCGCGGATCGCGTGGCCGAGCTCGTTGCCCACGGTCGGCAGGTTGTCGAGGTAGCGGGCGCTCGCGTACTTGACCGTCTTGAGGTTCATCTCGGCGGACGTGCCGCCGATGACGATCGCCAGGTGGTACGGCGGGCAGGCCGAGGTGCCGAGCGTGCGGATCTTCTCGTCGACGAACTTCAGCAGCGACTCCGGGTTCAGCAGCGCCTTGGTCTCCTGGTACAGGAAGGTCTTGTTGGCGCTGCCGCCGCCCTTGGTCATGACGAGGAACTTGTACTCGTCGCCGTCGACCGCCGAGATGTCGATCTGCGCCGGCAGGTTGGTGCCGGTGTTCTTCTCCTCGTAGGTGGTGATGGGCGCCAGCTGCGAGTAGCGCAGGTTGGTCTCGGTGTAGGTCCGGTACACCCCACGGGCGATCGCGGCCTCGTCACCACCCACGACGTCGTCGTGTCCGCTGCCGTCACCGACGCTGCCATGGGTCCAGACCTGCTGACCCTTCTTGCCCATCACGATCGCAGTACCGGTGTCCTGGCAGCTCGGCAACACCATGCCCGCCGAGACACACGCGTTCTGCAACATGGTGCGAGCGACGAAGCGGTCGTTGTCGGTCGCCTCGGGGTCGTCGAGGACCTTCGCCAGCTGCGCCAGGTGCCCGGGACGGAACAGGTGCGAGATGTTGCGCACCGACTCCGCCACCAGCAGCGTCAGCGCCTCACGGTCCACCTCGAGGATCCGCTTGCCCCGGTACTCCCCGACGGACACCAGGTCCGAGGTGAGCTGCACGAAGGGCGTGTCGGCCTTCGTCTGGGGGAACATCTCCTGGTACTGGAACTCGGGCATGACCGCGAATCTACGCGGCCTCCCCCACGGCCCCCCAAAGCCCTCGCTGAGCATGTACTGAGTTGGGCCCACTGTCGCGCTGGCGGTCGACTCTCGACCACGAACGCGACAGCGGCGTCGTCCGGTGGCCCCGAACGGCACGTGGAGGGCAGCCCAGCTCGCCGGTTGGCGGACGGCCCGCTCGGAGGGCGCTCCCGCGGAAGCGTCCGCCCGGAGTGACGTCGCGCGACCGAGCAGAGGGGGCACTGCACGTCCGTGTCGGCCTCGCGACAGCCCGTTGCCGTGGCTGTGTCAGTCCGGCAGCCAGTTGCCGTGGCTGTGTCAGTCCGGCAACCAGTTGCCGTGGAAGCCGAAGGGCACACGTTGGGGCAGGTGCACGGTGGCGACGGGGCCGGCGGCGAGGTCCTGCGCGGCGAGCACGACCAGCTCGGAGCGGTCCGTCGCCGCGTCGTACACCAGGGTGAGCAGGTGCCCGTCGCCCTCGGCAGCGTCGGACGACGAGGGCACGAACACCGCCTCACCCGCGGCGCGCCCCGGGCCGAACCCGTAGCTCAGCACCTCGCCGGTCTGGGCGTCCCGGCGGTAGAGGCTGGAGCCGCCGTAGTCGACCCCGCCCCCCGACTGCTCGAGGAGACTCGCCGCCCAGCCGTAGCGATGAGGCCGGCCGACGACGCGTTCGTCGACCCTCGGGAACTCCACCGCGACGTCGTCGAGCTGGGTCTCGCTCACCCTCCCGGTGCCCAGGTCGAGCGTCCAACGCCACAGCATCGGCACGCTCTCGTCCGGGCCGAGACGGTGGTGATCGAACACCCGGTCGTGCCGCACGACGTCGAGCACGATCTGGGCGACCGCGCCGTCGGGGCCGAGCACGTCGTAGGCGTTGAGCGGGTGGAAGACGTAGCAGGGCGACACCTCGAACCAGCGAACGGCGTCGCTCGCGCCACCGCCGCCCAGCGGCAGCACGCCGACACGCGAGTGGTGCGCCGGGTTCCAGGTGTAGGGCAGACCTGCGCCGGACATCGCGAGGTCCACGTCGAAGGTGACGGGCAGGTCGTAGAACACCGCGTGGCGCTCGGTGATCGACATGTCGTGCACCATCGGCGAGCCGGGCGCTTCGATGTCCTGACGGTGGCGGACCCGCGCGTCGGGGCCCACCACGACGTACTCGATGACGTCCGGCCGTGCCCAGAAGTAGTTCGCCATGTGGATGTCACCCGTCGCCGGGTCCACCTTCGGATGGGCCGTCGCCCCGTTGACCAGCGTGCCGTCCAGGTCCGACCGTCCGAGCGTGCCCAGCTCGGCATCGAGCTCGACCGGCTTCGAGCCGGCCTCGACGAGGGCGAAGCATCGTCCGGCAAGACCGACGACGTTGGTGTTGGCGGCGAAGTCGGCGCCCTCGGTGGCCGGCCCGCCCGGATCGGGCTCGCCCAGCTCGGCAGGGACCGACCCGGCGCGGACCCAACGGTTGCGATACCACTGCGCGGCACCCTCACGGAGCGCGATGCCGTGCACCATGCCGGCGCCGGTGAACCAGTGGTAGGTCGCCGGGTCGGCGACGATCGGGTTCGGCCCGTTGCGCAGATAGCGCCCGTTCAGCGACGCCGGCAGCTCGCCGTCGACCTCGAGGTCGACGGCGGTGAGCTCGGTCCCGACGGGCGCGAAGTTCCCTTCGAGGTACGGATTCGAGACGCCCCCTGTCGGCGCGGTCCCCTGGTCGATCGACATGACAGCCTCCGATCAATCGGTGGCGGACTCGTCCCCACCGGTCTGTGTGAGCACCGAGCGCTGGGGCCCGGTCTGACGGAACGCCCGTGCGAGCAAGGGCGAGGTGGCCTGCAGCACGGGCAGGTCGTCCACGGCGTCGTCGGCCGCCATCGCGTCGCGGATCTCGGCGGCAGGTTCGACGGGCGCAGGCTCGACGGGCGCAGGTTCGATCGGCGGTGCCGTCGAGTCGTGTCCGACGTCGACGACGGCGAGGTGCGGCGCGACCATGACCTCGATCGGCGCTTCGGACATGTCGGCGGCGATCTCGTCGAAGAGGTTGCGCGTGCTGTCCGGGTCGCGGCGCGGGCGGCGTCGCGGACGGGTCGTTCCGCCGTCGGACGAAACCTCGGGCGAACCGTCGGTGGTCGCGACGACCTCTGCGACGAAGAGCGCGGGTGCCTCGGCACGACGGTCGCACAGCATCCAGCCGCGCGGGACGGTGAGCCGCTCGGCGTGCAGCTCGCAGATCTCCTGGGATCGACCCGAGCGTTCGGGCAGCTGGTCGAGCCACACCTGGCACGTCACGGTGTCGTAGGCGAGACGCGCCCGAGCGGGCCGATCGCACCCCGGACGCACGCAGACCCTGCCCATGGCTGGAGGCTACCGCCGGCCCGGACGCTACTGCCGGACCGAGCGCGAGGGCTTGGCCGTCGAACGGACCGAGAACCCGGTGACGTCGAGTCGCGGCGAACCGAGCGCGTCGATGACCTGTGAGGCGAGTGCAGCCAGCAGTTCGTCGCCGTCGTCATCGGCGCCGAGGTCGACCTCGGCATCGACGGTCAGCACCCGCACACCCGCGGGCGCCGCCTCGGCGCGCAGCTCCCGGGCGAACGCGACCAGCGCCGCGGTCGAGATCGCGTGGTGCGCATCACCGCCGCGCAGGTCGACCATCAGGTCGGGGCGCGAGCTCGACGCGAAGAACACGACCTGGCCCCGCGCCGCGCCGAGCGACCCGAGCAGTCGCTGCGTCAGCAGGTACGGACCGCGCACGTTGAGCAGGTAGTGCTCGTCCAGGCTCTCGAGCGTGCCGTCGCTGACCGTCGCAGAGGAACGGACCCCCGCGGCGTGCACCAGCACGTCGACCGGCACACCGATGCGGTCGACGAAGTCGGCGGCGGCGGTGACGTCGTCCGCGCTCGCCAGGTCGCAGCGCAGCATCGCCGTCGCGCCCCCGCACAGCCGAGCGGTCTCGCGCAGCTCGGTGATCGAGCGGCCCATCAGGCACACACGTGCGCCTCGACCGACGAGCTCCGCAGCAACCGTCGCCCCGAGCAGGCCGGTCGCACCGGTGACCACCGCGAGCTTCCCGGCGAGCGGTCGGGTGTCAGCGCCCACGGTCGGCGACACCTCGGCGGCAGAGTCGGGGACGCCAGAGTCTGGGACGCCAGAGCCCTCGTCGTCGGCACCAGGGGTGCCGAAGACGGGGCGCGGCGGGTCGATGAACGGCGATGACGTGGCGTCGTCGTGCTGTTCGTCCACCAGGACCCTCGGTGTTCCGGCCACGTGGTCGTGACCATCAGGTGCCCCATCGGCCGCGATCGGACCGACATGAGCGGTCATGTGGCCCGCACCTCCGCGACCAGCGCGCAGTGGTCACCCACGGGCAGCCGGACGGTGCGGGCGGCGGCGCCCGGCGCACCCCCTCGTCCGGGCGCAGAGGGTTCGAGCCCCCGAACCGCGAGCCAGTCGATCTCGATGCGCGGCGCGCTCGCCGGGTAGGTCGGCCCTGCACGCAGCGGCGTGAGCCCGGCGGCGGCGAGCGTCGGCAGCACGACGTCGGGTCGCAGGTTGAGGTCGCCCGCCAGGATCCACGGTTCGGGCCAACGAGTCAGCTCCTCGAGCAGCGCGTCGAGCTGCGCGGGTGCCTCGGCCGGGCCGTTCCGGACCCGGTTCTGCAGGTGGGTCGCGACGACGGTGACCTCGTCGTCGCCGACCCGGACCCTGGCGAGCGCCGCGACCCGTGGGGCGGCGATCCCTGGCAGTCGCCACGTGCGTGTCGCCAGCTGCGTGCCACGCACCAACAGCGCCACGCCGTCGTGTCCCGTCACGAGCACCCGGCGTGCCGGAGCGAACAGCACCGTGGTCGCGCCGATGGCCGAGCCGAGCATCGTCGGCTGGTCCCGGAAGCACGACCGGACGACCCGACGGTCGATCTCCTGGAGCGCGAGGATGTCGGCGTGCACGGATGTGACCGACGACCTCAGTCCTCGCCCGTCGGTGAGCTGCGATCGCAGACCCGTGCCGTCGAGTGCGCCGTGACGGGTGTTGAAGGTGGCGATGCGCACGGCACCAGCCTTGCAGCACCTCGGTTCGGGCGCTCCTTGCTCAAGTGCCTGTTCCGGGGGACCGATTCTTCTCGGGTGACCTCTCCCCGCCCGAACTCCGCCGGCCGGCGCGCGCCCTCGCCGACGCGGCACCGCTCGCTCCTCGTGCTCCTCGGACTCGTCGTCGCCGTCGCGGCGGCGTGCCAGCCGCCTCCCCCGCCGCCCCCCGCCGCCGACAGCTTCACCTTCGAGGGCTCCGGCTGGGGACACGGCGTCGGCATGAGCCAGTGGGGCGCCCGGGGCATGGCGGAGCGCAACAACAGCTACGTCCAGATCCTGCAGCACTACTACAGCGGTGCGGCGGTGACGACGAGGGCGACGAGCGACGGCGTCCGGGTGCTCGCCACCCAGGGCCAGGCCTCGATCACGCTGCCGCGCCGTCGGCGGCCAGATCACCGTCGCCGGAGACAATCTGGCGGCCGGGCAGTCGGTCACCCTGACTCGCTCCGGCAACCAGGTCGTCCTGCGCGGCTCTTCGATCAACAAGACGGTCTCCCAGTCGCTCGCGGTGACCTACGGCTCCGGTAGTTCCGTGACCGTCTCCGCCCCCGGTTACAACTTCCGCTACGGCCGGGTCATCGTCCGCATCGACGGTGCGAGCAACCCGAACGGCGGACTGCGCGCCGTCGTCGAAGGTCTGACCATGCAGCAGTACCTGTACGGCCTGGGCGAGATGTCGTCGTCGTGGCCGATCGAGGCCATCCGGGCACAGGCCGTCGCGAGTCGGACCTTCGGCCAGAAGCGCATGGACCTGCGCTCGAGCGCCGACTTCGACCTGCTCGGCACCGTCACCCATCAGGCCTACACCGGCACCCGCCACGAGGACGCCCGCTGGCGCGCCGCGGTCGACAGCACCCGGAACCGCGTCGTCACCTACAACGGCGGCCTGATCGACGCGGTCTACTCGGCGTCCTCGGGTGGTCACACCGAGCACAGCGAGGTCGTGTGGGTGTCGCCGCTGCCCTACCTGCGCGGCAAGCCCGACCCCTACGACGCCGTCGCGACCAACCCGCACAACTCGTGGTCGCGCACCTACACGGGCCGCCAGCTCGGCGCCTGGTTCGGCCTCGGCACCGTGACGTCGGTGCAGATCCTCGGCAACACCGGCGCCTCGGGCCGCGTCGACAAGGCGACGATCCGACTCACCGGCACCGGCGGCACCCGCGATGTCAGTGGCCCGAGCTTCCGCTCCACGGTCAACCGGAACTCCCCGTCCGCGCAGCTGATGTCGACCAAGTTCGTCGTGAAGTAGCCACCGCCGAGCACTCGGCCCGGACGCGACGAAGGGGGCGCCTCGCACGAGGCGCCCCCTTCGCGTACCGACCTGGGTCGGACGAGCTCAGCCCTGCGCGGCGCGCTCGTTGATGCGGTCCAGACGAGCCGACGCCTCGAGGTACTCCTCGACGATGTCGGCGATGACGTCACGGGTCTTGCGGACCTTGTTCATCGTGCCGACGATCTGACCCACCGGGTTGAACGCGATGTCCTTCGCCGGCTGGGAGTAGTGGTGCGAGCGGGCGACGGCCTCGCCGGTCACCATGAACTGCAGCGGCATGCCGAGCGGGTCCGGGTTGGCCGGATCCTCCCAGGCGTCGGTCCACTCGTTGCGCAGCATGCGGCACGGCTTGCCGGTCCAGCTGCGCGACCGCACGGTGTCGCGGCTGGTGGCGGCGAGCAGGGACTCGACCTGCGCGGGGGCCTGGTCGGCCTCCTCGACCGTCAGCCAGATGGATCCGGTCCAGATGCCCTCGGCGCCCATGGCGAGCGCTGCGGCGGCCTGACGACCGGTGCCGATGCCACCCGCGGCGAGCACCGGGGTCGGCGCCACGGCGTCGATCACCTGGGGCCAGAGCACGACCGAGCCGACGTCGCCGGTGTGGCCGCCGCCCTCGGTGCCCTGGGCGATGATGATGTCGACGCCGGCTTCCTTGTGCTTCAGGGCCTGCTTGGGCGCACCGCAGAGCGCGGCGATCAGGCGACCCGAGTCATGCACGCGCTGGATGACCTCGTCGGGCGGGGTGCCCAGGGCGTTCGCGATCAGGCGGACCTTGTCGTGGCGGAGGGCCGCGTCGATCAGCGGGGAGGCGGTCGCCTCGGTCCAGCCGATGAGCGCGGGCGGGATCTCGTCGGCCGGCAGCTCTGGCACGTTGTGGTCGTCGAGCAGCTTGTGCACGAACTTCCGGTGCTCGTCGGGGACCATCGTCAGCAGGTCCTGCTCGAGCTTCACGGGGTCCATCTCGCCCATGCCCTCGTACTTGCCGGGGATGACGACGTCGACGCCGTAGGGCTTGTCGGTGTGCTCGTCGATCCAGGCCATCTCGGTCTCGAGCTGCTCGACGGTGTAGCCGACGGCCCCGAGGACGCCGAGACCCCCGGCGTTCGAGACCGCGGCGACGACGTCACGGCAGTGGGTGAAGGCGAAGATCGGGAACTCGATTCCCAGTCGATCACAGAGTTCGGTGCGCATGGCTACGACGCTAACTCAGAATTGGAACACGTTCTAGTTGTTGGCGCCCGTCGCGCCGTGGTCGGACTCTCCTACGGTGAGCCGACGCTCGCGACCGGGCGTGCCACGTCTCCTGGAGGTCACCCATGCCGCGCCTGCGCGAAGTCCCACGGTCCGAGGTCCACCCCTTCGGCGAGGTCATGTACGGGCTGCTCTTCGGCGACCGCGACCCCGTGACCGATCCGGGCACCGCGTCGGGCACTCCGGGCAACTGGTGGACGGTGACCGCACTCGTGCCGGACGCGTTCGACCACATCTGCGGGGGTCTGCAGTTCTACCGGTCACCGAAGCGGATCCTCTCGCCGCAGCTGCGTGAGCTCGGACAGATCCGTGCCGGCTGGGCCCACGAGTCGAAGTTCGTGTTCTCGCAGCACTGCAAGGCGATGCGTGACAACGGCTTCTCCGACGAACAGGTCGCGGCGATCCCGAACTGGCAGATCGCGGACTGCTGGTCGCCGGCCGAGCGGGCCGTGCTGGCCTACGCCGACTGCCTCGTGCTGCAGAACGGTCGGACCCCCGACGCAGTCATGGCGAACCTCAAGGAGCACCTCTCCGACGAGGAGATCCTGGAGCTGACCTACATCACGTGCACCTATGCGATGCACGCCACCATCTCGCGCGCGCTGCACCTGGAGTTCGACGAGCTCGCCGACCCGATCGTCGAGATGCCGGACCCCGCGGGTCGCTACGCCGGGCTCGAGGTCTTCGAGGAGGGCGGCAACTACTCCACGATCAACGACCAGCGCTGACGCCGTCGGGCTCGAAGCGGTAGCCCATGCCCGGTTCGGTCACGAAGTACCGCGGGGCACCGGGCTGGGGTTCGAGCTTGCGGCGGATGTTCGCGAGGTGCACGCGCAGGTAGTTGGTCTCGTGGTCGTACTGCGGCCCCCACACCTCGTGCAGCAGCTGGCGCTGGGTGACGAGCCGACCGGGCGAGCGCACGAGACGCTCCACGATCGACCACTCCGTGGGTGTCAGGCGGATCTCGTCGCGCCCACCCTCGACGGTCCGGGTCACCCGTGCTGCCGCCAGGTCGACCTCGAACGCGGCGGTCACGACGACCGGCACCTCGTCGACCGGCTGGTGGCGCCGCAGCGTCGCGCGGAGTCGTGCGAGCAGCTCACCCATGCCGAACGGCTTCGACACGTAGTCGTCGGCACCTGCGTCGAGCGCAGCGATCTTGTCGGCCTCCTCGCCGCGGACCGACAACACGATGATCGGCACGTCCGACCAGCCCCGCAGGCCGTGGATCACCTCGAGCCCGTCGATGCCCGGCAGTCCCAGGTCCAACAGCACGACGTCGGGGTGACGATCCGCCGCGAGCACCAGAGCCTCCTCGCCGCTGGCCGCCAGATCGACGTCGTAGCCGCGGGCCGAGAGGTTGACCTTCAGCGCCTTGCGGATCTGCGGCTCGTCGTCGACCACCAGCACCCGGGTCACGTCGACTCCGCCGCGCGGTCGTGCGCCCCTGCAGGCAGGTCGGTCGACGCTGCCGGCAGGTCGGTCGACGCGGCCGGCAGGTCGAACACGACGGTGAGACCGCCGCCGGGGGTGTCGTCCAGGTCGAGTCGTCCCCCGACCGCCCGGGTGAAGCCGTGGGCGATGGCGAGGCCCAGGCCGACACCCGCCTGCGTCGACCGGTCACCCAGCCGCTGGAACGGCTCGAACACCCTGGCGCGGTCCTGCTCGGGCAGGCCGGGTCCCGCGTCGGCGACGCGCAGGTGCACCCGGGCGAGGTCGGCCGCGCCGGCGGCGCCGGCGGAGATCCGCACGGGCCGACCCGGTGGCTGCACCGCCAGCGCGTTGGCCAGCACGTTCGCGAGCGCTCGTTCGAGCAGCGCGCCGTCGACGTCGACGAGCGGGACCGTCTCGTCGACACCCACGTCGACCTGGTCGCTGCGCACACCCAGGTTCGAGACCGCGGCGAAGACCACCTCCTCGAGCGCGGTCGGCCGACGGACCGCTCGCACCGTCCCGGTCTGGATCCGACCCATGTCCAACAGGTTGCCGACGACCCGGTCGAGTCGGTCCGCCTCGGCGTCGATCGTCCGCAGGAACTCCTCGGTGTCCGCAGCGTCGAACCGGACGTCGGGTGCGAGCAGGCTCGTGACCGACGCCTTGATGCCGGCGAGTGGCGTGCGCAGGTCGTGCGACACCGCCTGGAGGATCCCGGTGCGCAACGCGTCGGCCTCGGCGAGCACCTCGGCCGACGCGGCGTCGGCCTGCAGCCGCCGCGTCTCGAGCGCGACGGACAACGAGTCGAGGAACGCCTCGAGCACCACCGGGTCGGTGTCGGTCGACGGCCCGACACGACCGATGACGGCGGTGTCGCCGTCCTCGGAGATGACGTGGACCTCACCCGGCGCTGGATCACCGGGCGGGTCGACGCCGGCGGACGCCACCGTCACCCAGGCACCGTCGGGACCTCGCTCGACGACCGACACCGATGCCATCGCGAACGTGTCGCGCAGCTGGACCACCAGGTCCTGCAGCGGGTCCGGGACCGCGGCCAGCACCGCGGCGGCACGGGCCAGCGCGCTCGCTGCGCTGCGCGACCGCGCCGCCTCGGCGGACCGGCGGGCGACCCGGTCGACGAGGGTCGCGACCGTCGCTCCGACGATCACGAACACGCCGAGGGACAACGCGTTGTGCGCACCGCCCACGCTGAGCGATCCGGTCGGTTCGACGAACATGAAGTTCGTCAGCAGGCCGGCGAGCAGCGCCCCGACCAGGCCGGGCACCAGGCCGCCCAGTGCCGCCACGGCGACGACGAGCAGCAACGCGACCAACAGGTCGGTCGCCAGGCTCAGCTCCGGCTCGAACGCAGCGAGCGCGAACGCGAGGGCCGGCAGACCGACGGCGAGCAGCAGCCACCCCGAGAGCACCCGGCGTCGCGGCAGCGCCGCTCGACGCCGTCGCACCGACGGGAGCAGCGTCGACTCGACGGCGTCGGTCGAGATCACGTGCACGTCGAGGTCCCTCGCGCGCCGGAGCAGGTCGTTCACGACGGAGCCGCCGGCGAGCTCCTGCAGGCGGGTCCGCCGGCTCGATCCGATCACGATCTGCGTCGCCCGTTCCGCGCGGGCGACCGCCACGAGCGCGTCGGCCACGTCCTCGCCGACCGCCTCGCGGTAGGTACCGCCGAGCTCGGTGAGCAGCTCACGGTGACCGGCGAGCCGCCCGTCGTCGGCGGCGGCCCGGCCGTCGCCGCGGGCCACGTGCACGCCGAGCAGCTCGCCGCCGATGCGACCCGCGATGCGGGCGGCCCGACGGATGATCAGGTCGTTGCCCGACGCACCCGTCAGCGCCACGATGACCCGCTCGCGTGTCTCCCACGTCTCGTCGATGCCGTGCGCCGCCAGGTAGGTCTGCAGCTGGTCCTCGACCCGGTCGGCGACCCACAGCAGCGCCAGCTCGCGCAGCGCGGCCAGGTTGCCGGGCCGGAAGTAGTTCGACAGCGCCGCGTCGATGCGGTCCGCCGGGTAGACGTTGCCGTGCGCCATGCGCCGGCGCAGCGCCTCCGGGGTCATGTCGACCAGTTCGACCTGGTCGGCGCGCCGGACCCACTCGTCGGGCACCGTCTCCTGCTGACGGATGCCGGTGATCCGCTCGACGACGTCGTTGACCGACTCCAGGTGCTGCACGTTGACCGTCGAGATCACGTCGATGCCGGCGGCGAGCAGCTCCTCGATGTCGCCGAACCGCTTCGGGTGCCGGGAACCCGGAGTGTTGGTGTGGGCGAGCTCGTCGACCAGCGCGACGTCGGGACGCCGCTCGAGCACGGCGTCGAGGTCCATCTCGGTCACGACCGTGCCCCGGCGCTCGACCGACCGCCTGGGCACCACCTCGAGGTCGCCGAGCATCGCCTCGGTCGCGCGTCGACCGTGGCTCTCGACCACCGCGACCACGACATCGGCGCCCCTGCTGCGACGCCGCGCGCCCTCGTCGAGCATCGCGTAGGTCTTGCCCACCCCCGGCGCGGCGCCGAGGTAGACGCGCAGCTGGCCTCGGCTCATCCGCGGTCGCCGTCGAGGGTCAGGTTCAGTGCCAGGACATTCACTCCGGGGTCGCCGAGCACGCCGAGCGGTCGGCCGTCGATGTGATCCTGCACCACCTCGAGCACCGCGTCGACGGTCATGCCGCGTTCTCGGGCGACGCGGGGCGCCTGCAGACGTGCGTTCGCGACGCTGATGTGCGGGTCCAGGCCGGAGCCCGATGCGGTCACCGCGTCGGCGGGCACCGCGACGTCGGCGGCCAGCCCGTTCGTCTCGCGGTAGTCGACGACCCGGGCCCGCACCTCGTCGAGGTACTCGGGGTTGGTCGGTCCCAGGTTCGACCCGCTCGACGCGGCGCCGTCGTAGCCGTCGCCCGCAGCGGACGGTCGGGGGTGGAAGTACTCGGGCGCCGCGAACGCCTGTCCGATCAGCTCGGAGCCGACGACCACGCCGTCCACCTCGACCAGGGAGCCGTCGGCGGTGTCGCGGAACAGCGTCTGGCCCACGGTGAGCACGACCATCGGGTAGGCGACCCCGGTGACGACGGTGAGGACGGCGAGCGCTGCGGCGGCGGGCCGGAGCTGACGGATGAACGTGTGCATCACTTGACTCCCAGTGCGGTGACGACCATGTCGATCAACTTGATGCCGACGAAGGGCGCGACGAGTCCGCCGAGCCCGTAGATCAGCAGGTTGCGGCGCAGGACCTCCGAGGCCGCCTCGGCACGGAAGCGCACCCCCCGGAGCGCGAGCGGCACCAGCGCGACGATGATCAGCGCGTTGAAGATGACCGCCGAGAGGATCGCCGAGCTCGGCGACCCGAGCGACATGACGTCGATGCGTTCGAGCGCGGGGAACACGCCGACGAACATCGCCGGCACGATCGCGAAGTACTTGGCGACGTCGTTCGCGATCGAGAACGTGGTGAGTGCGCCGCGGGTGATCAACAGCTGCTTGCCGATCTCGACGACCTCGATCAGCTTCGTCGGGTCGGAGTCCAGGTCGACCATGTTCCCGGCCTCCTTGGCGGCCTGGGTCCCGGTGTTCATCGCGACGCCCACGTCGGCCTGCGCGAGGGCGGGCGCGTCGTTGGTGCCGTCGCCGGTCATCGCGACGAGGTTGCCGCCGGCCTGCTCCGCACGGATCAGGGCCATCTTGTCCTCGGGGGTGGCCTCGGCCAGGAAGTCGTCGACCCCGGCCTCTTCCGCGATCGCTGCGGCGGTCAGCGGGTTGTCGCCGGTGATCATCACCGTGCGGATGCCCATCGCGCGGAGCTGCTCGAAGCGTTCGCGCATGCCGGGCTTCACGGTGTCCTTGAGTCGGACCACGCCCAGCACCCGCGGCGGCTCCCCTGCGATGCGCTCGTACACGACCAGCGGGGTCGCGCCGTCGGAGGACACCTGCTCGACGATCGCTCCCAGCTCCAGGGGCACGGTGCCGCCCTCGTCGACCACGGCCCTGCGGACCGCGTCACCCGCACCCTTGCGGACCTGGTGCGCGGGCTGCACAGCGTCGGCCGGGAAGTCCATGCCCGACATCCGGGTCTGCGCGGTGAAGGGCACCAGGACCGCTCCGACGGGATCGGGTGCCGACAGTCCGAACGACGAGGTGGCGAGCTCGACGATCGAGCGGCCCTCGGGGGTCTCGTCCGCCAGCGACGAGGCGAGTGCCGCTCGTGCGACCTCGTGGACCTGCACGTCGTGCACGGGGATGAACTCCGCCGCCTGGCGGGATCCGAACGTGATCGTCCCGGTCTTGTCGAGCAGCAGCGTCGACACGTCACCGGCCGCCTCGACGGCGCGCCCCGACATGGCCAGCACGTTGCGCTGCACGAGGCGGTCCATCCCGGCGATGCCGATGGCCGAGAGCAGACCGCCGATCGTCGTCGGGATCAGGCAGACCAGCAGCGCGACCAGCACGATCACCGATTGCTCCGCGCCGGAGTAGATGGCGAAGGGCTGCAGCGTCACCACGGCCAGCAGGAAGATGATCGTCAGGCCGGCGAGCAGGATGGACAGCGCGATCTCGTTCGGGGTCTTCTGACGGTCCGCCCCCTCGACGAGCGCGATCATGCGGTCGAGGAACGTCTCGCCGGGACGGGCGGTGATGTGCACCACGATCTCGTCGGAGAGGACCCGGGTGCCCCCGGTGACCGCCGAGCGGTCGCCGCCCGACTCTCGGATCACCGGCGCCGACTCCCCCGTGATCGCCGACTCGTCCACGGTCGCGATGCCCTCGACGACGTCGCCGTCGCCGGGGATGACCTCACCTGCGGACACGACGCAGAGGTCGCCGAGCTGCAGCTGGGTCGACGGGCGCTCCTCGATGCTGCCGTCGGTGTGGCGCACCCTCGCCACCGACGTGGCGATCGTCTGTCGCAGGGTGTCGGCCTGCGCCTTGCCACGCCCTTCGGCCATCGCCTCGGCGAAGTTGGCGAACAACACGGTCGCCCAGAGCCACAGGGTGACCGAGACCGCGAAGATGCGCTGCTGACCCGAGCCCGAGCCCTGTTCCGCGATCGCGAGCACGGTCGTCAGGGCTGCGCCGATCTCGACGATGAACATGACCGGGTTGCGGGCCATCGATCGCGGGTCGAGCTTCCGGACGGCAGCCACGAGCGCCGGCCCGACGATCGACGGGTCGAGCAGCGACCGTCCCGTGCGGTCCGGTCGCTGTCCGGCTGCTTGGTCGTCGCCGATCTCCGGTGCGGGAGCGACGTCGGTGAGTGTCGACATGAACAGGTCCTGCTTGTCTCGAGAGGGGACGGCGCGACGGGGCGGATCAGCCGCCGGCGAGCGAGAGCTGCTCGACGATGGGGCCGAGAGCGAGCGCCGGGAAGAAGGTCAGGCCGGCGACGATGAGGATCACGCCGGTCAGCAACCCGAAGAAGAGCGGCGAGTCGGTCGGGAACGTGCCGGCGGTCGCCGGGGCGACCCGCTTGCGGACCAACGACCCGCCGAGCGCCAAGGCCGGGATGATCAACAGGAACCGGCCGACCAGCATCGAGAAGCCCTGGGTCAGCGTGTACCAGTCGGTGCCGGTCGACATGCCGGCGAACGCCGAGCCGTTGTTGTTGCCGGCCGACGCGTAGTTGTAGAGCACCTCGCTGAGGCCGTGCGGTCCCGGGTTCGCCAGAGACGCCAGCGCCGAGGGCAGCACGACGCTGATCGCCGCGAACACCAGCACCCCGACGGGCATCGCCGCGATGTAGAGCACGACGAGCTTCATCTCGGCCGCCTGGATCTTCTTGCCCAGGTACTCCGGTGTGCGGCCGACCATCAGCCCGGCGATGAACACCGCCAGGAGCGCGTTGATCAGGATGCCCATCAGCCCGGCGCCGACACCACCGGGTGCGATCTCACCCAGCTTCATCAGGACCATCGGCACCGCGCCACCACCGGGTGTCAGCGAGTCGTGCATGCAGTTGACCGACCCGGTCGACGTGCCGGTCGCGGCGACGCCGTACTGGGCGCACGATGCCGGCCCGAACCGCACCTCCTTGCCCTCCATGTTGCCGCCGGCCTGCTCCGAGGACTGCGACTGGTCGACACCGAGCGCAGTGAGGTCGCGGTTCCCGCCGGACTCGAAGAACGACATGAGGAACATCGACGAGACGAGCAGCAGGAGCATCACGCCGAGCAGCACCGCGCCCTGGCGGGGACGACCCACCATCCGACCGAAGGTGAACGGGAACGCGAGCGGGATCAACAGGATGAGGAAGAGGCCCAGCAGGTTCGTCCACCCGTTCGGGTTCTCGAAGGGGTGCGCGCCGTTGGCGTTGTAGAACCCGCCGCCGTTCGTCCCGAGGTCACGGATCGCGAGCTGCGACGACACGGGTCCGCCCGGGATCGTCTGCTCGGCGACGGTCGGATCGAGCGTCGCGGCCTGGGTCGACCCCCGGAGGTTCTGGGTGGCGCCCAACCCGACGAACGCGATCGCCGCAGCGAGCGAGATCGGCACCAGGATGCGCAAGGTGCCGCGCACGAGGTCGACCCAGAAGTTGCCGAGGGTTCGGCCGCCGCGACGCATGATCCCGCGGGTGATGGCGATGGCGACGGCCATGCCGACCGCGGCCGACACGAAGTTCTGCACCGTGAAGGCGAGCATCTGGGTGAGGTGGCTGACGGTGAGCTCGCTCGAGAACCACTGCCAGTTGGTGTTCGTCACGAAGCTCACCGCGGCGTTGAACGCTCCGAACTCCCCCACGGCGACCATGTCGGTCGGGTTGAGCGGCAACAGGCCCTGCACCCGGAGGATCAGGTAGGTGAACAACACGCTCACGAGCGAGAAGCCGAGCAGCGAGAGCGCGTAGACGTTCCAGCGCTGCTCGCTGCGGTCGTCCACACCGAGGACCCGGTAGACGACGCGTTCGATCGGCAGGAACACCCGGTCCCCCGGAGCGGCCGCCGGGCCACCGCTCGCCGCGTCGGAGCCGTAGACGTCCGCCATGTAGCGCCCGAGTCGAGGCACGCTCAGCGCGAGCGCCAGGGCGAGCACGACGAGTTGGAGGATCCCCTGCGCGCTCATCAGAACCGCTCCGGGAAGATCAGGACGAGCACGAGGTAGACGACGACGAGCACCGCGAGCACCAGGCCCACGACGTACTCCCACTGGAGTGCGGCGAACATCACGGCGCCGCCGCCTCGGTCTCGGTCTCGGCCTCGGCCGGATCGGCGTGGGCCGGATCGGCGTGGGCCGGATCGGCGTCGACCTCGTCGGGACCGATGATCCGGTCGCACAGGGTCACGTACGCCACGCAGAGGGCGAAGAAGCCCACCGTCATGGCGACGACCAGGACATCTCTCACGGGAGTCTCCTCGTCCGGGGCGGGGTCTGCCCTCTTCGTCGGGCCAGCTCGCCCACCGCGACGCCGACCACGATCATCACGACGGTGGTGACGACGTTCGACGGGCGGGCGATGTGGAAGCTGTGCAGCGGCGTCGTGTGGAAGTAGTTGAACGCCAGCGCGCCGGCCGCCGAGGTCAGCGCCGCGGCGAGTCGACCGGCGAACGCGGCGACGCCGACGACGACCAGCACGAGCAGCAGCGCGACCGACGCCAGGCCGATCTCGGACCGCAGGGGGACGAGCGCGACCGTGAGCAGCACGGCGACGATCGGGCCGACCACCGAACCGACCACGGCACGTGTCCGACCGGCGTGCTCACTCGGCGCGGCGGCGCGGCTCGGCGCGGCGGAGCGGTTCTGCCCGGCGGAGCGGTTCTGCCCGGCGGAGCGGCGCAGCGGCCAGACGTCGTCGATCGGCGCCTCGGCCCGGTCGACCGGCCCGCCGGATCCCTGCGCTGCGGTCGACGGCGGGGCGTGGCGACCGCGACGGTCGAGCAGTTCGACCGCGGCGAAGCAGCACCCCACGACGGCGAGGGTGCCGACCGCGGTCAGTGCTCCTCGGAGCCCTCCGACCTCTGCTGCGACGACCGACTGGAACGTGTCCACGACCCACTCGTAACCCGTCGCAGGGACCGGGGGAAGCGTCTTGACACGTTCTTGACGCGGGGTCGTCGGACCTTGTCGCGACCGTCACGCGAGAGGGAGCTCAGCCCTCCAGGAAGGTGGGGACCCGGTCCTTGGGACGGCCGATGATCGCCCGGCCGCCCTTCACCAGGATCGGGCGCTGCAGCAGCTGCGGGTTCGCCTCGAGCACGTCGATGACCTGCTCGGCCGTCGCGACGTCGGAGTCGGTGAGGCCGAGCTTGGCGAAGTTGGCGTCGCGACGCACCAGGTCGGTCACCGGGTCCTCGATCTCGGCGACCAGTCGGGTGAGCGTGTCGCGGTCCGGGCGCTCGGACTTCAGCATGTACTTCACGACGTCGTAGTCGACACCGAGCTCGTCGGCCACGCCCACGGCGTACTTCGAGGTGCTGCAGTTCGGGTTGTGGAAGATCACGACGTCGGCCATGGCCCGAACCTATCGCAGGCCCGGAATCGACCTGACGGCCCCTGCGCCGCACTCCTAGCCTCCGACGGTGACCACCCCACCCACCGGACCCGCACCCGCAGCGCCAACCGCGACACCGGCGCCGGGGTCCTCGCCTGCGGGAGTCCTCGCGGCGGTCGCGGCGGTGACCGTCTGGGGCCTGGGCAACACGATCATCGCCGCGGTCGACATGTCGGGCATCGCGTTGTCCTTCTACCGCCTGGCGCTCGGCGCCCTGTTGTACGTCGCAGTGCTCTACGCGCGCGGCGGCCGCCTCGGACGACGCTCCTTCCGACTCGGCGGATGGGGCGGCGTCGCCTTCGGCCTGAACGTCGCCACCTTCTTCGCGGCCCTGCAGCTCACCAGCGTCGCCAACGCGACGACGATCAGCGCGCTGCAACCCCTGGCGATCATGGCCTTCGCTGCGGTGATGTTCGGCGAGCGGATCCGCCCGCGACACGTGGTCTGCGCGGTCGTGGCGACGCTCGGGGTCGCCCTGGTCGCTTTCGGCACCTCACGCGGAGCGACCGGCAGCATCACCGGCGACGTCATGGCGGTGCTCGCGCTGATCGCGTGGGCCTGGTACTTCATCGCCTCCAAGAAGGCCCGCATGCAGCTCGACACGCTCGAGTACATGACGGTCATCAACATCGTCGCGTTCGTGGTCGTCGCTCCCATCGCGCTCGTCACCGGCGAGCTGTTCTCCGCCTCGGGTCAACTCGATGCGTCGACCGCGCTGCTGATCCTCGCGATCGTGCTGGTGCCGGGCTCGGGTCACATCCTCATCAACTGGGCGCACAACCACACGACGCTGGTCACCTCTGCCCTGATCACCCTGGCGCTGCCCGTGGTCGCCACCGCATCGGCAGCGGTGTTCCTCGACCAGCGCGTCGCGGCGATCCAGGTCGTCGGGATCGTCACGGTGGTGGTGGCACTCGCCGCGGTGATCATCGGCGACGCCCGATCGGGCTCCGATGACGTCGACACGGCCTCGGCGACCGAACCCGCTCCGTGAGCCGGCACCGCCTGGACCAGACTGCCCCCATGAGCCCGCCGTCCACGAGCCCCGGTGAACAGCCGAGCCCCGGTGAGCCGCCCACGGCACACCTCGATCCGGCGCTGCCGACCGAGGAGCGCGTCGAACGCCTCGTCGAGCGCATGACGATCGCCGAGAAGCTCGCCCAACTCGGCGGGGTCTGGTCGACCGGCCTGGTCCGCGACGACGCCTTCTCGCCCGCAGCAGCGGCCGAGACGATGGCGAACGGCACCGGTCAGGTCACCCGCATCGCCGCGTCGACCGGTCTGCGCCCCGAGGGCCTGGCGCAGTTGCACAACGAGATCCAGCGATGGCTCATCGACGAGACCCGCCTCGGCATCCCGGCGATCATCCACGAAGAGGCCGTCGGCGGGTTCTGCGCCCGCGACGCGGTGCAGTTCCCGCAGGCGATCGGGCTGGCGGCGACCTGGGACCCGACGCTGGTGGGCGACGTCGCGGCGCACATCCGTTCCGAGATGCTCGCGGTCGGCGCGCGTCAGGCGCTCGCACCGGTGCTCGACGTCGCACGGGACCCCCGATGGGGCCGGGTCGAGGAGACCTACGGCGAGGACCCGGTCCTGGTCGGCGCGCTCGGCACGGCGTTCGTGCGCGGCCTGCAGGCAGCCGGCGACCAGGACGACGCCGGCCACGACGACGAGGGCCGGACCCACCTGCGGGGCGGGGTGCTCGCCACCGCGAAGCACTTCCTCGGCTACGGCGCCTCCGACGGCGGCCGCAACCACGCACCGGTCCACATCGGCTCACGCGAGCTGCGCGAGGTGCACGCCGAACCGTTCGCCGCGGCGATCCGCGATGGTGGCCTGGCGTCGGTCATGAACTCCTACGCGTCGATCGACGGCCTGGCCCCTGCGGCGTCGCGGGCGCTGCTCACCGACCTGCTGCGCGACGAGCTCGGCTTCGACGGCACGGTCGTCGCGGACTACTTCTCGATCGACCTGCTCGTCACCCACCACCGCGTCGCGCCCAACAAGGCGGTCGCGGCGGCCAAGGCGCTGCTCGCCGGGCTCGACCAGGAGCTCCCGGCGACGGATTGCTTCGCGCAGCTGCCGCCGCTGATCGACGCCGGCATCGTGCCCGAGGCGGTCGTCGACCTGGCCGTGCGCAGGGTGCTGCGCCACAAGTTCAACCTCGGCCTGTTCGAAGCTCCCTTCGTCGAGGTCGCCGCGGCGCCCCGGGCGTTCGGCACCGCGGCGGGGCGCGAGCTCGCCCGTCGTGCCGCACGGGAGTCGCTGGTCCTGTTGACGAACACCGACGCGCTGCTCCCGCTCGACCGTGCATCCCTGTCGCGCATCGCGGTGATCGGTCCCGCCGCCGACGACCCCCGGCTGCTCGAGGGCGACTACCACTACCCGGCGCACCTCGAGATCCTCTACGGCCCCTCGTCGGGTTCGGAGGGTGCCGGCGGTTCGGCGCTCCTGCCGCAGTCCGGCGGTGCGTTCGCGCCCGGGCCGCACCTTCCCGACATCGTCACGCCGTTGGCGGGCCTGCGCGCCGAGCTGCTCGGCAGCGACGTCGTCGTCGAGCACGCCGTCGGCTGTGCGGTCTCCGGCGACGTCGACTCCGACGACGAGCGTGCCGGCATCGACGCGGCGGTCGAGCTCGCCCGCACCGCCGACGTCGCGGTCGTCTGCGTGGGCGGTCGGTCCGGACTCACCCCGGATGCCACCGTCGGCGAGGCCCGCGATGCGACCGACCTGGACCTCACCGGTGTGCAGCTCGATCTGCTGCGCGCGGTGCACGCCACCGGCACGCCGACGATCGCCGTGGTCGTCTCGGGTCGCGTGCACACCCTCGGCGAGGTCGAGTCACACAGCGCGGCCACCCTGCTCGCGTGGCTGCCGGGCATCGAGGGCGGCACCGCGCTCGCCCAGGTGCTGCTCGGCACGGTCGCCCCGAGCGGGCGGCTGCCGGTGAGCCTGCCGCGCCACGTCGGCCAGCTCCCGGTGCACCACGCGCACCGTGCGGGCGGCGACCGCAGCCAGTTCTGGGGTGACTACACCGACGCGCCGACCACGGCGCTGCACCCCTTCGGGTTCGGGCTGACGACGACGACCTTCGAGTACACCGGACTCGACGTCGTCGAGGGCACGACCGAGTCGCCCACCACCGTCGACGTCACGGTGACGAACACCGGCGAGCGGCCAGGCACCGAGGTCGTGCAGCTCTACGTCGGCGACCTGGTCGCGTCGGTCGCGCTGCCGGACCGGCGACTCGTCGGGTTCACGCGTGTCGAACTGCGCCCGGGCGAGTCCGCCGGGGTGCGCTTCGAGATCGACCCGTCGCGGCTCGCGTTCCACGACGAGGAGTTCGAGTTCGTCTGCGAGCCCGGCGCGTTCCGAATCGAGGTCGGCGGCTGTGCCGGTGCACCGGCGCTCACCGCCACCTTCGACCTGACCGGCGACGTCACCGCGCACCGCCCCCGCGACATCGTCGCGACCACGGCGACCGTCACCCGCTGACGCCGCTCGACGGTGGATCCAGGCTCAGTCGTCGAGCTTGAGCACCCGCCGTGCGTTCTCGCGCAGGAACTTCGGCCACACCTCGTCCTTGAACGGCACGTCGGGCATCTCCGAGAAGATGCGGTCGAGGGTGAGGCCCATCGGGAAGTAGCCGCCGTAGAGGATCTTGTCGGCGCCACGGGTGTTCGCGTAGTCGATGATCGCCTTCGGGTAGTACCGGGGAGCGAACGCCGAGGTCGAGTAGTAGAGGTTCGGCCACTTGATCATCAGCTTCACCGCCAGGTCCTCCCACGGCTCCGCGCCGTGGCGCATCACGATCGTGAGCTCCGGGAAGAACCAGCACACCTCGTCGAGCAGCTCGGGCTTCTGGCAGGCCATCGGGACCCGCGGCCCCGGCACGCCGGTGCACATGAAGACCGGCACGTCGAGCTCGACGCACTTCGCGTAGATCGGGTACCAGCGCTTGTCGTTGATCGGCACCTGCGGGCTGTAGCCCGCGGGGAACCCGACGAGCGCCTTCAGTCCCGTCGTCTCGTGCTGGCGGACGATCTGCTCGACCGCCTTCATGCCGTCGTTGGGGTCGACGCCGATCGAGGGCAGGAAGCGATCCGGATGCTCGCGGAACGCCCGGGTCTGGTTCTCGCCACCGGAGCCGATCAGGGCCATCTCGATGCCGTGGTGGTCCATCAGCGCCAGGGTGTGCGCGACCGGGTCCTCGCCGGCCTCCATCGCGCCGGGCACCTTCTTGAACATGTACTGCGCCGGGAACTCGAACTCCTCCTTGGACGCGGTGTCCTTCAGGTTCGGAGCGAGGAACTCGTAGATCGAGCGCACGTCGTCGAAGGGCAGGTCCATCATCGTGTCGATGATGCCGATTCCGGAAGGCATGGCCATCGGGACACGGTAACCGGAAACGAGAACGTGTTCTCGTTCCTGTGGCTGCCCGACCGTTCGGAGGCGACCAGACTGTGCGGGTGCAGCGCCCGAACATCTTGTTGATCACCCTCGACCAGTTCCGCGCGGACTGCCTCGGCACCGCGGGGCACCCGGTGGTCCGGACCCCGAACCTGGACCGCCTGGCCGCCCAGGGGGTGCGCTTCACGAACCACTTCAGCAACTGCGCGCCCTGCGCTCCCGCACGAGCCTCGTTGCTCACCGGCCTCTGGCAGATGAACCACCGGGTCACCAGCAACGGCGCACCGCTCGCCGATCACCTGCCGATGCTGCCCAGGATGCTGCGCGACCACGGCTACGACCCGACGCTGTTCGGCTACTCCGACACCGCGCTCGACCCGGCGACGCTCGGTGAGGACGACCCACGCCGCACCAGCTACGAGCAGCCCATGTCGGGCTTCAGCGCGGGGGTCCTGCTCGACGACGACATCAGCGCGTGGATCGACTGGCTCGAGGAGCAGGGCTACGAACGCCCCGCCGCGCACCGCGACATCTACGAGCCGGCCGACGTGCCGATCCCGGAGGGGCGCGGCGCGACCTGGCGGCCCGCCCGCTACGCGGCGGAGCACTCCGAGTCCGCGTTCATGACGACCAAGGTGCTCGAGTGGCTCGACGAGCGCGGCCCGGCCGACGGGACCGAGCCCTGGTGCGCGCACGTGTCGTACCTGCGGCCGCACCCGCCCTACCTGGCACCGGCGCCGTACCACGACATGTTCGACCCGGCCGAGGTCGACGAGCCCGTTCGGCTCGCGACTCCTCAGGACGAGGGCGCCGTCCACCCGTTCCTGACCGGTGCGCTGACCGTCGTGCCGTCGCCGCTCGACGACCTCGACCAGCGGCAGCTGCGTGCCACCTACTACGGCATGATCGCCGAGGTCGACGCGCAGCTCGGGCGGCTGCTCGACGGGCTCGACGAACGCGGACTCGCCGAGGACACCGTCGTGGTGCTCACCTCGGACCACGGCGAGCAGCTCGGTGACCACTGGCTGATCGAGAAGCTGGGCTTCTTCGACCAGAGCTACCGGATCCCCCTGATCGTGCGCTGGCCCGGACGGGTGACCGAGCCGGGGCGCACCGTCGACGCACTCAGCGAGAACGTCGACATCACACCGACGCTGCTCGACCTGGTCGGGGCGCCGACTCCCGAGTTCTGCGACGGCGCCTCGCTCGCTCCGTTCCTCACCGAGGACGCGCCTCGCACACCGGACGGCTGGCGCACCGCGGTGCACCTGGAGTTCGACTTCCGTGACCCCACCTCGGACATCATCGAGACGGTCTTCGGGCTGCGCCAGGACCAGTGCGCCATCTCGGTCCTGCGCGACGAGCACTCGAAGTACGTGCAGTTCTGCGCCGACTGGCCGCCGTTGCTCTACGACCTCGTCCGCGATCCCGGCGAGCTGCACGACGTGTCGAGCGACCCGGAGCACCTGCCGCAGCTCGCCGAGGCCGCCCGACGACTGCTCGCGCTTCGCATGGAGCACACCGACCCGCGCCTGGCCAACACCCGCGCCACCCCCGACGGAACCGTCACCCGACGCGACCCACCCCGCCCCGGCACCGTCAGACCCACGAGCTGACCAGGCCGACCCACGAGCTGATCAGGCCGGCGCAGGCTGCCCGATAGGGTGACCCGGTCCACCCGCGGCCTCGTGTCGCTCGACCCCGACAGCGTGCCGCCATGGCCCGAACGATCCGCTCACTGCGACCGCGGCCAGTGGACCTGGGCCGCCGACTGGTCGACCTGCTCGGCCCCACTGGCGACGCCGCGCGCCAGAGCCTGGTCGCCCTCGGGTTCAACTCGTGTTCGAGCTTCGCCGCCGGCGCCGTCCTCGGCTCGATCGTCGGCACCTTCGAGGCGCTGCCCGGTCTGCTCGTGATGGTGCCCGCTGCGATCGGCCTGCGCGGCAACATCTTCGGCGCGCTCGGCAACCGCATCTCGACGTCGATCCACACCGGAACGTTCCGCATCTCGTTCAAGCGCGAGTCGGTGCTCGCACAGAACATCCTGGCGTCGTTGTCCCTGACGCTGGTCCTGTCGCTGGTGCTCGCGGTGATCGCCAAGGTGGTCTCGATCGGCTTCGGCATCGAGGACTCGATCAGCGTGCTCGACCTGGCGGTCATCTCCCTGGTCGGCGGTCTGCTCGCGAGCTCGGTCGTGCTCGCCGCGACGGTGGTGCTCTCCATCGGCGCGGTGCGTCGCGGCTGGGACCTCGACAACCTGGTCGCCCCCACCGTCTCGACCCTCGGCGACGTCGTCACGATCCCCGCGCTGTTCGTCGCCGCGCAGATCGTCGGACACGGCTCGGTCACGACCGCGGCGGGTTGGGTGGTCGTCGTCGCCACCGTCGTCACGGTCGTCATCAGCAGGCGCTCGACCCTCGAGACGTTCCGCCACATCATCCGTGAGTCCATGCCGGTGCTGGTGGTCGCGCTGGTGCTGTCGACGCTGGCCGGCATCGCCGTCGAGAAGCAGCTCGCCGTGTTCGCCGCGTTGCCCGCGCTGCTCGTGCTGCAGCCGGCGTTCGTGAGCTCCGCGGGTGCGCTCGGCGGCATCCTGTCCAGCCGCGTCGCGACGAACCTGCACCTCGGTCTGGTGCAGCCCGAGATGCGTCCCGGTCGCGAGGCTCGCCGCGACGCGCTGCTGGTGCTGCTGATCGGCTTCCCGATCTTCGTGTTCAACGGGGTCGGCGCGCACCTGGTCGCGCGAGCGCTCGGCGACCTGAGCCCCGGCATCGGCTGGATGGTGCTCGCGTCGCTGATCGGCGGGCTGTTCTCGGTGCTCTTCGTGATCGCGCTCGCCTACTACGGCACCATCGCCGCGTGGCGCGTCGACCTGGATCCCGACACCTACGGCATCCCGGTGGTGACCGCGTCGGTCGACTTCGTGGGTGTCGTCGCGCTGATCGTCACGGTGTTCGCGCTCGGCATCGCGTAAGACCGCATCGCGTGAGACCGCACCGCGTGGGCGCGCACCGAAGTGGGCGGGTCAGTCGGTCGGGCGGTCGAGCAGCTCGGTGACGAGCGCGGCGATCGCGCTGCGTTCCGAGCGGGTGAGCGTCACGTGCCCGAACAGCGGGTGCCCCTTGAGCGCCGCGACCACCGCGGCGATGCCGTCGTGGCGGCCGACACGCAGGTTGTCGCGCTGCGCCACGTCGTGGGTCAGCACCACCCGCGATCCCGCACCCAGACGTGACAGCGCGGTGAGCAGCACTCCGCGCTCCAGGTTCTGCGCCTCGTCGATCACCACGAAGGTGTCGGTCAGGCTCCGACCGCGGATGTGGGTCAGCGGCAGCACCTCGAGCAGGCGGCGTTCGATCACCTCGTCGATGACCTCCGGGCCGGCGATCGCGTCGAGCGCGTCGTGCACCGCTGCCGCCCACGGGTTCATCTTCTCGTCCGCGTCGCCGGGCATGAAGCCGAGGTCCTGCCCGCCGACCGCGTAGAGCGGCCGGAACACGACGACACGCTTGTGGGTGGCGCGCTCGAGCACGGCGTCGAGACCTGCCGCGATCGCGAGGACCGACTTGCCGGTGCCGGCCGCGCCGCCGAGCGAGACGATGCCGACGTCGGGATCGGCCAGGAGGTCGAGCGCGACACGCTGCTCCGCCGAGCGGCCGTGCACCTCGAACAGGCGAGTGGTCGCCGCGCACCAGGTGCAGGCGCTTGTCGTCGCGGACCCGCCCGAGCGCGGACTGGGTGCCCGAGGTGAGCACCACACCGGCGTTGCAGGGCAGCTCACGGATCTCGTCGCTGTCGAGCACACGCTCGGCGAAGAGCTCGTCGATCGCCTCGGAGCTCGTCGTGAGCTCGACCAGGCCGGTCCACGACGTGTCGGCTGCCAGCTCGTTGCGGTACTCCTCCGCCTCCATGCCGGCGATCGACGCCTTCAGCCGCAGCGGCAGGTCCTTGCTGACCAGACTGACCGCGAGCCCCTCGGCCGACAGGTTCTTGGCGACGGCCAGGATGCGCTGATCGTTGGTGGGTCGGTCCGCCCTCAGCGCCTCGGGCAGGGTCGACTGGTCCTGGTGGTTCAGCTCGACCCGCACGGTGCCGCCGGCGTCGTTGACGGGCATCGGCTCGGTGAGCGACCCGTGCTGCAGCCGCAGCGCCTCGAGGCTGCGGAGCGCCTCACGAGCCGCCCAGCCCAGCTCGGCGTGGATGGCGCTTCTCCTCGAGCTCGGTGAGCACCACGACCGGGATGACGACGTCGTGCTCCTCGAAGCGTCGCAACGAGCTCGGGTCCGCCAGCAGCACCGAGGTGTCGAGCACGTAGGTCCTGACCCCCTCCGCTCCGCTGCCCGCCGACCCCTGACCATTCCCGACTGCCACGCGTCCGACCATGGAGCGAACGTACCCCCGGTGCTCACGCAACGAGTGCACCTGCGCCCCGTTTCCCGTGAACACTCTGTTACCGGCCGGTGGCGCGGAGACCGGCCGGGGTGCCGCAGCGCGTGAGCGTGGTGCACCGTCGGTAGCATCGACCGGACCCGCCGGGTCCGTCGGGTGGTCGACCGGAAGGTGCAACGACGTGAACGACGAGCAGTCGGGTCCCAGCGAACCGCCCACGATCCCCGTGCCCCCTGTCGCGCCGCCCACCGCACCGCCCACCCAACAGGTGCCGACCGCGTCGGGACCCGCCCCCCAGGGCCCGATCGACTGGACCCCTCGCGATCCGTCGGTCGCTCCGCCGCCACCACCGCAGTGGACGCCGCCTGCTGCCCCGACCCACGCCAACCCGACCCACGCCACCCCGACCTACGCCTCGCCGCAGGACGCGACCGCGGTCCAGCCGAGCGTGCCCACCGGACCGCCCACGAGCCCGCCGACCGGGTCACCGACCGGACCGACGTGGGAGCCCGTCGGGCCGCCCGGGGCGTGGGACGCGGCCGCGCCGCCGACGTGGGGCTCGACCGGACCGGCGACGCCTCCCGCCGATCCCGCAGCGAAGAAGAAGACCGGGCTGATCATCGGTCTGATCGTGGTGCTCGCCCTGATCATCGGCGGCGTCGCCGCCGCAGCGGTCGTGCTCATGGACTCCGGCCCGAACCTCGAGCTCGACATCGAGACCTGCGAGATCGCTGCCGACGGCACCCTGACCGCGTCGGGGTCGGTCGAGAACACCTCCGGCTCCACCACCGACGCCGAGATCGACGTCGCGTTCCGCGACGACGCCACCTCGTCGATCGTCGACAGCGACTCCACCCGGCTCACCGTGCCCGGCGACTCCGCCGAGCGGTGGACCCTGAGCGGCACCGCCGGCGACGAGGTCCAGCGCATCGCCTGCGACGTCACCGCCGAGGGCTGAGCCATCGCCCACCACCCGAGCTTCTGACGACCCGTCAGATCCGCGGCTAGGTTCGTCGGCCATGAACCTGGACCTGACCGCCGAGGAACTGGCCTTCCGCGACGAGGCCAGCACCTGGCTGCGCGAGAACCTGCCCACCGAGCCCCGGCCGCCCGAGGGCCAGGAGATGCGAGCGTTCGACCTCGCCTGGCAGCGCACCCTCTTCGACGGCGGTTGGGCCGGCATCAACTGGCCCGTCGAGTACGGCGGCCGCGGTCTCACCGACATCCAGCAGATGATCTGGTACGAGGAGTTCGCCAAGGCGAACCCGCCGTTCACGCTGAACAACTCCTGCACCTTCGTCGGCAACCTGCACGGCGGCCCGACGATCATCGTCAACGGCGACGAGGAGCAGAAGTCGACCTACCTGCCCGCGATCCTCCGCGGCGAGCAGGTCTGGTGCCAGGGCTTCTCCGAGCCCGGCGCCGGCTCCGACCTGGGCGGGCTCTCCACCAAGGCCGAGATCGACGGCGACGAGCTCGTCGTCACCGGGCAGAAGACGTGGACCAGCTACGCCCACGTCGCGGACGTGCAGGAGCTGCTGGTCCGCACCGACCCCTCGGCCCCGAAGCACAAGGGCATCACCTGGGTCGTCTGCGACATGCGCTCGCCCGGCATCGAGATCCGCGAGATCCGCACGATGAGCCACGTCACCGACTTCTGCGAGGTCTTCTACGACGAGGTCCGCATCCCGCTGAAGAACGTCGTCGGCGGCATCAACAACGGCTGGCGCACCGCCATGTCGACCCTCAGCTTCGAGCGCGGCACCGCGTTCATGGCCGACCAGGTCGAGCTCGCCTCGACCGTCGAGCACCTGATCGACGAGGCCCGCACCCGCGTCGGCCCCGACGGTCGCCGTCCGGCGATCCAGGACGACGAGATCGCCCGCCGGCTCGCCACTGCCCGCTCCGAGGTCGCGGCCCTGCGTGCCATGACCATCACCGGCATCTCGCGCACCGCCCGCACCGGCGTGCCCGGACCCGAGGGCTCGATCGTGCGCCTGTTCCACGGCGAGCTGCACCAGCGCGTGTACCAGCTGGCGCTCGACATCATCGGCCCCGAGGCGCTGCGCCTCACGCCCGTCGACGGCGAAGGGGTCTGGACCGGCCCCTACCTGCAGTCGTTCGCCTACACGATCGGTGGAGGCACCACCGACATCCAGCGCAACATCGTCGGCGAGCGCGTGCTCGGCCTGCCCCGCTCCTGAGCGGCACTCCGACACGCCGAGCTCGAAGAAGAAGAGGCACTGCACCATGGATCTGCTCCCCACTGAAGAACAGGCCGAGATCGTCGCGACGGTCCGGACCCAGCTCGCCCGCAACTTCGACCTGCACCAGCTCGCGTCGGCCGACGGTTCCGCCGAGGTCATCGACCGCTCGCTGTGGACCCAGTGCGCCGAGCTCGGCTGGTTCGGCCTCGGCCTCAGCGAGGACCTGGGCGGCGTCGGCTACGGCCTGGTCGAAGAGGCGCTGCTCTTCACCGAGCTCGGCCGCCACGCCACGCCGGGCCCGTTCCTGGCCACCGTCCTGGCGACCCGGCTGGCAGCCTTCACCGGACAGGGCGACCTGGCCACGGCGATCCTCTCGGGCGAGCAGCGTGTCGCGCTGGCAGAGGCCCACGGCGACGTCGACGCCACCGCAGGCGCGACCGTGTCGGGCACGTTCCGCGTCACCGACGCCGGCGGCGCGGACGTGATCCTGGTCATCGCCGGCGGCGGTGCCGCCCTGGTGGCTGCGGCCGACCTTCCCGCCGAACCGATCCCGTCGATCGACCTGCTCGTGCCGATGGCGATCGGCACCGTGTCGGGCGCACCCACCCTCACCCACCTGGCCGACGCCGGCGACCTGACGCTGCACGGCACCGTGCTCGTCGCCGCGCAGCTCGCCGGCATCACCGAGGCGACCGCCGAGCAGTCGACGCAGTACGGCAAGGACCGCGAGCAGTTCGGCGTGCCGGTCGGTTCGTTCCAGGCCTACAAGCACCGCTGCGCCGACATGACCGTGCGCGCCGAGGCGTCGATCAGCCTGACCCGCTACGCGGCGCTCGCCGTCGTCGACGAGCTACCCGACGCGCCGTTCCACGTGCACGCCGCACGCTCCATGGCCGGCACCTCGGCGATCCAGAACTCGCAGATCAACGTGCAGAACCACGGTGGCATCGGCTTCACCTGGGAGCACACGGCGCACCGCTACGTGACCCGCGCCCAGGTGCTCGCCCGCACGCTCGGCGACACCCGCGCCCACCTCGGGCAGCTGCTCGACCAGCCCACCCCCGCCTGATCAACCCTGGCTGCTCAGACCCCTTCGCCGTGACGGCCCGCACCGTCGGCGAAGCGTCGCGCGCCGGCGAGGGTCTCACCGGAGCGGATCGGCTCCAGGCCGTGACGGACCTCGTTGGCCAGGGCGTCGGGTAGCTCCATGCCCCATTGCTCGTAGCTCGACGCCCGGTCCGAGCGCAGGCACAGCTGTGGGAACGCGGCGAGCTGCTCGGCCAGGGCCACGGCGTGCTCCAGCGACTCGCCGCGGTCGCAGATCCGGTTCGCCAGGCCCCACTCACGCGCCTCGACGCCGTCGACACCACGACCGGTGAGGATCATGTCGAGTGCCCGACTCTGGCCGATCAGGCGTGGCAGGCGCACGGTCCCGCCGTCGATGAGCGGCACACCCCACCGCCGGCAGTAGACACCGAAGACCGCGTCACCCGCCGCGACGCGCAGGTCGCACCACAGCGCGAGTTCGAGCCCGCCGGCGACCGCGTGACCCTCGACCGCGGCGATGACCGGCTTGGAGAGCAGCATCCGGGTGCAGCCCATCGGCCCGGGCAGCGACATGTCCTCGTCCACGCGATTGCCGCGGCCTTCGCCGATGGCCGACAGATCCGCGCCCGAGCAGAACGTGCCCGCCGCTCCGGTGAGCACCGCGACGTCCGCGGCGTCGTCCTCGTCGAAGCCGACGAACGCCTCGTGCAACGCGGCTGCGGTCGGGCCGTCGACCGCGTTGCGACGTTCGGGCCGGTCGATCGTGACGACCAGCGTGCGGTCACGGAGCTCGGTGCGGACGGTCACGGGTCCACCGTACGTGGTTCGCCCTCACGCTCCACAGGGGCAGGGCTCGACCGGTCAGTCGAGCGCTGCGGTCGGCACCATGGTCACCATCGCGGCCTGGCTGGCCTGTTCGCACTTGTTGGCCCGGGCGTCGGGCTGCGGCGTCGCGGAGTACGCCCACTTCCCACTCAGGATCGGCAGTCCGTCCTCGGTGAGCGCCACCGGCGTCAGGTCCGTCACCGATTCGGTGAGGTCCCACAGGCCCAGCGCGTCGTTCGTGCCCTCGGCCGTGCACTCCTCGGTGGCACCCGCCAGCGAGCCGCTCCAGGCCTGGCCGGCGGCGGTCAGCGGGAACGGCTGCGCCGCGGTGGCCGTCAGCTGCAGCTCGGCGTCGTCCCCTGCGAGCTTCCACGTGCCGAGCAGCCCGGCGTAGCCGACCGGCAGCGGGGGTTCGCCGCTGTCGGACTCGTCCTTCTCGACGGTCCAGGAGGTCGCGTAGTCACCGGCGAGCGTCGCCGGGTCAGCGGTCGCCTCGCCGGTCGGGGTGCCGGCCGTCCGCAGGGTCACCGCGAAGGGGGTGCAGTTCTTCGCAGCGCCCGCCTCGGTCGGCTCGTTGGTCTCGATGCGCTCGCCGAAGAGGCCTGCCGGCGCGTCGTCGGTCGGTGGCCGGAAGGTGTAGGTGCGCTGGGTCGTCCTGGTGTAGGCGCTCTCGACCTGCTCACCGGCGGCGTTGGTGCAGCTCACGACCTCGGGCTCGGACATGTAGGTGTAGGTCTCGGACGCCTCGTCCCAGGTCAGCTCGTAGGGGGTCCCCGTGTAGTCCTGCCCCTCGAGACGTGGTTCGTCGGGCGGCAGGAACGTGCCATCGTCACCGGGCAGCGCCTTGATCGTGCACGGCCCGCTGTCGCAGGTCGGCTCGTAGGTGACCAGTCGCACCGAGGCGCCACCCTTGGCGTAGTCCGCCGGACCGTCACTGCGCCCGACGTCGTAGGACACGATCGTCCACTCACCCTGGGGTCGCTCGGTCGCCGGGTCGACCGTGGTCGACGTCGAGGACTTCTCCGAGGCGTCGTCACCGCCCGAGGCGCCGTCGTCGGACCCACCGCACGCGGCGAGCAACGCCGAACCGCACACCACGACCGCGAGCAGTCGACGCGAAACCGTCATCTTCATCATCTCGATTCCTCCCTCGACCCCGCCGGGAGGGTAGCAAAGAGGTTGTGACAGCAGCGGTTGTCAGCACAGTGGTGACATGCCCCGCGGCGACGTCTCGCCGCGCTCATCGCCAGCGGCGTCTACCGCTGGGCTCGCGCCCAGTCCCAGGAGCGGTCGGTCACGGCGTCGCAGCCCGTGACGGCGTCCAACTCGGATCCCGACCGATGAACGCCATCAGCCGGTCCTGCGCCGAGGCGTCGTCGGGCACCGCCACCCTCGGGCCGTAGTGCCCGCTGCTGCGCAGCGCGTCGTCCATCGGCTCCATGCCCGCGAGCATCTCGGCGCAGGTCGCCTCGTCGAGCACCACGTCCTGACCGGTCGCCAGGCCGAGATCCCAGCGGTGCATGAAGACGTCGCCGACGTAGATCTGCTGCACGACCGCACCCATGGTCATCGACCCCATGTGCGGGAACTCGTGCACCTGCTCGGCGACGGCGGCGTCGTCGAGCAGGTGCTGCACCGCGTCGGCCTGGGTCCGCCAGGCGCCCGCCGGATCGTCGTCGACCGACGGCCCGGACGGCAGCTCCACGCCGACGCTCGCCGACAGGAAGCCCGGGAACCACTCGACCAGGTGTCTCACCACGTCGCGTGCCACCCAGCCCTCCGGCGGCGCAGGGTTGTCCCACGCCGCCGGATCGACGGCCTCGACGGTCTCGGTGAACGCCGTCGCGGCTTCGCGATGGGCGTCGGCAGGAGTGGGCATCACAGCTCGGCCACCAGCGCGTCGAGCTTGGCGTAGCCCTGGTCGACGCCGACCTCCATGCCGCTCGCCAGCCACTGGTCGCGCCCCTCGAAGCTGTCGACGAGCGACTGCGCACGCAGCCGGGTGCGGCCGTCGCCGAGGTCCTCGAACCACAGCGTCTCGAGCGACACGTCCTCAGGCATGCCCTCCCAGGTGAAGGTCTGCACGATGCAGTGCTCGCGCACGTCGTGGAAGGCGCCGCGGAACGCGAACTCCTGGTCACCGTGGCGGCCGACGTAGCGCCAGCGCCCACCGGGGGTCGGGTCCCAGTCGACGATCTCCATCTCCGAGCCGTCGGGCCCGACCCATCGGACGAAGAGCTCGGGATCGAGGTGCGCCTTCATCAACTGCGCCGGCGTGGCGTCGAAGTCGCGGGTGATGCGGATGATCGGAAGCGTCTCGTCGGCCTCGATCGTCGCCTGGTAGCGGGTGTGGGTGGTGCTCATGATGCTGCTCCTCGTTGTTCTGGTTCGTCGTCGACCGCTCGGTCGCCGTTCATGTCGGCGAGCACGGCGTCGAGGCGCTGGTAGCGCTGCTCGGCCCGCTCGCGGTATCGCTCGATCCACTTGGTGCTCATGTCGAGGACCTCCGCCTCGAGGTGGCAGTGCCGCCGCTGCGCCTCCTTGCGCTGCGAGACCAGGCCGGCATCGGCGAGCACCTTGAGGTGCTTCGACACCGCCTGGACCGACACGTCGTACGGCTCGGCGAGGTCACCCACGGTTGCGTCGCCGACCGCGAGGCGTGCCACGAGGTCACGTCGGGTCGGGTCCGCCAGTGCGGAGAACACCTTGGAGAGCTGATCGTCGGCCACTCGCATCCCTTCTCAACTGACTGGTTGAGTATCACCGTCGCGCCGATCCTCCCGGTTGTCAACCGATTGGTTGAAGAAGTTCCGGGACGTCGGTGCAACCTTCTCGGACCGCCGTGCGTCACTGTGGTCGTGGATCGAGGAGGAACCCTGTCGACCGGATCGAACGTGACGACGTTCGAAGCGCTCTTCCGCGAGCGCTTCGACCCGATGGTGCGACTTGCGGCGCTGCTGACCGGCGACCACCACGTCGCCGAGGAGCTGACCATGGACGCGTTCGAGCGGGTCGCCCCGACGCTCGGCGACGTCGAGCACCCTGCGGCCTACCTACGCGCCGCGGTGATCAACGCGGCACGGTCCCACCACCGCCGACGAGCGCTCGACGCACGACTTCCCGTCCCGGCCGACCCCTCGCCGTCCGACCATCGTGTCGACGAGCTCTGGGACCGACTCGGCGAGCTGCGACCCGACGAGCGGACCTGTGTCGTCCTGCGCTTCTACGAGGACCTGCCCCTCGCCGCGATCGCCGAGCAGCTCGACCTGCCCGCTCGGCACCGTGAAGTCCCATCTGCACCGAGCGCTCACGAAGCTCCGCTCCCTGCTCACCGAGGAGGACCGATGAGCCCCCACGACGAACCGAGCCACGACGATCTCACCGAGCTCGATCTCACCGCGGCCCAGGCCGACGACCTCGCGGCCCTGCTCCACGGCGCCGCCGCACGCGTCGAGGTCCCTGCCGCCGCGGCACCCGTCCCGCTCCCGACGCGACGTCCGCCCACCCGGTGGCTCGCCGCGGCGGCGCTCGTCGTGGTCGCCGCGATCGGCGCCGGCTGGTGGCTCACCGTCGATGAGGGCGAGCGTGTGCACAGCGGTCCCGCCGACCCGTCGCCGACGACGGTCACCGTCGCTCCACACGTGCTCGAGCAGACCGGCGTCTGGCGCCTACCCGAGGGCCTCGACGGCACGAGTGTCGTCGGCGCGCAGCGTTCGAATGCCATGGGGGAGCTGCTCTTCGCCTTCGACGACCCCGACGATCCCACCCGCTGGATCGCGTTCGGCCGCTACGGCCTGCGGCCGTCGTTGCCGAACGAGGACGTGGTGCTCCACCCGGTCGTCGACGGCGTGCAACTCGTCGACTGGAGCGCCGATGGCGCCAAGTGGACCGGCTACGAGGTGCGCGTCGAGAACGGCATGGGCACCGGCGACAGCCCGGCGATGACCGTGATCACCCAGGGGCTCGGTCGCGACGAGGTGGTCGACCTGGTGCACTCGACGTTCCCCGACCGTGCAGCCCTCCTCGAGCCTGACCGGCTGACCGCAGCGCTCGCAGCGATCGACCTGCCCGACGGCTTGCACCCCACCTGGGACGAGGCCGACCTCGTCGCCACGTTCGGGGAGCAGGGTCCCGAGAGCTCGACGTTCACCGAACTCCAGGTGACCCTCTTCGACGATGCGGGCCGCGAGATCGTCGTCACGCTCAGCGACGCGACGACGAGCGCCACGGCGCTGCAAGCTGACGATGGAGGTGGCGTCGGCGACCATGTCGACGAACCGCGGCGACGCCGTCGTCTACCGGAATCACCCTCGACCGGACCTGGGCGACGGCGTGCTGGAGTACACCTTCGGAGCCGCCGGCGACCTACCCGCCGAACCCGGCACGATCCTCGTCTTCACCCGCGACGGCGTGATGATCTCGGTCGTGCGGGCGGTGCTCGTCTCGGCCGACGACCCCGAGGCCCGGCCACCCGCAGACGTTCAGCCGCTCACCGAAGCCGAACAGCTCCGCATCATCAACAGCCTGCAGGCGATGACCGAGGCGGAGTTCGCGAGCGCTCGGACGACTCGGCGCGAGCTACAGCGACGGGAGCGTCGTCGAGGATCCGATCGGCCCGGTGACCACGCTGCCCGGTGGCTGAGCCTGCACTCCGAGGATTCCTGCCGGCCCGGTGGCAGACTCGACGGGTGATCATCGGACAAGGCGCCTACCGAAGCGGCAGTCGTCTGCGGACGACCCCGACCGACAGCGGCACGCCAGGACTTCACCGAACTGGCAACGCCTGCGGCATCGACTCGGACTCCGGTTTCGTGTGGGTCGGTCTGCTCGACCCGAGCACCGAGGAGCTCGAACGAGCCGCAGAGCGCGTTCGGCATCCACCCGCTCGCGCTCGAGGACGCCGCGCTCACCCACGAGCGACCCAAGGTCGACGTGTTCGGCGACACGCTCACCGTCGTCATCCGACCGGCCCGCTACATCGACTCGACCGAGGTCGTCGACATCGGGCAGATCACGATGATGGCCTCGCCCCGTCACATCGTCGTCGTCCGTCACGGCGACGCCGTCACACTCACCGACCTCCGCGCACGGATGGAGGCCGACCCGGAGTGGCTCGCCCAGGGTCCCGGCGCGGTCATGCACGCGATCATCGACGAGGTCGTCGAGGCCTACTCGCCCGTGCTGCTCGGCATCGACAACGACATCTCCGAGGTCGAGGAGACGGTCTTCTCCGACACCCGCGACAGCCCGACCCAGCGCATCTACGACCTCAAGCGTGAGGTCCTCGAGCTGTTCAAGGCGGTCAACCCGCTCGTCGACGTGCTCACCAAGCTCTCGACGTTGCAGCACCCGGTGCTCAACGACGAGCTGCACCGCTACTTCCGTGACACCCACGACGACCTGCA
>CAVPQM010000008.1:0-24389 GCA_963707555.1 uncultured Actinomycetota bacterium
GAACCAGGCGTCGCGGTCGGCACCGGGCTGCTCGAACCCCACGGTGAGTTGCTCGCCGGGCTCGAGGGCCACCAGCTGCTCGACTCCCTCGCGGTCGACGGCGCGGGCAATGTGTGCGTCGGCACGATCGACAACGGCGGCATCACCGTCGTCGCCCCCGACGGCTCCTCGGTGCGCCACGTCGCGATCGACGACCCGCTCGTCACCAACATCGCGTTCGGCGGTGACGACCTGCGCACCGCGTACGTGACCGCCTCGGGCACGGGGCGCCTGCTCGCGCTGGACTGGCCCGTCGCGGGGCTCGAGCTCGCACACCGGGCCTGAACGCCCCGGGGCCGTGAGAGGGGCGCCCTAGACTGGTCCGACCGTGACACGCACTTTCTGGGTCGAGACGCTCGGCTGTCCCAAGAACCAGGTCGACTCCGACAAGCTGACCGGCAGCCTCCTGGCCGACGGGCTGGTGCCGGCCGACGTCGCCCGACGACGCCGACCTGGTGGTCGTCAACACCTGCGCCTTCATCGACGAAGCCCGCCAGGAGTCGATCGACGACGATCCTCGCGCTCGACGAACACCGCGCCGAGGGCTCCGAGCTGGTCGTGACCGGCTGCATGGCCGAGCGCTACGGCGACGAGCTCGCCGAGGCCCTGCCCGAGGTCGACGCGGTCGCGGGCTTCGGAGTGTCGGTCAACCTGACCACGAAGCCGGCGTCGCGGACGTTGTTCGCCACCGACGAGTCCGTCCCGTCGCTCGACCTGCTCAACCTGCCGCGACCGCCCTCCCAGTATCCGTGGGCCTACGTGAAGGTCGCCGAGGGCTGCGACAAGGCCTGCGGCTTCTGCGCCATCCCGTCGTTCCGGGGCCCGCAGCGGTCGCGCTCGATGGACTCGATCCTGGCCGAGGTCGAGTCGCTCCAGGCGCGCGAGGTCGTGCTGGTCGCCCAGGACCTCGCCGCCTACGGCCGTGACGCCGGCGTGGGCGACCGGTCGATCGTGCCGCTGGTGCAGGCGATCTCGGAGCGGGTCGACTGGGTCCGGCTGCTCTACCTGTACCCGTCGGAGCTGACCGACCGCGCTGATCGAGCTCATGGCTGCGGCACCGGGTGCCGTACTTCGACCTCTCGCTGCAGCACGTGTCGGCGCCGCTCGTGCGTCGCATGCGCCGCTGGGGCAACGGCGACAAGTTCCTCGAGCGCATCGAGCGAGATCCGCGCACTGCGACCCCGAGGCCGCGTTCCGCTCGAACTTCATCGTCGGCTACCCCGGTGAGACCGAGGCCGACCACGACCAGCTGCTCGCCTTCGTCGAGGCCGCACAGCTCGACTGGTGCGGCTTCTTCGCGTACTCCGCCGAAGAGGGCACCTACGCGGCCGACCTCGACGGCCAGGTCGCCGACGGCCTCGTCGAGGACCGCCTCGCCGAGCTGCGAGCGCTGCAGGACGACATCACCGCGGCTCGCCGCGACGAGCTGATCGGCACCGAGATCACGGTGCTGGTCGACGAACCCGGCGTCGCCCGGTCACACCGCGAAGCACCCGAGATCGACGGCATCGTCGTCGTGCCCGAGGCGCTGCCCGTCGGCGAGTTCCACCGGGTGGTCGTGCACGGCGCCGAAGGCCCGGACCTGCACGCAGCGCCCGAGACGCCACCAGCGGCGAGCACACCGTGAGCAGCCAGGCGCAGCCCTCGTTCGGGCCGTCCGCGCTGATGACGCCAGCGAACGTCATCACCGTCATCCGGCTGCTGCTCGCACCGGTCGCGTTCGTCATGATCATCCGCCAGGAGTCGAGCTGGCCGCTGTTCGCCCTGTGGCTCGTGATCACCACGACCGACAGCCTGGACGGCTACCTGGCACGCAAGCAGGGCACGACCCGCTCCGGGGCCTTCCTCGACCCGTTGGCCGACAAGGTCCTCGCGCTCGGCGGGCTGTGGGCGATGGTGCTGGGCGGCAGGTTCTGGTGGCTGCCCGTGGTGCTCATCACCGTGCGAGAGGCGTTCATCTCGGCCTTCCGCTCGTACTGGGGTCGCCGCGGACTCGCCGTGCAGGCCTCGAAGGTCGCGAAGGCCAAGACGTTCCTGCAGTTCGGCGCCGTCGGTTGGGTGGTCTGGCCCTGGACCACCGACCTGCACTGGCTCGCCGACACGTTCCTGTGGCTCGGTGTCGCCGTGGCGTGGATCAGCGCCGCGCAGTACGTCGTGGCGGGGTCGCAGGCCACGTCGACCATGGCCCGCGACTGAGCACCCGAGCCCCGGGGGCGGCCGACCGGGCCGCTGCGCGCTGAGTAGCGTGCCGACCATGCGCACAGAGGTCGTCGCCGTCGGAACCGAGCTCCTGCTGGGGCAGATCACCGACACGAACTCGTCGTGGATCGGCGAGCAGCTGGCCCTCGCGGGAATCGACACGTTCTTCCAGACGAAGGTCGGCGACAACATCGGGCGGATCGTGTCGACCCTCGAGCTGGCCCTCGGCCGCAGCGACGCCGTCATCTGCTGCGGCGGGCTCGGCCCGACCCAGGACGACCTGACCCGCGACGCGATCGCCCAGGTCATGGGCGTCCCCCTCGAGGCCGACGAGGACATGGAGGAGCGCATCATCGCGATGTTCTCCGGGCGCAGCCGTCGCATGCCCATGAACAACCTGCGCCAGGCCCAGAAGCCCGTGGGCGCGTCGTTCATCGAGCAGATGCCGGGCACCGCCCCGGGCCTGGTCTGCCCCGTCGAGTGGACCGAACCCGACGGCTCGACGACCCAGAAGGTCATCTACGCGGTGCCGGGAGTGCCGTGGGAGATGAAGGAGATGGTGCTGGGCACCGTCCTGCCCGACCTGCAGCGACGGGCCGGCATCACCGCCGCGATCGGCAGCCGCACGCTGCGCACCTGGGGCGAGTCCGAGTCCGGTCTCGCCGAGCTGCTCGCCGCGCGCATCGACGAGCTCGACGTCCTCGGCAATCCGACCCTCGCGTTCCTCGCGTCGGGCATGGAGGGGCTGAAGGTCCGCATCACCGCGAAGGGCGCGACCGCGGACGAGCTGGCCGCGGTGCTCGCTGCAGAGGAGTCCGTCGTGCGCGAGATCCTCGGCCCCGTCGTGTTCGGCATCGACGACGACACCATGGAGTCCGTCGTGCTCGACCTGCTGCGCGAACGCGGCCTGACCCTCGCCGTCGCCGAGTCGCTCACCGGCGGCATGATCGGCTCCCGCCTGGTCGACCACCCCGGTGCGAGCGACGTGCTGCGCGGCAGCATCGTGTCGTACGCCTCGGACGTGAAGTTCGACCTCCTGGGTGTGACCAGAGGCCCGGTGATCTCCGAGGAGACCGCGATCGGCATGGCGATCGGCGCCAGGAACCTGCTCGGCGCGGACGTCGCCGTCGCCGCCACGGGCGTCGCTGGGCCGGACCCGCAAGAGGGCAGTCCGCCGGGCACGGTCTGCCTCGCCGTCGTCGTGGGCGACCCCGACCGCGGCGGTTCGGTACGCTCGACCATGCTGCGCCTCCCGGGCCGGCGACAACAGGTGAGAGAGTTCACCGTGATCACGCTGCTGGGGCTGCTGCGACAGGAGCTGCTCGACCACGGCGGCACCCGGCTCAGCGGCCACCCCGACCGACGAGAGAGTTGACCATGGCGCCGCGGTCCCCCCAGTCCGGTTCCGACCTGTTCAGTGCGGCCGCGGAGCAGACACTCGCCGCGAGGGGACCGATGGCGGACCGCCTTCGACCCGCGACGCTCTCCGAGGTCGTTGGACAGGACCACCTGCTCGGTCCCGGCCGACCGCTGCGAGCGCTCGTCGACGCCGACCGGCTGAGCTCGGTGATCCTCTGGGGGCCGCCCGGCACCGGCAAGACCACGATCGCCCGACTCATCGCGCAGGCCTCGTCGAAGACCTTCGTGCCGCTCTCCGCGGTGACCGCGACGGTGAAGGACATCAGAGAGGTGTCCGCCGAGGCCGAGCACCGCCTCGGTGCGCAGGGCAACGGCACCATCTTGTTCCTCGACGAGATCCACCGGTTCACCAAGGCCCAGCAGGACGCCCTGCTGCCGTCGGTGGAGACCGGTCTGCTCGTGCTGATCGGCGCGACGACCGAGAACCCGTACTTCGAGGTCAACCCGCCGCTGCTCAGCCGTTCGACGTTGTTCCGACTGCACGGCCTGGAGCACGACGGCCTCAAGGAGCTGGCCCGACGAGGGCTGAGCTCAGAGGGCGCCACCGCGGAGGACGACGCCCTCGACCACCTGGTCGATCGCGCCGGTGGCGACGGTCGGCATCTGCTCACCAGCCTCGAAGTGGCGCTGGCGCTCGCCGAGGCACGAGCCGACGGGGGAGCGGTGCGTCTCGAGCTGGTCGATGCCGAGGGCGCGCTCGGAGCGTCACCGGTGCGCTACGGGCGCGACGACCACTACGACGTCGTCTCGGCCTTCATCAAGTCGATCCGTGGGTCGGACCCCGACGCCGCGCTGCACTGGTTGGCCCGCATGCTCGAGGCCGGCGAGGACGCCCGGTTCATCGCCCGTCGCCTGGTGATCTCGGCCTCCGAGGACGTCGGCATGGCCGACCCGTTCGCGTTGATGGTCGCCAACGCCGCCGCTGCAGCCGTCGAGTTCGTCGGCCTTCCCGAGGCGCGCATCAACCTGGCCCAGGCGACGGTCCACCTGGCGCTCGCTCCGAAGTCGAACACCGCCTACATGGGTCTGCACGCCGCCGAGGACGACGTGCGCTCCCGTCCCGTGGGCGAGGTGCCGGCGCACCTGCGCGACGCCCACTACCGCGGCGCCGCACAGCTCGGACACGGACGCGGCTATCGCTACCCCCACGACGACCCCGGCGGTTGGGTCGCACAGCAGTACCTGCCCGATGAGCTGCTCGACGTCGAGTACTACCGGCCGACCATGCACGGCGCCGAGGGCCGACTGGTCGAACGCTGGCGGCAGCGCCGCGGCGAGATCCGACCCTCCGCGCCTGCGGTGGAGGACAATGGTCGCTGATGGACGCGCTCGAACTCCTCACCGTCGTCGGCGCGGTGCTCGCACTCGCTGCCGCAGCCGTGCTGTCGCTGCTCTGCGCCCGGGTGCTGCAGGCCGCCACCGCGCTCGACCACGCGGTGTCGAGCTTCACCGAGGCGGTCGAACCGGCGGTCGAGGAGCTGCGGCTCGCCGCGTCGGCTGCGGTGGGTGAGGTCGAGCGCCTCGACGACCTGCTCGAGGTGGCGAACGCCGTCGGCGACCGGCTCGACACCGCGACCGAGGCCACCTACCGGGCGCTCACGTCGCCGGTGATCAAGGGTGTGGCGCTCGCGTCGGGCACCCGGCGCGTGGCGCAGCGACTCAGCGGCCGCGACACCGATCGCACGACCGCAGCGGCCACCCGCGAGCTCGAGGAGCCCCGCGGGCGCCGATCACGACGGAGGCACACATGAGACGGTTGTTCTGGATGGGCGTGGGCGCCGTTGCCGGCGTCTCGGGCACGGTCTGGGCAGAGCGCAAGGTGCGAGCACAGCTCGACGCGCTGCAGCCCGACGCGCTGGTCGTCACCGCGGGCCACAAGGCCAAGGCGGTCGGCCGGTCGGTGGTCGATGCAGTCGTCGACGGTCGCGGCGCCATGCGCGAGCGCGAAGCGGAGCTGCGCGACCACTACGGCCGCGGCGACGCCGCGGACCGTCGACACCGTGCCGGCGGGGCGACCCGTCCGATGACGTCCACCTGGCCGCCGACCCCGCCGAGTCGTCACCGCACCTGAACGCCCGCGCCTGAACACGCGCGGTCGGCGAGCCGTCCACCGGTAGCATGGGGGCTCCATGTCACCATCACCGGCGCGCATCACCACCGCACAGGAACTCCGTCACGCCTGGACCGAGTTCTTCGCTGAACGCGGCCACACGTCGGTGCCGTCGGGCAGTCTGATCCCGACCCATCCGTCCGCTCCGATGTTCACCAACTCGGGGATGATGCCGTTCGTCCCGTACTTCCTCGGCGAGGAGCCCGTACCGTTCGTGCCGCCCCGGGCGGTGTCGGTGCAGAAGTGCGTGCGCGCTGGTGGAAAGCACAACGACCTCGACGCCATCGGACGTTCGCCCCGCCACCTCTCGTTCTTCGAGATGCTCGGCAACTTCGCGTTCGGCGACTACTTCAAGGCCGAGGCGATCCCGTGGGCCTGGGAGTTCGTGACCGAGACGCTCGGCATCGACGGCGACCGCCTCTGGATCACCTGCCACGTCTCCGACGACGAGGCCGAGGAGATCTGGGCCGACGCGGTCGGCGTGCCGCGCGACCGCATCCAGCGCCTCGACAAGGACAACTTCTGGGAGATGGGCGAGACCGGACCGTGCGGTCCGTCGTCCGAGATCTTCTTCGACTACGGACCCGAGCTCGGTCCCGACGGCGGCCCCGCGAACGAGCTGGCCGAGAACCGCTTCGTCGAGATCTGGAACCTGGTGTTCAACCAGTACTTCCGTGGCCAGGACGGCGAGCTGACCGATCTGCCGACCAAGAACATCGACACCGGCGCCGGCATGGAGCGCATCCTCGCCGTCCTCGCCGGCAGCCCGTCGCTGTACGCAGCCGACGTGCTGTCGCTGCTCGTCGACGAGGCGCAGTCCGTGACGGGCCAGCGCATCGGCGACGATCCGCTGTCCGACATCGCCCTGCGTCTGCTGGCGGACCACACACGGACCGCGTCGTTCCTGGTCGCCGACGGCGTGGTGCCCTCGAACGAGGACCGCGGCTACGTGCTGCGACGGATCATCCGCCGCGCGGTCCGCTTCGGCTACATGCTGGGCGTCGAGCGACTGATCATGCCGTCGATGGTCGAACGCAACATCGAGATCATGGGCGACGCCTACCCGGAGCTGGTCGACCAGCGCACCCTGCTCGTCGACATGATCGGTCGCGAAGAGGAGCAGTTCCGTCGCACGCTCGCGCGGGGCTCGGTGCTGCTCGACACGGCGCTCGACTCCGTCGTCGACGACGCCCCGCTCGCCGGCGACGTCGCCTTCGAGCTGCACGACACCTACGGCTTCCCGCTCGAGGTCACCCAGGAGATGGCCGACCTCCGTGGCGTCCAGGTCGACCTGGACGGCTTCGAGCGTGCCATGAACGAACAGCGCGAGCGCTCCCGTGCCGCTGGCAAGCGCACCGGTGTCGCGACCGGCGACGACGTCGACGCCGAACGGGCGATCCTCGCAGAGCACGGAGCGACCGAGTTCACGGGCCGTGACGAGCTCACCAGCAGGGCCACCGTCATCGGCGTCGTCGGCAACGCGGTCTTCCTGGACCGGACGCCGTTCTACGCCGAGTCCGGTGGACAGGTCGGCGACAGCGGCACGATCGAGACCCCCGACGGCCTCGTCGTCCAGGTGATCGACACCACCTACGCGCTGCCCGGGCTGCACCGTCACACCGTCGCCGAGGACGCCCCCCCGCTGCAGGTCGGTCAGCAGGTCACCGCAGCGGTCGACCAGGAACGCCGTGCTGCGATCCGTCGGAACCACACCGCGACGCACATCCTCCACTGGGCGCTGCGCCACGTGCTCGGCGATCACGTGAAGCAGCAGGGTTCGTGGGTCGGCCCCGACCGCCTGCGCTTCGACTTCGCCCACTTCGCGCCCATCACCGACGACGAGCTCGTCCGGATCGAGGACCTCGCGAACCACGAGCTGCTCACCAACGCCGAGGTCCGCCACTTCGAGACCTCGATGGAAGAGGCCCGGTCACTCGGCGCCATCGCGTTCTTCGGCGACAAGTACGGCGACGTCGTCCGGGTGCTCGAGGCGGGGGAGCACTCCACCGAGCTCTGCGGCGGCACCCACGTCAGCGCACTGGGCGACATCGGCCTGCTCAAGGTGGTCAGCGAGGGGTCGATCGGCTCCAACATCCGACGGATCGAGGCCGTGACCGGCTTCGGTCCGATCGAGCGGCTGCGGGCCGAAGAGGCTCGGAACCACCGGGCGGCGTCGCTGCTCGGCGTCGCCGATGACGACCTGGTCGAGGGCGTCGAGCGCCGTGTCGCCGAGATCAAGTCCCTCAAGGACGAGCTGAAGACGCTGCGCAAGCAGCTCGCTGGCAGCCAGGCACAGGATCTCGAGGCCAGCGCGGTCGACGGCATCGTGGTCGCCCGCGTCGAGGCCGACTCGCGCGACGAGGTACGGGACCTGGCCGTGGCGCTGCGTGACCGGCCCGGGCTCCGGGCTGTCGTGCTCGGCGCCTCGCCGGGCGGCAAGGGCGCCATGCTCGTCGCTGCGGTCGACCCCGACAGCGGCCTGGTCGCAGCCGAGCTCATCGCGGACGCCACCCGCACCATCGGTGGTGGCGGCGGCAAGGGCGACGAGTTGGCGACCGCGGGTGGCAAGTTCCCGGAGAAGATCGACGAGGCGCTCGATCAGGTGCGAGCGCTGCTGGGCTGATGCGCGCGCTCGGCATCGACCTGGGCTCGAAGCGGATCGGTGTGGCGCTGTCGGACTCCGCAGGCACCCTCGCGCTGCCCTACGAGGTGATCCAGCGCAGCGGTCGCTGGGACCAGGACCACGCCGCGATCGCTGCGATGGTGGCCGAGACCGAGGCCGAGGTCGTCGTGGTCGGCATGCCGTACTCGCTCGACGGGTCCACGGGGAAGGCGGCCAAGCGGGCCCTGCTCGAGATCCGCAAGCTCGATGCAACCCTTCCGGTGGCGGTCGAGACCTACGATGAACGGCTCAGCACCGTCACGGCCCACCGCTCGCTCGATGCGATGAACCTGGGCGCCGGAGGCCGTCGACAGGTCGTCGACAAGGTCGCCGCCGCCGTCATCCTGCAGGCGTGGTTGGACCACCGGACGGAGCAGAGACCTCCCGATGCCGTACAGGATTGACTGAGTGACTGACCCGGACGAGTTCGACCCGTCGACCGTGAAGCCGGTGGTGCGCAAGCGCCGCCCAGCACCCTCCGAGCCCAACGAACCCGCCGAACCCGCTCGGCAACGGCCGACCCCGCCGGCGCGTGACACGCAGCAGCCCTTGCCGCAGCAGCAGCGTCCACCCCAGCAGCGCCCACCTCGGGGCCAGCAGCGCTCGCAGGGCGAGCGCCCTCAGGGCCAGCAGCGGCCACAGGGCGAGCGCCCTCAGGGCCAGCAGCGCTCACAGGGCGAGCGCCCTCAGGGCCAGCAGCGCTCACAGGGCGAGCGCCCTCAGGGCCAGCAGCGGCCCCGACAGCAGCGACCGCCGCAGCAGCAGCGACCGCCGCAGCAGCAGCGACCGCCGCAGGGCCCGGCGCCCGCGCGGCCTCGCCGCGACGACGAGGACGAGTACGTCGTCCTGCCGCCGGCGACGAGCGGCGGTCGGCGTCTGCTCGCCGTCGGTGGACTCGCGATCCTCGTGGTCGCGATCATCATCGGCGGCATCATGGTCTGGGCGTCACGACAGGTGAACCCGTCGGGTGAGCCCGGCGAGGTCATCGAGACGGTGACCGTCCCGAAGGGGTCGTCGGTCGACGCCATCGCGGCGATCCTCGCTGACGAGGGCGTCGTCAGCAGCGGTCGGCTCTTCGGCTACTACGTGGGCTGGAAGGGCGCCGGGCCGTGGGAGGCGGGTGAGTACGTCGACTTCCGGCGCAACTCATCCTTCGACGAGGCCATCGCCGTGCTCGACGACGGCCCCGTGCCCGTCGCTGCCAACGTCGTGCGGGTGACCGAGGGACGCCGTCTCGTCGACGCGCTGGCCCAGATCGCCGAGCAGATGCCCACGGTGACCGCCGAGCAGCTCCAACAGACGCTCGACTCCGGAGCGGTGACGTCGAAGTACAAGCCGGCCGACGTGACCAGCTGGGAGGGGCTGCTCTTCCCCGACACCTACCAGTTCGAGGCGGATGCCACCCCTCAGCTGATCCTGCAGACCATGGCCTCGAAGATGGAGGACGTGCTCGACGAGCTCGGCTACGAGAAGGCCGAGTCGTTGCAGGGTCGCACCGCCTACGAGCTCATCACGATCGCGTCGCTGGTCGAGAAGGAGACAGGGGCCCCGGCAGAGGAGCGCGGCATGATCTCGCGGGTCATCTCCAACCGCCTCGAGGCGGGCGAGACGCTGGGCATCGATGCGACCGTCCTCTACGGCCTGGGTCGTTCCTCGGGAGAGCTCACCAAGAGCGATCTCGAGTCCGACACGCCGTACAACTCCCGGAAGGTCAAGGGGCTGCCGCCCACGCCGATCTCGCTCGTCAGCGAGGCGTCGTTGGCCGCAGCGATCGCTCCCGCGGACGGTGACTGGCGCTACTACGTCCTGACCTCGAACGACCCGCCGACCCACTTCTTCACCGACTCCTACGACGAGTTCCTCGACGCGAAGGACGACGCCCAGGAACGAGGCGTGTTCTGAGCGGGCGGCAGATCACCGCGTCGACCGCCGTCGCCGCGGTGATCGGCGATCCCGTGGGGCACTCCCGGTCGCCGGCCATCCACAACGCGGCCTTCGCAGCCCTCGACCTGGACTGGGTCTACGTGGCCCTGCCGACCCCCGAGGGTCGTGCCGTTGCCGCGGTCGAGGGGATGCGCGCCACCGGCCTGCGCGGGATGTCGGTCACGATGCCCCACAAGGCGGCCGTGATCCCTGCCCTCGACGAGCTGACGTCGACCGCCGAGCGTCTGGGGTCGGTCAACTGCATCATCCGTGACGGTGACCGACTGATCGGCGACAGCACCGACGGCGCCGGCTTCGTCTCGGGGCTGCGCCATGACTTCGGTCTGGATCCCGGCGGCGCACGATGCGTCGTGCTCGGCGCCGGGGGAGCGGCCCGAGCGGTCGTGCTGGCGCTCGCCGACGCGGGCGCAGCATCGGTCGGGGTCGTGAACCGGACCGCTGCGCGCGGTCGGGAGGCTGCAGCGCTGGCCGGGCCGCGTGGGGCGTTGGTCGCGGCCGACGCCGTCGCCGAGGCGGACCTGGTGGTCAACGCGACCTCGATCGGCATGGCCGACACCGGGGGCGGCCCTGCAGAGGTTCCCCTCGACCCGTCGCAGCTGCGCGCCGGCCAGGTGGTCGCCGAGCTGATCTACCACCCGGAGCGCACCGCGCTCGATGGCGGCCGCGGAGGCCGCCGGCTGTCGTACCTCGAACGGTCTGTCGATGCTGGTCCACCAGGCCGCCGTCGCCTTCGAGCGCTGGACCGGGGTTCCCGCACCCGTCGACGTCATGGCCGACGCCGCGCGGTCCTGACGCCACACGCTCCTGACGCCGAGCGCAGGAAGTCCGGGCCATTCGACCCGGACTCCACATCGCTGGGCCGTTCGACCCAGGAAAAGCTGAACCGCGCTCCGTGTCGTGCCGATGAAGAACAGGGTCCCGTCGGACCCCGGACTTCGCAGGAGGATGTGCGGTGGCGCTCCAAGGAACGATCGACAGCTTCCCACTGACCGAGGTGCTGACACTCCTCGCCTCGTCGAAGAAGTCGGGTCGACTCGCACTGGACGGCGACCGTGGGTCGGCCGCGCTCTGGATCAGCGACGGAGAGGTGGTCGGCGGCGACATGGTGGGCGGCGGCGGCGCGACCGCAGCCTCGCTGCTCTTCGAGATGCTCCGCTTCTCCGATGCCTCGTTCGCGTTCGATGCCGCTCCTGCGGACAGCGAACCGCAGCACTCGGTCGAGGTCACCCCGCTCAACGCGGCGATGGACGAGGCAGCGGCGCTGCTCACGGAGTGGGACGACATCGTCGCCGTCGTGCCGTCGCTCGCTCACAGGGTCGTGCTGGTCGAGCAGCTGCCGGAGGACTCCGTCACGCTCGACGCCGCGTCGTGGTCCCTCGTGATCGCGGCCGCGGCGGACCCCGTCGTCGCCGTGATCGGCGACGCGCTCGGCCTGGACGAGTTCGGCGCCTGCGCTGCTGCGGCATCGCTCGTGGAGCGGGGACTGGCGACCATGGCCGAGCCCGCGACCTTCGATCTGTCGAACGCCGAGGTCGGCGGCCGCTTCATCCCCGAGGTGGCCGAGACCCGATCCATCGATGACAAGACCACCGGCGGGCCGGCTGATCACGCGTCGAGCGATCGCCCCTCGATCGACCTCGCAGACCTCTCGGACCTCACCGGGCGTCCCTCGGACGACGGTCCCGTCGAGCCCCGGTTCCCCGAACGGTTCCCGATCGACGACCTGCTCGGCGGCGACGCCTCCGATACCGCCGACGCCTGGGGCACGCCCGAACCGGCACCGTTCGAGAACCCTGCCTTCGACAGCTCGGCGTTCGACAGCTCGGCGTTCGACAGCTCGGCGTTCGATGCGCCGGCGCAGGTCGACGACAGGCCGACATCGGCAGGACCCGACACATGGGAGGATCTGCTGTCCGGCACCGATCGGCCCGCCGACAGCGTTGCGGGAAGCGGCGGCGACGAGGTCGCCGCCGATCTCTCGGACGACGCCGACGACTCGACCGACGAGGTCCTGCGCCAGATGTCGAAGCTCAGCCCGCAGGCCGCCGAAGCGATCGCCGCGGCCCTGAGCTCGGTGCCCGCGACCGCCCCGGCCCAGGAGCCGTCATCGACCTCAGGGGACGCCGACGGCGACGGTGACGGGCCGGTCACCTTCTCCGGGATGTTCTGATGACCGTGCGCGACGACGTGTGGAACCGGGAGCTCCCCGAGACGCTCCCGACGGAACCACACACGTCGAACTTGCCGGTACCGTGGATCCCGAGTGCGGCCGGCGGTGCGAGTCCGGTGCTGCTCGGAGGAGTAGGGGACGTGGTGCCAGCAGACGATCATGCCGCCGGTGTGGACGAGCCGAAGCCGGACGCGCTCACGCAGGGGTGGGTCCGCCCTCCCGGCGGGGAGCGCACCGAGGCGCTGTTCGTACTCGCCGGGTCGAGCATGGGCATCGGACGTACCGAACGCGTCACTTCGCCGGTCTGGCTCGACCTGAACCATCTCGTCCACCTCGATGCCATCGGCGACCCCGTCGACGGACTCTCCGAGATCGAGATCACGATGGACGACGGCTCGGTCATCGGCGCCGGTTGGAGCGACCAGTTCTGCGAGGCCGTCGTGCTCACGCTGACCGTGCTCGCCGAACGCCGCGTCGGCGACGACGAGCGTCCGACCGCGGACGTTGCGCCCGCAGGCAGCCCGCCCCAAGCCGGCCCGCCTGCAGACAGCCCGACCGCAGACGATCGCCCGGGGCCCGACGTCACCTTCGAGGACGTCTCGCCGGATCCGGCAGAGTCCCCTGCGGCCGCTGCTCCTCCGGCCGACGCGCCAGTTGCTGCACCTGCCGCCGAGTCCGCTGCGTCCGAGTCCGCCGCGTCCGAGGCCGCCGGTGCGTTCTCGGTGTCTCCGGCCGCACCGTCGCAGGCCGCACCGTCGCCGACCGACCAGCCCCAGGTCGACCAGACCCCGTTCGCGCAGGCCGCCGCCACGTCCACGGCACCGCTGGGCCGTTCCGCGAGCCTCGAGCTCGAGGACGTCGTCTACCTGGGCGGCTACCCGGGGCAGTCGAAGCGCCGCAAGAAGTGCACCGCGACCATGAGTCGGACGGGCCTCGAGCTGTCGGGCCCGGGCGATCTCTCGTTCCGGATATCGTGGGAGTCCGTCAAGACCGTCGAGGTCCAGAACTCCGATGAGGCACGTTTCCGGATGAACACCAAGATCCACCGCGACGCTTCAGCGCTCGTCGTCGAGTGCGACCAGGGCGTCACCATCCTGCTCGAGGCCCGTGACTGCCCGACGATCGCACTCCGGTCCGCGATCGCGCAGCTCATGACGGACCTGCCCGTCGTCGTCGTGTGACCCGTTCCGACGTCGAGCACGTCGCGCTCGTGGGGCTCTCCGGGTCGGGCAAGTCGACCGCGGCGCCGCTGATCGCGTCCCGCACCGGACGCATCGTCGTCGACCTCGACCGTGTCGTCACCGAGCGTGTCGGACGGCCTGTCGCCGAGATCTTCGCCGAGCCCGAGGGCGAGGCCACCTTCCGCGTGCTCGAGACCGAGGCGTTGCTCGATGCGCTGTCGGGTCCTCCGGCGGTCATCGCGACCGGCGGGGGAGTGGTCCTGAGCGCGGCGAACCGATCGTCGCTTCGCAACGATGCCCACGTCGTGTGGCTGCGGGCGCATCCTTCGAAGCTGGCCGCGCGACTCGCCGACACCACCGAGGCCCGCCCGCTGCTCGACGGCGACGTCGAGTTCGCCCTGCAGCGCCTCTCCGAGGAGCGCGCCGCGCTCTACGACGAGGTGTCCGACACCGTGATCGACGTCGACGGCGTCGACCCCCTGAGCGTCGCGGAAGAGGTCGTCAGCGCCCTGGGGACCGCCCGGCCGTGATCACCGTCGACGTCGACCTGGGCGACGAGCGCTCGTACCCCGTGCTCGTCGGTGAGGGAGCGCGCCACGAGCTCGCCGGCCTGCTGCCGCCGCGAAGTCGACGCGTGGCGATCGTGACCCAGGAGCAGATCCCCGTCGACATCGACCCGGGACGAGAGCACCGCACGTTCGTCATCGGCGACGGCGAGTCCCACAAGACGCTGTCGACCATCGAGTCGCTCTGCTCGCAGTTCGCGGAATGGGGACTGACGCGGACCGACTGCGTCGTCGGTCTCGGCGGCGGCATGGTGACCGACGTCGCCGGCTTCGCCGCGGCGGTCTACCACCGAGGCCTGCCCGTCGTGCACGTCGCGACGTCGTTGCTCGGCCAGATCGACGCCGCGATCGGCGGCAAGACCGGCGTGAACCTGCCCGAGGGCAAGAACCTCGTCGGCGCCTACTGGCAGCCGTCCGCCGTCATCTGCGACACGGCGACGCTGTCGACGCTGCCGCCGCGCGAGTGGCGCTGCGGTCTGGGCGAGCTCGCCAAGTACCACTGGCTCGGCGGGGGTCGGCTCGACGAGCTCGACCTCGACGAGCGCGTCGCCCGCTGCGTCGAGATCAAGGCCGAGGTCGTCGCCTCGGACGAACGCGAATCGGGTCGCCGGGCGCTGCTGAACTACGGCCACACCCTGGCCCACGCCATCGAGGTCGCAGGTGACCACCAGCTCCGCCACGGCGAGGCCGTGGCGGTCGGGCTGGTCTACGCGGCCGAGCTGGCCCGCGCGATGGGACGCATCGACGACGCTGCGGTCGCGGAGCACCGCCGGGTCGTGTCGGGCTACGACCTGCCGACCGCGTTGCCCGACGGCCTCGACGACGACGAGCTCATGGCGCTCATGGCCCGCGACAAGAAGGTGCTCGACGCCGGGCTGACCTTCGTGCTCGACGGCCCCGCCGGCGTCGAGGTGGTCAGCGGAGTCGACCCCGACCTGGTGCGGTCCACCCTGGGAGCCCTTCGATGAGCGGAGCCCTTCGATGAGCGGAGCCCTTCGATGAGCAGAGCCCTTCGATGAGCAGAGCCCTTCGATGAGCGCGTCGATCCTGCTGCTGTCCGGACCCAACCTCAACCTGCTCGGCGAACGCGAGCCGGCCGTCTACGGCACGGCGACGCTCGACGACCACGTCGCTGCGGCGACAGGTCGCGCCGAGCAGCACGGGCTCGAGGTCGAGCACCTCCAGTCCAACCGTGAAGCCGAGCTGGTCGACGCGATCCACCGGGCACGCGGCCACCATGCCGCCATCATCGTCAACGCGGGTGCCTTCACGCACTCCTCGTGGGCGCTGCACGACGCGCTCGCGGCGTACGACGGGCCCGTGGTCGAGCTGCACCTGTCGAACCCCTCGCGGCGCGAGTCCTGGCGCCACACGTCGGTCGTCACCCCCGTGGCCGATGCCTTGATCCAAGGGCTCGGCGGCGCCGGGTACCCGATGGCGGTCGACGCGGCCGCCCACCTGCTCGACCTCTCGACCGGGTGACCGACTCCACCACTCGGGGCCGTGGCCGGGTGATCCTGGCCGCGCTCGGCGCCGCGATCGTCGTGCTCGGGCTGTTCGGCACCGGGCTGAACCTGGTGATCCGCTACTCGGTGATCCAGGAGGCGGGTTATCGCTTCATCGGCACCGCGGCGCTCGGTGAGTTCATCGGACTCGGCCTCGCGCTGATGACGACGGTCGGCGCCGCGCTGCTCTGGCTGGCGCCGCGGCCGTGGCGGCGGGCCGCGCTGCTCGCGGTCGTCCCGTGGGTCGCGGTGGTGTGGATCTCGTGGCCGACGTTGTCGGGCCTGGTGTCCCCGGAGCGAGCCGACGGTGGCACCGAGTTCACCGTCGTGGTGCAGAACCTGTGGTTCGAGAACGACGAGCCGGCCCACGCGGTCGACGAGCTGCTCGCCCGCGACGCGGACGTGCTGGTGATCGTCGAGTACACCCCGGCGCACGCCGCCGCGTTCGACAGCGCCGGCGTCACCGATCGGTACCGGTACCGCTGGGAGCAGGCGGTGCCCGACGGCCCGGGCCTCGCGATCTTCTCGACGATGCCGTTCTCGGAGCCGGCACTGCTGCCGATGACCCTCACGGGTGTGCGAACCGTGGTCGACGTGCAGGGCCACGAGGTCACCCTCTTCGCTGTGCACCCGGTCTCGCCCAGCGACCTGTACAGCCTGCCGATGTGGCAGCGGGACCTGCGCGAGCTGGCCGAGGCGGTCGGTGAGGCCGGTCCGGCGACGGTCGTCGCCGGCGACCTCAACGCCGGCAGCGGGCATCGGCGCTTCCGAGAGCTGCTGCGCGCCGGTGATCTGCGTGACGCACAGGACGTCGGAGGCGGGGGCTTCGTGCCCACGTGGCCGGTCGGCGGTCGGGTGCCGGCGCTGCTGCGGTTGGACCACATCCTCGTCGGACCGGGCATCGGCGTGGTCGGCGTGACCGTGATCGGCCCGCTGGGTGCCGATCATCGAGGGGTCGAAGCTCAGCTCGTGGTCCCTCGGTCGTAGTCTGGTCGCCATGGCAGTGACCGAACGACTGACACCCGAACACGCCCCCGACGAGCTGCCGCCCATGGACGTCGCCGGGCGAGCCGACCGGCTCCGCGCCACCTTCGACGCCGCGCAGGTCGACGCGCTGGTCGTCGCCAACCTGACCAACGTGCGCTACCTCACCGGGTTCACCGGGTCGGCCGCGGTGGTGCTCGTCACGCCCGACGAGCTCGTCTTCGTCACCGACGGGCGGTACCGCGACCAGTCCGCCGACCAGCTGTCGGCCGCGGGTGTGAAGGCCCGCATCGAGGTGGTCGCCGCGGACCCCGACGGCGTCGTCGCCGATGCCGCCAACGTGGGCGGCACCTCGCGGCTGGGTCTCGAGTCGCAGACCGTCACCTGGGCACAGCAGCGCCGGTGGGCGAGCGACCTGTTCACCGCCGGCGAGCTCGTCCCCACCGTCGGTCTGGTCGAGGAGCTCCGACTGGTCAAGGACGCCGGTGAGGCCGCCAGGATCCGCTCCGCCTGCGCCATCGCCGATGCCGCGCTGGCCGAGGTGCGCGAGCGCCTGCTCGACGGCCCGTCCGAGGTCGAGTTCGGCCTGCTGCTCGACGCAACGATGCGCCGAATGGGCGCAGCCGACGTCAGCTTCGAGACGATCGTGGCAGCGGGTCCGAACGGTGCGAAGCCGCACCACCACCCGTCACCGCGTCGCATCGCCGAGGGCGATCTGGTCGTGATCGACTTCGGTGCGCTGGTCGACGGCTACCACTCCGACATGACCCGCACCGTCGCGGTCGGCGAGGTCGACGAGCAGCGGCGCCGCATGCTGAGCGTCGTGCTCGAGTCCCAGGACGCCGGCGTGCAGGCCGTGGCGGCGGGTGCGACGGCGTCCGAGATCGATGCCGTGTGCCGCTCGGTGATCGACGAGGCCGGCTGGGGCGACGCATTCCTGCACTCGACCGGGCACGGTGTCGGCCTGGACATCCACGAGGAGCCTCGGGTCTCGTCGCGCTCGACTGCTACCCTCGTCGCCGGCCACGTCGTGACCGTCGAACCAGGCGTCTACCTCCCCGAGGTGGGAGGGGTGCGGATCGAAGACACCGTGCTGGTCACAGAGGACGGTTGCGACCGTCTCACCCTTGCCCCCAAGGACCCGTACCTCGGCTGAGTGCCGACCCGCACCTGCCCCTCCACGAACGGACCCCTCCATGGCCCAGATCTCCACCGCAGACTTCAAGAACGGCATGACGGTCGACCTCGACGACGGCCTGTTCCAGATCGTCGAGTTCCAGCACGTCAAGCCGGGCAAGGGCGGGGCGTTCGTGCGGACCACGATCCGCAACGTGCGCAACGGCGGCGTCGTCGAGCGAACGTTCCGCGCGGGCGAGAAGATGGAGCGGGCCATCATCGACAAGCGCGAGATGCAGCTGCTCTACCGCGACGGCGACGACTACGTCTTCATGGACAACTCGACCTACGACCAGATGAACGTGCCGAGCGCCACCCTGGGTGACGCGGCCAAGTTCATGATCGACTCCTCGACCGCGCAGCTCATGATGTACGGCGACGAGATCATCGGTGTCGAGCTGCCGGCCTCGGTCGAGCTCGACATCGCCGAGACCGAGCCCGGTGTGCAGGGCGACCGGGTCTCGGGTGCCAAGAAGCCGGCGACGCTGGTGACGGGTCTCGTCATCCAGGTGCCGCTGTTCATCAACCCGGGCGAGAAGGTCAAGGTCGACACCCGCTCCGGCGACTTCATGTCGCGGGCATGAGCAACGGTCCTGCCGACGAGACAGCGCCGTTCCAGCAGGAGCTGCTCTTCGACGCCGACGCGCCCGACGCCGTCGTGAGTCGATCGGTGCTCGACACCGTGCTCGACCCCGAGACCGTCGTCGAGCAGATCGACGTCGAGGCGCCGCCTGCGTTGCGTCCCGTCGCTGGTGGACGCCACGAGGCTCGTGAGCGTGCGGTGCACCTGCTCTACGAGGCCGCCGCCAAGGACCTGCCGGTCGACGAGGTGCTGTCGTCGCAGGTGCTCGCCGCGGACGAGTACGCCGAGTCGCTGGTGCGAGGTGTCGCCGACCACATCGACGAGATCGACGAAGTGATCTCCGGGCTCGCACGGGGTTGGACGATCGCCCGCATGCCGACGCTCGACGTCGTCGTGCTGCGCGTGGCCTGCTTCGAGCTGGCCCACCGACCCGACGTGCCAAGGGGAGTGGTGCTCTCCGAGGCGGTCGACCTGGCCGGGCGATACGGCACCGACGACTCCTCGCGCTTCGTCAACGGCCTGCTCGCCGCTGCGGCCGACCAGCTCCGCCCCGCCTGAAGGCCCGTCCCACCCCGCGGTATCGCCGCAGCACGCCCGATAGCGTGAACGGCCGCGGGTTGGCGCGGGAGGGGAGTGGCGGCGATGGCGGCGGGATTCTTCATGGCGGTCGCAGCGCTGTCGGCGACGTGGGTCTTCGTCGACGCACGGCGTCGGGGTGTCCGTCGTGGACTCGTCGCCGGGTTCTTCGACATGGGGCCGGTCGGTTGGTCGGCATCGGTGCTCCTGCTGTGGGTCGTCGCGTTCCCGCTGTACCTCCGACGCCGGTCGGCGCTGAGGGCCCTCATTGGACATGTCGACGGTCCTCGGTCGCTCGAGCGCGGGAGTTGGCGATGGCGGCATCGGGCCCGTGTCTGGATGGTGTACTCGGTGGCGATGTTCGGCGCCGCGCTGCTGGCCTCGTGGAATCCGCCGTACCTGGGCGACGCTCCGTACTGCATGGTGCGGGACATGTCCGGCGGAGGGTGGGGCTCGTTCGGTCTCTGGCCGTTCGGACCGACCTGCACCTTCCTGTACCAGCATCCGGTGCGGACCTTCGACCCCGGGGCCATGTGGAGCGCCGCGTTCTTCTACTGGATCGGTTCCGGACTGCTCCTGCTGGCCACGGCCATCAGATCGCTCGCCGCGTCCGGGCGTGCTGGCACGGCAGGGCTTGCCGACTGAACTGGCCCGGCGTCCCGTCCCACTCCGCGGCATCGCCGACGCGCCCACCCGTTGAGCACACATCGACCGGCGCTAGCGTCGCCGCTCGCGACACGCTGCTCGCTGGTCGCTGGTCGACGATCCACGGAGGCGTTGGTGAACGAGATCGAGGAGATCAAGCGGCTCAAGGCCCGCTACTTCCGGACCATGGACACCAAGGACTGGGCGGCCATGCGCCAGGTGTTCACCGACGACGTGGTCGTCGACACCAGTGAGGCGGGTGGGGACGTCGTCCACGGGGCGGACGACTTCGTCGCATTCCTGCAGACCGTGCTGGGCGAGGCGGTCACGGTGCACCAGGGCCACATGCCCGAGATCGAGCTCACGTCGGACAGCACCGCGGTCGGCGTCTGGGCGCTGCACGACATCGTGATCTGGGGGAGCTCGCGACTCGAGGGGTACGGCCACTACCACGAGACGTACGAGAAGACGCCCGACGGCTGGCGGATCGCCACGTTGCGGCTGACCCGCCTGCACGTGGACATGGTGACCCAAGAGGTCGACTGATGCCGGTCGCAGTGGTGACCGGAGCGGCGTCGGGGCTCGGCGCAGCGCTCGCCGACCGGTGCGCGGCGAGGGGCATGGACGTGGCCCTCCTGGACCTCGATGGTGAACGGGCTGCGGTCGGGGCGACCAGGGTGTCCGACACCCACGGGGTCGACACCGTGGCGCTGACGGTCGACGTCGCGGACGAGGCGAGCGTCGTCGGTGCGGCCGCCGACGTCGAGAAGCGTTTCGGGGGTGTCGACCTGGTCGTCTCGAACGTCGGCGTCCAGCTCTTCGGCTCGATCGATGCGTTCACCGACGACGAGTGGCGGTGGGTGCTCGACGTCAACGTGATCGGCTCGGCTCGTACGGCACGGGCGTTCCTCCCGCTGCTCCGCCGGGCCGACGCCGGTCGGCTGGCGTTCACGACGTCGTCCTCGATCCTCGACCCCGCTGCCCGCCTCGGCGCCTACCAGGCCAGCAAGTTCGCGGTCTGGGGTCTCGCCGAGACGCTTCGGGTGGAGCTCGCCGAGGATGGCATCGCCGTGTCGGTCCTGTTCCCCTCGGGGATGATCACCCGCCACCTCGAGTCGAGCGAAGCCGCTCAACCCGCCCACCTGCGCCGGCCGATCGCCAACGACGGCGACTTCGACGCCATGATCGCCAGCAACCCGACGATGGCCTCGATGCTGTCCACCGCCGACGACGCGGCGAGCGGCGTGATCGAGGCCGTCCTCGCCGGCGAGCCGTACATCATCACCCACGGCGACCTCACCGTCGCCGTGGCCGAGCGCGCAGCTGGCCTCGCTCGCGCTGCGGAGCACGCCCGGGACGGGTGAGCCGCAGCAGCGGCTTCGCTGTCGGAGCGCCTCGTTATGCTCGAACATATGTTCGATGCAGCAACGATCGACGAGGAAGCGGGGCAGCTCGACCTGGCCACGCCCGGGGCGTTGCTGGGTGCGTGTGCCGACGCGGCCGTGCACGCGCTCGCGGTCGCATCCGCGGTGCCGGTCGGTTCGCTCGACGGTCCGGCGCTGCGCGGTCTGACGTTGCAGCTCGAACGTGCCCGCTCCGCGGTCGACGCGGCCGAGGCACACGCCCTGGCCGAGTTGGACCGTCGCCGCCACACCGACATCCGCCTGGGCGCCACGACGTCGAAGTGGCTCGCCCAGCATGCCAACCTGCCCGCGGGTGTTGCTCGTGCGCGGTTGTCGTTGGCGAACCGTCTCGCGAACGACCTGACCGTGGTCGATGAGGCGCTGGTCGAGGGGCGCATCGGTGTCGATCACGCCCGCGTGTTCGCCGGCGCGATCAACGAACGCAACCTCGAGGCGATGTCCGAGCTCATCCCTGATCTGGTCGACGCGGCCTCGGCGATGGTGTTCGACCGGTGGAAGGACCACGTCCGCGCGTTGGGCGAACTGGCCGACATGGACGGCCCGCACGATCCGGATGCCGACCTGTTGAAGAACCGGCTCACCCTCTCGGAGTCGGACCGGTTCGGGCTGGTGCGTGGGGAGTTCACCGCGGATCGGTTCATCACGATCCACGACACCCTGCAGTCGATCGCGGACGAACTGTTCGAGCAGTACACCCGGGACCACAACGTCTCGGGCGGTGAGCTGCCCGTCCCGCCGAGGCCGACGTTGCTCGCACTGGCGCTCGAGGAGATGGCCCGACGATCCCTCGGCGTCGACCCCGCAGCCTCGACCGGACCGAAGGTCGAAGCCCGGCTCAGCCTCCTTGCCGCGCCCGCGTTCGGCGACCACCGCGACGACCGCCGACGCCGACGCCGACGCCGACGCCGACGCCGGTGCTGGGCCGGTGTTGCCGGAGCATCTCGAGTTGTGGGGCATCCACCACCGACTGCTCGGACCGCTGCCCGCCAGCACCGTCGAACACCTGCTCTGCGACGCCACCTGGATCGCCACGCTGCTCGACGACATGGGTGTGCCGCTCGACCAAGGCCACGCGAAGCGTTTCGCGACCGACGAACAACGCATCGCGCTCGACGCACGCGACGGCAACTGCGACTTCGCCCGCTGCGACGCCCATCACGAATGGCTCGACGCGCACCACATCGAATACTGGGACGACGACGGACCGTCCGATCTCGACAACTTCGCCCTTTTGTGTCGGCGGCATCACCGTGTGGCGCACCGCAAGGGCTGGACCCTCGAGCTCACCGACGACGGCTGGACCATCTGGACCACACCGCAGGGCTACCGGTTCTGGGGCCAACGCCACCACCGCCAACGAGCCGGACCCGTCCCACCATGACCGAGCAGGCGGGGGTGAGCACCACTCCTGAACGATGGATGAACACTCGGCGTGTCCCGGGCACGACGGCGCTGCGCCGTGACACACTGACGATCGGTCAGGGATCTGGGGTCCGGCCGAACGAGGGGCGGGGGAGCGACATGGATCGACGCACGGCGATCGCAGCATCGGGCAGTCGGGGCATGACCCGGCGCGAGATGCTGCGCGGGTTGGGGTTCGGCGTGGGCGCGGCGGTCGTCGTGGCCGGGTGCACCGTGCCGGCACCGGGGGAGCCGCGACTGCCTCCACCCGGCGTGCCCGACGCCGGTCCGTTCCCCGACGGGGTGATGGCCGGCGACCCGGCACCGGACGGCACCGTGCTGTGGACCAGGGTGCGCCCGCCGGCCGACGGCGGTGCGGTCCCTGTGCTGTGGAACGTCTCGGACGACCCGTCGTTCGGATCGATCCGCGGCGCCGGGCTGGTCACCGCCGAGGCAGCGACCGGTCACACCGTGCAGGTGGCGGTCACTGGCCTGCAGCCGGACCGTTGGTACCACTACCGCTTCGAAGCACCCGGCGCCGACGGCGCCTCGACGGTCAGTCGGACGGGCCGCCTGCGGACCTCGCCGGCGGTGGGCGCCACACCCGACCACCTGCGCTTCGCGTTCGGCTCGTGCCAGCAGATCAACGACAGCTGGTTCAACGCCCACGCAGCGATCGCCGCGGAACCAGGCCTGGACTTCTTCATGCACCTCGGCGACTACGTGTACGGCTCGGACCACGGCACGCTCACCCTCGACCAGTACCGCGACACCTACCGCCGCTGGCGGGCCCAGCCGATGCTGCGCGACCTGCACGCCGCGCTGCCGTGCGTCGCCATGTGGGACGACGGCGAGTTCTACAACGGCGTCGACGCACACGGTTCACCGGAGCGCCTGGCGGCTGCGAAGCAGGCGTGGTTCGAGTCCTTCCCGCTCGCTGGTTCGGCCGTCGAGCCGGGTGGGCGACGGTCCTACCGGCGGTTCGGGTGGGGCGGACTGGCCGACGTCTCGATGATCGACGTGCGCTCGTACCGCGACCCCGCCCTCGACGACGTCGTGCACACCGGCGCCAGCGCCATGGACGATCCGGGCCGCACCACGCTCGGCGCCGAGCAGTACGCCTGGTTGACCTCGGGCCTGGCGGCGTCCACCGCGGCGTGGCGCCTCATCGGCAACCCGTACAACATCGCTCCCTGGAAGCTGGTCGACCTGGAGTTCCTCCGGCTGTTCCGCCCCGACATGCCCGCCGAACCCGGTGTGTACGTGCCGAACGAGGCGTGGGACGACTACATGGCCGAACGGCGCGACCTGCTCGCCTTCCTCGTCGACCACGACATCACGACACCGTCTTCGCGAGCGCGCACACGCACATCGCGATCTCGTCGGACCTGCGCACCCACGCCTCGTCGAGCCGGGTCGCCGCGCACGACTTCTGCGCGGGCTCGTTGACGGCGGATCCGGATCCTCGGCGTGCCTACCTGGGCGATCTGCCGCTCGACGTCGCCGAGGAGCTGCTGCGCGTGGCGGAGCGGTTCGTGGTCGACCAGAACCGGCCGGACATGCGGCACCTGAACATGGTCGACCAGGGCTACACGGTGGTCGATGTCACACCCGACGCGCTGACGGTGACGTATCGCACGATCGACACCATCGACCCCGATGCGCAGGCGACCGACGCCGCCCGATTCCGTGTGCTGCCGGGCGGCCGCCCGATGGAGGTGCTCCCGGTCGCCCGTCCGCGCGGCACGATGAGATGAGGGCAGCGGTGAGGTGAAGCGCGGCCGCGAGGTCAACGAGGGGCCGCG